>CAWGEB010000011.1:0-89498 GCA_963821485.1 uncultured beta proteobacterium
TCGCGCCCCAATTGAGCCAGCGATTCGCGGCGTAATGAAGCCACTGCGCAGTGGCGTTTTTGGGGTCTCGGACCGTTCGCTTTTTACTTCGTTTTAGCGCCTTTCACAACTGGTTTTTTCTGCGCCTCGGGCAAGGGTCGCGGTTTACGGTGGCTGTCGCCGTCGAGGACGACGCGATAGGCGCCGTCACGTAAGCGATCGAGGGTGGCCGCGCCGAGCAATTTGTTGGGGAAGGCGGCGCCCCATTCGTCGAAATCGAGGTTGCTGGTCATGACGACGGCGGCGCGCTCATAACGCTCGGCGATCAGGTCGTGGAAGTCTTCATCCTGCGGCGAGCGCATCGGGCGCAGACCAAAGTTATCGATCAGGATCAAATCGATTTTGGCTAACTGCTGCAGTTTGCGTTCGTAGGCGTTGGTCGCGCGGGCGGCGTAGAGTTGACCGAGCAGTTTGCTGTGGGTGGTGAAGAGCACATCGTAACCTTGGCGCAACGCGCAATGACCAAGCGCCTGCGCCAAGTGACTCTTGCCGGTGCCGATCGGGCCGGCGATGAGCACTGGGGGTGTGTCTGGTGACGAAGCGACAGGTGGCCAGATCGGCGATGGCCGTGTGGTTGAGCGTGAGGCTGTGGTTGAAATCGAAGCGCTCGAGCGTTTTGTCGTTGAGTACTTGCGCCTTGCGCAGTCGCTGCGCGAACTGCCGCTGGTCGCGACGCGCGACTTCGTCCTGGATCAGTACTGCCAGGAAATCGGTATAGGCAAGCTTGCTTTCGATAGCCTGGCGGTTTCTCGCCTCCAGCGAGTCGAGAATGCCGGACAGGCGCAGTTGTTTGAGCATGGGTTCGAGTTGGGGCATCGGGTTCATCGCGGTTCTCCGTGGTAAATGTAGGTTGACGGCGTCAGGCAGCATGTTCGGTCAGGGATTCATGGTGGTCGCTCCTGGTGGGCTGGGGATCATCGTCATTGGTGGATGAGGCAGGGTCCAAGGGGCTGCTGCACTACAGTGGGGCGGCCAGAAGGCCCTACACGCGCTTGCAAGACGAACCCAGGGCATTGGGGTACTTGTGGTTTGCCGCGTACGTTGTTCATTGCACTTCGCGTGGGCGCGAACCTGAGCGCCGCTCAATGCAGCAGATCGGAGGGGTCACGGCCGAAGCGCGCGCCGCCGCGATAGGTGGCGCTCGAGTTCGCCGACCTCGAGCAGATCGGGTTGTTGATCGAATCCCTGCTTGAGAATTTGCTTGATGGTGCGATAGCTGGGGGCGCCGAATTTCAACGCCCGGGCGCAGGCGGCTCGAGCCGGGTGCCGCCAAAGCGGTCGCGCAGCCCAAGCAGCCCTTGCGCGGCGCGCAGGTGATCGAGCACGCGATCACTGAACAACGATTCGACGACGGCCAGGCAGGCGGGGCCCACGGCCTTGGCTTGAGTTAAACACCACTGCGGGTCGCGCATGAAATAGGCTTGCGCATCAGGCGGGAGATGATCGGCAATGGTGGACCGGTCGCCGGGCTTGAACAGCCGCGGATGAACGGCAACGAGCTCGTGCTCACGATAGATGCGCACCGCGTTGGCAGTGATCTCGAGCCAGAGCGTGTGCCGGATCAAACGAAACGGCGCCGAATAGTGGCAGTAATCCAATTGCACATGACAGTTGCCGTGCAGTTTGGCTTGGGCCCAGACGGGACATTCCGGGGCGATGGCCGGCAGCGGTTGCAACAGCGCCCGCTCGGTCTCGGCGAACAGGGTCAACGGGCGCGCGCGGGTGGTGCCGTGGATGCGATTGCCAGCTTCGCCCAGGATCCACGCGTGGAGTTGATCGTTGGCGTGGTCGACGCTGGTGAACTCGCGTAGCGGTACGAAGTCAGACTTGACGAATTTCACGCCCGATTCGACCCGCCCCTTCAATTCTGGCCGCCGCGGCGGACATGCGGCGATGCGGAAACCGTAGCCGAGGGCGAGCTCGCCATAAGCGCGCTGCACGGTGGGTTCGTAATAGCAGGCGCGGGTGATGGCGCACTTCGGATTATCGATCGCGATCTTCAACGGCACGCCGTTAAACCATTCGAAGGCGTGGCGATGACAGACCAGCCAGGTTTCTACCTTCTGGTTGCGCACGATCTCGGCGTACTGATGCCGGCTCCAGGCCAGCGTCATTACAAAGATCCAGCTGGCAACGAGCTCGCCGCTGCGCCGATCGGTGATCAGCGGACCTTTGCCGAAATCGACTTGGGCGGTCTCGCCGACCGGGAAATCCAGAATGACCGTCGCCGCTGGTAGCGACACCCCGACCCGTTCGAGAAAGCGATACAGCGCGTGCACGCTGCCCGTATAACCGTGCTTGCGCGCCAGCGCCCGGTGCATGGTGCTCACCTGGATGCCCTGGGCGTGCCAGGCCAGGATCAACTCGCGAAACGGCTCGACGCTGGAGACGTTCTGCGCTGTCGTGCGCGGGCTCTTGAACGTGGCGACGAGCAACCCATCCTCGGGCAGCAGCCCCGCCGGATCGAGCCAGCCACGCTCGCCGGCCACGCGCCGGATACTCGCTACGGTGGCGCGCCCAGTCCGCTGCGCGCGCGCAATCGCGCGATCAGATTCGCCTAAGCGCAGGCGCGCAATAATCTGCCGAATTTCGTACATCTCGAACCTCCTGTTCGCCATCGCGTCTTCCCCCGACAAAAATGCCGGAGGCTAACGCAAGCGAGAAGTCCGAGACCGGATGCCGTTGCCGGCAACGCTACACTGGGCGTGGCCTCATTTGGCCGCGAATCGGGTGGCTCAATTAGGCCGCGATTCAGATGGCTCGATTAGGCCGCCAATGGAGTGGCTCCATTAGGCCGCAAACCGAATGGCTCTATATGGGCGCGAGTCTGATGGCCAGTTCAAAATCCCCCAGCTGAGCGCGTAAGTCAGACGCAACCGTCGCCGGCTATTCGCGGCGGTGGCAACGACGACAGGACATGATCGCCCCTTTTGCATTGGCGGAAGGGGTTGGGAGTGAATGTCTTGAAGCCGCATCAGAAGGGTGCTGTGATCACGTTGCTCGAGAACGAGGTCTCACAGCACGAGATCAGTCGCAAGACCGGCATTGATCGCAAGACGGTGCGCAAGCTTGCGCTCGCCATGGCCGCGGCGCGCTCTGGGGACGGGTCAAAATCCCCCATGGCCACCGGCTCGGTTGGCGTGCCGGCTCAAATTCCCCCACCCCGGCCACCGGCTCCTGGAGCCGGGCTGCCCGCGCACGCGCGCTCGGCCTGTGAGGGACATCGCGAGTGGATCGAGGCGCAAGTGCGGCTGGGTCGCAACGCCACGGCCATCTATCAGGAGCTGGTGGATCGGTTTGGTTTCACGCCACGCTACAACAGCGTCAAGCGCTTCTGTCGGGCGCTGCACACCCAGGAGCCGGAGCAGTTCGATCGCCTGGAGTTCCTCCCCGGGGAGGAGTGCCAAGTCGACTACGGCGAAGGCGCGCTCACCCGCCATCCCACCAGCGGTCGGTACCGTAGACCACGATTGTTTGTGATGACGCTGCGTTACTCGCGCCGCTCGTATCGGCACGTAGTGTGGAAGTCGAGCAGCGAGGTCTGGGCGCGGCTGCACGAGCAGGCATTTCGCTACTTTGGAGGCGCCGTGAATTACTGCGTCCTCGACAATTTAAAGGAAGGTGTGATCACGCCCGATATCTATGAACCGCAACTCAACCGCGTCTATGGCGCGATGCTCGCGCACTATGGCGTGGTCGCCGACCCGGCGCGCGTACGCGATGCGAATCGGAAAGGTACGGTCGAGAACGCGATCGGCCACACCCAGGCCACCGCCCTGAAGGGACGGCGTTTCGAATCGCTGGATGAGCAAAACGCCTACCTGCAGCACTGGGAACAGAAGTGGGCCGCGCTACGCATCCACGGTCGGGCCAAGCGACAAGTCGAAGAGATGTTCCAGGAGGAACGTGCCCACCTCAAGCCACTGCCGCTGGAGGGCTTTCGCTACTTCGAGGAAGGCAAGCGCACGGTGGGTGACGACACCACCATTCAGGTCGACAGCGCCTGGTACGCAGCGCGTCCGGCCCGCATCGGCAGCCAGGTGCTGATTCGCCTCTACCAGCACGAACTCGAGATTCGCGACGTACACACGTTGGAACTCATTCGCCGTCATCCGCGCGCCACGCGCAAGGGCGAGGTCCGACTGCCCGACAACGAGCGCGTGTTCAACCCGTCCCGCCAGACCCATCAACTGCTCGCCCGCGCCGAGCACATCGGCCCCAACATCCTCGCCCTGTGTCGCCAGCTCTTCGAGCAGCGCGGCCGCGAAGCGCAAAAAAGCATGTGGGGCATCGTCGGCTTGAGCCCGCGCTATCCAGCCTGCATCCTCGAGCAGGCCGCCGCGGTGGCATTGGCGCGGCAGATCCACTCCTACAAAGCGGTGCGCGCGCTCTCCGAGCAACTGCTCGCCCAAGCGGTCATCGACCTCGATGCTCGCCAGCCGCAACTGCCGCTGACCACCACCTCGCCGCTGACGCAGCAGCACGAACTCATTCGCGCGCCGGCCGAGTATGCCGAGTTCTTTGAGCGCTTGTCTGCCGCCAACACCGCACCCTCCGGCGGCGCTGAGCCATGAGCGGAGGTCGCGACGACAACGAGCCGTTGGCGATGTTTATGACCGGCACCACCGCGATGCACCAAACCCGGGCGCTTAAAACCGCCTATACGCGATTGCCTGTGCTTGCCCGATAGCTACCCACCCCCCAACCACCACGCCGCAGGAGCAACTCAACCATGACCATGAGCATGATGGAAATTGATCAAGCCCTGAAACAGCTGCGCCTCTCCGGCGTGCGCGCCACGCTGGAAACCCGTCTCATCGAAGCGCAGGTCTCTAACCTCCCCTTTGTCGAAACCTTCTCCGCCATCCTCCAGGATGAGCTCGACCGCCGCCAATCGCGGCTGCTCGAACGCCGCTTTCAGCTCTCCGGCCTCGATGAACGAACCTCACTCGCCGAATTCGACTGGAGCTACAACCCCAAGATCCCCAAGCGCACCTGCTTCGAACTGCATACCCTCAAGTTCATCGCCGAGGGCGACAGCGCGCTGTTCATCGGCCCACCCGGTACCGGCAAAAGTCACATCGCCAAGGCGATTGCCTATGCCGCCGTGCGCGCCGAACTGCGCGTGCTGTATACCGAGGCCGACGAGCTGCTGATCAATCTCGTGCAAGCCTCACCGCTGACCAAGCGCAGGCTCTTCAAACCCGTCATCGACGCCGACCTGCTGGTGCTCGACGATCTGTTCCTGACCCGACGCATCGCCCTCGAAAGCGCTGACGAATTGCAATCCATCCTCCACCGACGCTACAAACTACGGCGCAGCAATATTATTACGTCCAATCGCATCATCGCCGACTGGGACAAGTACCTCGGCGACGCCGCACTGACCACCGCTATCCTCGATCGTCTCATGCATCGCAGCGTGCTCGCCGAGTTCCGTGGCAAAAGCTATCGCCTCAAAGAGGCTGCCACCCGTCTTGTAAAAGGTAACCATTCCGAGTAACAATCCTCACGCTCCTGCCGTCGCGCCTGGGGGAATTTGACCCGGCCACAGATGGAGGAATTTCAAGTGGCCACCGGGGCGCTAAATCATGTTTTCGAATACTGCCCGGCTTCGCGTGCCCGTGCGTGGGTA
Organism: uncultured beta proteobacterium; assembly: GCA_963821485.1. Taxonomy (GTDB): domain Bacteria; phylum Pseudomonadota; class Gammaproteobacteria; order Burkholderiales; family Casimicrobiaceae; genus PALSA-1003. Next base: position 5,675 of record CAWGEB010000011.1, read on the forward strand.
GAAGGTAAGTATCCAGCACCCGTCGATACTCTTCGACAGTGCGGAGGCGCAATCTGCCCGCCGCTGCGGTTAGGTATTTCTCTGCAGCCTGCGACAGCGAGTCGGCGGCACGATGGGCGCGTGCCTTGACCACTCTCTCTGCGGCGGGGTCGAGTTCCACGGCCGGTGCTTCCCCGCGAGCGCGAGCCTCAGCGGCTTCATTGACCTTGGCGGCGTCAGCGTGGTACCGCATGATCGCAGCCTTGAGCGTCAATCCCCCTCGCGTACCGTCCGGGTCGAAGGTGCCAAGAGTTTTCATGCGCGGTCGTCCATCGAACCGATAGGCGTACACAAACGCTTTGTGGTTGTGTGGGCTCACTCGAACTCCGAAGCCTGCTTTATTCGGGTCCCACGCGACGTAACGCTCGTCTGCGGGCGCTAGTGCAATGAGTTCTTTGACGGTGAAGCCCCTCGTTCGACGTTGCTCCATTTGCCCCGTTTTCTGCTAGCCACGGCGTGGCTAGCACTGCGGCTAGCAGATTGCTGCTAGCTCTACTTGGACCTCACGGGACAATTGTAGCCACTCTTCTGTGTAATATCAATCTGTTGTAGAGTCCAATGGCTAGCCTATCATCAGTAGCTGGACGCCTTTGGACGAGGAAATTACTGATTCGTAATCAGTAGGTCGGTGGTTCGACTCCACTCAACAGCACCATCAAAAGTCAGTTTCCACGACAACAATCGCTGACGCACGCGAGTCGCTGTGGACGCTTTGTCACTCGTGGGGTCTCACAGGGACACGTCGGCCGCCACGCTAGCCAAGCGCCCAACTCCAACGGGTGCTGGCCCGCTGCGATGGTCGTGAACTTCCCGGTTCTTTCGCGATTGCCGCCACCCTGATCTGAGGAGTTCGCGATGGCAAGGATCTTTATCACCGGCTCAGCGGACGGACTTGGAGCGATGGCTGCCAATCTGCTCGCCACCGCTGGCCACGATGTTGTCCTGCACGCGCGTAGCGCGGCCCGTGCCAGGGATGCCAGGACGACCGTGCCCAATGCACGGGACGTGTTGATAGGAGATGTCTCGTCACAGCGCGAATGCCGCATAGTGGCGGAGCGCGCCAACCAGTTCGGTCGCTTCGATGCCGTGATCCACAACGTTGCCGTGGGTCATCGGGAGCCTCGGGCCACCACTGTGGATGGACTACCGCAAGTATTCGCGGTGAACACATTGGCGCCCTATGTGCTGACCTGCCTGATGGAAAGGCCCCAGCGGCTAATCTATCTGAGTTCGGGCCTGCATCGACAGGGAGATGCGTCGTTGAAGGATCCGCTTTGGACGGAGAGGAACTGGGACGGACTGCAGGCCTACGCAGACTCGAAGCTGCACGACACGATGCTGACCTTCGCAATTGCTAGCCGCTGGCGCGAGGTGCTCTCCAACGCGGTCGAGCCCGGATGGGTTGCCACCAAGATGGGCGGCCCGAACGCGCCGGATGACCTGGACGCTGGCGCGAAGACGCAGGCGTGGCTGGCGGTGAGCGATGACGCTGCAGCCCGCGTAACCGGCAAATACTTCTACCACCAGAAGGCGCTTAGGCCTGCAGCGGTGGCGCACGACGCCGACGCGCAGGAGCGGCTTCTGGCGCTGTGCGCGAGTCTTTCGGACATCGCCCTGCCTTCGTAAAGCGTTGCGCGAGCGGGCTGGCTCACGCCCTGGCAGTACATTTCGATGCGGTCGCCCTGGAGATCCCCACGATATCGACTGCATTCGGAGCCATCTTGTCTCGGCGTCCTGTATGTGCAGGATCGATGGCCTGAGGGACCTCCAGAGCGTTCTGTGGCGTGGCCGTCGCGAAACGCCGCTCAGGGCTTGCATGCGAGAACCCGCGCGCAGTCTTCCTCCCCGCCCCCCGACCAGCTCCAGAAGATATCTACAAGTCGCTGTGTCGCCTCTTCCGTTCGGGCGCCGGTGCTACAACCTTGCGGCTACTTAATTGCGCCCGGCGAATGGTAAGAAGCGCCAACTGCATGGATGAGCTCAAGCGCGCGAATTCGGCGCTGGTAAGTTGTCGAAATTCGATGGGCTTGGAGCTGTTGTTACTCAAGGCACGATTCCTTATTCGATTTCGGTTAGCGGATCGTTGCCGCCCGACTTCGCGCGGAGCACAAAAAGAACCCCCGTCGATAACCGGGGGCTTGAAGACTGCACCATGAACATCGCTACAAGAATGCCGCTCCGAATGCGAACCGCATTCACCACATCACGACGCGGCAAACTGCTGCCTCATCGGGAATACTTGGCGCGAATTTTCTCGCTCACCTCGTGCGTTTGCTGCGCCTTTGAAACAGTCTCTGTGTCGTACGAGCCCATCTGTCTAACGTAGCAGCAAGATGCGTTCCGGCGACGAGGAAATCCTTCTGGTTCAGCGGCTTGCAGAAGTCGCCTTGTTTGAACCGACGCGCGACTGTAAGGTCGCTCGACAGGCGGACCTGGGGCATCTCTCCTACACCTTGTAACGCACACGCTCGGTGACGTAGTCGCGGAATCCGTGCAATCGATAGATCACGTCGGCGACGGCATCTCGCGTAAACTCTCGCCCCGGCATCTTCGATTGATCACCGGAAAGCGGGGAACTGGTCATGCGAATCGAGTTCCATGTACTGCGTCGCGTCTGGGGCATGCTCTCGACACTTGCAATTGCCTTGCTTGGCGTTGCATGCATCGACACGACGGCCTCGAACCTCCAGTTTGTCGGGAACGTCGATTACACACTCAGCGGCAATCTCGCCTGGGTCTTCGCCGACGGCTACGCCAACTACGGCCCGAATGGCCAATCCGGCCCGGTGCGCATCGAGCTATGGGCGTTCACCTCGCCCTACCCGACGTCCTTGCAATCGGGGTACAAGCTCGCCGAGTACCCCCTGCCCACCTTGGGGACCGGCTGGCAAACGTCCGACATCGATCCCCCTCCCTCCCCATACGTCCCTCCACCGAACGGGGCGTGGATCGTCTCGGTACTGTTGACCGAATTGACACCCGGCATCATCGTCAACGACAGCTATGTGCCGCGCGATTCGCGCACCTTTGCGAAGCCGTTGTCGGTCGGTCCGGTGGCACCGCCCGCGCTTGCGCCCCAGATCGGCTTATGGTGGAACCCCGACGAGCCCGGTAGCGGTTATGCGCTGGACTACAAACACGGAGTGCTCGTGGTTACGGTCTATTCATACACGTCCGCCGGCGCGGCGCAGTGGTACCTTGCCAGCGGCCCGCTGTCGGGTACCGTGTTCAGCGCCACGCTGGACAAGTACAGCGGAGGGCAGTGCGTTGCTTGCACGCTTGCAGTGAAACCTGCACTCGTGGGAAACGACGGCATCATCACCATCACGTTTACATCGCCGACGTCCGCAACCGTGTCGCTGCCCGGCGGCAGGACCACACAGATCCAACCTCAAGCGTTCTAGCAGCCCGTCGGACTTGAGGTGGGCGGTTTTCGGTTGATTGGGCGGCGACGGCTCATTTTGCAGCGGCGTAGGGAGGAAACGGTAGAAAGTGCGTTACGAGGTGCGAAAGGGAGCGGTGTGATGCGTTCCAGTCTGGTTTCGGTGAGCGAATTCGGCCGTGCTTCAGGCGCTGAGGGCGTTTATTCGTTTCATGTTCCATGCCAGACACACCAGACTCCATTCGCCGCGCGCGCCGTTGATTCCACGCAGCAGGAATTGCCGGAACTTCATGACGTGCTTGATCAATCCGAACACCGGCTCCACCGTGCATTTGCGCAACGCATACAGCTTGCGCCCACGTCGGGTTTGCAGGCGATGCCGCATCGCCGCCATCGGCGTCGACTTACTGGGCAGTGGTGCCGGCTCGGCGAAGCGATCGAACGGCGAGCCGTGATGGGCTTCGCGGCCGAGCGCGATCAAGGGCTGGATCTTGGCTTGCGCACAAGCGTTGACGTTGTCCGCGCTGGCATACCCGGTATCGGCCAGCAGTCGCTTGACCCGGCCCAGATCCTTCGGCAAGGCTTGCAGTTGGTCGAGCATCGGCACCACCTGCTGCTTGTCGTTGGTCGCTTGCGTCAGCGCGGTTGCCCCCACCAACATGCTGTCGGTATCCACGGCGGCCTGGGCGTTATAGGCTTGCTCGAAGCCACCTCCTCGCACCGGCATGATGCGCGAGTCCTCGTCGGTGAAGTTGACTTGGTCCGTGTCCTTGGGTGTGCCACTGGGCGGCGCCGGCGGTCGACCGCCAGGTCGCTTGCCATTCTTCTTCGCCCGTTGCTCGCGCGCAGCGAGCTTGGCGGCATAGGCGGCCTCGGCTTCGGCCTTGACCCGCGCCTCGATCTTCGCCTTGGCCGCGGCAATCGCCGCCAAGCGCTCTTCTCTGCGGCTCAACTCCTCGGGCAGGTTCATGCCCTCCGGCAAGTCACGGGCGTTGGCCGCTTCCGCCCGTCTCATCAGCTCCGCCACCTCCGCCTTGAGCTTGGCCTCCAGCTTCTTGGCGTGGCCGTAACTCATCGCACGGTGGCGCGAGGCGTTGGCGTGCACCTTGGTCCCGTCCAGGCTCACCGTGCCCAGCTTCAACATCCCCATCTCCCGGGCGTAGCCCAGAACTTGCACGAAGATCGCCTCGATCTGCTTCAGGAAGCGCTTGCGGAAACTGTTGATCGTGTCGTGATCCGGATGGCTGTTCGCTGTGATATAGCGAACGGCAATCGAGTCGTAGCTCGCTCGTTCCAAGGCCCGGCTGGAGAAGGTGCCCGTGGCATAGCCATAGAGCAGCAGCGCCACCAGCATCGCGGGATGATGCGCATCGCTGCCACGACCAGCATAGCTTTGTTCGAGTCCCGACAAATCCAACTGCTCGACCACGTCGACCACGAACCGCGCCAGATGATCTTTCGGCAGCCACTCCTGCACACTCGGCGGAAACAGAAATTGCGTATCGCGATCAACCGCAACAAAACGCGCCATCAATTCACTCACCGAAAGGACATCAATGCAATTCAGTGTAGTCAAGATTTCCAGAAACGAAAGTCCGACAGGCTCCTAGTTGTACTGTGTTAATAATTTACTCACCTCTCCGACCGCAGCACGGGCACCGATCGAGTGCGGCGATGAGGGCGGCGGCGAGTTCCAGGCGCAGCGTCGTGATCGAGTCCGGGATGTGGCGCTGGCGGCGCAGGGGAGCCCCGGGGCCGGAAGCCTTCGGGTAGGGCAGACACTTGGCCGAATATCGGATGAGGCAGAGTTTTTTTTGGAGCCGCGATGCGTTGCGCGAGGAGGAAGGCGTAGGCGGCGATGCACAGTGTGGCGTGGTGGTGAAAGCCGCGCCAGCTGCGGCCCTCGAAGTGGCCGAGGCCAAGCTCCTGTTTGAGTTCTTGGTAGTCACGCTCGATGCGCCAGCGCAACTTGGCCACGCGCACCAATTCCTTGAGCGAAGTGGTGGCGGGCAAGGTACTCAAGAAGTATTTGATCGGTTCGGCTTCGCCACGTGGCCACTCGATCAGCAGCCATTGTTCGGGGTGGGGCTCGACGCGCAAGTGGTCGCGATGCGCGCAGCGCACTCGCAGCGCGGCAAAGCGCGAGGACAAGGGTTCGTTGGTGCCTTCGCGCCAAGTGACGGTGTGCCAACGCCGGGGCGGCAATTGCATCGCCAACGCTCGGGCGCTCAGCGGTCGGTGCTCGGCAGCGTGGCGCAGCCGCGTCGGCTTGATGCCGCGGCCCACCCACGGCTTCGGCGGCAATGGGGCCTGTCCTTCGGGCCACACACTGACCTGGCCGGTGATGCCCACCACGTAGGTGAACCCCAGGGCGGTGAGCTTCTGTCGGAACGCCGTGTCCACGCCATAGCCGGCATCGACCACGACCAACTTCGGCAACCCGGCCACCGGCTGCAGTTGTTGCAGCAATTGCAACGCCAGCGCCGGCTTGGTGGCGAAAGTCACTGTCTCCGGTACCTTGGCCGCGGCGCGGCGCAGCGGATCCTCGGCCCACTCCTTGGGCAGATACAGCCGATACGCCAACGGCAGGCTGTACCGCTCATGGGCGAGCGAAACACTGACCGCCACTTGGCAATTGTCTTGCTTGCCCAATTGCCCGCAGTATTGGCGCGCCACACCGACCGAGTGCGTGCCCTGCTTCGGAAAGCCGGTGTCATCGATCAGCAGCGCTTCCGGCTTACCGACGCGCGGCGTGACTTGCTCCAGCACATAGTCGCGCACCGCTGCCAGCACCGCGTCGTCGGACCACGCCGCATCAGCCACGAAATGATGCAAACGCTGATGCGCGGAACGTACCCGCGTCGGCGCCAGATGCGCCGCCATCGGCTCGACACTCTTGCGTTGCACCGGCAGCAACAACCCGGTGCAGTAACCACGAAACGGCTCTACCCGATCGGCGTGCCCCAATTGTTGCGCAATCAACGACACGTATTGCCCAAATCGTTCGGTCGCAGTTCCCATCTCCTCGGCTCCTTGACAAAGCAGTTGAAGATGGGCGCATAATACATTGTATTTATTAACACAGTAAGACTAGCGGAGCAATGGCGCCAGCGTTCGTGCGCCGACCTTGACCGTCGCCTCCGGGCCAACTATGCTGCATCGGCGTTCGATCGACTGATTCGTCCGTAGCTCATCGGTTGAACGATGCTTCAAACCGAGACCCATGGCCACCCCTCCCGCCTATAGCGCAATCGGCAATCGGCTGCTCAAGCTGATGGTCATCCTGCTTTGCAGCATCAACGCGCTGATGTGGGAGTACTACACCGAGTCGAGGATCATGGCGCTCATGTGGCTTGGCATCGCGGTCGGATTCGTCATCTGGATCATCGACGACATGAGGCGCTGAGCGCGCCGATCACCCTTATGCGGTGGCGTGCAGGCCCTGACGCAGCAACGAGCCCATCTCGTCCGCACTGACCGGCGCGCCGAACAGGAATCCCTGCACTACGTCACAGCGGTGGTCGCGCAGGAACGCGAGCTGCTGCGGCGTCTCGACGCCTTCGGCGATCACCTTGAGGTCCAGGCTGTGGCCGAGCGCGATGATCGCGCGCGCGATCGACGCGTCATTGGGGTCGAACGACAGATCGCGTACGAAACCACGGTCGATCTTGAGACTGTCGAGCGGGAAATGCTTGAGATAGCTCAAGCTCGAATAGCCCGAGCCGAAATCGTCGATCGCGACGTGCACGCCCAGCGTCTTCAGCTCGGTGAGCACCGCTCTGGCCACCTTCGGATCTTCGATGAGCAACCCCTCGGTGATTTCCAGCTCGAGGCAATCGGGGGCGAGACCCGTTTCCCTCAGCGCTGCCGCGACGGTCTCCAGCAACTCCGCGCGAAACTGGCGGGCAGACACGTTCACCGCGACGCGAATGCGCGGCATGCCTGCTCGCTGCCAGGCGACGTTCTGTGCGCAGGCCTTGTGCAGCACCCACTTGCCGATCTGCAGAATGAGGTTGGTCTGCTCCGCGATCGGGATAAACCGGTTCGGCTCGATCAAGCCCAGGTCCGGGTGACGCCACCGCAAGAGCGCTTCGGCGCCGATCACCTGGTTGGTGCGAAGGTCGGTCTGGGGCTGGTACTCGAGGAAGAGCTCGCCGCGGTCGGCCGCGCGGCGCAGTTGGCCTTCGAGACTCAGCCGCTCCTGCTTCATGGCGTTCATCTCGGCGCGGTAGAACTGGAAGTTGTTCTTGCCCTTGTCCTTCGCGTCGTACATCGCGACGTCGGCATTCACGATCAGCGTCTCGATATCGCCCGGACTGCTGGGGTACATCGTGATCCCCGCGCTCACGGTGAGAAAGTATTCCTGGTCGTCGAGCGGAAACGGTTTCGCCAGCGCACCGACGACCTTTTCCGCAACCAGTGCGACGGCTTCGGCGCTCTCGACATCCTCGACGATGACCGTGAACTCGTCCCCTCCGAGCCGCGCCACCGTATCGACTGTGCGCAGGACGCTCGTCAGGCGGTCGGCTACCGCTTGCAGCAGGCGATCGCCGGCGCGATGACCCAGCGTGTCGTTGATCTCCTTGAAGCGATCCAGGTCGAGCAGCATCAGCGCCAGTTGGGTCCCGCCGCGTTCGGCGCGGGTCATCGCCTGACTCAGCCGATCGCGAAACAGCGTGCGATTGGGCAGACCCGTAAGCGAATCGAATTGGGCGACATAGGCCAGGCGTTCTTCCGCCCGCTTGCGTCCGATGGCCGTGCCGAGCGAGGTTGCGATCGACATCAAAAAACTGGCGTCGTCGCGGCTGAATCGACCCGCGTCACGGCTATAGGCACCGATGACACCGAACGCGCCGTCCGAGGTCGGGATAGCCACCTCCATTCCACTCAACAACCCTTCGGCGATGATGTGCATGTCGACGTCTGCGCCGGCACTGCGCAGATCGTCGATGATCACCGGTTGCCCGGCGAGCAAGGCACGACCCGTCGACGATTGGCGCGCGACTGCTGTCGGCGCATCCGCGCGCCAGCCGACCCCAGCGATCTGCAGCAGCGGGTCCGCTGCACCGACCGCCCGATAGACCGCGGAGTGCGTGACGTCGAGCCCGGACGTGCTGATCGCCGCAGCGTTCGCAATCAGCTTGTCGATATCGCGCGTTTCCAGCGCATACTGGCCGTAGATCGCAATCGCCTCCTGTCGCACGGCATGCGTGCGTATCGCTTCCTCGGCTTCCTTGTAGGCCGTGACATCCGTGACGAGTGCATAGCTGCCCTTGACCGTGCCATCCGTCGCCCGCTCCGGCGCGAAAGCCACGCGGACGTGCCGGACGTTGCCATCCGCGCACAGTTGTGCCCGCTCATACGTCACCGACTCGCCGTCGATGACGCGCTGGAACTGAACCGCCGTGTTCGCGTAGCTTTGTGCGCCGATGATTTCCGACAGGTGCTTGCCGAGGATGCCTTCCTCGGTGAAACCGAAAAATGTGGCGTACTGCGAGTTGGCGAAACGGCAGACAAATTGCCGATCGTAGTAGACGATCATCGCCGGAACGTTCTCGGTGATCAGCCGGAACTGGTGCCTGCTGGCCCGCAGCGCGTCGCGCGCGCGCTGCAGCTCGGACGTGTTCCCGTTATTCCTGGCAGTCGCCCAGGCTGCCACGGGTCGAGATTCTCGCAAACGACATGCCGGTCGGCACCGGAATGTCGCCGATGTCAGGCCGATGCCGGGAGAAAATCTTCACGCCGCCGACACCGATCGCCAGGGCACTCAGGACGAACAGTACGGACGTGAGGGGACTCTCAACAAAAAGCTGGACGATATCGACGCCGGTCATGGGCGGAAAGTGACGCCGGGCCGCCAAAACGGCACCGATGCAGTCCCACAAATATTCAACCGCGCGAAAGGTGCAATTTTCGTGCCGTGTCAGCAGCTTGCCGCAGGCGCGGGTGCGCTATTCAAGCTTCCCGACCCGCCGCACTACGTCACCGAGCTTCTTCGCGTCGCCGTCCCAGAAGCGCTGCAACTCCGGGGCGTCCATGTACTGGACCGGCGTATCGACGGTGGCCATGGCTCCGACGAACTTCGAATCCGTCGCGGCGACACGCGCAGCCTCACGCAACCGCGCCAGCACGGGTTCCGGCGTACCCGCAGGCGCGAACAATCCGGACCACTGGAAGAACACCGCGTCGTAGCCGAGTTCGAGCAATGTCGGCACGTCCGGCAACGATGCCAGGCGTTTGTCGCCCCACGACGCCAGGACGCGCAGCTTGCCAGCCTTGACGTGCTGGATCACCGTCGACGGCCCGGACGCCACCGCCTCGATGTTCCCGCCGAGCAACGCGATCACTGCCGGTCCGGCACCGGTGAAGGGAACATGCAGGAGCTTGATGCCGGCGCGCGCCGCGAACATCTCCATCGGTACGTGCATCGTGCCGTAGTTCCCGGACGACCCGTAACTGATGGCGCCGGGACGATTCCTGGCGTCGGCCACGAAGTCGGCCAGTGTCTTCCAGTTGCTGTCCGCGCGCACGGCGAGCACCGTCGGGTCGGCGGTAAGCCGCGCGATCGGCACCAGTTGATCGAGCTGGTACATCGGCGTGCGGCCGGTCACCTTGTCGGCCTCGGGAATGATGGAAATCGAGGACAGCGCGAGGAGCAACGTGTACCCGTCGGGCTTGGCCTTGGTCACGTAAGCCATGCCGATGCCGCCACCGGCGCCGGCTTTGTTTTCGATGATGACCGGTGTCGAAAGGTTACGGCTCATCGCTTCGCCGAACGGGCGCGCCACGATGTCAGCCACGCCACCCGGCGGAAACGGCACCACCAACGAAATCGGCTTGGACGGATAGACGTCCTGCGCCGTGGCGCTAAGCGCGCAGCCCAGCGCGATGCCGATTACGACCAGGAGACGGACGAGCATCGCAGTAGAAGCGTTGAGCGTCGCCGCGATCAGGCGAGCATCCAGACGACGAGTCCGCCGAGCAGCGCCCACTTGAGCACGTAGTAGAGGGTCTTGCTCTTGCGCTTGAGCGCCTTGGCCGGAAGCCGCAGGTAGTACGCGAAGCTGAAGATCTTGTTCGCCACGCCGACGCGATCGCCTTCGGCGTTGCTCGTCTCACTGGCACGGATCACCGTGTTCTTGAACCAGTGATTGAACTTGCTCATGATCTTGCTCTTGAGCGGCCGCTCGATATCCGCGAACAGGATCACGCGCAGCGTGTCGGTCTTGTTCTCCGCCCAGTGCATGAACGTTTCGTCGAACATGACGGCTTCGCCGTCGCGCCATGAATACTCCTGGCCGTCGACCCAGATGCGGCACTTGTCCGAATTCGGCGTCGACAACCCGAGGTGGTACCGCAACGAACCGGCAAATGGATCGCGGTGCTTGCCCAGGTCCCCGCCCGGCGGCAACATCGCGAACATGGCGCCGTTGATCGTCGGAATCGACTCGACCAGCGCGACGGTCTTCGGACAGAGCGCTGCCGCGGAGGGCAGCGACTCGTTGTACCACTTCACGTAGAAGCGCTTCCAGCCGCGGCGATAGAAGGAATTGAAGCCCAGGTCGTTGTACCCTGAGGCGGCGCGAATATGGCCTTCGTCGAACAGCTTGAGGGCCTCCTCGCGCAACGTCTGCCAGTTGTCCGTAAGCGGCTTCAGCTCGGGAAACTGTGCAACGTCGATGAACGGTTTGTTCGGGACGGCCGAGAACATGTACATCAGCACGTTGTACGGTGCCATGAACGTCGAATGGTCCGTGATCTGGCGATAGAACTTGTGCCGCACGGCGCCGCGATAGTGGACGAAGACCGCCGACGCGATGAACGCGTACAGGAAGAAAAACTTGGGGGCCAGAAGGTTGGGTATGTGTTCAAACATGATGTTGCCTTGCCCGGCGCTTCATGTCGCGCAGGCGCTCGAAGACGGATAACCCGACATTATAGACCGTTGGGGGCGCTGCGGGCGCCTCGCCTGGAGCGGACAGCTTTCCATCGCCTGTGTACCCAGAACCACTGTTCGGGATGCCGCAGGACCAGGTGCTCCAGGGCGGCGTTGAAGGCGCGCGTATTGGCACGGATCTCTTCGTTCACATTTTCAGTCTCGATCAACGGCACTGGTTCTTCGAACCGCAGGACGTGCTTGCCGTCGGGCTCGCGCCACCCTGCGGCGGGCAGCACCGGCGCGCCGGTCGCGAGCGCGATGATGGCCAGGCTCTTGAACGTCCACGCGGGATGACCGAAGAATTCGCTTTCGATGCCATCGGGCGGGCTGGCATGCTGATCGAATGGAAACACGATCATGTCTCCTGCCGCCAGCCGATCGAGGATCGTGTCGAGGGAGCCCCGCTTGGACATGACACCGAAGCCCGCGGCGCGAAAGCGTCGGGTCACCAGTGCATCGAGCCAGCGAGGCTTGATCGCCCGACGAACGAAGTGGATGCGATCGCGCATCTGCGGAAAATGCGTGAGCCCGGCCACCGTAGCAACCTCGAAGTTGCCGAAATGGCCGGTCAATATCAGGACGCCCTTGCCGCGCGCGAGCGCCGCGGCGAGCACATCGACGTTTTCCACGCGCACCGTGGCGCCTTTTTGGGCCTGCGACATCCATCGAAAGCGCAGGAACTCGCCGAACAGCCGCCACAGATGCGCGTAATGCGCCTGCGCGAGGTGCTCGATTTCGGTCTCCGGGACCGCCTCGCCGAACACGCGGCGCAGGTTTTCGAGAATCACCTTCCGGCGTATCGGCAGGAAGCGATACAGGACCTTGCCGGGTAGCGGCACATCGGTCTGCGCTGGAATCGCCAGCGCGACCGCCGATGCACTCGTGCGGTCGTGCGTCAGCGATACCGTGACCGTACGGATCCGATGCCGGTCGAGCAGCGCCTGAGCACGGGCATTGCAGACGATCTGCGGCGCGCCGTACGCATCGCGCGCCACGGAAAAATCCTCGGGTTCGATCTGTCCTCGCGCGAGTTCGCGCGGGAACAATTTGGCGCACGCTTCCTTCGCGGCGAAGCGCGCCGCGAGGCTCGCACTTCGCGCGGACCCGGTACCGCTGTCGGCGAGTTCCTGCGCCGTGAAGATCCGGGGAATCTCGCCTGCGCCTGTTTCCGCTAGCAGGCGATCGATCCGCGCGATCTCGACCGAATCGATGCCGCAACGCGTCGCTGCGCTGGCCGCTGTCTCGGCGGCGTCGACCATGTTTCTAGAACGCGCGGACGATCAGCGCGGCGTTGGTTCCCGCAAAGCCACGGCACAGGATCAGCGCGGTATTCCCGCGTGGCTTTTGCGTCGTTGTGGAAATGCGGATGCCGGCGCAATCCGGATCGGGATGCGCCAACGTGGCGATTCCCGGAACTACGCCTTTGCGCAGGGCCGCCAGTGCGATCACCGCTTCGATGATGCCGGCTGCAGCGATCAGGTGGCCGATGGCCCACTTGAACCCCGTCACGGGCGGCGCATCGGCGCCGCTGCCGAAGACGGTCCGGATGGCCGCAGCTTCCGACGAATCCGATTGCGGCGTCCCGTTGCCGTGCGCGACGATCATGCCGATGTCGGCGGGTTGCAGCTTCGCGTCGGCGAGCGCCTGGCCGATTGCCCGCGCGAGTCCATCACCGTCATCGCGAATGGCAAGCAGCCCCTGGGCTTCGCCCGCGTAGCCGCCGCCGAGCACTTCGCCGAGTACCTTTGCACTGCGCTGGCTTGCAGCCGCTTCCGTTTCCAGAGCCAGAGCCCCGGACCCCTCGCCGAAAACGCTTCCCGATCGTTCCGCATCGAACGGCCGGATCGTGTCCTTCGCCAGCAAGCCGCACTGGTGGTAGTAAAGCACCATCTGTGGCTCGATCAGCGCGTCGTGCCCGACAGCGACCACGCGGTCGGCCTCGCCTTGACGCAGCGCCTCCATCGCCTCGATGACCGCGAGCGTGCCTCCGCAACTGTGATTGGTAATGCAGGCGTTGGTGCCCTTCAGGTTGTATTTGATGCCGACGTGACAGAGCACGTTGTTCGGCAGCGTGCGCAGCAGCCACATCGGGTTGACGACGCTGGCGAGCTCGCGACCGAACCCGACGAGATCGCCGCCGGTTTCGCTCATCAGCGGGAAGTATTCGTACTGCGTGTTGTACGCACCCCCGCCGGAACCGACATAGAGTCCGCTGCGGTCGGAGAACGCCGCCGCTGCGTCCGGTTGCAGCGCGTCGCGCACGGGGATGAATCCGGATGCATCGATCGCCTGGCTCGCGGCGTACAGGCCGAACATGTCGGTGCGCCGGATCAGCTTGTGCAGCTTGCGGTCCTCGACCAGGGCTCGCGGATTGAAGTCGGGCATTTCGGCTGCGATCTTGACCGGCCAGCCGGTCGTGTCCCACTGGGCGATGGGCGCGATCGCCGACGTCCCCGCCATGACCGCGTCGAGAATCGCATCCGGCGACATGCCGGAGCCGCAGACGGCACCGGTACCCGTGATGAGTATTCGAGGATCGGACACGTCAGCCTTGCCGTGCGGCCGCCTGGTCCACTTCGCCCGGATGACGCAGGACGACGCAGCTGTTCGAGCCACCGAACCCGAACGAGTTGGACAAAGCCATCCGCACACGACGCCGTTGCGGACCACCGACGATCAGATTGAGATCGCAATCGGGATCGGGATCGACATAGTTGGCGTTGACCGGCATTACACCGTGATGAATCGCCAACGCACAAACGACGACTTCGACCGCGCCTGCCGCGGCGATGAGATGTCCCATCGTGCTCTTGGTCGAACTGACGGCGACGTCTTTCGTCCCCGTGCCGAACACGGCGTGGATGGCCGCCGACTCGCTCTTGTCGTTCATCGTCGTCGACGTGCCGTGGGCATTGATGTAGTCGATATCTTCCGGCCGCGCACCGGCATCGCTGATGGCGGAGCGCATCGACTGAATGGGCCCGTCACCGTCCGGCGGCGAGTCGGTGATCCGGTAGGAAGACAGCGAATTGCCGTCGCCCGCGAGTTCGGCGTAGATGCGCGCGCCGCGCCGACGCGCGGATTCCCATTCCTCGAGCACGAGGAAACCCGCCCCTTCGCCGAGAACGAAGCCGTTGCGCGTGGCGTCGAACGGCCGGCTCGCACGCTGCGGCGTATCGTTGTCGGCGGAGACGGCGGACAGCAGGCAGAAGCCGCCGATTCCCACCGGGCTGATCATCGAGTCGAAGCCGCCCGCGAGCGCGTAATCCGCGCTGCCGCGACGAATGAGCTTCAGCGCCGTGCCGATCGCTTGCCCGCCTGAAGCGCACGCCGTATGTACTGAAGTGGCATAGCCGCGAATGCCGAAGCGCCGCGTCAGCAACGCCACGCCCGCCGTCGACTGGCTGCGGCAGAACACCATCGGATCGGTTGCCGCCGCGTCGGTGAGCAATGCATCGGGATGCAACTCCCCATCCGTCGCGGAATGCCGCTGCACGCTGGCGAGGTCTTCGTACGCGACGCCCATCATGCCGGTGCCCACGGCGCAGGCCCAGCGCTCGCTGGTCGCGGACGACGGGGCAATGCCGGCGTCGGCGAAGGCCTGTTCCGCGGCTGACAGTGCAAACCGATGCGAACGATTGGCGAACTTGAGCAGTTTGCGATCGGTGGCCAACGCATCGACAGTGAAGCCTTTGACCTCGGCCGCGATGCGCGTCGAAAAACCGCTTGCATCGAACAGCGTGATTGGCGCTGCGCCGCTGCGGCCTGCGAGCAGGGCATCCCAGGTCGTGGCGACGTCATTGCCTACCGGCGTGACCAGGCCGACGCCCGTAATGGCGACGCGGCGACGATGACCACTCATGCTGCGGGCCCCTGCCATGGACCTGCGCCGAACTCGACCCGCGAGGTGGCGATAGTCTTCCCCTCGAACTTGGCGGAGAGCGCGACACGCAAGGTGCCGTCGTCCTGCGGTGTCGCGTCGGCGCCGAGTTCGACCTGCTGTCCCGGCGTCGTGAAGGCTCGTACCTTGACGTTGGTCATGCGTCGCAACGAAAGCGGTCCTGCCGCCGCCAGCGGCGATTCGCTCGCGAGCGTCGCCGCCAGGCTCGTCTGCGCGTCGAGCATCAACGTGGCCGGGAACACGGGCCGCCGTGGAAAGTGATCGCGAAAGAAAGGCGCCGCGTCGGGCACCAGCAACATGGCGCGTATCGATTGCGCTGGAACGTGTTCGGTGACGACCGGCTGCGCCAGATCAACACCGGTGAAGCGATTGGGTGGGGCCCCCTCGCCACAAAGGAGCGCGAACCGCGTACGCAACGCCTCGGGCTCGTCGAAGTCTGCCGCCGGCAACATCGGGCCTAGGCAGTGCACGAGTTCGGCGATGCAACGACCTTGCACGCATGCCCTGCCTCCGTAGGCGACCGCGGCGTCGTCACAATCGGTCAGCAGCACCTCCAGGTCGAGGGTCTGACCCGGAAGCGGCTCGCCGTAGTAGCGCGTCTCCGCCGCCAGCGCCGCGACCGGCCGTCCCCGATATTCGATCGCGCTCATCGAGACCCACGCCGCAAGCTGACCGATTGCCTCGGCCACGAGCGCGGATGGAAACCTGCGGATGCCACCGGGTATGGCGAACACGCCCCGCGCGCTCTTGCCCGGGTCGAGCGCGGTGATCCGATCGACGAAGGAAAAGGCGGCGAAATGCTCATCCATGCGCGGCGCGGTCACGCCGTCGCCGGCGCTTCCTTCTGCGCGCGCACGACCAGCTTGCAGAAGGTCTCGGGCGTGAACAGGCGCGGAATGTCCGCGACCTTCATCGGTGTCTTGAAACGCTCCGCCGGGATTTCCGAAAGGTAGGCACGCAGCTGCGCCATGCCTTTTTCGGTGACGATGCCTTTTTGCTCGAACTCGGTTTCGGGCAGATCCCCGCGGGCGTTCTCGACGATCTTGCCGCGAGGAATCTTGATCTTGAACGCGCGTTCCAGGCGAAACACCATGTCCAGGAAATCGATCGATTCGGCGTCCAGTCCTTCGATCAGCGACACGTCGAGCTTGACGTCCTCGACATCGCAGCCGAGGGCATCGGCCATGGTCTCGGCAACCTTGGGATACACCGCCAGGATTTCTTCCTTGGAAATTTCGGTCAATGCCATTGCCATCACTCCATTTTGAAGCCGCCATCGACGGCGAAAATCTGTCCGGTCACGTAGTCTGCATACCGCGAAGCCAGGAAGCACACGGCGTAAGCCACTTCTTCCGGTTTGCCGAATCGCTTGAGCAGAATCCGCGACGTCACTTCCTTGCCGGCCATGTCGCGTACCGCCTCCGACATTTCCGTCTCGATCACGCCGGGCGCAACGGCATTGACCGTGATTTTGCGCGCCGCAAGCTCAACGGCCAAGGAGCGCGTGAAAGCGTTGATCGCGCCCTTGCTCGCCGCATAGTTGGTCTGCCCGCGTCCGCCCTTGTCGCCGGCCACCGACGACAGGTTGATGATCTTGCCCGACCGCTGCACGATCATGTGCGGCACCACCGCGCGCGTCATGTTGAAGACGCCGCCGACATTGGTGTCCAGCACCATCGTGACGTCGTCGTCGTCCATCGCCGCCAGCTGGTTGTCGCGGATCATTCCCGCGTTGTTCACCAGCAGGTCGACACGACCGCCGCGTTCGGCCACGCGCTCGACGGCGGCAGCGCACGCCTTGGCGTCACGGATGTCGACCTGTTCGGCAGCGATCTTGCCCGCGCCGCCCGTTGTCACTTCGGCGGCGGCCGCGGCATTGTCGCGATAGAAGAAGGTCACGTCCGCACCGTGCGCGGCGAGCTGCTCGACGATCGCGCGCCCGATGCCACGGCTGCCGCCGGTGACGATCGCGACCTTGCCGTCGAGCCCCGAATCGGTGAGCATCGGTCGACTCATCCGGAAATGCAGAAGCCGCCGTCGACGACGAGCGTATGACCGGTGATCATCGCGGCTTCGGGAAGACACAGGAGGTAAACCGCGCCGGCGACATCTTCGGGCGTGAGGACCGGCCCCGCCGGTGTGCGCCGCGCGAAGTCGGCGAGCAGCTCCTCGCGATTGGGAAAGTGCTGCAGCGCATCGGTATCGACAACGCCCGCGCTGACGGTATTGACGCGGATGTTCTTCGGCCCGAGTTCCTGCGCCAGCGTGCGCACCAGAGATTCGAGCGCCGCTTTGGATGCGCCGATGAAACCGTAGTCGGGCATGGCGCGCTGCGCGCCGAGGCTCGACATGGCGATGATGCGCCCTCCGGCCGGCATGAGCGGCACTGCGCGTTGCGCCAGCATGGCCAGCGCGAAGGCATTGGTCTCCAGGCACCAGCGCCAATGCTTGAGCGACATGTCCATGGCCGGCTTGAGCACGCCGGAGGCCGCGTTGCTGACGACGATGTCGATGCGATCGAAATGCTTGCCTATCTCCGCGAACATGTCGTCGACGCTGTCCGGCATGCCGACACTGCCCTGGATCGCATGCGCCCGACGACCGAGCGCACGCAATTCCGCGCAAAGCGCCTCGGCCTCGTCGTGACTGTTGTAGTAGTTCACCGCGACATCGGCGCCGGCCGCGCCGAGCTTGCGCGCGATGGCGCGGCCGATGCCGCGCGCGGCACCGGTAACCAGCGCGACTTTTCCTGCGAGTGGGGCTGACATCGCTGTTTTGGGGATCCGGTGCCGTCAGGCGTGTCCCTAGGGCGCCGGGACGGGCCGGCGGCCCGTCAAATGGGCAAACCGTAATTATCGCCTGCTTCGCCCTCTGGAGCAACGACAGCAGCCGTCGCGATTTTCGCGCTGGGCTACAGGGCGAACTTCTGCTACCCGGATGCCAGCTGTTTCGCCCGGATGAGGCGCTGTGCCTCGAGACACCAGTGCTTCTTGACGCTGAACCACACGTCGGCCGCCCAGAACGCGTTTGTGCCGCGACCTTCGTCGGCACCGGGCGGCATGCCGTTGTCCGCGCCCGGCACGTAGGCGTTGAGCCAGTCGCGCATCTCGGCATCGCTTGCCAGCGCCTGGGTGAGCGGCACGAAGACGTGGTTGTACGTCGACGGTAGCGAGACGTTACGCACTTGCGCAGTGCCGTTGTGGCGGTATGGGGCGGCACCCGGTCCGGTCCAGGCAACGAGGTCGAAATCGATATTGAATCCGGTGAAATCCTCGACGGTGTTGGGGATGAGGTGCAACCGCGAGGCCATGCTCCAGTGGAACGGCGACACCAACGCGATGCCGCCGGCGCCGACCACCGACGCGTAACCGAGCGTCAAACCGACGACCGAACGCTGCGCGCCGGTGAGCGGATCGACGATCGCGAACCGCTCCTCCGGTTCGTCGTTGACCGGATTCCATACCGCAATCTGCTTCGCGAACGCGCCGTCGAGCTCGTAGAGAACCTTGACGGCCTGGATACCCCCCTGGCTATGCCCGATGAGCATCGGCCGCACGCCGTCACGCTCGTAGTACCAGGCGATCTCGCCCGCGAGCCGTTCGGTGTTGCCGAAGGGGCTTTGCGAATACGCCCCGTCGGACGGGTCCCGGATCTTGGCCTCCTTGTAGCCCATTCCGCTCAGGAACCGGGCGAAATTCATCATCAGCAGGTTCGTTCCCAGGACGCCCCCGTGCACCAGGATGATCTGCGGTGTCGGCCCCATTGCCAGCGTGTTCCGGACATCGCTTTCGGTGATGTGGTCCGGGTCGAGCGCCAGTATCCTGCGCTCGATGGCCGGGTCGAGCGCTATCGAGCGCTGCGCCGCCCCCGCGCCGACCGCGGGTTCCGATCCCGGCGCATGCGTCACCGAGCGCGGCGTGGCGCAACCTCCCAGCGCCAGCACCGCGCACATGGCGATCGTCAGCGCAAGGTCCCGCAGCTCGAGGAAAACGGGTCGATTCATCGTCAAAGCGTCCTGATGGATTGAAGCATAGCAGCAGCGATACCTTCTACGGCATCGCGGCGGAATACCGTCGTGCGAAAGCTGATGCCGACATTGATCACGTCGCCGACCATGGCGAACGCCAGGATCATCGGTGAGAGCGGCCCGGTGGAAACGACGCGAAGGTAGTCCAGCCCGGGCGCGCGCGCCGTTCCTCCGTTCCAAAGTGTATCGACGCTCAACGGCGTCGTCCCCGCGCACACGGGGTAGTGCTTGGCGAAGAACCGCTGGCGCTGCAGGGGAGACAAGAAGCGCCATTCGAGGCCTGCGATCCCCATGGCGAGCAGCGTCTGCAGATAGCGCTTGTGCTGCTTGATCTCACTCGTCTGCGCGTTGATCGCCGATGCCAGATCACGCAGGAGCATATCATCGGGCGTGGGATGCGAAACGCGAAACGAGGCGAGATAAGGTGCCAGCGCAGCGCTCGCTGCTTCTCCGAGGTCACGTCGGATATTCACGATGGAGGCGACCGCGATCTCGTTGCGCGTCGGCGATTGCAGTCGTCCCATCGTGAGGGGTGACAATGCCTTGAGCACGATGGCGAGCAACAAATCGTGCGACGTGATGCCCCAGGCGCTGGCACAGGCGTCCAGCCGTGCGCGGTTCGCAGCGTCGATCCGCGTGAGCGCGACGGCGTTGTAGCCATCCTGCGGCGCGGCGTACCGCGGCCGGAACGCACGGCGACAACTGGCGGCCAGTTTGGGCAAGCCCCACAGCGCGTTCACGCACGAGAGGAACTGCCGGCGAAGCAGGCGCGCATAGGTGGGGCCGTAGCGTCGTGCGTTCACCCCCTCTGGCGCCGTTTGTGCCGGACCCTGCAAGTA
This sequence comes from uncultured beta proteobacterium, assembly GCA_963821485.1. GTDB lineage: Bacteria > Pseudomonadota > Gammaproteobacteria > Burkholderiales > Casimicrobiaceae > PALSA-1003. Next base: position 25,802 of record CAWGEB010000011.1, read on the forward strand.
GCACGTGACCAAGCCGTGCAACAGCCCGACGATTGAATCGCCTCCTGCAACCCAGTGGTCGTAGGCCAGCCCGAGATAAAAGCCCTCCCCGTCTTCGAGCGCGAAAAAACGGAACGGCTCGAGGCGACCATCAGCCGCGAAGCCTGCGTTGAGTTCGCGTTCCATTTCGCGGCTCAACGAGGCTAGGCTATCCGGGGCCGCCGCAATGACACGCAATCCCGGAGTCGCGGGGCCACCGTGCCATTCATAGCGTCGCCTGCGCGCGTCGAGTTCGAGCCCCGTTATCCCGAGCAGTTCCAACTGGCCACGCAGCGCCGCCTCGAGCCGAACCGTGTCGATGGGCTGCCCCACACGGACGACGTGCACGGCATTGTATGGATGCAGCGCGCGCCAGCGCAGGATGGCGGCCTGGAAAAGGTTGAGCTTTCCCTTCATCCAGCCGGAACCCTGGCGGCGACCGCGCGCCGCTGCCGAATCATCCGCTGCGCCTCGAGACACCAGTGCTTCTTGATGCTGAACCAGACGTCGGCGGCGACCATGAGATTGCCCGTCTCGACACCCTCGACGATCGGTGGCGGCGAGTGATCATCCGGCCGATAGGATTCGATCCACGCGCGCGTTTCCGGATTGCTCGCCAGGTGCGTCGCATCGGGAAGTCCGATATGACTTGTGCCCGCGGGTAGCTCTACATTGCGGACCTCGGCGGTCCCCGTCGCGTGGTAGGGTTCGCCCCCCGGGAATGTGCCGGCGATCGCATCCCACAGGATGATGTAGCCGGTGAATTCGCCGACCGAGTCCGGTATCGCCCGCAACTTGCTGATCATGGTCCACTGTCCGAGCAGCAAGCGCGGCAACTTGCCCGTGGCCAGCGCCGCCGCATAAGGGACCCTGAGCCCGACGACCGGCCGCACGCGCCCGTCCGCGGGATCGGTGATGGTCGTGCGGTGTTCCGATTCGTCGGACGTCGGATTCCACACCTCGATCGACTCGTGAAAGGCACCGGCGAGTTCGTGGAGCACCCGGATTGCCAGCATGCCACCCTGGCTGTGTCCGACCAGCATCGGCATCATGCCCTCGTTCTCGTAGTACCAGGCCAATGTTCCCGCGAGCCGCTCGCTGGCCGCGAAACTCGAATACGAAAGGGTGCCGTCGGCGGGATTGCGCAGGCGTTCCTCGGAGTACCCCATCGCCACGAGATATTGCGCAAAGGGCTGCATGGTCACCCATGCCAGGCTGCCTTGAATATTGATGATGCGCGGGCCCGGGACTCGCGCCAGCACATCGCGCACGTCGGCGGCCGAGATGCGTTCGGGATCGAGCGCCAGCACTCGATCTTCGTCGGCGGCGTCCGGCGCCGCCACCACGGGCACGAGTGCGGCAGCCGCGCACTCCATGCCGCCGGACGCGACTATCAACGCGGCGACCGCAAGCAACCACCGCCAATGCGGTCTGACGCAGCGCCGGTCGGGCACGATCAGGCCAGGCGCGCGCCGAGGCGCGGCACGAAGCGCCCGGTACGTCTCAGATAGGCGGCGTACGCATCGCCGTGCATTTTCAGCATGTGCCGCTCTTCGTTGCGCGCCTTCAGGTGCATGAGCACGACGTGTATGACTGCAATCACCAGCATCGGCACCGTCGCGACAATCACCGCAGAGCAGAGCATCAGCATGACCGACAGCGCGTAGATCGGATGCCGGACGCGTGCGAACAACCCGTCGGCAATCAGTTCACCCCGCTGCGCCTCGCTGACGGCCATGCTCCAGTTCGCATCCATGCGCGCCCAGCACCAGGCGGTCAGGAGCAGGCAAAGCAAGGCGATGCCAGCGGCCAGCCAACGCAGACCCGCGTAGGCCGGCTCGGTGAGTGCGAACGCAGGTGTGTGTAGCCAAGCGTTGCGCCGCACCAGCGCGAGATAGGGCAGCGTGAGCCAACCGGTGACCAGGGGCACCCAGACGATCCACATCAAGCGCTCCGCAGATTGCTCCGGGACCAGCCCGCCGAGGCGTCGCGACTTCCGGTGGACCCGAAAGATCATGAGCCCCACTCCGAGCCAATAGGTCCAGATGGTCGCCGCCAGAATCGCTCCAGGAATATCCCGCATCATCGTTTTCGTTTCCCGGCATTTTACCGCACCGGACCAACGCAAACGACGCTGCAGCCCGCGGCGCCGCCTATGCGCTCGCGGCGGACTGCCTTGCCAGATCGGCGAGACGATGCTTGAGCACCTTGCCGTTCGCCGCAACCGGCAACGCCGGAACGATGCGAATCTCCGCGGGCAGCTTGTACGGTGCAAGCAGTGGCCGCAGGTAGGCCGCGATGTCCGGCGCCGTGGCGCTGGCATTCGGACGCAGCTCGACGAATGCGACCACTTCCTCGTTGCCCGCGACCTCGCGTCCGACGACCGCCGAAAGCGTGATCGCCGGATGTGAATTGAGCACGGCTTCGACTTCCGGCGGATAGACGTTGAATCCTGAGCGAATGATCAATTCCTTGGTCCGCCCGACGATGAACAACGTCCCGTCGGAATCGCAACGGGCCAGGTCGCCGGTGTTCAGCCACCCGCCCGCGTCGATCGTCCGCGCGGTGAGTCCCTCGTTCTTGTAGTACCCACGCATGACATTCGGCCCGCGCACCCACAGTTCGCCGGGTTCGCCGGCAGCGACCTCGCGCCGCTGCGGATCGCTCGGATCGACGATGCGCAGCTCGACGCCGGGCAGTGCGCGGCCGACGGCGCAGTCGGAGCGCGGGTCATCGAGTCGCGTAATGGCAATTGTCGGCGCCGCTTCGGTCATACCGTAGCCGTTGTGCAAGGTCACGCCCAGTACGCGCTCGCAGTTTGCCTTGAGCGACGCATCGAGTGGCGAACCGCCGGCAAAGCATGCGCGCAAGCGCGGCGCCTTGAACGGTTTGCCACCGCCTTCGATCAGATCGACCAGCTTCGCGTACATCGACGGCACGCCCTGCAACAGGCTGACCCCGCCGTGCTCGGTCAAGGCAGCAAGCATCGCTTGGGGTGTGAATCTCGTCTCGAGCGCGAGGCATGCGCCGCTGAACAGCGTGCCGAGGCACACCGACGCGAGTCCGTAGACGTGCGATATCGGCAACACCGCGTACACACGATCGTCAGGGCCCAAGCTGCGGAGGCCGCTGGACGACTGCGCGATGAACAGCAGGTTGCGGTGCGTGAGCATCACACCCTTCGGATCGCCGGTCGTGCCCGACGTATAGATGAGCGCCGCGACCTGCCGCGCCGGATCGGCATGAACCGGCTCCGCATGGCATAGATCGTTGCGCGGCGTCATCAGCACGTTCTCCATGCCGGGGATCGCCAATCGCTCGTCGGCTCCCCGCCGCACAGCGTGGGACGCGGCGTCCTGAGAGACGTGAGGCGTAAACAGGCTGCGCCTCGGTTCGCAATGCGCAGCGATCTGGTCGATCTCGCGGGCGGACAACCGCGCGTTGACGATTACCGCCCACGCATCCAGTTGCGTGACGCCGAACAACAGCGCGAGCAACGCCGGACTGTTCTCGCCGACGACGAGCACGCGGTCGCCCCCCCGAACGCCCGCGCCGGCGAGGCTCGCCGCGACCGCGTCGGCCGCGTGCGCCAGCGCCGCAAACGTCCAAGTCTTGCCGTCATGGCGAATCGCCTCGGCCGCAGGATCGATGTGGCCGAGTCTGGGAATGTCGCTGATACGCCGTGGCGAGTCCCCGAGCTTGCGGTCGACCGGCACTTCGGATGTGGATGCCTGATTCATTTCGCGCTCGCCTATAATACCGCCGCTCCGACTCCTCGGCACAAAGGCCAGCCATGCCAGCAACGGGTTCTCGCAACGACGTCGTGGGTATCGTCGGCGCGGGATTGATGGGCCGCGGCATCGCACAAATCACCGCACAGGCGGGCTTTGATGTCCGCCTCGTCGACGCCAAGCCCGGCGCCGCGGCCGATGCCAAGCGCGCCATTGCGGAAGTGCTCGCCGGACTCGCCGCGAAAGGCAAGATCGCCGCCCCAAGCGCCGATGCCGCGGTCGCACGCATTGCGCTACCCGATACGCTCGACGGACTGGCTGGCTGCTCGATCGTGATCGAAGCGATCGTCGAGCGGCTCGACGCGAAACAGACGCTGTTCCCTGCGCTGGAAGTGATTGTCGGCGACCGCTGCATCCTCGCGACCAACACCTCATCGCTGTCGGTCACTGCGATCGCAAGCGCGTGCGTGCATCCCGAGCGCGTGGCTGGATTGCATTTCTTCAGCCCCGTCCCGCTGATGAAGGTCGTCGAAGTCATCGACGGGCTGCTCACCGTACCGCGCGTGATCGAACAGCTGCTCGAGTTCGGGGCCGCACTTGGTCACACGCCGATCCGGGCCAAGGACACACCCGGATTCATCGTCAACCACGCCGGTCGCGGCTACGGCACCGAGGGCCTGCGCATCGCCGGCGAAGGCATTGCGGACTACGCCACGATCGACCGCATACTCAAGCGGGCGGCAGGTTTTCGCATGGGGCCCTTCGAACTGTTCGACCTGACGGGGCTCGATGTTTCGCATCCCGTGATGGAATCGATCTACCACCAGTTCTACGAGGAGCCGCGGTTCCGGCCTTCGCCGGCCACGGCGCAGCGCCTGGCGGCTGGGGTGCTGGGGCGCAAGTCGGGGCGGGGCTTCTACGACTATCGCAACCCGACGGCCGGGGCGCTCGCGCCCGTGCCGGTCATGGCGCGCCCCGCCGGCGAGGATCTGGGTCGGTCGCGGCGAACCGCAGGCGCGCGCCGCGGTCGCAGCATTGGTGCGCGGGCTTGGCGCGCACGTCGATGATGGATCCGCGCCGCATCGCGATTCGCTTTGCCTGGTCCTGCCTCTGGGCCGCGACGCGACCACCGCGGCCCTCGATGAAAATCTCGATCCAACGCGCACGATCGCGCTCGATACGCTGCTCGACCTGGAGCGCCATCGCACGCTGATGACAACGCCGGTCACCGCCGTCGCGCAACGCGACGCGGCGCATGCGTTGTTCGCGCAGGATGGCGTCGCGGTCGACGTCATCCGCGACAGCCCCGGCTTTGTCACCCAACGCGTGCTCGCGCATATCGTCAACGTGGCCAGCGACATCGCGCAACAGCGTATCGCGAGCCCGGGCGACATCGACCTCGGTGTCACGCTCGGCCTGGGCTATCCGCGGGGTCCGCTGGCGTGGGGCGACGCCATCGGGCCCGCCCGCATCCTCACCATCCTGCAGGAATTGTTCGCGACCTACGGCGACCCTCGCTATCGGCCCAGCCCATGGTTGTCGCGCCGGGCGCGGCTCGGCATCTCGCTGCTCGCGCCGGATGCGTAGTGTTGCGCGGCGCCGCAGGGCGAGTAGGATTCTGGTTTCCAGCCAACTTCGACAAGGACGTTCATGAGCAAAGGCAAGGGTTCCACCGGTTTCAAAGGCAAGGACATCAAGGGCGCGCCGCCGGCCCCGCAGATCAAGCGGCCGATGCCGCCGTCGGTGCCACGCATCATGCCGCGCACCAAGGCGAGCTCGAAGGGCCGGTAGCGGACTGAATCGCTGTCGCGCGTCGGCCTTCGTCCGAGCGAAGGCATCCAGCAGGAGGAGCAGTCGATGAAATCGCGCAAACGTCGCCATCTGTTGCAAACCGCCGCGGCGATCGCGGCGGGTGGGGTCGCCACCTACGCCGCGCCGGGGCAGGCACAAGCCCAGGCACGCACACCGTTCATGGTGCCGGCGACGTTCATTCCGATCGCCGGTACGAGCGAGATGTTTCCCGTGCGGCGCATCTACTGCATCGGCCGCAACTACGCGGCGCACGCGCGCGAGATGGGCTCCGACCCCAATCGCGAGCCGCCGTTTTCTTCCAAAAGCCGACCGACGCCATCCAGATCGTTCCTCCCGGGCAGACTGTCGATCACCCCTACCCGACGTTGACCAAGAACTATCACTACGAGATCGAACTCGTCGCCGCACTGGGCAAGGGTGGGCGCAATATTCCGATCGACACGGCACTCGACCACGTCTACTGGTACACCATCGGCCTCGACATGACGCGACGCGATCTGCAGCGGGCGATGGGTGACGAGAAGAAACCTTGGGAAATCGGCAAGAGCTTCGATCACTCCGCGCCGCTCGGCCCGTTGCAGCCCATCGCCGCGGTCGGTCACTTCACCAAGGGCGCGATCTGGCTCAAGGTGAACGGGCAGCCCAAGCAGACGGCAGATCTCGGACAGATGATCTGGACCGTCGCCGAGCAGGTGAGCAAGCTCTCGCAGGCGTTCGAGCTTGCGCCCGGTGACATCATCTATTCGGGCACACCGGAAAATGTCGGTCCCGTCGTGGTGGGCGACGTGATGGAAGGCCACATCGACGGCTTGCCGAACATCAGCGTGCGCGTGGTCTAGCGACGCGAGCCACCCGGCGAGGGGCCTCACAAAGAGCGCGGATGTTTGCCATCGCGTGTCGGCCCTATGCGCCCGACTCAGGTCGCCTCCACTCGCATTCGCTCGCGGAGCCTCGCTCCGCCTCGTCGGCCGCCCCACGCGAGGCGTGGAGATCGACGGCAAGGCGAGTCGGCGCAAAGCGGCCGACCCGCGTTCTCAATATCAGACACCGGCTCAAGGAGGCCGCGGACGGGCGTCACCCCAGCCGGGACGGCGTCGGATCGAACGACGCCGCACTGGTCAGCGGCGCAGTCACGTGTCGTGGCTCCAGAAAAAACGCCTGCTTGCGCCGCCAGGCGCCATCGCCGTAGAGTCGCTCGACGGTTTCGCGGGCCGCGCGTCCGACGCGCGCGCGCAGTGCCGGGTCCTGCCGCAGGTTCTGAATGAGGGCGATGCCTTCTGCGGTGGTGTCGAACAGAAAGCCGTTGACGCCGTGAACGATATAGTCGGCATAGCCGCCGCGCCGACCACAGACAACGGGCAGACCGCAGGCCATCGCTTCGAACACAACGCGCCCGTACGCCTCGAGCCATCGGTCGCTCGTGCGATAAAAGAAGCAATCGAGGCTCTGCAGAAAGGCCGCCGCGGGCGCTGCACCGGCGGGTAGCAAAGCGTCGTCGGCGAGCCCCGTGCTCTTGCCGCGAAGGCACTGGCCTCCCATGACCCTCACCTCGATCCCGTCGGCAGCAAGCGTCGCGTAAAGCGCAGGATCGTCCTCGTGGTGCTTGCTCGGGATATCGCGCGAAAGCCGTCCGACGCGAAATCGCTCCGCGACGGGACGTCTCGCCGGAATGAATCGGGCGAGGTCGATCGGACTCTCGATCACGATTCCCGGACGGTCGGAGAGAGCCCGCAGCAGCGTTGACGTGTACACGAGTTCCACCGGTACGTGATGCCACGCGCGCAGTCGCTGCACCGCCTTCTCCAGACGGTCCGGCTGGTGGGTGTTGTAGATCAGGATCGTTCGACGCGGCAGCGCCGCCTTGTACCAATGGCCGATCCGGAAATAGACACCGACGAAGATGAATGTCCCGCCGACGGGAAAACATCCGCGCCAGGGTCGAATGAGTTGCACCGGGTAGTGACGCGTGAACTCCGGCGCCGGAGTGAAGCGGCTCCACAAGTGCACCTGGCGGCACTCGCCGAGCAGCTTGAACATTTCGATCGTGCGCCAATCGCTGCCGCCATTGCGGTCCCACGGCGGATTGATCAGATGAACGACCTCGCGGGACGAATTGGTGGAACCCGGCGATGACGAACGATCGAATGGAGGCATGCCGCGCCCGCAGGACGATGATCGAAATGCGACGTCACGATAATCGCCGAGTTGCGCTGCAAGATGAGCGCTATTTTGTAAGCAAACCTTTCGGTTTCGAAAGAAAATCAGGCAGTTGCATCGGACGCACTAAGACAGTGCGCAACCCACTGCGTAGTCAATTTTTCCTGCACCACATTCTGCTCGAGTCGCGCACGCAGCGCCCCAAAATCGACCGCATCGAGCGCCTGATCCTGGTTGAAGCATGAGAAGACATAGCGAATCTTCCCCGTGGCCGGATCGTGCTGGGGTTGCAGGCACTGCGCGCAGATTTCTTTCATCATGCATTGCATCGGCGAATTGATCGATCCGATGCCACGATGATCGGGTTTGAGGAAAGGCTTAAGTACGCCATGACGCGCCGCCGCTACGGCCGCCATCATGCGATCCGAACCGATGGCGATGACACGATCGGCCACGGACAACGGAATCGGTTGCGCCCCGAGCGTGCCGTTGGCATAGGCGAGCATCGCCTGGACCATGTTGCCGACGAACGTTCGGTCCTGCGCACGATTGGTCGCAAAACCGGGCTCCTCGTCGCAGCACCACACGACGACGTCGGCAGCACCCTCGATATCGGCGACCTTGTAGCGATCGGCCATGCTGCGATAGCCCGCGAAATACAGCACGCGCGAGCCGGCCGCGCGGAACGCCTGCGCAATCGAAAACAGCACTGCGTTGCCGAGCCCTCCCCCAACCAGGACAACCGTTTCGTTCGCCGCAATTTCGGTCGGTGCCCCGGTGGGCCCCATGAGAATCACCGGCTCGCCGGGGCTGAGCTGCGCGCACAAGTCCGACGAGCCGCCCATCTCCAGCACAATGGTCGACACGAGCCCCTGTTCGCGGTCGACCCACGCGCCCGTGAGCGCAAGCCCTTCCATCGCCAGGCGCGTGCCGTCGACTTTGCGCGCCAGCGTCTCGAAATTCTGGAGGCGATAGAACTGGCCGGGTGCAAAGCGGCGCGCCGCCGCCGGTGCGTGCACGACGACCTCGACGATGGTGGGCGTCAGGCGTACGACGCGCTCGACGGTCGCGCGCAATTCCCCATTGAGCATGCCGATGAATGCCGCGTCAGTCAGCGTGGAAGCGGCACGCACGCGTCCGAGCATCCGGGTGACGATGGGGTAACCCTGCGTCGCACTCGCCATCGCCTTGACGACGTTGCCGGAAAACGACGGATGCAGGTCGCCGAAAAAGCTGATGGCACGACCGTCGCTTTCCAGCGCCGTCAGCACGTAGGGCTTGTCCGGCTTGGCGAGACCCTTTTCGGGCGCGACGCGATGGCCGTTGTCATCGAGCGCCTGGAAATACTTGCCATCCAGGTGAAAGTGATCCGGGTCTTCGCGCGCTGCGACGGTATTAGGCTGCGTGCCCGCCGCGATCAGTATCGTTCGCGCAGGCAGCAGCGCGTGCCCGACCTCGTGCCACACGCCGTCGCCGTCGTTGTGCTGCACCGACACGGACAGCCCCTTGGCGCATCCCTGCGCATCGACTTCGATGGCAAGCGGCGTCAGCCCTTCGGCGAAACGAATACCCTCCTCCAGCGCCTTTTCGACCTCTTCGTGGTTGAGTGTGTACGACGGGCTGTCGATCAGCCGCCTGCGATACGCAATGGTGACGCCGCCCCAGGCGTCGAGCAGTTCGAGAATGCGCGGCAACCTGCCTTCCGTTTCGGCGCGAGCGCGTTCGTCGCGGATGGCACGCCCGTGGGCCAGGTATTCCTCGGCGGTGCGCCGCTCTTCCGGGAGCCACGACGCCTCCACCGCGGCGCGTCCTTGCACGCTGGCCAGTTGTTCGTAGCGCGCCAGAAATTTCTCTACCTGGACCGGGTAGTACGCGAGCGATTCGGTCGCCGTATCGATCGCTGTGAGTCCGCCCCCGATGACCACCACCGGGAGACGCAATTGCATGTTGGCGAGCGAGTCGCGCTTGGCTGCGCCGGTAAGCTGCAACGCCATCAGGAAGTCGGACGCGGTGCGCACGCCATTGACCAATCCGTTCGGAAGATCGAGCACGGTCGGCCTGCCCGCGCCGGCTGCGAGCGCGACATGGTCGAAGCCGAGCTTGAACGCGCCTTTCGCGTCGAGCGTGCCGCCGAAACGCACGCCACCGAACAGCGCGTAACGATCGCGCCGTTCGAGCAGGATGCGGACCAGCTTCAGGAAATTCTTGTCCCAGCGCACCGTGATGCCGTATTCGGCGACACCGCCGAAACCTGCCATCACGCGATCGTCCAGGGGTTCCTGGAGCGTGGCGATATCACGGATCGGCGCGAACGCGGCGCGCTCGCCGTGCGCAGTGACGCCAGCAACGTCGGCGGGCAGCGGCTCGATCTTCAGTCCATCGATGCCCACGACCGTGTGACCGTCATTGAGCAGGTGATGGGCGAGCGTGAACCCGGCGGGACCGGTGCCCACGATCAACACCCGCTTGCCGGTGGCGGCGCGAGGAAACGGGCGGCGCACGTTCAGTGGATTCCACCGCGTCAGGAGCGAATAGATCTCGAAACCCCAAGGCAACGCCAGGACGTCCTTGAGCACGCGCGTTTCGGATTGCGGTATGTCGACCGGTTCCTGCTTCTGGTAGATGCAGGCCTTCATGCAATCGTTGCAGATGCGATGCCCCGTCGCGGCGACCAGAGGATTGTCGACGCACATGATCGCCAGCGCGCCCACCGCCCAGCCTTCCGTACGCAGCTTGTGAAACTCGGAAATTTTCTCTTCGAGCGGACAACCGGCCAGCGTCACACCGAAGGGCGACTTCTTGAACGGCGCGGCGGACCCGTCGGCAGGCTTTTTCTCGCGCAACCCGGAGGAGCACGAATCCTTCTGCTGCTCGTGGCACCAGATGCAGTAGTGCGCCTGGTCGAGTCCGCCCGCGAGGTCGGTGCCGGGGTCCGTCAGCGCGAAGCCTTCGCGGCGCCGAAGATGATCGGCCGGCAGGTGAAACATGGGCACGTCGTGGCGCGTTTCCACCTCGACCGGTACCAGGCGCATGAAATCGAGTTTGCGTGGCGTCTTGAACAGCACGCCCGACTTGTGCCGAACCCTGCCTTCGGCACTTTGCACGGCCCACGCCGCATAGCGCAGCGCAAGGTCGATGTCGGCCTCGTTCGCCACGTCGTCCTTGCCCCAACCTCCCACCGCGCGCGCGAACGCAAGTTCGCCTGGCAGGCCCGCAAGGGGCGCCCCGATCTTTGCTTCGAGTTGCGCGCGCAAGGCGTTGCCGTCGAAAGTGATCGCGACATCGTGCTTGTAACGATTGAGCGCCTTGCGCTGCACGACCTGCCGCTTGCAGGCGAACAATGGCGCAAGGTCGTTCTGCACCGCTTGCAGCGCCGTCACCTCGGATTCGATACCGAACAGCTGCGCGACGAAGTCCTCGAGATGCGGCGCCACCGCGAGCAGGAGCTCCGATTCGCTAAGGCGTCCGAGCGATGCTGGATCGGCTCGCGCCGCGGTCAGCCGATCCGCCAGCGAAGCATCGACTGCGGCGAGATGCGCCAGAAACGCGACGTCGACGCGGGCCAGACTCGCCGTCGCGTACAAATCGTCGAAATCAAGTCCAAAACGGGGGTTGAGCATAGTCCTCGCCGCGCTGACTCGCGCGGCGCGAGAACAGGCAAATCGCCCATTTTACCTGTGGCGCTACGCCCGCGTCAGCAGCCTTGCTGCATATCGATATAAGCGCGAATTGCACCGCGGCGCGAGGCGATCGTGTTCCACCGGAGGCGCGCGACCGTTATCATGCCAAATTGATGCGCCCGTCCTGCACGCCACGGGCGACCCAGCGCAGCCATGATGGAGCAACGATGAGAGCAATGTTTGGCGCGGTACCCGTCCTGATCGCGTTGACAGGACTGCTTGGGCCGCCTGCCGCCGCGCAGCCGATCAAGCTGGGCGAACTCAACAGCTACAAGACGTTCCCGGCCTTCCTCGACGCCTATCGCAAGGGCATGGAGCTGGCGGTCGACGAGGTCAACCGCGCCGGGGGATTGCTGGGGCGCAAGGTCGAGCTGGTCGTGCGCGACGACAACGGCACGCCGGGCGATGGCGTACGCGTCGCCGAAGAACTCGTCTCGCGCGAGAAAGTCGACGTGCTGATGGGGACATTCTCATCGGCGGTCGGGCTCGCCGTCGCGGACTTCGCCAAGCAGCGCAAAGTGCTGTTCCTCGCCTCGGAACCGCTGACGGACAAGATCGTCTGGGAGAACGGCAACCGCTACACGTTCCGCCTGCGCCCGTCGACGTACATGCAGACGGCAATGCTGGTCCCCTACGCCGCCAAACTCGGCAAGCGCCGCTGGGCGATCGTTTATCCAGACTACGAATATGGCAAATCGGCGACCGCGGCGTTCAAGCAGCAGATGATCGCGCTACAACCTGCGGGCATCGAATTCGTCGAATTCTCCGCGCCGTTAGGCAAGATCGACGCCGGCCCGGTGGTGCAAGCGATTGCGGATGCCAAGCCCGATGCAATTTTTTCTTCCCTGTTCGCGGCCGATCTGGCCAAGTTCGTGCGTGAAGGCGAGCTGCGTGGCCTGTTCAAGGACAAGCCGGTGTTCAATCTGCTCGGCGGCGAGCCGGAGTACCTCGATCCACTCAAGGACGAAGCACCGGCAGGCTGGTACGTCACTGGGTACCCGTGGTCGACGATCGCCACGGCCGAGCACAAGCGCTTCCTCGACGCGTACCAGGCCAAATACAAGGACTATCCGCGCCAGGGCTCGATCGTCGGGTACAGCACGGTGATGACCGCCGCCGCGGCGATCCGCAAGGCGCGTTCGACGGACAACGAGAAACTCGTGGCGGCGATGGCCGGACTCATCGTCGATACTCCGTTCGGGCCGATCACGTTCCGTGCGCTCGATCACCAGTCGACGATGGGCGCGTACGTGGGCCGCCTCGCCGTCAAGGACGGCAAGGGCGTGATGGTCGACACGATCTACGCTGACGGCAAGGCCTACCTGCCGTCCGACGACTGGGTACGCGCGCACCGACCCGCGGACTAGGTGCTCTCATAAGGCCGGACCGTCCTCGCGGTGCACGCCGACGCGTCGCCTTGTATTCGTGAGCCTGTCCGCGCTGGTGCTCCAGCTGCTCAACGGCCTCGCCGGCGCGTCGGCGCTGTTCCTGCTTGCCGCGGGCCTGACGCTGATCTTCGGCGTCACCCGCATCGTGAATTTCGCGCACGGCTCCCTGATGATGCTGGGCGCCTATCTCGCGTACAGCCTGATCGGCGCCTTGGGTGGCGGAGCCGGCTATTGGGTCGCGGTGTTGCTCACTGCGCTGCTCATCGCCGTGCTCGGCGCGCTGATCGAATCGCTCTTGCTCCGACATCTGTACGGTGCGCCGGAATTGCTGCAACTGCTCGCGACCTTCGGCGTCGTGCTGATTCTGAAAGATGTCGTGCTCGCGACATGGGGCCCGGAAGATCTGCTCGGCCCGCGCGCTGCCGGCCTGCGCGGTGCCATCGGCATCGTCGGCGGCGCGCTTCCCACCTACGACATCTTCCTGATCTTCGTTGGCCCCGGCGTGCTGCTTGCACTGTGGTGGCTCATCGTATACACGCGGTTCGGCATGCAGGTGCGTGCGGCAAGCGAAAACCGGCTCATGGCCGCCGCGCTCGGCGTGAACGAACGTCTTTTGTTCACCACGGTGTTCGCGCTCGGCGCGGGACTCGCAGGTCTCGCCGGCGCGCTGCAGCTACCGCGCGAACCCGCCACCCTGGGCATGGATCTCGCGTCGATCGCGGACGCCTTCGTGGTCACGGTCGTCGGTGGTCTCGGCTCGATTCCCGGCGCCTTCATCGCCGCGTTGATGATCAGCCTGCTCAAGTCGCTGTGCATCGGACTGGGGACCGTCAATGTCGCGGGCGTCGCGATCGCGTTCCCGAAGCTCACGCTGGTCGCGGAGTTCGTCCTGATGGCGGTGGTACTGGCGGTGAAACCGCAAGGCCTTCTCGGACGCCCGCCGGCCATCGCGGCAACGACGGCGCTCCCCGAATTTCGCCGCGCCGTGCCACCCGTCGGCCGTCGCGCCCTGCTGGTCGGCGCCCTTTGCTCCATCGCGCTGGCGTTGCTGTCATTCGTCGTCGACGACTATGCATTGGTACTCGCGACCGACGTGCTGGTGTTCGCACTGTTCACTGCGAGCCTCCGGCTCCTGCTCGGGCCCGGCGGCATGATCTCGTTCGGCCACGCGTGCTACTTCGGACTTGGCGCGTACGCGGCGGCGCTCGCCGCGAAGCACGGTATGTCGATGGTCGGCGCGCTCGCGCTCGCCGGCCCGCTGGCATTCGTGGGCGCCGTATTGTTCGGCTGGCTTTGTGTCCGACTGTCGGGCGTCTACATGGCGATGCTGACCTTGAGCTTTGCCCAGATCACATGGTCGATCGCGATGCAATGGGATGACGTCACCGGCGGCTCGAACGGCATCGTCGGCGTCTGGCCCGCCGCGTGGCTCGCCACACGTCAGGCGTACTTCTGGTTGGTATTGACGCTGACCGGTGCCGGCATCGCACTGCTGGCGTGGATGGCGCAAACCCCGTTCGGCTATGCGCTGCGCGCCGTCCGCGATTCACCCTTGCGGGCGGAGGCGATCGGTATCGATGCACGCCGCGTGCAGTGGCTGGCGTTCGCCTGGGCCGGCGGATTCGCGGGGCTGGCCGGCGGCCTTTATGCGTTCTCCAAGGGCAGCATTTCACCGGAGACGCTGGCCATCCCACGCTCGGTGGATGCGCTGGTGATGGCTCTGCTCGGCGGCGTCGATGCGCTCGCCGGGCCGTTGCTCGGCGCCGCCGTGTTCACGTGGCTGCAGGACACCTTGCCGCGCGTGACCGAATACTGGCGCGCGATCTTCGGCGCAGTGATCCTCGTGCTGGTGCTCGCGTTTCCGTCGGGCATCGGCGGCGCCGTGGCGCGGCGGCGCGAGCGTGCGACAAGCCGATGAACGCGGCCAAGGCTCCTCCACTGCTCGCGGTCGACCACCTGCGCAAGGCTTTCGATGGCGTCGTCGCCGTCGACGGCGTCAGCTTCGACGTAGCCGCGGGTGAAATGGTCGCGTTGATCGGACCCAACGGCGCCGGGAAAACCACGTGCTTCAATCTCATCAATGGTCAGTTGAAACCGGACGCCGGGGTCGTGCGCCTTGCCGGCGAGCGCATCGATGGCATGCCGTCACGGCGCATCGCGACCCTGCGCGTCGGACGCACGTTCCAGACTGCGGCGGTATTCGCATCGATGACGGTACGTGAAAACGTGCAGCTCGCGCTGCTCGCGGCAGAAGGGAAGCAATGGGGCATTGGGTCGCTTGCCTCGCGCTCGCATGTCGCCGACGCCGAGGCGCTGCTCGAGCGCGTCGGCGCGCACTCTCTCGGCGCGCGCACCTGTGCCACGCTTGCCTACGGCGACCTCAAGCGCGTCGAGATCGCGATCGCGCTGGCGACGACACCACGACTGCTTCTGATGGACGAACCCACCGCCGGCACGTCGGCCGCGGCACCGCGAGGAATTGATGCAGCTCACCACCGACATCATCCACGCCGGCGGCATTGCGACGCTGTTCACCGAACACGACATGGACGTCGTCTTCGGTTATGCCGATCGGGTGATCGTCCTCGATCGGGGCCGTATCATCGCGCAGGGGGCGCCGGCGTCGGTGCGCGCCGATCCGCGGGTGCGCGAAGTGTACTTCGGGGTCGACGCCGGCTGAGAGCCACTCGCGTTCACGGCTCGAAGGCGAAGATGCGCTTCCAGTCGCGCTTCATGCTGATCACCGTCCATCCGTTCTTCTTCGCTTCGTCGTAGAGGGCCTGCGTGAAGGTGCCGATCTTGCTGTCGGGCAATCCTGCGGCGGGCCCGTAGGCGTACTCGCGGGTGGCGTCGTCGTGGAGCACGATCATTCCGAGCCGCGCGCCAGATGTCCCCGTTGCCCACTCGAGCATCTGCTGATCGCCGTCCGAATTGCCGAACGCCGCCTGCGGTCGTCGGCCGATCACCATGTTGATACCGACGGGCTTGCCGTCCTTGTCGTTCACGAAAAACAGATCGGGCGCATGAATCAGCGCAGGCTTGCCGTCGCGCACTTGATAGTCGATCTTGAACATCGTCCCGACGACCTGCTCCGGCGGAATGCCATAAACCGTTTCCGCGAACGCGCGCACGAACTCCTGGCCGCCACCGGTGACGATATAGGTGCGATAGCCATTCGCGCGCAGGTATTTCATCGCCTCCAGCATCGGCGCATAGACAAGTTCGGTGTACGGGCGCTGGAATTTCGGGTGCCTGGCCGTGGCGAGCCACTGTCGCACGACGTCGTGAAAGGCCTCCACGGACAGTCCCGCTTCCGACGCCGCGACGATCTTGAAAAGGTCGCGCTCGCTGAATTTCGACATCGCCTCACGGTCGCCGGTGACCACGGCCTTGAACGGTTCCTCGTTTGCGAGCTCGGGCTTGGCCCGCACCACGTCCTTGACACGATCGAGCGCGAACGATACCTGCGTGTACATCGGCTGCTCGACCCATAGCGTACCGTCCTGGTCGAACGTGACGATGCGCCGCTCGACCGGCACGAACTGAGGACTCGACGCATCCGTGGTCTGGCGGACCAGGTCGACGATCGACTGCCTGGCCGCGCCGTCGTTCCATGACGGCAGCGGATCGGTGCGAACCGTGGCGCAGCCGCCGACCAGCAGCAACGCAACCAGCAAAAGCACGCGCAGGCGATGCCATCGAGGCAAATTCACGAATCGATTCCTTCGCGGAACGGTTTGATTGCGCAGCGACCGCAAGCGCACGCACGAGTATGTGAAGTTCGGTCGATCGGGTCAACCCAATCGACGCCGCCGGCACACCTGCAAGCTGGCATGAGGGTCGTCTATAATGCTAGGCTGCTGCGCTCCGACCCATCGCGTTCTGAGGATGCGGATCCGGAGTGGCAGTGGTCGAACCTGGACGAGCCACCGACAATTGGAGAACGCCTGATGCGCGCAGCCATGGTATCCGCAGTACAGCCGCCGCTTGCGACAGTGCTATGGCCATCGAACCGCGCGCTGCGGCACGCGATTCTGGTGGCCGCCGGCAGCGTCCTGCTCACGCTGTCCGCGAAGATTCAGATCCCCTTCTGGCCGGTGCCGATGACGATGCAGACTTACGTCGTGCTGGTGCTGGGCATGGCGTACGGAACGCGGCTGGGCGTCGCCACGGTCCTGTTCTATCTTGCGCAGGCGGCCGTGGGCCTGCCGGTCCTGGCCGGCACGCCGGAACGCGGCATCGGTCTCGCGTACATGGTCGGGCCGACGGGGGGTTATCTGGTGGGCTTTGTCGCCGCCGCTGCACTCGCCGGCGAGCTCGCCGCCCGAGGCTGGGATCGCAGCGTTGCGCGGACCCTGATCGCAATGGCACTCGCGCATCTCGTGATATTCGTGCCGGGTGTCGCGTGGCTCGCGGCATCCATCGGTTGGGAGCGCGCATTTGCCGTCGGTCTGGCACCGTTCGCCTGGGCAACCGTTGCGAAGACGCTGCTTGGCGTGGTGACGCTACCCGTGGCGTGGCACTTCGTCGGGCGGGAGAAGCGTCGCAAGCATATGTAGAACGGTCACGGCGCTCGCGGTCGATTCGCGACCTCCCGGCGCACAGAAGTCGGCCTCGGCAGAATCGTCGCTCTGCTAACACCCGGATGGACACCGGAGTAGTTGGCGAGAGCTTCAGCAACCATGGCACCCTCGGCAGTCACTACAGAAGTTGCGCGTATCGCGGCATTGATCATTCGAACTGCAGTCGCGAATTCCGTCTTCCTTGGCGTGGCCGCGTGGCTGCTCGCCGCCCAGTGCGGCACTCGCCGCGGAAACGCGCAGTGTGCTCGTTCTGTATTCGAACAACCGACTCGTGCCGGGCAATGTCGAGGTCGATCGCGGCCTGCGGGCCGCACTGACGCCTGCCTCGGAACGGACGGTTGTCACGTATTCCGAGTTTCTCGACGAGCCTGACTTCGGCGGCCCGGAATACGAAGCCAACGTGGCAAGGTATCTGCGCGAGAAGTACTCGGCGCGGCCTCCGGATGCCATTGTCGGCGTCTCCAATGAAGCGTTCGACTTCCTGCTGCGTCATCGCGGCGGAGCTCTTCCCCGGCATTCCGCTGGTCCATGCGGCGGTGGCGACGACCTACCTGCGAGTCGATCCCTCCACTGCCCGCCGATGTTGTCGGCGTGCCGAGGGACTACGATCCTGTGGGCACGATCCAGCAGGCACTGCGCTGGCATCCGTCTGCCGCGGCGGGTGGTGCTGGTGACCGGCGCATCGGAGCGCGACAACGTCTGGGAAACCCGGCTGCGCAAGGAGATTCCGCCGATCGCGCGGACGTGACGCTCGAATTCCTCGAGGGTCTGCCGACGCGGCGGTGTTCCAGCGACTCGCCGCACTCGGCGCAGATACCGTCGTGTTCACGCCTGGCTATTTTCGCGACGGCGACGGCGCGCTGTTCAATCCCCGCGATGCTGCGGTGCTCATGGCCAGCGCTTCGGCCGCGCCGGTGTACGGCCCGTTCGACACGTTCATCGGCACCGGTGTGGTTGGGGGACGCATGCCGAGCTTCGAAGAAATGGGACGGGAGGCCGCGCCGGATCCTCAACGCATTGTTCGACGGCGCTGCGCCCGCGTCGCTGCGTCTTCCCCAGGTTACACCCATGGCGCTCCGCCTCGACTGGCGCCAGGCGCACCGCTGGGGCATCGACGAGAGCAAGATCCCTGACGACGCGATCGTTCATTTCGACGCCCGACGTTCTGGGAGGTCTATCGCAACGTCCTGATGATCACCGCCGCCGTCGTCCTGCTGCAGGCCGCGGCTCATCGCCACGCTGCTGCTCGAGCGACGTCGCCGTCGCGGGGCCGAGGTGGCGGTGCAGGAGCAGCGCACCGAACTCGCGCACGCCTCGCGCCTGGCGGTCGCCGGCGAGTTGACGGCTTCGATCGCCCACGAGATCAACCAGCCGCTCGGCGCGATCCTCGCCAGCGCCGACGCCGCCGAGCTGATCCTCGAGTCGGGCGTCGATCGCCGCGAGGACCTGCGGCGCATCGTCACGCGCATCCGACGCGACGATCTGCGCGCCAGCGACGTGATCGGCCGGCTGCGTAGCGCTGCTGGCCAGGCACGAGTCGGAGCGCAAGCGTTCGACCTCGGACGGCGATGCGGCGATGTCGTGCGTTGCTGGAGGCGCGAGGCCCGACAGCGGCAGGTGACGCTCGAATCGCGACCTGCGTCGAGCCCGCTCGCACGTCGTCGGCGACCCGATCCAGATCCAGCAGGTGCTCATCAACCTGATCCTCAACGCGATGGATGCGGTGGCCGACATGCCCGAGGACCGGCGCGTTGTCGTGTGTCGGTCGACAACGGTCGCGAACGCCATACAGGTCACGGTGCGCGATCGCGGTCATGGCATCGCGCCGGAGCATCTGCCCAAGGTCTTCGATTCGTTCTTCAGCACCAAGCAGCGGGGCATGGGGCTCGGTCTGTCGATCGCGCGCACCATCGTCGAAGCCCACGGTGGCCGCATCCGGGCGGAGAACGGTCCCGGCGACGGGGCAGTGTTCCACGTCGAGTTGCCCGCTGCAGCGATCGGCGCGCACCTTGGCCGACCGGACTCGAGATGACCCAGGCTCCGCTCATTCATGTCGTCGACGACGACGATTCGTTTCGCACCGCGCTGCTCGACCTGCTGGCGGCGGCGGGCTTCGAAGCGCGCGGCTATGCCTCGACCGGCGACTTCCTGCTCGATCCGACACCCGACCGACCCGGTTGCCTGCTGCTCGACGTGCGCATGCCCGGCCCGTCCGGTCTCGACCTGCAGGCGGCGCTGCTACGCCAGGGCATGACGATCCCGATCATCTTCCTGACCGGCCATGCGGACGTGCCGACGAGCATGCGGGCGATGAAGGCCGGCGCGGTCGATTTTCTCGAAAAGCCGATCGAGCGCGAGACGCTGCTCGATGCGATCCGGCGCGCGCTCGAGCGCGATGCCGCGTTGCGCGCGGCACGCGCACAGGCGCAAACGCCAGCACCGCGCGCTGGCCGTGCTGACCACGCGCGAGCGCGACGTCTTCGAGCGCATCGTGGCCGGCAAGCTCAACAAGCAGATTGCCGACGAGCTCGGCGTCAGCCTGCGCACCGTCAAGGCGTACCGCGCGCACCTGATGGAAAAGCTGGGCGTCGAGACCGCCGGCCGAGCTCGGCCGGCTCGCCGGCGAGCACCGCGACCCGCCCGACTGAGCGGCAGACACAGGCCGCTTGTCTCGGCTCGTTTGGCGGGGGTCTCCATCCTGCCCTTTGGTGCAGCGACGCTGCACCAAGTACCAATTTCCGGGCTGCATCCGGTGACGATCCGACGCAAATCAGCCCGGTCAGTCCGCGAATCAAGTCGGGCGATCAGGCAACACGGAGATGCGCGATGGCGATGGGCTCGCAAAGAAAGGTACTCGTGGTCGAGGACGACGACAGCATGCGAGAAGCTATCGAAAGTCTGCTCGAAGCCGCCGGCATCAAATCGCATGCTATGCATCGGCAGAAGCGCTGCTGGCCGGCGAGGTCAGCGCCGGTGGCGTGTGCATCGTCAGCGATCTCAAGCTGCCCGGGATGTCGGGCTTCGAGCTGCTGGCTGAACTGCGCTCACGCGGCGATTGGCCACCGGTGATCGTGATTACGGCGCATGATGCACCTGGCGTTCGCGCCGAGGCCGTACGCTAGGGCGCCGCCGCCTATCTGGCCAAGCCGTTTCTCGGCACGCGCCTTGCTGGCCGCCATCAGCAATGTGACAAGTCCTGCAGGCACGCAATGACGATCTCCCCCTTTTTGGCTACGGAGGACCAGACGTGAAACGGGAACTCAACAACCTTCGCGTCGCTGCGCAAGCCGCGACCCTTTTGCTGGCGTCGGCACTGGCGATCGCGCCGGTTGCTTCACAGCAGGTAACCGGCGTGCTCGGCACGCCGAGTGCCACCACCACGATCCCCGGCAATCAGCTGCCGCCGCCACCACCGAAATTCGGCGGCGTGATCAAGGAAAGCGCCGTCGATTCCAAGCCGTGGTGGCCACCCCGCGTGGTCCCGCCCAAAGGCGCGCCCAACGTGCTGCTCATCATGACCGATGACCAGGGTTATGGCGTCAGCGGCACGTTTGGCGGCGTCATTCCAACGCCGGCCCTCGATCGCGTTGCAAAGGCCGGACTGCGCTATACGCAATTCAACTCCACGGCGCTGTGCTCGCCCACGCGCGCAGCCCTGATCACGGGGCGCAATCACCATGCGGTCGGATTCGGCGTGATCTCGGAATTGTCGACGGGCTACCCGGGTTACGATTCGATCATCGGGCCGCAGAACGCCACGGTCGGCCGAATCCTGCAGCGAAAACGGCTATGCGACGTCGTGGTTCGGCAAGAACCACAACACCCCGGGATTTCAGTACAGCGTATCGGGTCCTTTCGACCAGTGGCCTTCGGGCATGGGGTTCCAGTACTTCTACGGCTTCATGGGTGGCGAAACCGACCAGTGGCAACCGTACCTGTTCCAGGATCACACGCAGATTTTTCCCTGGATCGGCAAGCCCGGATACAACCTCACCACCGACATGGCGGACGAGGCGATCAAGCACATGCGCAATCTGAATGCCGCTGCGCCCGAGCAACCCTTCTTCGTCTACTACGTCCCGGGCGGTAGCCACTCGCCGCACCAACCCACGAAAGAATGGATCGAGAAGTTCAAGGGCAAGTTCGACATGGGCTGGGAAAAGATGCGCGAAGAGATCTTCGCCAGCCAGAAGAGGCTCGGCGTGATCCCGGTCAATGCGAAGCTAACACCCTGGCCGGATGAGCTTCCGAAATGGGAGTCGCTGTCGATTCTGCAGAAAAAACTGTACACGCGGCAAGCGGAAGTATTCGCGGCGTATACCGCGTACACCGACTACGAGATCGGCCGCGTCATCCAGGCGGTGCAGGACATGGGCAAGCTCGACAACACGCTGATCATCTACATCGACGGTGACAACGGCACCAGTCCGGAAGGTACCTTGTCCGGCACGTTCAACCAGATGACCGCCTACAACGGCGTTCTGGATGTGCCCGAGCCGCTGCAACTGCTGCATCTTGAAGATTGGGGCTCGTCGGCGACGTACCCGCACATGGCCGTTGCCTGGTCGTGGGCGTTCGACACGCCGTTCAAGTGGACCAAGCAGGTGGCCTCGCACTTCGGCGGCACCCGGCAGGGCCTGGCCATCTCCTGGCCCGGCCACATCAAGGACCCGGGTGGCATCCGTCACCAGTTCCATCACATGATCGACATCGTGCCGACGATTCTTGAGGCCACCGGAATCAAAGCCCCTGAGCAGGTCGACGGCATCAAGCAGAACCCGATCGAAGGCGTGAGCATGGCCTACACGTTCGATTCGGCAAACGCCAACGCACCGTCAACGCGCAAAGTGCAGTACTTCGAGATGGCCGGCAACCGGGGAATCTACGCCGACGGCTGGTACGCCAATACCCATCCGCCGGTACCGCCGTGGCAACTGAACGCGAAGTTCCCGCCGATCGACGAATACCGATGGGAGCTGTACAACCTGGCGGAGGACTATTCGCAGGCGGACGATCTGGCGGCAAAGATGCCAGACAAGCTGAAACAGATGCAGGCGTTGTTCCAGCAGGAGGCCGTCAAGTACAACGTCCTGCCGATCGACAATTCGCAATTCCAGCGGGCGATCGCGCCGCGCCCGAGCGCCACGGCCGGTCAGACCGTCTTTACGTACTTCGGCGAAAACGCCGGCATTCCGGTTGGTAATGCGCCGAATATCCTCAATAAGTCGTTCACGATCACCGCGGAGATCGATCTGCCGAAGAGCGGCGCCGAAGGAATGATCGTCACCAATGGCGGCCGTTTCGGCGGCTACGGACTCTACCTGCTCAAAGGCAAGCCTGTCTTTGTCTATAACCTGCTCGATCTCAAGCGAACGCGCTGGGAGGGCGGCGTCGGCGGCGAGGATTGGCTGGGCGATTCGCTCAAGCCAGGCAAGCACACGATCGAATTCGAGTTCACGTACGATGGTCCTGGCATTGCCAAGGGCGGCTCCGGCGTCATGAAGGTGGATGGTCGCGTACTTGCCACCGAGAAGCTGGAGCACACGATCCCGTTCCTGCTGCCGCCCGACGAGACCTTCGACGTCGGCGTCGACACGCGCACGCCCGTCGACAGCAGCTACGACATCCCGTTCCGCTTCAACGGCAAGATCGAGCGGCTGACCTTCAAGCTCGGACCCTCGCAATTGGCGGCGGAGGACCAGAAGAAGGTCGACGAAGCGATCGCCAGAGCGCACGACTAGGGCGATCAGGTCGAGCCTGCCTATGCTCCGCAAGGTCCTCACCTTTGCCGCGATCGTGGAAATCGGCACCGGTATGGCGCTGTTGATCGATCCGCGTTTCGTCGTGTCGCTCTTGGTGGGGCCGAACACGCCCGTCGAGGAAATTCCGATGGGTCGACTTCCCGGCATCGCGATCCTCGCGTTGGGCCTGGCGTGCTGGCCGAGCGGGGCACCTGTCGAGACGGCTCGCCCGGCGTTTCGCGGAATGCTGGTCTACAACGCGCTTATCGCGCTGTTTCTCGTCTACCTGTTCAGGGTGGGGCATTTGGGTGGCGTGCTGTTGTGGCCTGCCGTCGCATTGCACGCGGTCGTGGCGCTGTTGCTGATCTGGACTTGGCGCACTGATCGCCGCATCGGGTCGCCGGCATGAGGATGGCGTCTACAGCCATCGCGCGCGTCATCGGTGTCTCGCGACACTTGCTTGCTTGCTACTGCGGGTGCGCAAGCGACTGCTCCGGTAACGGAATCGGTCCCGACAGTTGCCGCGGAGATCTCCAGCGATGTGCTGATAGGCACCTGGGTGCGTCCCGATGGCGGCTACACGATCGCCATCAGGGGCGCGTCACCGAATGGTCAACTCGACGCGATGTACTTCAATCCGAACCAGCTTCCCTTTGCGAAGGCGCAGGCAACGCAGGACAGCACGACGCTGCGCGTATCATTCGAGTTGCAGGCGGGTGGCTACGCGGGCTCGACCTACGATCTCACGTATGATCCGGCGACCGATCGCCTCAAGGGTATCTACTATCAGGCTGTCGCAAAACAGAGGTTCGAGGTGTATTTCGTGCGCAAGCGACAATAGCGTCGCACTGCCTACGTCTGTCCGTTGCATCACAACGAAGCATCAACGCACCGTAGAAGTCCTTGTCCACCATTGTCGTGTTGAGGAGCAAGCCATGAAAAAGAGAATTCCCGTCATTGTCGTTGCGTCTGCGCTGTGCGTGGCCGGTGTCGCCGGCGGCCAGCAAATGATCCTGAACATGGTCGCCGACAAGGTGATCCAGAAATACCAAAGCGCGAGTTGCGAGCAACTGTGGCAGCAGAAAGGCCAGCCGAAATCCCCGGAGGAGCAAAAGGCTGTCAATTTTCTGCGCAACGATCCGCAGGCTCGGACGGAGTTCCTGAACAAGATCGCCCCGCCGGTCGTCAACAAGATGTTCGAGTGCGGGATGATTCCTTGATCGAACCAAAGACTTCGCTCGTGCGACGGATGGTGCGGAGCGGCCGTCGCATCGGGAACGAGAACAAGCTACCGGGGACGCCAATGAAAGCGTTGATAGCGATTGGACTTACGCTGTTCGCCTCGAGCGCCTTCGCGGCCGATTGCGTTACCAACGTGCGGGGCAAGGTCGTTTGCGCCAACGGCACGCAAGCGGCTGCGGTGAACCCGAATACGGGCACGGTCACGACCGCGCAGAAGTCCCCGAATGGCACAACGACCGTGCAGAACAGCAACGGGGCCAAGGCTGCCTACAACCCGAATACGGGCAACGCCGCGGCTTCGCAGAAGAATGCCAACGGCGTCACCACCACACGCACATCCCGCGGCGGCGAGGCCAAGACCAAGAATGGCATGGGCGTCGCTCAAGGACCCAATGGGACCACCTGCGCCAAAGGCAAGTACAACGCGGGGTGCACGAAGCAATGAACCCGCCCAGTCGATGATTTTCTTCCGAAGGCGAAGATGATGCAAAACAAAGCAATGAGCGCCACGGTCTTGGCAATCGGTGTATTGTTCGCCACGGTGAGCATGGGTCAGCAGACCGCCGCGCCAGCAAAACCGGCGGCCAAAACGACCAAGCCTGCGCCGAAAAAGCCCGCTGCCCCGGCCGTGCAATTGGGGCTCGAACCAAAAGCGATCGAGATCCTCAAGGCGGCGAGCGCACGTCTTGCCGCCGCGAAGTCGATGGCGTTCACGGCGGTCGTTTCGTACGAGAGTCCGAGCCGCCTTGGGCCGCCGCTGATCTACTCCACGAAGTCGGAAGTCGTGCTCCAGCGGCCGGACAAACTGCGCGTGCTCACGCTGGGTGACGGCCCGGCCTCCGAGTTCTATTTCGACGGCAAGACGATGATGGCATTCTCGCCCGCGGAGAATCTGGTTGCCGTCGCCGACGCGCCACCGACCATCGATGCGGCATTGCAGGCGGCCTACGATTCCGCTGCAATCTACTTCCCGTTCACCGACGTGATCGTTGCCGATCCGTACAAGGACATCGCGGACGGACTGAAGGTCGCGTTCTACATCGGGCAGTCGATCGTCGTCGGCGATACGACTACGGACATGGTGGCATACGTGACCGGGGATGTGTTCGTGCAGGCCTGGATCGGCGTCGAGGACAAGCTCCCTCGTCGCGTCTACGCCGTGTACCTCAATGATCGCGCCCGCTTGCGCCACGTACTCCAGCTTTCGAACTGGCAACTGGACGCCGCCGTTCCGCCGGACGCCTTCGCTTCGGCCAAGGCAGCGAGCGCCGGACGAATTGCGTTTGCGCGTCCGGATGCGACAGACGCTCCCGGAATGAAGCCGCCGCCAAAGGCCAAACCAGCCAAGGCGAACGCGACGCCCGCGAAAGCGAAGCCCGCCCAGGCGCAGCCCGCGAAGACTCAATAAGGAGCACATCATGATGAAGATCGTTATCAGTCTGGCGGGTCTGTTGATCCCGATATTCGCGACGAGTCCAGCCGCCGCTTGGTCGCATGCGAATGCCCACGGCGGCAGCTCGTACGGCGCTAACGGTTCGTTCCATCACACCAACGCAGAGGGCGGCGGCGAGACGCACGTTGCTGGCGAAGGCACGACTGCCCATAGCGCTGCTGGCGGCACCGCCTACCACCAGGAAGGATCTGGCGAAACCCACGCAACCGGCGCGGATGGCGGGACGGCGACTCACTACCAAGGTTACGGCACGACGGGTGTGAGCTCCACGGGCCAGGCGGCTTACCATCCCGAGGGGTCTGCCACGACCTACACCACCGCCAGTGGCGCGACGGCGTACCACAGCCCGTATTACGGCGCCGCGTATCCCGCTTATCACCCGCCGACCACGGTCAACGTCTACGGGGCCGGCTGCTACAACTGCGGCGGCTGGAATGCCGCAGGCGCGGCGGCGGCAGGTGCCGCGGTAGGGATGGCTGCAGGCGCAGCGGTGGCTTCCGCCAACACTGCTGCAGCGACCTCCAATGCCTATGCGGCCGGTGCTGCCGCGGCGAGCGCGAACACAGCCAACGCGTACAACGCGGGTGTGGTGGCCGGAGCGACAGGCGCCGCCACTGTCGTCGCATCGCCTCCCCCCGTCGCCAGTGCGTCGTTTGCGATGGGCGGGATCTACGCTGCCGTGCCCGCCGGTTCAATAGCGATTCCTAAAAACGGGACCACGTACTACTTGAATGGCAATACCTGGTTCCAGCCATCCTTCGGCGCCAACGGCGTCTACTACCGCGTAGTGCCGGTCCCGTGAAAGGCAACGACATGAACGAAATTCGCACGCGTCGATTGCGCGCCCGCCGCGCGGCCCTGTGCGCTCTCGCCACCGTGGCATTCCTCGCGCTGGCGGGCGTCGCGAGTGCACAGAGCATCCAGGAGCAGCGCGACAGCGTGCGCGCGGCGGCAAACGACACGCTGAACCGCCTGTACAACGCGCAGCCGGGATCGAGGGAGGCCATCGCCAAGGCCGCGGGCTACGGCGTCTTCAACGATTTCGGCATGAAGATTCTCTTTGCCGGTGGTGGAACAGGCAAGGGCCTGGTCGTGAACAATCGCACCAAGCAAGAGACCTTCATGAAAATGATCGAGGTTCAGGCGGGTCTGGGTTTGGGGATCGACAAGTACCGGCTGGTCTGGGTGTTCGAACAGGCCGCCGATCTCAATCAGTTCATCAACCAGGGCTGGGAACTCGGCGCGCAAGCCACCATGACCGCGCAAGCCGGTGGTCAGGGCGTACAGGGATTCACCGGCGCGGTGGCGGTGACGCCCGGCGTGTGGCTCTACCAGCTCACTGACACGGGCCTTGCGGTCGACCTGACCGCCGGGGGCACCAAGTATTTCCGGGATCCCGACCTGAACTGATCCGGACGCGCCGCAAGGAGGCTTGTCGCTTCGCTGCCGAGCGCGGACACTCTGTCTGCGCCGAGGTCAGCATTCCGCGATACCTCAGCGTGCAGAGGTATCCATGAACAAATTCGCCAAGACGCTCACGCACGAACTCGCGGAGATGATTCCGCCGACTATCTATTTCTTTGTCATTCTCCACATCGTCGCCCTGATCCGAGTGCTGATGACCAAGAATACGGGTATCGACGTATCCACCACGACGTCCATCGGCATTGCCGCCCTGATCCTCGGCAAGGCGGTCCTGCTGGCCAATGCGCTGCCGTTCATCAACCGCTTCCCAGAGAAGCCGCTGATGTGGAATGTCTGCTGGAAGACGGCGCTCTATTTCCTGGTGGCACTGGTCATCCATTATCTGGAACACCTGTACGATTTCTGGAAGGTCGCCCCCGGATTTGCCGCAGCGAACCAGAAACTGCTCTCCGAGATCGTGTGGCCGCACTTCTGGGCCATACAAATATTGCTCACGGTGCTGATATTCGTATACTGCGTTGCCAGTGAACTCGCTCGCGTGGTCGGTCCGCAGAAACTAATGAGGATGTTCTTCGGACCGCTGCCCGCCAAGCCCGACAGGCTTGATCCGACCGGCTCCGCATGACGCTCGAAGACCTGGCGCTGCTGTCGCGACGCGACCGCGTGCGCATGATCGTGCTGGTTGTTGTCTTGATCGTTGCCGCGGTATGGGCTTCCGCCCACTATCTCCAGCCTGCGCCGCCCCGCCGTCTTGTCCTTGCGTCGGGCCTACCCGACGGGCTCTTCCACAAATACGCTCAGCGTTACATCGAAATCCTGGCGCGATCGGGCGTGACCGTGGAGGAGCGCCTGACCAATGGCGCCGGAGACAACCTGAGACTGCTTGAGGATCCGAAATCAGGCGTCGACATCGCCTTTACGCAGGGTGGTGTAGCGAGATTTCCCGAAGCGGACAATGTGGTCATGCTCGCGAGCCTTTTCTATGTGCCAATGTGGATTTTCTACAGCGGCACGGAAATGCACGACCAGATCAACGAGCTGCGTTACCGTCGGATCGCCTTCGGCCTGGAAGGCAGCGGGACCCGCGCATTCGCGGAACCGTTGCTCGCCGTCAACGGGCTGACGAGCGGCAATGTGACCTTGCTTCCGATGAGCAATGGCGACGCGCTGCACGCGCTGCAATCGGGCCAGGTCACCGCGGCGATCTTCGTCGATGGCACGGAGAATCCGGCAGTGTGGGACGCGCTGCA
Source organism: uncultured beta proteobacterium (assembly GCA_963821485.1). GTDB lineage: Bacteria > Pseudomonadota > Gammaproteobacteria > Burkholderiales > Casimicrobiaceae > PALSA-1003. Next base: position 54,282 of record CAWGEB010000011.1, read on the forward strand.
CGATCCGAAGCTGAAGTTGATGGACTCCCGACGGGCCGACACCTATCATCGCCGCTTCCACTACATCAGCAAGCTGACGCTGCCGCCCGGGGCGATCGACTTTGCGCTCAACATTCCGGAGGACGAAGTCGCGCTGATGGGCACCAAGGCGATGCTCGCCGCGCGCGACGGCCTGCACCCCGCGCTGATCAACCTGCTCGCGGATGCCGCCCGGGAGATCCACAGCGGAGCGGGGTTTTTCGAGGAAGCAGGTGAGTTTCCCGGAACAACCCAGGTCGATCTGCGCGTTTCTCTGGAAGCGGATCGGCACAGGCGCTTCGGTCCCAGCTTCCTCTATCAATACCTGCCGTTCTGGGTGGCGACCATTGCAGAACGCGCGATCATTGTGCTCCTCCCGCTTGCGGTCGTACTCATCCCATTGTTCAACTATCTGCCCCAGTTCATGCGCTGGCGCGTTCGATCGCGTGTGTATCGGTGGTACGGCGAACTGGCGCTGCTCGAGCGGGATGTCGCCACGCGTACGGGCACGTTGCCTGTCGAGAAATGGCTGTCGGATCTGGACCGCATCGAACAGGCGGTCTCACAGATCCATACGCCGGCCGGGTTCGCCAGTGAAGCGTATACGCTGCGCGAGCACATCGGCCTGGTCCGGCGCGCGGTAATGGCGCGGACAGGCGCGCCCGTCGCCAGCGCCAGTTGACCCGCACGGTCGATGCACGGGTTCCGTCTATGGATCGTCGCTGCGTGCCTGATGTGCGCATCGGCTGCCACTCTGGCGCAACAGGGCGACGGATCTTCGAGCCTGTTCGACGGCATCGAGCCGATCGTCCACCTGCGCACCTACTACTGGGACAGTCAAAGCACGGACGACGCACAAAGCCAGGCGTGGGCGATCGGCGGCTGGGCCGGTTTCAACACACGCTGGTATGGCGATGCGCTGCAGCTCGGCGTGCTTGGCTACACGTCGCAGAAGCTGTATGGACCCTCCGATAAAGGTGGCTCGCAGCTCCTTGGTCCGAACCAGGATCCGATCAACGTCCTCGGCCAGGCGTATGCATCGCTGCGCTACGCCGGACAGACTTTCACCGCCTACCGGCAGATGGTCGATCAACCCTGGGTCGACCCCTACGACACCCGCATGATTCCGAATCTGTTCGAGGGGTACCTGCTGTCGGGAAAGGTGGCGGACGTCGACTACATCGGCGGTTATGTCACCAAGTTCAAGCCGCGCGATGCGGAAGCCTTCGAGTGGATGTCGAGCGGCGCCGGGTCCAAGGGCCCGCAACAAGGCATGATCCTGGCCGGGGCACAGTTGCGGATGGCGGACGGCGCATTCGTGCGCGTTGCGGAGCAATACCTCATCGATACCTACAACACGGCCTACGTCGACGGCGCGTATCCGGTTGCAATGGGTGACGACGGCATTCTGCGATTGCGCGGCCAGTACGCCAACCAGCAATCGGTGGGCAGCGCCGGACTGGGTTCGTTCAACACCTGGATGTTCGGACTCGGCGGTGTTTACGACCTCGGTCCGGTGAGCCTCCAAGTATCGTGGACGCAGACCTCGCGCAACAAGGAAACGCAGGCGCCATTCGGTGCCAATCCCTCGTTCCTGCACATGATGCAAGTCGACTTCAACGACGCCAATGAAAAGGCGTGGCTGATCGGCGGCACGGTCGATTTCTCGACGCTGGGTGCGCAGGGGTTCACAGCGTCCGTGCTGTACGGCAACGGTCACGGTGCTCTCGATCCGACGTCGGGTGCTTCTCTGGGGAGTCGAAACGAAACCGACATCATCCTCGCGTATGCGCTCGACAAGTCATCGGCATTGCGGGGATTGTCCTTCGGCGTACAAGGATCGTGGCTCAACCAGGCCGGGGCCACAGCGCAGGGGCAGCAGCTGCGCGTCTTTCGCGAACTACGAATTCGCGTTCAATCGCAGATAGCAGCCACCATCTCGAGGTATTTCGGAGATTTGCAAGCGAAACCCTGATCCGCGCACAGTGCAGCTTGTCATAGTCCACATAGTGGACCACTTTCAGCGTATCATCGCTCGCCGCATGGCCCATCGGCGACGATAAACCGCCATGCGACGAATTGGTTCACAAAACACGCCAGGAGACACAATGGATTTGCTACGAAAATGCTCGATCGCGATCGTTGCCCTCGCGATGACGATGTTCACGTTTGCGCCGGCGCTTGCACAGACACCGGGCAAGCAACCCAACATCGTCGTCATCATGGGCGACGACATCGGCATGTGGAACATCGGCGCGTACCACCGCGGGATGATGGCCGGACGCACGCCGAACCTCGACAGGCTCGCCAAGGAGGGCATGCTGTTCACGGACTACTACGCGGAGGCGAGTTGCACGGCCGGCCGCGCGAACTTCATCACCGGCATGCTGCCGATCCGCACCGGAATGACCACGGTCGGCCAGGCCGGGTCGCCGATCGGATTGCCTGCGGAAGCGATCACGATCGCGACGGTGCTGAAGAGCATGGGGTATGCAACCGGGCAGTTCGGCAAGAACCACTTGGGTGATCTCAACGAATTCCTGCCGACCGTCCACGGCTTCGACGAATTCTTCGGTTACTTCGTATCACCTCGACGCGATGGAAGATCCGGCGCATCCCAACTATCCTCAGGATCTCCTGAACGTCGTCGGACCGCGCAATATGGTGCATTCATGGGCTACCAACGTCGACGATCCGACGGTCATGCCGCGCTGGGGCAAGATCGGCAAGCAGAAGATCGAGGATGCCGGCACGCTCTATCCCAAGCGCATGGAAACGGTCGACGACGAAATCCGCGATCTCGCCATCAATTTCATGGATAAGGCGCAGAAGGACGGCAAGCCGTTCTTCGTCTGGCTCAATCCGACGCGCATGCACATCGTCACGCACCTCTCGCCGAAGTACGAAGCGTTGCGGAACTCGAAGAACGGTTGGTCCATCGAGGAAGCCGGCATGGCCCAGCTCGATGACGATGTCGGGCTGGTAATGAAGAAGCTCAAGGACATGGGCGTCGATGACAACACCATCGTCGTCTTCACCACGGACAACGGTACCGAGGTCTTCACCTGGCCCGACGGCGGACAGACGCCGTTCGCCCAAAGCAAGGGTACGGTAATGGAAGGCGGCTTTCGCGTGCCCGCGATTCTGCGTTGGCCAGGGCGCGTGCCCGCGGACTCGGTGCAAAACGGCATCTTCTCGGGGATGGATTGGTTACCGACTTTTGTCGCCGCCGCCGGCAATCCGAACATCACCGAAGAATTGTTGAAGGGCAAGACGATCGACGGGCGCACCTACAAGAACCATCTGGACGGCTACAGCCAGATGGACGCCATTACCGGTAAGGGTCCGTCCACGCGGCACGAAATCTTCTACCTTGGGGAGAGTTCTCTCGGCGCCGTTCGCATCGACGACTACAAGTACCGGTTCATCGACCAGCCCCGCGGCTGGCTGGGTGAGAAGACGCACGTCGACGTGCCGTACCTGATTAACCTTCGCCTGGACCCGTTCGAGCGCACGGGTTGGCCGGACAGCGGGACCAAGGAAGGCGCGCAACAATACTTCGACTGGTTCAAGTACGAATTCTGGCGCTTTGTCTTCGTCCAGCAGGTGATGGGCAAGGCGATCCAGACCTTCCTCGATTACCCGCCAATGCAGCGGGGAGCGAGCTTCAACCTCGACGCCATCAAGGCGGAGATGGCGAAGCGGATGGCGGAGGCGCAGGCGGCGGCCAAAGGCAGCGGCAACTGATCGGTGCAAGCTTCACGGCGGGCGGTCCGCAAGGCCCGCCTGCTTGCTTGTTGCCCCTTTGCTTCAAGCCCCGCTTCGCGCAAGCCTCCAGGGCGCACCTGGCCTCAAGCGATCGGCACCCGCGTCGCGTTCGCGCCGAGCCAGGAATCGAACGTGAGCAACGCCGGGTTCAATGAACGGGAGAGTTCGAGGTCGCGCAGGCGCAGAAATTCGTCACCGAGAATTGCCTGGAACTGGAACATGTTGCCGAGATCATCGGCACCCGGAAAGCCCAGTCCGCGGTAAACGTCGAACGGCACGTCCTGGAACTCGACCTTCTTGCCGAGCGCGCGGCCGAACTTGGTTGCCATCTCCTCGCCGGAGAGAATCTCGCCCGTCACCCCGAAACGCTGACCGATCGTGCCGAGCCCGCGACCGAAAATGCCGAAGGCGCATTTGCCGATGTCGACCGCGGCGATGCCCGGCAACTTGACGCCGCCGAGCGGTAGCGCCAGCACGAGTCCGCCATCGGGACCCTTGCGCGGTCCCATGCCGAAGTAGATGAAATTCTCCCAATAGAAGGAAGCCAGCAGATAGCTGGTCGGGGCCGCCTCGGTCGCGAACACGCGGTCCGCCTCACCTTTGGCGTCGAAATGCGGCACCTTGTATTTGCCCTGCAGCGTCGGCAAACGGCGATCGTCGAGCGGCACCCATTTCCGCGTGTCTTCGAGGGTCGACCAGACGACATGCTGGACGCCGGCCTTCCGGCTTGCACGCGCCAGCGCATTGGCCTGGACTGCCTCCCGCTCCGCAGAAAAATGCTCCCAGAAATTGGTGACGCAGAACGCACCGTAGGCGCCGGCGAACGCCTTGTCGAGGCTGGGAGCGTTGTCGGCATCGCCCGCGACCACTTCCGCACCGAGCGCGGCCAGCGCCCGAGCGTTGTCCGAATCGGGTTTGCGTGTAATGGCTCTCGCCGCAAACGACCCGCTGGCATCGGCGAGGATCGCCCGGACCAGCCCGCCGCCCTGCGCGCCCGTGGCGCCGACGACCGCGATGACTTTTTTCTGTGCCATAAGTTATGCTCCTCGCGATGATGGCCAACGACGACCCTGATTTGGCGGCACTATTCTGCACGATGCGAAAGCGCGGCGGCAAATGGTTCGGGTTGCGGTGGCCATTCATGGGCGCCGTCGCTTTGGCCTGCATGGTCGCGGCGTGCACGGTTCCGGTTACCCGGCCGCCTGTCGTCGGCGGCCAGGTGCCCGACGGATTCCCGATCAGCTACTACCAGCAGCTCTCGCAGCGTGGGAGTGAAGTGTTGCAGATCGATCCCGCGCAGTCGTCGATCGTCATCGAGGTGCGACGCGCCGGTTCCCTCGCCAACCTCGGACACGATCACGTCGTCGCAAGCCACGACGTACGGGGCTTTGTCGCCCCCGGTGAGACCCGGGCCGATTTCTACGTCCGCCTCGACCAGTTGGTCGTGGACGAGCCCGCCTTGCGCGCCGAGGCGGCGTTCGAGACACAGCCCTCCGAATCGGCGATTTCCGGCACCCGCGAGAACATGCTGCGAAAATTCAATGCCGAGGAGCACCCGTACGCGGTCATAGCCGTGACGCGCGTCACCGCTGACGCGACGGCGATGCAACAACTCGAAACGTCGATTTCGCTCAACGGGGTCACGCGCACCGTGCGCGTTCCCGCGAAGATCGAGCAGATAGCAGGTCAAATTACCGCGAGCGGACGCGTCGCCCTCGCGCAAACCGCATTCGAGATCACGCCCTTTTCCATTCTCGGCGGCGCCCTCCAGGTGCAGGATCAGGTGGACGTGCGGTTCACGATTCGCACCCGCAGCCTGCAACCGTGAGCCGCCTCTTGGGGTGGCCTGCGGAATAGCCGAACCGAGTGCGCTGTTGGCGGTCTTAGATGGTAGCAACGGATTCAGCGAGAGAATCATTCTGTTACAGATGCGTGCTCAACACCGATGCATTGATTGGGGGAACACTTTTCAGGTCAATCGACCGCGCATACAATCGGATCATTGCCCTCGGAGCGCGGTCGTGTTGAAACACCCGCTTAGCGTATTGTTGCCGTTGTTGCTTGCGTTCAGCTATGGGCTGAAGCCGGCCCAGGCGGCGATCTACACCTGGACCGATGCTGCCGGGAGAGTCAACGTCAGCAATGTCGCACCACCCGAGGGTACGCATGTGACCAGCGTCGTGCCCGAAAGGCCGCCCGCAGCGCCGGGCACGTCCACCGCAGACGACGCGACGCGCCGACTCGAAGTGCAGGCCTTGGCCGACCGTGTCCGCCAGCTCGAGTTCGAAGCCCAGTTTGTGCAGCCTCCGCCGCCGGTGGCGACCTATCAGGCGCCACCGGTAGCGACCTATCAGATGCCTCCGGTGCAATACTCGGAATTCCCGCCCGCGTATGCAGACGCCAACGACCCGGGCTGCAACCCCGCATGGGCAGGCTGCAGCAATTGGTGGATGCCATTCGGTTATCCAGCGATCGTGGTGGTGCAATCGCCGTTTCGCCATACGCGACCCGTCAAGGGCGGTCACAACATGCCCATACAGCGACCGATGCGGCCTTTCGGGGTCGCCTACCGGCGCTGAATTGGCAGCACCCGCGGCGCTACATCGCCGCGGTTCCTCATTGCGGAAATCACCACGAATCAGTCCGGCTGAATCTTCGCGTCACGCACGATCTTCAGCCAGCGATCGAGATCGGTGCGCGTCGTCTCCGCGAGTTGCTCGGACGTTCCGCCCGTGGGTACCAGACCCTGCTTCTGCAACATGTCGGCGACGTCGGGCGATTTCAGCACCGCATTCACCGTGTTGTTGAGCTTCGCGACGATCGCCGCGGGTGTGTTCGCCGGGACGTACAGGCCGTACCAGATGTCGGTGTCGATGTCGCGCAGGCCAGTCGCTTCCGCCAGCGAGGGCACGTCCGGCGTTACGGCCGATCGCTGCGTCCCGCCGGCGGCGAGCATGTTGAGTTTGCCTGCGGTGACCAGAGGCAGCGCCACGTGCACCGGGAGGAACATCGCATTGATCTGCCCGCCCAGCAGGTCCTGCGTGGCGCCCGCCGTGCCTTTGTAGGGGACGTGCAGCAGATTGATCCCGGTCTTCGATTTGAGCAGTTCCATCGCCAGGTGATGCGGGGTGCCATTGCCGGGCGATGCATAGGTCAGCACCCCGGGGCTCTCCCTGGCGAGCGCAATGAACTCCTTGAAGGTTTTTGCCTTTACCGTCGGGTTGACAACCAGCGCGAGTTGCCCGACCGCTAGCGGCACCACCGGCGTGAAATCCTTGATCGGGTCGTAGGGGATCGAAACGAACAGTCCGCGGTTCTGCACGATCGTGGCCGCCGTCATCAGCAGCGTGTAGCCATCGGCCGGCGACTTCGCCACGGCCTCGGTACCGATGTTGCCGCTCGCACCGGGTCGGTTCTCGACCACGACCGCGACTTTCCAGTCGTCGCCCATCTTCTGACCCAGCGTTCGCGCGAGGATGTCGACGCCGGTCCCCGGTGTGAACGGCACGACGATTCGCACGGATTTGACCGGATAAGCCTCTTGCGCGTGCGCCGAAACCTGCGCCAGCGAAAGTGCCGTTGCGATCGCAACAGCCGCGCCAAAGGTGGCGCAATGCCTCGATGCACGATTCGCTCCGGTATGCCTGATTCTCATCTGCGTATTCCCATGACAGTCAGCGACTCAGCGAGTCGCGGTCGTATTGCGCGACACGCTTGTAGCTCTCCGACATCGCGCGCAGTTCGTCGTTGCTGATCACGTCCTCGATGCGCGCAAATGGCATGTCCCCCGTGCGCAGATACACCTCGCGGATGATGGCATCGGGCGGATTGCTGCGGTTCGTCAGCACCACGTTGGTCGTCGCCGGCAGCCTCGCTGCTTCATAGTCCGCCAGTGCGGCGACGGGATCCTTGCGATGCAACGCGATTGCGTCCGCGAGCTTTCTCGCGTCGAGGATCGCCTGCCCGGCCCCGTTCGACCCGCGCGGCAGCATGGGATGCGCGGCATCGCCCAGCAACGTGACCCTGCCATCACCCCACGACGGCAACGGGTCCTGGTCGATCATCGGAAACTCGAGGATGGTCTGGGTCGCGCGGATCATCGCCGGGACGTCGAGCCAGTCGAAATGCCAGTCCTCGTAGGCATCGATGAAGTCCTCTACTTGTCCCGGCCGGTTCCACTCGCGCTTGTCGCGATGTTTCGGTGTTTCGATTTCGGCGACCCAGTTGACCAGCTGGCGGCCCTGCGCGTCGACGTTGTTGCGGATCGGATAAATCACCATCTTGCCGTGGGTCAGCCAGCCCGCGCGCACCATGCTGGCGCCAGAAAGAAACGGCGCCCACGCCGTCACACCGCGCCACATGTTGACGCCGGAGTAGCGCGGTTCGCCTTCGCCCGGGTGCAGCTGCTTGCGGATCACCGAGTGCAGGCCGTCGCAACCGACCGCAATGTCGGCACGCTGCTCTGGCCGCTCCGCACCTGTCCTGCCGTCGACAAAGCGCAAGGTGATGCCCTGACCGTCCTGCAGAAAGCCGACGCACTGCCAGCCCAGATGAATTCGATCCCGCCCGAGCCGTTCCTCGCACGCACGTAGCAGCAATCGCTGCAGATCGCCGCGATGAATCGAGAATTGCGGCGAGGCATACCCCGCCGCGCGGCCAAGCGGCTCGCGATAGATGAGTTGCCCGAACCGATTGTAGAACACCGCTTCCCGCGTCTCGACCGCGACACGGGACAATTCACTCTCCAGTCCGAGTGCGCAAAGCTCCTTGCTCGCGTGCGGCAATACGTTGATGCCCGCGCCGATCGGTGCCATCTCCGGTGCCGCATCGAAGATCCGCGCAGGAATGCCGGCCCGCTGCAACGTCAACGCTAGCGTAAGGCCACCTATGCCCGCGCCGACGATGAGTACTTCCATGAGGCTTGCCTCCTTGTCGGCGCACGTTGCCCCGCATGTGCGCAGTTCCCCGCAGGGCCGCTCGTTCAGGCGGACCGATTTGGGAACATTCTCGGGCACACGATGGCAACTGTCCACCCATCGAGGCGTCCGATGAGTTGTATACTTTGATGGGACTGGCCCGTCGGTGAACGGTAGACGTCAACGACGACGGCGGATGGGGGGCGGCACACGATATGATTGCAAATGCTATGACGGTGACGTCAGGCGCATCACCGGCACAGACATTCTGATGCATTGCAACTGCGTTCGGCTTTGAGTGCTCGCGTGGAATCCCAGTCCGTCGCCTGTCCCGATTGCGATCTGCTGCAGCAAATTCCATCCCTCCCGCCGGGTGGGAAGGCGTGCTGCGTGCGCTGCGGTTGTTCGCTCGCCACGCGGCCCATGGGCCCCCGCGACCTGCCGCTGGTGCTGACCGTCACCGCTGCGATCGTCTATTTCGTCGCCAATGCGTGGCCCTTGATGGATCTGTCGGCGGTCGGCCGCGATGCAAGCACGACGATTGTCGGAGGCGCGTACCAGATGTGGATGGACGGTCAGCAGATCATCGCCGTACTCATCGCCTTTTGTGCGGTGATCGCTCCGGGAGCCTATCTGCTGCTAATGCTGACCTTGCAGCTCGCGGCACGGCTTAGTCCTCCCCCGCATTGGATCGCCGAGATGTTGCGCTGGGCCCACCACTTCCAGATCTGGTCGATGCTCGAAGTGATGATGCTGGGCATTCTCGTCGCATTGATCAAGATCGCCGAGCTCGCGACAGTGCATGCCGGCATCGCCATGTATGCCGTGGGCGCGCTGATGCTGCTCTTTCCCGGGATCATGGCGACCTTCGATGCGCGCGAACTCTGGCGCAGCGTCCCGTGGATCCACGACCCGATACCAAATCGGTCGCCAGCGGGCGGCCGCGTCACGGAGCCTGGTCAATGAAAACGGCTGCCGTGACCGCCGCACAAATCGGTTTCCTCTCATGCGAGGCCTGTCAACTGTTGTCGAGACCCGCAAGCACGACCGAGCCGGGGTTCTGTCCGCGCTGTGGCGAAAAGCTCGAATTCCGTCACCAACATTCGATCGAGACCACCTGGGCGCTGATCATTGCCGCGGCGGTGTGTTACATCCCGGCGAACGCCCTGCCGGTCATGAATACGACTACATTCGGGACCACCGAGGGGGACACGATCCTTGGCGGGGTGGCGTTCCTTTATTCGTCGGGATCCTGGCCGCTGGCGTTGATCGTTCTGATCGCAAGCGTGATGATCCCGCTCGGCAAGCTGGCGGCCCTCGCGTACCTGCTGATCACCGTCCAGCGCGGGTCGGTCACCGGCAACCGCGAACGCACGCGGCTCTACCGCATCGTGGTATTGATCGGTCGCTGGTCGATGCTCGATGTATTCGTCGCCACTTTCACCGTCGCCCTGGTGCAATTGCAGCCGCTGATGTCCGTGGCGCCGGGTGCGGGGGTGCTATTCTTCGCTGCCGTCGTGGTGCTGACCATGCTGGCGGCCGAAACCTTCGACCCTCGCTTGATCTGGGACGCCACCGACACGCACGAAGCTAGCAATGGCTGACGAAATCATTCCGGACCAACTGCCGCAGGCCACCGTCGTACGCAAGAAACGCCTGCGGATGTCGGTCATCTGGCTCATTCCGCTGCTCGCGGCAGCGGTGGCCATCGGCATCGCGGTCCAGCGCGTGCGAAGCGAAGGCCCCACCATCACCATCGCCTTGAAGGAAGGCAACGGCATCGAACCCGGCAAGACGTTCATCAAATACAAGGACGTGCGGATCGGCGTGGTGACCACCATGGAGCTTTCCGAGGATTTCGCCATCGTGCTGGTCAAGGCAAAGATCGCCAAGCACGCCGCCGGCCTGATGGTCGAGGACGCCAAGTTCTGGGTCGTCGAGCCCCGCATTTCGCTGTCCGGCGTGTCGGGGCTCAACACGCTGTTGTCGGGCAACTACATCGAACTGCAGCCCGGCAAATCGACCGAGCCGCAAACCATTTTCGCCGGACTCGACGCGCCGCCATCGATCACCGACGCGCCCGGCCGCCGATTCGTGCTCAAAGCCTTCACTCTGGGATCACTGGGTGTCGGTACGCCGGTCTATTACCGGCGCATCCAGGTGGGTCATGTAGCGGCCTACAATCTTGTCGCCGGCGGCAAGTCGATTGACGTCACGGTATTCGTCAACGCCCCGTACGACAAGTTCGTCACGACCGAGACGCGCTTCTGGTCCGCAAGCGGCATCAAGTATCCTAGTCGGCGCAGACGGTCTGGAGGTCCACACGGAGTCGCTCGCCGCGCTCATTGCCGGCGGCGTTGCCTTCGACACCCCCGAATTCGCTACCGCGAGTGATCCCGCCGCCGAGAATGCCACGTTCACGCTGTATCGCGACCGCACCACTGCGATGAAGCAGCCGGATCCGATCGAACGACGCTACGTGCTCTATTTCAACGAGTCGGTCCGCGGCTTGTCCGTCGGAGCGCCGGTGACGTTGTTCGGCTTGCGTGTTGGCGAGGTGACCAACATCGGCATGACCTTCGATCCGGCGACATTGATCTTTCGTCCTCGTGTCCTTATCACCTTCTTCCCCGATCGGCTCATCGGCCAGATGTCCGCGCAGCAGCAAGCCACCACCGGCAAGACGCTGACAGAAATGAATCCTGAAACACGACTGCGCATGGTGCGTCGCATCGTCGAGGAGAAGGGACTGCGGGCGCAGTTGCGGACCGGCAGCTTCATCACCGGTGAGCTCTACGTCGCATTCGAGTATTTTCCGAGTGCGCCGAAGGTGAAAATCGACTGGACCCGCGATCCGCTGGAGCTGCCCGTGGTCCCGGGCGGCCTCGCCACCCTGGAGGCGAAGCTCAGCAGCATCCTGACGAAGATCGACGCCATGCCGCTCGATGCGATCGCCGGCGACGTGAAGAATGCACTCGTGACACTCAACCAGACGTTGAAGGATGCGGACACGCTGGTGAACAGTGTCAACACGCAGTTGGTGCCCGAGGGAACCAAGACCCTCGCCGATTTGCGCCAGGCGATTGCCAACGCCGATCGAACGTTGAAGAATGCCGACGCGACGCTCTTCAGCAAGGACTCGCCGGCGCCGCAGGACCTGCGCGACACCTTGCAGGAAGTGACCCGTGCCGCGCGCTCGGTGCGTGTCCTCGTCGATTATCTCGAACGTCACCCCGAAATATTGCTCCGGGGCAAACCGGCGGAGAAACCTTGATGCTGCGCATCGCACCCATCGTCACGCTTTGCGTCGTTGCGGCGCTGGCCGCAGGATGCGCATCACAGCCGTCGCATTTCTACACATTGAGTCGCACCGCGACGCCCGTCGCGACGACATCGAACCTGAGCATCCTGGTCGGTCCGGTGTCAATACCGGCAATCGTCGATCTGCCCCAGATCGTCGTGAGTACGGGGCCGAACCAGGTAACGCTGAACGAATACGAGCGATGGGCATCGCCGCTGCAGAACAACATCTCGCGCGTCGTCGCCGAGAATCTCGTCGCTCTGCTCGGAGCACCCCGCGTATCGCTGTTTCAGCAATCGTTGAATGCAGCCGCGGATTATCATGTCGCGATCGAAGTACAAAGCTTCGAGTCGGCGCCGGGCGAGGCGGCGACGCTCAATGCCGTGTGGATCGTGCGTCGTACGAAAGACGGCAAATCCGAAACAGGGCGCACGACGGTGCGCGAACCAACAGCGCAGGGGCTACGACGCGCTCGCCGCCGCGCACAGCCGCGCGCTTGCGCGCATGAGCCAGGACATCGCCGACGCGATACGGGCACTCGACCGCCCAGGCTCGTAGAGTCGCCTATGTACAATTTGCTGAACTACCCGCCCGTCGTCTTTGTCCTTACCTTCGTTTTGATGTGGGTCGCAGCGCTGTCGGGGCCCGACTTCAGCGCACGCGACGGCATTCCCGACGAAGGTGCGCGCGAGGACTTCGGTGTGGTCCTTGCCGCGACGCTGACGCTGCTCGGTCTCATCATCGGCTTCAGCTTTTCGATGGCGATCAGTCGCTACGACCAGCGCAAGAATCTCGAAGAAGAGGAAGCCAACGCGATCGGCACGGAAATCGTCCGCGCCGACCTGCTGCCCGCGCCGGACGCCGCGAAAGTGCGCAGCTTGCTGCAGCATATCTCGATCAGCGCGTACTGTTCTATACGACGCGAGACGAGGAGCAGCTGCGTGAGGTCAATGCGAAGACCGCACGACTTCAGACCGACCTGTGGTCGGCCGTCAAGGGTCCCGCCGTTGCGCAACCCTCGGCCGTGGTTGCCCTGGCGGTCTCCGGCATGAACGACGTGCTGAATTCCCAGGGATACACGCAGGCTGCGTGGTGGAACCGGATTCCGCACGCCGCATGGGTGCTGATGGGGCTGATCGCCATCTGCTGCAACCTGCTGATCGGCTACGGCGCGCGCAACGCCAGGACGGAGTCCCGGCTGCTGCTGGTGCTGCCGCTCGTCGCCGCGCTATCGTTCTTTCTGATTGCGGACATCGACAGCCCGCGCGGCGGCGTCATCCGCGTCGCCCCGCTGAATCTGCTTAGCCTGCGGCATCCCTGCACGGGCAATAGGTCGATCGAGGCCCGCCGTGGGAGATCGGCCACGACCCGGTTTACGTGCGCAGCCGCGCCAGTCCCGCGGCGAGGTCCTCGAGCAGATCGTCGGGGTCTTCGAGCCCGACGTGCAGGCGCAGGCACGGCCCCTGCGTTTCCCATCGCGTCGCGGTGCGCGTGCGCTCGGGATAGGTCGGCAGGATGAGGCTTTCGAAGCCGCCCCAGCTGAAGCCCATCCGGAACAGGCGCATGCCGTCGAGCATGGCGTCGATGCGCTCCTTCGCGACGGGCTTGAGCACGACGCCGAACAGTCCGCACGCGCCGGTGAAATCGCGCTGCCAGAGTTCGTGGCCGCGCGATCCCGGCAGCGCCGGAAAAATCACTTCGGCGACTTCGGGTTGTTCGCGCAGCCACTGCGCAATGCGCAACGCGCTCGCGGTGTGCTGTTGCAGGCGCAACGCGAGCGTGCGCAGACCGCGCAGCGCGAGAAAGCAGTCGTCGCCGCTGGCGGTGACGCCCATGTCCGTAAACAGCCGATGCATGCGCGGGAACGTCGCTTCGCTGCACGTGATCAGGCCGATCAGGACGTCCGAGTGGCCGCCGAGATACTTGGTCCCCGCGTGCACGGCGACATCGACGCCGCGCGCGAACGACGGAAAACCCAGCGGCGTCGCCCAGGTGTTGTCGAGCATGACCAGCGCACCGCGCTCGATGCGCGGCTTCGGCAATCGCGGGAATGTCCTGCACCTCGAACGACAGCGAACCCGGCGACTCGGTGAACACGAGCTTGGTGTTGTTGCGGAACTCGCGACCGATATCGGCGCCGATCAGCGGATCGTAGTAGCTCACGTCGACGCCCAGGTCCTTGAGCTGATTCTCGCAGAAGCGGCGCGTCGGCCCATAGACGGAGTCGGTGACCAGGACGTGATCGCCGGCGCGCGTGCGTGCCAAGCAGCGCGAGCGTGATCGCAGCGAGCCCGGACGGTACCGCCAGCGCGGCGTAGCCGCCTTCGAGCGCGGCGAATGCCGATTGCAGGTCGGTCACGGTCGGCATGCCGTGCAGGCCGTAGACGACGCCCGGATACTGGCCGCGGACCGCCGCTTCGAGTTCCGCGACCGTGTCGAACAGTATCGTGGACGCCCGATAGATCGGCGTGTTGACCGCGCCGAGGTGCTTCTTCGGATTGCGGCCCAGATGCGCGACTGCGGTGGCGGGTCGCCATTTCCGATCGCCCCTCATGCCGTCGCCCGCAGTTCGGACGCGATCTGCGCGACCTGGTCGGCGATGCTCTGCCGGATGTCGACGACGATGCGCCCCAGCCGGCTCTTCCAGCGCCGCGAACTGGCTCGCGAGCAGCGACGGCGGCATGTAGTGTCCGCGACGGGACGCGAGCCTGCGGCTCGATCGTTGCCAGGTCGCCCTTGAGATAGACCCACTTCACGTCGCCCGCCATCGACAGGCGGTCGCGATAGACCTGGCGCAGCGCCGAACAGGCGAGGATCGCATGCCGGCCGCCCGCATGCAGTGTCGCGCAATTCACGAGCTCAGTCGGTCGAGCCACGGCCAGCGGTCGTCGTCGGTCAACGCCACGCCGGCCGCCATTTTCGCGACGTTGCTCTCGCGGATGGTATTCGTCGGCATCGAGGAATGGCCAGCCGAGCTCGTCGGCGAGCGCGCGGCCGACCGTGGTCTTGCCGCAGCCGCAGACGCCCATGATGACGCACGGTCATCGATCCACTCCTTCTTCCACGCGATGACCGCCGAAACTCTTGCGCATCATCGCCAGCAGCTTGTCGGTGTAGCCATTCTTGCCCTGGCTCGCGAAACGCATCATCAGCGCCAGCGACATCACCGGCGCGGGCACGCCCTGATCGACCGCCTCCGCGCACCGTCCAGCGGCCCTTCGCCCGAGTCCGCGACCAGCGGCGCGATGTCGTCGAGCGCCGCGTCCTCGCGCAGGAACTCGGCCGTCAGGTCGAGCAACCATGAGCGCACGACGCTGCCGTGCCGCCACATCTCGGCGATCGCGGCCACATCGAGTTCGAACTCCTCCTTGCCCTTGATCAGCGCGAGGCCCTCGGCGAGCGCCTGCATCATCCCGTACTCGATGCCGTTGTGGATCATCTTGACGAAATGGCCGGAGCCGCTCGGGCCGCAATGCAGCCAGCCGCGATCGGGTGCCGGCGCGAGGATCTTCGCGAACGGTTCGATCGCGCGCGCCGCCGCGGCCGAGCCACCGAACATCAGCGCATAGCCGTTGCTCCCGCCCCCACACGCCGCCGGAGACGCCGCAATCGACGAAGCGGATGCCGTAGCTGGCGAGCTCGACCGCACGGCGCTCCGAATCCTTGTAGAACGCGTTGCCGCCGTCGACGATCACGTCTTCCGACGAGCAGGCGCGGCGCGAGTTCGGCCAGCGCCGTCTCGGTGCGCTCACCGGCCGGAACCATCAGCCAGACCACGCGCGGCGCGTGCAGCGCGTGGACGAGCGCTTCGAGATCGTCGGCGCGCCGTGCAGCCGTCGACTTCGCCGAGCGCGTCGCGCGCCGCCGGCGTCCGGATCGAAGCCGACGACCTCGACGCCACCCGCTGCGAGCCGCCGCGCCATGTTGGCGCCCATGCGTCCCAAGTCCCACGATGCCGATCTGCAAATTCATCAATGTCGCCTTGTCCGATCGATCGGGCGATGCTACACAACCGCGAGCGCCGGCGCTACGTCCGCGGCGCGGTCAAGGTCGCCCATAGAGCAGCGCCGACGATGATTACGCCACCCGCCAGTGTCGCCGCGGTTCGGCATCTCGCCCAGCAGACAGCATCGCCAGCGCAATGCCGTACACCGGCTCCATCGTCACCACCACGCTCGCGGTGTGTGCCGACAGCGCGCGCAGGCTGCGGATGAACAGCGTGTGCGCCGAGTGCCGTACAGACCAGTCCGAGGATCAGGATGAGACCGAGATCGCGTGTCGATGGCGTCGCCGGCACGAGCAGCAGCGCTGGCAGCAGGCAGATTGCCGCACACGCGTTTTGCCAGAACGCGATCTCGCCTGCGTCCCGCCGTGACGTGAGCACGCGGTTGCACACTGCGAGCAGCGCGAACGTTGCCCCGGCGAGCGCACCCCAGAGCACACCCTGGACCACGTGTTGGAAAGCTGGAAGTCAGGCACGATCAACGACCAGTCCCAGCATCGCCGCCGCTGCAAGCAGCCATTCTCCGGGTCGCGTACGGCGCCGCAGAAACAACCACTTCGAGGAGAAGCACGAAGGCGGGAAAGGTCGCAAAGCCCAGGAGCCCGACCGCGACGCCGGCGACCTGGATCGCCTGGAAGAATGCGACCCAGTGCACCGCCAGCAGCGCCCCGTTGACTCCGAGCCGCCAGTCGAGCTGCCATGAAACTGTCGACGCAACGCCAGCGCCGTGCCAAGCGCGACGGCGGCAACGACGGTCCGGCCGAGCACGATGATCGTGGGCGGCAGATCGATCCACTTGCCGAACAGCCCGGCGAATCCGAACAGCGCCACGGCCGCGTGCAGCGCCACGAGTGCCGCCGTCCGGGAATCCGGCGCTGCGCGCCGGTCTGGCACGTCATGGCATGACGCCGATTGTGCCATCGCTGCCGCCTGCCGACGCCGCGCGCCGGGTTACAATCGCGCTTCGTCGCCCGTCACGCAGGCGCAAGGCGAGCAATAGGGGAGCAGAGACATGCCGAAGACGATCACCGCCAAGAAGGTCCTCGACGCCGTTCGCAACGAGCCCGGCCAGCGCGTCAAGGTGGCGGTGTCCGACATCGACGGCGTGCTGCGCGGCAAGTACCTGCACAAGGACAAGTTCTTCTCCGCCGCGGAGGGTGGCTTCGGCTTTTGCGACGTCGTCTTCGGCTGGGACATGGGCGACCAGTGTTACGACAACACCACGGTGACCGGCTGGCACAAGGGTTTCCCGGATGCACTCGCCAGGATCGACCTCGGCACGCATCGCAACGTGCCGTGGGACGACGGCGTGCCGTTCTTCCTCGGCGATTTCGTGACGCAGAAGAACGGCAAGGAAGTGCCGCATCCGGTGTGCCCGCGGCAGACCCTCAAGCGGGTACTCAAGCGCGCCGAGAAGCTTGGCGTTTCGCCTATGTGCGGAATCGAATTCGAGTGGTTCAATTTCGCCGAGACGCCGCAATCCTGGGCCGACAAAGGTTACGTCCGGCCGGACCCGATCACGCCCGGCATGTTCGGATACTCGCTCTTGCGCGCCAACGAGAATCGCGAATTCTTCAAGGCGCTGATGGTCGAAATGCTCGCCTTCGACATCCCGATCGAAGGCTTGCATACCGAGACGGGACCGGGCGTGTACGAAGTCGCCATCCAGTTTTCGGAAGCACTCGAGGCGGCCGATCGCGCCGTATCTGTTCAAGACGGGCGCGAAGGAGATCGGCTCACGCTTCGGCATCATGCCGAGTTTCATGGCCAAGTGGAACGCGCAATACCCCGGGTGCTCCGGTCACATCCACCAGTCGCTGTCCGATGGCAAGAAGAACGTCTTCTTCGACGCGAACAACAAGAACCAGATGAGCAAGGTCTTCGAGAGCTACCTTGCCGGACAGATCGCGTGTCTGCTCGAATTCGCGCCGATGTTCTGGCCGACGATCAACAGCTACAAACGCCTGGTCGACGGCTTCTGGGCCCCGGTGAAGCCGACATGGGGCCTCGACAATCGCACGGCGAGCTTCCGCGTGATCGCGGGCTCACCGAAGGCGACGCGACTGGAAACGCGTTGCCCGGGCGCCGACATGAACCCCTATCTCGGCGCGGCGGCATGCATCGCCGCCGGCCTGCATGGCATCGAAAAGAATCTCAAGCTGAGCGCCAAACCGATCCACGGCACCAACCTTGGCGCCGAGAACATCCCGCGCGCGCCGCGGACGCTGATCGAGACGACCCGAAATCTCCAGAATTCGACCATCGCCCGCGACTGGTTCGGCGACGAATTCGTCGATCACTTCGCCGCGACCCGCGAGTGGGAATGGCGGCAGTGGCTCGATGGCGTCACCGACTGGGAACTGAAGCGTTATTTCGAAATCATTTGACGACTCCTCTTCCCGGGAAGAGGGGCAGGGGTGAGGGCAACCGATTGACACCATGACCATCCACCGATTTGCCTTTCCAACCACCATCCTGTTCGGTCCCGGCGCGCGCAAAGAGGTCGTCGGGCATCTGAAGGCACAGGGCGTCAAGCGCCCCCTGATCGTCACGGATCGCGGCATCGCACCGCTGCCGATGCTGCAGTCGTTCATTGCCGATCTGGCCGGCCTCGACGTCGGCCGTCTATTCCGACATCTGGGGCAATCCCGTCGCCAGCCAGGCGATGCGCGGCGCGCTGCGTACAAGGATCATCGCGCGGACGCCGTCGATCGGGCTCGGCGGTGGCGCGGCCCTCGACGTCGCCAAGGCCGTCGCGCTCATGGCCACTCACGACGGCGACGTGCTCGAGTATGCGTGGGACCACCCGCAGGTGCGCACGATCGAGCAGTCCGTTGCCCTACTTCGTCGCCTTGCCGACGACCTCGGGGACCGGATCGCGAAGTGGGGCGATCGAGCGTCGTCTCGGACGACACGACGCATATCAAGAAGATCGTCTTCTCGCCCAAGCTGCTGGCACGCGCCGTGTTCGCCGATCCCGAACTCACGCTGGACCTGCCGCCGCACATCACCGCCGCGACCGGGATGGATGCGCTCACGCACAACGTCGAGTCCTATCTTTCGCCGGCGTATCACCCGCTGTGTGACGGCATCGCGCTGGAGGGAACGCGCATCGCGGCGAGGTCGCTGCGCGTCGCGGTGCGCGAGCCGCACAACCTCGCCGCGCGCTCGGACATGATGATGAGCTCCATGATGGGTGCGATCGCGTTCCAGAAGGACCTCGGTGCCGTCCACTCCGTGCGCGCATGCGCTCTCGACGGTGGCGGATCTGCATCACGGGCTGGCCAACGGCATCATGATCGACCACGTCATGCGCTTCAACCTGCCGGCGGCGACGGACAAGATGGCCGAACTCGCGCATGTCGTCGGTCTCCAGTTCGCGTCGCGGGAGGCTGGTGCGCGCGCGTTCATCGACTGGCTGGTCGAGCTGAAGCGTGAACTGGCGATTCCGCAGACCCTCGCCGTTTACCAATCCAAGCGGGCGGTGACGCGTGCAGATATTCCAGCGTTGGTCGAGGTCGCGATCAACGACATCTGCCACCAGACCAATCCGCGGCCGTGCACGCGCGCGGATTTCGAGGGCATCTTCGCCGAGGCGATCTGAGGCACCGCAATCGACCGATTGTGCCCTTTCCATGTTGAAAATCGGCATTTCCGCGTGTTTTTTCCATGCCGACCCGCGGCGCGCGATTTTCAAGGGCATGACGCTGCAGTACATCGAGCAGAACATGGCGCACTGGGTCATGCAAAAGGACGCCATGGCCCTGATGATTCCCTCGCCTGACGGCGGCACGCGACGACAGGAAAGTCGCGTCCGCGTGGTCGACTATGCGCGGGAACTCGACGCGCTCGTGCTGATGGGCGGATCCGACGTCTGCCCCGAGACCTATGGCGAACTGGCGCTCCGCCCCGATTGGAACGGCGATCGCATCCGCGACGATTACGAGATCGCTCTGTTGCGTGCCTTCGTGGATGTGGGCAAACCCGTGCTCGGTGTTTGCCGCGGTGCCCAGGTCATCAACGTTGCGTTCGGCGGCACGCTCTATCAGGATCTCGCGACGCAGATGCCGGGGGCGCTCAATCATCGCGACTGGGACATCTATGCGGACAACGCCCACGCGACGTCGATCATCACCGGATCCGGGCTCGCGCGGCTGTATCCCAGCCTTGCATTGACCAAGACCAACTCGGTCCACCACCAGGCCGCCAAGGACCTCGGCCGGGATCTCGTCGTCGAGGCGTGGTCGGAACCGGATCACGTGGTCGAAGCGCTGCGCTGGACCGGGCCCTCGTACGTCTTCGGTGTGCAATGGCATCCCGAATTTCACTCAAGTGGCGCATCGTCGTTCATCGACGACACGCCTATCCTCGACGATTTCCTGGCCCGCGCCAGGCAGTCGTGAATTTCGTGCAAATGCGTAAGATGCATTTGCACCACGAACCTCCCCTCGCCCGCCCTGCGGGCGAGGGGCGGGGGTGAGGGCCAAGTGCGCTCAAATACTTCTTCAACATGGGCAACCGGGATACAACCTTGAAAATACTGAACCCCGCCACCAATACCGTCGTCGCCGACGTGGCCGAGGACAGCACCGCCTCCGTGCGCGCGAAGTACGCGCGTGCACGCGCCGCGCAGCCCGCGTGGGCTGGCGTGCCGATGAAGCAGCGGCTCGGCGCGATCGCAAAATTCCGCGAGCGCATCACCGCGCAGCATGAGGAGCTCGCGCAAACGCTCACCCGCGAGGTCGGCAAGCCGATCAAGCAGTCGCGCAACGAGCTCAACGGCGTGCTCGGCCGGATCGATTTCTTCCTGGCGGAGGCCGCGCGCGTACTGCGCGAGGAGAAAGTCTTCGCCGACGCGAAACAAAAACTCGAGGAGCGCATTTCGCACGAGCCACTGGGCGTCATCGCCAACATCTCGGCGTGGAACTATCCATACTTCGTGGGTGGCAACGTGTTCGTCCCGGCGTTGCTCGCGGGTAACGCGGTGTTATACAAGCCATCGGAATTCGCGACACTTACCGGCGTGCATATCGCGACAATGCTCGTCGCGGCAGGCGTGCCCGAAGATGTATTCATCCCGGTCATCGGCGGTGGCAAGACAGGCGCGGCGCTGCTCGACCAGGCGGTCGACGGCGTGTTCTTCACCGGTTCGTACGCGACCGGCGCCAGGATCGGCGCCAAAGCCGGCCGCAAGATGATCAAGGTGCAGCTGGAACTCGGCGGCAAGGACCCGGTTTATGTGTGCGACGACGTCGACGTGGCCACCGCCGCGGCCGGCATCGCGGATGGTGCGTTCTACAACACCGGCCAATCGTGTTGCTCGGTCGAGCGCATCTATGTCCACGAGAAGGTCCACGACGCCTTCGTCCAGGCGTTTGTCAAAGAGGTCAAAGGGTACAAGATGGGCGATCCGACTGACGAATCGACTTACATCGGCGCCATCACGCGGCGGCCTCAGCTCGATGTGCTGAGGAAGCAGGTTGCCGACGCCAGGAAGCGCGGCGCCAAACTGCTGACCGGCGGCAATGTCGTACAGCGAAAAGGCAACTGGTTCGAGCCGACGGTATTCGTCGACGTCGATCACAAGATGGCGCTGATGAAGGACGAAAGCTTCGGCCCCATCATCGGCATTCAGAAAGTCAGGGACGACGCCGAGGCGGTCGCACTGATGAACGACAGCGAATATGGGCTGACCGCGGGCGTGTATACGCCGAACCAGAAACGCGCGCGCAAGATTCTGGCGCAGGTGCATTCCGGCTCGGTCTACTGGAACTGCTGCGACCGGGTCAGCCCGCGGCTGCCGTGGTCCGGTGTGGGCCATTCGGGCATCGGCCTGACCCTTTCAACGTACGGCATCGCGACGTTCACGCGGCCGAAGGCGTGGCACCTCAGGGGAATATAGGGCCCGGCGTCAACTTGTCCAAATCGGCATCGATCGGTCGCGGCAGCGTCAGCTCCTGGCGGCTGCGGCCAAGGACGCCGTGCTACGACTGGTAGTGGCCCAACCCACCACTGATCCGTTCGACGCTGTCGCTTCTATTTCTTGTTCGCCGCGGCGCTAACCTGTGCGAGCAGCTTGTCAGCCGCGTCATTGTGGACCGATACGCGTACCAGGATGTCGGGCGGAAGCACATTTTTCCCGTAAAACGAGGCGTTCCAATCGTCGGAGGCCGTGACGACGGTGCCGTCGAGATTCAGGCCGCCGTACAGGCCCTTGGCGAGGTTGAAGGTGATGAGATCGGCCACGACATCGCTTCGGGCACCCGTTCCGATCGGACCCGCGGCGACGCTGGCGTCGCCGCCGACCTTGAACGACGTCGCCAGCAACGAGTTGAAGCCCTTGTCGGTCATCACGAGCGTGACACCTTCCGCGACGGAGATGCCCGCCTGGAAACCGACGCTCGCCGTTGCCATCGCGTAGAACGCGGGGCCCACCCATTTGCCGGTCTTCGGGTCGCGCGCGACCACGAGCGCCCGCCCGCCAGAGCCGCCGAAGATGAAGCCCGCCTTGACGATCAACGGCGTGATCATCACCGCTTTGGCGCGGCCGAAGTTACGCTGCAGCCAGTCCATATTGGGATCGCCAAGAAAGTTGGACAGCGTAGCCTGCGAGGCGGCGATGTGTGCCAGCGGATCGGCTTGCGCATGTGCGTTCGGCACGACGATGGTCGAGGTCGCCGCGATCAGCGCCGCGATTCGTGCGGAATGCAGCAATCTGGATAACATCAGCATCTCCTTGCAGGACCGCATCCCGCGTTTGACTGGGCCGCCAGCGTGCCCGACGGTGTCGTGCGCTCAATGGAGCGGCGGCAGCCGCGAGCAACGCGAAAGCAACCGATCCCCGCCCTGGGGTTTCGCTAGGTCGGGGAACCCGTCATCCCGTATGCCGGGCGGTTGGCGTCGCGCGCGCTCAGGCCTTCTTTGTCCACGCCGTGCACCAGCCCTTGGCGCTGACGAGGTTGCCTTGAAAGAGCGTGCAGGGTCCGTCGGCGGCGCCCGCCTTGCCCGAAAACAAGTTGCAGTTGGCGCAGGTCGCACTGGCATCTTTGCGAGCAGGCGCCTTGGTCGCGTCTGCCTTGTAGCCCAATGCAGTCGCCATCGGATCGGATTCATTGACGGGAACCGGGGCGGCTTGCGCGGTCTGGCCCACCAATGCGGCGCCGACGGGCGCCGCGGCAAGTCCAGTGACGACGAGTCTGATGAAGCGGCGACGGCTAGCGGAAGCGCGTTCGGACATCGTGGATTCCTCGTGACGTTGAAGGGAGTTTAAAAAAGCCGTGCGACCGAACTGGCGCACGTCCGAATCGGAGCAATGCTCCTGCTGTTATCAGCGCAGCACAGGGTACCAATGACGGACAGGAAATCCAAGCCCGAGCAGGCGCCGATAGCCTAGGCTACCACGAGTTGACGCGTCGGGCCGGCTCTAGCGGCGCTGCGACTCCACCACGACGAGCAGCTCTCGCCCCCCGCGCGCAGGACGGTCCGCAACTCGCGCGGCGAGTCGATCGCTGTCCTCCTGCATCGCCCGCGCGATCCGTGCTGGTTCTGCTGCGCGCATCTGCTACCTGTGTACTTCATCTCAAGAGAGCCGGCGTGGCCGCAAGGGCACCGCCGTGCCGCGCGTTGCCACGAAGTTGACATTCAGCGCGTTGACACCAGTCCACTAGTGCCGGGTCGAGGGCCCGGTGACCCTGTTTTCAGAGGAAATTCTGGCGCTGGCATGACATGTGCATAGAGAAGCCCGACATGCTCAAAGCCCCTCCGCCCCGGCACACGACCGCGTTCTCGCCGGACGACCCGAACAAGATCATTGATTCGATCGACCCCGTACACTGACCATGAATCGTCGCCATCGCATTGCCTCGATAGTCCTCTGCCTGCTGGTCTCGACCGGCGCAAGCGCGCTGGACGTCAGCGTCGTCGGCCTGTTCCCGAACAAGGCCGTCGTGCAAATCGACGGCGGCGCCCTGCGCACTCTCTCTATTGGACAGAAGATTCGCGACGACATCGTCCTGCTGTCGGTGGAGCGCGATGGCGCGACGTTCGATATCCAGGGTCGACGCGTGGCGCTCGTCCTCGGTCCAGCGCGAACGCAGCCCAGCCCCGCCGCCGCGGCCACCTACCCGGCCGCGGCCAACTACGCGATGGTGCCGACAAACGAGCGGGGCGATTTGGTCGCCGACGGCGAAGTAAACGGTATGCCGGTTCGGTTTGCCCTGGATACCGGCGCGACGTACATCACTTTTCCCGCCCGCGAGGCGAGCCGTCTCGGGCTCGACTACCACAACGGCCAGAAGACCATGATGGAGACGGCCAACGGCGATGTATTAGGTTATCGAATCAAGCTCGACATCGTACGCGTTGGCGACATCGCCATGCATGACGTCGACGCAGTCATCCTGGAGGGCAACAGCCTGTCACGCGCCCTGCTCGGCATGAGCTTCCTCAATCGTGTCGACATGAGGCGCGACGGAACAGTCCTGACGCTGACGAAGCGGTAATAAGATATCGTTGCGCCCGTTCGCTTCGAGTCAGCGATGATCCGGCACCGCCAGCCAGATCAAATCGCGGTTCATGCTGCTGCCGCATCCTGCAGTTCTGCCAATGCGGCATCCTGGAGTTCCGCCGCCGTCAACGTATTCGCCAGCAGCATCGCGATGGTCATCGGTCCCACGCCGCCGGGCACCGGCGTGATCCACCTTGCGCGCTCCTTCGCCGCGTCGAAGTCCACGTCGCCGCGCAATTTGCCCTCCGGCGTGCGATTGATCCCGACGTCGATGACGATGGCGCCCGGCTTGATCCAGGCACCCTGGACGTACTGCAGCTTGCCCATCGCGGCGACGACGATGTCGGCATCACCCACGATCCGCGGTAAGTCGCGCGTCGCGGAGTGGCATACAGTCACCGTGCAGCGCGCTATCAGCAGCTCCAGCGCCATCGGACGCCCGACGATGTTCGACTGGCCGATGACCACGGCGTGCTTGCCGACCAGGTCCTCGCCGGTTTCCCGCAACAGGACCATGCAGCCGTACGGCGTGCACGGCCGCAGCCGCGGACGTTTCAGGACGAGCCGGCCGATATTGTAGGGGTGGAAACCGTCGACATCCTTGTCCGGATGAATGCGCTCGGTGACGAGGTCGGCGTCGATGTGCTTAGGTAGCGGCAGCTGCACCAGGATGCCTTGCACTGCCGGGTCATTGTTCAGTCGATCGATGAGATCGAACAGCTCCTGCTGGGTAGTCGCGGCGGGCAGATCGAACGACAGCGAACGCATGCCCACGTCGTGGGTCATCCTGCGCTTGTTGCGCACGTAGATCTGCGATGCCGCGCTTTCGCCGACCAGCACGACGGCCAGCCCGGGCGCAGGCTTGCCTGCGGCTTCGCGCTCGCGCACTCGCGCCGCAACGCCCTGCGTGATCTGTGCGGCGCGCGCCTTGCCGTCGATGATGCCGGCGGACATCGTCACTCCCGAGAAAATGCGCGGATTCTACCCGATTTGCAGCACCGGCCATCGCTTGCCCGCAGCGAGTGCCGCAAGCGTCGGATCCGGATTCACGGCCACCGGATGGGTGACCTTGGACAGCAGCGGAATGTCGTTGCGCGAATCGCTGTAGAACCAGCTCTGCTGAAAGTCTTCGAGCCGCTGCTTGCGGGCAGCGAGCCACGCGTCCAGCCGCTCGATCTTGCATTCACGCAGGTTCGGTATCCCCTCGACCTTACCGGTAAAGGTGCCGCCGCGCATCGCGGGTTCGGTGGCGATTACATGCTCGAAACCGAGCTCCTCGCCGATCGGACCGGCCAGAAATCGGCTCGCCGCGGTGGTCAACACGCACAGGTGTCCATCGTCGACGTGTCGCACTACGAGCTTGCGCGAAGCAACGGGGATGGCGGGAAGGATTTTCGCGCGCAGGTACGCCTCGCGCCACGACTCGAGCCGATCGACGGGATGCCCTGCCAGTGTCGAAAGGTAGAACTCGGTGAATTCGAGCAATCCGACTTCGCCGCGCCGGTACCTGTCACCGATGATGCGATTGCCCGCTTCGAACGTCGCACGCTCGACGACGCCCTGCTCGATCAGGAACTCGACCCAGGCCTCGTCGCAGTCGACGGTGAGCAGCGTGTGATCCAGATCGAACAGCGCCAGCACATCGGGCGGCGCCTTCATCGCGCGGCGTGTGTATGCAGAGGCTTCACCAGGCGGGGCGTCAGCCAACGCGCATTTCGGGCCAGCCCATGTGCCGCGCATGCGCCGCGAGCACCGGATCGGCATTCACGACGACAGGATTCGTGACATGTGTGAACAATGGCAGGTCGTTGAGCGAATCGCCGTAGAACCAGCATTCGCGAAAATCGGTGATGCGTTCCCCGCGCTCGGCAAGCCACGCCACCAGCCGCTCGTACTTGCCTTCGCGAATGTTCGGTATGCCGGCAACCCTGCCCGTAAATCTGCCATCGATCTGTTCGGCTTCCGTCGCTATGACGTCGTGGATGCCGAATTCGGCGGCGATCGGATCGGCCAGGAAGCGAAAAACGGCGGTCGTCACCAGCAGCCGATCACCCGCCGCGCGATGCTTCTCGACCAGCGCCCTGGCCGATTGCTTGATGCGCGGACGAATCTTGCGCGAGAGGTATTTCTCGCGCCAGCGCAGCGCGTCGGCCAGGTCGAATGACGCCAGCGTCGACAGATAGAACTCGGTGAACTCGATGGTACCGGCTTCGCCACGGTTGTAGCGGGCAATCAGATCACGATTGGCGGCATCGTAGCGAACCGCATCCAGCGCCCCTTGCTCGACCAGAAAAGCCACCCATTGCTCGTCGCTGTCGTGCGGCATCAGCGTGTGATCAAGATCAAACAATGCGAGGACGTCTGCGGGCATGAGCGGGCCGAAAAAAGCTACACTAAGTGCTTGGAAACGAGCGTCATTGTAACCGGGATTCGCGAACGGCTCGACGCTATCCTGGCGGCGCCGAAAGATCGTTATCGACCATTCGTCGTCAATGGGACAGTGATCGGCTGGGTGGACGATCTGCGCTCGGCGCGGCTGGCAGAATTTGTCGCCATTCTTGTCGTCGACAACGATCAGATTCGCTTCGTGCCGCGCCTCGCCACGCCGCTTGCGCGGACCGACGCGATGGAAGCGCTCGCGCGACAGCTGTCCGCGGAAGGCGCGTGCAGTGCGTGGCGCCACGAGCGCTACGCCGTTGTGCGCGAATTCGGGGACGAACCTCTATTCGATCTCGAGCGCTCCGCGGCGCGCTATTTCGGAATTCGCACGTTTGCCGCGCACATCAACGGCCTTGTGCGAACGAATGACGGCATCCGGATGTGGCTGGGTCGGCGCAGCCCGCACAAGGCTGTCGATCCTGGATTGCTCGACAACATGGTTGGCGGAGGGATCGCCGCCGGCGCGTCGGTCGAAGCCACGGTGATCAAGGAAGCCGGCGAAGAGGCCGGGATCCCCGCTGCGGTCGCAGCGACATCACGCGCCGTGGGCACATTGCGGATTTGCCGCGCGCATCCCAAGGGTCTGGAGCGTGAAACGGTCTACGTGCACGATCTATGGCTCGATCCGGCGTTCGTTCCCGTGGGCATCGACGGTGAAGTCGTGGAGTTCCGCCTCGAAGGGCTATCCGACGCCGCCCGGCTGGCCTGCAACCGCGACGGCAGCGACGTCGTGACGGCGGATGCAAGCCTCGTGATCGTCGATTGCCTGATGCGGCATGGCTTCATCGCACACGGCACCGCCGACCACGCCGCACTCGACGCGCTGCGCCGCGTTTCGCTCGAGCCCGGGAATCGCCCCTAGCAGGCTAGGCCGCTCGAGCCGCTGCCGGCGCGATATGCTTGACGCCGAGCTCCCGCAATGCGTCACGCACCGCGTTCACCGCGTGGCGCATTTCATCCGGACCGATGGCGCCGATGCAACCGACACGAAATGTCTCGACTTGCGTCAACTTGCCGGGATACAGCACGAAACCCTTGTCGCGCACCTTGTCGTAGAAGGCCTTGAACCCGTACCGGGGATCGGCGGGCGCATGGAAGGTCACGATGATCGGCGCCTGGATCTTCGAGTCGAGAACACCGTGAAACCCATCTCCTTCATGCCGGCGACAAGCATTTCGTAGTTAGCCGTGTACCGCGCCAGTCGCGCCGGTTGGCCACCTTGTTCCCGATATTGCTCCAGCGCCGCGTCCAGGGCGATGACGATGTGCGTCGGCGGCGTGTAACGCCACTGCGTAGTCTTTTCCATGTACGTCCACTGATCGTACAGATCGAGCGACAGCGACGTCGAATTGCCCGCGCAGGTTTCCAGCACGGACGTGCGCACGAACACGAATCCCATCCCGGGCGGGCCCTCCACACACTTGCCGGACGCGGCAATCAACGCAGCGAACGGAACCCGCGCCGCATCGATCGGCAACGCGCCGAACGAACTCATCGCATCGACGATCAGCTGCTTGCCCCGGGCGGCCACGACGTCGGCGATCTCCGGCAGCGGATTGAGGATCCCGGTGGATGTCTCGCAATGGATCAAGCCGACGTGTGTGATCGACGGATCGGCGTCCAGCGCACGGGCGACGTCGGCGGCGGTGGTCGGGACCCCGTCCGCCGTCTCGAACGTCGATAGCTTGCGGCCCATCATCGCGGTCAGGCGCGCCATCCGCTGGCCGTAGGCACCGTTGACCAGCACCAGCACGTGCCCGTTGCGCGGGACGAGCGTGTTGACCGCGGCTTCAATCGAGAACGTCCCGCTGCCCTGCATGGGGACACAGACATGTGTTGGCGCACCGTTGACAATGGCAAGCAGGCGCTCCCGGACGCGGGCCGTCACGGCGTTGAAATTGCTGTCCCACGAGCCCCAGTCGCGCAGCATCGCGGTCTTCGTCTTGAGTGACGTAGTGAGCGGTCCGGGCGTCAGCAGAATCGGGTCGCGATCGAAGTTGCTCATGATGTGCTCCCCATAAATCAAACGGTGAGAGGTTTGCGCCAGGCCTGCGTACGCGTCAGCAACAGTCGCGTGATGATGGCGTACAGCACGCACACGGTGGTCGAGGAAAGGACGATAAGCGTCGCCATCGCGGCGGCCGGCGCGACGTCACCGGCATCGTCCATGTTCAGCACCGCGAGCGAGGCGAGCGTCGTCTTCGGCGAATAGAGGAACACGACGGCGGAGATCGTGGTCATCGCGTTGACGAAGAGATAATGGCGATGTCGAGCACCGCCGGCAGGCACACGGGACAATGTCACGAAAGAAGGTCTTGTAGATCGGCACTTTGAGGCTCGACGACACGGTCTCGAATTCGGGATCGATCTGTTTGAGCGCCGTCGTCGCGGTGAGATGCGCGACCGAATAGAAGTGGCCGATCGTGCATAGGACCAGGATCGCCATGGTCCCGTAGATGAAGTTGAGCGGATTGTGTTTGTCGTTGAAGAAAAATATGAAGCCGAGGCCGAGCACCAGTCCCGGCACGGCGAGCGGCAGGAGCGTCAGGAACCGCACGATCGAACGCGGCACTGCGAAGCGTGTCGTCTTCTCGAGCAGATAGGCGCCGGTGAAGATGATCGCCGTGCCAAGCACCGCGGTTAGCGCCGACATGGTCAAGCTGTTGCGATAGCTCTCCCAGCCGCCGCCATCCATCATGTCGAAATTGTAGTTCTTGAGCGACGGCGTCAGGTCATAGGGCCAGAATTTGGCGATCGAGGCGATGAAGGCGACGCCCAACACGATGAGGATCATCGCGGCGATGACCGAGCAGATCGCAAAGAAGGCCCAGTCGACCGTCTGGTTGGGCTTGGGGATCAGCGGCACGGCGCGCGCCGAGAGCAACGGCGCGTCTGGCGCCGCTGCGCAATGCGATCGATGAAGAAGGCGATCACGCGCCGGCGTCAGAAGAACGAGGCCGACGACCGCGCCCATCTGGAAATTCTGCTGGCCGATGACCTGCTTGTAGATGTCGGTCGCCAGCACATTATACTGCTCGCCGATGACCTTCGGCACGCCGAAATCGGTGATGACGAGGACGAAGACCACGAAAATAGCGCTGATCAATCCGTAGCGGATACCCGGCAGCGTCACCGTGCAGAATATGCGCCATTCGCCGGCTTTCAGCGATTGCGCCGCCTCGTACTGCCGGGCGTCCGCGATGGCGAGCGCTGTCGTCACGATGATCAATGCGTGCGGGAAGGCGCAGAACACCTCGCCGATGACAATGCCGATCGGCCCGTAGATCTTGGCGCCGCCGAGCAGGCCCTTGAGCAGACCCTGCGTGCCGAACCACTGGATGAACGAAATCGCAGCCAACAGTGACGGCGCCAGGATCGGCGTGAGCGCAATCACGCGGAAAGTGGCCTTCAGCGGCATGCAGCTACGTGTCAGCGCGTAGGCGAACGTGAACGCCAAGGGGATCGTGATGCTAGTAACTGCCGCGGCGATCGAAATCGTGTGCAGGATCGACTGCTGCAATGACGCTGTCTGGAAGTACTCGGTGAACTGCTGCAAACCGACGAACGCGCCGTCCTTGTCCTGCACGCTCTTCACCAGGATCATGAACAGCGGCGCCAGGAGGAACACGATCAGGATCGCGCACACCAGCAGGAGCAGGCCCTGCGCCAGGCGATCGTGCCAATGCGCCGCGGGCTTGACGCGCGGTCCCGCGGCAAGCGTTGCAGCGTCGATCGTGGCTGTCGTCATCGCGGCGTCGCCGAGCGCAGCGGGATCATGCGAGCAGCCGCATGCATTCCGCGGGCAATCCGAGGTGCAGCGTCGAGCCCTCCGCGAGATTCATCTCGTCGATGCTGTGCCGCGAAATGTTGACAAGCAACGGCTGCTCTTCTGCCCCGGCGAGCGCCACCGTGACGTGGCAGAACGCGCCGAGAAATTCGACCTTGGTCACCTTCGCGTGTGCGGCATTCGCCATCCCCGACGCCGCGCCGTTCACGACGACATCCTCCGGCCGCAGGTAAAGGCGGACCCGCGCGCCCGGCGTCACCGGCGCATCGCCTTGCGCGCCGTTGAGGATCAGCGTGCCGACGCGGAACCGGCCGTCGCCTTCCGCGACCGCGTTGATGACGTTGATCTTGCCGACGAAATCGGCGACGAAGGCCGACGCGGGCTCGCGGTAGATCTGCTGCGGCGTGCCGATCTGCTCGATCGCGCCATGGTTCATCACCACGACGCGATCCGCCATCGACAGCGCTTCTTCCTGGTCGTGCGTGACCATGATGGTCGTGACACCGAGGCGGCGTTGCAACGCGCGGATTTCTCCGCGCAACCGGAGGCGTTCCAGCGCATCGAGGGCCGACAGCGGTTCGTCGAGCAACAGCAGCCCGGGTGACGTCGCCAGTGCGCGCGCCAGCGCGATGCGTTGCTGCTGGCCGCCGGAAAGCTGGCCGGGATACTTGGCACCCGATTCCGGCAGGCCCACCAGCTTGAGCAACTCGCCGACGCGGCGGTGAATTTCGTCGCGACCCTTGCGCCGATTGACCAGACCGTAAGCGACGTTGTCGAAAATCGTGAGGTTGGGAAACAGCGCATAGGACTGGAACACGATGCCGTAGTCGCGCTTCATCGGGGGCAGCCGTGAGATGTCGCGTCCGCCCTGCACGATCGTCCCGCTGTCCTGCGTCTCGAGCCCCGCAATGATGCGCAGCAGCGTCGTCTTGCCGCAACCGGACGGCCCGAGGAACGTGACCATTTCGCCGGGGTGAACCGCCAGCGCGATGCTCTTCAGCGCCGTGAACTGGCCGAAGGTCTTGCGCACGTGCTCGAGCTTCAGGTATGGCGCGTTCGATGCGGCGGCGTTCAGCACGGCATCACCCTCGTTGCGCAAAAAAAAGCGCCCCGGCCGTCCGGGGCGCTGACTATTCCATAGCTTATTTGGGTTCCGACTTGCCGTCGTAGCGCTTGGTCCATTCGGCGAGGATCTTGTCGCGGTTCTTGGCAGACCACGCGAAGTCGTTCTTCACCAATCGCTGCTCGTAGTCGGCAGGAACAAACTCGAGCGGCTTGGCCACGCCCGGCATCGCCAGCACGGCGAAGTTCTTGGCGAACAGCGCCATCGCCTCGGGCGTGGCGAGCCAATCCATGACCTTGCGCGAGGCTTCGAGCTTCTTGGTCGTCTTCATGATGCCCGACGCTTCGAGGTCCCAACCCAGCCCTTCCTTCGGGAAAATGATGTCGATCGGCGCGCCGCCTTTCTTGGTCGTCACGGCGCGGTATTCGAACGAGACGCCGATGGGGAATTCGCCGGAGCCGGCCTCCTTGCAGGGTTTCGATCCGGAATGCGTGTAGTGCGCGACATTGTCATGGAGCCCGTCCATGAACTTCCACGCGTCGGCGTCGCCCCACATCTGCAGCCAGCCCGCCACGTCCAGATAGCCGGTACCCGATGACGCCGGATTCGGCATCACGATCTTGCCCTTGTAGATCGGCTTGGTCAGGTCCTTCCATGTCTCGGGCTTCGGCAAGCCCAGCTTCGCGGCTTCGACCGTGTTGAAGCAGATCGCGGCACCGTAGACGTCCATCCCGACCCACTCCGGTGGATTCTTGGGATCGCGGTAAGCGGGTGTGATCTTGTCCAGACCTTTCGGTGCGTACCCCTGCAGCATCCCTTCGTTGGCGAATACCGCAAGGCTCGACGCGGAGGTGCCAACCACCATGTCCGCCTGCGGATTGGCTTTTTCAGCGAGGAGCTTGGCAGTGATGACGCCCGTGGAATCGCGCACCCACTTGATCGCGATGTCGGGATACGCCTTGTAGAACGCGTCTTCGTAAGCCTTGATCTGATCGGTTTCGAGCGCCGTGTACACGAGCAGCTCGGTCTTTTGCGCCGAGGCTGAGACTGTCCACATCGCCGCTGCCGCGACGACCACGGCGACGGCGCGCCGCCCCCACGAACTGCTTACTGCGCTTACTGCCTGCCGCATCTTTGTCTCCCAGAATGAGTGAACACCGCCCCGACCGCACAACCTGAAAATGCTACGCCGGCAATCTCCGGCAAGCAATGCCGATTATGGTCCGTGACGCGTGACGTGCCGATGAATGCTCGCGCATGCGCCGTCACGGCTATCGCGACCCGGAAATTGCAGATTGTTGACAATCTACACCCGACGGCGTCTAATCGCAAGCATGTCGAAGATCGCACTGACCACGCCCTCCGGCACGCCGGGCGGACCGCATTTGCCCGGGGCGACCATCGCGCTGGTCCAGTCGAGTTCCCTGCCCATGCTGGTGCAGCGGGAACTGGAGCGCATGATCCTTGCCGGCGATCTCGCCGCCGGGTCGAAGCTCAACGAAGCCAACATCGCGGATGCCCTCGGCGTGTCGCGGGGACCGGTGCGCGAGGCGTTTCGCGCGCTCGAAGAGTCGGGGCTGGTTCGCCTGGAAAAGAATCGCGGCGTGTTCGTCCGCCAGATCAGCGTCGCCGAAGCCAACGAGATCTACGAAGTGCGTGCGGCCCTGGACGAATGGACCGGACGGCGCCTTGCACAGATCGCGACGCCCGAGCACATCCGCGAGTTGCGCGCGTTCGTGGAGCGCATGGACCGCGCGGCAGCGAAGGACGACGTGCAGGCCTACTGGCTGCTGAACCTGGATTTCCACGATCGTCTGGTCTCGCTCGCCGGCAATGCCAAGCTGCTGGCGACGTACCGCCGGCTGGTCAACGAATTGAATCTGTTCCGCCGCCAGACGCTCGCCGAGGGTGGCACATTGCCGGTGTCGACGCGCGAGCACCGCGACATCGTCGACAAGATCGCGGCGGGCAATGCCGCCGCCGCCGGCCGGGCACTCTTCGACCACGTCATGGCCAGCCGCGAACGCATGCACAGGAGCCAGGCGGTCGCCTCGGTTAACGCGGCCGCGGCGCGCCGCCACCTCGCGGTCATCGCCCCCCGCAGGACACGATGAACACCGCTGCCCGCCAGTCCCTGACCGTCAATGGCCGCACCTACCGCTGGCCCGACCGCCCTGTCGTCGTCGTCTGCGTCGATGGCTGCGAACCCGACTACATCAACCAGGCCATCGAGGCGGGCGTGGCCCCCTTCCTGGCCGGTCTCAAGGACCTCGGGACGTGTCTCACTGCCGACTGCGTGGTGCCGTCGTTCACCAACCCGAACAACCTGTCGATCGTGACTGGCACGCCGCCTGCGGTCCACGGCATCTGCGGCAATTTCTTCTGGGATCGGGAGGCTGGCGCGGAAGTCATGATGAACGACGCCAAATACCTGCGCGCCGGCACGATCTTTGCTGCGTTCTCCGACGCCGGCGCGAAGGTCGCCGTCATCACCGCCAAGGATAAGCTGCGCAGTCTGCTCGGACATCAGATGCGGGGAATCTGTTTCTCTTCGGAAAAGGCGGACCAGGTGACGCTCGCCGGAAACGGCCTCGACTGACATTGTCGGCCTGGTCGGCATGCCGGTGCCGTCCGTC
This sequence comes from uncultured beta proteobacterium, assembly GCA_963821485.1. GTDB lineage: Bacteria > Pseudomonadota > Gammaproteobacteria > Burkholderiales > Casimicrobiaceae > PALSA-1003. Next base: position 88,719 of record CAWGEB010000011.1, read on the forward strand.
TATAGCGCCGCACTGTCGGAATTCGTGTTCGCCGCAGGCGTCAAACTGATGGCGCGCGAGCGTCCCGACCTCATGTACCTCTCGACGACCGACTACGTCCAGCACAAAGCCGCGCCGGGCACGCCTGCAGGCCAACGACGTTCTACGCGATGATGGACGGCTATCTCGGCCGCTCGATGCACTGGGCGCCGTCATCGTCGTCACCGCCGATCACGGCATGAACGCCAAGACCGACGCCTTCGGCCGCCCCAATATCGTGTTCCTGCAGGACTTGCTGGACGACTGGTTGGTGCAGGCGTCGCGCGCGTGATCCTGCCGATCACCGATCCCTATGTAGTGCATCACGGCGCGCTGGGTTCGTTTGCCACTGCTTACCTGCCGCCCGAGCGTGTCGCCGACGCTGGCGCGCGCATCGCCGCCCTGCCCGGCGTGGAGCTCGTTCTTTCCGCGCGGATGCGTGTGCAAAGTTCGAGGCTGCCGCCGGACCGCGTCGGCGATCTGGTCATCGTCGCGGAGCGTCTTCACGGTGCTTGGCTCGAGCGTTCGGATCGGCCACGATCTGTCCGGGCTCGACGTGCCGCTGCGCTCGCATGGCGGCGTCTCTGCGAGCAGCGCGTGCCGCTCATCGCGAACCGACCGTCCACCCCACTTCCGCCGACGCTGGCGCAATTTCGACGCCTTCGACCTCGCGCTCAACCACTTGCAATAGTCCCGCCATGAACATGATGTCGGAACTCGCGCAAGTCAGACACGGCGGCGTGCTCAACGAGAAGATGCGCA
>CAWGEB010000012.1:0-88130 GCA_963821485.1 uncultured beta proteobacterium
CGTGCCGGCCATGGTTGGCATATGTTTCAACCACGTAAGTCTAATTATTGGGCGTTCGGTCGTGCAGGTCAAACGCCGGTTTATTGGTGGCAACGGCCTGATGTTTGCACTTTTCATCCTGCTATCGAGCGCCGACGAGGGGCTCCACCCAAGCGCCGCAAGAGGTCCACGCGCGACCGGCGATGGCGCCGGGCCCACTTTGCGCGCTCGGCAATCGCAGCGCGAGCCCTCGAACCATTGTGGACGACTTCACACGGACATATTGCTACACGGAAACCTAATGCGAGCCTGCTCGAAGAAGCGGACCGGAAGAAGTCAGGAGAATTCCGGCGTGTGCATTCTCAAACATGATGAACCTTGGGAGTGGGGGAATGGCCGCATCCATAATCTTCATCGACCGCTTCGGTGCACCGTGACCGACAGGTCAGGGTCGTTCACGCTCATCCACTCGCCGGTGCTGAGCGGCGGCTCCACGATCCACAACGGCCCTTGACGCACGACCGGCTGCTGTACGTCATGCAGCGGCCGCTCAGGTCGGCACGGTGGTCGTCTCTGACCGGCCACAAGCGATCCCGGGTCGCGGCGATGACGCGCCCCGGGGTGGTCAGCACGCCACCTCGGCGCCCCGGCGCGCATACCAGCGCCAGGTCCCCAGCACGCAGCTCAGGTAGAACACGCTGAAGAAAATCAGCGCCCCCTGCGGGCTGCCCGTCAGCTTGATCGAGGTGCCGTAGGCGATCGGGATGAAGAAGCCGCCGAAGCGCCGCGACCGCGGAGCTGAAGCCCAGCGTCGCCGCGCCTTCGGTGCTGCCCACGCGCCGTGCCTGCTCGAGCGCCGCCTGATCGTTCTGATCGCGCACCTCTCGTTCGCGCAGCGTGCGGAAGATGATCGGGATCATACGGAACGTCGAGCCGTTGCCGATGCCCGGCCGCAACGAACAGCGCCATGAACGCCAGCACGAAGCCGAGCAGGCTGCCGCCGCCATCCGCCGTCGGCAGGAAGAAGCGCTGCGACCAGCGGCGCCACGCGCCATCACGACGAAGATCCAGAAGGTGATCATGGCGCCGCCCATGCGGTCGGCGAGCCAGCCGCCGAGGGGACGCACCAGTGCCGCCAGCAGCGGCCCGATGAACGCGAACTTGAACGCGTCCACCGCCGGGAACTCGGTGTTGACCAGCATCGGGAAGCCGGCCGCCAGGCCGATGAACGAACCGAAGGTGCCCGTGTACAGCCAGCTCATGCGCCACTGCTGCTTGTGCCGGATGATCGCCACCTGCTCGGCGAAGCCGGCGCGCACCGTGGCGATGTTGTCCATGCCGAACCACGCGGCGACCGCGGACATGACGATCAGCGGCACCCAGATGAAACCGGCGTTCTGTACCCAGATCTGCATCGTCGCGCCCTGATCCACGCGGGTCTGCGCGTTTCCGCCCAGGATCAGCAGCGCGCCGCCGTACATCGCGATCGGGGCGATGAGCTGCGCCAGTCCGACGCCCAGGTTGCCCACGCCGGCGTTGGCGCCCAGCGCCGTTCCCTGCAGCCGCTTCGGATAGAAGAAGCTGATGTTTGCCATCGACGACGAGAAGTTGCCCGCACCCAGCCCGCACAGCAGCGCGATCGCCGCGAACACCGCATAGTTGGTGGTCGGGTCCTGCACTGCGAAGCCGATCCACAGCGTGGGCAGCAGCAGCATCGTCGTGCTCCACACCGTGAAGTTGCGCCCACCGAAGATCGGCACGACGAACGAATACAGCGCGCGGAAGACCGCGCCGGAGAGCCCGGGCAGCGCCGCCAGCCAGAACAGCTGGTTGGTGCTGAACTTGAACCCGATGTGCGGCAGCTCGACCACGATCACGCTCCACACCACCCAGACCGCGAAAGCCAGCAGCAGCGCGGGCATCGACAGCCAGAGGTTGCGGTTGGCGATACTCCGGCCCGTGGTCGCCCAGAAGCCCTCGTCGTCCGGGCGCCAGTCGACCAGCACGTGCCGGCGCGGGCGACGAGGCTCGATGAGCTCGGCGCCTGCAAGCGCCGCGCGAGCGTCGGCGTGCTGCGCCAGGATCCCTTCGCGCTCGTTGCGCTCCGCGACCCACGTCCAGATCATGGTGACGATGATCACAAGGGTCATCAGCATGAAGCAGCTGCTGCGCACCCCGATCACGTCGGCGGCGATGCCGAACATGATCGGCAGCGTGAACCCGCCCAGGCCGCCGATGACGCCGACGATGCCGCCGACCACGCCCATCTGGGTCGGGTAGTGGTCGGCCAGGCTGCGGTAGACGCTGGCCTTGCCGAAGCCCTGCGCCAGGCCGGCGATGAAAATGAGCACCGTGAACACCGTGACACCCAACCCGATGTCGACGGCGACGTCGCCCTTGATCGCGTGGACGATCATCGTCGTGGGCGGGTAGCTCAGGAGGAACATGCATGCGAGGCTGACCCACATCACCCACCAGGTGACGGTGTTGCCGCCCCATTTGTCCGACGCCCACCCGCCCAGCGCGCGGATCGCGCCGGAAGGCAGGTCGAACAGGATGGTCAGGAACGCGGCGGTGGCCAGCGGTAGTCCGTACTGGCCGACATAATACTTGGGCAGCCACAGCGCCATTGCCACGAATGCGCCGAATACGAAGTAGTAGGCGAGCCCGAAGCGCCAGACACGGAGGTCGAGCAGCGGCAACAGCTGCTCGGCCAGCTTGGGATGGCGCCGAGCCGCTGCGTCCTTGCGGTGCAGCGGGTCCTCGGAAGTCAAGAACCAGAACAGCACTGCCATCACCAGCATGGCGACGGCGTAGACTCGCGGCACCATCCGCCAGGAGGCTGTGGCGGAGGCCGCGATAATCAGCGGGGCGATGAACTTGGTGAGCGAGGAGCCCGCGTTTCCGGCTCCGAAGATGCCCATCGCCGTCCCCTGCCGTTCCTTGCTGAACCAGGCGGACGTGTAGGCGATGCCCACCGCGAACGAGCCGCCGGCGACCCCGATGAACAACCCCAACACCAGATACTGCCAATACTCGGTCGCGTAGGACAGTACCCAGGTGGGGATTACCACGGCGAGCATCTGCAGGAAGTACACGATCCGTCCGCCGTAGCGGTCGGTCAGGATGCCGAGCGGCAGGCGCACGAGCGAGCCGGTCAGGATGGGAGTTGCGACCAGCAGGCCGAACTCGGTCTCGTTGAGATTGAGCTCCGTCTTGATCTTGATCCCGATGACGGAGAACATCACCCAGACGGCAAAATTCACCGCAAAGGCGAGCGTGCTCATCGTCAGCGCCGAGATCTGTTCGCGGCTGAGCCCCGGTTTGGTTGCGGTGGATGCCGTCACGTTGTTTCTCCCCTGGCCACGGGCACGGTACAGTCTCCCTCGCGTCATTCAATCCCCACCGCGGGCGAACCGCATTGACCCCAATCAACATAAGGCCGTGCGAGATCCGCGAGTCAGGATACGAGGGCGGACTAACGCAGCTGACAATGTTCACCAGCCCTACGCACCGGGTTGAGCCGAGCCGGTCACGCACTTCGAAGCGCCTCAATGTCGGCAGATGCATTCTGGATTCGGCCGAGGGACGTGGATCGAGGCCATGTCGACCTCGTTTCTGAAACAAGCGTACGATGGTTGCGATAGAGGAATCATGCGCATCATCCTGTCCGGCGTATTGCTACTCGCCGCCACGTCCGCGTGGGCAGACTTGGTGAAGGTTGCCGAAACGACCGACACGGTGTACTACCTCGACCCCGCGTCAATCAGCAAGGGCGATTTGCGACGGGTACCGGTCATACAGGACTACCCGAAGCAGGAGCCCGGTGGCACGCGCTCTCGACGAGTGTCATACGAGATCGATTGCGGCGGGGAGCGGCTGAGAAGCGTTGCGGCGACGGAATATTCAGAACCGATGGCGCAGGGGAAGAGTGTCAATTCGTGGGAAAGTGAATCGGAGTGGTTGTACGTCGCGCCGAGAACGGGAAGCAACATCGCGTCGCGAACGCCGTACAGGCCGATTCTAAAGTTCGTCTGCTCCCGCTAAGCGGTCCGCGTCGGGCGGGTAAGACGAATCCCCTCAATGACATTTTTGCAAGCTTCCCAATACAGGAACCGGTACGTCTGCTTCGTGCCAGTCCGAACGTCAGCAACGGATAGCGCCAGTTCGATCCGCCGCCGGCAATGGCTCCAATCCGTCTGAAGCGGTCGGCCATTTGGCGTCGACCAACGACAACTGATGGCCGCACTGAGCCCGTCATCCGAGGTACGAAGCACCTGGACCAAGCCAAACGTACCCCGGAGCCAGCGCGGAGAACAAGGCCGATCGCTAGAGCCCCAGTGCTTCGGCGGGCAAGTATAAACGCGGTACGTTACGCGGCGGTCCGGCTCGGTGTCCGCTCGATGAGAGCATTCTGGTAGGCAGCTTCCATCGCGGCTGCGGCTTCCTGACCTTGCCAGCAAAGTTTGCAGGCCCTGCAACTCCACACCGGCAACTGCAGTGCTATCTCGAAGGTCTGTCCGCGCGGGTCGGCCGCCCTGAGTCGGTCGTTGACCGTGCGCGTTACTACGTCGCTACTGCCACATTTCGGGCAACGGTTTTCGTCCATTACGCGCTCCTGCGCATCGCGCCGAACGTACGAAACCTCCTTAGCCGATATTTGATCTTATTCCCTCGCCTGCCTCCAGCGGGCAGACGTTTTTATGCTACCACGACAGCGACTTTCCGGCTGTCGGCAAGTGCCAACAAACGGCCCTTACCCGCACTGACCTCGTCGTACTCAGTGCGAAGTCCCAGCGCTCTGTACCGAGTCCGTCGTACTCAGCACGATGAACTGGGTGGCTCGCACGGGGTAAGGGGCCTGGTGCCTGCCGAATTCCTTTGACCTAACGCAAAGTTACCCAACAAATCAGGCGCGGCGCGCAACCGCTCCGTGCTGCGTCAAGGAGAATCCGGAATGGATGAGGTATGGAGGATGCGATCCGTCGACGCAAATCGACGCATCACCTTCGAGCCCCCAGTTTCATTCACCGAAGGCCATGCGCCAAAGGAAGGAACGATGAGAAACGCAGTGTGGTATTCGATTGCCCTGATGATGGGGCTGCTGATGGGTGTCGGCCCAGCTTTTTCGCAGCAGGAGGGACATCTGCAGCCGGGCTCGGACCCCTCGGTGCTGCCTGGTCCCGTCCTCATCGCCGACGAGGACAATGACCGAATCGTCCTTGTTGACCCACAGGGCCGCATTACGTGGACGTTTCCCGAGCCCGGCGATCTGCGTCCGGGTGAGACATTCAAGGCGCCGGATGACGCCTTCTACACCGCCGATGGCAAGCAGATCATCGTAACGCACGAAGAGAACTTTGCCGTCTCACTGGTGGACATCGCCAGTCGCCGCGTCATCTGGCGCTACGGCACCCCGGGCGTGCACGGCCATGGGCCAAACCAGCTCTGGAACCCCGACGACGCCATCGTGCTCCCCGACGGGCACGTCCTGATCGCGGACATCAAGAACTGCCGCGTCCTCCTGATCGCCCAAGGGACCCAGACGCCCAAGCAGATCTATGGCGCGGACCGCCGACCGCCGGGCGGCTGCAAGCACGACCCGCCGCGCATCTTCGGCAGCCCCAACGGCGCTTTCCCGATGCTTAACGGGCACTACCTTATTACTGAGATCCAGGGGGCGTGGCACAGCGAGTTCGACCTCAAGTCCGGGACGGTAATCCGGAGCTTCCAGGTCCCCGGGGTGCGCTACCCGTCTGACAGTAACGAGGTCGAGCCTGGACGCTATGTCACGGCCGACTATTCCAAGCCCGGCCAGCTCGTGATGTTCGATGACCAGGGCAAGGTACTCTGGCGCTACAAGCCCACGGGCAAGGACGCGCTCGACCACCCGTCGTTGGCCAAGGTCTTGCCCAACGGTATGGTTCTCGCCAATGACGATTCCAATCACCGGGTCATCGTCGTCGATCCGAAGGTGAATCGTATCGTGTGGCAGTATGGGGTGACCGGAAAGAAAGGACGCGAGCCCGGACTGCTCAACACCCCGGACGGGGTGGATCTGGCGCCCCCCTACTCACTGCTCATGCAGCACGCGAAGACGATGGGGACACCTTGACCTATTGAGTCTCGCCTGCGATCGAGCGAGGTAAGGTAACCGATTCTCGGCGGCGCTGAGCATTGCCCCGCGGACCATGGCGCGCGAGGCGGTGCGGTGCCAAACTCCAACTGTGGTCCGTGTGCCTGATTTCGTACCGATGAGCATGTTTCGTCCAGCGGGCGTGATCGCGCACAAGCGGAACAGCTCCATTTCGCCCGCGCGTTCCGCGCAAACAGAATCAACTCGGTTAGCGCGTTGTGGCAACCTGGGTGGCCACGCTGACCGGCGGCAGTTGGCCCAAACTCAGTTCGTCGTCCGACGGCACGAAGCACCTGGACCAAACCACGGACATGTAGGCTGAAGTACCTGGCCCGTTTGGCACGCGCTTTGCTGCAGAATCAACATCCGGCCTTTCTCTCCTCCTCGAGACCGGACTGCAGCCCCGAGCACCCCACCCCGAGTGCTCGGGGTTTTTTTACGGACGTGACGATTTGCGGCTTCGTCTGACGTTTCGTGACGCTTACGCCCGACTCTTGGCCAGGTGCGCTTTGGGGTTGATGGCCGACAACCGCAGGTCGTGAGCGTCGAGACAAAACCCGTTGCCCGTGCCGAGAAGAAGGTGCCTCCAACGGCACATCTGGATTCGCACCTCGAGCGTGGTGCTCAGTTCGGCGTGTCAGTGCTGAGGACTTCGTGCTCGCCATGGTAAGCCGAGTTCGGGACCTTTGAGGCCAGGAACACCTTGCCATTGCGCTGTCCGGTCGCCTTTTACACTTCGCTACCTACCGCCCCCCACTACATTGCGAAAATGTAGCGGATCTCTGAGATTCTGCAATTCCCGGTAAAAGTAGAGCGGCGTAGGCCGCTTTCCCTTGAGCCTCAACCGTTTGAGAAATTCGATTTCCTCCTGAGTCACATTACCGCTGAGTGACGCATCCTTAAGGAATGCGTTGAGCCCGGGCTCACCCCCGGAAGGTTGGTCAGGGTCCCTTTCAACAAACGCAAATCGCTTCGAGTGCCCTGGAGCCAGTTTTCGGTTGAGCACAATTTCCATACCGAAGGTGGAAAGGTCGATATCCCAGGAGTCGATCAGCGGATCCAGGAAGGAAACGCAGTTCTCCGCTGACAGGTGGAAGACGTCTGTGTCCAGGAACTCGAGGATCGTGACTCGCATCTGCTTATAGCTTCGGCCACTGTGTCGAGCCACGGAGCGGAGCCACTTTTCATTTTTCAATTCCTCTTTGGCGACGCGCTTGATCACGTCCAGAAGGGTCTGTGTGACGAGGCGTTCGAGTTCACCCAGGGGCTGCTTCTCAAAAATTGCTCGTATCTGCCGCTGTTTTTCCGGTGTGCACTTGCGGAGAACCAACTCTCGCACTTCTTGAAACAAAGGCGCCGGGGGGTCCTCGAAATCTCTCTTTAACTCTTCCCTGCGCTGGAGCTCCGCCAGCTTCCCAAGCTTCCCGCTCGACAGCTTGAGAAACTTGCCCATCTTCTCGTAGATGTCTGTTCGATCGGGCGCGGGTGGCGATTTCTTCCGAGTCAGCAGCTGAGAGATGTAGGACTCGGTGACTTCGGCGGCGGCCGCCAAGTCCTTTTGCTCGAACCCCAATTGTTCCAGCCGCTCCTTGATAACTAAACAAACATCCATCGCATACTCCAGTAATTAACTGCATCCGTTTAAGCGTAGCAAAATAATGCTTGACATGTCTAGCGGATTAACCTACTCTGGTTAAACGGACCGAGAGGGTCTTTTAGTCATCTGGACTTAAGCCGGTAATCTGAAATGCCCCCTTGGCCATTTACAACCAAGGAGCACACCATGTATGCACATCGCGTATCCGTGCATCTGAAGCCCAACAGCACCGCTGCGTTTACCCAGCGGCTGGAACAGCAAGTCATTCCCATGCTTCGCAAACAAAACGGGTTTCAGGATGAAATCACGTTTGTTGGCCCTGCCGGAACCGAAGCTTTCGGCGTGAGTTTGTGGGACAACAAAGAAAGCGCCGAGGCCTACAGCCGCGGGCCATACGCAGAAGTGACCACGATCCTGGCAAATCTGGTCGACGGAAGTCCTCAGGTTGATACCTATGAGGTTTCCAACTCCACTTTCCACAAGATCGGCGCGACGGCAACGGCCTAAAGTCAGCAGGCGTAGGCGTATCAGTTTGCCTGGAGGGGAAAAATAACTCTAAGCGCAACAATCGTGGCGATGCCACTTGCTTTTTCTCAGTGGCCCGACCCTCAACCGGGCCATTTCTTTTTTTGGGAAGGGCCCAAAACGTAAGCAGCAGTTTGGGCCCCGGCCCGTAGCATTACTATTTAGAAGGAAGGCATTATGCAAAACCTTATCTCTTACGATCCAAGGACTGAAACCGGTCTTGACGAGTTGTTCCGCGGTTTCTTCAAACCGGTGCGCGTGGAAGGCGCACCGTCCCCGGCAATGATCAAGATGGATGCGACCGACACCGAGAACGGTTACCTGATTCATGCCGAAATGCCGGGCGTGAAGAAGGATGATATCGACGTCGCGATCGAGGGCAACCAGGTCACTATCACGGCCGAAGTTAAGCAGGCATGGGAAAAGAAAGAAGGCGACAGGATGCTGCGCAACGAGCGGTATTTCGGCAACATCTATCGCAGTTTCACGTTACCGGCGGAGCTGGACGAGTCGGCATCCGTGGCCACCTATGACAACGGTGTCCTCGAGCTCAAGCTGGCTAAGAAGGCCGCGGTGGCGGGAAAGAGGCTGGCTATCCAGTAACCAATAGCTTTTGGACACAATGTGGAGCGAGTGACTATCGTGAAACACGCGTTGGTGAGGGGAATCAATCAAGAAATGGCGTTTCGCCAGGCACGTCGCAACCTCCATGCACTGGATGGGGTAGATGATCCGGCACGAATCCGAGGCGGCAATTGGAAGATGCAGGGATTTCGGCGCTCCGGGCCGGTTTACGACGAGTCCGAGTGCCAGATGTCGATAGCTGAGTTCATGGCCGACACGCGGGAGCGCTACGACATCGTCGAATAACACTACTGCCAATGCGCCGGTGATGGCTTCAGTGAGTCGTTGCCGAGCCAAGAGCACCCCGTGTACCTCATTCGCACGCCCACCAGACAACGCGCTTCCCCTGTCCTGCGCGACAGGTTCTTGAACGCATTGGATCAGCATGATCAGCCCGCCCTTCGCGACACCGTGCGCGATCTCCTGGGTTGCGCAAATCCTCTGCCCTCCGGGACTTGCATTCTTCTCGGGCTGGCACCTGGCAGCACCTACGGAGATGCAGCAAACGCGATAACAAGTTCGCTGTGTGCGAAACCAGACGCCGCATGACGGAATGGTCAGGGCCGCGCTGGCCGAAAGCTAAAGCGGTCTGAGCGAATCCTGCTTTAGCTACGGAACGACGTGATTCAGTGATAGAAAGTTCCCGATTGTTCGCCCTTTCGCGCTGCTCGGCGCGGTTGCCGACTAGCCTGATTCGCTGAACGACTGCTTGGAGAAGACCCACCGACTGCTGTGGGGTCGTTCTCGGCTATTGAAGGGAATGTGAGCCACGTAGATCGGGCACAGTGCTTCCGGTCGTGTCCATGAAAGGACACCTTACCCGTCATCGGATCCCGGCGCCTTGTACGGAGTTCGAAGCACTTGGCTCGAAGTGCGGAGACGTCGTGCGGCTCACCCAATTCGTGCCTCCGACCTCGGTGTCGTCCTAGCGTTTCTACACCTCGCGCCGCCTATCAATAGACTTAGCTCGGCAAGTGGTCTTGGAGCCACGCCTTTGTAGGTGGCGCAGCGCTTGATTGTGCGCGAGAATCGCCCAAGTCGCGCAAAGGGCACAAATGACATCGATCCGTGTTCGCCTTTGCGACGATCGGGTGCCCCAACCCGAAACGGGTCGCTGATTCCGAGTCTTGCAGCGAGACTGCGGAACTCCGTGAGTCGCTAGCATGACCGTAAGTGCCCTTCTCTTTACTGACGTGGTGGACAGCACGCGCATCGTTGCGCGGCGTCGGCGACGCGCGCGCGGCGGAGGTCTGGACCGCGCATGACCGCCGTGCACGCGATCTCCTCGCTCACCATCACGGCCGCGAAATCGGTCGCGCCGACGGCTTCTTCCTGTTGTTCGACGACACGGCCGACGCGGGCCGTTACGCACTCGCCTACCATCACCCGCTTGCAGACCTGGGGCTGACCGCGCGCGCGGCGCTCCATGCAGGCCCGGTGACACTCCGCGCGAACACTCCTGCGGACGTCGCACAGGGAGCGATCGGTACGGAGGTGCAGCGGCCTCGCCGTGCCGATCACCGCCCGCGTTATGGCGCTCGCCCGCGGCGGACAGACGCTGCTCACTGCGGCAGCCCGCGAGGCACTTGGCGGCACGCTCTCCGAGGCCGCGAGAATCGAGAGCCACGGCTACTACCAATTCAAAGGCGTCGAGGAGCCGGTCGAGGTCTTCGAGCTCGGCGAACGCGACGCTGCTGCGTTCGCCCCCCCGCCGGATGTCGACAAGGCCTACCGTGTCGTCCGTGCAGACGACTTCTGGCGCGCGGTGCGCGAGGTTCGTCACAACCTTCCGGCCGAGCGCGATGCCTTCGTCGGCAGGATCGGCGGAGCTCCGCGCCCTCGCGGCGCGTCTGGACGCGGGTGCGCGCTCGTCACGGTGCTCGGCCCGGGCGGCACCGGCAAGACGCGCTTCGTTCGCCGCTATGGCCGGGTCTGGCTCGGTGACTGGCCGGGCGGCGTTTACTTCTGCGATCTCTCCGAGGCTCGCTCGCTGGACGGAATTTTCTTCGCCGTCGCGTCCGCGCTCGGGGTGCCGCTTGGCAAGGAGGACCCGGCAGTGCAACTCGGCCACGCCATCGCCGGCCGTGGTCGCTGCTTGGTGATCCTGGACAACTTCGAGCAGGTCGTGCAGCACGCGCCAGGCGACGCTTGGCCGTTGGCTCGACCAAGTCGCTCCGAAGCGGCCTTCGTCGTCACCAGCCGCGAGCGGCTCCAACTTGCCGGGCGAGGGGTCTCTTCCCCATCGAGCCACTGCCACTGGAGATGGACGCGATCGAACTATTCGTGACCCGCGCTCGCGCGCAACAGCCGGATTTCGTTCTGAGCGAGGCCAATCGCGCCGCGGTCGCCGAGGTCGTGCGGCTCCTCGACGGACTGCCGCTTGCCATCGAATTGGCAGCCGCGCGGATGCGGGTGCTTTCTCCTGCGCAGATCGTCGAACGGATGCGCGACCGCTTCAGCCTTCTCGCGGGCACCCGCGGCACGACAGCGCGCCAGGCTACGCTCCGAGCAGCGATCGACTGGTCGTGGGACTTGCTCACGCCGTGGGAGCAGGCCGCGCTCGCCCAGTGCTCGATTTTCGACGGGGGATTTACGCTCGATGCCGCGGAGGCGGTGCTGGACCTCTCGGCGTGGGCCGATGCTCCGCCCTGTGGTCGACGTGGTCGCAGGCGCTGGTGGACAAGAGCCTGTTGCGCGTCTCGCTGCCCAAGGCTTTCGGTCGCCTGGACATTGCCGAGCCATTTTTCGGGATGTACTTGAGCATCCACGAATACGCCAGCCAGAAGCTTCGCGCGCTCGGCGAGCGGGCCAGGGGTGACGCGGAACAGCGACACGGACGCTACTTCGCCCGATTCGGCAGCGATCAGGCGCTCGACGCATTGCTCAGGCACGGGGCGGTCGGCAAGCGGCAGGAGGCTAACGCTGGAGTTCGACAATCTGGTCAGCGCCTGCCGGCGCGCGATCCAGCGCGGCGAACCAGAGCTGTCTGCATCATGCTTCCTCGCCGCGTGGCGCGTGTTCGAAGCGCAAGGCCCGTTCAATCTGGCCGCAATGCTGGGTTTGCAGGTGGCAGGACTCGAAGGGCTTGCACCGCGTCGACGCTCGCTCGTGCAAAGCGCGCTCGCGGAGGCACTGCGTTCGGAAGGCAAGATCGACCACGCCAACGCGATGGTGGCGCAGGCGCTTGCGGTCGCACGGCAAGCTGGCGATGCCCGCGCAGAGGCCGTCGCCTTGCGTTACGTCGCCATGGCGCGCCATCACGATGGCCACACGGACGAGGCTTTACAGTACTTCAAGCAAGCGATGGCGCTATGCAACGCCCTGAACGACCGCCCGCAACTGGGCGCGCTGCACGCCAATTTCGCCAACCTCCAGATGGAACTGGGGCGAATGGTCGAGGCACGAGCCAGCTACGAGGCCGCGCTGGCACTGCATCGCGAGGTGGGCAACCGCGCTGCCGAGGGCGTCGCAATGGGGAACCTCGGTACGCTGCACCACGAGTTGGGTCGCGTCGCTGAAGCGCGCGCGGCCTACGACGACGCGCTGCTCATCCACCGCGAGGCCGGCAGCGTGCTGCAGGAGGCGATCACGCTATGCAACCTGGGCGTCCTCGTCAGCGAGCGTGGGGAAACGCGGGAGGCTGCCGAACATTACCGCGCAGCATTGACGATCCACCGCGAGGTTGGCAATCGTCGCGGCGAGGGGGTCGTGCTGGGCCAGATCGGCGACCTGCACCAGGCGCTCGGCGAATTCGAACAGGCACGGCTCCACTACGACGAGGCGCTGCGCATCCATCGCGAAGTGGGCAACCGTAGGTTCGAAGGGGGCGTGCTGGGCAGTCTGGGGCAACTGCTGGCCAGACAAGGGCAGACCGAACTGGCGCTGCAGGCACTGGAGGCCGGCGAGCGGCTGTTGCGCGAGGTCGACGATCCGCTCGATCTGGCCAAGGTGTTGTGCATCAAAGGCAGCGCCGCATTGGCCGGCGGCAATGCCGGCGTCGCCCGGTCGGCGCTCGTCGAGGCGGAGTCCATCAGTGCGCAACTCGGTGCGCAGCCCGCCTCTGGCCTCGGACAGCAGATCGAGGCCCTGCGGCGCATGCTCGAGTGAGATCGCCGCGCGCAACCCGTGCGCGGGCAAGCCCCCTATTTTTTTGTCGGTGCCTCGCCAACGACTTCCAGCTTGACCGGTGCGGTTCCATTTTTGCCGATCCCGATCTTGGCCGCGGCCGCGCTCGACAGGTCAATCACGCGACCGGCTTGGGTCGGTCCGCGGTCGTTGATCCGCACGTCAACCGACTTGTTGTTCTTGGTATTCGTGACTTTGACCTTCGTCCCGAATGCGAGCGACGGGTGGGCCGCCGTCAGCTCGCTCTGGTGGAACACCTGGCCACTGGCGGTCTTGCGGCCGTTCAGTTTGTCGGAATAAACGGCGGCCAGCCCCTCCATAGCATCCGCCGACTTGGCGGCAGCCGCAACCGGCGGCGCGGTGGGTTGCGCAGTCGCAGGCGGCGGTGTCGTGGCAGGGGCCGCAGTCGTTGGGACCTGTGCGATCGTGGGTCCGGCAGTCGTTGCGCAAATCAGCGCGACGAGTACGAGCTTGGTGAAATTCATGGGGGCTTTCTTTCGATTGAATGCTGCGCAGATGCGCTTGGTAATGATAATCCAGTGCCGCGAGCACAAGGTTACTGGCACATTTTGTTGGAGCCATATCACCGAGCGCATGCGCGGTTCCAGCCGCATCATCAGCTTCACCGGGAGGGTCAACTTGCCGGGTTCGGCATCACTGGCGTAACCTCCACGGGATGGAAACGAGCACCAGTGTCTCCCATCCCCCCACGCACGACGCCGCAACGTTGCTGCGCCGCTTTTTCGCGCACCGGGCGGTCTGGCATACGGCGGGACTGATCGCTGCGCTGCTCATGACCTGGCTCGTTTTCCGCGCGTATCGCCAGCCCGACTTCATCATCGATTTCATGAACCTGCGGCTTTGCTGACAGACGCAACAAAACGCTGCGGTCGCTACACCTCCCGATAAATCGCCGGTCCGCACGATGTACGCGGGGCCGTTGATTTGCACACCGCGGTTGGTGGTAGACGTGCTTTCGCTTAGAATGGGCTCCAGTCAAAACAAAAGGTTAAACCGATGTTGAAGAAGTCGGAATTCTGGATTCTCACGGTGCTGGGCCTCGTCGGCGCCGTGCTCGCCGGCACCAACATGATGCTGTTCCAGGCCAATCGCGCGGCCCAGTCCGAGGTTGCCGGGCGCCAGCAGTACGTGGCGCAAAGTGTCCAGCTCGAAGGGCTCTACCGCGAAATGGTCAAGGCGCTGGCCGATCTTGCGATCAAGACGCAGGACGGCGACGTGCGTACGCTGCTCGCCGGCCAGGGCATCACCATCTCGGTCACACCGAACCCCCCGCCGCCGGCCGCGCCCGAGGCACCGAAGAAGGCGGGGAAGTAGTCATGGCCGACGAACAACTGCCGGTGCGCGGCGCCGACCGCGCGAGTCCGTTCATCCCGATCCTCATCCTGGCGCTGTCGTTCGCCGGCTGGGCGGGATTCCAGACCACGCAGTTGATACAGGAGAAGGACAACCTGGCGACGCTGCGCGCGAATCAGGACAAGCAGGTCGAGGAGTCCAAGAAGCTGCGCGAAGGCCTCGACGGTCTGGCCAAGGCGACGCTGGCGCTGGCGAATCGTGGCAACGCGAATGCGCGGCTCATCGTCGACGAGTTGCGGCGGCGCGGCGTCACGATCAATCCCGACGCGGCCCCGGCCACGCCGCCAGCGGCCGACTCCAAGAAGTAGACGCGCTGCACTGAGCCGACACGCTGCAACCTGCGTCGACGCGCAGGTTGCGGACCACGCTCGAGGCGGTCGCGCGCGTGCTGCACATCCCGACTGTTCGCGTATCGTAGCCGCCGCATTGCGGCCGCTGCTGCCCGCCTGCGGCACCCGAGTGCGATGCGCCGCGCGCATTCGCGGCGGCCGCCACGATGGCACGGCCATTGCTCAAGGTTTGCAACGACGCGACCTTAGTGCGCGCATTTGCGCACGCGATGCGGTCGCGTCGTGCTGCAATGCCTGGTCGTAAGCCGCGAGAACCCACGCTTTTCGGGTCGAGTAACCGAAGAGGCTACGTTACTTTGTGTAGCGAACAAATGTAGCGACTGATGACCGGCTGCCGTGGTCGGTCATGACGTCGCTACCGATTGCGTCACATCCGGTCGGCAATGGGCAAGGCAGTGCCGCCGGGCGTGCCCCGACTGCTGCTGATTTCCGATCGATCTCATCCGGAAATCGGCGGTTCTCGACCGTTCATCCGGTACCCCCTACCGTCGCCAGCACCGGCATACGTCTTGCAAGATGTTGCTCGTGCCATTGCTGTTTTGGGCGCTGTGGTTGGGGATCTAGGCGAAGCATCAAGCTTACCAAAATGTGGCATACAAAATGGCAAGAAACGTTTACGGATGAGCAGGGATACGACATGAAACACAACTCGAACACGACACATCGCACCCTGAAACAACTGCCTTCGAAGGTGCGCGGTTTCACCCTGGTGGAATTGCTGGCGACGCTGTCGGTGCTGGTTATCCTGACCAGTCTTGCTGCCGCGTCGATGAGCAAGACCGTCAGCAACAACCGCATCTACGCGACGCAAACCGAATTCCTGGCGTCGCTCGCACTCGCGCGCAGCGAAGCGGCGCGCCGCGGCGCCACGGTGATCCTCGAGGCTACCGCTCCAGTGAGCGGCAATGCGTTCGCGGGCGGCTGGCGCGTATATGTCGATACCAATGGCAACGCGGCCTTCGACTCGACCGAGCCCGTGCTGCGCAGTCACGAAGCCATGCCGTCGAGCATCCTGGTAGGTGACGGCGCGACGACAGCGATCGGTTTCACGCCGATGGGATTCCTCAGTGGCGCCGGTGCGGTCGACATCAAGGTGTGCGCAAGCGACGGCGCGGTCGCCGGCTACGACATCTCGATCCAGCCCAACGGCATGGCCGACGTCGCCGACGTTGCTGCCCACACGGCGCCTTGCAGCTGATCATGAACAGGCGATCGCAAACCGGCAGCGGCCTGATCGAGTCGCTGATCTCGATCCTGGTCGTCTCGATCGGCTTCCTGGGCTTCGCAGGGCTCCAGGTCAAGGGACTCTCGGCGGCGAACGATTCGGCGTTTCGCAGCAAGGCGGTCTATCTGTCTTATCAGATGGCCGACCGCGTCCGCGCGAATCTGCCGGCCGCCGCCGCGGGCGCGTACAACAATTTCACGAGTCAGACGGCGCCCTCACCCGGCTGCACCGTGACCGTGAATTGCACATCGGCGCAGATGGCGGCAAACGACTTTGCCGAGTGGCTGACCGAAATCCAGTCGCCGACGGTGTTGCCGGCGGGCGGCGGTGTGATCTGCCTCGACAGTACGCCCGACGACGGAACGCCCGATGCACCTGCCTGCGACGGTGCAGGCAGCGTGTTGACCATCAAGGTGTGGTGGACCGAAAAGGGACAACCCGATCCGCACCGCTTCGTCAGTACGCTGCGGCCATGATCACCAAGTCCAAGCGTCCGTGCGGGATGGGGCTCGTCGAGCTGATGGTGTGGGTTGCCATCAGCCTGCTCATCACGACGGTGATCGGCACGATCTACGTCAACACCAAGCAGCTCACCCGCGTCAACGACACGATCTCGCGCCTGCAGGAGAGCGGTCGCTTCGTGATTCACCTGCTCGATCGCGACATGCGCATGGCGGGCTACCGCGGATGTAATCCGGGCAGCGTCGTGCCGCTCAATCTGCTCAACTCGACAGCGTACGCGTACAAGTTCGACACCGGGCTGCAGGGTTTCCACGGTTCCGGCGGCAGCTGGTCGCCGAGCCTGGATTCGAGCATCAGCACGCTGTCGCCGGCGCCGATGACCAACACCGACGTGGTCACCATCCGCCACATCGAGGGCCCTGGCATACCGCTGATCGCGCAGATGACGAGCCAGACGGACGACCTCACGGTCGCGCCCGGCAGCGGCCTGGCCGCGGGCGACGTACTGCTCGTCGCCGATTGCTCGGCCGCCGCTATCATCAACGCGACCGGGTACAACGCGGCGACCGGCGCGATCAGCCACGCCACCGGTGGCGCGGCAGTGCCGGGCAATTCTTCGGACGACCTCGGCCACATTTTCAAGTCCGATGCCTCGGTCTACCGCCTGGTGACACGGACCTACTACATCGCGCCGAGTGTTAAGCGCAGCGGCACCAACACGCTGTGGGCGCACAGTGTTCCGGCGTACGACGGCCAGCCGCAGCCGGAGGAAATGGTCGAAGGCGTCGACAAGTTCGCGCTGCTGTTCGGCGAAGATCTCGACGGCGACCACGCGGCAAACCGCTACGTGACCGCGAACGCTGTGGGCACCTGGAACAACGTCGTCAGCGTCAAGACCATGGTGCTGCTCGCCACAATTCGTGACAACACGGCGACGGCGCCGCAGCCATACGTATTCAACGGCGCCACGACAACACCGACCGACAAGAAGGTGCGCACCGCGCTGTCCTCGATGATCACGGTTCGCAACCGGGTGCCCTGACCGTGATGCGCTCTATTCATACCATGCCGCGCGCGCGCCAATCCGGAATGTCGCTGTTCCCGGCATTGATGTTCCTGCTGGTGCTCTCCATCATCGGCATCTCGGCCCTCAACAGCACGCTGATGCAGGAAAAGATGGTCGCCAACACCAAGGACCTGAACATCGCGTTTCAGGCAGCCGAAGCTGGCCTGCGCGATGCGGAGGTCGATGTCAGCAAGAACGTCGATACCGGCACCGCGTTCACGTCGGCCTGCGCCGCCGGCCTGTGTACGCCACCTTCGACCTGGCCGTCGCCGTCGTCGGTGGACATCTCCAAGGTCATCGACTGGAGCGATACCGGCAAGACGCGCGCCTATGGCGCGTACACCAGCGCCCCCACGCTGCCCACCGTCGCCGCGCAACCGCAGTACGTCATCGAGAAGTTGTCGAGCCTGCCGGTCGCCCCGGGCGGAAGCGTGGGACTGGGCTGCGGCGCAGGGTGCGTGCATTCGGGCGGCGCGGCGTACCGGCTCACCGTCCTGGCGACCGGAGTACGTCCGGAAACGCGTGTTGTCCTGCAATCAACTTATATCGTGAAGGCTGCTCCATGAATGCATTCCTACGCGTGCTGGCTATCGCGATGGCCATGCTGCTCGCGCAGTCGGCGTCGGCCGCATTGCTGTCGATCGCCCAGTACCCACTGTTCCTCACGCATCGGACGCTGCCGAACGTCCTGGTCATCTATGACAACTCCGAGTCGATGGACGGCACGATGGCGGGCAAGCTCATCGCGGGCGACGATCCGACGACGCGCGGCAATATCGCGCGGGCCGTGATTCGCAACACCATTACCAATTTCTCGGGCCAGTTCAACTGGGGCCTGGAATCGTTCGCGACTTACGGCTACGGCCTGTATTCGACGTACCCGTACTGGCTGGGCAACGACACCACGATGGTCTTCACCGACGACTGCGTCTCCGGCGTCTCGGCAACGAATGGAGGCCTGCGCTGCATCGACAATCCGCAATGGGCAGGATCCGTCGGCGACCGGTACGTCACCTACGACCGCGCGAGCGACGACCCCGATATCAACGACGTGCTGTACATCGGCTATTTCGGCTCAGGCGCGTGGGCGACGACCGCCGGTGGCGGCGCCTACAACTTCTTCTTCACGCATAACCCAGGCACCGCGTTCGAAGCGAACATGGCCAACTACTGGGCGACGCTGAGCTTCACGCCGACCGATGCCGGCTACATTCCTTACAATCCGCCGATTTCGCGGCAGCTGTACGCGTATCGAGCCTGGGGCTTCTACGGCGGCGTCAACGGCCAGGGCGTGATCAACGAGCCCATCCTGGGCCCAAGCTCCCCCGGCCACCTGGCCAACATCCAGGCCATGCTTGCCTCCGAAACACCGTACGGTCCCGAGATCAAGAACGCGGCTGTGTTCACGCCGCTGGCCGGCAGCATGCTGACCGCGAATCAATACTTCACGGGCGGCTCGTCGCCGATCAGCCTGTCGTGCCAGAAGAGCTTCATCATGCTGGCGACCGACGGCAACCCCACCTCCGATTGGTGGGGAAACATGTATCCGCTGGACCAGCAGCAGAACACCTACAACGGGGGAACGGGCACCTGGACGTTCTCACACGCGGCCAACGACGTCTTCGGCCAGATCAGTGCATTGCGCAGCGTTTCGGTCGGCGGCTTTGCGCACGACATTCAGACCTACGTCGTCGGCATGGGCGACACGGTGGCCAACCCGAGTTCGGTCGCGGCGATGAACCAGTTTGCATCGCTGGGCGGCACCGGCAGCGCCTACCTCGCGAGCGACAGCGCGTCGCTGGCGGCTGCCTTTCAGGCGATCGCCGTCGACATCGAATCCAAGACCGCCGCGGCGTCGGCAGTGTCGCTGAACACGGGTTCATGGGGCACGGGCACCAATCTGTACCAAGCGCGGTTCAACAGCGGCGACTGGTCCGGGCAACTGATCGCGTACCTGATCAACGCCGATGGCTCGATCGGCGCCCAGCAGTGGGACGCGGGACAGATCATCAACACCCAGAACTGGGATACCGGCCGCACGATTCTCACCTACAAACCGTCGGCGGCGCTCGGCGCGCGCGGCATCCCCTTCCGCTGGCCGACGACGTATCCGGGCGCGCCGACGGCGACCGAAATGGATCTGGTGCAGTCGACGCTGCTCGATACGCCCGCTTCCACCGCCGGCGGCGGCCTGATGAACGTGGCCCTGGCGAGCAATGGCGCGGCGGCGACCGCGTCGAGCTACTACAACTCCGGCTATGCGCCGGGCGGCGCGATCAACGGCGACCGCACTGGGTCCAACTGGGGTGCCACGGGCGGTTGGAACAATGCCTATTGGTACAACTTCCCGGAATGGCTGCAGGTCAATTTCAACGGTCCGAAGAGCGTCACGCAGGTGGTCGTGTACTCGGTCCAGGATACCTACTGGGCGCCGGTCGAACCGACCGATACGATGATCTTCAACAATTACGGCGTCGTCGATTTCTCCATCCAGGGCTGGGACGGCAGCAGTTGGGCGACACTGGCCACCATCACCGGCAACAATCTGGTCAAGCGCACGGTGAACATTGCGGCGTACACCACCGATCGCGTCCGTATCGTCGTCAACCGGGCGGCGGACGGGTACTCGCGCCTCACCGAGGTCGAGGTTTTCGGCGTCGCCGTGGCGTCCGGCCCCGACGGCTTCGGCTCGCAGCGGGTACAGTGGCTGCGCGGCAATTCGGCCAACGAAGCGACCCTCTGCGGCGGCTGCACGCCTTCGTTCCGCAATCGGCCGACCAGCAAGCTCGGCGACATCGTCCATTCCGCACCGAGCTACATCGCGGCGCCCGCCTTCGGCTACCCCGACAGCATGGAAAGCAATCCCTACAGCTCCTTTGCCGCTGCCCACGCCAGCCGTGCAGCGATGATCTATGTCGGTGCCAACGACGGCATGCTGCATGGATTCGTCGCCGCTACGGGCAGGGAAGCGCTGGCCTACGTGCCGACATCCGTCTACCGGAATCTGAGCGCGTTGACGGCGCAGAGCCTTTCGGCCGTTGCCGGCGAGCCGGTCGCACATCACTATCAGGTCGACGGATCACCGACGGTCGGCGATGTGTATTACGGCGGTGCGTGGCACACGCTGCTCGCGGGCGGACTGGGCGCGGGAGGCCAGGGCATCTACGCACTGGACGTGACCAACCCCAGCGGCTTTACCCAGGCCAATGCCAGCACGATCGTGCGCTGGGAATTCTCCGACACCAACGACGCCGACATGGGCTATACGTTCTCGCAGCCGATACTGGTGAAAACCAACAACGGCCGCTGGTCGGTCATCGTCGGCAACGGCTACAACAACAGCGAGGACGACGGTACCGCCAGCAGCAGCGGCCATGCGGTGCTGTTCGTGCTCGATGCGGAGACGGGCGCCGTGCGTGCCAAGATCGACACCGGAGCCGGTAGCGCATCCACCCCGAACGGATTGTCGGGGCCGATCGCGATCGACACCAACGGCGACGGCGTTGCCGACTACGTCTATGCCGGCGATCTCAACGGCAACATGTGGAAGTTCAACCTGTCGTCCTCGAGCCCGGGAGCCTGGAGTGTGGCCTTTGGCGGCACACCGCTGTTCACGGCCACGGGCCAGGCAATCACGGTTCGTCCCGACGTCACCAAATTCACCGACGGTGGATATCTCGTCGCCTTCGGCACCGGGCGTTACATCGACACCAGCGATGGTTCGTCGACCGGCACGCAGACGTTCTATGGCATTCGCGACGACGGATCGGCCGTCGCCGGGCTCGGCAGCCTGGTGCGGCAGAGCGTCGTCAGCAGCAGCGCGGTCGGGGCCGACAGCAACACCTACCGTCTCACGACGCATGCCGTGGGCCCGGCGACGATCGACGACCCGCTGTCCGGCGACAATGCCATCCCACCCGCGGATTACGTCGCGAGCAAGAAAGGCTGGTACATCAACCTGCCGGCGAGCGGCGAGCGGGTGGTGAGCGATGCGAACATTCGCGCCGGGCGCGTGGTCTTCAATACGCTGATCCCCAACAGCGACCCCTGCGGCTTCGGCGGCACGGGCTGGGTGATGGAGGTCGACGTCATGACCGGCAATCGCAATGACACGCCGAGTTTCGATACCAATGACGACAAGCAGATCTCGGCGGCGGACCTGGACCTGCACGGCACGCACGACAACGCGAGCGGGCGCTCGATTTCCAGCATCCCTGCTGCCGCGGGCTTCCTGCGCATGCCGTTACCGTCGAACGGCAAGCCGTTCGAGAACAAGTATGTCAACACGTCGGCGGGTTCGGTGACGGTCATCGGCGAGACCGCGGGACTTGGCGGCGCAGGCCGCGCTTCGTGGCGGCAGGTACAGTGAGGGACACATTCATGAAACGCAGTTTGCTGGTCGTGGCGCTGTGCGCCATTGCGATCCCTGGCTATTGCATGACGGCAAGTGTGGCGCCGTCGACGCCGGCGGCATCGCCGAGTGCGCCGTCCGGTTCGGTGCCGGCCAATGCGGCGTCGAGAACTGCAGACAGTCGGAGCGCGGCACCGACCGCCGCGACGGGCAAGCCGATGGCCGCGGCGCCCAGCGCTGCAGCGGTGACGCAGCCGGCTGCGGCGCTGTCCGCGCCCGGCGTTCCGATGGAAGCGCCTCCTGCGGCAGCCGGCGCAAGAGCGGGCGCCGCAAGGGCGGCGCCGAAGGCGATCTCGCCCGGTCCTGCGCCGCAGGCCGGCACCGTGGCACCCGCACCGAACAGCGCAAAGTGGGCTGCGACTGCGCGCGGAGATTCCGGCATGCGCCGGGGCACGCTACAGGCGATCAACGTCAATCCCGGAACGATGCAGGTCTTCGGGCAGAAGCTCAACTTCAATCCGCAGCAGGTGAAGGTGTTCACGCGCGAGGGACGGCCCGGCAGCATCTACTCGGTAAAGCGCGGGGCCAGCGTGCGTTTCATGATGGATGCGACCGATCGCGCACAGCGGCGTGTCGCTGTCATCTACCTCGATTGATACGGAGCGCGGCCAAGTGCGACAACGCGGTTTTACGCTGGTCGAATTGATGATCGTCTGCGCGATCGTGGCGATCCTCGCCGCCATCGCGTATCCGAGTTATATCAACGCCATGCAGAAGAGCCGGCGCACCGACGCGAAGTCGGCGCTGGTCGGCGCCGCCGGACAGATGGAGCGCTACTTCACCGAGCGCAGCACCTATGCGACCGCGACACTGGGCACCGGGGCCGGGGCTGTCTATCCCAGCACCAGTCAGAACGGCTACTACACGCTCTCGATTGCCGCCAGCGGCCCCACGTCCTATACGCTGCGCGCGGCACCTGCCGGGATCCAGTCCAGCGACGCGTGTGGCACGTATACCTATACCGATCAGGGCGTGAAGGGCGTGACCGGCTCGCTTGCCGTCGCCGACTGCTGGTGATCGATCTGATCTATTGCGGTCGCACGAGCCACGCGCGTAACCGCATGCCGTAGGTGTTCTCGGCGAGGCCGGCGAACACCAGCGCGACCCCCGCCATCTGCAGCGGTGCCAGCGATTCATCCAGCAGCAGCGCGCCGCTGGCGAGCCCCGATACCGGTATCAGCAGTGAAAACGGCGCGATCAGTGCCGTGGGATAGCGATGCATCAGGCCGGCCCACACGCCAAAGCCGGTGAGCGTCGCGCCCCACGCCAGGAACAGCACACAACCCCAGGCGAGCGCACTCGCCGTGGCGACGGCGTGCCACGCTGTCATCCCGCCTTCGAAGGCATAGGACAGCGCAGCCAGCGGCAGCGGCGGAACGAGGCTCGACCACACGACGAGTGCGAACATGTCCGCCTCGTGTTCGCCCGCGGCGTGCTTCGCCACGACGTTGCCCACGCTCCATGCGAACGCTGCGACGACCACCAGCGCAAAGCCCATCAGCGTCCCGGTGGTACCGCTCGTAAACTTGTAGACGGCGAGCAACGCGATACCCGCCATCGCGATCAGTGCGCCGAGGAGGGAATGCTGCTGAAAACGGTCGCCCAGAAACACGATCCCCAGGCCGATGGTGAAGAAGACCTGGAACTGGATGACCAGCGACGCGAGGCCTGCGGGCATGCCCAGCCTCAGCCCGAGGAACAACAGGCCGAATTGGCAGACGCCGATCGCGAAGCCGTAGGCTGCGATGTACCGCCACGGAATTCGTGGTCGCCGGATGAAAAATACCAGCGGCATCGCCGCGAAGAAGAAGCGCAGCGCCGCGAGTGCGAATGGCGGAATCTCGCGCAAGCCGACCTTGATCGGAACGAAGGAAAATCCCAGCAGCGTGACGACCGCCAGGGTCAGCAGCAGGTCGCGCGGCGCGAGGTGCGTTTTCAGCCGGTCTCCGTCACAGGTCGACTACGCGGCGCGACTGCAGCGATTCGCGCAGCGCCAGGGCGATGCGCGTGGCCTCGGTCGCGTCGTGCAGCGTCAAGGCCGGCGGACGATCGTCGAGGACAGCCTGCACGAAATGGTTCGTTTCGTGCAGGAACGCCGTCTCGAAGCGCTCGTAGAATGTCGGCGTGCACTCGTTACGCACGCCGTGCGCGTCGGCGATGTCGACGCGGTTCAATCGCGGATTTTGACCGACGGTCAGCCTGCCGGCGGTGCCGAAAATCTCGGTCAGCGTTTCGTGGCCGTGCGCCATGGTGCGCGAGGCGTAGAAGCAGGCCATCTTGCCGCCCTCGAATTCGCAGGTCGCGACGCCGTTGTCGACGTCGCCGAATTCACGCAGGCCTTCGTGGATGGCCACGACGCCGGTGGCGAACACGCGCACCGGCTTCGCGTCGCCCAGCAGCCAGCGCGCGAGGTCGATGTCGTGCACCGTGCAATCCAGGAAGATGCCGCCGCTGGTGGGTGCGAAGCGCACGAAGAATCCGGAAGGGTCGTTCATGTCGAGGTTCTGCGAGCGCACGAGAAACGGCGTGCCGATCGATCCCGCCTGGATCTTGTCGTAGGCATCGCGATAGCTCGGATCGAAGCGCCGGCCGTAGCCGATCATCACCTTCAGCCGCGGGTGTTTCGCCGCCTGCGCGGAAACGCGCTGGCAGTCGGCGAGGTCGAGCGACAGCGGCTTTTCGCAGAACACGTGCTTGCCCGCCTGCAGCGCCTGCATGATCTGCGCGGCATGCAGCGAGGTCGGCGTCACCAGGAACACGGCGTCCACGTCCGCGTCGGCGAGCAGCGCGGCGTAATCGTCGTGAACGCGTGCGACACCAAGACTCTCCCGCGCCCACTTCAGTTCCTCGGCGACCGGGCTGCATGCTGCAACGAGCTCCGCGCGCGGGACGCGCTGCGCCAGGTTCTCAGCGTGCCGGCGCCCGAGCCGGCCCAGGCCGACGATGCCGACGCGCAACCGGCTCACAGTTCGATGACGCGCTTTTCGCGCCACGAATGGCTGGCTGCATCGGCCAGTTCCAGCGCCTTGACGCCGTCCTGAATCGATGTAACGACGGGCGTACCGTCGTTGATCGCCGCGAAGAAGTGCGCCATTTCGTTGGCGTAGGCCACACGGTAGCGCTCCAGGAAGAAATGCTCGGGCTTGTCACCGCTCACGTTCTGCGCTGTGGCCGCGACGACTTCGGTCGGGCGGTGATTGCCCGCCTGGAGCATGCCCTTGCTGCCGAGCACTTCGAAGCGCTGATCGTAGCCGTAGGCGGCGCGCCGGCTGGTGCTGATCTGGCAGATGCGCTGGTGCTTGGTGCGAATGGTGACCGCGGTGGTGTCGATGTCGCCAGCGCCGCCGATGGCCGGATCGGTCAGGCAGCTGCCGGTGGCGTATACGGTCGCGGCCTCGTCGTCGAGAATCCAGCGGAAGATGTCGAAGTCGTGAATGAGCATGTCCTTGAATATGCCACCCGACCGGCCGATGTAGTCGATGGGTGGGGCGCCGGGATCGCGGCTGGTCACGATCAGCATTTCCGGCTCGCCGATCTCGCCGTCCTTGAGGCGTTTCTTCAACGCCGCGAACGTCGGGTCGAAGCGGCGCTGGAAGCCGATCAGGCAGACGACCCCGGCGCGTGCGACGGCCTGCGCGCAGGCGCGGGCGCGCACGACGTCCAGGTCGACGGGCTTCTCGCAGAAGATCTGCTTGCCAGCCGCAGCTGCGCGCTGGATGAGGTCCGCGTGCGTATCGGTGGAGGAGCAGATGATGACCGCACGTACCGCTTCGTCGGCAAGCGCGGCTTCCGCGGTGCGCACTTCGGCACGGTGCTTCGCGGCGAGATCCACGGCGGCTGCGCGGTTGACGTCGACGACGTATTTGAGCTTGGTGCCCGGCTGCCGGGCGACGTTACCGGCATGGATCTGGCCGATGCGGCCGGCGCCGAATAGTGCGACTTCGATCATTTGGGTCTCCTTGCCGGTGTGCTGCATGGCAAGCTCAGTGGGAAGATTGCTGTCATTCCGGCCAAACCTGCGGAGCGGGCGCGAGCCGGAATCCCTTTTGATTTGACAACCAATGGATTCCCGCTTTCGCGGGAATGACGTTCAAGATACTCCGCGATTTTCTGATTCTCCATGACTAGCGCTTGAGCATCCATTCGTGGGCGGGGTCGTTCTTGAAATACCACTCACGCTTCGGTCCCGCCATGACGTTCAGGTAGTACGACCGATAGCCATACGGCACGACCACCGGGTGATAGCCGCGCGGCACCATGACCACGTCGTGGTTCTCGACCGCGAGCGCCTCGTCGATCGTGCGGTCGTCGGTATATATCCGCTGGAACGAGAAGCCCTGCGGCGGATCGAGCCGGTGATAGTAGGTTTCCTCGAGCGAACTCTCCAGCGGCAGATTGTCGGTGTCGTGCTTGTGCGGCGGATAGCTCGACGAATGGCCGCTCGGCGTGATGACCTCGACCAGCAGCAAGTGCTCCGCGGGTTCGGTTTGCGGCAGGATGTCGCACACGAAGCGCTGGTTGAGTCCTTCGCCACGCGCGAAGCGCTTCATCGCGTCGGGTTCGATCAGCCGCGCCGGCAGTGCGCCGCCACCGGGTGCGCTGGCGACGCCGATTTCCGCAGCGCTGTGCGCCACGACGGTTGCAGCTCTCGGCGCGCGGGAGGTACACGGCGTAGGGCGCACGATCCTCGAATACGCTGGCCCGACCGCCGATCTCGCGCCAGGTCTGCCCTTCGGTGCGCACCGTCACCGTTCCGGACAGCACGACGATGCACACCTCGTCGTCGGGCCTGGCGGGCAGCGTCAGCGTTTCATCCGGCCGCAACTGGTACGCGGCGAACCCGACATAGCGCCAGCCGGCGGAGCGCGGCGTGACCTCGACCATCTTGGTCGCAGCGGTGTCGGCCTTGACCAGCAGGCTCATGCTGGCAACTCCTCCCTGCTGCCTTCGATCGATGCGACCAGGTCGCGCAGGTGCCGATACCCCTTCTCGGCGTAGCGATAGCTCGGGGCCACGACTGGATCCTGTTCCGCTTCGACGACGAGCCACCCGGCGTAGCCATTGTCGTAGAGCAGTTGCAGCAGCGGCCGGAAATCGATGGCACCGTCACCGGGAACCGTGAACGCGCCGTTGATCACCGCCTGCAGGAAGCTCCAGTCACCGTTGCGTGCAAGTCGGATCACGCTGGGTCGCACGTCCTTGCAATGCACGTGGCACACACGCTTGACGTGCTTCGCCAGCATCGCGGTCGCATCTCCGCCGGCGAAGCTCATGTGCCCGCTGTCGAACAGCAGGCCGACCTCGTCCCCCACCAGCGACATCAGCTTGTCGACGTCGGCCGGCGATTCGACGTACGCGCCCATGTGATGGTGATAGGCCACGCGCACGCCGCGGGCGAGCGTGTATCGCGCGAACGCCGTGAGGCGGTCGGCGTAGGCCTGCCAATCCTGCGGCTTGAAAAAGCGCGGTCGCTTGTACAGCGGCACAGGCGCACCCTGGATGCTGTCCGCGACTTCGCCGTAGACCATGACCCGCGCACCGTTGTCGGCGAGCAGTTTCAGGTGCGGACCGACGGCAGCGATCTCCTCCTCGACCGAGCGCTTGGCGAGGCACCCCGAATACCATCCCGACACCAGTTCCAGCGCGTGCTTCGACAGCACGGCGCGCAAGGCGGTCGATTCGCGGGGAAACTTGTTGCCGAGTTCGAATCCCTGGTAGCCGATCTTCCGGCCCTCGCTGAGCGCGACTTCCAGCGGCGTCTCGCCGCCGAGCGATGGCAGGTCGTCGTTGCTCCAGGACAGCGGATTGATGCCGATCCTGACGGCGAATTTCTTGCTCAAGGGAGCACCTTCGCGCTCATGGCTGTTGTCGCTGTTTGTCTTCGACGTATTGCGCGCGCACGGCGCGCACCTGCTCGCGCGTCGAGACCTCGGGCACGGCGACCTCCCACCACCAGCCGCCTTCGGCGGTCGTCCGCGCGGGATCGGTTTCGATGCAGATCACCGACGTGCGATCGGCGGCGCGCGCGCGCTTCATCGCCGCTTCGAGTTCGGGAATCGACTGCACGTTCTCGGCGATGGCGCCCAGCGACGCGGCGTTGGCCGCGAAGTCGATGCGCGGGGCGCCGGCCGGACCCTGCAGGCAATCGGCGAACAGGTTGTTGAACGGCTCGCCGCCGACCGCCTGTTGCAGCCGGTTGATGCAGCCGATAGCCGCGGTTGTCGAGCACGACGATGATCAGCTTCATGCCCAGCAGCAGCGAGGTCGCGATCTCGGCGTTGAGCATCAGGTAACTGCCGTCGCCGACCATCACGACGACCTCGCGCTCGGGCCGGGCCATTTTCACGCCCAGCCCGCCGGCGATCTCGTAGCCCATGCACGAGTAGCCGTATTCCATGTGATAGCCGCCGGGCGTCGACGTGCGCCAGAGCTTGTGCAATTCCGCGGGCAGCGTCCCCGCCGCGCATACGACGATATCGCGCGTCGTGGAATCCGGTGCCGATCGCTGCACGGCGCCGATCACGTCGCCATCGTAGGGCAGCTTCACATCGCGCTGACCGGTGATGCGTGCGATCGCCGCGCGCCAGTCGTTCGCGAGCGATCGGGCGCGCTGTTGCCATGACGGCTCCGAGCGCCAGTCGGCCAGCGCCTTCGACAGAGCGTCGAGCCCGACGCCGGCGTCGGCGCAGACGGCCGCGCCGCGCCACTTGAGCGCGTCGAAGGCGTTGACGTTGATGCTCACGAGCCGGGCCTGCGGGAACAGCGAGTGCGACCCGGTCATGAAATCCTGCAGGCGCGTGCCGACGGCGATCACCACGTCGGCCTCGCTCGCCAGCGCATTCGCGGCCGGCGACCCGGTGACGCCGAGCGCGCCGGCCTGCAGCGGATGATCCCAGGCAAGCGCACCCTTGCCCGCCTGCGTTTCGGCAACGGGCGCTCCGTGCGTGTCAGCGAACCTGCGCAACGCGTCGCCCGCCAGGCTATAGAGCACGCCGCCGCCAGAGATGAGCAGCGGACGCCGGGCCGAGCGGAGGATTTCGCTCGCGCGGGCGAGGTCGTCGGCGGTCGCCGGTGGCGCACGAAACGCGACGACGTTCGGCGCGAACAGCGCCTCGGGATAATCGTAGGCCATGGTCTGCACGTCCTGCGGCAACGCCAGCGTCACCGGACCGCACAGCGCCGGATCGGTGAGCACGTGCAGCGCGCGCGGCAGTGCGGTGAGCAATTGCCCCGGGCTGACGATGCGATCGAAATAGCGCGACACCGGCCGCAGGCAGTCGTTGGCCGACACCGTGCCATCCTGGAAGTCCTCGACCTGCTGCAGCACCGGGTCCGGCGCGCGGGAGACGAACACGTCGCCAGGCAGGAGCAGCACCGGCAGGCGACTGACGTGCGCCAACGCGGCGGCGGTGACGAGGTTGGTCGCGCCGGGCCCGATCGAGGTCGTGCACGCCATCATCCGGCGTCGCATGTTTGCCTTGGCGTAGGCGATCGCCGCGTGCGCCATGCCCTGCTCGTTGTGCGCGCGGTAGGTAGGCAGGTCGCTGCGATGCTGGAACAGCGCCTCGCCGATGCCGGCAACGTTGCCGTGGCCGAAGATGGCAAAAATGCCGCCGAACAACGGCACCGTGCCCGCTGGCGTGGCGACACGCTGCGCGGCGAGATAGCGCACCAGCGCCTGCGCCATCGTGAGCCTGATCGTCTTCACTCTTTCATGCCTTTACTCATTCACTTCTTCACGGACTTATGCCTTCACGCCTTCACGCCTTTGTACGTTGCGCGCCTCGCGCCAGTGGCGAATCAGGACCTCGTAGCGCTCGCGCACCTGGCGCTTGAGCGTCGCGTCGTCGCACGCCCCGGCGAGCCATGCGCGGGAGGCATCGTGAAAGATCGTGCGCCCCACGGCGAACCCTCGGCACGTCCTGCTCGATCGCGCCTCGCGAAAGCCGGCGATGAGCTCTTCGACCGGCGCCGCCAGGCCGAGCAATACGACGCCGCGGCAATACGGGTCGCGTTCGTGGATCAGCGCATCGACGCCCTGCCACTGCGCGGCCGACATCGGCTCGAGTTTCCACCATTCGGGATAGATGCCGAGATTGTAAAGTCGCTTCATCGCCCGCAGCACGGTGTCCGGTGCGCGGGGTGGATTCGCCGGCGGAATGATCTCCAGCAGCAGTTCGTGTCCGCTCGCCTGCGTCGCCTGGTACAACGCTGCGATCTGCGCTTCCTGTTCCAGGCGATGGTCGATATCGTCGTCGGGGTGGTACTTCACCAGGCACTTGACGATGTGCTCGCGCGGCCAGCTGATGAGCTGCGTGCCGATCGAGCGCCCACGCTCGAACTCGAGCGGATTGGAGCCGGGCAATTCGACCGGCCGGCCGATCCACCAGCCGCGGCCGGTGGCGGCGTTGAGCGCGTCCTGTCCGTAGCGATCGTCGCACAGCAGTCCGATCCGCCCGTGCAGCTCGAGCGCGGATTCGGTATCGGCGACCGCTTCGACGAACAGTTGCTTGAGCCGGCCGATGCGCGCTTCATCGACCCCCGCCTCCTGCGCCAGCGCGAAGAACGGGTTGCGATGATCGAAGGCGAAGGCGAAGACTTCGTCGTGCGGCGTGCGCGGCGCCGTCACGCGGTGCAGGCGCGTGAGCATCGCGTCCTGGTCAGGGCGCGGAATGTCCGCGGCATTGGCGAGAAAGTAGTCGAGCTCGATCCGGGTCGGCATCGCCGGTGCGCAGGCGTGGCGCGAAACGACGAGCGCCCCGCAGGCGTTGGCGTAGCGGCAGCAGGCGTCGTAGTCCTCGCCGCGCACCCATCCGGAAAGAAACCCCGACGAAAATGCGTCGCCCGCGCCGAGCACGTTGAGCACCGCGACGTTGACGCCCCTGCCGTTGTAAGCGTCGTCGAGCGAGCGTGGAATCGCGCCGTCGATCACCGCGCAGCCCAATGGTCCGCGCTTGACGACCAGTACCGCGCTGCTGACCGCGCGCACCGCGGCCAGCGAGGCCATGATGTCGGTGCTGCCGCCGGCGATGTTGAATTCCTCGATGGTGCCGATGGCGAGATCGATCTTGGGCAGGATGCGCTGCAGGTGCGCGGTGACCGTGTCGGAGCGGATGTAGCGCGTCTCGCCATCACCGCGATTGGTCAACCCCCACAGCACCGGCCGATAGTCGATGTCGAGCACCGTGCGCACGTCGTGACTGCGCGCGCGGTCGAGCGCGAGATTGCTGATGCGATTGATGTGCTCGGTCGAGAAATGCGTGCCGGTGATGAGCAGGGCGCGGCTGCTGGCAATGAAGGCTTCGTCGATGTCGGCCTCGGTGATGGCCATGTCGGCGCAGTTCTCGCGCATGAAGATGAGCGGAAAGGTATCCTTGTCCTTGATTCCGAGGACCACTGCGCCGGTGAGGCGTTCCGGGTCGACGCTGACATGGCTGACATCGCAGCCTTCACGCGCGATGGTCTCGACCAGAAAGCGGCCGTTGCCGTCGTTGCCGACGCGCGAGATCAGCGCGGCATTGAGGCCGAGGCGGGCACAGCCGAAGGCGGTATTGGCGGATGAACCGCCCAGATACTTGGCGAAGCTGGTGACGTCCTCGAGCCGCGCGCCGATCTGCTGGGCGTAGAAGTCGACCGCGAAGCGGCCGAGGCAGATCACATCGAGCGCGCGGTTGGGCGCAAACCGGGTGGAATTTCGCATGGTCTGTCGAAGCTGGCGGGTCGTCCGGCCCGCCCTGCCGTTATGGCTTATGATGCTGAGCGCGGCGCAGGCGCTCACTGTATCGCGTCCCAGTAATTCCGGCCATACCCGAGGAGCCGATGTCGATCACCGCCCGCTACGCCGCTGCGCAGGCCATCGCCGCCAAGGCGGGCCGCGTTGCGCATGACTACTTCGTTCGTCGCGGCACCCTGGCGGTCGAGGCCAAGGGTGCGCAGGACTTCGTCAGCCACGCCGATCGCGCTGTCGAGGCGCTGATCCAGGCCGAGATCCATCGCGATTTTCCCGACGATGCGTTCCTGGGCGAGGAGACTGCGGGCAGTTTTTCGGGCTCGGATGCCAGTCTGTGGGTGGTCGATCCGATCGACGGCACGCACAACTTCCTGCGCGGTGCGCGCTACTACTGCGTGTCGATTGCCTACGTCGAACAGGGTCGACGCGAAATCGGCGTGGTCTGCGACCCCGAGCACGACGAGCTGTTTCATGCGCGGCGGGGCCACGGCGCATGGTGCACGCGCGGCGGGAGCGAGGAGCGGTTGCGCGCCAGCACCTGCGACGCGCTGTCGCGCGCCTTCGTCTGCTTTGGTCATCACGACCGCGGTCCGGAGCCGCGCTACATCGCCATACGGCAGAGGCTGATGGACAACGGCGTGGCGATGCGCAACATGGGTGCGGGGGCCTTGCAGCTCGCGCACGTCGCCGCCGGCCGCTACGACGGCTTCGTGGAGTTGTCGCTCAACGCGTGGGACGCGATGGCCGGATTGTTGCTGACCGAGGAAGCCGGAGGCTTCGCCGCGCCGTTCCCGGGCCCGCAGGGCCTTAGCGTGCCGGCGCCGGTGCTCGCTTGCGCGCCCGGCATCGCCACGGCGCTGACCGAGCTTGTCGGCGTGTGGTAGCGGTGTGGTGTGCGTCTACTGCTTCTTCGCGAAGTCCCCGGCGAAGAATGCGGCGAACGCGTCCGGCTTGACGTGCCTGCGAAACGCCGCGTTGACCTGATCGGGCGTCAGCGCTTCGATGGCCTTGTCCACTTCGCCGGCGAACGCAAAGGTGCGCCCGAGGTAGGCCTGGTCCGCCAATCCGCCCGCCAGCCCCGCGTCCTGGCTGCGCGCGAGCTTGCGTTGCTGCATGACCGCGTCCTTGGACGCCGTCACCTCCTCCGCGCTAAAGCCGTCGCGCAGCGCGCGATCGAGCTCCTCCTGCACGCCGGTGCGCAGTCGCCCCAGGTTTTCCGGCGCATACAACGCCAGGATCGACAAGGCGCCGTTTTGCTCGAAGCTGCTCACGCGCAGCCCCGAGTTGATGCCGTAGCTGATGCCGTCCTTCTGGCGGACGCGGTTATTCAATCGTGAACCGTCTGCGCCACCGAAGATGTGGTTCGCGACCAGCATCGCGGCGTAGTCCGGATCCTTGTCGTTGAGCGCGAACGCTGTCTGCTCGTAGAAGAATGCATTCGCCTTGTCCGGCATCTCGATCGTCTCGGCCGTCGGCTTTTTCACGATCAGCGGTTGAGGTACGCGGGCATAGGGCGCAGGCGAGGCCCACGCACCGAACAGGCGCTCGAGCTGCGCCTTGACCGCGGGCGCATCGAAATCGCCGACGATGGCGATCTCGGCGGCGGACGCACCATAGAATTCGCGGTGGAAGCGCTTCAGCGCCTCGACGTCGGGCGCTTGCAGCTCGGCGATTTCCTCGTCGACCGTTGGGGCGTAGCGATCGTCGCCTTTGGGATAGGGATTGCCGTAGCGTTGCTGCGCACGAACGACGGTGGATCGCGGGTCGGCACGACTCTGCTCGAGCCTGGCGATGGAGGCGCGCTTGAGCGTTTCGAGTTCGGTCGCCGGAAACGCCGGTGTCTGCAACACTTCCGCGAGCAGGTCCAGCGTCGGCGCGACGTTAGCGCGCACGGTCTGCGCGCTGGCGGAGGCGCCGGTCTGGCCGCCCTGCACCGCCAGCGTGGCCTTCAGCTTGTCCAGCGTGTCCTCGATTTCCTGGCGGCTGTGCTTGGTCGTTCCGCGCATGAGCATGCCGCCGGTGAGCGTCGCCGGGCCGGACTTGCCGAAGACCGACGCGACGTCGCCGTAGTGCAGGCGCAGCGAGAGATTCACCGTTTCGCCCCGCGTCTTTTTCGGCAGCAGCACGACTTTCATGCCGTTGGCGAGCGTGAAACGCTGGGCGCGAACGTCGAGATTGGCCGGCGTCGCATCGAAAGCTTCCCCCGGCGCCACGGCGGGATCGCCCTTGTAGTCCTTCACCATCGCGGCGATATCGACGGTCGGTGGCACCGGCGAACGATCAGGCGTGGCATCCGGAATGAATTCGCCGACGGTGCGGTTGGCGGGCTTGAAGTAGGCGGTTGCGACGCGATCGACATCGGCCGGCGTCAGCTTGCGCCACTGGTCGCGCCGCAGGAAATACAGGCGCCAGTCGCCGGCGGCGATTGCCTCCGACAAGGCGATGCCCAGGCGCTGCGGATCGTTCAGGCTCTCGTCGATTTCCTTGAGGTTCTTGGTACGCACGCGATCGAGCTCGACCGCCGTGAACGGCTGCTGCCTGACGCCTTCGATGGTCTGCAGCATCGCAACGCGTGCCGCGTCGATCGGGTCCTTTTCCGGCACCTGGGCCAGGAACATCACAAACCCGGGATCGTAGCCGAAAAAGAAATAGTCGCTGATCGACGAGGCTTTCCTGCTCTCGACCAGCGACGTGTACAGCCGTCCGCCGGGGGTCAGCGCCATGATGTCGGTGGCGGCTTCGAGCGCCACCGCATCCGGATGCGCGCCGGGGACGGTGTGATACATCGCGGACAGCCATTGCGTGTTGGCGACGCGGCGCGCCACGATTTGCCGGTCGCCGTCCTGCACTGGCTCGTCGGTGTACAGCTTGGGCAGGACCCGGGTCGGTCTGGGGATCGTGCCGAAATATTTGGTCACCAACGCGAGCGTCTTGTCGGAATCGAAAGCGCCGGCGATCACCATGACGGCGTTGTCCGGCTGATAGTAGTTTCGGTAGAAGGCCTGCAGGCGTCCGATGTCGACGCGCTCGACGTCGCTGCGCGCGCCGATCGTGTTCTTGCCGTAGTTGTGCCAGTCGAACCCTGCCGCAAGCGTGCGCTCAATCAGGACGCGCTGCGGAGCGGTTTCGCCCATTTCCATTTCGTTGCGCACGACTGTCATTTCGGAGTCGAGATCCGCGCGCGATACCTTGGAATTGACCATGCGGTCGGCCTCCATCGCCAGCGTCCAATCGAGGTTGGCGTCGGAGGAGGTGAAGGTCTCGAAATAATTGGTTCGATCGTAGTAGGTGCTCCCATTAAAGTTCATGCCGCGCTGCGCGAGCGCGGCCATGATGTTGCCGTTGGTCGGCGTGCCCTTGAACAGCATGTGCTCGAGCAGGTGCGCCATGCCGGTCTCGCCGTAGTTCTCCATGCGCGAGCCGACCAGGTAGGTGACGTTGACCGTGGTCTTCGGCTCGCGACGGATCGGGGAACAGCAGCACGCGCAAGCCGTTGGCGAGCGTGTACTCGGTAATGCCGTCCACGGTCGCGCCCTGGGTCACGCCGGGCGGCAGCGCGAAGGCCGCGCTGGCGAAACAGCGCGAGGAATGTGCACAGCGCAACATGGCGCCAGGCCGCGCGCAATGCAGGAATCGAAGTCATGGCAGGGAGGAGGTTCGGTTAGGGGCTGGAGTATAGCGACCCTAAGACCGACGACCCTGCCCAGGGTTCCGTGGGCCGAGATTGTTTGACGTTTACGTAAACGTAATGTAGTGTGTTCGCTGCGTGTCCGGGCGAGTAAGCTAGCCATCCCGCCCACGCAAGAGGCGATGCCGTCCGAGGAGAGTCGCACGTGAACGACGTCTCGATCGCGAAGAAACCCCTGGTGGTCAAACCGCAGCACAAGATCCGGTTTGTCACCGCCGCCAGTCTGTTCGACGGGCACGACGCGTCGATCAACATCATGCGCCGCATCCTGCAGGCGACCGGATG
The DNA here is from genome assembly GCA_963821485.1 of uncultured beta proteobacterium. Lineage (GTDB taxonomy): Bacteria > Pseudomonadota > Gammaproteobacteria > Burkholderiales > Casimicrobiaceae > PALSA-1003. Next base: position 35,578 of record CAWGEB010000012.1, read on the forward strand.
CGAAGTCATCCACCTCGGTCACAACCGCTCGGTCGACGAAATCGTCACCTGTGCGCTGCAGGAGGACGCGCACGGCATCGCCATCTCGTCCTACCAGGGTGGCCATGTCGAATTCTTCAAGTACATGCTCGACCTGTTGCGCGAACGCGGCGGCGCCAACATCAAGGTCTTCGGCGGGGGCGGCGGCGTCATCGTCGCCGACGAGATCGATGCGCTGCACCGCTACGGCGTCACGCGCATCTTCACGCCGGAAGACGGTGCGCGGCTCGGCCTGCAGGGCATGATCAACGAGATCGTGACCGCCTGCGATGCCGACCTGGCGCAGGACCTGCCGCAGGACCTGAGCGCACTCAAAGGCGGTGACCGCCGCGTACTCGCCCGCTTCATCACCGGTCTCGAGGCCGAGGCGGTACCCGCGAAGCTCCGCGACGAACTATTGCGCATAGCGGAGGCGTCCAAGGCGCCGGTCCTCGGCGTTACCGGCACGGGCGGCGCCGGTAAGTCATCACTCACCGACGAACTCATACGCCGCTTCAGGCTGGACCAGGACGACAAGCTGCGGATCGCGGTCATTTCCATCGATCCCTCGCGGCGCAAGTCCGGCGGCGCGCTGCTGGGTGATCGCATCCGCATGAACGCGATCCACCACCCGAACATCTACATGCGCTCGATGGCCACGCGCGACTCATTTGCCTCACCCGGCAGCGAAATCTCTAAATCGCTGCCCGACGCCATCGCGGCATGCAAGGCGGCTGGCTTTGACCTGATCGTGGTCGAAACCTCGGGCATCGGCCAGGGCGACGCGGCGATCGTGCCCCTGGTCGACGTATCGCTCTACGTCATGACACCGGAGTTCGGCGCGGCGAGCCAGCTGGAGAAGATCGACATGCTCGATTTCGCCGACTTCGTCGCGATCAACAAGTTCGACCGCAAGGGCGCGGCCGACGCGCTGCGCGACGTGCGCAAGCAATACCAGCGCAATCGCGAGCTGTTCAAGCAGGCGCCCGACACCATGCCGGTGTTCGGGACGATCGCGGCGAGATTCAACGACGACGGCGTCACCGCGCTCTACCAGGCGCTGGGCGAACGCCTGACGCTGGAAGGATTGAAGCTCGGTCCGGGCAAGTTGCCGCCGATCGCGACTCGCGCGTCGACGGCTCAGAACGTCATCGTCCCGCCGGCACGTTCTCGCTATCTCGCCGATATCGCGGAGACGGTGCGCGGATATCACGGCTGGGCGCAGGCGCAGGCGAAGGTCGCGCGTGAACGACAGCAGCTGACGGCGGCGCGCGCGATGGTGGACGAGAACCTGCCCTACAAGGAGCGGCTGGCCGCCAGTGAGCATGTGTCGGACGTCGAAGCGGCGCGACAGCTCATGGTCGCCACCACGAGCACGGAGCACATGCTCGACGCGCTCATCGACGAGCGCGAAAAGCGCCTCGAACCTCGGGCGCGCAAGCTTCTCGCCATGTGGCCGCAGACGAAGGCGGCGTATACCGGCGACGAATACGTGGTCAAGATCCGCGGCAAGGAAATCCGTTCCGCGCTAACCACCGTTTCGCTCTCCGGCACGCACGTGCCCAAGGTCGCGTTGCCGAAGTACGAGGACGACGGCGAAATCCTGCGCTGGCAGTTGACGGAGAATGTGCCCGGCAGCTTCCCGTTCACGGCCGGCGTGTTCGCGTTCAAGCGCGAGAACGAGGACCCCACACGCATGTTCGCAGGCGAGGGCGACGCGTTCCGCACCAACAAGCGCTTTCACCTGCTGGCCGACAATATGCCGGCCAAGCGCCTGTCGACCGCGTTCGATTCCGTCACGCTTTACGGCAACGACCCGGCGATTCGCCCCGACATCTACGGCAAGGTCGGCAACTCGGGCGTGTCCATCGCGACGCTCGACGACATGAAGGTCCTCTATTCCGGCTTCGACCTGTGCGACCCGAAGACCTCGGTGTCGATGACCATCAACGGCCCGGCGCCGACGATCCTTGCCTTCTACATGAACACGGCGATCGACCAGCAGCATGACAAGTTCCGCGAGGAGAACAAGCGCGAGCCGACCGACGACGAGGCGCAGAAGATAAAAGCCTGGGCGCTGTCGACCGTGCGCGGCACGGTGCAGGCCGACATCCTCAAGGAGGACCAGGGCCAGAACACGTGCATCTTCTCCACCGAGTTCAGCCTCAAGGTGATGGGCGACATCCAGGAATACTTCGTCCAGCACGACGTGAAGAATTTCTACTCGGTATCGATTTCCGGTTACCACATCGCCGAAGCCGGCGCGAACCCGATCAGCCAGCTCGCGTTCACGCTGTCCAACGGCTTCACCTTCGTCGAGGCGTATCTGGCGCGCGGCATGCATATCGACGACTTCGCGCCGAACCTGTCGTTCTTCTTCAGTTACGGCATGGACCCCGAGTACGCGGTGATCGGCCGGGTCGCACGCCGCATCTGGGCGGTGGCGATGCGCGAGCGCTACGGCGCCAACGAGCGCAGCCAGAAGCTCAAGTTCCATTCGCAGACCTCGGGACGCAGTCTCCACGCGCAGGAAATCTCGTTCAACGACATCCGCACCACGCTGCAGGCACTGATCTCGACCTACGACAACACCAACAGCCTGCACACCAATGCCTACGACGAGGCGATCACCACGCCGACCGAGGAGTCGGTGCGGCGCGCGATGGCGATCCAGCTGATCATCAACCGCGAATGGGGCATCGGCAAGAACGAGAATCCGAATCAGGGCAGCTTCATCATCGAGGAGTTGACCGATCTGGTCGAGGAGGCGGTGCTCAAGGAATTCGAGGCGATCTCCGAACGCGGCGGCGTGCTGGGTGCGATGGAGACCGGCTACCAGCGCGGCAAGATCCAGGAAGAATCCCTCTACTACGAACACCAGAAGCACGACGGCAGCTATCCGATCATCGGGGTCAACACCTTCCGCAATCCGCATGGCGATCAGACGCCGAAGAAGCTCGAGCTGGCGCGCTCGACCGAAGAAGAGAAGCAGTCGCAGCTGACGCGGCTGGCCGAGTTTCACGCGCGCAACGCCAAGGTCGCGCCGCAAGCGCTGGCGAAGCTCAAACGCACGGTGATCGAGAATGGCAACGTCTTCGCCGAGCTGATGAATACCGTGCGCGTATGCTCGCTCGGACAGATTACCAACGCGTTGTTCGAGGTGGGCGGGGAATACAGGAGGAGCATGTGAGCGCGACGCGGATCGTCATCGTCCTGGCATGGGTAGCGCTTGGGGTCTCGACCGCGGTCGCCCAATCCGCTGATCAATTACCCGGCGAGCTCTCCGGGAAGTGGACGGCATCCACGCCTCGGGGAACCTTCATCGATGCCGTGTCGTTCACCTTCGATGGCAACGGCCAGCCTGGCCCCGTCACGGGGAAGGTGACATTCCGGGGTGTGAATTGCGGCGCGCTGGACGAGCCGCTGAAAGGCAGCTGGGACGGTTGGACCGACGGTTATGTCCAGTTTTGTTTCAACGGCGTGTGAGGAGGTGCACCATGGCGCAAGAAGCGAACGATTCGTTGGTGAACGGTTCGATGTCCCGCCGCAATATGCTTCGCAGCCTGGGGGCCGTGGCCGGCGCCGCGGTAGCTCGCCCCAGGATTGGTGCGCGCGCAGACCGCGTCGAGCGGGCCCGTTGCACCTCCGAGTACGATCACCCAGCCGCCGCGCGACTTCAGCGCGCGCGGGGCGCCGACGACCTACTTCACCGATCCCGACGTCCTCACCGTCGAGCCGGCCTTCAATGGCCTCCGGCAGCCCAACGCCCCGATCCAACGACTGTGGACCGGGGCTTTGTGGTCGGAAGGGCCGGCCTGGAGTTCGGTGGGTAGGTATCTGGTCTGGAGCGACATTCCAAACAACCGTCAGCTCCGTTGGATCGACGACGACGGCCATGTCAGCGTGTTCCGCGCACCGTCGAACAACAGCAATGGCAACACCTTCGATTTCCAGGGCCGGCAGCTTTCCTGCGAGCACGTGACGCGGCGCGTGGTGCGGTACGAACTGGACGGTTCGGTGACCATCATCGCGTCGCAATTCGATGGCAAGCGGCTGAATTCGCCCAACGACATCGTGCCGCACCCCGACGGCAGCTACTGGTTCACCGACCCGCCGTATGGCGCGCAGCTCTACGAAGGGACGGTCGATGCCGCGGGCGGCCCCGCGAACAAGGCCGGGCGGCTCAATCCGCGGCTGGGGCAGCCGCCCGAACTCGGCGGCTACAAGCGCGAGTTGCCCACGAGCGTCTACCGCGTGGACACGAGCGGCAAGGTCGACCTCGTCGTGCGCGAGGATCAGGTCCCCGACCCCAACGGCATTTGTTTCTCGCCCGACTACAAGAAGCTGTACGTGATCAGCACGGGCCAGGGCCCCGGCGACACGGGTGCGGGCGGGAAGGGCGACATGTACGTGTTCGACGTTGGATCGGACAACAAGCTGTCCAACGGCAAGCTGTTCAGCAGCTTCATGGTCGACGGCGTGAAGTGCGGGCCGGACGGTGTGCGCGCCGATGTGGATGGCAACCTCTGGGTGTCGAGCAATGCCGGGCGCAACGTGGGTTACAGCGGGGTGACCGTGTGGACGCCACAGGGTCAGCTCATCGGACGTATCAGGCTGCCCGAGATCTGCGGCAACGTCTGCTTCGGCGGACCCAAGCGCAATCGCCTGTTCATGGCGGCCAGCCAGTCGCTGTATTCCGTGTACACCGCGACGCAGGGCGCCGCTCCGGGCTAACGCCCAGGTCCTGCGCCCTACCGCATGCCGATCTTCGCGTTGGCGAGGACGTTGGCGGCCTCGCGCGGTGCCGCTCGCCAGTACTGCTGGGGCGCCTGGACCTGCGCGCCGAGCACGGCCGCGGCGTGCCACGGCCAGCGGGGGTTCCAGAGCAGCGCCCGCGCCATCGCCACCAGGTCGGCATCGCCCGACGCGACGATCGCTTCGGCCTGCTTCGGGTCGGTGATGAGCCCGACCGCCATGGTCGGCATCGCGGTTGCGCGTCGTATCGCGCGCGCGAGCGGCACCTGATAGCCCGGTCCCAACGCAATCTTCTGCGCCGGCGAGATACCGCCGCTCGAGGCGTCGATCCAATCGCAGCCGGCAGCCTTGAGGCGCTGCGCGAGCACGATGGAATCGTCGATGGTCCAGCCGCCGTCGACCCAGTCGGTCGTCGATAGGCGCACGCCCATCGGCTTGCCTTGCGGCCACACGTCGCGCACGGCCGCGAACACTTCCAGCGGGAAACGAATGCGGTTGTCGAACGATCCGCCGTACGCATCGTCACGCTGGTTCGACAGCGGCGACAGGAACTCGTTGAGCAGGTAGCCATGCGCGCAATGCAATTCGATTGCGTCGAGGCCGATGCGCCGCGCACGCCGTGCGGCCTCGACGAAGTCGCGCTTGATCTGCGCGAGACCTGCCGCATCCAGCACCGCGGGCAGCGGTTCGTGCGCGTGCAGTGCAATCGCCGACGGGGCCACAGGCACCCATCCTCCCTCGGCGACGGGAATCAATTGCCCGCCTTCCCATGGAACCTTCGACGAACCCTTCCGGCCCGCGTGCGCCAGCTGGATGGCGACCGGCATCGCGGGAGCGTTCGCGCGTGCGATCGCCAGACGCGTGCTCAGCGCATGTTCGCAGGCATCGTCATACAGGCCGAGGCAGCCATGGGTGATGCGGCCGATCGCCGACACCGCGGTGGCTTCGATGGTGAACATGCCCGCACCCGATTGCAGTAGCTGACCCCAGTGCACGGTGTGCCAGTCGGTGGCGCAGCCGTCCACTGCGGAGTACTGGCACATCGGGGAGACGATGATGCGGTTGGCGAGCGTGAGGTTGCGAAGCTTGAAGGGTGTGAACAGACGGGTGGACATGGCCTACGCCCCACCCGCCAGCCTGACGCGCGAGGCGAACGCCGCGGTCCCCTGGCGATACGCGTCGTTGACCCACTCGTCGCGCGTCTTCTTCAGCACCAGCGGATCATCCGCGGCGCCTGCCTTCACCTTCTTCTTCGCCTTGGGTCCATGCGTGAATTCCCACACGGCGCGCGCGCGGTAGTGATTGTAAAGGCGCAGGAATTCGGCGACGTACAAGCGGCCGAGCGCCGTATTGCCCTTGATCTCGAGCAGGTTCTCGTCGTTGAAGTTGGTCGAATTGGAGCTCATGTTCGCCGATCCGGTGTAGATCGTCGGGCTGGCGGTATCGCCGTCGATCACCAGGAACTTGTGATGAATGTGCACCGCCGGAACATTGTTGCCCGGCGGCTGCAGGCTGAAGCTGCGCGTGTCGATGCCGGAGAGTTCGGGCAGGAACCCGCGCGGCGCGCTTCCGGGCCGGAAGTAGTCGTAGGTGACCGCCTTGCGATCCTTGCGCGAGCGATTGAACACCTCGACCATGATCTGCTGCTTCGCCGTATTCTTGCCTCCGGTCTTCTTCGCCTTGGCGGGGTCGGGAATGCTGTTGAGCAGGCCGTACATGATCTTGCCCTGGTCGCCCGCGTCCAGGAGTGCCTTGAGCAGTTTCTCGTCGGTGGGTGAGAACATGCAGAAGAACACCGACGAATGCGCGCCTTGCACCGCGTTGATCACGACGTCGATCGACGAACGTTTGCCCGTCGGTTCCGGCGTGAAGATCGCGCGGATCGCGGTGCCGGGAACGTCGTGCACGGCCTGCCATTTGGCGTGCGCGGCGGTTTCCGCCGTCGGCGGATCGCCGGCCAGCAGTGCGTGACGCTGCGCATACAGCGCCGCGAGTTCCGGCGAGGCGAAGGCATGCAAGAGGTTGGCCTGCACGGTCGCGGCCTCCGGCGTGAAGTTCATCGATCCCATCAGCACCGCATGTGGCTTGGTGCCCGAGTACGCGACGACATATTTGTCGTGCATCAGCGAGCGAATGTGCGTGCGTTCGTGAAACAGCTTCTTCGACGTTTGCAGGAGACTGACCGCTGGCACATTGGTCTTGTCCCCACCCTTGCCCTTGGCCGAGGGCTTCTTGAAGAAATAGACCACGTCGAACGGACCCGGGAATTGCTTCATGGCCGGCGTGATTTTCCACTTGTCGGTCAGGTGATAAATGCCGCAGTCGAAACGCTTGGTGCTTCCGAGGAAGTCGGGGACTGCCCGCTCGATGCCGTTCGCGAGCCAGGTCATGCGCGTCGCCAGCGGCTTGTTCTTGATGGCCGAATAGCTTTGCGACGACACCACGGCGCGATTGAACCAGGTTCCGATCCCCCCGACGACGGGCGCGGGTACGACCACCTCTACCGTGACCGCCGCCGCGTCGACCGGATGCAGATCCTTGGCACCGGTGCCGCGGATCGGCGTGATGGTGTAGCGCAAGTGCTTCCCCGTGTCCTTGGGGCCGATGCCGCCGTCCCACCACTGGAATTTCTGAATGGGCGCACGATCGGAGGTGCGCGGCTTGTCGCCCTTTTTCAGCGGGACGAAGTCGAGCTTGTTGAACAGGAACTGCGGCGTCCCCGTCTTGCCGTATCCCGGCGAGCGGCGGATGGAAAAGCCGAGGAAATCCGCGTGCTTGGCACCCGCGGGCCAATCCATGCCGAGCAGCACCAGGGTGGGACTGGCGTAGGCGCGAACGACGACGGCTTCGTGATCAGGCATGGCGATCTCCTCGTATCGAATGGGTATTGATTGTGCAGCCCGATGATCGCATTCGGACGACGGTCGCGTCGCATGAATGCGCAGCGGCGAATACCGCGAATATTCGCATGGGCAAACCCAGGACAGACCACGGTCCTGGCTAGGTCTTGAGCCGATATCCCGTCCTGAAGATCCATGCCACGATCGCCAGCGAAATGGCCAGGAACACCAGTGTCATGCCGATGCTCACCGCGACGCTGACATCGGCGATGTCGAAGAAGCTCCAGCGAAAGCCGCTGATCAGATAGACGACAGGATTGAACAGGCTGACCTTCTGCCAGAACGGCGGCAGCATGTCGATAGCGTAGAAGCTTCCGCCGAGAAAGGTCAGCGGCGTGATGACCAGCAGCGGCACCAGTTGCAGCTTCTCGAAGCCATCGGCCCAGATGCCGATGATGAATCCGACGAGGCTGAAGGTCACCGCGGTGAGCAGCAGGAACACGATCATCCACAGCGGATGCACGATCTTCATCGGCACGAACAGTTCCGCCGTCGCCAGGATGATCAGGCCGAGGATGATCGATTTCGTCGCTGCCGCCCCGACATAGCTCACGACGATCTCGAGATAGGAGACCGGCGCCGACAGCAGCTCGTAGATCGTGCCCGTGAACTTGGGAAAGTAGATCCCGAACGACGCGTTGGCGATGCTCTGCGTCAGCAGCGACAGCATGATCAGCCCCGGCACGATGAATGCGCCATAGCTGATGCCCTCCACTTCCTGGATGCGCGAGCCGATCGCCGCGCCGAAGACCACGAAATAGAGCGAGGTCGACAACACCGGCGAGATGATGCTTTGCATCAGCGTGCGTCGGGTGCGCGCCATCTCGAAGCGGTAGATCGCGCGCATGGCGTGGACGTTCAATGCTCCTCCCGCACCAGGCTGACGAAGATGTCTTCCAGCGAAGTCTCGGTCGTGTGCAAATCCTTGAAACGGATGCCGGCGCGGTCGAGATCTTCGAGCAACGCGGCGATGCCGGGTTGCGTCCCCTGCGAGTCGTAGGTGTAGATGAGTTCGCTGCCGCCGCCCGACAGCTCCAGGCGGAGACCGGCGAGCGCGGGCGGTACCTGTTCCAGCGGCTGCTGCAATTGCAGCGTCAGTTGCTTCTTGCCCAGCTTGCGCATGAGCTCGACCTTGTCCTCGACCAGGATGATCTCGCCTTTGCTGATCACGCCGACGCGGTCGGCCATCTGTTCGGCTTCGTCGATGTAGTGCGTGGTCAGGATGATGGTCACGCCGCCGGCGCGCAGCGTGCGCACCAGCTCCCACATGTCTTTGCGCAGCTCGACGTCGACGCCGGCGGTCGGCTCGTCGAGGAATAGGACTTGCGGCTCGTGCGACAGCGCCTTGGCGATCAGCAGGCGCCGCTTCATGCCCCCGGACAGCGTCATGACCTTGCTGTCCTTCTTGGTCCACAGCGAAAGGTCCCTGAGCACTTTTTCGATGTGCGCCGGATTGGCAGCCCGGCCGAACAGCCCGCGGCTGAAGGACACCGTGTTCCATACCGACTCGAACGCATCGGTCGTCAGCTCCTGCGGCACGAGACCGATCATCGCCCGTGCGGCGCGGTAGTCGCGGATGATGTCGTGACCGTCGACCGTCACTTGCCCGGCCGTTGGTCGGACGATGCCGCAGATGGTGCCGATCAGCGTCGTCTTGCCGGCGCCATTGGGGCCGAGCAGGGCGAAGATCTCGCCGCGGCGGATGTCGAGATTGATGTTCTTGAGCGCCTGGAAACCGGAGGCGTAGGTCTTGCAGATGTCCGATATGGCGATGATTGGCGGCATGGGCGCAACGATCGGACCGAGCCGGACGTGGCTCGCTCCCGATCGAGGGCCGTAGTCTACCGCTACTTCCCGGCGACGCGGTCTGCTTGCGCCAATTCGGCCATTTCGGCCCGGCTTGCGGTGATGGCGATGGCCGGCAGCCGGTAGACCGGGACGCCGCTCTCGTATTCGCCGGTGAAGGTTCCCGTCATCGGCGCCAGGGCTTCGGGCTTCGTCAGCGGCGACGTGGCAGGGGCATTCTTGGCGGGCGTCCAGACGGTGGCGCCAATCAAGGCGGCAGCTGCCAGCACGATGCACAGCGCGACGACGATCTTGGGGGTCCGGTTCGTGACTTGCATGGCGGTTCTCCTTGGGGTGACGTTGACGACGATGCCAATGTCCGCCTGAACCCCACCTTCAGTCCTGAAGGATGCCTTAAACGTGCCTGAAACCTGCAGTCGCCCCTCTCCCGGCGGCAGGATTTGCGCGATAGACTTCAATCACCCCATAGGAGTGAACGTTGAGCAACGCCGCCACGAAACGCGAAGAACACGGGTCGTACCGCTTCGGCCGCTTCGACCTGCAGCCGGAGCAGCGACGCCTGCTGGCGGACGGCCAGCCGGTCGCGCTCGGCGCACGCGCGTTCGATCTGCTCGTGGTGCTCGTCGAGCGGGCGGGGCAGCTGGTAGCGAAGAACGAGCTGATCGCGCTCGTCTGGCCCGGCCTGGTAGTGGAGGAGAACAACCTGCAGGTGCAGGTTTCCACCCTGCGCAAGTTGCTGGGTCAAAGCGCGCTCGCCACCATTCCGGGACGCGGCTATCGATTCGAGCTGCCGGTCGAGGGCACGAGCCGCGGTTGCGCCGGATGGCGCGTCCGCAGCCAGCGTGTCTTCCGCGTCGGCTGCGGCGCCGGAACCGATGCGGGCGCGCACGAATCTGCCGAGGCAGCTGCTGTCGCTTTATGGCCGCGCGCAGGATCTGGCGACGATCAAGGAACTGCTGCGCCAGCATGTGGTGCTGACGATCGTCGGTGCGGGCGGCATCGGCAAAACGCGCGTAGCCCAGGCGGTCGCAGCGGAGGTCGCAGCGGAGTCTGCCGCCGATGTTCCCGACGGGGTCTGGTGGGTCGAGCTGGCGGCGTTGAGCGACGGCGCACTGGTGCCGTCGGCCGTGGCGCGCGCGTTGGGCATGCAACTCCCCAACGACCGCCCTGCCGTCGCTGTCGCGTCGCTACTCGCGTCGCAGCGACTGCTGCTCGTGCTCGACAATTGCGAGCACCTGACCGAGGCTGTCGCGGAGTTCATCGAAACGGTGCGCGCCGCCGCGCCGCGCGTGCGCTTTCTGGTGACCAGCCAGGAATCGCTGAAAACCGTGGAAGAACATGTCTATCGCGTGGGTGCGCTGGCGATACCCGCCGACGATGGCGCGGCGAACGCGATGCAGGCGGGCGCGGTCGAACTCTTCGTCGCGCGCGCACAAGGCGTCGCTTCGAAATTCGTATTGACGCCCGCGCACACACCGGCGGTCATCGAGATCTGCCGACGGTTGGACGGCATTCCGCTCGCGATCGAACTTGCCGCGGCGCGGGTCCCATTGCTCGGCGTCGAGGGTTTGCGCTCGCGCCTCGACGAGCGCTTCAATGTGCTCACCGCGGGTTCACGCGTTGTCCTGCGCCGGCACCAGACGCTGCGGGCGACCTTGGAATGGAGCCACGGCCTGCTGACCCCGGACGAGCAGACCGTGTTCCGGCGGCTCGGCATCTTCGCCGGCAGTTTCTCGCTCGAGTCCGCGCAGCACGTCGCGAGCGACGATCGCATCGACGCCTGGGGCGCGCTCGATCTTCTCGGTGCACTCGTCGACAAGTCGCTCGTGCTTGCCGAGGGCGATCCGGTCCCGCGCTATCGACTGCTGGAAACGACGCGTGCATACGCGCTCGAGCGGCTCGCCGACGCCGGCGAGACGCAACGCATGCTGCGGCGGCATGCCGAAGCGATGCTCGCTTTCCTCGACGCGTATGAACGTGACGATCGGCGCTGGTCGGTCACGCAAGCCGACGTGATGGCCGCCGCGGCGGAACTCGACAACCTGCGTGCCGCGCTCGGGTGGGTGGCGACGGCCGCCGAAGGTGCCGATCTTGTTCTACCCCTGGTGAGCGTGTCCGTCCACGTGTGGTTCGCTACTTTTCATCTTGCCGAAGGCCTCGAAAGATGTCTGGCGTTGCGACAGCACGTGCACGATGGAGTCTCGCCGCGCGACGCGGCACGGTACTGGTTCACGGTGGCCAGGCTCGGCATCTATTCCATGTGCCGAGAAAGTTTCGAAGCAGCGTCGCGGGCGGCTGCGCTCTTTCAGCGGTTGGGCGACGACAGCCGTCGCCACGACGCCCTGGTGTGCGCCGCGGTGCAAGGCTTGCGCTTTGGCACGGCCGAGGAAATGGGGCAGGCCATCGCTGAGGCGGCGCGGCTGGAACGTCCCAACTGGCCGGCACGGCAACGGGCCAACCTGCAGTTCGCCCGCTGCTGGTGGTATGCGCGGCTCGGTCGCAACGAGGAAGCGCTCGCCTGCGCGCAGCAGCAGGTGGCGATCAACCGCTCGGGAGGGAACCTGTTCGGCGAGCAGTTCGCGATGTCCAACGTCACAGCGATCGAACTTCTCCTCGGGCGACCAGATGCCGCATTGGAACACGCACGCGCCGCCATCGCCAGGCTCGACGCTCTCGGCGCCGGCGTTGGTGCGGGGGCGGGGCATCTGTGCAACAACGCGATGATCGCCCTGATCCTGCTCAACCGGTTTGACGAGGCGATCGCCGCCGGACGCAGGGCGCATGCGCTTCTTCTGCAGGAAGGTGATGAATATCGGCTGTTCGCGCCACTTGCGCTGCTCGCGGCGCTGCAGGGACGGCTGGCCGACGCGGCACGCATCGTCGGCCGCGACGACGCAGTCCATCTCCGTACCGGCGACCCCGTGCGGCCGAACGCAGCGCAATTGCGCGCCCGCCTCGATCCATTGCTGGCTGCCGCATTGCCCGCGCCCGAACTCGAGCGCCTTCGCGCGGAGGGCGCCGCGATGCGCGACGAGCAGGTGTTCAAGCTGGGATTCGGCGATATCTCAGCTGCGGCGGGTCCGTAGTGGCGATGATGCGAAGGTCCGTTCCGGGCACGCGGAGCGCGTTCGCCGTCGCCATGGCACTGCTGTTCGCCATCGCCATGTGCGCCGCAGCGCAAGCGCCGTCGCCGCCGGAGCTCAAGCTTTCCGACACGGTCGTTCCCCTGGCATACGACCTGCAGCTCAGACTCGACGCGAATGCCGCTACGTATTCCGGGACCGTGACGATCGACGTCCGGATCGCGGTACCGACCGACCTCATCTGGATCAACGCCACGGACCTCGAGATCGGTGACGCTCGCGCTGTCGACGTTCCGGGCATGGTAATGGCCGTCGACATCGTCGCCGGCAGCAAGGACGTCGTCGGACTGCGATTCGCACGACCTCTGGCTGCAGGAGACGTGCGCCTCACGCTGCGCTTCGTGGGAACGCTCAGCACGACCGACGTCGCCGGGCTGTTCCGGCAGAAGGATAGAGACGACTGGTACGTGCTCACGCAGATGGAACCGCTGTACGCACGACGAGCGTTCCCCTGCTTCGACGAACCGCGCTTTCGCGCGACCTGGCGCATTGTGCTGACTGTGCCCGAGGGTCAGCGCGCGTTTTCGAACATGCCGATCGAGGCTGAGCGGGCATCCGCGCCGGGCTGGCGCGAAGTCAGCTTCCGCACGTCGCCCCCGATCGCTTCGTATCTGGTGGCGATCGCAGTCGGCCCCTGGGATGTGCTCGACGGGGGCACCGCCGGAAAGAATGCGACGCCGCTACGCTACATCGCGCCGAGGGGCCGTGCGGCGGAAGCTGCCTATGCGGCGAGCGTGACGCCGGCAATCGTCGAGAGACTCGAGGCGTATTTCGGGCAACCGTTTCCGTTTCCGAAGCTCGACAGCATCACGATGCCCAATTCGGGGTTTTTCTTCGGTGCGATGGAGAACGTCGGACTCATCACGTACGACCAGTCGATTCTCCTGGCCACGCCCGACGAGGACACCACGAACTTCCGGCAGGAATATGTTTCCGCTGCGGCGCACGAGATTTCGCATCAGTGGTTCGGCAACCTGGTGACCCCGGCCTGGTGGGACGACATCTGGCTCAACGAGTCCTTTGCAACCTGGATGGGAACCAAGATCACAGACGAGGTGAAGCCCGAGTGGCGCTGGAACTTCACCCGCAGCGGGACCCGGCAACGGGCGATCGAGAATGACCGGCTGGCTTCGGCGCGGCGCGTTCGCCAGCCGATCGAGGTTCGAAGCGATGTCATCAGTGCGTTCGATAGCATCTCCTACCAGAAGGGCGCCGCACTACTCGTGATGTTCGAAGACTGGCTCGGCCCGGAGAAATTCCGCGATGGCGTCCGCCGGTACATGGGGAAGCATGCCTGGGGCGTGGCAACCGCCGACGATTTCTTCGCGGCGCTCGCGGCCGAAGATGAGGTCGTCATGCCGGCGTTCCGCGCTTTCGTCGACCGGCCGGGTGTGCCTGCGCTCGCAGTGAATCTCGACTGCGGGGGCGACCCGACGCTCCATTTGAGCCAATCGCGTTTCGCCCCAATGGGTTCGAACATCGACCCGGATGCGCGCTGGACCTTCCCGGCCTGTTTTAAGTTCGGCGGCGCAGCGCAGACCAATGACCAGTGCACGCTGGTTCGCGACGCGCAGACCGAGCTAAAACTGGGCACACCGACCTGCCCGGAATGGGTGGTCGCAAACCGCGCCGGGGTCGGCTATTTCATGCCGGTGCTGTCGTCGCAGCTCTACGGGAAGTTGCCTGCCGCGGCGCACGCCCTGGGTCCGCTGGACTGGGTCTTCCTGCTGCGAGACGCCAACATCCTTGCCAGCGCGGCGGCGATTCCGCAACCCGAGGCGCTGGAACTCGCCGCGATCGCTGTGCGGCAGAGCGACCCGCGCGTGTACCGCCAGGCGTCGGCGATCGCCGGTGACGTGCCGCTTGCGCTTACGCAGGGTACCAACCGCACGCGATACGCAAAGTGGGTGCGCGCCAAGTTCGGACCGCGCGCCCGTGATCTCGGCTGGGAGCTGCGGGCGGGCGAGGACGCCGATACGCAGCGGTTGCGCCGCGAACTGCTGCCGCTCGTCGCGGATCGCGGCGAGGACGTCGAACTCGCACGCGACGCACGGGCGCGAACGATGCGCTGGCCGGGGGACGCGCATGCCGTGCCCGCCGACGTCCGCCATGATCTGCTCTGGACGGCAACACACACGGCGGACCGCGACGCGACGGCCTTGTACAGGCACATCGCCTCGGTCGCCAAGTCGATGCGCGATGCGCGGGTTCGACGCGACACTTTGCGCGCGCTGGGCGGATTCCGCGCGCAGCCGCAACAGCGCGCCGCCCTGACGTTGGTGCTAGACGCAACCTTCGAGCCTCTGGACGCGCTGCAGATCCTCGCGGGCGCGCTGGAGAACGAAAGCGCGCGCGTCAGCGCGCTGATCTGGGTCGATCGCAACTTCGATGCGCTGGCGAAACAGATCGCCGGGGACAGTACGCAGCGGCTACCTTTCTGGGCATCCGCCGCGTGCTCCGCGGATGAGCGGGCGCTGTTCGTGACTGCATTCGCCGAACGCATGCGCAGCGTCGACGGCGGGCCGCGCAGTTACGCCAATGCGCTCGAGCGGATCGATCAGTGCATCGCCTATCGCAACGCGCAGCAACGCCCGCTCGACCGGTGGTTGACCAACGGTGGCGCGCTACGCTGACGCGCCGCGCATCACCGAATAGTGGGTATCGCCCGCGGATTGCCGAGAAACCGTGGTCCATCCCGGCTTGGCTAGCGCAGCGCCGGAATGAATCCCGCGAACGCGCTGATGACGATGGCGTTGGCGATGTCGATCAGGAATGCCCCGACCACCGGAACCAGGATGAAGGCCAGCGGCGCGTAGCCGTAGCGTTCGCACACCGCGTGCATGTTAGCGATGGCGGTCGGTGTCGCGCCGAGCCCGAATCCGCATTGGCCGGCGACCAGCGCAGCCGCTTCGTAGTTCGAACCCATGACGCGGAAGGTGATGAGCGTGGTGAACAGCGCCACGCCGATTGCCTGCAGCGCGAGGATCACGAACATCGGCAGCGCGAGCGCGGCCAGTTCCCACAGCCGCAGGCTCATCAGCGCCATGGCGAGGAACAGCGCGAGCGCCACGCTGCCCGCGAAGTCGAGTGCCTCGCCGTCGATCTCGTGCAGCTTTGCCATGGCCAGACCGTTGCGAAGCACGGCGCCGACGAACAGCGTCCACACGAAAGTCGGCAGCGTGAACGTCGGATTTTCAGCGAGGCGCGACAGCGCGGCGCCGAGCGCGATGCTGGCGGCGATCAGCAGGATCGTCACCGTGAGCCGTTGCGGCGTGAATGCGCCGGCGGCTTCGGCCGCGTCGTGCGCCATCGCCTCGGTCTGCGCTACGCCGAGGGGCGCGCCGTGCGCCTTGAGTCGCTCGATCAGTCGCTGCGCCACGGGCCCGCCGATGAGTCCGCCCATCATCAGGCCAAACGTCGCCGCCGCGAGCGCGATCCCGGGCGCGGCAGCGAGACCGAAGTTCTCGGCGAAGCGCTGGCCCCACGCCGCACCGGTGCCGTGGCCGCCCGCCATCGTCACCGACCCGGCGATCAGGCCGATCAGCGGGTCGAGGCCCATGGCCCACGCGGCGCCGACGCCGATCATGTTCTGCATGATCAGCATGCCGACGACGCAGGCGCTGAACATCAGCAGGGGAATCCCGCCGCGCGCGAGCATGCGCGCGTCGGCGCCGAGGCCGATGGTGGCGAAGAACGCGAGCATTAGGCCGGGCTGCATCGAGGTGTCGAAGCTCACCTTCACCCCGGCGACGTGCACGAGGGTGATGAGCAGCGCGGCCACGAGCCCGCCGACGACCGGTTCGGGGATCGAATACTTGCGCAGGAACGCGACGTGCTCGATCAGCCTGCGGCCGACAACGAGCACGAGCGCGGCGATCGCCAGCGTGGCCGGAACCCCGAACTGCCAACTCACGGCGGGTTGCGCGCCATCGTCTTCAGTCGCGACGAGGGAGCGGCGCTCAGGTCCTCAGGTTCTCGTTCAAGAATGCCAGCGTGCGCGACCACGCGAGTTTGGCGGCGGCCTCGTCGTAGCGCGGCGTCGTGTCGTTGTGAAAGCCGTGATTGGTGTTCGGATACATGAACATCTGGTACTTCACGCCGTTCGCCTTGAGCGCCGCCTCGTACGCTGGCCAGCCGCCGTTGATGCGCTCGTCGAGGCCCGCGTAGTGGATCATCAGCGGCGCCTTGATCTTCGCCACGCTGTCAGCGCTGGGCTGGCCGCCGTAGAACGGCACCGCCGCCGCGAGATCCGGCAGTCGCGTCGCAAACAGGTTGACCGTGGTTCCACCGAAGCAGAAGCCCACGGCGCCAATCTTGCCCGTGCATTCGGGCCGCGCCTTCAGCACCGCGTAGGCGGCGATCAGGTCTTCGGTGCGCTTGGTCGCGTCCAGCGTGCCAAACATCTGCACCGCCTTCTCTTCATCGCCCGGATATCCGCCGAGGGGCGTGAGCGCGTCCGGCGCGAAGGCGACGAAGTTGGCCAGAGCGAATCGCCGCGTTACATCTTCGATATGCGGATTGAGGCCGCGATTCTCGTGGATGACGAGTACCCCTGGCAATTTCCCCGCGGGATTCGCCGGCCGCGCGAAGTATCCGCGCATGGTCCCCGAGCCTTGCGGCGAAGGGTAGGTCAGATATTCGGTCTTGATGCGCGCGTCGTCCTTGGCAATCTGCTGGCCGAGTGCAAAGTTCGGGCGCAGGCTCTCGAGCATCGCCGCCGCGGTGAAGCCGCCAACGGCGTATTTGCCCGCGCGATCCAGAAACTCGCGGCGGTCGATCCAGCCGTGGACGTAGCCATCGAACAGATTCAGCACTTCCTGAGGAAAATCACTTGCTGTCTTGCGTTCCATAGGAGTCGCTCCGTTGCGGGCAATTGCGCCGGCAGTCATTGTAGCCTGCGTGCCCGGTGGGATAAAGTCGCCTACCTGCTCACTGCCGGAGGTTGCTCATGCTCGTCGTCTGGGGAAGGAACAATTCGGTCAATGTCCAGAAAGTGCTGTGGTGCTGCGAGGAGATGGCGATCGGCTACGAGCGTATCGATGCCGGCATGGCTTTCGGGGTCGTGAACACGCCGCAGTATCGCCAACTCAATCCCAACGGCCTGGTACCGACGATCGAGGACGACGGCTTCGTGCTGTGGGAGTCCAACGCCATCGTCCGCTATCTGGCGGCGAAGCATGCCGCCGGCGGCCTCTGGCCGGTGGATCTCAATACGCGAGCCGAGGCCGATCGCTGGATGGACTGGCAGCTCACCACGTTCTGGCCCGCCATGCGCGGTCTGTTCCTGGGGCTCGTCCGGACCGCACCGGACAAGCGCGATCCGCGCGCGCTGGAGGATTCGCGGCTGAAGAGCGCGGAGGTGCTTCAGGTCGTCGACGCGCACCTCAGGACGCACGAGTACCTGGCGGGAAACAAGTTCACGATGGGCGATATTCCGCTCGGCTGCGGCGTCTGGCGCTGGATGGCTCTGCCGATCGAACGCCCGGCACTGCCCAACCTGCAACGGTGGTTCGACACCCTGGCGCGCCGACCCGCGTACCAGAAGTTCGTCATGCTGCCGCTAAGTTGAAATGCCTACGCGGCGACGAGAATCTTGAATCCGCCATAGATCAGGCGCTTGCCGTCGAAAGGAATCTTCTTCAGGTCCATCATGTTGGCCAGTCGCGGATCGGCCATCACTTTGGCATTGACGCGATCGCGATGCGCGCGCGACTTGTACACGATCCACGAGAACACCACCGTCTCGCCAGGCTTGAGCTTGACGCTGCGCGGAAACGACGTGAGCTTGCCGACTTTGACGTCGTCGCTTATCCACTCCTTGTAGTCGAGGGCGCCATGCTCGCGCCAGACTTTCCCGGCCAACCTCGCCAAGCGCCGGTACGCCGGCAGATTTTTCATGGGTACCGGGACCACAAAGCCGTCAACGTAGCTCATCGTGCCTCCAGGTTCGTCGAGTGCTCGTAAACCGCCGTTCGCCTTGTCGCGTGTGTCGCTACTTTTCCGCGACGGCCTTGAGATTGGCGAGGCCCTTTTCGAAGTCCTTGCCGATCATGCTGTCCATGCTGGCGAAGATTCCCATGACTTTGGCGAAGTAGGGAACGGGGCCGGACATGACCCAACTCACGTTGGTGGTGTCGCCCTTCGGCTCCAGGCTGAACTCGGTGATGTCGTGGCCTTCGAAGGGCTTGATGAAATCCAGCTTGATCACGACTTTCGACGACGGCGTCGAATCGGCGATTTCCATGCGTCCCTCGCCGACCTTGTTGTCGCCTTGCCACGCATACGCGGCGCCCTTGCCGGACGCCGCACCGCTGAAGGTCTTCTTCATCGCCGGGTCCAGCTTCTCCCACGGCGACCAGGCATCCCAGCGATGGAAGTCGTCGATGAGCGCGTAGATCTTCTCGGGCGGGGCCTTGATCGTCGTCGTGCGCTCGACGCGAAAACTGTCTGGCCGGGTGGCCGCATAACCGAGAATCGCAGCGACCAGGACGACGATGATGATGGCGATGGTCTTGAGCATGGAGCCCTCCCTAGTTGTTGGCCTTGCCTCCACTGATCATCCAGCGCGTGCCGAAGCGGTCGACGACCATGCCGAAGGTTTCGACCCAGAACGTCTTCTCATAGGGCATCACCACGCGGCCACCGGCGCCCAGCGCGTCGAAGATCCGCTTGCCCTCGGCCACCGTCGGGTAGGTCAGCGACAGCGAGAATCCGTGCATTCCCTCGTAGGGCTTGCCGGCCATCGCGTCGGATGCCATCAACACGCCGCCGTCGAGGACCAGACGGGCGTGCATGATGCGATCGGCGGACCCGGGAGGAGATTGCGCGGCCATCGGCGACTGTGCGTGCGTCATCATCATTTCGATCTTGCCGCCCAGCGTGCGCTCGTAGAAACGCATCGCTTCGGCGCAGGTGCCATCGAAGAACAGGTAGGCATTGAGTTGGGTCATGGTATCTCCTGTCTGCGTAGTTGCAATCGGAAGCTGTCGTGACGCGACTGGGACATCTGCGCGACCTCCGCTAGGTCCCTTTCGTGTCAGTCGTCGATCGCCTGGTACGCTGACGTCCAGAAATCCTGGCAGACATCCGGCGGGCTGGGCGATGTCCACAGACGTTGGGTCATCAGGATTCCGATGAGTCCCTCGCTTGGATCAGAATACCAGGACGTGCCGTAGCCGCCATCCCAGCCGTAGCGTCCGGGAACCGCCGCAACGTTGTCGCGTCGGGTGACGATCGACAAACCGAGCCCCCAGCCGCGGCTGTCCCAGAATCCGGGAGCGAAGGGCGACGCCGCCTTCTGCGCCGGCGTGAGCTGGTCGGTGATCATCGCCTCGCACGGCCGGACGCGACAGGATCCGCTGATGGCCCAGGTTGCCATGATTCAACATCATCTGGGCGAAGGCAAGATAGTCGTCGACCGTCGAGACCAGCCCGGCGCCGCCATCCTGGAATGCGGGCGGGCGGCTCCATTGGCTGTTGTCGACGCCATCGAAGATTTCGAGTTCTCCGGTCGCGGCGTGGAACTGGTAGCAGGTCGCCAGCCGGCCGAGCTTCGCTGCGGGCACGACGAATCCGGTGTCCTTCATGCCCAGCGGCGTGAAAATCCGCTCGCTCAGAAACGTTTCCAGCGTCTGGCCGGCGGCGCGCGCGATCAGCACGCTCAGCACGTGAAATCCGGTGTTGTACATCCACTTCTCGCCGGGCTGGTGCATCAGCGGGAGCGTTGCAAAGCGGCGGAGCCATTCGTCGGGTGCGTGCGGTGTCGGCGGCGTCGGTGGCCCGAGCGTCAGCACCTGAAGCTTGTTCACGGCCTGCTGGATCGGCATGAGGCCTGGCGCCATGATGTAGCCGAAGCCGAGGCGGAAAGTGAGCAGATCGCGCACGGTGATCGGCCGGTGCGCGGGCACGGTCGCGTCGAGCGGTCCGTCGAGCCGCTGCAGGACCTTGCGATTGGCGAGTTCGGGCAGCAGCCGCTCTACCGGCTCGTCGAGCCGCAGCTTGCATTCCTCGACCAGGACCATCGCCGCGACGGCGGTGATCGGCTTGGTCATCGAGGTGATACGAAAGATCGTGTCGCGCCGCATCGGCGTGCCGCCGATGGCCTGCCGCCCGATGGCGTCGACGTGCACTTCGCCGCGCCGGCTGACGAGCGTGACCAGCCCCGGCAGGTCGCCGCGCGCGACGTGGCCGGCCATCACCTTGTGCATGCGGGCCAGGCGCGGGGTCGACCACCCACCATAGTTCATCGCGCGGTTTGCTCCGGATGCCGTCAGTAGCGCACGACAGCCCGATGCGCGACAGCGGCACGAACGTCCAAGTTTCACTCCATCTGCAATGAAGGTAACGGAAGAGCGATGCGGCAACTTTTTCCCGCCGGCCGGATATTGGACCATATCCCGGCGCGGCTGTGGCCATCGTGGAATTTCGGATAATCTTGCGGAGACTCAAAACCAGGAGCCGGTCGTGACCGATCTCAATCCGCAGGGCAAGCAGATGGCCGACGAATCGATGGTGCGCAATCTGTCGGCGCAGGCGCAGGCCATCTGGCCGCAGGAAGCCCCCTTGCTGCGCCGCTACGCGCTTGCCGGTGGCGCCACGCATTCTCGACGCCGGCTGCGGTACGGGCGAGGCCGCGGCGCGGCTGGCGGAACTGTTTCCACGGGCGCGCGTTCTCGGCGTCGACATCATCGATGCGCACCTGGAACTCGCGCGATCGCGCTTTGCCGCGCTCGGCTCGCGCGTGAGCTTCGAGCACCAGAGCATTTTCGCGCTCGACGCGGCCGAGCACAGCTTCGACCTCACCGTCTGCCGTCACGTGCTGCAATCGATTCCCCACGCCGATCAGGTGCTCGCCGAACTCGCGCGGGTCACGCGGCGCGGCGGGTACCTGCACGTCATCGCCGAAGACTACGGCATGCTGCACTTCCAGCGCGGCGCGCTCGACCCTCGCGACTTCTGGCACGTCGCGCCGCCGAGCTTCGCGGCCGCGACTGGGACCGACCTGTACATCGGCCGCAACATCTTCGGTATTCTGGCCGCGATGGGCCTCGAGCAGATCACCATCGACTACATCGTCGTCGACACGCTGCGGGTGCCGCGCGCGACCTTCGCGGCGATCTTCGAGGCGTGGCGCGACGGCTACGCCGAAGCGATCGGCGAGTTCACGCCGATCACGCGCGAGTCGGCCATCGCGTACTTCAACCAGATGATCGCCAACGTCCTCGACCCGCGCGGATACGCAGTGTGGATGGTCCCGGTCGTGAGCGCCAGGGTGCCCGCCTGAGCCGGGTCAGACACGATTTTCGCGGCGTCTGGCGCCGTGCGGCTACGCCGGCGGTTGCGTCGCGACCATCGAGTCGCGGGCACTGAAGCGCTCGAACCACGCCGCCGCATTCGGGTGGCGCTCCCGCCACGCCAGGGTCGAGAAGCGAAAATCGAGATAGCCGAGCGCGCACCCGAACGCGATCGTGCCCAGGTCGACCCGATCGCCGAAACCGGCAGCGTGCTTTTCGATCGAGTCGAGCGCGCTCGCGACCTTGTCGAGTTGTCCTTTTGTCCAGTCGTGCCAGCGCAGTGCTTCGGGTCGCACGAAGGTCTCGTAACGCGCGAGCAGCGCGGCGTCCAGGATGCCGTCGGCCAGCGACTGCTCGACCAGCACGCTCCAGCGCGCGGATCCGGCGCGCGGAATCAGCCTGCCACCGCCCTGATCGTCGAGGTACTCCACGATCACCCGGCTGTCGTAGAGCACGGTGCCGTCGTCGGTGAAGAAGGTCGGGGCCTTGCCCAGCGGATTGTGCGCGACGATCGCCGGGTCGCGATTGATCGGATTCGCATTTGCGGGAAGGCGCTCGATGCGCCCTTCCAGGCCGAGCTCAAGGGCGCAGACCATGCACTTGCGGACGTATGGCGACGTGGCGGAATAGAAGATCTTCAACATTCGCTCCCGGTTACGGTGGATGGCCTGGCCGGCACTCCCCTGCAGCGCGATAAGATAGCAGATCGTCGCGGCGCTTCGTCTTGCGCTACCATGGCGACCACTCGAGACGACTCCGTGGATTCCGATCAGACCCTTCGCCGCGACGTCGCGCTCGCCAATCGCATCATCGAGCGCACCGGGCTGTCCAAGGTGTTCGGCCACGTCAGCGCACGCGTTCCGGGCACCGACACCTTCCTGCTGCCGACGCGTCGCTCGCCGCGACTCGCCGATGAGGACAACCTGCTCGTGCTCGATTTCGACGGCAAGCTGCGCGCGGGCGAAGGGACGCCCAACAGCGAGCTGTGGATTCATGCCCGGGCGTACGCGGCGCGGCCGGAACTCGGCGCGGTAGTGCACGCGCATCCACCGGCCTGCGTGTGCCTGACGCAGATCGGGCAACCGCATCGCATCGTGCACAATCAGGGCGGGGCGTTCTGCAGCGGCGTCGCCGAATACGATCGCGTCGGGCTCATCCGTACGCGCGAGCTGGGGGATCAGCTCGCGGCGAGCCTCGGCGACAGTGCGGCGGTCTTGATGCGCGGGCACGGCATCACCACCGTCGCCGCCGACGTGCGCACGGCGACCGTCGCGGCGTGCTTCCTGGAAGAGAGCGCCGAGCTGCAGTTGCGCATGCTTGCCGCAACCGGCGGCGACGCGACGCGCATCCGCGTGTTCACGCGCGAAGAGGCCGAGCGCGTGAGCGACCAGCTCTCGCCCGGTATCGTCGACCGCGCGTGGGAATACTACGCGGCGATTACCGCGCGCTAGTCGGCAGTGGCGCCCGTGCGCCGCACGAGATCACCGTATTTCACCGCGTCGGCGCGAATCTCGGCCGCGAGCTGCTCCGGCGTTTCCGGCGCAGGATCGAAACCGAGCGTGCGCATCTGCTGCAGGATCTCCGGGTCGGCAAGTACCTTGTTCACGTCGGCGTTGATCTTGCGCACGACGTCGGGCGGCGTTCCGCGCGGCGCGAGAATGGCGAGCCAGGCGCCGACGGACATCGTCGCGGGTCCGCCCGCTTCCGCCAGCGTCGGCACGTCGGGCTGGACCTTCGAACGCTGCGGGGCGGCGATGGCGATCAGCTTGATGCGCCCGGCCTGCATCAACGGCAGCGCCGAGCCCAGCGTCGTGAACGCCCAGCCGACGTCGCCGTTGGCGATGCCGACATACATCTGCGACTGATCCTTGTAGGGCGCATGGATCATTTTCGTGCCGGTGAGGAATTCGAATTCTGCGCTGCCCAGATGCGACGGACTGCCGACGTACGATGAACCATACGAAACCGCGCCCGGATCCTTCTTCGCCGCGGCGATGAGCGCCGGCACCGACGGATACGGCCCCGCCGTCGCGACCGCCAGATAGAACGGCGTGTGATAGAACATCGCCACCGGCACGAAGTCGTTCTGTGGGTCGTACGGCAGCTTCTTGTACAGGGCCGGGTTGATCGCGACGTGCGCGTCGCTCGCGACCAGCAGATCGTGGCCATCGGGCACGGCGCTTTTCACCGTTTCGATGGCGATGAAGCCGCTGGCCCCGGGCTTGGCGTCGACGATGACGGGCTGTCCCCAGAGCTTGGACAACTTCTCCGCGACGGCGCGCGTGAACGTCGCCGGCGCCGCGCCCGCGGAATACGGGGCGGTGATTTTCACCGGCCGGGAAGGGAACGATTGCGCCAGGGTAGCGTCGGCAACGCCCAGCCACGCGGCAATCAAGACGAGAGTGCGAAACCAGGCCAGGCGCTTCATGTTCGGATCCCGGAGATCGGCGTGCCGTCGCGCGGCACGCCCGCGTTGACTGGAAGTATCGCGGAATGCATTCGGTCCTACAATGGCGGCATGACCATCGAATTCGTCGACACGCCCCTGCTGCGCATCGGCTACGAGCGCTCGGGCCCTGCGGGCGGCTTTCCCATCGTGCTCGTGCACGGCTGGCCGGACGATGCGCGCACCTGGGACCCGGTCCTGCCGGCGCTGCACGATGCGGGCTATCGCACGTACGTGCCGTGGCTGCGCGGTTGCGGTCCGACCCGGTTCCTGCGCGATGACAGCTTTCGCAGCGGCCAACTCGTCGCACTGGGCCAGGATCTGGTCGACTTCACGTCCGCGCTGGATCTCGGCCCGCATGCATTGATCGGGCACGACTGGGGTGCGCGCGCCGCGTACATCGCCTCGGCGCTCGACCGATCGAGCATTCGCGCCTGCGTGGGCATGTCCGTCGGCTACGGCACCAACTCGCCCCAGCAGAAACTGACCTACGCGCAGACCCAGAACTACTGGTACCACTGGCTGATGGCGACGCCGCGCGGCAAGGCGCTCGTGCACGAGGATCGCCGTGCGTTCACGCGTCACGTCTGGAACGAGTGGTTCGTCGCCTATACGCCGGACGCGGCCGAGTTCGAGCGCACGGCGGCCTCCTTCGACAACCGCGATTGGGCCGACATCGTCGTCCATTCCTACTGCGCGCGATGGAACCACGCGGCGCCCGATCCTTACTATGCGGACCTGGAACGACGCTTCGATCCTGCGCCGAAGCAGAAGGTGCCTACGCTCACCCTGCACGGTGCACTCGACCCGGTCAATTCACCGCAGACGAGCGAAGGCAAGGAAGCGTTCTTCACGGGGCCATACGAACGGCGGCTGATCGAAGGCGCCGGCCACTTTCCGCAGCGGGAGCGCAGTGCGGCGACGGCGCAGCACCTGATCGAATGGCTGAAGCGATATGGGGGTTGAATCTAGCGGTTGATGAGGCGCCTGAAAAGCGACGCGAGCACGGACCGTCTTTTCGGCAGCCGCCCCGGCATGGGGTCGAAATAGCGGCGGTGGACATAGCACCAGCCCCAGGTTTCGCCTCGCTCGAGCGAGCTGATCATCGGGTGTCCCGTGCTCTTGAAATGGGCGAGCGCATGGGCGTATGCCGAATCCTCGCAACAGCCGACATGGCCGCAGGAAAGACACACCCGAAGCTCGTTCCATTTGGCGCCGAGTGCAATGCATTCTTCGCAGCCGTTCGAGCGCGCCTGCACGTTCATGATGGCGCTGAAGTGCTCGCAAGGCTCATTCATGATTGGATGTCCGGGAATTCATGGGCGTTCGCGGGCGCTCTCGGCGACCATTGTACGTACGCCGTGGGGTGCCGTATGGCGCATATTCTAGCCGTCACGCTCCGATTCGATGCAGCGCAGCGGCGGCTCAACCGCGCTCCGGAACGAGTTGGCGAAGCCAGCTTGTCGCGGCAACCGCCTGACGCAGCCAGGGCAGTCGTCGTATCATGGACACAGTCTTCCGGTCGTATTTGCGACGACCTAGCCTAGGGAGATCCAGATGCTCGGCTTGACGCAACTCGGCATCGTTCACACTGCAATCAGCCTGGTTGCGGTGGTCGCTGGCGCGATCGCGCTTATTCGAGACAAGAGAATATCCTCGCGGAACCTGGTTGGCAGGATCTATATCGTCACGACCATGTTTACCTGCCTGACCGGCTTCGGCATCTTTCAGCATGGTGGCTTTGGCAAGCCGCACGCCCTGGGCATCATCACGCTCGTCGTGCTGGGGATCGCGTGGCTGGCGGGCAAGACGAACATGTTCGGACGACTGTCAGCATATGTCGAGACCGTCGGCTACTTGGCGACGTTCCTGTTCCACATGATCCCCGGCATTACCGAAACGACGACGCGGGTGCCCCTGGGCGCACCGTTGCTGCCGAACGCTGATGCCCCCCAGCTGCAGGTCGCCTCCGGCGTGTTGTTCTTGCTGTTCCTGATTGGCGCGACGCTGCAGGTGCGGGCACTGCGGGCCGGGCGCGCAACCGACGTACGGCCGAAGAATGGCTGAGATCGGCGACGAATTCGGCCGATGGCCGCGTCGCGAGTCGAGGATCCGCTGGCGAGGGAATGCATGATCACGATCAGACAAGCGGCAGCGCGCGGCGTTGCCAACTTCGGCTGGCTCGACAGCCGGCACACGTTCTCCTTCGGCGACTACTACGATCCGGGACACATGGGCTTCGGCCCGTTGCGGGTGATCAACGAAGACCGCGTCAGTCCCGGCCAGGGATTCGGCACCCACGGGCACCGCGACATGGAGATCATCTCCTACGTTCTTGAAGGCGCGCTCGAGCACAAGGACAGCATCGGCACAGGGTCGGTGATCCGGCCGGGCGACGTCCAGGTCATGTCCGCCGGTACCGGGATCCGTCACAGCGAATACAACCACTCGAAATCCGAGCCGGTGCATTTTCTGCAGATCTGGGTCGTGCCGGCGCGTGAAGGCATTTCCCCGCGCTACGAACAGAAGACTTTTTCGCGTGCGGACAAGCGCGGCCGTTTCCGCCTTGTGGGGTCGGCCGACGGACACGACGGCTCTGTCGTCATTCATCAGGACGTGGAGCTGCGCGCCGCCGTGCTCGATGCGGGCGAACAGGTGACGAACTCGCTCCCGGCGGGACGCAAGGGCTGGCTGCAGGTGCTGCGCGGCGCGCTGACGCTGAACGGGCAGGACCTGGCCGTTGGCGACGGCGCGGCGATCGAAGGGGAGTCGGCGCTGACGGTGAAAGCGAGCGTCGACGGCACGGAAGTCCTGCTGTTCGACCTGCCCTAGGGCGGAGTTCGACGTGCTGGAAGGTGAGCTGCGGCAAGCGATGCTTGACACATGAACCAGCGTCAATCCTTTGAATTGAGCATGCCGGTGAATCCGGGCGATCACGCGATCGGGCCGCCCCTCGCGCGGGTCACGGTGGTCGAGTACGGAGACTTCGAGTGCCCCAACTGCAAGCAGGCGGCCCCCGGGGTCAAGTTGCTTCTCCAGCGCTTCGCGGGCCGGATACGCTTCGTCTATCGTCATTTTCCGCTGGAAGAAGTCCATCCTCACGCGCTTCTCGCCGCTGAGGCTGCCGAAAGCGCTGGCGCACAGGGCAAGTTCTGGCCGATGCACGATCTGCTGTTCGACAACCAGGAGCACTTGAAGGCGAATGCGTTGCGCGGCTATGCCGAACGGCTTCAACTCGACCTGTCGCGCTACGCGAGTGACATGAAAGATCACGGCTACCTGCAACGGATAAGAGAACACGTGCAGAGCGGCCGTGACAGTGGGGTCCGTCACACGCCGACGTTCTTCGTCAATCGCAGGATCCACGACGTATCGTTCGGCATGTCGCGTCTGTTCGAGGCGGTGGAGCTCGCGCTCGGGCCGGCAGCTCGCCCGAGACGGAGATGAACGCAGAGCGCTCCGCCTGGAGCCCGCTGAAGAACGCGCTGTTTCGCAGCCTCTGGATCGCGACCATCGTCTCGAACGTCGGGACGTGGATGCAGGACGTCGGCGCCGGCTGGTTGATGACCTCGCTGTCGTCCTCGCCGTCGATGGTCGCACTGGTCGAAGCCGCCGACAGTTTTCCGCTGATGCTGCTTGCGCTGCCGGCCGGTGCGCTCGCCGACATCGTCGATCGTCGGCGGCTCCTGATCGCGATCCAATGCTACTTGTTAATCGTCGCCGGCGCGCTGGGTGTCCTCACGCTGCTGGAGCTGACGACCGCGTGGGTGCTGATCGGATTCGTCTTCGCGCTCGGCGTTGGCTCGGCGATGATGATGCCGGCTTGGGCCGCGATCGTCCCCGATCTCGTTCCCGCTGAAGACATGCCCACGGCCGTTGCCCTGAACAGCATTGCCATCAACGTATCGCGCGCGATCGGACCCGCGATCGCGGGTGTCCTGGTGGCGGCCGTGGGGGCGTGGCTGGTCTTCATCCTGAATGCGCTGTCCTATGTCGGGATACTCGCGGTGCTTCTCCAGTGGAAGCGCGAGCACCACAAGAGCACGCTTCCGGCCGAACGTTTTCTGAGCGCGATTCGCGTGGGCATGCGATTCGTCATGCACACCAACGCACTGCAAGTCGTGCTTATCCGAGGTGGCGCTTTCTTCGTATTCGCCAGCGCGACCTGGTCACTGTTCCCGCTGATCGTGCGGCGGGAGCTCGAACGCGGCCCGGAAATCTATGGGCTGTTGCTGACGTGCATCGGGGTCGGCGCGGTCGCGGGCGCGCTGCTGCTGCCCCGCGTGCGGGAGAAGGTCACCCCGAGCTTGCAGGTCGCGGCCGCGAGCGCACTCTACGCGCTTGCCATACTTGCGCTCGCGCACGTACACAACGTCGGTCTGCTCGGCGTCGCCATGCTCGCCACCGGCGTTGCGTGGATCTCGATCCTATCCGCTCTGCAAGTCGCCGCCCAGGTGACGCTGCCGGCATGGGTGCGTGCACGCGGACTCGCCGCCTTCGTCGTCGTGTTCATGGGCGGCATGGCGCTCGGCAGCATCGTCTGGGGACAAGTCGCGACGCATATTGGAATTCCTGCTGCGTTGACCACGGCCGCTTGCGGGATGCTGCTCGCCATCGCGCTGACGTGGACCTTCAAGCTCGGCCAGCACGAGAAACTCGACCACAAGCCGTCGATGGATTGGCCGGCCCCGGTCCTCGCCGAGACGCCCGAACCCGATGGCGGCCCGGTCATGGTGACCATCGAGTATCGCGTGCAGCCCGCGCACCGTGGCGAGTTCGTCACCGCGATGCTCGAAGTGCGCGAAATGCGTCGACGCAACGGCGCCTACTTCTGGGAGCTCTTCCATGATTCGGCAGACCTCGCGCACTTCGTGGAATGCTTCATGGACGAATCTTGGGTCGAACACATGCGCCAGCACGAGCGTGCGAGCGTCGCGGATCGCGCGATTCTGAATAGAGCCAAGCAGTACATGGTCGAAGGGGAATCGACCCGGTCGCAGCATTGGCTCGCCGATCGGGGAACCTGATCGGCGAGCGGGCGGGGGTCTTGTGTGTCTGCGCGCGCAACAACAAGCTTGCAGCTTGGCACGACTGCAAGTGTCGGGCCGCAGCCACCGCGCAACTTAGTGCGCGGTGGCTGCTCCCGGCTAGATGAACTACTGCACTAACCAGGACTGCGAATTATTCCTCCTTCGCGAAGTCCCAGATGTAGTAGTTGTAGATCATCCGAGTGCGATAGATATAAAGATGCAATGCCAGCGGTCCTTGTGATACGACGGAGGCGGTTACATTGTGTAATGGATCCCGCCCTAACGAACGACGGTAATACGTACGCAGCCAGCAAATGCGACGTACTTGCAGCCGTGTCAACGCGTGACATTTCAGCAATTCTTGCGCTATTTGCTGGCGACGTTGGACGCACGTGCGGCCAGCCATTCGCGCATGCAGGCCTCACGTTCGGAAACGTAGATGCGTTGGGTGCAGGCGCGCTCGGCCGCGGCCAGCCGTTCCATCGGAGCCCCGTCACGCTGGAACAGGAACGCGATAGCGGTAAGAAGGCCGATGGCGATGAACGTCGCCAACGCTGCGGCAACGGTGGTCGAGAGCGATGAGGGCTGGGAGAAGGTCGGCTTGGCGTTCATAGTGGTCTCCTGGGTCGGGTCTGCGTCGGATAAGACGCGTTGTTGCTGGGGAGTAATGTCCGTCCGAACAGTAGCTTCAGTCCTTTAGCCACCCTTAAACGTTCTGAAATTGACCTTAAAGCAGCGCGACCATTCGTCGCTGGTAGAGAAACTAGGGGTCGATGGCTTGTACTGCTTCATGACCGATCTCCTAACGACCTCCAACGGTGCTGTCTGAATGGTTCCGCCGTCCGGTTTCGCATCGCCGCGTCAAGAATTGGTTACGGCGTGACTGCATGGTAGGCAGCCACGGAACCACTCTCAAGGGCCACGCGACGTGTCCGGCAAATTGCGGCGTGGAACCCCCAATGCCGCGACAAAGCCGCCGCGACGGCCCTTTGCACCCCGCGAGATGAAAGACGCGCTACCGCGCCGTTCGCGATCGGCGACCTGAGTATGCTTCTAGGTTCCTTCAGCTTCGGGATGGAGGTCGAGAGTCGCGAAGGTCGCGATATGGCAGTCGGGACCATCGAGCGTTGGCAGCGAGGCTGTTGCCCGGTCCCGCGAACTGGGTGCGAACAGGAGCGATCCTACGACCGGAAGCGGCAATCTCGCGGCGCACGCCGCACAGTGCTGCGGGCAGTGCTATTTTTTCTCTGCGGCAATACTCGGGAAGTGCGCTCGCTGCTGAGCATCCAGTGCGCGACACAATGCCTCGACGTCACGCGTCCATACGCCTCGCGCCACTGGGGGTTCAGCCGGCATTGGCGAACATTCGGAGTCGACCTTGGCAAGGTCGACGGCCACGGACACGGCTTCGATAGTTTGAGGATTCATGGATATGCCTCCCGCAAAAGTTGAAGGTGCGCGGCTGTCGCAATGCGTTCGTTTCTGACGCAACTTGCAAGGGCGATGCACGTCGGATGACACTGGAGGGCCGCACGAGACACACAGCAAACGCCGTGCCAATGCTAAGGCGCGATGGCTGCGATCGGCCATAAGCCGCCATGCGGCGAAGCTACTGAGGGCGGTCGTTCGATTGCGCTATCGACCCAGGGTAGTCGATCAAATGTAGACTTCCTGACGATCACTCCAGGGAAAGAAAAGCATGGATCGCGTCCATCGCAGGGACTTCCTGATCGCGGCGGGAGCACTTCTTGCCGCGCCGCTCGCCGCCGAGGCCCAGCAGGCGGCCAAGGTCGCTCGAATAGGCTACCTGTCGCCCAACCTGGCCTCTAGCCCCCACCTGCGCGACGCCTTCCTCCAAGGACTGCGTGACCTCGGTTACGTCGAGGGCCGCAACGTCGTGATTGAATACCGAGATGCCGAGGGGAAGCTCGAGCGGCTCCCCGCTCTTGCGGCCGAACTGGTTGCGCTCAAGGTTGATGTCATCTTCGTGGGCGGAGGCACACGCGTCACCCTGGCGGCCATGCAGGCGACCAAGACTATCCCCATTGTCTTCACTGGTGTTGGTGATCCGGTTGAGAGCGGGCTCGTCACCAGCCTCGCGCGGCCGGGCGGCAATGTCACGGGGTTGTCCAGCCTCGGCCCGGAGCTAGTCGGCAAGCGTCTGGAACTGCTCAAGCAGGCCGTTCCGGGGGTCAGTCGGGTCGCTGTCCTCTGGCTGCCAGGTGCCCTCGGCGAACGCACGGACAAAGACATGCTGACGGGAGCAGACGTCGCGGCACGGGCGCTGGGGGTGCGGCTTCAATTCGTTGAGGCGCGAGGTCCGGACGAATTCGCCAGGGCCTTCTCGGACATGAGCAGCGCGCGCGCGGGTGCTCTGACTGTGCTGCCAAGCAACAGGTTCCTCAGAGAGCATAGACGCCTCGTGGACCTGGCGGCCGAGAACCGGCTGCCGGCAGTGTACACATCGAGGGAGTTTGTCGATGCTGGGGGCCTTATGTCCTATGGAGCGAACTCTGCTGATTTGCATCGGCGCGCCGCGACCTACGTGGACAAGATTCTCAAGGGTGCCAAGCCCGGCGACCTGCCCGTCGAGCAGCCGACCAAGTTCGAGCTGGTGATCAACCTGAAAACCGCGAAGGCACTGGGCCTCACGATCCCCCAGTCGGTGCTGGCGCACGCGGACGAGGTGATTCAGTAATCTGTCGGCGAGTGACCGCTCGTAGCCGTTCAGCGAAATCCGCGAACGTCCACTTATCCAGCGCGCGACCGACAGCAACGGGTCGCCTACGGCCCGTTGTTCATCCCAATTACAGGCGTTGGGCGCGAAGTCTGCTGAGTGCGAATGCATTGGTCTCCGTTCGGCCAGAAGCGGACGGATAGCGATGCCATTGTGAGGATCATCAAAAGTGCGATTAGAATTTCAATGCGAACCTCGTTACGATGAAATACTTCATTTTCAATCTGGTTGACGGCGATTGGCAACGGGCCGCGTCGTTTCTCAATGCGAAGAGGTGGGTGGTCGGCCGTGAGGAGCGCCACCGCGATGTCCTCGCTAGCGGCGATCTCGTCCTGGTATTCGTTGCGGTGACAAGCGAATTCGTCGGTCGGGCGAAACTCGACACCGCGTTCCTCGATCCGATACCGGTCGATCCTGCCGCCTCCGGTCCGGCGGTGAGTGGGGTGTTACTCGCCGACGCTGACGCGTGGACGAGCGGCGTACCACTGGCCGTCGCAGTGCAGCGTATTGATCCGACGGGTTCCAACCCCTACGTCCAGGCGAACGCGGCCGGATTCCGTTCGGGCGTGGTGCAGATCACCGCCGAGGAGTACGACAAAGTGTTGTCACTGCACGACGAGGCGCGTTCTTCGTGAATTCGTGCGATATGTGGTGGTGACCGCGACGTAGGCGAAGTCGTAGGTTCAAAGTCGCGTAACTAGGGTGGCGCCGTCACCGGTTTTGGCCACGACCAGACATCAAAGCAATTGTGCTATAGCGGTCGTACGAGCCTCCGCTCAGCCCAATTGGGCTGCTCGCCAGCCAGATCGAGGTCTCGCATGCGGGTATGTGCCACGTTCTTCCATTCCCTAGCGCACATTCGGCGGCAACGCCGACAATACGCGTGGTTACGCCGCTACCTCAGCCACCAGCTTGGGATCTCCCAGCGCGAATGCTGATGTCGGCTGTATTCGTATTGGGGATCACTACCGCATCTCGGTATCTCGGCTTCGCTCTTGGTGGTTTGCTTGCCGCGTTCGACGGCGGGGCCGTGTGTCGAATGTTCAATCACGCATCGCTGACCAGCCATTACCGAAGCACATCAGCACCGACCATGATCCACTGTTTCGCTTTCATCGCTGGCTTGCCAACCTGCGCGTGCTCGAAATCGGCGAGATCAAGACGGTTCCGCATGTGCCGGTTTCGCGTCCGTTTGTGGAACGTATAATCGGCACAGTTCGTCGCGAGTATTTCGATCACGTCTTTTTCTGGAATGCGCTCGACCAGGAGCGCAAGCTGGAAGCGTTCAGGGTCTATTACAACGACAGTCGTGTTCATCAGTCGCTCAACAGGAATACTCCGGCCCAACGGTCTGGCAAACCACGGCCTGCCCGCGCCACGCTTGACTCATATGGATGGCTGGAGCATTGCAGAGGGCTGTTCCATACGCCGATCGCCGCGTGAGCGGGAATTCGCCATGCACAGGCAGTTGGTTCGAACCGGGAGGATGAAGATGAAGGTCCCCATGCCGCGAAAGCTCGATCGTCGCTTCGTGTCCGCCCGAATGTTGTGGCCAGGCATCCCGCTGGCGGCGACACTGCTGCTCTGTGCGGCGCCACCGGCCACCTCGTTCCCGATCTCCAACGGCACCGAATACGCGCTCTGGCCATCCACCCCACCCGGCTCGGCAGGCGTCAGCCTGACTGAAACGGTTAAGGACGACGGCAAGGATCCGGTCAACGATCCGCAGCGAATCATCAGCGGCATCGCGAGGCCCACGATCCGTGCGTTCATTCCGGCTAGGCCCAACGGTGCTGCAGTCGTGATCACGGCCGGCGGAGGCTACACGTCGCTCGTCATCGACAAGGAGGGGACCGATATCGCGAAGTGGCTCAACGGCATCGGCATCACGGCGTTCGTGCTGAAGAACCGGCTGCCGGGCGAAGGCCACGCCGACGGCAGCAACGTGCCGCTGCAGGACGGGCAGCGCGCGATCCGCCTCGTGCGCAGCAACGCGGCCGAATGGGGGATCGACCCGAAGCGGATCGGCATCGTCGGTCTCTCTTCCGGAGGCCACATGGCGTCGATGATCGGCACCAGCTACGACCGGAAAGTCTACGAGCCGGTCGATGCCGGCGATGCAATCAGCGCCCGTCCGGACTTCATGATCCTGGGGTATGGTCCGCACTCGAGCAACGCCCGCAAATATCTGCTCAATCCGGCGCAGGCGCCGGTGCCTCCACCGCAGAAGCAGGCGCTCTACGACGAGTATCCGACCGACCGGCAGGTGACCAAAGATACGCCGCCGGCCTTCCTGATGCATACCGACGAGGACAACCGCGTCGATCCGCGCAACAGCGTCCGCTTCTACATGGCATTGAAAGAAGCCGGCATCCCCGCGGAGTTGCACATCTTCAGGGACGGTCCGCATGGCGTTGCGATCCGGAATGCCAAAGGGCTGCCGGTCGCCGCCTGGACGACGCTTGCCGAAGAATGGTTGATCGCTTCCGGCGTGATCAAGAGACCATAGTGCACTCGGCGACTGACCCGGGATGAACATCCGCGCCGACGGTCAGCGCAAAGTGAAATCTCCTTCAACCGAAAGCAGATCACGATGGAATCGACACAGGTTCGTCATCACGACGCATGGAACAATGGCAAGCTGGTCGGACAGAAGGCACCGTTCAAGCTGAAGGAGATTTGGGCCATTCGGGTTCGCCTGGAGATTCAGGGCCGACTGCGCGAACTCGCCCTGTTTGATCTTGGCATCGACAGCAAGCTGCGCGCTTGCGATCTCGTGAGCTTGCGCGTCCGCGACGTGTGTCATGGGGATCGGGTCGCTGGGCACGCGATTGTGCTGCAGCAGAAGACGCAGCGTCCGGTGCAGTTCGAGATCACGCCGCCGAACCGGGAGGTTGTGGGTGCGTGGATCAAGCAGGCTGGCCTGAAGTCAGACAACTATCTGTTCCCCAGCCGGGTCCACGCATCCCCTCACTTGGGCACACGCCAGTACGCGCGGATTGTCGATGATTGGGTCGAGGAGATCGGGCTGGATTCGACGGCCTATGGCACGCATTCGATGCGCCGGACCAAGCCGACGCTGATCTACCGCCGGACCAAGAACCTCCGCGCTGTTCAGCTCTCGCTCGGGCACACTAAACTTGAGAGCACGGTGCGTTACCTCGGGATCGAAGTGGACGACGCGTTGGAGATGGCGGAGCAGACAGAGGTGTAGTCTCGCCAAGGTGGGCGACCGCCGAGCTCGGCGGTCGCTGGCGCCATCGATCGTGTTCCCGCAGATGGTAAGGAGCCGGTCGCAACCAGGGGCCGAAATGGAGCTACCGGCCAACTGGAGACATTCATCGGCGACGCGAAAATATCCCGGAAGATTCTATGGTTTGTGTCAATGGGTTCGTAAGGCGGGATTCGTGAGACGCGCCGGATCGAATTCCGTTTTGTAGGTGTAGATCGACCAGGCGGTACGAGCGATGCGCCGAGCGATGATGACGAGGGATGCAGTGGTGGATAGGCCCTTCGCCCGGTAGTGCTTGTAGAGTGGCCGCCATACCTTCGTCTTGACTGCCGATAGCGCCGCCAGGTAGAGCAGCCGGCGCAGTTCGGCCGGTCCGCGTTTGGAGAGGCGCCGTTTGCCCCGATGCTGTCCGGAGTCATCCGGTCGGGGATCCAGACCGGTGAAGGCGACGAACGCATCTGCGTTCTTTACGGGCACCCGCTCGAGGGTGTTGACCAGCGCGGTGCCGACGACCGGGCCGACGCCGGTGATCGTGCACAAGCGCGTGAAGTTCTGTTTGCGCTCGGGACTCGCTTCGACCAACACCTTGACTCTGAGGTCGATACGGGCGATGAGCTGATTGAAGCGCGTTCTCAATACCTTGAGCTCATCGGCGAATCCACCCAAGTCATGCAGCGACATGGCGACTGCTTCGCGCAGGCAGATGAGCGTGGCTCGGCGTTTGATCAGTCGATCAATCTCGCGTTGCTGCGGCGTGGGCGGGATCCAGGCGTGCAGCTTGGTGTGTTCGCGGGCGATCATGCGCGCGATGAGCTCGGCATCCACCCGATCGGTCTTGCCCCGCAGCCCAACGGCCTTGGCATAGTGGCGGGTATCCTTGGGATTGAGTAGGAAGACCAGAAAGCCGAGCTGGTGGGCGACCGCAGCGAACAACTCGTGATAGGTGCCGGTGGATTCCACGCCGATGCGGCTGCCCGCCGGCAACTCCTTGAGAAAGGCCAGCACCGCCGTGCGCTGATTGGCCACCTCGCGCACGGGGAAGCTTGCTCGGCAACGGCGCCAGCGGCGCGATCGCGTCCTTTGGCGTGACATCGGCGCCACGATCAGGTGGAGCCTCGCGCGACGGGGTTTGCATGATGTAGCCGACGATGCCCCCATTGACTCTTCACAACGCGCATCAGGGCGTCAGCGACAGCTGCTGATCGGTGGCGAGCATTTGCGCTTCGTAGGTTTCGAGCGGTTGGATCCGCTCGTTCAGGGGCCGGAATCTTCTCGCGCGCCGGCCCTTGGTCAGCTCGGCAGCTTCCGGTTCGGTCGGTCGGCGGTGTCCATCTCCGCCAGGTACGCGCGATGCTCTGTTCGATCTGCGCCATCCGCCGCTGCATCTTGGCCGGGGTGAAGTTCTTGTCGCGGTTGATCACCGCGGTGATCTAGCTGCCATCGACGGCAACGATCGCCTCAGGTGAACAGATTGAGCGGGCGACACGAGCACGACGAACCGACGGCACACCTCGCGGGGGATCGCCCGCGCACTGTCGTTGCGGAAGCGGCAATGGCCTGAACTCCGGCCTCAGCCGTCCGGCTTAGCCGACATTAGCTCGGAGGGGTTGCGCTGCGGCTCGCGCCCAGCCGAGGCTGGACTGGATACGGTTTAGTAGCCGCAGATACAGAGCTTCAGCAGACCGCCGGGTGGTATGTCGGCGGTGTCGGCGCCGGGCACCCCTTCGAAGCCGAGCTCGCTCAGGTCGAGCCGATCAATGAAGACCTCGACCACGCGACCGGATTCTCGCTTCAACGTAGTCCTCCAGATACGCGCGGAGCGAAGTGACCAGGGATCGGACCTCGCCGTCAATGAATCGCTGGGTCATGTTGCTGTCTCGAAGAAATCTCTCTCTGGAATATGGACGGCTTATCGAACGTTTATCACGACGGCCTCGGCCAGTTCCAGACGGTCGCCTTACATCTCAATTTCCCGGGAAGCAGCCGATGACGAGGCGGACGGCGGGTCACAGGCGGCCGACATCCGCCGCGCGCGCAAGCACTTCAACTTCCGCTATCGCTCGAGCGCGCGCTGGTTTCAGATCTTTCGCGACTTCTACGGCCGACGCACAAGGCGTTCGTCGCGCTGGCGGAGGACATCGCCGCTTTGCTCGAACGGCTCAATGTCGCAGGGAAGTCGTCGCTGGGTCGTGCCGAGCGAATATCTGCAGGTCGTGATCGTCAAGCGCTGAGGAGCCGAGATGCGCGATGAGTGCATCTCTGCGATATGGGGGCCGCACGACGGCGAAACAAATGAAACAACACGGGCCCGTCGATGAAATCGTCCTGCTGCACGTGCGCCCTAGACTCACATGGCAACTCCGCCTTCGCGCCAGTTGCAGCCTTCATGCCACGCCAACCTTCCGCCATGACGAATTTCGGCCGCCGCTTCTGGGTGCTTGCGGCGCTTTCCCTCGGCCCCGCTGTTGCGACGTCGTTCGCGCGATTCGCCTATGCGCTGATCCTGCCGGCGATGCGCGCCGAGCTCGATCTCAGCTACTCGCAGGCGGGTTCGCTCAACACCGCCAACGCGCTCGGCTACCTCGTCGGAGCGCTGCTTTGCACGCGCTGCGTTCCGCGCCTGGGCAATCGGCGGCTGTTCTCGTTCGGACTGGTGGTGACCGTTCTGGCCCTCCTCGGCGCAGGCCTCGCCGAAAGCTTTGGCGAACAGATCGCCCTGCGCGCGGTCGCAGGCATGAGCTCCGCGATGGTCTATATCTCCGGCGCCGTTCTTGTAAGCAATCTCTATCCCGATCGGCCGGAGGTCTCGAAGAGCGCGATTGCCGTCTACTTCGCCGGAGCCGGTGCCGGGATCGTCATGTCGGGTGTTGGTATTCCATGGCTGCTCGCGACACTCGGTGACGTCGCGTGGC
This sequence comes from uncultured beta proteobacterium, assembly GCA_963821485.1. Classification (GTDB taxonomy): domain Bacteria; phylum Pseudomonadota; class Gammaproteobacteria; order Burkholderiales; family Casimicrobiaceae; genus PALSA-1003. The sequence goes on from CAWGEB010000012.1 coordinate 73,850, forward strand.
GCAGCGCGTGGCTTGCGATCGGCGGCATTTCGGTGGTTTTCGCGACCGCGAGCATCTGGGCGTCACGCCGGATCACGGAGCCGGCGGCGGGCGCCATGGCCAGACCATGGTCGATGAGCGCATTCCAGGGCGCGCTCGCGAGCTATTTCCTTTTCGGGCTGGGCTACATCGCCTACATGACGTTCGTGATCGCATGGATGGTCTCGCGCGGCGCCTCAGCCGTGAGCGTCGCGCTCACTTGGGGCACGCTCGGTGTTGCTACGATGCTTGCTCCGATCGTCTGGCGCGTACCGCGCTCACGGTGGTCGGCCGCGAAGATGCTCGCCGCGGTGGGCGTAGTGATCAGCATCGGCGCAGCGATACCGCTCTACAGCACGGCGCTGCCCGCGATGATCCTTTCCGCGTTCTTCTTCGGAACGGCGATGTTCTCGGTCCCCACCAGCATCACCGATCTGATCAAGACATCGCTCCCGAAGACCGTATGGGGACCCGCAATGGCATTGTTCACCGTCGTGTTCGCGATCGGCCAGTCGATCGGGCCGGTACTCACCGGATGGATCGCCGACGCCGCGCACTCGCTCAACGCGAGCCTGGCGGCGTCCGTCGTCATCCTGCTGGGAGCAAGCGTCGCAGCGATGTGCCAGCGGGAAAACCCGATCGCACCGCCGTCTTCGATCAGCTCGAAGGTTGCCACTGGATGATGCGAATCGGCGTCGCTGCCCGGGGCTGGGCAAGACAGTTCCGTCCAAGCGCCGACGCATTGGTGCAAGCTCAAGCTATCAGTTCGGCGAGCGCACTATCAGCCGGCGCGGCTGCTCTGCTCTAGGTGCGGCGGTTCATCGTCGCGGCGCTGGCTGTGCCATGGGCCTGCCACATCCGTCCCAGGCGCCAATCGCGCTCACCGCGCGCTCGCAGGGACTGACTGCCGAGCAGATTGCCCCACCGCACTTCCAATGCGCCAATGAGGCACAACAGGCGCGCCTGGATATGGTCACGGGTTGTTTGTGCGGACATCTCAGGCTCCTTCGCTTCACGCACACTCTGCGCGCTGCGGCCGAAAGGAGGTATCGGCGCCAACCGATTTGTCATGTCGGAAGATGGCGCGCTCGCCGTCGGATAATTACCTACGCCGCGCCAAACCCTTTTGTCGGGCTGGACAATCGCGGTCGAGAAGACGGGAACGACGCACCCGACTGGGTCGTGGCCCAGCTTGCGCGCGGGTCATGCGAACGGGGCTGCAGCGTCGATCAGCAGTCGACGGGCGTTGCGTCGCGTGGCGGCAGGTACTACGAACCGGCCTGGGCTTCCTTCGTTTGGGCTCTTGCCTCGCCCAGAACGGTAGGAGGGCCACCGTTTGATGCCATCCAACTATTGACGTACTGAGCCATCTCGGACGCGTCAGCGATGGCGGTGTGCAGGAGGCGCGACGCTTCGACGATCGCTAGTTTTGCCTCCGCCGGAATCTCGGAGGTGTCGCCATTGCATATGTATCGAAGGTCGAGATGTACTGCGGCAAGCTTGTCCGGGAGTGCTAGTATTTTTTCCGCCAGCACCGCCAATTGAATGGCGTCCACCGCAGCTTTTGGTCTCGTCACACTCATCGAAGACCATCCTTTCCTAAGGGTCAATTGATCACTATTGCATCGAACAATTATCACCGCGCGAGGAATCGGCGCAAGGTACGTCCGGAGCCGGACATATCACTCGACGCGGGCGAAGGGGCGCGTATAGTCAAGGTTCTGTTCACCACTCGACATCGGGCCAGCACCTTGTGCCGACTGTTGGATTTTCCAACGTCTCACCAGGTGTCCGCATGGCCAAAGTCGAGCAGCCATTTGTTCCAACCAATTCCCTCATTGCTTCGTTGCCGCGGTCCGATCGCGACTACGTCGGCCGCTCCTGCGAGCATTCCGAACTAACGTTAGGTGACACCATTTGCGAGCCCGGCGATGCCATCGAGCATGTCTACTTTCCTACCGGCAGTTACATATCCCTGATTACGCCCGCGGACGCCGCCGAAAGCATCGAGGTGGGCATGGTTGGCGACGAAGGGATGTTCGGAATTACCTTGCTGCTCGACGTGCCGGCGTCGCCCCTGCTCGGCCTGGTCCAGGGCGCAGGCAGCGCACTGCGAATGACCGCCAATCGATTCAAACTGGCCGTTAGAGAAAGCGCTGCATTCCGCCGCACGCTCAATCGGTACTTGTACGTGCTGACGTCACAACTGGCGCAGACCGCGGCGTGCAACCGGTACCATCTCTTGGATGCGAGACTGGCACGCTGGCTGTTGATGACGCAGGACCGGGCCCATAGCGACACGTACCGGTTGACGCATGAATTCCTCGCGTACATGCTGGGCGTAAGGCGCACGGGCGTAACCGAGGCAGCGGGACGGCTACAAGCGAAGCGGTTGATCCACTATCGACGTGGCGAGCTTACCGTGCTCGATCGCAACGGACTTGAGACGACAGCCTGTCCCTGCTACGTTGCATCCTCGAAAATGTATGCGCAATATCTCCGCAAACCCCGGAAAAGCGGCACGCGACAACTCGGCCACAAGGTTTTTGCGAAATAGCGATTGCTGAGGGGCGAATGCCGGTCGCCACGGGCACGCGCTGTTCTACATCGCGGTGGGAAACGTGGTGTGTCGCGGCATTTCGGATGTGGCGTGTCCCAAGTGCGACGGCGCCCCGAAAAGTCCCAGCAGTCCGATGACGATCAGATAAATGGCGACGATATAGTTCAAGAGCCGGGGTATTGCCAAAATCAAGATCCCCGCAATAAGGGCCATGAGCGGACCGATCGCCAACGTCAGATTCATTGTTTTTCCCCTCTGTCAGCGGGCCCCACCCGAACCCTCGATCGCAATCTACCGAAAATTGACTTGTCGTAAATGTCGGCGTTGTCTGAAAGACAAGTAGGACAAGCGGTAATTCGTTATCGATCATACATAGGCGTCGGTCGATTATGCGTATTGCGGTAGTGCTCCTACTCAACTTGCTTGCCCAGCACGTGTCGGCAAATGACTTGCTATGGCAGAAGCTCGAGACCGAAGCCGATCTTGTTGTGTTGATGCGCCACACTCAGCCGGCAGGCGGCAATCCGCTTACTTGGGACGAAGGCGGAAGCTGCAGGGGTGAATCGATGTTGACCGCAGAGGGCAAAACGCACGCTCGGAAGATCGGCGAAGCGTTTGCCAAGCACGGCATTAAGCCTTCCGTCATAAGCTCTCCGATGTGCCGCTGCCGCGATACTGCGCGAATTGCATTTGGCGAAGCACTTGTAACCGATGCTGCGTTGCGCGAGATCGCAACGGCCGATCGGGAGCGGACAACCGCCTTCGAGCGCAAGGCCCAGTCGCTGATCGCCAGCCACCGTGGGTCGTCGCCAGTGGTCTTTGTGAGTCACCGGCCAAACATTGACCTGCTCAGTCTGGAGTTGATTGATGAGGGAGAGCTGCTAGTCGCACGAGCCAATGAAAACGGAGAGCTGACTGTGTTGGGCAAGATCCAAGTCCCGCCATGATCCGCGGCCTAACCCCTCTTTGCACGGGACGACCTTCGGACGCCCGTGAACTTGTACTACTCCCCTGAGATTTCGTCCGCGCGTAAAATCCCGCCTACGCCCCTGAACGGCCCGTACCTGCTGCTGGAGGAGATCATGCGTGGTATACGCAGCATTCTGTGGCTCATGGCGCTGTGCACCACGGTAAACAGCGCACTGGTGCAAGCTCAAGCCTATCCGACCAGGCCCGTACGTCTTGTCGTCGGCTTCACCCCCGGCGGAGGGGTGGACATCAATGCGCGGCTGCTCGCATCCAAGCTCTCCGAGCTCCTCGGCCAGCAGGTGATCGTCGATAATCGCCCCGGGGCCGGGACCAACATCGCCAACGAATACGTGGCGAAAGCGGCCCCGGACGGCTACACCTTGTTGATGAGTAGTCCTGCGATAGCGATAAACATGGCGCTCTACAAGAATCTTCCGTACGACACGCTGCGTGATTTTGTGGCGGTCTCGATATTCTCGGAGAGCCCGAACATACTCGTGGTGAACTCATCGTCGCCAGCGAAAAGCATGAGCGAGCTGATCGCACTCGCACGCGCGAAGCCAGGGGTACTGAACTATTCGTCGGCGGGCACCGGAACGACGCAGCACCTCGCGGGCGAGCTTTTGAAGCTGCGCACGGGAACGAACATCGTGCACGTGCCGTACAAGGGAAGCGCGCCCTCGCTCACCGCGTTGATCGCTGGCGACGTGGACTTGAGCTTCGCCAACGTTCCCGCGATCTTGCAACACGTGAAATCGGGAAGGCTCCGCCCTCTTGCATCGACAGGTACCCGCCGGTCGGAGTTGATGCCCGATGTGCCGACCATGCGGGAGGCCGGGTTGACCGGCATCGAAATGACGGTGTGGTACGGCGTGCTCGCTCCCGCGGCGACGCCACGCGACATCGTCAATACGCTGTCCGAAGCGATCATTAAGGCCGCGCGTTCCCCGGACATCAAGCAGCGTCTGCTCGATCAGGGGGCGGAGCCGGTCGGCAACACGCCCGTGGAGTTCGACGAGATCCTGCGCGAGGAAGTCGCGAAATGGGGCGAGGTGATCAGGACCTCCGGTATCCAGGTCGAGTGAGAACGTCAGTTCTCTTCGCGGCGCTGCGGGAAGCTCCGTTCGAACACGGCCTCGGCGATGCGGTTCTTGAGGATTTCGATCGAGCCGCCGGCGATCATCCAGCCACGGCAGCGCCGCACGCAATACTCGACCAGCGCCTCCTGGGAATAGCCGAGGCCACCCATCACCTGCAGCGCCTCGTTCGCGATGTCGAAGCCGGCCTGGTTGCAGAACGCCTTGGCAATCGCGGTCTCCTCTGCGGACGGAAAGCCACAGTCGGCGTTGGCCGCCGCACGATATAGCAGCAGTTGCCCCGCATCGAGCTTCATTTTCATGTCGGCGAACTTCCATTGCAGGCCCTGGAACTCGCAGAGCGTGCGACCGAATTGCTTCCTTTGCATCGCCCATTGTCGTGCCGCCTCGTAGGCATAGCGGCCAAGCGCGAGCGAGCGGGCAGCGTTGCCGATGCGTTCGACGTTGAAGCCGGCGATCAGCTTCTTGAATCCGCCCTCCTTAAGCACCAACGCATCGGCGGGAACGAAGACGTTCTCGAAGTAGATCTGCGCCCACTCCTCATCGGACATGAACTTCGAGCGCTTGCCGATGCGCACTCCCGGCGCCTTCAAGTCGATCAGTACCGAGCCGATGCCGCCCACTCCAGGGCCGAAGCGCACGTAGGTGAGCATCACGTCGGCGTACGTCGAGTGCGTGGCAAAGATCTTGGAGCCGTTAATGCGATAACCAGCGCCGTCTGCAGTGGCGGCGGTCGTGAGGTCGGTCACGGCCGATCCGGCTTCTGGCTCGGTCATCCCAACCGAGATAACCGATTCGCCGGCCAGCAGTGGCGCGAGGTAACGCTTCTTCTGCGGTGGTGTGCCGTATTCGGCAAGAACGCGGATCGGGCCGAAGTTGCCCACCTGAACGACGTCGGCGCTTTTCGGGCACATCGAGGCGACGGTCTCGATCGCGATGACTGCGTCGATCAGCGTGCCGCCATGACCACCGTCAGCCTCTGAGATCGTGATGCCGAGCAGCCCGTGAGCGGCCATGAGCTTCGCGACATCCCATGGGTACTCGAGAGAGTGCGCGCGCTCGTGCGCGCCCGGCGCCAAGTGCTTCTGGGCGATGCGCCGCACCGATTCGCGAAACTGCTCCTGCTCGGAAGTGAGGCGAAAATCCATGGCGTCCTTCAGACTGTCGCGAGCTGCCGTATCCCGATTCGATGACGCAGCATCAGACCGCAACCATCAGCCCGCGCCGCGTTCCAATCCTGCTAGTGATCCTTCAACACAACGAGCCCGTCGACCGCGACCACACCCTTCGATTTTACGATGAGCGGGTTGATCTCCGCCTCCGCGACGGGCTGACCCGGCATGAGCGCGAGCCGAGACAATGCAACCACCACCTTGGCGAGGGCCGCGACGTCGCCGCGCGGCAAATTGCGGTAGCCGCGAAGCGTTGCCAGGCCTTTCACTTCCTCGATCATCGTCGCCGCCTCGTCCTCGCTCACCGGCGCTAAACGCAGCGCGTAGTCCCCGTAGATCTCGGCAAGTGTTCCTCCCGCCCCGACCAGCACCAGTGGACCGACCATGTCGTCATGACGATAGCCGACGATGACTTCGGCGAGACCGACCTCCATTCGCTGCACGATGATCCCTTCCACGCGTGCAGCAGGTTGCATCGCCGCGACCGAGACGAGCAATTGGCGCACTTGCTCATCAAACTCGCTGCGGCTGGAGATGCGCAGCGCGACTCCGCCCGCCTCGGTCTTGTGCGCGATATCGGGCGAGAGAACCTTTGCCGCGACCGGGTATTCGAGGCCGTGCTCGTAGTTCGGCGCACAAGCAATCGTTGACTCCACCGAACGCACGCCCAACGCAGAGAAAAGCGCAAGTGCCTGGGCTTCGTGGAGTCTTCCTCGGCGCGGCAGTCCGCTGGGCCAGTCGAGGCGCGATGCGATCGCGGTCTGATCCGACATGCGACGCGGCACGCGCCAGGCGAAAAAAGCCGCGAGCGCATCAGCGCAGGACTCGGGCGTGCGGAATGCAGCGATTCCGCGCCCCGCCAGGAGCGCGAGGGAACGCTCGGCGCAGGGTGTGAGAAACACGGCAAGCGGTTTTGCAGTTCTGAGAGAGCGCAAGATCGGCTCGATGGCAAGTTGCGGATGAAACTGCGCGGATGAGCCGACGATGGCGAGCACTGCATCGCAGGCCGGCGATTCGAGTAGCACGTCGAGCACGTCCGCGTAGCGCTTGCCCGTCGCGGCCATGGTCAGATCGATGATCGGCGAGGAGAGGCTTTGCACACCAAGGGCGTCCAGCCGTTCCCGCAAAGGTGCACCCGGTGCCATGGTCTCGAGTCCGTGCATGCCCATCCGGTCGACCACGCTCGCCGCGCCGCCACCGGTTGTCGTCAGTACCGCAACACGCGCGGCGTGTGTCAGGGCCGGCGGAGTCCGGCCGCGGAGGAGCGGCGCAATCTCGATGAGCGTTTCGAGCAAGTCCACCCTGACGATGCCGCAATCGCGAAAATAAGCATCGACCGCTGCGTCTGATCCGGCGAGCGCACCGGTGTGCGAATGCGCCAGCGCTTCGCCGAGGCGCGAGCGGCCGAGCTTGTAAGCCACCACTGGTTTCCCGGCGGCGTGGGCCTTGCGTGCCGCGGCGGCAAGGCGCGCGCTATCGCGCACGGTCTCGAGAAACAACAGGATGACTTGCGTAGCGGAGTCCTCGGCGAGCAGCTCCACCAGCTCACCGACACCCAGGTCCGCTTCGTTGCCAACCGAAATGAGCTTGGCAAATCCCAACCCTCGAGGGGCGCCGCGCGAGAGCACAGTGCCGAGCATGGTCCCGCTCTGCGATATCACGCTCGTCGTGCCCGCCGGCAGCGCATCGATCTCAAGCACGGCGTTGACCGTAAGCGCAACGCAGCCGGGAATGTCGATCAAGCCCATGCTGTTCGGGCCGAGCAGCCGCACGCCGAGCGCGCGCGCGCGTGCCACCAGCCGGGATTGTCGCGCCGCGCCATCGGCGCCAGCGTCGGCGAAGCCGCCGCTCAGAATCGTGACGACCGGGATGCGGCGCGCGCCACACTCCTCCACCGCCTGCTCGACGGATTCGCCGGCCGTCATGACAAAAGCGTGATCAATCTCACCGGGCGCTTCGGCCAGGCTCGGCCAGGCGCGCTCGCCGAGCACTTCGCCCCGCGAGGCATTGATCGGGACGATTCGCCCCGTGTAGCCGTGCTTGCGCAGGAAGCGCAGCGGACGGGCGGTGTGCTTCGCTGCATCGCCGGATGCACCGAGCAGCGCGATGGCGCGGGGAGCAAAAAGCGCTTGCGTGAGATTCACGTGGAGAACAGGCAACGCGCTCACATTTTCTCAATCGAGTAGCGTTTCATGTTCCAGGCGCCACAGGCGCGCGAGCAGCTCGCGCGCGCGTTTCTCGCCAAGAACCGGAGAAGCGAGTTCCAGGTACTTTTGCTCGAGCTCGGAGTCCGAGAGCGGCGCTTCCGGGTCTCCCTTGCGCGTAGGCTGCAGGTGCTCGCCGCGACGCCCGTCGCGCGTCTCGATCGCGATGCGCGCAGCGCGCCGCGCCGGAAATGCGGCGTCGAGCTCGGGATCGACCGTCACGTCGATCCGCCGCATTAACTCGCGCGTGACCGGGTCTTCGAGTCGTTTCGGCTCGAACGCGGAGAGTCGCACGCTGCCGTGCGCCAGCGCCGAGGCGACCGCGTACTTGAGCGAGAAGCGCGCCTCCGCTGCAGTTCGCGGCGATTCATGGCACGCGACATCGAGCGCCGCCTTGTAGGTGCCGATGCTCACCCGCTCGATGTCGGGCGAAAGTGCGCGCATTTGCTGTTGCAGCGCCAGCGCGCCGTCGATAGCGGCGAAGACGTGGCCGCAGCAGGCGTGGTTCTTGAAGGTTATCCGGGTGATATGAAAATCCTCACCGAGCGTCGCCAGCGCCCGCTCCCAGTCCGGGGCGTCGCCCATCGCGCGCCCATACCCGGACTCGCCTTCCAGCACGTCCAGCGATCCGGTGACGCCTTCCGCAGCGACGAGCGCTGCGGTGACGCCTGCTTCCGCAGCGCGCCCGGCATGGATGGGTTTCGACATCGAATCCATGCGGAACGCCTGCTGCAACCCGGCTGAGAACGTGGCGACCGTGGCAAGCGCATGCGCGAAACGCGTTTGATCGAGGCCAAGGAGTTCCGCCGCCGCGGCGCAGGCGCCAAAGCACCCTATGGTGCCGGTGTTGTGCCAGTATCTGTAGTGTGCGCGACCCATCGCCGCGGCGATGCGCGTCGAGATTTCATAGCCGACGATGACGGCGCGCAGAAGCGCTGCGCCCGATGCGGCCCGGGCCTGAGCGAGCGCGAGTGCGGTCGCGATGGTCGGGGCGCCGGGGTGGTAGATGCCGTCGCGGAATATATCGTCCACCTCGACCGTATGCGCAGCGGAGCCGTTGATCAACGCCGCGGCTCGCACGGTCGCGCGTCTGCCCAGCGCGAGTCGCGATTCGCCTCGGTCGAGCTCGTCCGCGAGAGCGACTGCTAGCAGTGTTGCGGGAGGAACTACCGCACCGGGAAGCAGCGCTGCGTACCAGTCGATTACTGCGCGCTTCGCGTGGTGCAGCACCAGGGGCGGCAGCGGGTTGCTGCGAAAGCTCTCGGCAAATCCGGCAAGGAGTTCCACCACGTACATTTTGTCGACGTTCGCGCCGGCGTCCCAGACGATTCCCAGAAACGTTCAACCCTACCACGTCTGCGACGCCTACTGACGGCCGGCACCAACCTCCCGGGATTAAGCCGGCATGACGATCTCGGAAGACCGAGCCAGTCCATCAGCCCGTGCATGAGCATAATCTTCGGACCGTTCATCTCTGGGGAAGATGGACCCTCTAAGTTGAGCCCGGCTAAATGTCTGGTTCGGGTTAGGTGCAACGGCTGGCGTGGGTCGAGAGCGGTCTTCGGTGGCTGGCGGCTCTCGGCCACGACCGGCCGTAGCACCTCGCGTCCCATAGCGGCCGCTCGCTGGCAATAGCGGCCAGAACCAGCCCTTCGCCGGTGCGGGTGAAAGCCTCTTTCGAGGCGTAGTATGGGCGGACTTCCATTCGTCGACGGGATGATTCAATGATGGATCGGCGAACGTTCATTGGCAGCGTTGCGAGTAGCGTCCTCGCCGCGCCGCTCAGTGCATTCGCCCAAGCACAACAAGCGAAGGTCTATCATGTGGGGGTCATTCTCGAAGGGGGTCCATACTACACGGCAGTTGATGGACTCAAGAATGGGCTGAAAGCGCTGGGGTTTGCAGAGGGTAAGGACTACGTCCTGGAAATTCGCGATTTAAAAGGTGATCGGAGGGCCGCCGAGACAGCAGCAAGGAGTTTGGAAAAAGAAAAAGTCGACCTCATCTACACGGTAGCCATGTCCGTGACTATCGCGGTGAAACGCGCGACAACGGAAGTCCCGATCGTGTTCGCCGTCGGGACTGATCCGGTTGCCGAAGGACTGGTCGATAGCTACGCGAGACCCGGGGGTCGGCTCACCGGCATCCACTATGCTAATACTGATCTCTCAGCGAAGCGTCTTGAGATTCTGAAGGAGATACTCCCTACGCTCCGCAAGATCGTGACGTTCTACGATCCTAGCAACAGGGCCCCCTTGGAGGGGTGGAAGTCGGCGCGGGAGGCGGCGCGGATGTTGAAGATTGAGATCGTCGAGCGGCACGTTGCGTCCGTTGAAGAGCTCCGCCTGGGTGTCAAGGCGCTCAAGCCGGGGGAGGCGGACGCATACTTCTACTTTGGAGACGCGATGGTCTTTAGCCAGGCTCAGTTCATCATTGACGAAGCGAGGGCCAAGAAGTTACCAACGATGTTCGTAGACACTAGTCTCGTTGCGCAAGGAGCCCTCGTAAGCTATGGCGTGAGTTACTACGAAGGCGGTCGTTTGTCGGCAAAATACGTACAGCGAGTTCTCACTGGGACCAGCCCTCAGAACCTGCCGGTGGAGTCGCTTAGTAGGGTGGAGCTAGTCGTAAACCTGAAAACGGCGCGAGAGATTGGCGTCACGATCCCACAGCCGCTGCTACTGCGCGCGGACGAGGTGATCCAATAGTGTTTCAGGTCATTCGCGGATTTGGCAGAACGTAGCGCATTCGCCGCGCAACTTGATATTTTGAGCGTCCGCTCCGCAGACGATCGAACGGCTGGTCAGGGTCGTTCTTCGACGCATGTGCGATCAGGTAATTCACGGCCAACAACGGCCGTAAAGCGAAGTCGCTAGAGCAGTCGTTCGATGGCGTCATCGAACTGCTCCGGTCAACCCCGCTTCCCGAATGTAGCCAGTTAACGCCGCCGCCGACCGACCAAAATCCCCGTTGAACCGGCCGGGAGAACCCAGGATACAGAGCATTTGTGCGCCCGTCGTGGGGTCGGATTTCCATCCTTTGGGTACAATCTCCCGTGACGTTATGATCTGTTTGCGAACGGAATAGACAAGGCGGGGCTTGGGTGCTGAAATTGCCCCCTGATTCACCGGACACGAATTCTCACTTATCCTAAGGGATAGGCAAGGAGTTGTGTCTATGACTAATCGCAACAGCAATGAACCTGAGGTACTTGGCAGTGAACGCCGGCGGCGCTGGTCGGCGAGCGAGAAGCTGGCGATGGTGCGCGAGACGTACGAACCGGGGATGACGGTGTCGCTGGTCGCTCGCAAGCACGGGGTGAACCCGAACCAGGTGTTCCACTGGCGCAAGCTGGAGCGTGTTGGGGCACTGACGGCGGTCGGTGCTGGGGATACGGTGGTGCCGGCGGCGGAGTTGGAAGCGGCGCGGCGACAGATTCGGGAGCTGCAGCGGCTGCTTGGCAAGAAGACGCTGGAAGCCGAGATCCTGAAGGAAGCGGTGGAGGTTGCCCGCGACCGAAAATGGATTGCGCGCTCACCCTTGCTGCCCGGGGACGACCGATGACGATCGTGAGTGAAGTCCTGGGTGTAGCGCGCTCGAACCTGCACGTACGGGTACGGCGTCGCAGCGACTGGCGCGATGGTCGGCGCGGCCGCCGACCACGGTTTGACACCGAATTGGTGGCCGAGATCAAAGTTGAGATCGCGGCGCTGCCTTCTTACGGTTATCGACGGGCGTGGACCATGGTCAATCGGCGCCGTGACCAGGAAGGGCGACGACGGGTCAATCACAAGCGTGTCTACCGCGTCATGCGCGACCATCATTTGCTGCTGCGCCAGCATACCGGTCGGCCCATCGATACGCGCAGTCACGAGGGTCGGATCGCGGTCAACCACAGCGATCGGCGCTGGTGCTCGGATGGCTTCGAGATCGCCTGCGACAATCGGGAGCGAGTGCGGATTGCCTTTGCCCTGGACTGCTGCGACCGGGAAGCGATGAGCTGGGTGGCGACGACCGGCGGCATCACTGGCGACATGGTGCGCGACTTGATGGTCGCAGCGGTGGAGACACGCTTCGGCGCCGCCACGCCGGGGCAGCCGATTGAATGGCTGACCGACAACGGGTCCCCGTACATTGCCCGCGACACGCGGTGGTTTGCCCGGGAAATTGGCCTGGAGCCGCTGACGACGGCGATTGCCAGTCCGCAGTCCAACGGCATGGCCGAAGCCTTCGTCAAGACCTTCAAACGCGACTACGCCGACCGCATGGACCGTCGCGACGCGCTCACCGTGCTGCGCCAACTCGATGCCGCCTTCGAGCATTACAATGAAATCCATCCGCATCGGGCGTTGAAGATGCTGTCGCCGCGTATGTTCAGGCGGCGTGCCACTGAACTAAGCATTACGGTGTGTCCGGAGATATAGGGGCAACTCCAGGTGCGCAACGAATTTTCTCTGGCCACGGCGAATCAATCGAATCGGCGCCGCCTTTACGTCTTTCTGGGCACGCTGGCCGTGACCCTAATGACAAGCCTGGGCTACACGTGGCTTCGCCCGGCCGAATACCGCGCCTCCGCTCGCCTCGAGATTACGCCGGCCACTGGGGCCGTCCCCTCGGGGCCCATCGCAAGTTCCGCCCCTGAGTCACCAAGGCCGTTTCTCACCGAAACACAGATTCTGACGAGCCGCCCGGTGCTGGAGCTGGCCGCGACGCGGCTTGAGCGTCTGGGCCGGCGTCTATCCCGCGGTCGGTCCCGATCCGGTGGCCGACATGCAGTCGCACCTGGAGGCGGTTCCGGTTCCCAATACGAACGTCGTCGAGCTGGTTGCGACGGGACCGCGTCTCGAGGTGCTGGCGCCGATGCTCAACACGATCATCGAAGCTTACCGCGACCACCTCGCGGGGGCGTACCGCGATTCGTCTGCCGAGTCGCTGGTGCAAGCCAACGAAGAAGTGAAGAAACTGGAAGAAAGTGTGGCGGTCAAGCGGCGCGAGGTGGAGGCGTTTCGGTTGCGGCACAACATCGTATCGCTGGAGCGTGACGAAAACCAGATTCTGGCGCAAACGCGCGACCTCAGCGCTTCCCTGAGCGCTGCGAACGAGCGTGTCGCCAAGGCGGAAGGCAAGTTGCACGCTCTCACGGATTCGGCCGCCGCCGGCAAAACGGTGGTGCGATCGAAGGACGATCCGACGCTTGCCAACCTCGAGCAGCGTGCCTCGGCGCTGCGCGAACAGATGCAGGATCTCGATCGCGACTTCACGCCGAGCTACCTGGCCAAGGATCCAAAGGCCGTCGCGCTGCAGTCGCGCCTCGCGGAGCTCGAGCGGCAGATCGTGGTCCAGCGCGACGTGGGCCAGCGCAACGCGCTCGCTGAAGCTCAGGAAGAACTCGCCGGCGCGCAAGGGGTGGCAGCGCGCCTTCAGAGCCAGATCACGACCGGCCGGAAGGAAGTGGGACAGTTCACGGCGCGCTTCAACGAATACAAGTCGCAGCAGGATCAACTCGACGCCATCGAGACGGCGTACCAGGATGCCTCGAAGCGTCTGGCGAAGCTCGACGCAACCGAAAGCTCGCGCATGCCGACGATCAAGGTGCTGGAGGCGGCCGCGACACCCCAGCAGCCATGGCGCCCGCTCTATTGGCGCGACACGGTGCTGAGTCTCGGCGCTTCCCTCGCGCTCGCGTTGCTGGCGATGTGGCTCGTGGAACTTTTCAATCGATCGGAGCCACAGCCGACAATGATCCTCGTCCAGCCGCAACCCGGCGTATTGCCGTACGCGGCGACACCGCACACGCTGCGCGGGCAAAGCGCAGCCGCGATGCCTCTCGAAACGACGTCGCCTGCGCTGCTCGCGCAGCAGCCGACATTTCCGCGCGAACTCGACCAACATGAGGTGGCGGCTCTCGCTCAGGCATCCGACGACGACAGCCGACTCGTCGTGCTCCTCCTCTTGAGCGGGATCAGTCTGGACGAGGCGCTCGCCTTGCGCGGGAGCGACGTCGATCTCGGCCGGGGGCTGATCCACGTTGGCGGTGAATCGGAGCGCGATGTCGCTCTCCCCGAACCCCTGCGCGCGCTGCTGGCCGTGCGTACGACAGCGGTTTCGTCGGAACAACTGCTTTTGGGTCATCAGGATCGCCCGGCCACGCGCGACACGGTAAGGGCGCAGATCCTGGCCGCCGCCCACGACGCCGGTATCGAGGGTGTGATCGACGTCACCTCGGATTGTCTCCGACACACCTACGTGGCGTTTCTCGTT
>CAWGEB010000013.1:0-123065 GCA_963821485.1 uncultured beta proteobacterium
TCAATCCGAATCTGCTGAAGGTCGGTGCGACCTTCGTCCGCGAAGACGTCACGCAGGCGTGCTATCGGCTGTGGTCGATCGACGACCGCCACCCGGCCATGCTGCGCACGCCCGGACAAGGGACCCGCGTCGCGGTCGAGCTGTGGGACGTTCCGCTCGCGGGCCTCGCGCAAGTGCTGTTGAGCGAGCCACCGGGGCTCGCGATCGGGAAGGTCGTGTTGGAGGATGGAACGATCGTGCTCGGCGTGCTCGGCGAGCCGTTCCTGTGCGAAGGCAAGCGCGAGATCACCGAGTTCGGCGGGTGGCGTGCGTACATGAAAGAGCGCTGACGAGGGACCACAACGCAAAGAGGGGGAGCCATGAACGCTGCGACGGGAAAGGGCGATGTGCGCATCTGGGTGGCCGGCGACTGGAACGGATTCTTCGGCCTGTTCACCAACGTACTGCTGAACGTGATCGTGCTGACCGGCCTCTGCCTCGGGGTCGTGCAGTTGCCGGCCGACACGGTGTTCGGCCGCATCCTGCCCGCGCTGGGCATCGCGCTGCCGCTCGGCAATCTGTTCTACGCCTATCTCGCCTGGCAGCTTGCGAAAAAGGAGGGCCGCAGCGACGTGACGGCGATGCCGTACGGCCCGAGCGTGCCGCACATGTTCATCGTCGTGTTCCTGATCATGCTGCCGACGTACCTGAAGACCAAGGACCCGGTGATCGCGTGGCATGCCGGCCTGGCCTGGTGCTTCATCATCGGCGTCATCGTGCTGGTCGGCGCGTTCGTCGGTCCGGCGATCCGCGCGATGACGCCGCGCGCGGCGATGCTCGGCACGCTGGCGGGCATCTCGATCGCGTTCATCTCGATGCGCCCGGCGTTCCAGATGTGGGAGACGCCGTGGATCGGACTCGTGTGCTTCGCGATCGTGCTGATCGCGTGGACGGCGAACATCCGGCTGCCCGGCGGGTTGCCGGGCGGGCTTGCCGCCGTGATCGTCGGCACCGCGATCGCGCTGGGCGGTGTCGCTGGGCGGCTGGAGCGACTACATGCAGCCCGCGGCGGTGGGCAAGTCATTCGCCCAGTTCGGCCTGCACATCCCGCTGTTCTCGTCCGATGTCTGGGACGGACTCGCGCAGGTCGCGCCGCTGCTGGTCACCGCGATTCCGCTCGGCATCTACAACTTCACCGAGGCGATGAACAACGTCGAGAGCGCCTCGGCGGCCGGCGACAACTACAACCTGCGCAAGATCCTGCTCGCCGACGGTCTGGGCGCGATCGTGGGCTCGATGCTGGGCAGCCCGTTCCCGCCTGCGGTGTACATCGGCCATCCGGGCTGGAAGGCGGTCGGCGGACGCATCGGCTACTCGCTCGCGACCGGCATCGCGATCGCGATCGTCTGCTTCTTCGGACTGACCGCGCTGCTGCTGGCGGTGATCCCGCTCGTCGCGATCCTGCCGATCCTGCTGTACATCGGCCTGGTCATCGGCGCGCAGGCATTCCAGGCGTCGCCGGCGAGCCATGCGCCGGCGGTCGTGCTGGCGATCATTCCCAACATCGCCGAGTGGGCGAAGACGCAGGTCGACGGCGCGCTTGCCGCGGCCGGGACATCGGTGGCGCAGGTCGGCGCCGGCAAGCTGGCCGGCACCGGCGTGCTCTATGGCGGCCTGGAGGCGCTGGGCGGCGGATCGGTGCTCGCCGGCATGGTGCTGGGCGCGATCGCGGTGTTCATCATCGACGGCAAGTTGAAGACCGCGGCGGCCTGGGCGTTCGCCGGCGCGGCGCTCGCGTTCATCGGCCTGATCCACGGCTCGCAACTGGGCTGGGCCGTGTCGCCGCTGATCGCGATCGGCTACGTGCTCTTCGGTGCGACGTGCTACCTGCTCGCGCGGGGTCCGGAGACTGCGCCGGCTTCAGGCTGATGCACCAAGCGCAGCGATTGCCTTCGTCGAGTCGGACACCCAGCCGAAGATGCCGCCCTGCGCCTTGATCATCTCCAGCGCGACGCGCTGGAACTCCGGGAAGTACGAGCCGACGCAGTCGGCGAGCACGACGCATTCGTAGCCGCGGTCGTTGGCCTCGCGCACCGTGGTGTTGACGCACACTTCGGTCGTGACGCCGCAGACGATCAGCGACTTGATGCCGCGGTTGTGCAGGATGTGGTCGAGGTCGGTGGCGCAGAACGCGCCCTTGCCGGGCTTGTCGACGACGACCTCGCCGGGCTTCGGCGCAAGCTCGGAGACGATGTCGTGGCCGTGCTCGCCGCGGACGAGGATGCGCCCCATCGGCCCCGGATCGCCGATGCGCTTCGCGCCGCGGCCGCGGACGATCTTCGACGGCGGGCAGTCGGCGAGGTCGGGGCTGTGGCCCTCGCGCGTGTGGATCACCATCATGCCCGCTTTGCGCGCGGCGTCGAGCATGCGCCGGCACGGCGCGATGACCGCCTGCAGCGGCGTCACGTCGTTGCCGAGCGCCTCGCCGAAGCCGCCGGGCTCGACGAAATCGCGCTGCATGTCGATGATGACGAGCGCCGTCGTCGCCGGATCGAACTCGAATTCGTACGGCTCGGCGTTCATTTTCTTGTGGTTCATCGCATCCTCATCACTGAATTACCTCATTCGCGCGGACCAGCAGCGACTGCGGGATGGTGATGCCAAGCGCCTTGGCGGTCTTGAGATTGATCACGAGGTCCAGCTTGGTCGCCTGCTCGATCGGCAGGTCACCGGGTTTCGCGCCTTTGAGTATCCTGTCCACAAAGTACGCCGCATGACGATACAGCTCGGGAGTGTCCGGTCCGTAGCCGATCAGCCCACCCGCTACCGCAAACTCCTTGGACCCGGTCGAAGGAAGCCGCTGCTTTGCCGCACGGTCCGCAATCTCGACGACGTTGGCCCGAAAGAGCGTGTCCGTCGCAACCACGATCGCCTCAATGCGCCCTTGCGCCATCGCCGAAAATGTTGGCCCGATTTCCTTGGCGCTGCGTACCTCGAGTGCCTGCAGTTCCAATTTCAAGGCGCTTGCCGTGACGCGTATCGCCTGAACTTGCCGCGGACTCCCTTCATTGGCGGGATTGATGAGCACTGCGACCCGCGTGATACGCGGGACGGCCTCCTTGAGAAACTCCAATCTTTTTGCGCCAGCTTCCGGACTGAAAACTGGACGGATCCGGTGACGTTTCCTCCCGGCCGCGCGAGGCTGGTACCAAGTCCAGCCGCGACGGGATCACCCATAACCGGGTCGACAATGGGAATCGTCGTCGTGGCACGCTTGGCGGCCGACACCGCTTTTGCTCCAAAGGCCACGATCACGTCGACCTTGAGACTTGGCCAGCTCCGCCGCCAGTTCGGGCAGCCGATCGTAATTCCCGTCGGCCGATCGAAGTTCAATGGCGATGTTCTTGCCCTCGACATAGCCGCGGTCACGCAGGCCCGCGCGCAATGCGTCGATCCGGCTGGCATCAACGGAAAGCGTCTCGGGAATCAGAAAACCGATCCGAGCGGATCTTTGCCGACGGCTGAGCAAACGAAGCGAGCGGCGCTGCGAGCGCACTCACCCCCAGTGCAAGGACGAAATGTCGGCGAGCGATCATTTGATCGCGTCGTCCGCACGAACCAGCAGCGACTGCGGGATCGTGAGGCCGAGCGCCTTCGCCGTCTTGAGGTTGATCACCAGTTGAAACTTCGTCGCCCGCTCGATGGGCAAGTCTCCGGGATTCGCGCCCTTGAGTATCTTGTCCACGTACGTCGCCGCCCGGCGATATCCTTCGATCGGGTTTGCTCCGCTTCCGATCATGCCGCCGGCTTCCGCGAACGCGACGTTCCCGGCCGAGGGAAGCCGGTGCTTCAGCGCGAGATCCGCAATCGCCTTGGCGTTCACGGCAAACAACGTGTCATTCTGAACAATGACGGCGTCGACACGCCGTTGCGCCATCGCCGCGAAGCGTGCTGTCGAACTCGCTGGGCGCTCGCGCCTCGAATAGTGGCAGCTCCAGCTTCAACGCCTTGGCAACAGGTTCCATCGCCGAGAGCGCCGTCGGGGGATCGGCCGGGTTGACGAGGAACGCCACCCGAGTGATGCTCGGCAGGACCTCCTTGAGCAGCTCCAGCCGTTTCGCCGTGACTTCGGAAGTCAGAGAAGTCGATCCAGTAATGTTCCCGCCCGGCCGTGCGAGATTGGTCACCAGACCAAGCGCAAGGGGATCGCCGGTCGACCCGATGACAATGGGTATCGTCGTGGTCGCACCCGTCATTGCAAGCGTCGCCTTGGTCCCGGAGGTGACGACCACGCTGACCTTGAGACCCACCAGTTCGGCGGCCAGCGCGGGTAACCGATCGTAGTTCCCCTCTGCCCAGCGGACCTCGAAGACGATGTTCTTGCCTTCGACATAGCCGAGATCACGCAGTCCTGCGCGCAGTGCCTCCAACCGATTCGCCTCATTGGACGCGGACTCGGAACTGAGGAACCCGATTCGGCGCAGGTTCGGTGGCTGCGGTTGCGCGAACGCCGACAACGGCGCAGCAACGATGGCGCCGACTACCACGCCGAGGAACACCCGCCGGTCTCGCATTGCATCAACACTGTCGGAGGTCGGTGATTTCGGCATCATGAGCTCCAAGCCCGAAGTCAGTCGCCCGACTTGATGTTGTTGTCCTTGATGACTTTTGCCCAGCGCGGAATTTCCTTGCGCACGAAGGCGTCGAGTTGTTCGGGCGGCGCGCCGCTCACTTCCATGCCCTGCGCCGACAGCTTTTCCATGACAGCCGGTGCCTTGACCGCCTTGGCGAGTTCTTCGTAGACCCGTTTCGTGAGTGCGGGAGGCATGTTGGCCGGACCGAAGACGCCCCACCACGTGTACGCCTCGAATCCCGGGACCCCCTGGCTGGCAATCGGCTCGACCTTGGGCAACTTGGGATCAGGCCTGGCGGAGGTGACGGCGATCGCGCGCAGACGTCCGGACTCGATGTGCGGATACACCAGGAATACCGAGCCGATCGCCAGCGGCACCTGATTGCCGATCGCATCGTTCATCAGCGGACCGCCGCCACGATAGGGAATGTGATTGAACTCCACCCCGAGTTGATTCCCGAGTTGGGTCATTGCAAGGTGACCCAGGCTGCCGGCGCCGATCGTCCCGTACGACACGCTTCCAGGCTTGGCCTTGGCCGCGGCCACGACGTCGCGGAACGACTTGTACGGCTGAGCGACGTTCGTGACCAGCGCCATCGCCCCCGTTCCTACCAGCATCAGCGGGGTGAGGTCGCGCAGCGTGTCGAAGGGCATGCCCGGAATCAGCGACGGGTTCACCGCGTGCGTATCGAAAACGACGCCGAGGGTATAGCCGTCCGGCTCGGCCTTTGCCACCGCCGCGGTACCGATCGAGCCCGATGCTCCGCCCCTGTTGTCGACGATGAATGACTGGCCTGTCTGTTCTGTCAGTCGCTGCGCAAGGATGCGCGCCACCTGATCGACCGACCCACCGGCCGGAAATACGGCGATCAGCTTGACCGGCTTGGTCGGCCAATTCTGCGCTCCGGCGACCGAAGCGGTGCCGAAGTTGAGCGCCAATGCGCACGCCACCAGGATCACGCGATGCGTCTTCATGCCTGCCCCCCTTTGCAACATTAGGACATCGTCTCGGCTCGCGCGTCCAGCGCGGCCCACCGTTCGAATTTCTCTGCCAATGCGTGTTCGATATCCGCCAGACGCGCATGATCCCGCTTGATCGTGTCCGCGCCTTGCTTATGATAATCGTTGGCGCTCATGCGTGCGCTGAGCTCGTGCTGTTCGCGCTCCAGCGCTTCGAGTTCGGCCGGGAGCGAGGCGAGTTCCCGCTGCTCCTTGAATGAGAGCTTCACCCGCGCCGCCGGCGCGCCGCGCGCCCCGCTTCGCGCCAGCGCGACGTCGGGCGTCCCCTCGTTCGGCGTCGGCGCTGTTGCGGCCGGCCGCTGCGCCAGCCAGTCGCTGTAACCGCCCACGTACTCCTTCCACCTGCCTTCCCGCCCGGGCGCACTCTCCGCGACCAGCGTCTGCGTGACGACATTGTCGAGAAACGTGCGGTCGTGGCTGACCAGCAGCAGCGTCCCTGCGTAGGACTGCAGCGTGTCTTCGAGCAGTTCGAGCGATTCGATGTCGAGATCGTTGGTCGGCTCGTCCAGGACCAGCAGATTGGCAGGCAATGCGAACAGCCGCGCCAGCAGCAGCCGGTTGCGCTCGCCGCCGGAGAGCATTTTCACCGGGGCATTCGCGCGCTGCGGCGGAAACAGGAAGTCGCCGAGGTACGACAGCACGTGCTTGCGCCCGGTAGCGGTCTCGATCCACTCCGAGCCCGGACTGATGGTTTCCGCCAGCGTGCGCTCCGGGTCGAGTTGCGCGCGCATCTGGTCGAAATACGCCACCTGCAACTTGGTGCCGAGCCTGATCGTCCCTTCGTCCGGCGGCAGCTCGCCGAGGATGAGCTTGAGCAGCGTCGTCTTGCCGGCGCCGTTGGGCCCGATCAATCCGAGCCGGTCGCCGCGCATCACGCGCAACGATACGTCGCGCACCACTGGCCGCCCGCCGTAGCCCTTCGTTACATGCTCGAGTTCCGCCACCAGCCTGCCGGAACGCTCGCCCGCATCCAGCGCGAGTTTCACGTCGCCCAGCCGTTCGCGCCGCGCCGCACGCGCGTTGCGCAACGCCTCCAGTCGCCGGACGCGGCCCTCGTTGCGCGTGCGGCGTGCCTCGATGCCCTTGCGTATCCAGACCTCCTCCTGCTTCCAGAACGTGTCGAACTTGCGATTCGCCACGCTTTCTGCCGCGAGCTCGTTCGCCTTGCGCGTTTCGTACGCGGAGAAATTTCCAGGATACGAACGCAGCATGCCGCGGTCGAGCTCGACGATGCGGGTCATGACTCGATCGAGAAAAGTGCGGTCGTGCGTGATCACCATCGACGTCGGCTGCTTGCGCAGGAGGTCTTCGACCAGCGTGATCCCGTCGACGTCGAGGTGGTTGGTCGGTTCGTCGAGCAGCAGCAGATCGGGTGTCAGCGCGAAGGCCAATGCCAGCGCGGCGCGCTTTTTCTCGCCGCCCGAAGCGGACACCGGATCCGCGGCTTCGTCGAGTCCGAACCGATGCATGAATTCGACCAGGCGGGCCTCGACGCGCCAACGGTCGCGGTCGTGGGCGTGCTCGTCGTCGGCGGCGAGATGGCCGCGCAACGCCAGGCTCTCCCGCAGCGTCGATGCTGCGAGGCAATTGCGGCTCCTGCTCGACCAGGACCACGCGCAATCCGTCACGCAGCATGAGCTTGCCGCCGTCGAGCTCGGCGCGGCCTGCGATCACGTTGAGCAGCGAAGACTTGCCGGTACCGTTGCGGCCGATGAGGCCGACGCGTTCACCCTCGTCGAGCGCAAGCTCGGCGCGGTCGAGCAGGGGATGCAGTCCGAAGGCGAGTTCGGCGCTTTGCAGCGTGACGAGCGGCATGCGCGGAGCATAGCGCAAGCATGCGCACCGAGTGCAGCGGCGACCCCTCGCGCAAGAGCGTCCGGGATGACGTGCCTAGGAGAGCCGATACGGGTCGAGCTGCAGCGACTCCACGGTTTCGCCCAGCATGACGACGCGTCCGGAGCGGCGATTGACCCCATCTTCGGAGAAATCGAACAGGAAGGTACGGCGCAGACGCACCACGCCTTCGTGATCGCGAACGAAACCGAAGCGCACGCCGTGCACGGTATCGTCGAGCAGTTGCAGACCCTGATGCTTGCACGCTTCCCGCGTAATGCGGATCGCCGCCTCACGCGCGCGCAGCGCCTCGTAGAAAAGCCACCCGCCGAGAATGACGGCGACGACCAGAAGTGTTTCCCAAACCGACATGATGCTAGACTCGCCTCGCCGGATGCCCGGTGTCAACTTCCTACATACATTCAGGAGCTTCGATGCGAACCTTCGTTGCCGTGCTCGCTGCTGCGCTGATGCTGTTCGCGCTGCCGGCCGCCGCCCAGAAAGCCGCCCAGACCCCGACGCAGTTCTACACGGAATATCGCGCCGTTTGGGTAAAAGCCAAGTCCATCGATCCGATCATGCCTTACCTCGTCAAGGAAAGCCGCGCGGAAATCGAGGCAACGCCGAAGGACAAGCGCCAGACGATGTTCGAAATGATGAAAATGATGGGCAACATGACGAACGTCAAAGTCGTCAAGGAAACCAAGCAGGGTGACAGCTACATGCTCGACCTGACCGCGACGAGCCCCGAAAAGAAGCCGATGAAGGGCACCGCCGAAATCATCATGGAGGGCGGCGCGATGAAGCTGAAGAAGGAGAGCTGGTCGTCGTAGTCGCGCACCGCGCCACTATTCTACGGGCAGGAAGCCCTCGATCGACAGGTAGCGCTCGCCGGTATCGTAGTTGAATCCCAGCACGCGAGCGCCCGGTTGGAACTCGGGCAGTTTCTGCGCAATCGCGGCGAGCGTCGCGCCCGAGGAAATGCCGACCAGCATGCCTTCCTCGCGCGCCGCGCGCCGCGCCATCTCCTTGGCTGCGTCCGCTTCCACCAGGATCGTCCCGTCGAGCAGCGCGGTGTCGAGGATCGCCGGGATGAATCCCGCGCCGATGCCCTGAATCGGGTGCGGAGTGTGCTTGCCGCCCGAAATCACCGGCGATGCCGTCGGCTCGACCGCGAACACCTTCAGCTTCGGCCACTTCGGTTTCAGCACGCGCGCACAACCGGTGATGTGCCCCCCGGTGCCGACGCCGGTGATCAGCGCGTCGAGCCCGTCGGGAAAGTCGCGAAGGATTTCCTGTGCGGTCGTGCGCATGTGCACGTCGACGTTGGCAGCATTCTCGAACTGCTGCGGCATCCATGCCCCCGGCGTCGCCGCGACCAGCTCCATCGCCTTCGCGATCGAACCCTTCATGCCCTCGGCGCGCGGCGTGAGCACGAACGTGGCGCCGTACGCCAGCATCAGCCGGCGCCGCTCGACCGACATGCTGTCGGGCATGACGAGCACGATCTTGTAGCCCTTGACCGCCGCCACCATGGCCAGGCCGATGCCGGTGTTGCCCGACGTCGGCTCGATGATCGTGCCGCCGGGCTTGAGCGCGCCCGAGGCTTCGGCGGCCTCGACCATCGACAGGCCGATGCGGTCCTTGATCGATCCCCCTGGATTCGAGCGCTCGGACTTGATCCAGACATTGGTGGCCGACGCCGAACAGCCGGTTGATGCGGATGTGCGGCGTGTTGCCGATGGTGGCGAGAATGTTGGCGGCTGGCATGAAAGCTCCTCGCTTGGCGGGATGAATGGGAACGCGTAGGGTGCGACGCTTCGGGATGGATTGCAAGACGGAATATTCGACTGGCGCCCGCTCATGGGCACAGTGTAGAGTCGGCCTTGCAGCAACCCCGTCACCGGCCACGCCGACACCGATGAATTCCTCGACCGCCGCCGCGCCGATGCATGCGGACACGGGTTTCTACGCGCGGCTGCCCCTCTTCGAAGGCTTCGACCGCATCATGGATCCGGAGCGCTATCAACCGCTGCCGGACGGCTGGCTGATCGGACTCACCGACGTCGTGCGTTCGACGCAGGCGATCGAAGGCGGTCGCTACAAGGCGGTCAACACGGCCGGCGCATCGGTCATCGCCGCCGTCAGCAATGCGCTCCAGGGACGCAGTTTTCCCTACGTATTCGGCGGCGATGGCGCGAGCTTCGCGATCGCTTCGCAGGACGAAGCAATGGCGCGCGACGCGCTCGCTTCCACCGCCGCATGGGTGCGCGACGAGCTGGAGCTCGAGTTGCGCACGGCGCTCGTTCCCGTCGCCGTGGTGAGGGAGCACGGCCTCGAGGTCAGCGTGGCCCGCTTCGCGCCGTCGAAGAACGTGTCGTATGCGATGTTCTCGGGCGGAGGTCTGGCTTGGGCCGAGCGCGCCATGCGCGAGGGCCGCTTCCTGGTCGCGCCCGCGCCGCCGGGCGTACGACCCGACCTCAGCGGCCTGTCGTGCCGGTGGAACGACATGCCGGCAACGCGCGGGGTGATGCTGTCGCTGCTGGTGGCACCGGTGACGAACGGCGACCCTGCATTCCGCACGCTGATCGAGGAACTCGTGATCGAACTCGAACACAGTCCCGACGTGACGCGGCCGGTGCCCGACGACGCTCCCGATGTCGGCTGGCCGCCTCCCGGGCTCGACCTCGAAGCGCGCGCATCGGGCAAGGCGGGCGACGGCCTGTTCCTGCGGCGCGTTCGCGTGGCCCTGGAGACGCTCGTCGCCTATATCGTGATGCGACTCGGCATACGCATCGGCGGCTTCGACCCCGCGGTGTATCGGCGCGATGTCGTCGAGAATTCGGATTTCCGCAAGTACGACGACAACCTGCGCATGACGCTCGATTGCACGCCCGCACTCGCCGACCGCATCGAGCAACGCCTGCAGCAGGCGGAGGCGCGCAGCGTGGCGCGCTTCGGCATGCATCGCCAGCCTGCGGCGATCATGACCTGCATCGTGCCGTCGATTGCGGAAAGCAATCACGTGCATTTCGTCGACGGCGCCGCGGGCGGCTATGCGCTCGCGGCACGGCGACTCAAACTCGGAGCGGCGCGCGCGACATGACCGATCTGCCCTGGCTTTCGTTGTCCGAACTCTCGCGCCTGCTCGGGAACGGCGAGGTGTCATCGCGCGAAATCGTTGCGGCCTGCCTCGATCGCATCGGGAAGCTCGACGCGCGTCTGCACGCATTCGTCGATGTCTACCGCGAGGACGCGCTGAGCGCGGCGAACCGGGCCGACCAGCAGCGCGCTGCGGGAAGAATGTGCGGCCCGCTGCACGGACTGCCGATCGCGATCAAGGATTTGGTGCACATCCGCGGTCGCATGACGACGGCAGGCTCGAGGGACTCGTCCGTTCGGCGTCGCCGACGAAACCGCCTCGGCGTGGGAGCGCCTGCAGTCCCTCGGCATGATCGCCCTCGGCAAGACGCATCTGGTCGAGTTCGCGTTCGGCGGCTGGGGTCGCAACGTGCCCATGGGCGCGCCGTGGAACCCATGGGACACGTCGACGCATCGCGTCGCGGGCGGATCGAGCAGCGGTTCCGCCGTCGCGGTCGCGGCGGGTCTGGCGCCCGCGGCGCTCGGCTCCGATACGGGCGGATCGATCCGCATTCCTTCCGCGCTGTGCGGTCTGACCGGATTGAAGCCCACCTACGGCCTGGTCAGCCTCGCCGGAGTGTTCCCGCTGGCGACGACGCTCGATTCGCTCGGTCCGATCGCGCACAGCGCCGACGACGTGGCGCTGCTCACCGCCGCGATGGCCGGCGCCGATCCACGCGACCCCGCCACGCTCGCCGCACCGACCATCGACTTCGCCGACGCACTTGGCCAGCCGCCCGACATCCGCGGCATGCGCATCACCGCACTCGCGGTCGAGCAGTTTCCTTCACCGGCGACCGCAGACGTGCTGCGCGCGCGGCACGATGCCATCGCCGCGCTGCGTGCGCTGGGAGCGATCGTCGAGGACGCGCGCGTGCCCATCGACTTCCAGGACGTGATGGTGAAGAGCGGCCGCATCATCGCAGTGGAGGCCTACGCGTTGCACCGCAAGTACATCGAAGACGAGGCGCTTTGCTTCGATCCGTGGGTACGCCGGCGCACGCTCGGCGGCAAGTCGATCTCGCCCGCCGAACATGCCGAGCTCCTCGCCGGGCACGCGCGCGCCGCCGCCGACTTCGCGGAATGGATGCGCGACCGCGACGCACTGCTGACACCGACTTTACCGATCACGGCCGTGCCCCTGAACGACGTCGACGAGGCGACGACGCCGCTCGCGACGTTCACACGCGCGGCCAACTACCTGCGCGCCTGCGCCTTATCGCTGCCGGCGGGATTGGACGTGAACGGTTTGCCCATCGGCGTACAACTCGTCGGTGCACCCTTCGGCGATGCCACGCTGATCGGGCTGGGCCGCGCCTTCCAGCAAGCGACCGACTGGCATCGACGGCGACCTGATCTTTCGGCGTGGGCAAGCTGATTCGGGATGTCCCCGGCGGAGGTTTCTTCGGAAGCTTCCTGACACGGCCGTGAGGCGGGTTTTCCGCTGACCGCGGTCCGCCACCTCTGAACCTAGATCATGGCACTAACGCGAGAACTGAATGAGCTGGCGTGCCGACTCGGGAAGTGCGCCGAGCTCGCACGTTCAGACGCAATGCGGGACCTGGAGCGCAGCGTCTGCGGCTGCGACTACGGGAGTACCAGTGGCACAACGCGCCTGGAAGCAGAGCGCATCGCCCAGTTGCTCGAACTCCGCCCGGCCGCGAAGCTGCTCGACGTGGGCGCCGGGTCGGGATGGCCGGGGCTGTATCTTGCGCAACTCACGGGCTGCGACGTCGTCATGGTGGACCTTCCTCTCGCGGCCCTTCGCATTGCGCGCGAACGCGCCGCGGCCGACGGCCTGGCCCAGCGATGCAATGCCGTCGCGGCGGACGGTGCCGCCCTGCCGTTCAGGGATGCTTCATTCGACGCATTGAACCATTCCGATGTCCTGTGTTGTACGCCTGACAAGCTGGGCGTATTGCGGGCGTGTCGGCGTGTCGCGCGCGATGGCTCCAGGATGGCGTTCACCACCATCGCCCCCGCACCCTCATTGGCCAACACCGAGCGCCGGATCGCGATAGAGTCCGGCCCAAAGTTTGTCGACGTCGAGGATGACTACGCGGTCTTGCTCGGCCAGTCTGGATGGTGCTTGCAAGAGCGGACTGACCTGACGGCGGCGCTCTTGCAATTCATGCGCACCGAACTTGACGGCATGCAGGCCCGCTGCCGACGCGCTGACCCAAGTGTTCGGTTCGGACGAGTTCACCGAGCGCGTGAAGCGCCAACAAGCCACCATCGCGGCCATCGACGCTGGATACTTGCGGCGCGAACTATTCGTCGCCCGTGCCGACCGATGAAGACTACGCGAGAGGTCGAGTGACGCGAGCCTGCGTAGCCGCAGGGAAGTATGCTAGTGTCCGGTCCCAGTGAACGAGATGTTCATCGGGCAGGTTGGTGGAGTGCATCATTCTTAAACGTCGCGAGTTCATCAGAAGCCTCGCCGGCGCTGCGATCGCGTTGCCGCTTGCGGCGCGGGCGCAGCAGCCGACGCTGCCTGTGATCGGATTTCTCAACAGCAGTTCGGCGGTCGAACGCGTAGACCTGCTGCGCGGATTTCTCCAGGGCCTGAGCGAATCTGGCTACGTCGAGGGCCGCAACGTCGCGATCGAGCAGCGCTGGGCGGAGGGTGATTACGATCGATTGCCGAAACTTGCGGCCGATCTCGTAGGTCGCAGAGTTTCCGCCATCGCCGCGACCGGCGGCCTCACTTCCGTGCTCGCGGCCAAGGCAGCGACCGGGACCATTCCGATCGTCTTCGTCATGGGCTCCGACCCGGTCAAAGCGGGTGTGGTCGCCAGCCTCAACCGGCCAGGAGGCAACGTCACAGGCGTAAGCTTCCTGATCAACACGCTGAGCGCAAAGCGGGTCGAGCTGCTGAGTCAATTGGCGCCGAAGGCTTCAACGATCGGAATGATCGTGAATCCGACCAATCCGGACGCCGAGATGGAAACACGAGACGCAAGCGTTGCTGTTCAGGCGCTGGGGCGAAAATTGGTTGTCGCAAAGGCCAGCGCCGAGAACAACGTCGACGCTGCCTTCGCAGCGCTCGTCGCGCAGGGTGTCGGTGGACTTGTCGTGGTCGGTGATCCATTTCTGGCGGGCAAGGGGCTTCCTCAGATCATTGCTCTCGCGGCGCATCACAAGTTACCCGCAATTTACGTACTCCGCGAATACCCGGCAGCCGGCGGCCTATGCAGCTACGGCACCAGTATCACCGACGCATACCGACAGGCCGGCGTCTACGTCGGTTCGATCCTCAAGGGCGCCAAGCCGGCCGATATTCCGGTGATTCAGTCCGCCAAGTTCGAGTTCGTGCTCAATCTCAAGACCGCCCGAGCACTTGGCCTCACGATCTCGCAGTCGCTGCTGCTGCGCGCGGATGAGGTGATTCAATAACGCCGGCGACGGTGTACGCTTTCGCGCACTTCATTCGTCAAACTCCGTAGGGATGTCTCTTGCTATTCGAACCCGATCGGCACGAACCCTTGCTCGACACGAAATGGAATGCGGCAAAGGCACACGAGGCGATCAGCGCCATCGTGACGGACCTGGAGCAGACGCTCGGGTCCGGCATCGCGTGGCCTGCGCACCCGCTCGATGAACCGGACAACCCCAACATGGGATACAAGACGCTGTATTTCGGCGCGTCCGGGAACCTGTGGGCCATGTGGTACCTGCAACGCGAAGGCGCCGTCAAACTGGGCATCGCGCCGTCGGATCGGATCCGACGCATCCACGAATCCTATCTTGCCGAGCCCGATACCGGTGAAGTCGTGCCGTCGTACTACCTGGGCGAAGTGGGAATCCTGCTCATCCTTTGGCGACTGACGCAGTCGAGCGACGCGGCGGAGCGGCTCGCAGCGTCGATCGAACGGAATATTTCGAATCCCACCAACGAGGCGCTCTGGGCCGCACCCGGCACCATGGTCGGCGCGTGGCATATGCTCGAATGGACGGGGGATCATCGCTGGCGCGACCTGTTCCTCGAGAACGTCGAGCAACTCTGGCGAACCTGGCTGCCCAGCGAAAATGCGCCCTGCCACCTGTGGACGCAGGATCTCTACGGCCGGATCGTGCAGCTTATCGGCGCAGGCCACGGATTCGCCGGCAATGTGTACCCTCTGCTCCGCGGTGCAGCGTTGCTCTCGGCCGAACGCCGCGAAACGCTCCAGGCCCGCTGTGTCGA
This sequence comes from uncultured beta proteobacterium, assembly GCA_963821485.1. Classification (GTDB taxonomy): domain Bacteria; phylum Pseudomonadota; class Gammaproteobacteria; order Burkholderiales; family Casimicrobiaceae; genus PALSA-1003. The sequence goes on from CAWGEB010000013.1 coordinate 14,793, forward strand.
GACCTTGCGCGCCACTGCCTCCTTCGAAGACGACGGCGTCAACTGGCCGCAAAGTGTTGGCCCGCCGCGCCCCGGCCGCACGAAAGTGCTGGTCCAGTGGTGCCATGGAGCGCCCGGCATGATCACCGGGCTGACGGATTTCCCGCATGACAGGTCGGCGGAGATGGAGGACATGCTGATCAAGGCTGGCACCACAGTGTGGAAGGCTGGTCCGCTGGAAAAAGGTTACGGCCTGTGTCACGGCACCGCCGGCAACGGCTACGCATTGCTCAAGCTGCATCGGCGCACCGGCGATGCGATGTGGCTGGAACGCGCACGGTCCTTCGCCATGCACTCAATTGCCCAGTGGGAACGCACGCGGAAGCAGTACGGGCGCGGACGCTACACGCTATGGACCGGCGATCCCGGCCTTGCGGTCTACCTGTGGCATTGCACGACGGGTGCGGACGGCATGCCCGGACTCGACATCCTGGACTGAGCGTTGCGAATCGGCGCGGTCGTGCACATGCCCGCGCACACCTACATCCGCACCGGTCAGTACCTGGAGGCGGCGCGCGCCAACGTCATCGCCGCGCGCGCCGACGAACGTCTCGTCAGGGCTGGCGTCGAGTCCTTCTACCTCATCGGCTACTACGGCCACAATCTGCATTTCCTCGCCATCAGCAACGCCTTCGCCGGCAATTCGCGCGAGGCGATCGCCGCGGCCAACAAGCTCTACGACGTCGAGGCACCGCGAATCAAGGCCGTGCCTATTGTCGATGCGTTCCTGTTCACACCCGCGCTGGTGCTGGTGCAGTTCGGACGCTGGGACGAGGTGCTGGCGTTGCCCGAGCCGGCGTTCGAAGCGCCGATCGCGACCGCGATCTGGCACTTTGCGCGCACCCTCGCGTTCGCCGGCAAGGGTCGTGTCGATGACGCGACGGCCGAGCGCGCGAAATTTCTCGACGCCGCGGGAACGCTGACGAAGACGATGGAATATGGCAACAACGATGCCGCCGCGCTCGCAACCGTTGCGCGGCCCTACCTCGACGGCCGTCTGGCGATGATGGCCGGCGACAACGCGGCCGCGCTCAAGCTGCTGCGCCAGGCGGTCGCCGCCGAGGATCTCCTCACCTACGACGAGCCGCCGGGCTGGTACCTGCCTTCGCGCCTCGCGCTCGGCGTGGCGCTGGTGCGATCCGGCGATTTCGTCGCGGCAGAGCAGGTCTTCCGCGACGAGTTGATCCTGCATCCCGAGAGTGGTCGCGCGTTGTTCGGATTGCGCACAGCTCTCGCCGGTCAGGGACGCGACAAGGAAGCTGCCGCGCTCACGGGCCGCCTTCGGCGCGCCTGGCGTGGCGCGGATGTGGAACTGAGCGTCGCCGCGATGTGAATGGAGCGCGCGTCAGGTGCCGCTCTGGATCAGCGCTGGCCCAGCGTCGGCGGCCGCCAGGGTTCGGGGGCCGGTTGCGGCGAACGCAACATCCGCAGCATCCGGATCGCCGTCTCGCGACCGCTGTAGTAGCCGGTCAGGCGCAGCGTCTCGGAAAACCCAAGCCCGCTGTAGAACGCGAACGCAGCCTTGTTCTGGGCACGCAGCTCGACATGGATCGACGCAGTGCCCGCCACCGCCGCCGATTCGAGCAGCCAGCCGACGATGCGCCGGCCGATGCCGCAACGCTGATGCGCAGGACGCACGGCGAGTAGCGTGAGATGCGCATACTCGTCACCGAAGCGCATAATCCCGAAGCCGGCAAACTGCTCGTTGCGACGAGCGACGACGGACACGACTTCCGCGTCGTCGAGCAGCCGGCGGATGCGTTCCGGCTGATAAGTCCAGCCGAGCCCGAGCTCGATCAGGTCGCGCGACATCAGCGCCATCGCTCGAGCATCCTCGCGGCAAGCCAGGCGCAAGCCTGCATCCAGGGTCGTCATGGTGGCGATTCTGCCACGGCCACCGCATGCGATGCCAGCCGCACGATCCAAGCCAACGAATTGCACCGGGGGATGTCCCCATTTCGACACACTGCGCGAACCGTCATCATCCGGTTTGGTCATCGTACACGGCAGTGGTCGGACGGGAGGAACCTTGCCACGGGAGGTGTCATGTACAAAGAATTTCTAGCATTCATGTTGCTCGCAAGCACCGGCTTCGTCGGCATCGCCGGCGCCCAGCTACCGACCGCCGCGGCGCCAGCACTGTAATCTGGCGCCGCAGAGGCCCTGGTCCGAAAGCCCGTCGAAATGACCGACCCCGCGTTCCCGGACGCGCTGCCCGCGCTGTCGCGTCTGCATTGGTACGTCGTCGAGCGCGTGCTCGGGCAGGGCGGCTTCGGCATTACGTACCTCGCGCGGGACACCAATCTCGATCAACTCGTCGCGATCAAGGAGTACCTGCCGATCGACGTCGCGACGCGAATGGCGGATGCCACCATCCGCTCACGGAGCGACGATCTCCGCGACCGCTACCGCTGGGGGCTCGAGCGCTTCATCCACGAGACGAGCGGACCTTGGTTTGGCACTGTGCCTTTCAGCAGCACGCGCGTCACCGCTACCCCGGTCGGGACGATTGCCGTATCCGTCCCGTTTATTAACCAGGGTACGCTTACATACGACGTCAACGGGGTGCAGGTCGTGAAGACGATACAGCGACAGTCCCTGGTTGGTCTGAATTTCAGCGGCACGTACACTGGCACCTTGGCGCAGCAAGGCAGTGGAATCGCCTGCACGCCGCAAAGCAACACGCCGGGAGTTCCAGCATCGATCCAGATAAGTCAAACGAGTGGGGGAACAAACGTTGTGGTGCAAACAGCCATTGATACTTGCACATACGTGGGGACATACTCGCAAGGAGGACATTTTGGTTATGTCGCCGGAGACTACACGTGTAAGTCGGGTGACTCTGGAACGTTCGCCTTGTTTGAAATGGCGGTGAGTTGGTTCGACTTCCGGGCGCGGACACTGATGAACAGCAACACCACTTGCTCTATTACGGGGTTCGTAGACGGCCTGCGGCAACCCCAGCGACCAGATCTCTAACGCGACCGCTCGGCTCAATTCTCCGGCGGTCGGCTGCCGGCGAAGTCGAAGACCACGTGCTGTCGCCTCCCATCGGCGAGGGCGATCGTTCGCGTCTTGTGCATGCCATTCCACACTGCCTCGATCGTGTAACTACCCGCCGGCAGCCTGATGAGAACCAGCGGCCCATCGCTGCGCGCGCTCAACACGGCGCGCCCGTGCTTATCGCGAATGGCGACCACTGCATCGGAGACGAATGGCGCCGACGCATCGCTCGCCGGTTTCTCCGCGCTGGCGGCAAATTCCAAGGTAAGCGGGAATTGCGCCTCGGCTTGTTTCATGGCGTCGGCCTCGTCCTTGCCGATGCCTCCGGTCACGAACTGAACGTCGCCTCGCGTCTGGACTGGCGGCAGCATGTCGGCATGCGCGACCCGCACGCCTATAGACAGTGCCACGACGGCGACACAGTTCAGTACCAGGATTCCTGCCGACCAATCTCGTTGCTGCCTCCGGGCCACCACCAGACTTCCGCGAGTTCGTTGTGCCATCGAGCCACTCCTTTGGGATCCCACCGATGATGAAATCGGCAGAGTTCGCCGACGTCTAACAGATACCCGAGCAAACTTGGTACCAGCCCAATGACGACGCCTTGTCTAGGCGTCGACGATGGTTAGCGCTCGCTTCCAATGTAATAATTTCAAATGTTCCGCAAGTCTTACGACCGGCGCCCACCATCCACCCCGCCCCGACGCGGGCGCATAATGAACTTCTGCGGAAACCCAAAGTCGATCATGGCCATGAACAGATTCGTCGCTTTGCTCCTGCCGTTTGCCCTTGCGGCCGCCGGGCACGCGGTGGCGCCCGACGCGGACGGGCCGCTCGGATGGTCCGCGTTGTCTCCCTTCTCGGAAGCCGTCGCCGCACCCGCCAAACCCGACGCCGGGCCTTCGGAGGGCGGCATCGCCTGGCAACAAGGCGACGTCGATGCGGCCTTCGCCGCCGCCAAAGCGGCCAACAAACCGGTGTTCCTGTATTGGGGCGCGGTGTGGTGCCCGCCGTGCAACCAGGTCAGGGCGACCATATTCAATCGTCAGGATTTCGTCGATCGCTCGCGCTTCTTCGTTCCGGTCTATCTCGACGGCGATACCAAGAGTGCGCAAAAGCTCGGTGCGCGCTTCAAGGTCAGCGGCTATCCGACCATGATCCTGTTCAAGCCCGACGGAACCGAAATCACCCGCCTGCCCGGCGAGGTCGACGCAGACCAGTACATGCGCGTTCTGGCGCTGGGGATGAGCGGTGCGCGACCGGTGAAGGACACGCTCGCCGCGGCTTTGGCACCCGGCAGTGCCGGACTGACGCCTGAGGATTGGCGCCTGCTTGCCTATTATTCGTGGGACACGGACGAGCAGAAGATCGTGCCCAAGGACAAGGTGCCGGCGACGCTGCAGCGGCTCGCGCAGGCCTGTCCTGCAGATCAGCACGACACCGCCGCGCGGCTCGAACTCAAGGCACTCGCCGCCGCAGCGATGGCCAAAGACGTGAAGCCGGCCGACGACAGGGCCGCGGTCGAGAAGGTGCTCAAACTGCTCGCGCTACCGAGCTTCGCACGGGACAACTTCGATGTCATCGTCTACTACAGCAGCCGCATGTCCAAGGCCTACACATTGCCCAAGTCCGCGGAGCGCGCCCGGCTCAACGCGGCATGGAACGCAGCGCTCGAGCGCCTGGCCGGCGACGCATCGCTGTCCACCGCGGACCGTCTGAGTGCGGTCGACGCGCAGATCTCACTGGCCAGGCTCGACGATCCCAAAGCGACACTTTCACCGATGCTGCTCAAGTCCGTACGCGAGCAAGCCGCGCGCGCCGACCGCGAAACCACCGATGCCTACGCGCGGCAAGCGGTGATCAGCTCCGCGGCGGAGGTGCTCGCCGATGCGCGCCTGCTCGAGGAATCGGACGCGATGCTCAAGGCCGAGCTGCAGCGCTCGCAATCGCCGTACTACTACATGCTGGGACTCGCGGCCAACGCCAGGACGCGCGGCGACAAGCTTGCCGCGCTCGACTGGTACGAAAAGGCCTACGCCGCCGCGGATGGTCCGGCAACGCGCCTGCAATGGGGTGCGAGCTACGTCAGCGCCCTGGTCGATTTGTCGCCGCAGGATGCGGCGCGCATCGACAAGGCGACAAAGAGCGTCATCGGCGAACTCGAGCCGGCGCCGGATACGTTCTACGGTCGCAACCAGCGAGCGCTGGAGCGCATGAGCAAGAAGCTCGCGGCGTGGGACAAGGACCAGAAGCACGACGCGTCGCTCAAGCGCCTGCGAACGCAGATGGCGAGCGTCTGCGGGAAGCTTCCTGCAGGTGACCCGGCCCGGGCAAGCTGCGAAAGTGTCTTCCAGCCCGCCGCTGCGAAGGCCTGAGCTTGGCGACACGGAGGGCATGCGGTGAGCGAGCCGGACGTGAAAGTTTCATCCGATGACCGGCCGCTGTTCCGGCCGGACGCGCCGCGGCGATCTGCGCTGCCGTACGTGCTGGTATTCATGCTCGCCGTCGCGGCTGGTGGTGGCTACTACCTGTGGCGCATGCTTCAGCCGCCGATCCTGCCGCCCATGCCCGAGCCCACGGCGAAGTCAACGCCTGCGCCGCCCGCCGCCGAGCCGCGGATCGAGCATCCGATCGACACAGCGCCACCCGCCTCCCCTCTGCCGACGCTGGCGGAAAGCGACGCCGCGATCGGCACCGCCCTTGCCGGCGTTTTCGGTGCAGCCTCGTTCCAGACAGCTATTCGTTCCCGAGAACCTCGTGCGGCATCTCGTGGCGACCGTCGACAACCTGCCGCGCAAGCAGGTCGCATTGCGGCTGATCCCGGTGAAACCGGTGCCGGGTCCGTTGCGGACCACGGGCCAGGACTCGACGCTCGCCATCTCCCCCGACAATGCCGCTCGGTACACGCCCTACGTTCGCGTGCTGGACGCCGTCGATGCCAGGAAGCTGGTCGCGGTTTACACCCAGTTCTATCCGCTGTTCCAGCAGAGTTACGCGGAACTCGGTTATCCCTCGCGCTACTTCAACGACCGCGTGTTCGAGGTCATCGACCATCTGCTTGCGACGCCCGACGTCAAGGGACCGATCGCGCTCGCGCAACCCAAAGTGTTGTACGAGTTCGCAGATCCGGCGTTGGAAGATCTGTCGGCCGGTCAGAAAGCGCTGCTGCGGATGGGGCCCGACAACGAGGCGCGGGTCAAGGCGAAGTTGCGCGAAATTCGCAAGGCGCTGCAGCACGAGTAGGTCACTGGAAGCCTGCGCGCGCACGCGCGGCGGCGGCGTCCGATCCTGCGAGCAACTGCACAAAGCGCTGTGCCAGCGCACCTTCGTGCGCCTGGGTGCACACCGCGGCCGCATACACCGTGGCCAGCTCGAAGCCCGCCGGCAACAATCCTGCCAAATCGACGCCCGGCGTGGCGATGATCTCGCTGACCTGCGTGATGCCGATCGGTCGCGGCTCGACGGCGCGAGACAATTCCAGCATCGCCGTCGCGCCGTTGGGATAGACGCGCAGGCGCGTTGCGAGCTCTGCGTCGATGCCGAGCAATCGCAGCACCTTCATGACGTGAATGCCGGCCGTCGATCGCTCCGTGTCGGGCACATAGATCCCGGAGGCAGCCGAGAGGCTTCGGCGCAGCGCGTCGCCGTCAGACACGCCCGGTCGGGCATCGCCCTTGCGTACCGCAACACCCGTCGGCACAGCGCCCAGCGTCGCCACCGTTTCCGCAACGACATGGCCGTCACGGGCCAGCGCGTCGATCAATGCTGCGGTCAGTATCACCACATCGCAGGGCTCGCCGGCGAGGAGTTTCTCCTGCATGGCGCCGACGGCACTGAACGTGGCATCGAGTTCGCAGCCCGTTTCGCTCGTGAACGCGGGTTGCACGGCGTCGACGAGCCCCTTCGCGGCGCCGCCGCTGAGCAATCTCAATCGCATCGTGCGTTTACTGGTCGGGCTTGGCGCCCGAGATTCTCACGATGCGCTCCCACTTGACGATATCGTCGTTCATGTACCGCGCGAATTCGTCCGGACTCATGGTCATCGCGGCGGCGCCTTGCTTGGCCCATTCTTCGCGAACCTCGGGCCTGCTGACGATCTTCACGACCTCCGCGTTGAGCCGCTTCACGATGTCGGGTGGCGTCCCCTTGGGCGCCATCAGCCCCAGCCAGATGACCGCTTCGTAGCCTGTCACACCGGCTTCGGACAGCGTCGGCACGTTGGGCAGCACCGACGAGCGGACCTTGCCGGTGGTTGCGAGCGCCTTGACCTTGCCGCTGCGCGCGAATTCGCTCATCGTCGTCACGGCATCGAACATCATGTCCACCTGCCCGCCGAGCACGTCGGTGCGCGCCTGCGAGCTGCCCTTGTACGGAACGTGCACGATGTCGACGTTCGCCATCGCCTTGAACAGTTCGCCCGCCATGTGATACGGCGTCCCGGGCCCCGACGATGCGTAGTTGAGCTTCCCGGGCTTGGACTTGGCGAGCGCGAGCAGTTCCGCGACGTTGTTAACCGGCACTGAAGGATTGACCACCAGCACGAGATCGGAATAATTGATCGCCGCAACGGGAACGAAATCGCGCATCAGCACGTACGGCTTGTTCTGCATCAGCGATTCGTTGACGGTGTGCGTATTCGACATCAGCAGCAGCGTATAGCCATCGGGAGCGCTCTTCGCGACGACGTCGGTGCCGATGACCGAGCCGGCGCCCGGGCGATCGTCGACGACGAACGCCTGCCCGAGCGCCTCTTGCAGTCGCTGTCCGAGAAAACGCGCGTAGATGTCGGCGGGACCCCCGGCAGCAAAGGGAACGATGATCTTCACCGGCTTGCTGGGGTAGTCCTGCGCGAATGCGGGAAGCGCAAGGAGCCCGACGACGGCGCAGCCGAATAGTTTGACGAAGGTTCGCAGCATGGTACGCATCTCCAGGAATTCGCCCTTGGGAAGGCAATAATCTACTACGAATGCCATTCGGCAGAGGCCTGTACGCAAATGAATTTGCGCCTACGTCGACTCGAACAGCGACGGCGCCGCCTCGTCGCCTTGGTGCTCTGCATCGGCCGCTTCCGCGTGCGACAGACCGCCCATGCGCACGCCGAGCAGGCGCAACCGGCGCTCGAGCGGAACGCGCTTCAGGCACTCGCCCGCGATGCGGCGAATGACCCGTGCATCCTGCGTTGGAACCTCGATGGTCTTGTCGCGCGTGACGATCCTGAAATTGTCGTAGCGCAGCTTGATGCCGATGGTCCTGCCGACATAAGCCTTGCGCTGAAGGTCGCCAGCCAAATCGGAACAAAGCTCGGTGAATATCGCCGAGAGCTCGTCGCGGTCGCGCCTCGCGTGCAGATCGCGCTCGAAGGTGGTCTCGCGGCTGATGCTGACGGGTTCGCTTTCGGTGACGACCGCCCGCTCGTCGCGACCATGCGCCGCATCGTGCATCCAGGCGCCCCGGCTCGCGCCGAAATGCTCGATCAGCCACGCGAGCTCGGCACGTGCAAGATCACCGATGGTGTGCACACCCAGCGCGTCGAGGCGCTCGCTGGTCTTCGGCCCGATGCCGTTGATCTTGCGCGCAGGCAGCGGCCAGATGCGCAATGGAATGTCGTCTGCGGCGAGCATGGTCAGCCCGTCGGGCTTGTCGAGCTCGGAGGCGATCTTGGCCAGCAGCTTGTTGGGCGCGACGGCGATCGAGCACGACAGCCCCGTCGTCGCACGTACGCTGTCCTTGATCGCGCGGGCGACGTCGCGCGCGCGCCACCACGCTTCGGTCGGATCGCCGGCGGCGTCTTCGTGCTCGGGCAGCTTCACGCCGGTGAGGTCGATGTAGATCTCGTCGATGCCGCGATCCTCGACCTGGGGAGCTATTACACGCACGGCGGCCTTGAAACTGCGCGAGCAGCGCCGGTAGGCGTCGAAGTCGGTCGGCAGCAATATGGCGTCCGGCGCCAGCCGCGCCGCCTTCATCAGACCCATCGCTGAATGGACACCGAGCGAACGCGCGGCATAGGTCGCGGTGGTCGCCACGCCCCGCCCGACGTAGTCGCGCAGCCGGCTAAAGCGTCGCGTCACGGCTCCCGTCACTGGATCGGTCGTCTCTTCCGGCCGATACCGGCTGCCGCCACCGATGACCACTGGCATGCCCGCGAGCTCGGGGTAGCGCAGCAACTCGACCGACGCGTAGAACGCGTCCATGTCCAGATGCGCGATCAGGCGAGGTGGAGACCACATGGACTGGGTGCCGAGGGCGGTCGTGGAGGTAGCTGCGGATATGCGCGCAGTTTGACGCGTCGGAACGATGGTGACTAGAACCCGTACAGGCGCGCCGGATTGTCCACCAGTATCTTGCGGCGTGTCGCGTCGCTGTCGGTCCAGTCGAGCATCAGGTCCAGCATCCCTTCTGTCGACGGCTCGGGATCGATTCCAGGATGTGGCCAGTTGCTCGCCCAGACGCAACGATCGGGGTGCGCCCCGGCCAGCGCCCGCGCCAGCGCGCTGACATCGGCGTATCCGGGCGGTCCCGACTTCGAGGTTTCGTACGGCGCGGACAGCTTGACCCAGGCCTTGCCGCTGGCCAGCAGCCTGAGCAGGGCGCCGAAGGCCGGGTGCGTCGTCGGCACCGGCTCGAGAAACTTGCCGTTGTGGTCGATGACCACGTCGACTGGCAGGCGCATCAGCAGCGCTTCGTGCTGCGGCAGCTCCCGCCCGTCGAGTTGCACCTGAACGTGCCAGCCGAACGGCTGCACGCGCGCGGCGATGACCTCGACGTCGTCCCAGGACAGGTAGCCGCCCTTGAGCATGTGGCAGCGCGCCCCGCGAAAACCGGCGCGTGTGAGCCGCTCGATCTCGGCGTCGGGCGTGTCCGCGGGAATGGTGGCGATACCGCGCGCGGAGCTGCCGATCAGGCCCAGCGCTTCTTCGGTGCAGGCGTTGTCGAACTTGTATCCGTTCGGCTGCACGATCACTGCGCGCGACAGGCGCAGTGCGGACTGGACCTGGCGGTAGGCAGCAACCGGTGCATTCGGCAGCGCGAGCGGCCACGCCGGCGTGGCGCGAAAGCGCGGATCGTAAATGTGCATGTGGCAGTCGCAGGTGCCTGCGGGCGCCTCGAGGCGTGGCTTGCCTGGTGGGATCACGCTTCGTCTATTCTTCGATCGGACCGGACAGCACCCATGGCCCGCCCTGGAAACGGTGGACCGGGCTATCGGGATCCGGCGGCGGCCCGGACGGCGGAAACAGGTGCGCGAATTTCGCCGAGCTGTCCTGCGCCTTGAATCCGAGGTGACCGGCCTTGGTGTTGTCCCACCACTTCACCGGGTTGTCGGACACGCCATAGATGATCGAATGATCGACGCGGGCCGTGAACAATGCGCGCGCGACCAGTTCCACCAGGTCGTCGTAACTCAGGTAGCTCACCAGCATGCGCGGATTCTTCGGCTCGGCAAACGACGAGCCGATGCGCAGGCAGACAGCCTCGATGCCGAAGCGATCGAAGTAGTAGCGCGTCAACGCCTCGCCGAAACATTTGCTGACTCCGTACAGGCAGTCGGGTCGAAGCGGTACCTCGGTGTCGATGTTCTGCGTCTGCGGGTAGAAACCGACGACATGGCTCGAACTGGCGTAGACGACGCGGCGAACGTTGTGCTTGTGCACCGCTTCGTAAACGTTGTAGAGGCCGATGATGTTGCCCTGTACGATCTGCTCGAACGGCGACTCCAGCGAAATTCCGCCGAAATGCAGCACCATGTCGACACCGGCGACCAGCGCATTGACCGCCTTCTTGTCGGCGAGGTCCGCGAGCATCACCTCCTCGCCGGGTGCGGCCGGTCCGCAATCGACGCGATCGGAAACACGCAGCACCTTCGTCCACTCGCGCAGGTGTGGCCGCAATACGCGGCCCAAGCCTCCGGCGGCTCCAGTCAACAGGAGGCGTGCGAAGGGCTTGGGCTTGGTCATGCGTCGTTGTCGGCGATACCCGCGGAACTGCGGTGCGACAGCCTGTCTCGCGCGACTTGCCCCAACGCTCAGGCTGCTAGCGGAGGAGTCTAACAGACCCCTGGTCGTGTCGCGCCTGCGGCGCCAGCCCGGTCTCGGCCTCGCCGAGCCCGAACATCTCCCGCAATGCATCGCGATACTGGGCGCTGCCGGTGCGCATGCTGTTGTTGTGCGTCGCGCCTTCCACCAGCAGCAGCTTCTTGGGGTCCCTCGCGGCGTCGTACAGGGCCTGCGAAAAATGCGCCGGCACCATGCGATCGTCGGCGCCGTGGACGATCAGCACCGGCAGGTGGACTTGCGTGATCTTTTTCAGCGAATCGAATTTCTGCGTCAGCAGCGTCTCAGCCGGCAACCACGAAACCGTGAGCGAACGCGCGATGTCGCCGAGCGTAGTGAAGGTGGATTCGACGATCAGGCCGCGTGCAGGTACCGCGTTGCCGGCTGGTGTCTCGCCGCTGAGCCGCGCGGCGAGGTCGATCGCGACCGCGCCGCCGAGCGAATGCCCGTAGATGAAGCGCTTGCCCGGGTCGGGCTCGAGTATCTTGAAGCGGTCCCAGGCGATCTGCGCGTCTTCGTACACGGTCGCCTCGGACGGCAGTTCACCGCTGCTCTTGCCGAAGCCGCGATAGTCGATCGCCAGCACCGAAAAGCCGAAGGCATGCAGCTGTTCGATACGGAACAACTGCCCGGTCAAGTCCCAGCGCGACCCGTGCAGATACAGCGCGGCCGGTGCGCCGGCCTCGGCCGCCGGCCACCACCAGGCGTGAATCTGCTGCGGTTTGCCCTCGGCGCTGACCGCGAGATCCAGTTCCTGCACGCCGTCGGGCATGCCGGTAAACCAGCTGGGCGTGCTTCGGACGACGCGAAAGGTGAGTTCACGCTCCTTCATTTCGAGGCTCGCGCAACCCGCCACCCCCAGCGCAATCAGCGCGACCAGGGTAACGAGATATTTCCACGAGAGCACGCGGGCGACGCGCGACGCCTTCAATGAGATCATGGCTCCGAATGCGAGTTGGCTGGTCTGCAACAACGGCGGGCGCCGACCTCGGCACCCGCCGTTTGAGTACAGACCGCCATACTAGCGCATCGGTTCCCGCGAGCGCAGGATTTGCGGGTGGGCGCCTACCATTGGCCGGTCATCCGACCGCGTCAGCCCAACTTCGGCATGGTCTCCTTGAAACTGGGTCGCTCGGCCATCCAGGCGTGTGCGCGGGTCACGTTCGGTGCGACGGCAAGCAGTGCCTTGCCTTCGGGGAACATCCCGAGATAGAAGACGATCGGCGCGAGCAGCAGATCGGCCATCGACACGGCGTCGCCCACCAGCACGTTGCGCGATCCGTACGCATGGTCGAGGACGTCGAGGTGGGACTTGATCTGCGGCACGGCCGCGTCGATGACCGCGCGATCGGGTCCGCCGTTCGCCCCCTTGGGGAACACGTATTGCAGCACGTAGCGACGGACCATCGCGTCGTACGCGTGGCAGTTGATGAGGCTGACCCATTGCTCCATCGTCGCGCGCAGACGCGCGTTGCCCGCGAGCAGCGAGGTCCCGGGGAAGGATTCCTCGATGTAGCGGACGATGGCGGAAGTTTCGTACAGCGTGAACTCGCCGTCGCGGAAGGCAGGCACGCGTCCGAATGGATTGAGCGCGAGGACTTCCACGCTGTGCGGCGCGACCGACTCGTACGTGTACGCAACGCCCTTCTCTGCGAGCGCCATGCGCACGGTCCGTACGTAGCTGCTGCGAGAATCGCCGAAGACGGTGACCGTCGCGGCGCTGCCACGCGGATCGACGAGGTCGACCAGGCAATTGAGCGAGGATCCCCAACCGTCGTGGTGCGCGGCCCTGGCTTCGGGCGCGGGAAAGCCGGAGTGCTGGAGCCGCACCTCGGTCTCGACGCCGTGCTCGCCGCGGCGCTCGTCCAAGGTCACGGTCACCAGCGTCTCGCCCATGGCGCCCATGTCCTCGCCTTCCCATTTCCAGGTGAAGACCAGCCGCGACGGCGACGCGATCTCGCGATACACACCACCGACGGCAAAGGTCTTACCCGCCATCGGCTGCATCTGAAGGCGATAGCGCCCGCCAACCTTGGCGTCGACCGTCGCCTCTGCGACCGTGTGGCCGCGCGGACCGAACCATCGCCGCAACTGGTCGGGATTGATGAAGGCATCGAAAACCTTGGCGCGCGGGGCGCGAATGGTGCGAGTCAGGGTCAGGTCGAAAGTATCGCGTGCAGTCATCGTCTTCTCCTTTTCGGTGGTCGTTCTTCGAGCAGGGCGGCGAGATCGTCGAGCCGCTCTTCCCAGAATTCCCGATAGCGTTCGATCCATTTGGCGGCGGCGTGCAATGGTTGCGCGCGCAGGCGACAGACACGCCGCTGTGCGTCCACGCGGCGCTCGATCAGCCGCGCATGCTCGAGCACCCGCAGGTGCCGCGAGATGGCGGGAAGCGAGATGGCGAAAGGCTTGGCGAGGTCGCCGACCGACGCCTCGCCGCGGGCCAGCCGCGCGAGGATCGCGCGCCGCGTCGGGTCGGCCAGCGCCGCGAAGGTTCCGTTCAGTTCCGCGGGTACCGCGCGTGGTGCACTTGCGCTCATCGAACATCCTCCACGCCGCTACGGTAGCCGATTCTTATTTAACAGTCAAGTTAAATACAACGCCGGGCGTCCCCGGCGCCGCCAGCCGCTCGCCGCGCTATCATGCGCGCATGGCCCTGGCCAGCACTGACGAACGCGAGGTCGCCGAGCACTTCGATCTCGCGCATCTGTCGCCGGACTTCTACGCCGATCCGTATCCGACGTATCGCGCGTTGCGGACGCACGCGCCGGTCAAGCGCATGCCGGACGGATCGTGGTTCCTGACTCGCTTCGAGGACGTGGTGCCGGTGTACCGCGACCCGAAGCTGTTCAGTTCGGACAAGAAGAAGGAGTTCGGCCCGAAGTTCGGGCCGACGCCGCTGTTCGAGCACCACACCACCAGCCTCATCTTCAACGATCCTCCGCTGCATACCCGCGTGCGTCGCGCGATCGTCGGCGCGATCACGCAACGGCACATCGCGGCGATGGAGCCCGGCCTGGTCAAGCTGGTCGATGCGTTGCTGGACGACATGGAGCAGCGACGCGAGGTCGATCTCGTCGCGCATTTCGCCGCGGCCATCCCGATCGGCATCATCGGCAACCTGCTCGGCATCGCTCACGACGAGCGCGAACCGCTGCGTGGCTGGTCGCTCGCCATCCTGAGCGCGCTGGAGCCGGTGCTCACGCCGGAGCGTGCGACCAATGGCAATCGCGCGGTCACCGAAATGCTGGCGTACCTGAAGAAGCTGGTCGATGAACGCCGGGCCCATCTGCGCGACCCGGCGACCGACGTCCTGACGCGACTCATCCTCGGCGAGGGCGACGACGAGCCGCTGTCGGAAACCCAGTTGCTGCACCAGTGCATCTTCCTGCTCAACGCCGGTCACGAGACGACGACCAACCTCATCGGCAACACGCTGCACGCGCTCACGAAACTGCCGCAGCAGAAAGCGGCGCTGATCGCGCAGGCCGGCGACGTCGAGCGCATGAAGGTCGCGGTCGAGGAATTCCTGCGCTTCGAGAGTCCCGTACAACTCGGGAACCGCATCACGACGCAGACCGTCGAGGTCGGTGGCGTGCAATTTCCGCCCGACTCGCGCATCACCATTTGCATCGGCGGCGCGAACCGCGACCCGGCGCAGTTCCCCGCGCCGGACGTGATGGATATCGCGCGTGAACCCAACCGCCAGCTCGCCTTCGGCTTCGGCATCCACACCTGCGCGGGAATCAACCTGGCGCGGCTGGAAGGCCGCGTCGCCATCGCGCGATTCCTCAGTCGCTTCCCGGACTATGCATTGTCCGGCGAAGCGGTGCGCGACCTGCGCGCGCGGTTTCGCGGCTTCCAGCGATTGCCCGCCGCGGTCAGGCCGTAGGCGTCGCGCACCGGTCCGACGCTACTTCGCCGCTCGCTTCTGCATGGCGAGATCGATGTCGAGATATTTCCAGTAGGTGTTGAACACCTGCGGCGCGAATCCCTTCAGCCACGGCTGGACGAAGTCGTTTTCCAGCCGGAAGATCAGCGGAATCAGCGGCACGTAGGTCCTGACGATCTCGCTCATCTTCCGCGACTGTGCCATTTGGCCGGCCGCATCGTCGCTGCCGAGGAATGCCTCGAACGCGCGATCGTAGTCGGCCGACCGGAAGCTCGTGATGTTCACCGGGAGCGGGGATTCTCCCCAGAGCTGGACCAGCTCCGCGTATCCCGACGGCAGACCACCGTAGCCGCTCGAGGCCATCTGGAACTTGCCCGCCTGCGTGTCCTTGATCATTTCCTGGAATGGCGAAAGTTTGAATTCCATGTGAATGCCGATCGCGTCCATGTTCTTCTTGACCAGCGTCTGCATCTCGCGCGACAGTCCGCCGCTGCGCAAGTGGAGGGTGATGGTGAGCGGCTGGCCGTCCGGACGCAGCCGATAACCGTTGGCACCCTTGCGCGCATACCCGAAGCGGTCGAGGAGCGCTTTCGCTGCCGCAGGATCGTGGACGGGCTTTGGCAACGACGGATCATGACCCGTGACGCCGGGGGGAACGAGTTGATTGGCGGGCAGCGCTTGTCCGGCGTAGGCCACCTCGATCAGGTTGTCGAGATCGATGGCCAAAGCCACGGCTCGGCGCAGCGCGATGTGCTCCTTGCTCATGCCGCCGACTACCGGGTCATTGATGTTGAAGTAAAGTGCAAACAGGTACGGCTCCGGATACACGCGGCGGGTCACGCCGCGGGCAATGTACTCCGGCTTGAGCTTGCCCTTCGCCAGCTGGTTGTTCGCAACTGCCGCGGTGAGTACGACGTAATCGAGCTTGCCTCGATCGAACTGCAGCAGACGCGTGACTTCCTCCTCGATGACGTTGAGCTCGATCACGCCGACCTGCGGCAGCGTGACGCCATGCATGCTGCGCACCAGATCGGCGTCGGCCGGGTTCGAGCTCTCCGGAAACGTGAGCGGTCGATACTTCGGGTTGGCCTCGAGCACGATGCGCGAACCCTGTTTCCAATCGCGCAACTTGTACGGCCCGGTCCCGACGGCAAGCACGCGGATGTCTCCGCCCGCAGCTTCGACGACTTCGCGCGCCACGGCGGCAGTCGTCACGAAACTTTCGATGACCGGAAAGTTGGGCCTGAGCAGGCGGATCTGGACCGTGTAGCGGTCGAGCGAGCGCAGCCCCGCGATCGGCCGGTCGTAGTCGAACTTGGCACCCGGCTTGGTCGCGGCATCGACGACGGCGCGCGCCCCGACGACGACGTCGGTTACGGTCGGCGTCCCACCACGCTTGAGATTCGGATCGAGCGCGCGTTTCATCGAATAGACGATGTCATCAGCTACCAGCTCGCGCGGCTTGCCCTTGAAGGCCGCATCGTCGGTGAACAGGATCCCGTGCTGCAGGTGCATCGTCCAGGTCTTCCCGCCGTCGGTGACCTCCGGCAGCCCGGCCGCGCATACCGGCGCCAGCTTCGCGGGCGTGGCCAGATAGTCAGTTTCGTACAGCCCCTCGAAGATGGCGGCCGCGACATCGGCCGACGGACTGTCGTTGATCTGCTGCGGGTCGAGCGTTTCGATGTCGAATATCGCGAGCCGCAGGATTTTGGCCGGGTCGGCACCGAGCGTGCCGCTGCCGCTCAGCGTCAGCAGCAATCCTATCGCCGCAATCGCCGTTCGCTTCGCCGCAAGTCTCGGCACCAGGGCTCTCCCGCTCTCGCGTCCAGACGACGCCCGGCGATTATGCATCAAGGCCCTGCAGCGGCCATGTCGGGCTTCCGCTATCATGCGCATGCTTGAACAAGGAGGAAAGCAATGAGCTCATTCATCGTTCGCACGCTGCTAGTCGGCGCGTGCGTCGCGCTGGCCGCCACGGCCGCTGCACAGGTCAAGGTCGGCGTCACCGTTTCGGCGACGGGCCCAGCGGCGTCGCTGGGCATCCCCGAAAAAAATACCATCGCGCTTTGCCAGAAGACTGCCGGCGGCAAGACCATCGAATACATTCTGCTCGACGATGCCACCGATACGACGACCGCGGTGCAGAACACCAAGAAGCTGATCGGCGAGAACAAGGTCGATGCCATCATCGGCTCGACGACGACGCCCAATTCGCTGGCGATGATCGACGTGTTTGCCGAAGGCGAAACGCCGGTGATTTCGCTGGCATCGTCGATTCGCATCATCGACCCGGTCGACGCGAAGAAGGCGTGGTCGTTCAAGACGCCGCAGACGGACGTGATGATGGCCGGCGCGATCCTGGAGCACGCGACCGCCAACGGTGTGACGACGCTCGGCTACATCGGCTTCAACGACGCGCTGGGCGAGGCGTTTTTCGCGGAAATCGACAAGGCCGCCGCAGCGAAAAAAATTTCGCTGGTCGCTAACGAGCGCTTCGCGCCCAAGGACACCAGCGTGACCGGGCAGGTGCTGAAGCTGGTTGCCGCCAAGCCCGACGCGATCGTCATCGGTGCGTCGGGCACGCCGGCGGCGTTGCCCGCGTCGACGCTGGTCGAGCGCGGGTACAAGGGCAAGGTCTATTTCAACCACGGTGTCGCCAACAACGATTTCCTGCGCGTCGGCGGCAAGGACGTCGAGGGTGCCTACGTCCCCGCCAGCCCGGTCATCGTCGCGGCGCAGCTGCCCGATTCGCATCCGGCCAAGAGGCGCGCCGAGGAGTACATCAAGGTGTATGAAGCGAGCAACGGGGCGGGCAGCGTGTCCGCGTTCGGTTCGTACACCTGGGATGCGTGCCTCGAACTCGCCAACGCGATCCCCATCGCGCTCAAGACCGCACAGCCGGGCACCGTGGAATTCCGGCGCGCGTTGCGCGACGCGCTGGAGGCGACGAAAAACCTGGAAGTCACCAATGGCGCGGTCAACATGAGCAAGACCGACCACCTGGGCCTCGACTCCCGCGCCCGCGTGATGGTGCAGATTCAAAACGGCAAGTGGGTGCTGCAGAAGTAGCGACGCGAGCCCGCAGCGAGGGGCCCCACGCAGCGCGTGGGGATCGCGCGAGGCGAGTCGGCGCAGCGGCCGACACGTTGTGCCAGCCTGACCCGATGGCAATAGGAGGCCGCCACGCGAGCCCGCAGCGAGGGGCCCCACGCAGCGCGTGGGGATCGCGCGAGGCGAGTCGCCGCAGCGGCCGACACGTTGTGCCAGCCTGACCCGATGGCAATAGGAGGCCGCCACGCGAGCCCGCAGCGAGGGGCCCCACGCAGCGCGTGGGGATCGCGCGAGGCGAGTCGCCGCAGCGGCCGACACGTTGTGCCAGCCTGACGCGATGGCAATAGGAGGCCGCCGCGCGAGCCCGCAGCGAGGGGCCTCTTCAACGAGCACGCGTACTTGCTCATTCGTTGTCGCCCCTACGCGCCCGCCTCAGGTCGCCTCCGCTCGCATTCGCTCGCGGAGCCTCGCTCCGCCTCGTCGGTCGCCCCACTTAGCGCGTGGGGATCGCGCGAGGCGAGTCGGCGCAGCGGCCGACACGTTGTGCCAGCCTGACGCGATGGCAATGGGAGGCCGCCGCGCGAGCCCGCAGCGAGGGGCCTCTTCAGTAAGAAGGGGCGCCGCAGCGCCCCTTTGTCCAACCCGGTGCGACCGTTCAACCGTTACGCAAGTTCGCCGCCCGCACGGGAATCTGGTTGCCCTTGGCGTACATGCATTGCAGGAACGCGTTGTCGTAGCGGCGCTGGATGGTGAAGCTGTTGTAGCCGGCCGCGTTGGCCCCTGACGCACTGCCGAACAACAACCCGGTTCCGGCGCCGATCGCTGCACCCTGCCCAGCCTGGCCCGTCACCGCACCGATCGCCGCGCCGGCGGCCGCGCCGATCAGCGTGCCCGCCACCGCCGCACCGCTTCCCGTTGGATCGGGTACGAGCTGACCGGGTGGCGCGTTGAGGCCAAGCGTAGCCTGCGCAAATTGCTGGCAGGCGAAATTGTCCGCCTGGAACGCTTCGAAACTCTTGCTCGTTCCGGGGAGCACCATCACGGTCGGACCACTGGGCACCGTCACGCATCCAACAAGTGCCAGCACGGGCAGCAATCCGAGGTAACGCGCAGTCGAAGCCATCACGAATTCCCTCGCCTTGTCACTGGTACTGCGGCACTTGCGCTGGCCGCGAGTTGTTGTTCGGCACCACCTTGAGCCATTCCTTGTTGCATTGCTGCACCGTCGGGAAATAGCCGGGGGGATCGATGCAGTAGTGCCAGAATTCGTTCGCCGGGGCACTGCGCGCGGGGGGAGCAGACGTATACGCGCCGTCGACGGGCTGGTCGCGCTGAATAAATACGACAGGTGCCTGATCTATGGCCTGCACGGTACTGGGCCAGCCCCAGACGCCGTCCCACCCCCAGCCCCAAGCGGGCGCAACGCCGGGCCACCACCACGTACCCGGAAAGCCGAAGGCAATCCCGACGCCAGTAACGCCCACCCACCGGTTGCCCCACCATCCACAATTCCAGCAGCCGCGCCACCCGTTGTTCCAGCTCCCGCCGTGCCAGCCGTTGTTCCAACTCCCGCCATGCCAGCCATTGTTCCAGCTTCCGCCGTGCCATCCATTGTTCCAGCCGCCATTCCAACTGCTGCCGCCGCGCCAGCCACCACCGCCGCCATTCCAGCTGCCACCACCGCCGCTCCAGCTGCCGCCACCGTGCATGCCGCCGCCGCCACCGCTCCAGCTGCCGCCACCGTGCATGCCACCGCCGCCGCCGCCGCCGCCGCCGCGCGATTGTGCAACCGCCACGCTTGTACCCAGGACCAAAGCGGCCGTCGCAAGAATTGTAACTATTCGTTTCAGCATGGAAATCCTCCTTCGCGCGAACTCCACTTAGACTTAACGTTTATGCGCTAGTTCGGATTACAACAATAGCTCAAATATTGCGCCGGCGCAGTACCGCTCGCCGCCCGCGCCGACCGTCGGGCTGCCACTTTGGTATCCTTATGCGCTGTCTTGAATTCAGGGGAATGATCATGGCGAATGAGACCGCGCCACGCGGCATCGAAGCAAAGATGGACGCTGCCTCGCTGTACCGGGAGGAGATCTACACCGACCGTGCCGCGGGCACCATTCGCGTCCTGACCCCGGTCACCCGCGACGGTGGCCCGGACCAGACGCGGCCGTCAGTCTACGTCGGCGAGGCGCAGATTCTGACCAACATGGGTCCCTTGCCCATCAGCTTCGAAATCGATGCGACAACGCTCGGTGATGCGGTGCGCAAGTATGGCGATGCGGCGAAGGAAGGCATCGAGAACGCGGTGCGCGAACTGCAGGAATTGCGCCGTCAGCAATCGTCCTCGATTCTGGTCCCGGGACAGACGCCCGGGCTGCCCGGAGGACTGCCGCCCATGACCGGCGGCAAGATCAAGATGCCCTGAGCTTGCGCCGTGGTGATTCCAGCGGCCAATCGGGCACGGAAAAGCGCGCGCTAAGAAAATCGGTGAACGCGCGGACCTTGGCCGAAAGGTGGCGACGGCTCGGGTAGACCACATAGATATTCCCCGGCGGCACTTCGAAGCGCCGCAGGATCGGCACGAGCCTGCCGGCTTGGACCTCGGGCCGGACGACAAAATCCGGTTCGATGACGATCGCGACGCCCGCCACAGCGAGCGCCGCGAGAAAACGGCCGCTGTTCGCGTGCACCGGGCCCGTCACCTTGATGCTGCGGTCGCGCCCATCCTGGTCGCGAAACGGCCAGACATTCTTCAGCAAGGCGTACTCGTAGGTCAGGCATGCATGCGCGCTGAGTTCCTCCGGCGATTTCGGCTCACCATGCCTAGCCAGGTAATCGGGCGACGCGCAACAAACGAGCCGCGTCTCGCCGACCTTGCGTCCGACCAGATTCTGGCTGCCGATCGCGCCGATGCGCACTGCAGCGTCAAAGCCCTCGTCGACGAGGTCGGTCGCGCGGTCGGAGAGTTCGACATCGAAGCGCATTGCGGGAAAGCGTGCGATGAATTCGGCGATGGCCGGGGCGAGATGGCGCGCACCGAAGGTGGTGCCACAGCTGATGCGCAGCGTCCCGCGCGGCTTCACCGCGCCGGCGCTGGCCGATTGTTCAGCCTCGTCGAGATCCGCCAGCAACTGGATGCTGCGTTCGTAGAACACCCGGCCGCTCTCGGTCAGCGAGAGACGGCGCGTCGTGCGGTTGAGCAATCGCGCATCGAGGTGTGCCTCCAGTTCCGAGACCTGCCGCGACACCGCCGAGACCGACACGCCGAGCCGCTCCGCGGCGCGTACGAAGCTGCCGGTCTCGACGACCTTGGCAAACGCGTTGATGCCCTGGAAGCGGTCCACGATGGCAAATCCTATTGTTGCTATTCACGCAACAGTATTTCTCATTATCGACTATTTATCCCGAATGCCTCAAGAGCCAGTATACGAACCGTACGTGTCAAGCACGTGCCAACACCCAATTCGACTGCAACCGCAAGGAGAACCGCATGAAGCTCTACTACTCGCCCGGCGCCTGCTCGCTTTCACCGCACATCGCATTTCGCGAGGCCGGTCTGCCGGTCACGCTGGTCAAGGCCAACACCAAGACGCACCAGCTCGACGACGGCACGGATTACTACGCGATCAACCCGAAGGGCTACGTTCCGCTGCTGGAACTCGACAACGGCGAGCGACTGTCGGAAGGTCCCGCGATCGTCCAGTACCTCGCCGACCAGAACCCTGCATCGGGGCTCGCACCCGCGGCCGGCACGATGGCGCGCTATCGTCTGCAGGAATGGCTCAACTTCATCACCTCCGAGATCCACAAGCAGTTCGGCCCGATGTTCGCGCCGAACACGCCGCACGAATACAAGGAAATCCTGAAGGACAAGCTCGCCAAGCGCTTCGATTGGCTCTCCGGCGAACTCAAGGGCAAGGACTACCTCATGGGCACGCAATTCACGGTGGCGGACGCGTATCTGTTCAGCGTTCTGCGCTGGTCCGGATTTGTCGGTATCGATCTGGCCAAGTGGCCGCTGCTCGCGGCATACGAAGCGCGCGTCGCCGCGCGGCCGAAGGTCCAGGAAGCGCTCGCTGCCGAAGGCCTGGCCAAGGCCGCCGCCAAGGCAGCGTGACGCTCACGCCGCGGATGTCAATGACTACGCTGCCCACGCTGTTCCTGTCGCACGGGTCCCCGATGTTCGCCATCGAGGCGGGCGTCGCGCCCCGCGCGTGGGCTGCGCTCGGACGTTCGCTGCCGCGGCCGCGCACCGTGCTGATCGCATCGGCACACTGGGAAACCTCGCTGCCGATGCTGACCGGCAATCCCAAACCGGAGACCATCCACGATTTCGGCGGCTTTCCGGAAGCGCTGTATCAGGAACGCTATCCTGCGCCCGGCGCACCGGACCTGGCCGCCGAAGCGGTCGCATTGCTCAAGGCTGCCGAGATCACGGCCGGCATCGACGGCTGTCGCGGACTCGATCACGGCGCCTGGGTACCGCTCAAGTGGATGTATCCGCAGCACGATATTCCCGTGGTGCAGTTGTCGGTGCAGCCCGAACTCGGTACGGCGCATCATCTGCGACTGGGTCGGGCGCTGGCATCGCTTGCCCACAAGGGCGTACTGATCATCGGCTCCGGCCACACGACGCACAATCTGCGCGACTGGATGGCGAATCGCCGGCGCGAAGAACCGCTGCGCTACGTCGAATCATTTGCCGCGTGGCTGAAGCAGCAGCTCGACGCGCACGACGTGGAGGCAGTGGTCGCATACCGCGACCGCGCGCCCGAGGCCGCACGCGCGCACCCGACCGAGGAGCATTTCCTCCCGCTTTTCGTGGCATGGGGCGCAGCGGGCACCGATGCGCGCGCCGAGCGCTTGCTGAGCAGCATCGACGGCGGCGCGCTGTCGCTCGATTCCTACCGATTCCAGCAGACCGCGGCGATGGCGGCCTAGCAGTACGCCCCCGCAGCAGCTTTCAGTGCAGGCGCTGGCGACCCTTGCGTGACGCCTCGCGCCGCTGCGCGCGACGCTCGGCACGGCCCGGCGAGTCGGGCCGATTCTTGTCCTGCCAGAAGCGGTAGACCAGCACCGCGGCGATCGGCAACTCGTCGATCATGTCCAGGCGCTTTTCCTCGCTGTCGACCCAATCGAGGTATTCGGGGTCGTGATCGCCGTACGCAAGCGCCTCGACCGGCAGCATCCAGTCGCGCGTCGCATCCTCGGTGTAGAGCGGCTCCCAGGCCTCTTCGCGCAGCAGAACGCCGGTCATGTAACCCTCGCACCATGCGCTTGCCTCGGGCGGGCTGCGCTCTTCACGCAACGTCTGTTCGGCGTGATAGAGCAGCGGCTTGAATCGAGTCGGCGATTCTGCAAGGGTGCGGCGGATGCTTTGCTGAAGCCTGAGCACCAGCGAGAGGATGCGCTCCGCCTGCTCGTTGTTCTGGAACACGGGCGTCACGGTGCGCTGGCTGTCGCTCCAGACGACGGGCAGCCACTCGGACGGCTGGATCAACTCGGGACCGCTGACGATCGCAGTGAGGAAGCCGTCGAGCATTTCCAGGTCCATGCAGTCCTGCGGGACCGCGTTCGAACCGAGGAATACCTCGAGCTCGTCGTAGTCGACGTCGGTCAGCGGTTCGTCGAGTTTGTTGACTTCGGCCATGGCTTTTCGCAGTACAGGGTCGGTCATCATGACCCCAGATGGCCGCGAAAGCAACAGCAGGAACTTGTCAGATTGGCGCCCGCGCGGCATGCGCCGCATTCAACGCCGCCGCGAACAACAGGACCGCACCGGCCTGATGCGCCGCAGCGAGCGGCAAGGGGACGACGAGCAGCAGCGTCGCCACGCCGAGCGCGACCTGGATGACGAGCATCGCGAGCAGCAGCGTCGCCGCCCACTGCGTTTCGTCGCTCGCCGGGTCCAGGCGACGCGTTCGCCACCAGTACAGCGGGATCGCGACTGCAAGCAGCAGCGCGAGCAGGCGATGCATGAACTGCACGGTGGCCATGTTGTTGTAGAAGTTGCGATACCACGGATCGATCATCAAGATCTCCGTCGGCATCCACTGCCCGTTCATGAGCGGGAACGTGTTGTAGGCAAAGCCCGCGCGAATGCCGGCGACGAGGCCACCCGAAAGCACCATCAGGAACACGAGCGCAACCAGGCCACGCGCAAACCACGCGATCCCATCGGTGCCAGGCAGAACGCGTCCCGACGGCGCCCGGAGCAACGACAACGCAGTCCAGAACATGACTCCGAAAATCAGAAAGGCGAGTCCCAGGTGCGCGGTGAGCCGCAGTTGTGACACCCGCGGATCGTCGACCAGGCCGCTTTGCACCATGTACCAGCCCAGCGCACCCTGCAGCGCACCGAGCGCGAAGATCGCGCACAGCCGCGGCAGGTAGCCCGGCGGAATCCTGTCGCGCAACGCAAACCACACCAGCGGCAACAGGAAGAACGCGCCGATCGCGCGCCCGAGCAGGCGATGGAAATACTCCCACCAGAAGATGCGCTTGAACTCGCCGAGCGCCATGCCCTTGTTGACCTGCGTGTACTCCGGGGTCGCCTGGTATTTTGCGAAAGCGTCGTTCCAGTCTGCCGCGGATAACGGTGGCAAGGTACCGACGATCGGCTGCCATTCGGTGATCGAGAGGCCGGAATGCGTGAGCCGGGTCACGCCGCCCACGACCACCATCGCGAATATCAGCGCGCAGCAGGCAAGCAACCATGCCGCGACTGCGCGAGGGTTGCCGCGTCTGCGCGCGCGGCATTGTTGCGGTTCCGGTCGACTGCGGCACAAGATGCCCGTGATCAGTGATTTCCACGGGTCGATTTTGCCACATCGAACCGTCGCGATTCGTGCCGGTGGGCGCCCCTGTCGTTACCGTCCATGCACATGCGACGCCGACACCGCGTGCACGGCCGGCGGGAGCGTGCCGAGCGCGCCGACGATCATCAGGATCACCAGCGCCATCGCGGCCTCGATCAGGCTGTTGCGCTGGAGCAGGCGTTGCGCGTCGGCACCGGTGCGCGCGGACAGCAGCCGGGGCATGAGCCGCAGGCGATTGAAAGCCGCAATGCAGACCATCGCGGCAAACAGGCCGATCTTTGCCATCAGCCAACGACCGTAGTCGGTCGTTGCCAGTGCCGGCAGGCTGCCTACCAGCACGCAGGCGTTGACCAGGCCCGTCGCAAGGACGGTGCAGACCGCGATCACGCCGAGCGTCGAGTAGCGCGACGTGACCGCGCGCGCGAACGACGCGACGGCAGGATCGGTGCTGCGGCGCGTGCCCGCGAACAGCAGCGCGAGCGGCAGCAGGCTGCCGACCCAGATGCCCGCTGCAAGCAGATGCAATACGTCGGCCGCAATATGGGCGTCGCCAACGATCCCCGGGGTCCCGGACGCGTGGCCCGCCCACGCCAGGGTTCCGAGAAACGAGACGGCCAGGACGACCAGGAACGCGTTCAACCCGCGCGACTCGGTGTCGCGAAGGCGACCACGAGCGATCAATCCGACCGCCAGCAAGAGCGCCAGCGCGAGGCGCGCGCTCCAATCCATGCCGAATCGGGTGCGCGTCAACACGCGCCAGGCAATGTCGCCCGAGACCACATCGCTCAAGGGCAGGCCGCCGATTTCCGCGGCAAGCACGAGCAGCCATGCCGCACCGGAGAGCACCGCGGTCGCCAGGCCGATCCACGCGAGCCATCCCGACTGACGACGCCAGGCCTCCAACGCCGGGTCCGCGCGCGCGCCACGCGACGCCGCCCCGACGACGCAGATCGCGAAAACGACCGTACCCGCAAGCAGCGCGGTCGAGGCGAAGTGAACGGTACGCACCGCGATCAGCCAATCGCTCAACGCATCCCCGCGCCGTTATCGACGGTCGCCGCTCACGGATTGCTCACGGCTTTTCTACGCCGAAGGTGAACGCGCCTTCGGTGGTATGCGTGTCGACCGACAACACGCGCCAGGTCACGCGGTAACTGCCCGCGCCGATAGCGCGCAACGGCACCCGCACGACGTTGCCGCTGAAGCTGGGCGTGCCCGCGTCCACCCGTTGTCCGGACGCATCCGTGACCGTCACGCTGCTGAAGGCCGGCTCGAGGTCCTGCGTGAACCGCAGCCTAAGCTCGCTCGGTGCGGCTCGAACCGTGCTGCCTACCCGCGGATCGGCCTCTTCGAGAAACGCGTGCGCGCCCGCGGCGCCGGCAAACAGGACCACCGCCGCCATGCCTACGATGAGCCCTATTGCGCGCATAGGCACTGCCGAGCGGCTACCTCGCGGACGCCGATGCGCTGCCGAAGAGCGGCTTGCCGATGCTGTTCGGGAACAGGTCGTCCAGGTAGAAATGCAGCTGAGCGAGAACGCCCACGCCGGTACCGCTGGCGCGATTGATCGGGATGATCGCTTCGAGGCCGACCTGGAAATACTTGCCGATCCAGATGACACCCGGAGTGACCGTCCCTGTGGTCCCGATCCCGGAGCCGTGATAGTTGGACACCGGCGTCTGGAATTGAAATTCGACGATCGGGATCAGGTGGTTGAAGAAAGTCCGGCAGGCCGAGGTCGACCACGTTCGATTTGAGGTACGGCATGCTGTACTGGAGCGACCCGCCGTAGGTGAGGAACTGCGGGTTCAACTCCTTCGTCGCGTCCCCGCTGTCCGGATCGATCGAGGTGCTCGACGATTTGCTCGGTATCGCATAGCCGATCTGCCCGGTCAGCGCGAACGGCCGCGCCATGCGCATGTCTTCCGGCAAGCCGCCAAAGCCCTGGCCGACGTAGAGCGTCGGCGTGATACACGCTGAAGGATTCGGCGCCGACGGATCCGCTGCCCGTATGACCGAACTCGACCACGAGCGCGCCCGACATCACCAAGCTCGCGCGCCGGCTCGGTCAGAAACTGGTACTTGAAGCTCGCCTCGAGGTTCTGGAATCCGTCGACGCGCGATGCGCCGGACGGGCTGAGCTGCGTCCACGCGGTCCCGAGTGAAATACCGAACCTGTCGGTGATCCGCTTCGAGAATTCGGCCGCGATGTCGAGTTGTCGCGTCGATGGGTCGTCGCCATTCTTGAAGCTCGCGATGGTCGGAAACGAAAGTTCGTCGGCGACACAAGGGTCGTCGACACTCAGCGTGGCGGGAAAGAAGCGAGCACCGACCACACAATGCGCTTCCGCAGCCGAAACCGCGACGAGCCCGAAGGCGGCCAGGAGGATTCTGTGAAATGCATTCATGATTGTCCTCATTGTTTGTGCGGCATCGAGCCCATGGCCTCGACGTCGGCGGAAACATCGATAGGCCCGGCATTCTGGAAGGTGAGCGTGAGCGGCACCTTGTCGCCGACCTTCAACGGCTGCTTCAGGTTCAGCAGCATCACGTGATAGCCGCCGGGCTTGAGTTCGACCCTGCCGCCGGGCGGAAGATCGAGCGCCTGTAGCGCGCGCATTTTCATCACGCCGCCTTCGATCGCCATCTGATGAATCTCCGCGCTACCCGCAATCGGCGATACCACGCCAATCAGTCTGTCGGCCGTGGCGCCCGTATTCTCGACGACGAAGAACGCGCCGCCCGACTTGGCACCCGGCGGCGTGGCTCGCGTGAAGGGATGATCGATGCTGAGCGACTTCAGTTGGTACTCGTGCGCAAGCGAGGCCACCGGGAGCAACCCAAGCGCAATACCAAGGACGTGCACGAATTTCATCGCAACCTCCAACCGCCGGAAATCAGGAGCCGCCTCGCAACCGTCGATGGTCGCGCGGGCGGCGCTTCGGTCGTGTCAGGCAGCGATCGGAGGGGCTCGGGAAGGCGGCAGCAGCGAGGCGAGCGATGCGGGCGCGGCGGATGCGTTTGGGCGCACCAGCCCCGCGCTCGCGCATGCCGACACTTCAGGCAACGCGGGAGGCAAGGCAGCGGCGGCCGAGCCGCCGCAACAACAATCGGCGCAGTGATCCGCGCCGTGGCGATCCGTTCCAGGCAAAAGCGGGCCGCCGGTCAATGCAGACGATGGCTGTACCTTGCCGACCACCGAACAGAGTTGTCCCGCGCCTTCGGCGACGTTCGCCGACGCGTGCGCCGCCAAGGGTGAGAAGACTTGCGCCACGAGCGCCGCCAACGTCAGCCACCGGCCGATATTCTGCTGTTTCATCGATGGCGATTGTACATGGAGCGGACCGGCGCTTCATCCGGGCACGCACCAACCAGGAGCGAAATCGTTGCGATGGTGCACAGCACAAAATGCGAGCACGACGCGGCGACGTTGACACAAAACCGCTGCCGGGGTTGAATGGGCCAGAACCACCGATGTGCCTGCGCGACGTCCGCAGAGACTGTGCAGGCACGGCAATGCAATCATCCCAGGAGGAGTCCATGCACGGTTTTGTACACGCACTCGCGCGCTGCGCCGCCATCGTCGGCCTGGCATTTTCCACATCCGCTTTGGCGCAGCAGACGATCACGCTGCACGGCGCCGTCCAGTTCAACGACGACCACGCCTTCAACCGGGCGTTGGTGAGATTCCAGGAACTGACCGCCAAGTACTATGGCAAGCCGATCAACTTCGTCCTGCACAAGAACAGCGAACTCGGCCTCGAGAAAGACTATTTCGCGTACATGAACCAGGGCATTTCGGTCGACTACGGCATCGTGTCGCCGGCGCACATGTCGACGTTCTCGAAGGCAGCACCGTTCATCGATGCCCCGTTCCTGTTTCGCGACCTGGACCATTGGAACAAGGTGCTCGACGCCGATACGTTGAAGCCGATCGCCGACGAGGTCGCGGCCAAGGGCGACGTAATGTTGATCGGCTTCGCCGGCGGTGGCACACGCAACATCTTCGCCAACAAGCCGGTGCGCAATCTCGCGGAAATGAAGGGCTTGAAGGTCCGCGTGCAGGGTGCGCCGATCTGGAGCAAGACCTTTGCTGCCGCCGGCATGTCACCGACTGTGATTGCGTACGACGAGATCTACAACGCGATCCAGAACGGAGTGATCAGCGCCGGGGAGAACGAGGCAGCAGGCGTCGAAACGATGAAGTTCTACGAAGTCGGCCCGAACCTCAACATGACGCAGCACGCCATTACCATCCGGCCGATCTGCTTCTCGGTCAAGACGTTCAAGAAGCTGCCCCCCGACCTGCAGGCCGCGATCCTCAAGGCGGGCAAGGAAGCGGGGATCTACGGGCGTCAGATCGAGTCGGGCGAGGACCAGAAGAAGCTCGAGGCGATGGAAAAGGCCGGAAAGTTGAAGATGATCCCGTTCACCGACCGCGCGCAGATGAAGAAGTTGGCCGACCCGGTCATGGCCGAATACGCCAAGGAAATCGGCGCCGAGGCCATCTACAGCAAGATCAATTCGATGTAGTTGCCTGATGCGGGCCGGCGCAAGATCGACCTCTTGCGCCGGTCTTTTTTTGCCGGTCCACCTGGAGATCGCATGCGCCGCTTCACCGACGCGTACTACCACTTGCTCAACGTGCTGCTGGGAGCGAGTGTCGGGATCCTGATCGTGCCGGTGACGATCCAGATGATCGCGCGCTTCACTGCGCTGATCCCGGCCTGGATCTGGACCGAAGAGATGGCGCGCTTTCTGTTCATCTGGATGGTCATGCTCGGCGCGATGATCGGCGTGCGCGACGCGTCGCACTTCGAATGCGACGTTTGGCCCGAACTCAAACCGCGTGCGAATGCGCTGCTGCGCATCGTTTCCACCGTATTTGTCCTGATGTTTGCGCTTGTCTTTGTCTGGTACGGCATCCGTTTCGTGCAGTTCGGTTGGGACCAAAGCTCGGAGCTCGCGGAGATGCCGATGACTTGGATCTTCATCGCGTGGCCGCTGACCGGCGTCACGTGGTTGCTGTTCGGAGCCCAGCGTATCCTCGCGGACTTGCGCATCGTGCTCTACGGACCCCGCGTGGGCGATGAGCCGCCGTCCCGCGACCTCGGCCACGGCAGTGTCGTATGAGCTCCGCCGGGAGCAGCGCGGCGCCCGCGTTGGCCACTGAGGCCACAAGCGCGGTGGTCGTCAAATGACCGGCGCCGCGCTCACGCCGGCCGTCGCGGCGCTGTGGTTGTTCGGCGGGTTCTTCGTGTTTCTGGTCCTGCGCGTGCCGGTCGCTTTCGCTCTCGGCCTCGCATGCCTGCCGGTGCTGGTCATCGAACCGCGATTGTCACCGATGGTCGTCTTCAACACCACGTTCAAGGCGTACAACTCGTTCATCCTGCTCGCGGTGCCTTTTTTCCTGCTGACCGCGAACCTCATGAACGTCGGCGGCATCACTGACCGTCTGGTCACGCTATCGCGGACGATGGTGGGTAACTTCCCGGGTGCGTTGGCGCAGATCAACGTGCTGCTGTCGGTGTTCTTCGCCGGCATTTCGGGCTCGTCGACCGCCGATGCGGCGAGCCAGGGCAAGATCTTCATCGAGGCGCAGGTCAAGGAAGGCTACGACCTGTCGTTTTCGATCGCGATCACCGCCGTGTCGGCAGTGCTCGCGGTGATCATCCCACCTTCGATCCTGATGGTCGTCTGGGGTGGCGTGCTGTCGGTGTCGATCGGTGCGCTCTACCTGGCCGGCGTCATCCCGGGGCTGCTGATCGGTCTCGCGCAGATGGCGACCGTCCATGTCTACGCCAAGATCCGTCACTACCCGACCTATCGGCGCGCCACGTTGAGGGAGTTCCTGACCGCGGCCGCCGTCTCCATCCCGGCGCTGATGACGCCGTTCATCATCGTCGGCGGCATCCTGCTCGGCTGGTTCACCTCCACCGAGTCCGCGGCAGCCGCGGTGCTGTATGCGATCGTGCTCTCGGTCTTCTTCTACCGCGAGATGGACGCGACGAAGCTGTGGGATGCGCTGCTCGAGACTGGAAAACTGTCGGCGATCGCGCTGTTCTGCGTGGGGACAGCCTCGGTGTTCGGCTGGCTGCTCGCCTATTTCCAAATACCCAAGGCGCTACTTGAGAACGTGACGTCGTGGGGACTGGGCCTGGTAGGCGTCGGCTTCTTCATCGCGTTCGTTTTCCTGGTCGTCGGCTGCTTTCTCGATGCAATACCCGCGATCATCATCGTCGGGACTACGCTGCAACCGCTGGCCGCATCCGTCAATATGCACCCAGTGTCGTTTGCGATCATCGGCATCGTCGCGCTCGCCTTCGGGCTGGTCACGCCGCCCTACGGGCTGTGCCTGATGATCTCCTGCGCCATTGCCAAGGTACGGCTGCGCTATGCGCTCAAGGACACGCTGATCATGCTCGTGCCGATGCTGCTCGTGCTCGCGGCCATGATCGTTTGGCCTGAGATTCCGTTGCTCCTGCCCAGGCTGATCCGGCCCGAGTTCCTGAAACAGCTCTGACACCCGGTGCGCCGCAGCACTGCTGGCACAGGCGTATCATCGGCGATCTCCCGGTCATCAAGGAGCGCCTTCATGCTGCAGCTGAAGCCCCTCGATTCGGATTTCGGAAGGGAAGCCCTGGACGTCGACGTTTCGTCGCCGCTGTCGGATGCCGCGTTCGCGGAAATCGAAACGGCGTTCTTCGCCGCGCAAGTCCTGGTCCTGCGCAACCAGTCGCTGACGCCGGCGAGTTACGTCGCGTTCGCGCGCCGACTCGGCCCGCCCGAGCCGCACGTGATCGACCAGTTCCACCACCCGAACGATCCGAACATCCTCATCTTGTCGAACCGCAGCGAGCAGGGCCGACCGCTGGGATTGGCCGACGCCGGCACGTACTATCACACCGACTATTCGTACCTGCAGGTGCCGGCGCGCGCAACGATGCTCTATTCGATCGAGGTGCCGAAGGTCGGCGGCAATACGCTGTTCGCGAACCAGTACGCGGCGTACGACGGGCTTGCGGAAGCGATGAAACGGCGGGTCGAACGCCTGGTCGGCGTGCATCACTACGGCAACCGCAAGGTCGCGGATGACATGAGTCGTACCGCAGCCTCGCCGCTTACCGACGAGCAAAAGGCGAAGATGCCGCTGATCACGCATCCGATCGTACGCGCACATCCCGTCACCGGCCGCAAGGCGCTGTACGCGGTCTCCGGCAGCTCCTATGGCATCGTCGGCATGCCCGACGACGAAGCCGTCGCGCTGCTCGACGAACTCGCGGCGCACGCGACGCAGGCGAGGTATCGGCTCGACTACGCCTATAGTCCCGGCGACCTGGTGATCTGGGACAACGCGTCGCTGCTGCACTGCGCGACGCTCACCGATCCGGCTTACCCGCGAACGCTGTGGCGCATCACCGTCAAGGAGCCGTCGACCAAGCTCGACGCGCTGGAGGTGCTGGCGCCGACGTTCCTTGCTTCGCCGCGTGCTAACTAAACCTCGCGCCCTTAAGTCTGGCCTAAGTGTCCGGCGATATCATCGCACCCATATGAAGCCCGCGGTTGCCGCTCGCCGCCCGACAGGCCCGGAGAACCCAGTCGTGTTCACAAGATTGATAGTACTGTTCCTCGCATTCCTGGCCGCCAGCAGCGCTGGCGCCCAAGGCAAGACACGCATCGACAAGGCGGCGGACCTCCCGCGCTTCAACTACACAATCGACGGCAAGGGCGAGGACCTGCTTCGCGACGACGCCAAGTTCAAGCCGTTCGCCGCCTCGGTTCGTCGTGACATCGAAGGCATGCTGGAGAGGTACGACATTCCCGACAAGGCCACGGAACGAGCGCTACTGGCTGAACTCGTGCAGATCGACATGCTCGACGACCGCCACGACGCGGCGCTCACGCGCGTCAAACAGGTCAAGGCGTTGGAGGACAAGCCGTCCGAGAAGCTGCTCTCCGGTATCGTCACTCGCGCCATCGTTGCCGGCGCGAGAGCGAACCCGGACCGCAATTCGGCTGCCTATCGCGCGGCGGTTGCGCAGTCGATCAAGGACGATCTCGCGCCGCTGCCGTTCGACGTCATTGCCAACGATGCAAGAGAAATCAAGGCCGGCTTTGAGCTCATGGGCGAAGGCCGCCTGATCGGCGCTGTCCGCGAGGTGCTGCAGCCCAGCATCGACAAGAATGGCGCGCTGTCATCGGACCTCGCCCCCAGCCTTATTCGCACCAAGTATCTACTGACCTATGTGCTGCCGTTAAAGCCGACGTTGGTCGAGGCATGGAGCGGGTACCTCGCCGCTCACAAGGTCGACAAGCCGGATATCTGGGCGGCACGGTCGGTGACGCTGCGGCCAGGACAGAACTACAAGCCCGTAAGGATAGGCATCTGGGACAGCGGCGTGGATACGCAATTGTTTCCCGGCCGGCTTGCTCTCCAGGATGGCAAGGTACCGGTCATCGCGTTCGACCGCTTTGCCAACGCGGCGACGGGGGAACTGGCACCGATCCCGGACGCGCTGAGGAGCAAGGTGCCGCAGCTCAAGTCCCGGCTCAAGGGATTCTCGGACCTGCAATCCGACATCGACAGCCCCGAGGCATCCGAAGTTAAGAGCTTCCTGTCCTCGCTCAAGCCCGACGAGTACAAGGCTGCGGTGGAGGAAATCGGCCTCGCCGGGGACTGGATGCACGGCACTCATGTCGCGGGCATCTCGGTCGCGGGTAACCCCTACGCGCGCTTGGTCGTCGGCCGGATCGAGTTCGACTGGCACTTGATTCCCGACCCGTGTCCCACGAAGGAGCTCGCGCTAAGGGACGCGCGCAACCAGCAAGCCTACGTCGACTTCTTCAAGCGTCAAGGCGTGCGGGTGGTCAACATGAGCTGGGGCGGTAACGTGAAGGACATAGAGCATGCGCTCGAGCTGTGCAATATCGGCAAGACCCTGGACGAGCGGAAGACCATCGCGCGCAAGTACTTCGACATCCAGAAGGACGCTCTGACCAAGGCGTTCGCCAGCGCGCCCGACATCCTGTTCATCACGGCCGCGGGGAATAGCAACGAGGATGCATCGTTCACCGAAGACATCCCCGCCGGCATCGCGCTGCCCAACCTGCTGACGGTCGGTGCGGTCGACAAGGCCGGCGACGAGGCGTCGTTCACGAGCTACGGACCCACCGTGGTCATGCACGCCAACGGCTACCAGGTCGAGAGCGTGATCCCGGGCGGCGAGCGGCTGGCGGAGTCGGGAACATCGATGGCCTCACCGCAGGTAACGAATCTGGCCGCCAAGATCCTCGCGGTCAACCCGCGACTCAAGCCGGCGCAGGTGATTGCATTGATCCGGGATACGGCCCAGAAGACGAGTGACGGCCGCCGCACACTGATCAATCCAAAGAACGCGATCGCGGCCACGCAACGCGGTAAGCGGGCCGCCGCCGCGGCGTTGCCGCCACCCTCTGTACAGCTGATGCCAGCTTAAACGTGCCGTGCATCGCTGCGATTGCCGGATACTAGATCAGCAGCGAAATCGTCATCGCCATCGTCCCGATTCCAAGCCCGATCATGACGCATTGCGCGAGCGCCACTTTAGGTCCAATAGCCTGATGCAGTCCCGGCACAAGATCGGCTATGGCGATGTATATAAAGCTCGCTGCCGAAAGAGCGATGACATACGGTATCGCGGCATGCACCAGAGAGAGTCCGAAATACCCGGTGACGCCGCCGAGAACCGCAGCAATGCTGAAGATCACGTTCCACCAGAGCGCTTGCCGCTTGGAGAATCCCGAATCCAGGAGGATGCCGAAGTCACCCATTTCGCGCGGGATTTCATGGGCAACGACGGCAAGCGTCGTCACCGCCCCCAGCTGAACATCGGTCAGAAAAGCGGCCGCAAGCAGAATGCCATCCGTAAAATTGTGCAGTCCATCACCGATCAAAATCATTGGTCCGGCCGGTTTGAACGGGGCGTGGGTGTTCGTAACAACGGCGTGACCGTGGTGCCACAGCGTGAGCTTCTCCAGAACGAAGAACACGAATATTCCGGCGAGCGTGGTTGCAAGCACGGTCGACAGCGGCAACGACTCCGCGGCTTCCGGGAGGAGATCGAGAAAAGCCGCGGTCAAGAGCACACCCACGGCGAAACTGACGAGGTAGGGAATCCAGTGACGGGCCATAGACAGCGCAATGCCCGCCGCAGCGAGAACACTCAACAGACCACTGGCCAAGGTCGCCAACACAACCCAAGAAAGTGTCACGCGAACCTTTCGCTAGACCCCGCCACCGGGACCCGTGCGATGGACGGTTCATGCTAATGACTTCTCATTATCATAACATGCTATAGTTTTGGGATCGCCTCCTCCTGATCGGGACCGTGGGACGCAACACCCGCCAGCGCGACGCCATCAGAGCAGCAATCAAAGCGTCAACCCGACCCCTGCTGCCGCAGGAGGTTCTGGCAAAGGTACGTACGGTCGTCCCGGGGATCGGGCTGGCCACGATCTATCGAAATCTCAAACTGCTCGTGGCGGAAGGCGCGGTGCAGACGATCACGTTGCCCGGCGACAGTCCGCGGTACGAAACGGCGGAATCCAACCACCACCACCACTTCCAGTGCACCGCCTGCCGCCGGGTGTTCGATGTTCCCGGTTGTCCGGCCAATCTACGGCTTCTCTCACCGCGCGGATTCACCGTCGAGTATCACGATGTCACGCTTTACGGGCGGTGCGCTGACTGCAAGAAGGAACGGAGTCGATCGTCGCGATGATTCGCCTCGAGAACCTCCGTTTCGGCTATCACGGCGGCCACGACGTGCTGCGGCTGGACAGCTTCGAACTTGCCGCCAATAGCAATGTCCTCGTCGTCGGACCTTCGGGCTGCGGCAAGACAACGCTTCTGCATCTGATTGCCGGGCTGTTGCTGCCCACCCACGGCAGGGTTAGGGTTGATGGACAGGATCTCGCGGAACTCTCGCGGCGGGAGCGCGACCGCTTTCGTGGACAGCGTATCGGCGTCGTGCTGCAGCAATTCCATCTGCTGCCGACCCTGACCGCATTGCAAAACCTGCTGGTAGCACAGAGCATCGCCGGCTTGCCGGTGGATCGCACCGCGGCACACGCCATGCTGCGGTCACTGGGGGTCGATGAACGGGTGGACGCATTCCCGCATCAGCTTTCCGTCGGCCAGCAACAGCGGGTCGCCATCGCTCGAGCCCTGGTCAATCGGCCCAAGCTGCTGCTGGCCGATGAGCCGACATCCAGCCTCGACGATGAAGCGTGCTCCGTGGTGGCGGACCTGCTGCTCGACGCAACGCAGCGACAAGGTGCTTCGTTGTTGATTGCCACGCACGATACGCGGCTGAAGGCACGCATATCGCGACAGCTCGCGCTTTCCCGTCCAGCAGCGGTCCAATCATGAACGTCGCGCAACTGGCGTGGAGCTACTTGCGCGCTCGACCGCTTGGCACACTACTGAACGTCCTGTTGCTGGCATTGGGCGTAGGTACCATCGGCTTCGTGCTGATCGTGAATGGACAGATCGGCGACAGTCTCAATCGCGACGCAAAAGGCATCGATCTGATTGTCGGGGCCAAGGGCAGTCCGATCCAGCTGATATTGGCAGGCATCTTTCACCTCGATGCCCCGACCGGCAATGTTCCCCTCAACGCCGCCGAGGAACTGGCCAAGAACCCGCTGATCAAACGCGTCATTCCCCTATCGCTCGGCGATAGTTTTCGGGGTTACCGCATCGTGGGCACATCGCCCGACTATGTCGGCCTGTACGGCGGCGTG
The DNA here is from genome assembly GCA_963821485.1 of uncultured beta proteobacterium. Classification (GTDB taxonomy): domain Bacteria; phylum Pseudomonadota; class Gammaproteobacteria; order Burkholderiales; family Casimicrobiaceae; genus PALSA-1003. Next base: position 51,434 of record CAWGEB010000013.1, read on the forward strand.
CTTGCCTCAGGGCAAATGTGGAACGACAGGATGCAGGCGGTGTTTGGCTCGGCCGTCGCTGCCAAGACCGGACTCGGAGTCGGGGACCGATTCGTCGGCTCCCACGGCTTGACCGAAGGCGGACCGGTTCACGGTGATTCCGTCTACACGATCGTCGGCGTACTGAAGGCGACTGGCACGGTGCTCGATCGGCTGGTCCTCGTCAACACAGAGAGCGTCTGGTTCGTCCATGAAGGAAAGGTCTCCGACCCGGACGAACAAAAGGTCATCGAGGTCGAGCGCCAGGTCACCGTACTTCTGATTCAATACGCCTCCCCGCTCGCAGCCGCCTCCCTGCCAAGAAAGATCAACACCGAGACCGACATGCTGGCCGCATCGCCGGCCTACGAATCCGCGCGACTGTTTCGAATGATCGGTGTCGGTGCGGACGTGATCAAGGCGTTTGGCGGCGTCGTCCTCGCCACCGCCGCGCTGTCTCTGTTCATCGCGCTCTACCACGCCCTCAATGAGCGCGCCTATGACATCGCAGTACTGCGCACGCTCGGTGCGCGGCCGTCACAGATAGCGCTGATGATGATGATGGAAGCACTCATGCTCGCCGTGCTGGGTGGCGTGCTTGGCTTGCTGCTGGCGCATTTGCTGGTCGCGATTCTTTTGTCCTGGATGGCGCCGCAGGAAAGCTTGCGCATCAGTGCATGGGTGTTCTCCGGTCAGGAACTATGGTTGCTGGCGCCCGCGCTGTTGGCGGCGGCACTCGCCGCGCTGCTTCCCAGCTGGCGAGCGGCACATGCCAATATTTCAGCGACACTCGCGCGTCGCAATTGACCCCGGGCTTGAGGAGTTGAACATGAGCAACGCCGCAATTGGAATGACAATACTTGCTTTCTCGATATTCGTTTCGTCGGCGCACGCCGCTGATTCCACCACCACACCGCCATCGACCAAACCAGCGCGTTCCGCGGTAGATCCGGCCAAAGAGGCCGAACATACCAAGGAAGACGTCAAGCGACATCGCATGATGGCGGCGGCACACGAGGCGGCCGCGAAATGCCAGGAATCCGGCAAGGACGAAGATTTCTGCATGGCCGAACTCGCCAAGGCGTGCAGAGGCATCGCCTACGGCAAGTACTGCGGTATGAAACATCCCGACTAGGACCGTTGTACAGGTCCAGTTGCCATGAATGCCAGATCGACTAGAATCCGCAGCATGGTGGCACTCGCGTGAAACCAATCGCTAGTTCGATGCGCCGCGTTCGACGTCGAGTTGTATGCGCGTTTACTGCGCTGTGCTTCGTCGTACTCGCCTCGCTCGCGGCCACCCACTTGCATGTTGGCGTCGACGGCGACGAGGCGTGTGCCGTCTGTGCGGCGGTCGTCGGCAAGGTTGCCGGACCGGCGGCAACGCCTGCGATCGAGTTCAACCTCGAAATTGCCTACCTGCTGGCAAGCAATCCCTGTCGGCCCCCGCCGCGAGTCGCTCTCGCCGTTGTACTGCCGCCAAGCTGCGGTCCTCCTGACTACTCGTAGTTCGCCTCCCGGCCAATAGGCCGGCGCACCCCAACGCTGTTATAGCCCCTGCTGCCCGTCAACGGGTGCAGGTATTTTGGGTACGACTATCGAGGGACGTTCATGGCGAAGGTCTTCGTTCTGCTGCGTGTCCTACTCTGCGCCAGCGCACTTTTTCTGATTCAGGCTGCGACAGCGGCGACAATCAATGCCAGCGCCAGGGATGCTTCGGGCAAGCAGCTGGCCGGCGTGCTGATCTCGTTGACGGACGCATCGGGTAAGCAGATCGCCCAGCGAACCACCGACAGCAATGGCGTCGCCCGCTTCGCGGACATTCCGGCAGGCCGCTACACGGTCACCAGCGGCGGCTCGGCGGCAACAGCCGTGGCACAGAGTGTCGACGTCACGGAAACCGTGGCTGCAGCCGTCGCGTTGGTCGTGACCGAAGCGCAGCAAATCGGCGCCATCAGTGTCACCGCGACGCGGCTCAAAAACGCACAGATCGCGCTGTCCCCGAAGGTGGGAACGACTGTCTACGACATCGATCAGGCGCGCATCGAGGAGTACGGCAAGGGGGCGAATACGCCGATGAACGAGGTCCTGCTGACGTTGCCCGGTATAGCGCAGGACTCCAAGGGGTCGGGTTCCATCCATGTTCGCGACGATCATGCCAACGTCCAATTCCGCATCAACGGCGTAACGCTTCCGGAAGGGATCAGCGGCTTCGGGCAGTCCGTCGACAGCCGCTTCGTCGATCGCATCGACTTCGTCACCGGCGCTGTTCCCGCACAGTTCGGCCAGCGCACGGCCGGCATCGTCGAGATTCAGACCAAGGACGGGATCGATACCGCGCCCGGCGGCAGCATCGGCATCCTGGGCGGTGGCCACAGCCTGGTCCAGCCCAGCGTCGAGTTCGTGGGCAGCAGCGGGACGCTCAACTACTACTTTACCGGCAACTACCTGACCAGCCAGCAGGGCATCGAAAACCCCACCGCGAGCAAAAACGCCATTCACGACCGCACCGAGCAGGTCCAGGGTTTCGGGTACATGTCGAAAATACTCGATGACGACACGCGGGTCGCCCTGATGCTGAGCACGTATCAGGGGAAGTTCCAGATTCCCAACAACCCTGATCAGGACGCCGCCTTCTCGCTCGCCGGCGTCAGCAACATCGATACCGGTTTCAACGCGATCCCCTCCGCCAACCTCGACCAGAACCAGCGCGAACAGAACAGTTACGTCGTTGCCTCGCTGCAGCAGAAACGGGGGGCCTTTGACTACCAGGCGTCGGTCTTCTACCAGTATTCCAAGTTGCACTACGTGCCCGATCCGCAAGGGGGCGATCTTGTCTTCACTGGTGTCGCCTCGAATGTCACGCGGTCAAACTCGGCCGTCGGCGTGCAACTGGATGCCTCCTACAACCTCGACAACGCGCACACCCCACGGTTCGGCGGCAGCTTTACGCACCAGTACACGCAGAGCAACAACACGGTCCAAGCCTTCCCGACCGACGACGCTGGCAACCCCACGTCCGACGTTCCGCTCACCATCGTCGACGATTCGAGCAAGAACGGCAACCTGCTTGGCCTTTACGTTCAGGACGAGTGGCGCATCAACACTCAATTCACCCTCAACTATGGCATCCGCTTCGACCGCGTCGATGCCTTCACCACCGAACAGCAATGGAGTCCGCGAATCAACGCGCTGTACAAGATCACGGACGCGACCGCGATCCATGCCGGATACGCCCGCTATTTCACGCCGCCGCCGCAGGAACTCGTGCAGCAATCGAGCATTGGGCTGTATGCGAACACGACCAACGCGCCCGAGATCCCGTACTCGGACGTCGTCAAGGCGGAGAGAACGAACTACTTTGATGTCGGCCTCGTGCAGAAAATCACCGCCAATTGGTCGATGACTATCGACGCGTACTACAAGGACATCACCAACCTGCTCGACGAAGGACAGTTCGGCCAGGCGTTGATTCTGACGCCCTTCAACTATGCGCAAGGCTACGCCGAGGGCGTGGAGATCGCGACGACGTATGCCCAGGGGCCATGGACCGGCTACCTCAATCTCGGGATCAGCAGGGCAAAGGGTAAGAACATCATTTCCGGGCAGTCGTTGTTCGGCGCGGACGAACTCGCCTACATCGCCGATCACTACATCTACCTGGATCACGACCAGCGCTACACGTTCTCGGGTGGCTTGACCTACAACTTCGGAGCTACTCGGTTGAGCGGTACTGTGCTCGCCGGCAGTGGACTGCGCAATACGCCGGATGGCGCGCCGCCCAACTCGGGCAAGCTGGCCGGCTACGCCAGCGTGGGCGTCGCGCTGATTCACGAATGGAAGGACTTTGCGTTTGGCAGCCTCGAAGGTCGGGTCGGCGTCACCAATCTCTTCGACCAGACGTATCTGCTGCGCGACGGCAGCGGCGTCGGCGTCGGCGCGCCCCAGTACGGCGGCCGACGGACTTGGTTCGCGGGCCTCGCGCAGAGGTTCTAGAACGGGAGCTTCGCACCATGAAACGACTATCCGCCAGTCTTGCCTTGGCATTTGTATCGATCTGCTCCGCCGAACAGCCGACGATGCCGAAGTGTGAACACGACGGTGCCGTCGCGTGCTTCGTCGATCGGGCGCAGGCGAATCTTCGTCTGTGCCTGTCGTCTTCGGCTTTGCCGTCTGACGTGGCCGGGACGAGCAAACTGCGGACGCCTGCGGCGCAGGACTACAAGCAACGACAGGCCTGCGTTGCCGCATCCCACCGGGACATCGAACCGCTCTACCAAGACGCGCTTGCCGCAGTACGCTATCAGCGTGGCAACGCGCGCGCTGTGCAGGACTACTACGCGGACTGGAAGGAGGTGCTCGCGCGTAACGTGGCTACGCTAGCCGTGGATTCGACCGCGGTGGGTGATATCCAGCGCGCCGACATCGAACGACTCAACGTGAAGGCCGAGCACCTCCGGCAAGGTCGCTGACAATGGCGCTCCGACGTGCTTGCCCGAGACTCTGAGTCATGATGCGTGTACTTGCGCAAACCCGTCTGGGAAATCCTTTGACCATGCCATCGCGACTTGGAGATGGACCAATTTCAGTCAGCCGTTGGTGGAGGCTTGCGTCGGTGGTATACAATTACTTTGCCTTCCAGACAACGGCACCTCGGCCTCTTGTACGCCATCGCTTAAGGCTTGCCGCCAACTGTCATGAAAGGAAGATCGATATGCGTTACTTAACTCGGCTGACTCTATCTGCTCTCCTTGCATGCGCACCGTTGCCGCTTGGCGCGTACACGCCCGTCGGTCCGGATGGCCTGCCCAGCGCTGCCGATTTCAGTTCGTCGCTGCTCCCCGAAGTCAGCGGTGTGGTTTCGTGGAAGACTCTCGCACAGGTCGAGCACGTGAAGCGCGGTGACAAGATGATTCCGCAGTTCAGCAAGGAGATCCTCGCGCTCGATCAGCAGCCGGTGCGGATCGCCGGCTTCATGATGCCGCTGGATATGACCGAGAAGCAGCGGCATTTCCTGCTCTCGGCAGTGCCGGCGTCGTGTCCGTTCTGCATGCCGGCCGGCCCCGAGGCGATTGTCGAGGTCACGACAAAGCAGCCGGTCAGGTTCGGGTTCGATCCCATCATCGTGTCCGGCAAATTGTCGTTGCTAAAAAACGATCAATCCGGAATGCTCTACCGCATGAGCGACGCCGATTCGGTTGCTGCAGCGGCGAAATAACCAGCTCGGTTCCGATACCAAGCGCGCTGATGAAAGCGCCTAGACCCACGTTCGGCGCGTTCAATCAGGGTGATGTTCCGACCATCGCGTGCTTCAACAAAGCAAGCGTTCCGCTCGGTCGATCCGTGAAATTCGACCGACTGAAGAAAGTCACCAAGCCGTTTGAGCTCCTTGCCGGCGGCTATCAGATCATCTTCAAGAATGGCAAGTGGACCCAGATCCTCGGCTCCGAATCGAAGAAGAAGAACTTTGCCATGGAAGACCGGAGGGGCCATCGGAGCGAGCAGCGCAAGCAGCGGAAGTTGCTGCGCGCGAACCCGAAGGCGATCGCACGAGCGGAACGCCACGGCTAACGCAGAAGCAATTCCAAATTCATCTGTGCACGGGTTGTGCGCTAGACTGCGACGACCCCCTTCGCGTTCCGCGATCTATTTTGGCTGTGTCTAGAGACCGCGCTATTCTCGTCGCAATCTTCGCGCTGCTGTTTTTCAGCATGCAGCGCGAAGCGCAGGTGCACGCGCTCGTGCACGCGGGCGGCGTACTGCACCCCGCACGTGAGCAGGCTATGCAGGCGCCTGCGGTCGACGGCTCCTGCCTGGAGTGCTCGCTGCTGGCCGGCGGCCCATCGGCCCTGGTCGGCGACCTCCCGTCCTCGCCTTCGCCGATGGTTGCGTCGCCGCGCGCGGTCACCTCGATGGCCTCGCGGTCGCTGGCCGCCCCCTCCTTCTACTCCAGCCGCGCCCCGCCCCCGCTCCTCTGAGTCGACGTGGCGTGCTGTCCGCGAGGACGGCACGAGTCCTGAACTGACCCGAGGAGCATCATGGTGTCCAGATTCGTTTTGGCGTCCGGCGCGCTGGCGCTGACGCTGCTTGCACCACCCTCCGCGCAGGCGGCGACCGACGCCGATCTCGCGGACATTCGCGAGCAGATCCGGCAGTTGAAGGAGAGCTACGAGGCGCGCATCCAGGCGCTCGAGCAACGGCTCAAGGATGCGGAAGCAAAGAGCGCGACCGCACCTGCCACGCAGCCCGCCGCGGCTCCGCCCCCCGTCGCTGCCGCGCCCGCGGCGGCCCCGGCGTCGGGCATCAGCGCCTTCAACCCGGCCATTTCCGCCGTGCTGCAGGGGACGTACGGCAATTTCTCGCAGGACCCGAACAAGTACGCGCTCAGCGGCTTCGCCCCGAGCGGCGACATCGCGCCGGGTAAGCGCGGCTTCAACCTCGGCGAATCCGAGCTCGCGATCTCGGCGAACGTCGACGACAGGTTCTATGGCAACCTGATCGTCTCGCTCACGCCCGAAAACACGCTGTCGGTCGAGGAAGCCTATGGCCTTTACACCGCGGCAGGCTATGGCTTGGCGCCGAAGTTCGGACGCTTCTTCTCCGGCCTCGGCTACATGAACGACCAGCATCAGCACGCCTGGGATTTCGTCGATGCGCCACTCGTGTACCAGGCGTACCTCGGCGGACAATACGACGTCGACGGCCTGCAGTTGAAATGGGTCGCACCGACCGAGCAGTTCCTCGAGTTCGGCGGCGAGATCGGCAGCGGCGAGGGCTTCCCGGGCACGTCGCGCAACAAGAACGGGATCGGCTCCGGCATTGTCTATGTGCACACCGGCGGCGATATCGATGCGAGCAACAGCTGGCGCGCCGGCCTGTCGTACCTGCAGACGCGCGCCCAGGATCGCAACTACTCGCAGACCGATCTCGCGGGCAACGACGCGCAGGTCGGATTCAGCGGCAGCAGCCGGCTTGCCGTCGCCGATTTCGTGTGGAAGTACGCGCCCAACGGCAACTCGCAGCAGACCAATTTCAAGCTGCAGGGCGAGTACTTCTGGCGGCGCGAGAGCGGCGACTTCACCTACGATCGGGATGGCGCTCTGGGGCTGACGAACACCTCGAACTACAGCGCGCGGCAAAGCGGATTTTACGTGCAGGGGGTATATCAGTTCATGCCGACCTGGCGGATCGGCGCGCGCTACGACTGGCTCGACCCCGGGCAGGTCGACTACAGCGCGAATTCGATCTATCTCGCCAACCCGTCGTTCCGGCCCGAGCGCGCAACCGCCATGATCGACTGGACGCCCTCGGAGTTCAGTCGCCTCCGGCTGCAATACGCGCAGGCCAAGCTGCGCCCGGGCATCACGGACAACGAGTTCTTCGTCCAGTACATCCTGACGCTCGGCGCGCATGGCGCCCACAAATACTAGGAGCGATGTGATGCGAACGTATTTGAAGTTCATTTTCGCGGTGGCGCTGGGTGCGTGGATCGCGCCAGCGTCGGCTGCACTCAGCGTCTTCGCCACGGTGCCCGAATGGGGCGCACTGGTCGAGGAGCTCGCCGGCGACAAGGTCAAGATCTACGTCGCGACCAACGCGCTGCAGGACCCGCACCACGTCGAAGCGAAGCCCAGCCTCATCGCGCGCGCCCGCGGCGCCGACCTGGTGGTCGCGACCGGCGCCGAGCTCGAGATCGGGTGGCTGCCGCTGGTGCTGCAGCAGGCAGGCAACCCCAAGCTGCAACCGGGCAAGCCCGGCAACTTCGAAGCCGCGGCCTTCGTCACGCTGCTCGACAAGCCGACGCGCCTCGATCGCGCCGACGGCGATATCCATGCCGCCGGCGATCCGCACATCCAGACCGATCCGCGCAACATCGCGCGCGTCGCCGTGCCGCTGTCGGCACGGCTCGCGGAGCTGGATCCGGAAAACGCGGCGTGGTACCAGGCGCGCCACAAGGCGTTCTCTGAAAAATGGACTGCGGCGATCGTGAACTGGGAGAAGCAGGCGGCGTCACTCAAAGGCACGCCGGTCGTCGTGCAACACAAGGCCTTCACCTACCTGATCGCGTGGCTCGGATTGAAGGAAGTCGCGACGCTCGAGCCCAAACCCGGCGTCGAGCCGACGACAGCACACCTGAGCGAGGTGCTGGCCACGTTGCAGCGTACGCCCGCAAAGATGGTGCTGCGTGCGGCCTACCAGAGCGATCGCGCCTCGCAGTGGATCGCCGAGCGCACCAAGATCAACGTGGTGACGCTGCCATTCACGGTGGGCGGCGACGACAGCGCGAAGGATCTCTACGGCCTGTTCAACGATACGATCGAGCGACTGCAGAAGGGCGCACAATGAACCTCAACGCACTCGAAATCTCGATCCTGCTCCCGGCACTCGCGGCCGGCCTGCTGGTCACCGCGACGCATGTGCCCCTCGGCATGCAGGTGCTGGCCCGGGGCATCGTCTTCATCGACCTCGCCATCGCGCAGATCGCCGGATGCGGCGTGCTGCTCGCCGACCGCTTCGGCTTCGAAGCCGAGGGTATCGCGGTGCAGGTCGCCGCGCTTGCGGCTGCGCTCGGCGGCGCGCTGTTGCTGACCTGGACCGAGCGCGTGTGGCCGGAGGTGCAGGAAGCGGTGATCGGCGTCGTCTTCGTCCTCGGCGCGACGGGCAGCGTCCTGTTGCTGGCGAGCAACGTGCACGGCAGCGAGCACCTGCGCGATCTGCTGGTCGGCCAGATCCTCTGGGCACAGCCGACGCGCCTCGCGTGGGCAGCGGGCGTATACGCGGCGATTCTCGCCTTATGGTTCGGCTGGCGCGAACGACTGGGCCGCACCGGCTTCTACGTGCTGTTCGCACTTGCGGTGACTGTGTCGGTCCAGTTGGTCGGCCTGTACTTGGTATTTGCGACGCTGATCGTGCCGCCGCTGGCGACGCGCACGATGCAGCGTGGCCGGCTCGCTGCCGCATGGGGGCTCGGCGTGCTCGGCTACGCGCTCGGACTCGTGGTTTCGACGGCACTCGACCTGCCGAGCGGGCCGGTCATCGTGTGGATGCTGGTGCTGCTCGCCTTGTGCTGGCATGCGCTGACGCGCGCGCCGCAAGCTGCGACACAACGTAGCCTCGACTGACGGCGATCACCGTGCCTTGGACACCGCTTCGCGCCGATACCGCGTTGCTCGCTACAATAGCCACCTGGCTGCCCGCGGCGGGCGGCCGGATGCTCGACCCTGGTCTTCGTCGTCCGCGCAAAATCACTGGAGCCGACACATGGAAGCAAAACGGGTGACTTTCGGCGCCTTCAACCAAGGCGACGTTCCGACCATCGCGTGTTTCAACAAGGCGACCGTGCCGCTTGGCGTCGATTTCGACGCCCTCATCGCGGCCATGCAGGTATTCATCGACGATCACGTCGTTCCGGTCTGGGGCACGCCGGCGAAGCTAGTCAAGTCCACCGGATTCAAGCCGGGCGCCTGGGCAATGGTCTTCCTCGACAACGCCGATCAGGCTGGCGCGCTCGCGTATCACGACCTGACGCCCGACGGCCTGCCCGAGTCGAAGGTCTTCGTCAAGACCACGCTCGACAATCACGACCTGGTCAGCGTCTCGGCGTCGCACGAACTCGTGGAAATGCTGGTCGATCCAGCCATCAATCTGATGTCCACCGGGCCGGACCCGAAGGTCGTCTACGCGTATGAGAGCGCGGACCCGGTCGAGGCATTGAGCTTCCCGGTCAACGGCATTGCGATGACCGACTTCGTGTACCCGTCTTACTTCGAGGCCTTTCACAAGAAGGGGTCCGTGCAATTTGACCGGCTGAAGAAAATCAGCAAGCCGTTCCAGATTCTCTCCGGCGGGTACCAGATCATCTTCAAGAACGGAAAATGGACCCAGATCTACGGCTCCGCGGCGAAGAAAAAGCGCTTCCTCAAGGAAGACCGCAGGGACCACCGGAGCGAGCAGCGCAAGCAGAGGAAACTGCTCCGCGCCGACGTCAAGGCGATCAAGCGTGCGGAGCGCGGTGCCTAGTTCGCCGTGACTGGCTTTCCAGCAGCCGGGCGCTGTTCGACAATGGTCGCGCCAACGTCCTTGAGCAGTCGCTTGAATTCCGGCGAGTCCATGATGATCGTTGTTGCCGCAGCGCGCAGGCGATCGACGGCTTCCGCGGGCAGCACGAACGACGTCGGCTGCAGATTCAGATAGTCGAGTTCCGCCTTGTCCTTCAGCGCCGGGAACGACACGTCGATGGCATAGATCTCGGCGTTCGGAATGCGCAGCGCGGCGGCCACCGCGGGGTCCTTGTTGGCCGCCATCGCGGCCGAGTTGCGGATCAGCCGCGCAGACTGCCACTGCGCCGCAGTGTCTTTCAACAGTTCGACCGCCTCGAAGGAAAAGGCGTCGATCGGCGTCCCGGCCGATTTGAGCAGAATGTCCACGGTACCCGGTGGCTCCTCCGACTTGTCCCATTTTGTCGGCGGCGACGACAGCGAATTGACGACGAATACGATGATCCGCTTCACGCTGTTGAGCGGCGTTGGCACGCCAGCTTCGTTTAGCGCTTCGAGCACCTCGAGCGCATCGAGTACGGCACGCATGCCCACGTTGTCCGACACGCCGCCGTCGACAAGATGGAGGAACGGCCGATTGACGCCGTCGCCGAAGGCTTCCTCGGCCTTGAGCGAGCGTATCGCCCGCGCGGCGGGTCGCGGCGGGTTGGGGCTATCGACGAACATTTTCACCAAAGCTGGGGTTGTCCGATCGCAGGTGCCGCCATAGTTGTTGAGCGTGACGGGGGAGAGCACCACCGGCACCGCCGACGAGGACGCCGCGGCGCGCGACAAGCGCACGGCATTGAGGTCCGAGCAGATGATGTCGAAAATGCGCTGGTTGTAGACGAAACGCGAGCCGGTCGAGATGTCGGTGGCCGACGCCAGGATCAACGGACCATTGCCGCGATCGAGATCCGCAAACGTCGCGCCGTTGAAAAGGATTTCGTCGTACAACTCCGCAGCCAGCTCGGACCGTCCCCAACCCGTCGATTGCAATCTCGTCCAGTTGCCCGGGCTCAGTGTTCGCGCGACGATCTCACCCTGCACGTCGCGCTTCAGAAAGCGTTGCTCGTAGCTGTCGAACAGCTGGTCCCCGTACAGACCGTAGGCCAGCGCTGTGAAGCTGCCTCCCGATACGCCGGTAATGATGTCGACGTGGTCGAGCAGGCGGGCTTTGTTGCCCTGTGGACCGACGATCTCGGTCTTGCGGAGAAACTCCAGCACGCCGTAGGAAAAGGCGGCCGCGCGCGTCCCGCCGCCCGAGAAGGCAAGGATGACCATGTTGGCCTTGTCCTTGGCCAGCGCCTGCCGCGTTTCGAATCGATAACCCTTGCCAGGATCGGCTTGAGTGATCGGCGGGTTGATCGGACGAGTGGCACATGCGCCGAGGAACAGCGATACAAACACCAGCGACGACAGCTTAGGGACGCAATTCATGGATTACCTGGTCGAATCGGCAGAACCTTAACTGTATACGGATCTCAGGGTTGCTGCAGGGATCATAATCAACGTCAACGTCGCAATGCTGCGATGCCCCGCTGCAGCCCGTCGAGCGTCAGCGGGAACATGCGCGGCCCGAGCGCTTCGAGCACCATCTGCGTGGAACGCGTGTAGGACCACGAGCGCTCTGGCTCTGGATTGAGCCAGATCGCATGGCGGTACGTATCGAACAGCCGCTTCAGCCACGTCATGCCCGGCTCGTCGTTGATGTATTCGACGCTTCCGCCCTCCTGCATCAGTTCGTACGGGCTCATCGCGGCATCACCCACCAGGATCAGTCTCCAGTCGGGTCCGTATTTGTGCAACAGGTCGAAGGTCGAGTGGCGCTCGTTGCGGCGCCGGCGGTTGTCGCGCCAGACGTAGTCGTAGATGCAGTTGTGAAAATAAAAGTACTCGAGGTGACGGAACTCGGTCTTCGCGGCGGAGAACAATTCCTCGCAGACCTGGACGTGCGGGTCCATCGAACCGCCGACGTCGAGGAACAGCAGAACCTTGACCCGGTTGCGCCGCTCCGGCACGAGATGGAGGTCGAGCCAGCCTGCGTTCTTGGCGGTGCCCTCGATCGTCCCCGGCATGTCGAGTTCCTCGGGGACACCTTCGCGCGCGAACCGGCGCAGCCGCCGCAACGCAATCTTGATGTTGCGCGTGTTCAGCTCCACCGAGTCGTCGAGGTTGCGAAAGCTGCGCTCGTCCCAGACCTTGATCGCGCTGCGGCTACGGCCACCTTCCTGGCCGATCCGGATACCCTCGGGATTGAAGCCGTACGCACCGAAGGGGCTGGTGCCCGCGGTTCCGATCCATTTCGATCCGCCCTGATGGCGCGCGCGCTGCTCTTCCAGGCGCTGTCTCAGTGTCTCCATCAACTTGTCCCAGCCGCCGAGCGCCTTGACCAGCGCCTTTTCCTCGTCGCTCAGCGTGCCCTCGATCATTTTCCGGATCCACGCTTCCGGGATGTCGGCGCGCAGGTCGAAAATGCTCTCCACACCCTTGAAATAGCTGCCGAAGGCGAGGTTGAAACGGTCGTACAGCGCCTCGTCCTTGACCAGGCAGGTGCGCGCAAGCACGTAGAAGTCGTCGATGTCGTTGGCAACCACGCCATGCCTGAGCGCGTCGAGCAGCGTCAGGAACTCGCGCGTCGACACCGGCAGTTTCGCCGCTTTGAGATGCAGGAAAAAGTCGATCAGCATTGCGGGACGCTTATCGCGGCCGTTCGAGCTGATAGCGCAGATGCTGCCTGACCGCTGGCCATTCGCCTTCGATGATGCTGAACACCACCGTGTCGCGATAACTGCCGTCCGGCGAGATCTGGTGATTGCGCAGTACCGCATCCTGCTTCGCGCCGAGGCGGGCGATCGCACTGCGCGACGCATGGTTGAACCAGTGCGTTCGGAATTCTACCGCGATGCACCTGAGTTTCTCGAACGCGTGCGTCAGCAGCAACAGCTTGCATTCGGTATTGATCGCGCTGCGCTGAACGCGCTTGGAATACCAGGTGTGCCCGATTTCCAGCCGGCGATTCGCCACGTCGACGTTGAAGTAGCGCGTGCAGCCGACGATGTCGCCGCTGCTGTTTTCGCGCACCACGAAAGGCATTCCCGCGAGCCGCTCGCGCACGTCGAGTGCGGTCGCGACGTATGCTTCCATCTTGTCCGGCGCCGCAATGCCGGTGTACCAGAGGCGCCATAACTCGCCATCGGCGGCGGCCCGCTTGAGCGCGTCCACATGCGCGGTCGCCAGTGGTTCCAGCGTCGCGTGACCGCCCTTGAGCGTGACCGGCTCGATGAACGCCACGTAACAGCCCCCTAGCGCCCCGAACGCGCCATGAAGGCAACCTTCTCGAACAGATGCACGTCCTGTTCGTTCTTCAGCAGCGCCCCGTGCAGCGGCGGAATGAGTACTTTCTTGTCGGTGCTATGCAGCGCTTCCGGCGGAATATCCTCGGCCAGCAGGAGTTTCAACCAGTCGAGCAGTTCGGACGTCGACGGTTTCTTCTTGAGTCCAGGTACTTCGCGGAGTTCGAAGAAGATCTCCAGTGCCTCCTTGAGCAGCGCCTTCTTGAGCCCCGGGAAATGGACGTCGACGATGCGCGTCATCGTTTCCTTGTCGGGAAAGCGGATGTAATGGAAAAAGCAGCGCCGTAGGAACGCGTCGGGCAGCTCCTTTTCGTTGTTGGACGTGATGACGACCAACGGCCGCTGTCGCGCCCGGATCGTCTGCTGCGTCTCGTAGACGTAGAACTCCATGCGGTCGAGTTCGCGCAGCAGATCGTTGGGAAACTCGATGTCGGCCTTGTCGATCTCGTCGATGAGCACCACCGCAGGCGTTGGCGCTTCGAACGCCTCCCACAGCACGCCGCGTTTGATGTAGTGCGCGATGTCGCCGACATGCTCGTCGCCGAGCTGCGAATCGCGCAGGCGTGACACCGCGTCGTACTCGTAGAGGCCTTGCTGCGCCTTGGTCGTCGACTTGATGTGCCACTGCAGCAGCGGCCGTCCGAGGCTGCGCGCGACCTCTTCCGCCAGCAGCGTCTTGCCGGTGCCCGGCTCGCCCTTGACGAGCAGCGGTCGCTCCAGCGTCACCGCGGCGTTGACCGCCAACATAAGATCCGGGGTCGCGATGTAGGTGTCGGTGCCTTCGAAACGCATTTGAAGAACCGTGAAGGAGTAAGGGTGTGAATCAGTGAAGGAGTGAATAGGTGAAAGAAGCGAGTGCTTAAGCCTACCGTTTCACTCTTTCACTCACTTCACTGCGTTTCAATATTAACCCACAAAATACCGCATCAGCCAGAGCGTCGTCATGCCGACGACGATGGTTTCGACCGTGTTCTTGCGCCACCATGCGACCGCGCCCGCGACCACCGCGGCGACGAGTTTGGCATTTTCCGGGGTCAGCGCAAGCACTCCGGGCGCGGCGAACACCACCGTCGGGACCACGATCGCGGTGATCATGGCGGCCGGTACATGGCGCAAGGCGCGCGTCAGGAGCGGCGGCATGTCGTTGCGCGAGAACCAGGCGATGAACGAGACGCGCGACGCGAAATTGAGGATGCCCACGACCAGCGTGACCATCCATATCGTCAGCGTCTTATCCACGGCCCGACCTCAATCTTTCGGCGATGACACCGCTGGCGATGGCGAGCAGGCCGGCGCAGATCAGCGAGAGGCGCATCGGCAGGGCGTCGAGCGCGACGACCGCGATCGCGGCCACCAGGAACACGACGATCGTGACGCGGTCGCGCAGGAGCGGCGCGAGAATGGCGATGAAGCAAAGCGGCACGACAAATTCCAGCTGCCACGATGCCGGGATCACCGACCCCAGCAGCACCCCAGCCAGCGTGGACGCGCCCCAGATGACCCACAGCAATGCACCGGCACCGAGAAAATACGACGCATTGGCGCGCAGGTCGCCCGATTCGCGAAAGCGCCGGATGGTCGCCGCAAACGCCTGGTCGGTGAGCAGGAATGCGAGCAGGTTGCGCCAGCGCGAGTCAAGCAATCGAAGGTGCGGCGCCATCGCTGCGCTGTACATCAGGAAGCGCAGGCTGAGGACAAAACAGGTGAGCACGATGACCGCGAACGGTGCCCCATCGGCAAGCATTTGCGTCGCCGCGATCTGCGCGGCACCGCTGAAGATGATCAAGGACATCGCCAGCGTGGCCAGCGGCGATAAGCCCGCGCTGAGCGCACCCACGCCGCAGACAACGCCAAAGGGGACGATGCCCGTGAGCATCGGCAGCATGTCGCGAACGCCTTCGAAAAAAGCCGGGCGGGAGAAGTGGGTACGCATTCGGGTCGAAAAACAAAAAGCCTGCCAAATTGGCCGCAGGCCGGGCAAGCTTCCGTACAGATTATATCGGTCCGAGCCGAGGGTCGACCGAGCATGCAATGCCCGGCCCCCGTCATCCCCGGCTGCCACTGCATCAGGACCGGCGGACACGCGTGCGCTTGGCTCGTCCATGACCTTCTTGAATCCGTTCCCGCCATCGTGCTAACTTGCGGGGCGAGGCTCAATGTCCGGAACAAAGAATCGCGCTTGGTTTGCGCCAACGCAATTTCCTGCGTATCGCAGGAGAATCGTGCGCCGCACGCACGATCGCCTCGGTCGCCGGTGTCAAGAATATCAACTCCGCATTGAAACTCGACCGATCACCTGAGAACTGGCGCTCGCGGATCGCAGCCGCCGCGCTGGCTTTGGCAGCCTTGCTCGTTCCCACGGTTACGCATGCGGTCACGTATGCCTATACCCCTTTTTCGTTTGCGTGGATCGATCCCAGCACGCACACCGTCGTCAGTGCCGCGAGCCTGCCCATTGCGTTCCGTTCCCTCGCCGGCTGCGGCACGGGCACGCCGGTCATCGATGACACGATCAGCGATCCGATTCTGCTGGGCTTCAATTTTCAGTTTGCGGGAATCGTTGTTGACGGTGTGCGCATCGTGTCGAACGGTCGGCTCCAGTTCCTCAACCAGAACCCGCTCAATGGTCCTGTCTTTGACAACACCGCTTGCGGATTCGGCACGCCTGACCAGTTTCCGTTGCCGAACGTAAACATTCCCTACACCATGAAGTTGTATGGTGCGGACATCGACCCGACCAATATCGAGGAGGCTCCCTCGTATGCGACGCGGTGCAGCCTTACGGGTGCCGGCACCGGCCCCTTCGGTACCCTCCCCTGCTTCGTGAGTTTTGCGACCATCGGCGTCTCGCCAAATCAGCAGCTCGTCGTGACCTGGAATAACGTACCCGAATGGACGAGCGGGAGTACGCCACAGGGCAACTTCCAGATACAGGCGATCGTCCGGCAAGACGGGACCTTCATCTATCAATACGGTTCGAACAGTTCCGTGTCGGTTGCGCAGATAGGTTGGCAGGCCGACCCGAGCGTCAACGACTTCGAGATCCCCAGTATCGGGGCGCTTCCTCCGGAGAACACCGCAGTCGAGTTCTACCGCGCCGGACCGGCGAGCGTGACGGCAACCGGTGGCACCCCGCAGTCGGCCGTGATCAACACGGCGTTTGCGAGTCCGCTGCAAGTCACGGTGAAAGATCTGGTGGGCAATCCGGTGTCCGGAGTGACGGTGAACTTTGCGGCGCCCGGAAGCGGAGCGAGCGCGACGCTTTCGGCTGCCACCGCGGTCACCGATGCGAGCGGTGTGGCAAGCGTGACGGCAACGGCGAACGCAATCGTCGGCAGCTACAGCGTGACGGCAAGTGTCGCGGGGGCGGTCACGCCGGCGACCTTCAGTCTCACCAACACTGCCGGCGCGGCGACGACGATGACGGCCAATGCCGGCACCACGCCGCAGTCGGCAACGATCAGCACGGCGTTTGCCAATCCGCTGGCGGTGACGGTGCGCGATGCGGGCAGCAATCCGGTGGCGGGCGTGAATGTCACGTTTACCGCACCGGGCAGCGGCGCGTCCGGGCTCTTCTCCACCAGCACCACCACGATCACGGTGGCGACCAACGCCTCGGGTATAGCCTCGGCACCCTTCACCGCCAACGGCACTGCCGGCGGACCGTACACGGTCACCGCGACCGCCAGCGGATTGCCCACCGTCAACTTCAGTCTCACCAACACTGCCGGCGCGGCGACGACGATGACGGCCAATGCCGGCACCACGCCGCAGTCGGCAACGATCAGCACGGCGTTTGCCAATCCGCTGGCGGTGACGGTGCGCGATGCCGGCAGCAACCCGGTCGCCGGTGTGAATGTGACCTTTACCGCACCCGGGGCGGGAGCCTCAGGTCTCTTCTCCACCAGCACCACGACGATTACGGTCGCAACCAATGCGAGCGGCGTCGCTGCCGCACCGTTTACCGCCAACGGTACCGCCGGCGGACCGTACACGGTCACCGCGACCGCCAGCGGATTGCCCACCGTCAACTTCAGTCTCACCAACACTGCCGGCGCGGCGACGACGATGACGGCCAATGCCGGCACCACGCCGCAGTCGGCGACCATCAACACCGCGTTCGCCAACCCGCTGGCGGTGACGGTGCGCGATGCCGGCAGCAATCCGGTGGTGGGGGTCAATGTCACCTTCACCGCGCCCGGGGCGGGAGCCTCAGGTCTCTTCTCCACCAGCACCACCACCATCACCGTGGCGACCAATGCCTCGGGTATAGCCTCGGCACCCTTCACCGCCAACGGCACTGCCGGCGGACCGTACACGGTCACCGCGACCGCCAGCGGATTGCCCACCGTCAACTTCAGTCTCACCAACACTGCCGGCGCGGCGACGACGATGACGGCCAATGCCGGCACCACGCCGCAGTCGGCAACGATCAGCACGGCGTTTGCCAATCCGCTGGCGGTGACGGTGCGCGATGCCGGCAGCAACCCGGTCGCCGGTGTGAATGTGACCTTTACCGCACCCGGGGCGGGAGCCTCAGGTCTCTTCTCCACCAGCACCACGACGATTACGGTCGCAACCAATGCGAGCGGCGTCGCTGCCGCACCGTTTACCGCCAACGGTACCGCCGGCGGACCGTACACGGTCACCGCGACCGCCAGCGGATTGCCCACCGTCAACTTCAGTCTCACCAACACTGCCGGCGCGGCGACGACGATGACGGCCAATGCCGGCACGACGCCGCAGTCGGCAACGATCAGCACGGCGTTTGCCAATCCGCTGGCGGTGACGGTGCGCGATGCCGGCAGCAACCCGGTCGCCGGTGTGAATGTGACCTTTACCGCACCCGGGGCGGGAGCCTCAGGTCTCTTCTCCACCAGCACCACGACGATTACGGTCGCAACCAATGCGAGCGGCGTCGCTGCCGCACCGTTTACCGCCAACGGTACCGCCGGCGGACCGTACACGGTCACCGCGACCGCCAGCGGATTGCCCACCGTCAACTTCAGTCTCACCAACACTGCCGGCGCGGCGACGACGATGACGGCCAATGCCGGCACCACGCCGCAGTCGGCGACCATCAACACCGCGTTCGCCAACCCGCTGGCGGTGACGGTGCGCGATGCCGGCAGCAATCCGGTCGCCGGTGTGAATGTCACCTTCACCGCACCCGGGGCGGGAGCCTCCGGGCTCTTCTCCACCAGCACGACGACGATCACGGTCGCAACCAATGCGAGCGGCGTCGCGGCAGCACCGTTTACCGCCAACGGTACCGCCGGCGGGCCCTATACGGTAACCGCTGCGGCGACCGGCCTGGCCACCGTGAATTTTGCGCTAACCAATACCGCAAGCAGCGCAACGACGATGACCGCGAATGCCGGCACGACACCGCAATCGGCGACCATCAATACCGCGTTTGCCATCCCACTGGCGGTGACGGTACGCGATGCGGGCAGCAATCCGGTGGCGGGGGTCAATGTCACCTTCACCGCGCCCGGGGCAGGAGCCTCGGGTCTCTTCTCCACCAGCACCACCACGATCACGGTGGCGACCAATGCCGCAGGCGTCGCTGCGGCACCGTTTACCGCCAACGGCACCGCCGGCGGACCGTACACGGTCACGGCATCCGCGTCTGGATTGCCCACCGTCAACTTCAGTCTGACCAACACTGCCGGCACGGCGACGACGATGACGGCCAACGCCGGCACCACGCCACAGTCGACGGCGATCAACACGGCGTTCGCCAACGCGCTCGCGGTGACCGTGCGCGATGCCGGCAGCAACCCGGTGGCGGGCGTGAACGTCACCTTCACCGCACCCGGGGCGGGAGCCTCCGGGCTCTTCTCCACCAGCACGACGACGATCACGGTCGCAACCAATGCGAGCGGCGTCGCGGCAGCACCGTTTACAGCCAACGGCACCGCCGGGGGGCCCTATACGGTAACCGCTGCGGCAACCGGTCTGACCACCGTGAATTTCGCGCTGACCAATACCGCGAGCAGTGCAACGACGATGACCGCGAATGCCGGCACCACGCCGCAGTCGGCAACGATCAGCACGGCGTTTGCTAACCCACTGGCGGTGACGGTACGCGATGCCGGCAGCAATCCGGTGGCGGGCGTCAACGTCACCTTCACCGCGCCTGGCAGCGGCGCTTCGGGGCTCTTCTCCACCAGCACCACCACGATTACGGTCTCAACCAACGCGAGCGGCGTGGCAGCGGCACCGTTTACAGCCAACGGCACCGCCGGGGGTCCCTATACGGTCACGGCGGCGGCGGCGGGACTGGCCACCGTGAATTTCGCGCTGACCAACACCGCCGGCGCGGCAGCCACGATGACGCCCAACGCCGGCACCACGCCGCAGTCGACGGCGATCAACACCGCGTTTGCCAATGCGCTGGCGGTAACCGTGCTCGATGCCGGAGGCAATCCCGTGGCCGAGGTAACGGTGACCTTTGCGGCGCCCGGGAGTGGCGCGAGTGCGACCCTATCGGCGGCCAGCGCGGTCACCAATGCCAGCGGCGTCGCGAGCGTGACGGCGACCGCGAACGCGACGGCAGGCAGTTACACCGTGACGGCGAGTGTCGCGGGAGTGGTCACGCCGGCGACCTTCAATCTGAGCAACACAGGGGTGGTAGCGATCACCGGCGTGCCAACGCTCTCTGCCTGGGGATTGCTTGCGTTGTCCCTGCTGTTGCCGCTATTGGGCTGTCATACTGATCGTCGGAGGCGCGATCGGCGATAAAGCGGCGACGCGACACTGGATCGCGTTCGGCCGCAGGTAGATGTATCGTAGCGTTTCGCCAACGTCGGCGCTCGACCGCGCCCATGGGCGATCGACCACCGAATTCGATCGCAGGCCCGAACGCTGTCAGCAGTCGAAAGGATCCGTGATATGGCCACCTTGAACGTGAACGGCAAAGTGCGCAGCGTCGATATCGAGCCGGACACACCGTTATTGTGGGTGTTGCGCGAGCAGTTCGGGTTGACCGGAACCAAGTACGGCTGCGGCGTGGCGCAATGTGGCGCATGCACGGTCCTCATCGGTGGCGTACCGACCCGCAGCTGCATGCGGCCGGTCTCGACCGTCAAGGCCACGGACAAGATCGTCACCATCGAAGGGCTGTCGCCCCAGGGATCGCACCCCCTGCAAAAGGCGTGGATCGCGCTCGACGTGCCGCAATGCGGATTCTGCCAGAGCGGAATGATCATGGCGGCGGCGGCGCTGCTCGCGGCCAAGCCGAATCCCACCGATGCGGAAATCGATGAGGCGATGACCAACATCTGCCGATGCGGCACCTACAACCGGGTCCGCGCCGCGATCAAGGTGGCGGCGAAGGGCGGGGATGCCAAACGTGCTGGCCTCTCGATTCAACACGCCGACGGGAGCACGACATGAGCGCGAACTTTTCTCGGCGTCGTTTTCTCGGCTCGTCGGCTGCTGCCGCTGGCGGACTCGTCGTCGGTTTCCACGTTCCTTTCGCCGGCGCGGCGGAGGCACAAGGTGCCGCGACGCCCGAGATCAATGCCTGGGTCGTTGTGAAACCGGACGATACGGTCGTGATACGAATCGCTCGATCGGAGATGGGCCAGGGGTCGCTGACCGGACTCGCCCAGCTGGTTGCCGAGGAACTCGACTGTAGCTGGGCCAAGGTGACCACCGAGTTCCCGACACCCGGCGAGAATTTCGCGCGCAATCGCGTCTGGGGCAATTTTGCGACCGGTGGCAGCCGCGGAATACGCGACTCGCAGGCATACGTGCGCAAAGGCGGTGCGGCCGCGCGCATGGTGCTGATCCAAGCAGCTGCGGACGGCTGGAAGGTTCCGCCGTCCGAGTGCACCGCCAGTGAAAGCGTCATCTCGCACAAGCCATCGGGGCGCAGCACCTCCTATGGCAAGGTCGCGGCGGACGCGGCCAAGCTGACACCGCCGACCGAGGTGCCGCTCAAGGATCCAAAAGACTGGAAGATCGTTGGCAAGAGGCTGGCACGTCTCGATACTGTCAACAAAGTCACCGGTGCGCAGATCTATGGAATGGATCTCAAGCTTCCGGGAATGCTCAATGCCGCGATCAAGGATTGTCCGGTTTTCGGTGGAACGGTGAAGAGCGTGGATGCTGCCACCGCACTCAAGCGCAAGGGCGTCAAGAAGGTCGTGCGCGTCGGCGATTCCGCGGTGGCCGTCGTCGCCGATACCTGGTGGCACGCGAAGACCGCGCTTGATGCGTTGACGATCGTATGGGATGAGGGCCCAAATGCACGGGCGTCAAGCGAGAGCTTCGCGCAGTCGCTGAAGGCCGGGCTCGATGCCAAAGACGCGGTCGTCGGCAACTCGGTCGGCGACGCGCTTGCGACAATCGCCGCGGCGCCGCGCAAGATCGAAGCGGTCTATTCCTATCCGCATCAAAACCACGCGACGATGGAGGTAATGAACGCGACTGCACGCTGGTCGCCTTCGCGCTGCGAGGTCTGGACGCCGACGCAGAACGGCGAGGCCGCCTTGGCTGCCACGTCGGAGGCCGCCGAACTGCCGCTTGGGAAATGCGAGGTTTACAAGCAGCTGCTGGGCGGAGGCTTTGGTCGGCGCGGGGCCACCGATTGGATCCGCCAGGCGGTGTCCATCGCCAAGGAAATGCCGGGCACGCCGATCAAGCTGATTTGGTCGCGCGAAGAGGACATGACGCACGGGCGCTATCACCCGGTCACGCAATGCAAACTGACGGCGGCTTTGGACGCGCAGGGCGACGTGACCGCCGTGCATATGCGTATTTCGGGCCAGTCGATCCTCGCCAGCGTCGCTCCGGACACGATCAAGAACGGCAAGGATCCGGTCGTGTTCCAGGGCCTCAATCCGCCGGGACCGGAATCGTCGATCGGCTACGAGTTTCCGAACCTGCTGATCGACCACGCGATGCGCAACCCACACGTCCCTCCTGGCTTCTGGCGTGGCGTCAATCTCAATCAAAACACGATCTATCTCGAATGCTTTATCGACGAAGTTGCCCACGCGACCGCGCAGGACCCGCTCGCGTTACGGCGCAAGTTGATGACCAACAGTCCGAAGCCTCTGGCGGTGCTCAATGCGGTGGCCGAGCGAGCAGGCTGGGATAAACCGGCACCCAAGGGAGTCTACCGTGGTCTCGCGCAGGCGATGGGGTTCGGCAGCTATGTCGCGGCCTGTGCCGAGGTCTCGGTCAGCGACAGCGGCGAACTCAAAGTTTACCGCATCGTCGCCGCGACCGACTCTGGCTACGCGGTCAATCCGCAACAGATCGAGGCCCAGGTTGAAGGCTCGTTCGCCTATGGCCTCTCCGCAGCGCTATACGGCGAATGCACGGTGAAGGATGGCCGCATCGAGCAGCAGAACTTCAACAGCTACCAGATATTGCGGATGAACGAAATGCCCGCGGTCGAGACGATCGTGATGCCGTCAGGCGGCTTCTGGGGCGGAGTCGGAGAGCCAACGATTGCAGTCGCCGCTCCTGCGGTGTTGAACGCCATCTTCGCCGCCACCGGAAAGCGCATACGCGATCTGCCGCTAAAGAATCACAGCTTGAAGAAAGCTTAGGCACTTTTCGGAAGGCCGACCGGAGCGGATTGCCAGCCGCTCCGGCTAGCCCTTCAAGCGGTCGATTGTCCGATCAGTCCGCGCTGGTCTGCGCGAGCCCGGCGTCGACGATGAGGTTGTGACCGGTCATGCCGCGTGCCTCGTCCGAGGCGAGGAACACCACCGGCCGCGCAATATCGTCTTCGTTCAGCCGGAACTTGAGGCACTGGCTGTTGATGATCGCCTGCTCGGCCTCGGGGTTGAACCAGAGTTTCCTCTGCCGTTCAGTCATCGTCGCGCCGGGAACGATGGAGTTGACGCGAATGTTCCGCGGACCCAGTTCTCGCGCGAGCGTTCGCGTGAGGCCATTGATCGCCGCCTTGGCCGCGGTGTACGCGACCATGCCGGGCGTCGCGCGCATCCACGATACCGAGCCCATGTTGATGATCGAACCGCCCCCCAGTCCGGTCATGCCCGGAACCACGGCCTGGATGGCAAAGAAGTGGTGGCGCAGGTTGACGGCGAAGCGCTCGTCCCAGTAGTCGGGCGTGACGTCTTCGATCCTGTGCCGGTCGTCGCGTGCCGCATTGTTGACCAGCACCTCGACCGGACCGAATTCCGCGGCGACTGCGGCGAGCGTCGCGCGCAGCGCGGCGACGTCGCGCAGGTCGCAATGGTGAAAACGGACGGGAGCCGGCGCCAGGTGTGCGCCCAGCGACTGCGAGGCTGCGTCGTCGATGTCGCAGAACGCGACACGGCAACCCTGTTCCGCAAATCGCGACACGATAGCAGCACCGATGCCCGACCCGCCGCCCGACACAAACACGGTCTTGCCGGCGAGGCTGGGGTACGACACCGTTTGGCGGTCAGCGGGCATGCTCCTGCATCCTAGCAGTCAAGGTGACGCCCGGAGGCAACCAAGTCGGTCTAGGTCATACATATCATGTATATCAGATAGATGACCTGCGCGCAAACCGCGGCTACAATGAGCGCTGCAGGGCCGCTCCAAAGCGCTGGCCCCTTCCGGGGAATCGGCGCGTGCGCCGCACGGGGGCCGTCATGCAAGCGCCCGACCGCGCTGCGCCGTCACTTCGAGGACCCCGTGCCATGGACCTGCCCCTGAATTTGTTCAAGCGAGCGATCGTTTCCGGCAAAACGCCGATCGGCGCGTGGCTGATGTGCGCCACCCCGACGACCGCCGAGGCGCTAGGTTGCGTCGGCTTTGATTTCCTGGTCGTCGACATGGAACACACGCCGATCGATACCCCGCAGATGATCGCCATACTGCAGACCATCGCCGGAACGCCGGCGCAGGCGGTAGTGCGTCCGCCATGGAACGACATGGTGATGGTCAAACGCTGCCTCGACGCCGGAGCGCAGACGTTGTTGCTCCCGTTTGTCCAGAACCCGGAGGAAGCCCGCCGGGCGGTCGCGTTCACACGCTATCCTACGCAAGGGGTGCGCGGCGTTGCCGGCACGCATCGCGGCAGCCGTTATGGCACCGTCGCCAATTACCTGCAGCGGGCGAACGACGAAATTTGCGTCATCGTTCAGATCGAAACGATACCCGCGTTCGATCAGCTCGAGGCCATCGCCTCCGTCCCGGGCGTCGACTCGATATTCATCGGCCCCGCCGACCTCTCGGCATCGATGGGCTTTCTAGGGGATATCGGCAATGCGGCGGTCCAGGACAAGCTCAAGGCCGGAGCGCAGCTGTGCAAGCGCCTCGGGAAGCCCTGCGGGATCGTGGGTGCCAATCCCGACATGGCAGGCAAGTTCGTCGAATACGGCTTCTCCTGGGTCGCGGTGGGCTCCGACCTCGCGTACGTCGTGACCCGTGGCACCGAATACCTCGCGAAAATGCGCGGCAGCGCAGCGGCCGCGCCGACCAAGACGCAAAGCGCTTATTGATACGATTGAACTGCGCACCGGGCCCGCGCGCGTGGTGATCGCGCCGGACGTCGGCGGCGCGATCGCCGCCTTCGACTGGAACGGCGCGGCGGTCCTGCGGCCGACAAGCGCGGAAGCGCTGGCGTCGGGATCGGTTCGGGAATTTTCGTGCTATCCGCTGATCCCGTTTTCCAATCGCATCGCCGAGGCAACGCTGCACTGGGGCGGCGAGGTGTTCGGCCTGCCGCGTTACTTGCCCGCGCATCCGCACGCGATTCACGGCAATGGCTGGCAGCGCGCGTGGAACATCCTCGCGTCGGACGCCGGTCACGCGCGACTCGAATTCGCGCACCAGCCGGCGGGTGAACGCGCCGACGAGTGGCCGTTCGCGTATCGCGCTACACAGGAATTCGTGCTCGCCGACTCGGCGCTGGCGCTGCGCCTGGAAATCATCAACAACGACGAACGGACGTTTCCCTTCGGCCTCGGCTGGCACCCGTACTTCCCGCGTTCTATTGACATCGCACTGGGATTCCGTGCCGAAGGCACCTGGCTAACCGACGCCACCTGCCTGCCGACAGTGCACACCGCGGTGCCGGCGACATGGGATTTCAGCACGCCGCGATCGATCGGGACGACGACGCTGGACAATTGCTTCACCCGATGGCAATCGCCGGCGGTCATCCGCTGGCCCGGGCGTGGATTCGCGGTCGAACTGAGCGCGGACGCCGCGTGCGATCATCTGGTTGTTTTCATTCCCCAGGGACGCGACTTCATTGCCGTCGAGCCAGTCACGCATATGACCGATGCATTCAATCGTGCAGCGGCCGGCCAGCACGACACCGGCACGAGGCTGCTCGCGCCCGGCGCGAAGTTTTCTTGTACGATGCGTTTTTCGATGGTGCCGATCCAGGGAACCTCTGAATGAGTTGCGCGTTCGAGTGCGTGCTCGATGTCAAGGCGAGCCTTGGTGAGTGCCCCGTATGGTCGGTCGCGGACCAGGCGCTGTTCTGGGTCGATATCAACGCGCCGTCGCTGAACCGTTTCGACCCGGAAAGCGGCACCAATACGGCATGGCCGATGCCGGCGTCGATAGGGTGTTTCGCGTTGCGCATGCGCGGGGGATTCATCGCGGCATTGCGCGACGGGATCTGGTTCGTCGATCGCGAAGGTCGGCTCGAACGCAAGATCGCCGACGCGCCCTACGACCCTGCGCATCACCGTTTCAACGACGGCCGCGTCGACGCGCAGGGGCGATTCTGGGCAGGCAGCATGAACGAAAAGCGCGACGCCAGCACCGCCGTGCTCTATCGGCTCGAAGCCAATCTCGCGCTCACCCCGATCATCCCCGACATCATGATCTCCAACGGCCTGGCGTTCAGCCCCGACGGCAGGACGATGTATCACGCTGACACGGCGATCCGGGCGATCCACGCCTACGACTTCGACGCTGCCAACGCCGCGATCTCGAACCGACGCGAATTCGCGCGCTTTGGCGGCGAAGGCGAGCGTCCGGACGGCGCAGCCGTCGACAGCGAAGGCTGTTACTGGAGCGCTTTCTACGGCGGGGGCAAGGTCGTGCGCATCTCGCCGCAGGGCAAGATGCTCGCCGAATTTCCGATCCCTGCGCAGTGCCCGACCATGTGCGCTTTCGGTGGCCCCGACCTCCGGACCATCTACGTGACCAGCGCACGCCAAAAGCGCGACGCGGAAGAGCTCGCGCGCCTGCCCCAATCCGGCGGCATTTTCGCGCTGCGCGTCGACGCGCCGGGGCAGGTCGAACCAAAGTTCGCAAGCTAACGCCGACAGGCCTCGCACATGCAATTCGATACCACTGCCTTCATTCGCGTCGACGCACCGAGCAGCCTCGGGACGACGGTGTCCGGCGCATCGTTTGCAACGTCCACCGGCGACATACTGGAAATCGGTTGTTTCGGACCCGGCGTGCTGCGGATTCGCGTCGGCCCCAACACTCGCCCCGACTACGGGCTCGTCGTCGCCCGGGCGCAGCGCTGCGAGGTGACGCAGCCGGCTCCCGGCACCTGGCGCTTCACGGCAGGCGACACGTGCCTGGAACTTACCGGCGAGCCTCTGAAGCTGCGTCTACTCTACGAGGGCCAGCCGGTGCTCGGCTCGATCACCGACGAGCATTTCCGCGGCTTCACCCGCATGCCGGTCATCGGCCGTGCGCGCGGGGGCGGGCAATGGGTGAGCGCATTCGCGCTCGCCACCGGCGAGCCGGTCTACGGCCTCGGTGAAAAATTCGGCCCGCTGAACAAGCGTGGCCAGATCGTCCATTCGCACGTCGTCGACGCGTTGGGTGTCAACACCGGTCTGTCGTACAAGAACGTGCCGTTCTGCTGGAGTCCGGGAGCGGGCAAGGCGGCGTGGGGCGTTTTCGTCAATACGCCCGGCCGCGTCACGCACGGCGTCGGACATCCGGACTGGTCGCATCGCTCCTACGGCATCGTAGTCGAGGACGAAGCGCTGGATCTGTTTCTCATCGGCGGTCGCGATCCGGCGCAGATCATCGAGCGCTACACCCAGCTCACCGGCCGCGCGCCCGACGTTCCGCTCTGGGGCCTCGGACTCTGGGTGTCCAAGGCGTACTACCGCACGGCCGAAGAAGCCATCGCGGTCGCCGGCAAGCTGCGCCAGCGCAGGATTCCGAGCGACGTGCTGACCCTCGACGGTCGCGCCGCGTGGGACGTGCAAACGCGCTTCGACTTCCAATGGGACGCGCAGCGGTATCCGCAACCGGCGGCGTCGCTGTCGAAAATGAAGGCCCAGGGATTGCGCGTCTGCGTCTGGGAATATCCCTATGTGTCGATCCACTCGAGA
Organism: uncultured beta proteobacterium; assembly: GCA_963821485.1. Classification (GTDB taxonomy): domain Bacteria; phylum Pseudomonadota; class Gammaproteobacteria; order Burkholderiales; family Casimicrobiaceae; genus PALSA-1003. The sequence continues at coordinate 79,124 of CAWGEB010000013.1, forward strand.
TTGTTCCAGGAGTTGGCGGCGAAGCGGTACCTGTTGACCACCGAGCATGGCGACCCGTACGTGTTCGGCTGGGACACGTCGCCGGGAACCTCACCCTTCGGTGATGTGCTCACCGCGTTGCCCGAGTCCGGCATCGTCGACTTCACCAATCCTGCCGCCTACGCCTGGTGGCGCGATGCGCACGAGGCGCTGTTCAAGGCGGGCGTCGACGTCATCAAGTGCGACTTCGGCGAGCACGTTCCCGATGACGCGGTAGCCTTCAACGGCGATCGCGGCAAGCGCCTGCACAATGTCTATCCGCTGCTCTACAACCGCTGCATCTATGATGCGACCCGGAAATTCGGCAACTCGCAGCACGGCCCGCCGATGGTCTGGAGCCGTGCCGGCTGGACTGGCAGCCAGCGCTATCCGATCCAGTGGGGAGGCGATCCGCAATCGGATTGGGAGGGGCTGGCGGCGAGCATCCGCGGTGGACTGTCCTGGGGCATGAGCGGCGTGCCGTATCACGCCACCGACATCGGCGGTTTCTACGGCTCGGCGCAACCCTCGGCCGAACTCTACTTGCGCTGGCTGCAGATGAGCGTGTTCAGTTCGCACATGCGCGTGCACGGCATCGGCGCCCGCGAGCCATGGGCATTCGGCGATGAAGCGGAAGCCATCGCCCGGCAGTGGATTGAATTTCGCTATCGCCTGCTCCCGTATCTGCGACAGGTCATCGCGCGTTCGGTCGCGACCGGACTGCCGGTGATGCGGGCGATGCCACTGGCGTTTCCGATCAACGCGCTAACCCGCGGCTACGAGACGCAGTTCATGTGCGGCGATGCGCTGCTGATCGCGCCCATCCTCGCGCCGGGCGGCGAAGTCGATGTCGCGCTGCCGCCGGGCGCGTGGTACGACATTTCGGCGCGACAGCGCCTCGCCGGTCGCCAGGTTATCCGCTATCGCGCCACGCTCGATCGCTTTCCGGTGTTCGGTCGCGAAGGCTACGCGCTGCCGCTGGGCCCGGTCGTGCAGCACACGGGCGAAATCGACGCAGCGCGACCGCTGAATGCACTCTACGTGTTCGGCAAGCCGAGGCACGCGCTCGGCGGATTCGCACAGGCGAGCATCGCGCTGGCCGAAGACCATGCCACGGTCACGGCCGACCCAGGCGTCAACGTGGAAATATTTGGCGACGCCGCAGGCATACGGGTCGAATCCGGCACGAAATCATGAGCGCGACGGGCCGCCCCGAGCGCGAATACCGGAGCGCGCAGCGCGCAGGTCTCCGATGAGCGCGACGGGCCGCCCCGAGCGCCGAGCTGGCCAGTGAGCCTGAGCGCGCAGCGCGCAGGTCTCCGATGAGCGCGCCGGTCACCATCGCGGTGACCAGCGGCGAACCCGCCGGCATCGGTCCGGATCTGTGCGTGCGCCTCGCCGAGCGGCAGTGGTCGGCGCGACTGGTGCTCCTCGGCGACATCGAGCTCTTGCGCGACCGTGCGCGACGGCTCGGCGCCGGCGTGCGGCTGCTTCCTTATGCAAGGGGTGCCGCGGCGCCCTCCGGCGCGATCGAAGTCGCGCACTACCCGTCGGCTGCAATCGTCGTCGCGGGCCGGCCGGATCCCGCCAATGCCCGCATGGTGCTGGCGCTGCTCGATGCCGCGCTCGCCGGCTGCACGTCGGGCGAGTTCGCGGCCATGGTCACGGCACCGGTTCAGAAAAGCGCGATCAACGCCGCGGGGGTCGCGTTCACCGGCCACACCGAATACCTTGCCGCGCGCACCGGAGCCGCGCATGTCGTCATGCTGCTCGTCGGCCGCGGTGACATGGCATGGCTGCGCGTTGCACTGGCGACCACGCACCTGCCGCTGGCCGCGGTACCGGCCGCGATCACGCAGCAAGGATTGATTACGAGCTTGCGGGTCATCGCGGCGGATCTGCGCGTCAGGTTTGGTATCGCCGCGCCGCGCATCGTCGTCTGCGGCCTCAACCCGCACGCGGGCGAAGGCGGCTATCTGGGGCGCGAGGAAATCGACGTCATTGCGCCGGCCATCGCGGTGATTCGCGGCGCCGGCATCGACGTCAGCGGTCCGGTCCCCGCCGATACGGTATTCGTTCCGCACACCGCCCGAGGCTACGACTGCATTCTCGCCATGTACCACGACCAGGGCCTGCCTGCACTCAAGCAGGCTAGCTTCGGTCACGGCGTCAATGTCACGCTGGGCTTGCCGATCGTGCGCACCTCGGTCGACCACGGCACCGCGCTCGACCTGGCCGCCGACCCGGCTCGCGCGCGATCGGCGGATCCTGGAAGCCTGGTCGCCGCCACCGAGCTGGCGATCGAGATTGCACTGCGGACGGGTTCCGCCGCGCACGCAATCCGCTAACGACGCAACGCCGCACCGACTAGCGCAGTCGTCCTCGATGCTGGGTCATCTATCGCGCAAGCGTTTCGGCCAGAATTTCCTGGCCGATCCCCACTACATCGAAAGGATCGTCGCCGCTGTCGCACCGCGCCCCGGCGACAGCATCGTGGAGATCGGGCCCGGACTCGGCGCGCTGACGCGGCCGTTGATCGAAGCCTGCGGACGTATCACCGCCATCGAGATCGATCGCGATCTCGCCGCGCGCCTGAGCGCCGAATATCCCGCCGATCGCCTCGTGCTCCACGTCACCGACGCGCTGCGTTTCGACTTCGCACAGCTTGGCCGCGATCTGCGCCTCATCGGCAACCTTCCCTACAACATCAGCACGCCCCTGCTGTTCCACGTAGCGCGATACGACGCGCATGTGCGCGACGTCACGGTGATGCTGCAACGGGAAGTCGTGCAGCGCATGGCTGCGGCGCCCGGCAACGCGGATTACGGTCGCCTCTCAGTAATGCTGCAGGCGCGCTTCGCGGTCGAACGATTGTTCGTGGTCCCGGCCGGCGCTTTCCGCCCCGCGCCCAAGGTGGAATCGGCGGTGGCCCGACTCACGCCGCTCGCGGATGCGCGGCCGCCGCTCGTCGACACGGCGCTGTTCGCACAACTCGTCACCGCCGCCTTCGGCCAGCGGCGCAAGACCTTGCGCAACGCGTTGAGCGCTTTCGCGACCGAGGTGGAACTGGAGCGCGAAGGCATCGCACCTGGTGCGCGCGGCGAGACCTTGTCCGTCGCCGACTACGTACGCCTCGCGAACGCGCTGGCATCCAGGCGCTGAGCCTCGATCACCGAAGAATCTGGGCGACCCCCTGTTCCAGCCACGCGACCGGCAGCATGAGCACGAGTTGCCCGAGCACGATCGCGATCAGCGGCGACAAATCGAGCGCACCGCCCAGCGGCGGCACGACGCGGCGGATCGGCGCCAGCACGCGAAAGGTCAATGCGTTCAGCACGCCGGCCAGCGGCCCGTCAGGTGCCACCCAGGACAGGATCGCCTGGACGAAGATCGCGCCGATCATGATCCACAGCGCTGCCTTGACCAGTTCGATAAGCGCCAATGCAGCGACAAATCCGGCGAGCGAGGCGGAGAACACCGCTGTCCCCATCAACGCCAGCACGCCGAGCCAAAGCACCTGTCCGATCCAGGCAACGACCAGCGACGCCCAATCGTAGCCGCCGCGCCCCGGCAGGATGCGCCGCAAAGGCTTGACCGCCCAGTCGGTCAGCGCCATCACGGCCTGTCCGAGCGGATTGCGAAACGGAGCGCGCAACCACTGCATGATGAAGCGCAGCAGCGCGGTGTACACGACCAGACCGAACACCGTATTGACCAGGAAACGCAGTGCGTCGGTCCAAATCATGGTTCGTTGCCAAACCGGTCGCCGAGTTCGCGCGCGCGTTCGGCGGCAGCTCTCACCGCCGCGATGACCGCGCTCATCACCGCGGCCTCGTCGAGCACGCCGATGGCGCGCTCGGTCGTCCCGCCTTTCGACGTGACCTGCGCGCGCAGCAGCGCCGGCTCGGAATCGCTCTGTTCGGCCAGCCGCGCGGCGCCGGCGAACGTCGCCAGCGCCAGCCGCCGCGCGGCGGGCGCTTCGAAACCCAGTTCGCGCGCCGCGGATTCGAGCGCTTCGATGAAATAGAACACGTACGCCGGGCCGCTGCCGGATACCGCGGTGACCGCGTCGAGTTCCTCCTCGCGTTCGCACCAGAGAATACCGCCGACCGATTCCAGAACCGACGCCGCACGCGCGCGGCCGTCGCCGTCGACGCCCGACAGAGCGTACAGTCCGGCGATGCCAGCGCCGATCAGCGCCGGCGTATTCGGCATGGCGCGCACGAGGCGTCGATAGCCCAGCAGCCAGCGCGACAGGTCGCGCAGTCGGATTCCGGCAGCAATGGTCACCACGACCTGGCGCTTGAGCAATGTCGCCAGTTCGCGCGCCACCGACCGGACATTCTGTGGTTTCACCGCAATCACGATCACATCGGCGTTCAGTACGGCTGCGGACTCGACCTGCGAAAATATCGCGATACCGAAGCGCGCCGCCACGGTCGCGCGCGCGTCGGCGTCGACCTCGACGACGGCAAGCGCATTCGACGCGGTCCCGCGTGCGATCAATCCGCCGACCAGCGCGCGCGCCATGTTCCCGCCCCCGATGAATGTAATGTTCACGCGCTCTCCGTCTCAGTTTTTCTTGGACGCGCGCCGAACAGCGCGCTGCCGATACGCACCAGGGTACTGCCCTCGGCGATCGCCGCTTCGAGGTCCGCCGACATGCCCATCGACAAGGTATCGACCGGCAGCCCGGTCGCCTGCGCGCGCTCGAACTCGGCGCGCAGCGCCCGAAATTGCGCGCGCTGGAGCGCGGTATCGACGGTATCCTGGGCGATGCCCATGAATCCGCGCAGCACCAGCCGTGGCAATCGGGCGACCGCACGCGCAAGCGCTTGCGCCGCTTCGGGCGCGCAGCCGCTCTTGCCGGCCTCGCCGCTGATGTTGACCTGAACGCAGACATTCAGCGGCGCCAAGGCGGTCGGCCGCGCCGTCGCGAGGCGTTCGGCGATCTGCGGCCGGTCGACGGTCTGGACCCAGGCGAAGTTCGCAGCCGCCAGGCGCGCCTTGTTGCCCTGCAAGGGACCGATCAGATGCCATTCGATCGTGCCCAGGTCGGACAGCGTTGCCATCTTGGCGCAGGCTTCCTGCACATAGTTCTCTCCGAATGCCCGCTGGCCCAGCGCATGCGCCGCGCGTATCGCCTCGCCAGGCACGGTCTTGCTGACGGCCAGGACCCGAATCGAGCCAGGATCGCGTCCGGCAGCCCGAGCCGCGGCCGCCACTCTTGCCGCGACGGCTTGCCACGCGTTCTCGTATAGGGTCATAATCAGATGACGTCGGCATAGACAGCCGATTCATGTAATCAACAACTTGCCTGTGTTGTCGCAGGGATTATAAATGGACATTGCCGAACTGCTCGCTTTCGCGGTCAAGAACAAGGCGTCGGACCTGCACCTGTCCGCAGGGCTGCCGCCCATGATTCGCGTCCACGGCGACATCCGCCGCATCAACCTGCCGCCGATGGAGCACGAGGACGTGCACGCCATGGTGTACGACATCATGAGCGACGCGCAGCGCAAGATCTACGAGGAAATGCTCGAATGCGATTTCTCGTTCGGCATACCCAACCTGGCGCGTTTCCGCGTCAACGCCTTCAACCAGGAACGCGGCGCCGCGGTCGCGTTCCGGACGATTCCGTCGAAGGTGCTGTCGCTGGAGGAACTGGCGGCGCCGCGGATATTCGCCGACCTGACGAATCGCCCGCGCGGGCTGATCCTGGTGACCGGGCCCACGGGTTCGGGCAAGTCGACGACGCTCGCGGCGATGGTGAATCACGTCAACGAGAACGAATATGGCCACATCCTCACCATCGAGGATCCGATCGAATTCCTGCACGAATCGAAGAAATGCCTGATCAACCAGCGCGAGGTCGGACCGCACACGCTGTCGTTCGCCAACGCGCTGCGCGCCGCCCTGCGCGAGGACCCTGACTACATCCTAGTGGGCGAAATGCGCGACCTGGAGACGATCCGGCTCGCGCTGACCGCGGCGGAAACGGGCCACCTCGTGTTCGGGACGCTGCATACGAGTTCCGCGGCGAAGACCATCGACCGGGTCATCGACGTGTTTCCCGCCGCGGAAAAGGACATGGTTCGCGCGATGCTGTCCGAGTCGCTGGTGGCAGCCATCTCCCAGACGCTGCTCAAGACCAAGGACCAGCAGGGGCGCATCGCCGCGCATGAGATCATGATCGGCACCCCGGCGATCCGGAACCTCATCCGTGAAAACAAGGTCGCGCAGATGTATTCGTCCATCCAGACCAGCCAGGCGGCAGGGATGCAGACCCTTGACCAGTGCCTGGTCGAAATGGTGCGCCGCAACCAGGTTTCGATGGTCGAGGCGCGTCAGCGGGCCGTCAACAAGGACCTGTTCGGCGGTTGATCGAATAGATTGGAGCGCCAGCCATGGAACGCGAAACCGCCACCAAATTTATCCACGAGTTGCTCGACCTGCTGGTCAAGCAGAACGGTTCCGACCTGTTCATCACGGCCGGATTTCCGCCCGCGCTGAAAATCGACGGCAAGATCGCGCCGGTGTCCAAGACCCAGCTGTCGCCGCAGCACACGATCGAGATCGTGCGCAGCGTGATGAACGACAAGCAGGCGGCGGAGTTCGAGTCGACCAAGGAATGCAATTTCGCCATCAGCCCGCCCGGGATTGGCCGGTTCCGTTGCAATGCCTTCGTCCAGATGGGGCGTGTCGGGATGGCGATGCGGACGATCAATACCAACATACCGACCTTCGACGAACTCTCGCTTCCGCCGGTGCTCAAGGATGTCACGATGAGCAAGCGCGGCATCATGATGTTCATCGGCGCAACCGGCGCCGGGAAGTCGACGTCGATGGCCGCGCTCCTCGGCTACCGCAACGAGAACAGCTACGGTCACATCATCACGATCGAGGACCCGATCGAATTCGTGCACGAGCACAAGAATTGCATCATCACCCAGCGCGAGGTTGGCGTCGACACCGACAACTGGGGGATCGCGCTCAAGAACACGTTGCGACAGGCACCGGACGTCATCCTGATCGGCGAAGTCCGCGACCGCGACACGATGGACTACGCGATCGCGTTTGCCGAGACGGGTCACCTGTGCCTGGCGACACTGCACGCGAACAGCACGAACCAGGCACTGGACCGGATCATCAATTTCTTCCCGGAAGAACGGCGCCAGCAGCTGCTCATGGACCTTTCGCTCAACATCCGCGCCTTTGTCGCCCAGCGTCTTATCGCCCGCCGGGATGGCCGCGGCCGCGTTCCCGCGGTCGAGGTGATGCTCAATTCACCGCTCATCTCGGACCTGATCTTCAAGGGAGACGTCTCGGGCATCAAGGAAATCATGAAGAAGTCGCGCGAACTCGGCATGCAGACTTTCGACCAGGCGCTGTTCGACCTGTTCGAGGCGGGCATGATCAGCTACGAGGATGCACTGCGCAATGCCGACTCGCTCAACGACCTGCGCCTCGAGATCAAGTTGCACGGCAAGGACGCGAAGAATCGCAACGTGATGGCGGGCATCGGCAACATGGATCTGGTGCCCGACTCCAACAATCCGCTGACGGCCAACCGCTTCTAGAGATCGGAGGCAGGCGCGCATGCCTGTGCTAGGCTAGCCGTCCCCATTTGCCGGAGCCACGCCATGGCCGGGCTCGATTCGACGACGCCGATACCCACCGAGATCAAGCTGCATCAGGCGTCGCGCCTGATGGAGCTTTCGTTCGCCGACGGCACGAGCTTCCGGCTGCCCTACGAATTCCTGCGCGTCTATTCGCCGTCCGCCGAGGTGCGCGGGCATGGTCCGGGCCAGGAGACGCTGCAGGTCGGCAAGCGCGAAGTGACCATCGCCGAAATCGAGCCGGTCGGACACTACGCGATCCGGCCGAAATTCTCCGATGGGCACGATACCGGCATCTACTCGTGGGACTACCTCTACGATCTGGGCGAGCGCCAGCCGGTATTGTGGGAACAGTACCTCGCGCGCATGGCGAGCGCGGGCGCGAGCCGCGACGCCGGTGCGACGGCGCCGCCTGCCCCGGCCGCGCATGCCTGTGGGCACAAACATTGAGCCCCGTGCTTTGAGCGACAAGACGCACTTCGGCTTCGAGGAGGTCGCGACCGAGGACAAGGCGCACCGCGTGCGCGGTGTGTTCGAGTCGGTCGCCGGAAACTACGACCTGATGAACGACCTGATGTCGGCCGGGCTGCATCGTGCCTGGAAGCGATTCACGGTTGAAACCAGCGGCGTGCGCGAAGGCGCACGCGTGCTCGACGTCGCCGGCGGCACCGCCGACCTCGCGCGTTTGTTCGCGGACCGGGTCGGCGCCGCCGGGAGCGTAGTGCTGACCGACATCAACGGCACCATGCTCGCCGCCGGCCGCGACCGGCTGCTGAACGAAGGTCGCATCATGCCCGTGGTGCAGTGCGACGCCGAGGCGCTGCCGTTCCCATCGATGCATTTCGATTGTGTGTGCATCGGCTTCGGATTGCGCAACGTCACGCACAAGGAAGCCGCGCTGGCGGAAATGCGTCGCGTGCTCAGGCCGGGTGGAGTCGTGCTGATCCTCGAATTCAGCCGGGTGTGGGCGCCCCTGCAGCCGGCCTACGATTGGTACAGTTTCAACGTCCTGCCACGTCTGGGCAAGGCGATTGCCGGCGATGATGCCAGCTACCGCTACCTCGCGGAATCAATCCGTGTCCATCCCGACCAGCCGGCGCTCAAGGCGATGATGGAACAGGCCGGCTTCGAGCGCGTCGACTGGTTCAATCTGGCCGCCGGCATCGTCGCGCTGCATCGCGGCCACGTGTTCTGACCACATACGTCGGGCCGACGATGAACGTCACCGCAGACATCATCAATCGCACGCTCGACCGCGAATCATGGGCGCGCGAACGGCTCGCCGCACACGCCGGGCGCAGCGTGCGTATCGTCGTCGGACCCGCCCGTGCGGGATTCGCGATCGACGCAGGCGGCCGCCTGCGCGATGCGGACGACGCATCCGACCTCACACTGAACATTTCTCCCCTGCGCTTGCCTGCGCTGCTCGCGCAGCCGAGCCGCTGGCAGGAACTGGTCGCGGCGGAAGGCGACACCGCACTGGCGGCGACGCTCGCGGAACTCGCGTTGACGCTGCCGCTGTTCGTGGAGCAGGCCTTCGCGAACGCGCTGGGGCCGGTCATCGGACAGCAGGTGGCGAGTACCGGACGGCAACTGCTCGCCATGCCAGAATACGCCGCGCAGCGCGTCAGCGACAGCGTCGCGCGCTACGTCAGCGAAGAGACCGATGCCGGCGTACGCACGGCCGAAGCGCATGCCTTCGCGGCGGACGTGCAGGCGCTCGCCGCTGCAGTCGACGCCCTATCCGCGCGCGTCGACGCGCTGTCGCGCGGGAGCTCGCGCAAGACATCGTCGAAACGCTGATCGCCGGCCACTCCTTTTCGTAACCCGCGCACGAGTCACCACTGCGCGGCACGCCTGCCCGATCCCGTACAATCGCGGCCATGCATCTGCTGCGCCTGATGAGGATCATGCACGTCGCGCTCAAGTACGGGCTCGACGAGCTATTGCTTGGCCGCGAACGGTTTCGCTGGCTGCGACCGACGGCCCGCGCGCTCACCTTCTGGCGCGATCTGTCGCAGCCACGCGCCGAACGGCTGCGCCTGGCGCTGCAGGACCTGGGACCGATCTTCGTGAAATTCGGCCAGATGCTGTCGACCCGGCGCGATCTGCTGCCCGCCGACATCGCCGACGAGCTCGCCAAGTTGCAGGACCGGGTCCCGCCCTTTCCCACCGAGCAGGTGATGGCGACACTGCAGCGTGCCTATGGCAAGCCGGTCGAGGAAGTATTCAAGTCTTTCGAGCGCGACCCGGTCGCCAGCGCGTCCGTCGCACAGGTGCATTGGGCCGAACTGCCCGACGGCACCCCGGCGGCCGTCAAGGTGCTGCGGCCGAACATATCCGCGACGATCGAGAAGGATCTCGGCCTGATGCAAACGGGCGCCCTGCTGGTCGAGAAACTGTGGTCGGACGGCAAGCGCCTGCGACCGCGCGAAGTGGTCGCCGAATTCGACAAGACCATCCACGACGAACTCGATCTGGCGCGGGAAGCCGCCAACTGCTCGCAACTGCGCCGCAATTTCATGCACTCGCCGCTGCTGCTCGTGCCCGAGGTCTACTGGGATTGGTGCACGAGCGAAGTGATGGTCATGGAACGCATGACGGGAACGCCGATCGCGCAGATCGACCGGCTCCGGGAGCAAGGCATCGACATACCGAGGCTCGCGCGTTCCGGCGTCGAGATCTTTTTCACGCAGGTCTTCCGCGATGGCTATTTTCACGCCGACATGCACCCGGGCAACATCTTCGTGGCGACCGATGCGGTCCATCGTGGCAAGTACATCGCGCTCGACTTCGGCATCATGGGCACGCTGTCCGAGCGCGACAAGAGCTACCTCGCCCAGAATTTCCTCGCTTTCTTCCGCCGCGACTATCGCCGCGTCGCGACCGCGCACATCGAGTCGGGCTGGGTGCCGCCGGATGCGCGCGTCGACGAGCTCGAGACGGAAGTGCGCGTCGTGCTCGAGCCGATCTTCGACAAGCCGCTCAAGGAAATATCACTCGCGAAGGTCCTGGTGAGCCTGTTCAAGGCATCGCGACGATTCAACGTCGAGATCCAGCCGCAGCTCGTGCTGCTGCAGAAGACACTGCTCAATGTCGAAGGCCTCGGTCGCGAACTCGACCCCGACCTCGACCTGTGGGTGACCGCGAAGCCATTTCTCGAGCGCTGGATGATGGATCAGATCGGCTGGCGCGCGCTGGAACGCCGCTTCCGTGAAGAGGCCCCGTTCCTGGCGACGACGCTGCCGCTCCTCCCGCGCCTGATCTACCAGAAGCTGTCGGCGCCGCCGTCGGCGTCGGACGCCACGCTGATCGAGCTCGCAGCAGCGCACCGCGTCCGCAACCGCTGGCTTGCAGTGATCAGCATATTGCTGGCGGCGTTGATTGCAATCCTGCTGACCCGCCTGCTGTAGCCCGGATCCGGCGCAAATCCGAACCGATGGACCGGATTGCTCGGGGCGTTCCTTCCCCGGGCGTGCTGCGCGGATGTGTCGCTGCACCTGTCGTCGGGTTTTCTGCAATAATGGTTCTCGGCCAGATTCCGCCGGATACTGCGCGTGAAGATGGTGTCACTGCTTGGACTCGTTGTATGGACCGCGCTCGCATGGGGCGCGACCGGGGTGACGGCTGCGCCCGCGCCGGTCATCATCCTTCCGGTCAGCGGTGCGATTGGACCCGCCACGGCGGATTTCGTGACGCGCGGTCTCGCCCACGCAGACAAGGAAGGCGCGCAGCTCGTCGTGCTGCAGATCGATACGCCCGGCGGACTCGATACGTCGATGCGCGACATCATCAAAGCTATCCTTGCGTCACGCATTCCCGTCGCCGCCTTCGTCGCGCCGAGCGGCGCGCGCGCCGCCAGCGCCGGCACCTACATCCTCTACGCCAGCCACATCGCGGCGATGGCCCCAGGCACCAATCTCGGTGCTGCGACGCCGGTGCAGATCGGCATGCCCGCGCCGCCGGCCGCGGGCAAAGAGAAAGGCAAGACCGAGGATGACACGCACGGCGCACAGGACCCAATGACCAAGAAACAGGTGCACGACGCGGCCGCCTACATACGCGGCTTCGCGCAGATGCGCGGACGCAACGTCGAGTGGGCGGAACGCGCGGTGCGCGAAGCGGTCAGCCTCTCGGCCGACGAAGCGCTCGCGCAAAACGTGATCGACGTCATTGCGCTCGACGTCCCCGAGCTGCTGGCGAAGCTCGATGGCCGCAAGGTCGCGATCGCCGGTGCCGAGCGTGTGCTGGCGACCGCCGGCGCGGCGCCGCAGACGCTCGACCCCGACTGGAAGAGCCGTTTCCTCGCCGCCATCACCGAACCGAGCATCGCGCTGATCCTGATGATGCTCGGCGTCTACGGTCTGTTTTTCGAATTCTCCAACCCTGGCCTCGTGCTGCCCGGCGTTGTCGGGGCCATCTGCCTCTTGGTCGGGCTCTTTGCGTTGCACATGCTGCCGGTCAACTACGCCGGGCTCGCGCTCATGCTCCTCGGTCTGACGTTCCTGATCGCAGAGGCTTTTCTGCCGGCGTACGGGTCGCTGGGCGTCGGTGGGATTATTGCCTTCGCCATCGGCGCGATCATGCTCATCGATAGCGACGTACCGGGCTTCGGCATTCCGCTGTCGCTGATCGTCGTGCTTTCGGTTCTGACGGGAGTGTTCATCTTCTTCATCTCCGGCGCCGCGCTCAGGGCCCGCCGGCGCCCGGTGGTCAGCGGCAGCGAAGAACTGATCGGCAGCGTCGGCGAGATGCTCGACGCCGCAGGCGCAGAAGGCTGGGCGCGCATACACAGCGAACAGTGGCGCGTGGCCAGCGCGGCGCCGCTCGAGCGCGGTCAGCGGGTGCGAGTCACGGCGCGCAAAGATCTCGTGCTGACCGTCGTACCGATCGACGACTGAGGAGACAGATCATGGTATTCGGGTTGGGCTTTGGTGGCTTGCTCCTGTTTCTCGGGCTGTTGGTCCTCACGTCGGTTCGCGTCCTGCGCGAATACGAGCGCGGCGTCGTATTCATGCTCGGCCGGTTCTGGAAAGTCAAGGGCCCGGGGCTGATCCTGCTCATTCCGATCGCGCAGCAAATGGTGCGCGTGGATCTGCGCACGGTCGTCCTGGACGTTCCGCCGCAGGACGTGATCACGCGGGACAACGTATCGGTCAAGGTCGACGCAGTCGTATACTTTCGCATCGTCGATCCGGCCAAGTCGGTGATACAGGTCGTGAAATACCTGGAGGCGACGAGCCAGCTGTCGCAGACAACGCTGCGCGCGGTGCTCGGCAAGCATGCGCTGGACGAGCTCTTGTCCGAGCGCGAGAAGCTCAACCTCGATATGCAGCGAGTGCTCGACACGCAGACCGACGCGTGGGGCATCAAGGTCTCGATCGTCGAGATCAAGCAGGTCGACTTGAACGAGTCGATGGTGCGCGCGATCGCGCGCCAGGCCGAGGCCGAGCGCGAGCGGCGGGCGAAGATCATCCACGCCGAGGGCGAGCTGCAGGCGTCGGAGAAACTGCTGCAAGCTGCGCAGATACTCTCGCAACAGCCGCAGGCGATGCAGCTACGCTATTTGCAGACGCTCGGCAACATCGCAGGCGATAGGAGCTCGACGATCGTATTTCCGGTGCCGATCGAACTGCTCACGGCGCTTGGTGCGCTCAAGCCAGTCGCCGCGGCTGAGTAGCGCCGTGCGCGGGGCCCCTGCTCCGCGTTGCGGCGTGCTCGTGCTACCTCTTCACGACAGTCTCGTTCCAAACGATCGCCACGTCGGGTTGGCGCTGGACCAGCCGCTCAAGCGCATGCTTCTGCGCGGCGCTGCGCACGCAGCCCTGGAGCGTCACAAATTTGCGCGTCGTTGTCACCCAGACGCTTGTGTCCCTGAATCGCGAGTCAGCGCGAATGATGTTGGCGACCCGCTCGTTGATCTCCGGATCGCGCTTGTAGGCTCCACCGCACTCGCAGGTTCCGGCGAGGCAGCACGATGTTCCGCGCTCGGCACGCCCGTGCGCCTGGACGCGCATCTCCTGCTCGCTGAGGACCGGCGGCTTGGCTTCGGGGCAACCCGAGTAACCGGCGGTGGCCTCCGCGAATGGATCGAGCTGATACGTTTGCGGCGTCTGGGCATTTGCGCAAAGCGCGAGAGTCGACATCCACACCGCGACGGCTAACCAGGGATGCATGGATGGCACGGGCGACCCCAATTCGTCATTTTGCTACAATCCGCCGAAAATCACATCGGAGTCGGCTCGGTCCGCGATGGCGCTGCTCGAGATTCAGGATGTTACCCGCCGGTTCGGTGCGTTCACCGCCGTCGATCAAGTCAGCATCGGAATCGAGGCCGGGGAATTCTTCACACTGTTAGGACCCTCCGGCTGCGGCAAGACGACATTGTTGCGGATGATCGCCGGCTTCGATCTTCCCGATAGCGGCCGCATTCGGCTCGACGGCGAAGATCTCGCTGACCGGCCCCCGGAGCGACGTCCGGTACGTACGGTATTCCAGAGCTATGCATTGTTTCCGCATATGACCGTGGAGGGAAACATTGCATTCCCCCTGCAGATGGCGAAGACACCCGCGGCCGAGATAACGCCCAAGGTTGAGGCGGCGCTCGAGGACGTCCGGCTCGGTGGCTTCGGCAAACGCTACCCGCACGAGTTGTCCGGAGGCCAGAAACAACGCGTCGCCATCGGTCGCGCGCTGGTGACTCATCCGACCGTGCTGCTGCTCGACGAACCACTCGCGGCGCTCGACGCAAAGTTGCGTGAGGAAATGCAGATTGAACTCATCAACCTGCAGAAGGAAGTCGGCATTACCTTCGTCTACGTAACGCACGATCAGACCGAGGCACTGGCGCTGTCGCACCGCATCGCCGTCATGAACAAGGGTCGCCTTGAGCAACTCGACGAGCCATCGCGGCTCTACAGCTTTCCGAATTCCCGGTTCGTGGCGGACTTCATCGGGACCTGCAACTTGCTCGACGGGCCGGTGATCGCAGGTGCTGGCGGGATTGTCACGATCGATGTGGCCGGGCTCGGAACGGTGCGTGTCGCCAGCGACTTGTCGGCAAGCACGGGGCAAAACGCGTCCATCGCGCTACGTCCAGAGAAGATTCGCATCACTGCCGCCACGGGGCAAGACGCGGCGGCCAACCACTTCCGCGGCAACATCACCGGCCTGCTGTATCTCGGTGACGTGACTGTCTACAAGGTGGGCATCGCGGGCGGCGCAAAACTAGAGGCACTTCTCGCCAACTCCGCGGCCGGACGAACCACGTTTTTCGAGGTTGGCGACGCGGTCGAAGTGGCGTGGCCGGACGACGCCGGCCACTTTATCGGACACTAACTGCCCGATGCTGAACCCCGCATGAGTCGCGTTTCGGACGAGACGGCCCCAAGCCTCGCTTGCAGCGTCGCGCATCCCGTCCCGCCAGGCTGCTGCGCGGCCATGATGGGTTCTGCGTCAGGCTGCTAGCCCTGTGGCTGCGCGCTCAACGCAAAGACTCGGCAAGTGGCTGGTCAGCGGGCCGCCGCTGCTCTACCTCGTCGTGTTCTTCGCTATTCCGACGCTGATCATGATGCTGGCGTCGTTTCGGACGCCCGGCGAGTTTGGCGGGCTCGCTCCGCTCGTTGAAGACGGAAAGCTCGATCTCAATATCGAGAGCTACGTCCGTTTCCTGACCGACGCGGTGTATGCCCAGATTTTTGTCAAATCGGTCTGGTACGCACTGATAACTACCGTGTCCTGCCTAGTGCTTGCATATCCTCTGGCCGCACTGATTGCGAGAACCGGGAAGCGTCATCGCAATCTGCTGCTGCTGCTCGTCATCCTCCCGTTCTGGAGCAATTTTCTCATCCGTGTCTACGCGTGGATGATCATCCTAGGGCCCAATGCGGCGCTGGCACGGACGGTCAACAGTGTGCTGCAATGGTTTGGTCATGACCCAGTGCCCTTGCTGTTCAGTTCGTTTGCCGTGCTTGTCTGCCTTATCTATGTGCACGTGCCGTTCATGGTTCTGCCCCTGTACGCCAACCTCGAGAAGCACGACCAGGCGCTGCTCGACGCGGCGCAGGACCTCGGCGCCAATGCCTGGCAGCGTTTCTGGCGCATTACGTTCCCGCTGTCGTTACCAGGCGTCTACGCGGGCGCGGCTCTGGTGTTCATTCCGGCGTTGGGCATATTCGCCATCCCCGATATTCTCGGCGGTCCGGAGGATAGCCTCATCGGCAACGTGATCAAGCAGCAATTTCTGGAGACCCGCGACTGGCCGTTTGGCAGCGTGCTGTCGCTCGTGCTCACGGTTTCGGCGCTGCTGCTCGCGGGGCTCGCAGCATGGGTTGGTCGCCGCAGTCTCGGCGTGAGGCAAGCGCGTGCGTAGGCGTCCGATCGCGCTCTGGGTGGCTGCGCTTACAGGGTACGCATTCCTGTACATCCCACTGATCATTGTCGTGGTCTACTCGTTCAACGACTCTCGGCTCAATGCAGAATGGGTCGGCTTCACGCTGGAGTGGTACGCCAAGCTGTTCCGCAACGAAGAGATGCTCACGGCAGCGGGGAATTCGCTGATCATCGCGCTGATAGCCAGCTTAACCGCGACGGTTCTCGGCACCATGGCCGGCGTCGCCATGTACCGCTTCAAGACCCGTTTACTCCCGATACTGGTGCTCACGCCAATAGCCATACCCGAGATTCTGATGGGTGTATCGATGCTAATATTCTTCGTCCTGCTCAATCTTACGCTTGGCATAGTGTCGGTTGCGCTTGCCCACATAGCGTTTTGCATCGGGTTCGTCGCTATCGTTGTTCGTGCGCGCATGGCTGACATGGATGAAAGCCTGACCGAAGCGGCGCGTGACTGCGGCGCTACGCCGTGGCAGGCGTTTCGTCACGTTACGCTGCCGCTGCTCATGCCTGGTGTCATTGCCGGCGCACTGATGGCATTCACACTGTCGATCGATGATTTTGTCATCACCTTCTTTACCGCCGGCGCGGGAACCGTGACGCTGCCACTGCAAATTTATTCCATGATCAAGATCGCCGTCACGCCGGAAGTCAACGCCGTGTCGACGCTCCTGATGCTGCTGACGCTAGCGCTGATCGTCATCGCGTCCAGGTTGACGCCCACCTTACTTGGTTCCGATTAGGAGAATCTGATGAAACGAATCCTGCCGCTGCTGGCATCGCTCGTCTTCGCACTGCCCGCGACCGCCAAGGATCAATTGCACCTCTACAACTGGAACAACTACATCGCACCGGAGACTATCAAACGGTTCGAGGCATCTTGCAATTGCGAGGTCGTCCAGACCTACTATTCGGACAACGAGGAACTCCTGGCCAAGCTCGCTGCCGGCGCGAAAGGTTATGACATCCTGGTGCCCACATCGAACGCAATGCAGGCGTTGATCAAGGGCGGCCAACTGAAGCCGATCGATAAGGCGCTGCTGCCGAACCTGAAGAACATCAACCCGCTGTATATGAACACATCATTCGACCCGGGCAACAATTACTCGGTGCCGTACGCGATGTCGACGACAATCATCGGCTTCAACGACCAGAAGATGAAGGAGCTGGGCCTTCCGACCGATACCTGGGCCGTGATCTTCGATCCCCAGTATCTGGCGAAAGTGAAAGGTCGCGTGACGGTGCTCGATAGCGCGAACGAACTATTCGCCGCCGCACTAAAGTATCTCGGTTATTCGGCTAATGATCTCGATCCCAAGCATTGGGATGAGGCCGCAGCGCTGATCAAGAAGGCCAAACCGTACTGGGCGGCATTCAACGCGTCGTCCTACATAAAGGAACTGACCGTTGGCAACATCTGGCTTGTGCACGGCTATTCCAACGACATCTTTCAAGCCAATCTCGACGCGCAGGCGGCCGGTCGACCATTCAAGATCCTGCAGGGGATGCCGAAGGAAGGCGCGGTCCTGGCGGTTGACAACATGGTGATCCACAAGGCCGCACCGCGCCCCGACCTCGCCCACAAATTCATGAACTTCATGCTCGAGGGCAAGAACTCCGCCGAACTCACGAACCTGATCGGTTCCGGCAATCCGAACCTGGAGGCGGTCAAATACATCAAGCCGGAAATCCTCAAGAATCCCGCGATCTTTCCCGACAAAGCGGTCGAAGCAAGACTGGAACAGCTCACCGATCTGACCACCGCGCAGCGCCGTTTGCGCAACAAGCTTTGGACGGAAATCAAGGCCGGCCGCTGACACGAGGCCAATGATGCGCGATCTGAGCATCGAGCCCCTCGCGCCGGAGCGGGTCGACGACTTCCTGCGTTTCTTCGACCATGAGCGGGGACCGGCGTTCGCCGACAATCCCGAGTGGGCGAAATGCTACTGCCACTTCTATCATGTCCCGTGCGCCGTCGACTGGCCGTCGCTGCCGGGCACTGCCAATCGAATCGCGATGCGTTCGCGCATCGAGGTGGGCGAGATGGAGGGTTTTCTCGCGTACCAGGGTAAAGAGGTCGTCGGCTGGATGAACGCGCAGCCGAGACAGAAATTGCCGCATTGCTTCGCCCGCATGGGCATTGCTCCGACCGAACTCCCGTGTCGCGACTTCGAGGCGGCCGCGGTCGTCTGTTTCGTCGTCAGTCCATCGCGTCGCCGGAGCGGCATCGCCCGCGCGCTGCTGGCCGAGGGTCTAACCATGCTCGCGGCGCGCGGCATCAGGTTGGTCGATGCGTTCCCGTTCAAAGCCGGTGCCAGCGAAGCCTCCGCCGATCACTATCATGGCCCGCTGTCGATGTTTCGCGCCGCGGGGTTCTCGATCCTGCGCGAAGAACAGAACATGACCGTGGTGCGCAAGCTCCTGTAAGCGGGCGGCGAACCGGGGCCACCGCCGCGCGTTCTCGACATGTCTCCGCGCCCGCATCCGTCGCAGCTTCCGCAGTACTTCGCCGCGCTGTACGGTGCGATGATCGTCTACGCGAGCCTCGAGCCATTCTTCGGCTGGATGGCCCCGTTGCCCGGCACGCCGTTCTTCCTGTTCGCACCGTCGCCGCCGCGCTTCACGCGCTTCGACGTCGCGATCAACCTCATTGCGTACGCGCCTTTCGGACTGGCGCTCGCGCTCATCGGCGTTCGACGCGCGGCTTCGAATCGATTCGCCGTCGCCTGCGGAGGCGGCGCGCTGCTGTCGCTGTGCATGGAAAGTGCGCAAATGTTGTTGCCGACGCGCGATGCCAGCGCGATCGACCTGCTTTCGAACATTGCCGGCGCCGCGTTCGGCGCGCTGGTCGCGCTGGTATTCGACGGCGTGCCCGGTGTGCGCACCCGCATCCGGGCCTGGCGCGAGCGCGTGTTCCTCGAGGGGCGGCGTGGCGACATGGGGCTCGCGCTGCTCGGCATCTGGCTCTTGGCGCAGGTGAATCCGGGGATTCCCCTGTTCGCCGCCACCTTCGATCCTTCACTGGAATTGACCAGCGACCTCGCGGGCACCATGTTGCAGGCCGCACAAAGCGCTTTCAACGTCGTCGGCGTGGGACTGTTTCTGGCCTTGCTCGTCCGCCAGCGTCAATTTCTCGGCTGGGCGGTATTGCTGCTGATCGGTTTCGCCCTCGTGCTCAAAGGTGGCGCCGCCAGCTTCCTGCTACGGCAGGCGGTCCTCGAAACGTGGCTCAAGCCAGGCGTATCGATCGGCATCATCGTCGGCGCCGTGGCCTTGCTGGCGGCCGTCTGGTTGCCGCGACCCATGCGCACCACGCTGTGCGCGATCGCGTTGCTGTCCTCGCTCGTGGCGCCACTCCTGGCTCCGGACATGTGGCAGGCTCGCGCGCCGATCGCCCTTTTCGACTGGCCCTACGGGCAGCTGCTCAACTTCAATCGGCTGACGCACGCCGTCCTGGTCGTCTGGCCGGTGCTGGCGAGCACCTACCTGCTGTGGCTGGCGGGGCAACCCGGATGGGGTCACACCACCGCAGGGGAGTAGGAGCGCTCGCGTATAATTCGCGGCTCGCCGCGGAGTTCCGTATGAGTTACTACAATCACCACGTGTTTTTCTGCTGCAACCGGCGCGATCCGCCCGAGGCGTGCTGCGCGACGCATGACGCGTCCGAGATGCTCGCGTACGCCAAGCAGAGAATCAAGGCGCTCGGCCTCAACGGCAAGGGCAGCGTGCGCATGAACAAGGCCGGCTGCCTCGACCGGTGCGAAGAAGGACCGGTGATCGTCGTCTACCCGGATGAAACCTGGTACACCTACGTCGACCGCGACGACATCGACGAAATCATCGACTCGCACATCGTCCAAGGTCGCGTTGTCGAAAGGCTGAAGATTTGACGCGCGGCGAAACGCGTTCGCGCATCGCCGGTCCTGCCGGCGCGCTCGAGGTCGCGCTCAACGTGCCCGAGGCCGCGCCGCGCGGCATCGCGCTGGTCGCGCACCCGCATCCGCTGCAAGGCGGGACGCTGGACAACAAGGTCGCACAGACGCTTGCCAGGACCTTCGTCGCGCTCGGCTACGCGAGCGTACGCTTCAACTTCCGCGGCGCAGGGAACAGCGAAGGCGCCTTCGACGACGGCATCGGCGAGACGGCCGACGCGCTCGCCGCGCTGGCGTTCGCCCAACGCGAATTCACGGCGGTCGCGGCAACGCCACCCGTGCTCGCGGGATTCTCCTTCGGCAGCTATGTGCAGACCCGCGTCGCCCATGAGGTGACCGCGGAGCGCCTGGTGCTGGTCGGTCCGGCGATCAAGCGATTCCCGGTTGAACACGTCCCCGCCGACACGATCGTCATTCATGGCGAACAGGACGATGTCGTCGCGCTGGCCGACGTGCTCGACTGGGCGCGGCCGCAGCAGCTGCCCATCGTCGTCTTCCCGGGTTGCGGACACTTCTTCCACGGCCGGCTGGGGCAGTTGCAGCGGGTCATCATCGGCCAGTGGGAGCCCGCAGGGTCGCCTTGAACCCGCTCGACAGCGTCGTGCTTTCCGTGGTCGGGTTGCGCAAGTCCTATGGCGAGGTCGAAGTCGTGAAGGGTCTCGATTTCGCGATCCGGCGCGGCGAATGCTTCGGCCTGCTCGGCCCGAATGGAGCGGGCAAGACGACAACGCTGCGTTGCTGCCTCGGGCTCACTACGCCCAATGCCGGGTCGATCTCGCTGGTCGGCGAGCCGGTGCCGAAGTCAGCGCGGCAGGCGCGCGTGCGGGTCGGCGTGGTGCCGCAGATGGACAATCTCGATCCCGATTTCACCGTCACCGAGAACCTGCAAATCTATGGACGCTACTTCCGCCTGCCCGATGCAATCGTGCAGGAGCGGATTCCGCGCCTGCTCGACTTCGCCGGGCTCGCCGCGAAGGGGGCAGCGAGCATCCGCACCTTGTCAGGCGGCATGAAGCGGCGGCTCACGCTGGCACGCGCGCTCATCAACGACCCCGAGTTGCTGGTGCTCGACGAGCCGACCACCGGACTCGATCCGCAGGCCCGGCACCTGATCTGGGACGGCCTGCGCCAGCTGCTGACCCAGGGCAAGACGATACTGCTGACGACGCATTTCATGGACGAGGCCGAGCGACTCTGCTCGCGGCTCGCGGTCATCGACCACGGCGCGATGATCGCCTGCGATGCACCGCGCGCATTGATCGCCGCGCACGTCGAGCCCGAAGTCGTCGAAGTCTACGGTGACGAGGTCCGCGCCTGGGCCGACGCGCGGGGACGTGCGCTTTCCGATCGGCTGGAACTCGCCGGCGAGACCGCATTCTGCTATGCGCGCAACGCCGGGCCGCTGCTGGCGGACCTCGCGCAGGCGCATAGCCTGCGCTACCTGCACCGGCCGGCAAACGTCGAGGATCTATTCATCAAGCTCACGGGTCGCGAACTCCGCGACTGAGCAAAGCTACTGCGCGGGCCGGCTGCGTTGTTGGGTCCTCGCTCGGCCCTCGCTGCGGGACGCCTAGCATCCGGCCCTGCTCGCTACGCTTTGCTTTACTCATAACGACGCAAGTAATTCAAAGGTCGAAGACGCGCCGCGCGTTCGTTCCGCGGACCTTGTCACGCGCGCGGTCGGACAGTGCGTTCACGCGTTCGAGGCAACCCGGCATGTCGCCGATCGTGTGCGGGTAGTCGGAACCATAGAGAACGTTGTCCGCGCCGAACGTGTCGACGCACAGCCCGAGCACGCCGGGGGCGAAGACCACGGCGTCTGCGCAGATCCCCTGCAAATACTCGGTGGGCCGTGCGCTGATCTTCTCCCGGCAAGCAGGAATGTTGTCGAAGCACTGGTCCATGCGTGAAACAAGGTACGGCAACGCGCCGCCGCCATGCGACGCGATGATCCTCAGCCGTGGATGGCGGTCGAAAAAGCCGTCGTAGATCATGCGCGCCACCGCGAGCGAGGTGTCGAAGGTGAATCCGATCGACGCCGTGAGCTGGAAGCGCTGCATGTCCATCGCCGCCACACCGGGTGGCGCGGTCGGATGCACGAGCACCGGCAGTGCCTTCGCGTCGATCGCGCGCCAGATGGTCTCGAACGCGGCATCGGTCAGCGGCCGGCCGTCGATGTTGGCGAGCACCATGACGCCGCGCGCCCCGGCAGCCAATGCGCGATCGAGCTCGGTCAATGCGAGGTCGGAGTACTGCCACGGCAGCGACGCGAACCATTCGATTCGCCCGGGATGCGCCGTGCGCGCCGCCGCCATGTCATCGTTCATGATGCGCGCAGCTTCGAGGCTGACGTCGCGACCGCCCCAGTAGCAGTTCGGACACGTCAGCGACACGATGCAGACGTCGACGCCGTGCTCGTTCATCGTCTTGAGGCGCAGGTCATAGTCGAACATCGCCGGAACCGGCGTCATGAACGGCGCACCATCGAGATGAATCGCGCGCAGACCGCCACGCACCGGTTCCACCGAATAGCGAGGGGCACCGTGCTGCTGCAACAACCCGAACCACGCTTCGGTGAGGCAATGGGTATGGACGTCGATGACTGGACTGGCCACGTGCTTGCTCCTTGCAATGACTCAGTCTACATCAGTCTACTTTCGCTCCCGAGTCCCTGATCGCCTTGGCCCACCGCGGCTGTTCGGCTGCAATGATCGCGGCGAACTGTTCTGGCGTGTGCGGCGCAATCGGCTCCATGCCGAACTTGAACAACTGCTCCCTGAACTCGGGCGCGGCCTGGATCTTCTGCAACTCGCCGGACAACTTCGCCACAATGTCGTTGGGCGTTCCAGCAGGGGCCACGACACCCTGCCACGCCTGCCAGTCGAATCCGGCGATAACCGTGGCGATCGGCGGCACGGACGGCAGCAGGGTCGTCTGTTTCGCCGCCGAGGTTCCGAGCGCGGCCACCTTGCCCGCCTGGATGTTCGGCACGGCGATGGTCGCGTCGGCGAACATGACCTGGATCGATCCGGCGAGCAGATCGGTCAGCGCCGCGGGCGTTCCCTTGTACGGCACGTGCTGGATGTCCAGCCCGTACTCGGCCTTGAGCGCCTCCATGAAAAGCTGGTGCGGGCTGCCGTTGCCGACCGATGCATAGTTGTATTTGCCCGGATTCTTCCTGATCGCCTCGATCAACTCGCGCACATTCCGCGCCGGAAAATTCAGATTCGCGACCAGAAAAAAATTGACCGTGCCGACCTGCGAGATCGGCGCGAAGTCTTTCAGCGGATTGACCGGGGACGGTTGATACAGCGCGGGACTGATCCCGAGCGTCGTGCTGGTCGCCATCAGCAGCGTATAGCCATCTGCCGGTTGCTTGGCGACGAACTCGGCGCCGACGAGCGTGCCCGCGCCGGGCTTGTTGTCGACGATCACGGGCTGCTTGAGGCTGACTGCGAGGCGATCGCCGATCGCGCGCGCCAGGAGGTCAGTGAGCGCGCCCGGGGGATACGGCACCACCAGCTTGATCGGCCGGTCGGGATACGTCGATTGCGCGACGGCGCCGCACGCCGTCAACGCGATGGCCGCGATGAACACGAACCTGAGCCATCGAAGCAGCGGCAGAGCACGACGCATATGCAATTTCCGGTTGCGCGCGACACGGGTCAAGGTACGGGAGCATCGCGTGCGGTGTCAAGCGCGCGTCACGCGCGTTATACTCCGCGGCGTACTGCATCGCCTGCGCATGTCGACGACCGCCACCCTGCTGCGATTCCCCGAACTTTCCCCGCGCTGGATTCCGGTGTGGCGCCGGAATCTGCTCGTCTGGCGCAAGCTCGCCGTGGCCTCGGTCCTTGGCAACATCGCCGATCCGCTGCTGTACATGCTGGCGCTGGGTTACGGCATCGGCGCCTTCGTGCCCGAAGTCGGCGGCATGACCTATATCGCGTTCATCGGGACCGGCATGGTCTGCCAGAGCGCGATGTTCACGGCGTCGTTCGAGGCGATGTACTCGGCTTTCTCCCGCATGCACGTACAGCGGACCTGGGACGCGATCATCAACGCGCCTCTCTCACTCGACGACGTCGTGCTCGCGGAATGGATCTGGGCCGCGACGAAGGGCGTGATGTCGGTGGTGGCAATCCTCGTGGTCATCATGCTGCTCGGCTTCGGACACTCCTGGCTTGCGGTGTGGGTGATACCGCTGGGATTCATCATTGGGCTGGTGTTCGGTGCATTTGGGCTGCTCATGACCTCGGTCGCGCAGAACTACGATTTCTTCACCTATTCGCTGACGCTGTTCCAGACGCCAATGCTGCTGCTCTCCGGCGTGTACTTCCCGGTCGATCAGTTGCCCGGGGCATTGCGCACGGTCGCCGCCCTGCTGCCGCTGTCGCACGCGATCGACATCGCCCGGCCGCTGCTCGACGGTCGCATTCCCGCCGACCTCGCGTTGCATCTCGGGGTGCTGCTCGTCTACGCGGTCGTGCCTTTCGGCGCGGCGCTGTTGCTGATGCGGCGGCGCCTGCTGCGCTGACGACGATGCTCTGGATCAAGTCGCTCCACATCGTGTTCATGGTGACCTGGTTCGCCGGACTGTTTTACCTGCCGCGGCTGTTCGTCTATCACTCGCTGGCGACAGATGCAGTGAGCATCGAGCGCTTCAAGCTGATGGAGCGCAAGCTCTACTACGGGATCATGGCGCCGGGCGCTCTGCTCACCATCGGCTTCGGCGCGTGGCTCTGGCTCGGCTACGGCATCACCGGCGGCTGGCTATACGCAAAGCTTGTACTGGTGGCCATCCTCGTTGTGCACCACCTATGGCTTGGCAAGCTGATGCAGGACTTCAGGCACGATCGAAACCGTCACGGCGACGTGTACTACCGCTGGCTCAACGAGATCCCCGCGCTGCCAGTGTTGCTCGGCGCGGTGCTGCTCGTCGTGTTGAAGCCGTTCTGACGTGGAACGCTTCTTCGCGCCGTGCCCGCGCGGGCTTGAGGCGGCACTGGTCGGAGAACTCGCTGGGCTGCAGGCCGTCGACGTCGTTGCCGCCGCGGGTGGCGTCGCGTTTGCCGGCCCGATCGAAATCGCGTATCGCGCCAATCTAGAAAGCCGCTTGGCCAGCCGCATCCTGTGGCAGGTCGGGCACGGTAGCTACCGCGATGAAAACGACATCTACGCGCTGGCGCATGGCCTCGACTGGCCACAGTGGTTCCGTGCCGATCGCAGCCTGCGCGTCGATGTTGCCGCGACGCGTTCGCCACTGAACAGTCTTGAATTCGCGACTTTGCGCATCAAGGATGCGGTGTGCGATCGTCACCGCGCCGTGGGCGGCGTGCGTCCGAACGTCAGCAAGGAGCAGCCCGACGTTCGCGTGCACGCCTATCTGACGGCGAGCGACGCGACCTTCTATCTCGATACCTCGGGCGAGCCGCTGTTCAAGCGAGGGTTGCGGCGCGAAACCACCGAGGCGCCGCTGCGCGAAAATCTCGCGGCGGGGCTGCTGCGCCTTGCGTCCTGGGAGCCCGGCACGCTCCTGCTCGATCCGCTTTGCGGAGGCGGCACCATCGTCATCGAGGCCGCGCTGATGGCGCTCGACATCGCGCCGGGCCTGAAGCGAACGTTCGGCTTCCAAAAGCTCGGCTGGTACGATGGACCATCCTGGCAGCGGATCAAGCAGGCGGCGCAGCGCCGCGCGAGCCCTGTCGCTCCTGCGGGCATCTTCGCCAGCGACAACGATGCCGTTGCGGTCGCGCAGTGCCGCGCCAACCTGGCCGCCGCCGGCCTTGCCGCTGCGGTCAGCGTCGAGCAGGTCGACGTGCTCGCTCGCGCCGCACCCGCGCCCGGTGGCATCATCGTCAGCAACCCGCCGTATGGCCACCGGCTCGCCGATTCGAACGCGCTCGCCGCGTTCTATCCGCAACTCGGTGACGCGCTGAAACGAAATTTCTCCGGCTGGACAGCCTACCTGCTCAGCGGCGATGCGCGATTGGCAAAACTGATCGGGCTCAAGGCGACCCGCAGGACGCCGCTGTTCAATGGCGCGCTGGAGTGCCGACTCTACGAGTATCGCCTGGTCGCAGGCTCGGCGCGCGGGCACGCCGGCACACGGTGATAGAATGAGCGAAACGTCACTCGACGATCGGGATCGAACGCCATCATGATGCTGCCCAGCCGCCACTACGAGTCGGAATACACCAGGTTCATGCGCGGACTGCTGGCCGAACGTCCCGAATTGATCGAGAAACAGCGCGAAGGCCGGGCGATCTGGTGGGACAAGACGCCCCGTGCGCTCGCCGCCGAAGCGACGATGGACAAAGGCCGCGTTGCGCAAACCGCGTATGTCTACGACGCCAAGGACTAAGAATCCACTAGCCGGTAGACACGTCCTTGGGCGGCCGCGCCTCGCCGTGAATGAAATAATTCGGCGTCTGTGCCAGCGTCGCCGACCAGCGCAGTCGCTCAAGCCTGGCCGCGAGCGTCCGCGGCTCCCAGAATACCTTCACGATCCGAAATTCGCGGCCGTCATTGAGCTTGCGCGTCACCACGCCGGCTTCGCGGCCGGGCACATCGTGATTCCTTGCCGTCGACGTCGGATCGAAGGCGGAATCGATCAGAAAGGCGACCCCGTCCGGGGTGAGGGCCGCGGCCACGCTTTCCCAAAATCGCGCGAAGTGACGCTCTGGAACATGCGATAGCCAGAAACCGAAGAACACCGCGTCATGGCGTTGCCGCGGTTGCCACTGGAACAAGTCGGCCTGCAGATAGGTGACGTTGGCCGCCTTGGTCCGGGCGCTGTTGATCGCAAGTACCTCCGGGGACGCGTCGACGGCGGTCAGGGCCGACACCCGCGGCGCAATACGGCGGGTGAACAGCCCCGTGCCGCACGCGAGTTCGAGAACGCTGCGCGGTTTCGTGCGCGTCAGCCAGTCGTCGAGCGCGTTCTCCACGGCGGCGGTCTCGGCATGCCAACGCGCGTTGAACTCGGTTCCGCGGTCGTAGCGACCCTGGCGGAACCACCACTCGTCGTATTCCCCCGCGCGAGCGCGGTAGTAGTCGATCTGCTCCTGCAGGATGCTGTCAGGGGTCATCGGCGCGTTGCCGGCCGGCGGGCACGGCCGCCTGCGCAACATCCTACTTGTCGTCGAGTCGGATTTCGACGTACGCGCGATCCCGCACCTCGCGCACCCACGCCTGGAACTGTTCGTCGGCCTTGCGCTGACGTATCGCCAGTTGCGCCTCGGTGCGCTCGCGCTCGGCGGTCACGTCCTGCTTGCGCCGTTCGAGCACCTGAATGATGTGCCAGCCGAAGGGCGAGCGCACGGGCGCGGAGATCTGGTTGATCGCCAGCTTGTTCATCGCGTCCTGGAATTCGCCGACGGTGTCGCCGGGATTGAGCCAGCCCAGATCGCCGCCCTTCGCGGCCGAACCGTCTTCGGAGTTGAGTTTGGCGATCTCCTCGAACTTCGCGCCGGCGTCGAGCCGGTCCTTGACGCGTTCGATCTTCACTTTCGCGTCCGCTTCCGAAACCAGCTCGCTGACGCGAATCAGGACATGCCGCGCGTGCGTCTGATCGACGATCGTCGATTCGTTGCGCCCGCGCTTGTCGAGCAGCTTGACGATGTGAAATCCGCTTGCACTGCGCAGAACCGGCGACACTTCGCCGACCTTCATCGTGCGCACCTGGTCCGCGAAAACGGTCGGCAGGCGCGCGCCCGGACGCCAGCCGAGGTTGCCGCCACGCAGGGCATCGCTGGCATCGGAAAACCCCGCGGCGACCTGCCCGAATTCGGCACCGCCCTTGACCGCCTTGAGCGCCTCTTCCGCGCGGCGACGCCTGCCTTCGATCTGGTCCGCACTCGCCTGTTCGGGCACGAGCACCAGTATGTGCGCGAGCTGGTATTCGGAGTCCCCGGCGTTCTGCGCCTTGAGCGTTGCCAGGTAGTGATCGACTTCGGCGTCGCTTACCGTCAGCCTGCTCTCGATCTCGCGCTCGCGCAGGCGTTGAACGATGATCTCGCTGCGGATGTCCTCGCGGTATTTCGCATAGGTGACTTTTTCCTGGGCCAGCGCCTTGCGGAATTCTTCCGGCGACATCTTGTTGTCCTGGGCGATGCGCTGTATCGCACGCTCGATCTGGGTGTCATCGACGCGCAACCCGGTCTCCTTGGCGAACTGCATCAGCGATCGTTCGGTGATCAAGCGCTCGAGCACCTGCTTCTCGAGTACGTCGGGGGCCGGTGGCTGCACCTTCTGTTGACTCATCTGCATCAGCACGACGCGCTTGGCATCGTTGACCTCATGCTGGGTGATCGCCTCGTCGTTGACGATCGCGACGACGCGGTCGACGCTCAGCACGCCGCGTTGCGCGGCTGGCGCGCTGGGTGCTGCCGGTGCCGCCGGTGCTGGCTGCGCCGTCGCGACGCAGGCGCCGCCAACCAGCGCAAGCGCGATCGACACGGAAACGAGATGTCGCATAGCCATGATCTGCCGCATAAACAGGTCAGAACTCCGGAAAGTAATTGGCCGCCTTGCTGCCAAGCGGTCGCAGCGCCGGGTCGTTCGCCGTCGAGTAGCCGGGGACACTGCGGCGGAGAACGTCGCCTGGGTTCGTGCCGAGGCGTGCGAGGCCGTTGAGTTCGAGCTGGACGAATACCGCTGTCGTCACCTGCTGCGTATTGGTCTGCAGCCTCTGCGCGGCGATACGAAACACCCAGCAGTCTCCATTGTACTCGAAGCCAAGTACGCCCTCCAGCGTCTTGGCGTCGACCAGCGAGTAGTTCCAGCGACCGATCGCCGACCAGTTGTCGAGAATCGGTACCTGCCCCGACGCATCGATCTGCTTGAGCTGCGAGATCTGCCCGCTGGAGTTGAGGTATTCGCGGATAAATCGATAGCCGACGTTGACCACCCGACCCGGGCCGGGTTGATACCGCACGCCCAGGTCGAGGCGCTGCGTCAGCTTCGGATCGACCTGATACTGCAGCGCGCCGGCAGCCGTCCAGACATCGGAAAGACGCGCCTCGGCGGACACGAGCAAGTCGGAAATGTTGGTCGTGCGCGGCGGCTCGTTCAACGTCACCTGCTGGCTCTCGAAATAATACTGCTGGCCGATCGCGAAGCGCATTTTCTCGGCACCGGTCTCCGGGTCGAGGAAACGGGAGCCGATCGCGACAGTCAGCTGGTTCGCGTCGCCGATGCGGTCGCTGCCGAGGTAGCGGTTGGCAGTGAACAGGTGCGAGAAGTTGAAGTCGTCGGTCGCGGTATCGAAGTTGGGATAGGTGCTTTGGTTGCGATACGGGATCTGCACGTAGTATAGACGCGGCTCGAGGGTCTGTATGAATGATCTATCGAACCACTTGGTGTCACGCTCGAAGACGAGGCCGGCGTCGACGGTGCTGATCGGGAGCACGCGATTGAAATTCGACGGCGGCGTCGACACGTCGTCGAGATTGTAGTTGGTCATGTGCAGCCCGGTTTGCGCAGTGAAGAACCACGCGTTGCCCTGCTGTGACCATGACACCGTGGGATAGAGCACGCTGCGATTGCCATTGGGCGACAAAGCGGGCTGGTGAAAGCGAACGAACTCGCCGGCCGCGCCGAAATCCAGGCCATGCCATTCGGTTGGTTTGACCGTGAAAGTCAGCTGCGGTTCGCGGAAATACGGCGGCGTGATCGGCGCGTTCGGGTCCTGCAGGGTCTGGAAGCTCTGCCAGCGCCCGAGCAACGAAACCGGCCCTTTGTTGTAGGTCAGCCCGTAGTCGTGCGGCAGGTTTGTTTGCGACGTGAGCGCAAGGCGATCGGAGAGGTCCGCAAAGTAGGTGTCGTCGGATACCTCCTGAGTGTTCACGAAACCGGCGAGACCGCTTCCGAAATTCTGGTTGTGTTTCCACGCCACCGCCCAGCGATTCGTGCCCGTGATGCGGTCGTGCGGCAGCAACTCTCCGTCAACCTCTCCTGAGCTTTCGGCGAACAGGTAGCGACCTTGCGCACCCATCTGAAAGCCGCGGCGGCTCATCGGTCGCGCGAGCAGCGTCGCATCGTAGTTGGGCGCCAGATTCAGGTAGTAGGGCAGCGCGATCTCGAATCCGCGCTGGTTGCTGGATCCGTACACCGGCGGCAGGAATCCCGACTTGCGCTCGTTGGACAGGGGAAACGTCAGGTACGGCGAATAGAGGATCGGGATGTCCTTGAAATAGACCGTCGCGTTGTGCGCGGTCCCGACCGAGCGCGCCTTGTCGAGCTCGACGTCCGCAGACGACAGAAACCAGTCGTTGTTTTCGGCGACGCAAGTGGTGTAACGCGCGTCCTTGACCTCGAACTTGTCCTCGCCCAAGAACGTCAACAGCGACGCG
The DNA here is from genome assembly GCA_963821485.1 of uncultured beta proteobacterium. Classification (GTDB taxonomy): domain Bacteria; phylum Pseudomonadota; class Gammaproteobacteria; order Burkholderiales; family Casimicrobiaceae; genus PALSA-1003. The sequence continues at coordinate 109,442 of CAWGEB010000013.1, forward strand.
TCGCCGCGGGAATTGTTCTCACCGACGTGAAATGCTGGCTCGGTAAAGTAGCCGGTGCTGTCGCTGCGCTTGAATTTGACTTCCGGTCCGGTGATCCAGTCGATGCCGCGCCTGACCGTGACGTCACCCTTGGCCCAGACTTCGTCGCCGGGAACGTCGAAATGCAGCCAGTCCGCCAGGACGGTCAGGCGTCGCGAACGAAGCTCGACCTTGCCCTCCGCCTGAATCCACTTCTGGCCCTCGCCCTCGAGCCGATCGGCGCGCAGGAAGATCGCATCGCGATCCTCGCCAGCCGTTTGCGGCACTGTGGTCTTGGGTGGTTTCGGGGGCGGCGGCACCAGGAACGGCGATGCCTTCATTCGCGGCGGAGCATCGACGCGTTCGTCGGGCGCCGGTTGTGATTGGCTGCCGGTCGCTACCGCGAGCGAAAGCAAGCTGAGACCGGTAATGATCAAGCGTCTGCGCATGCCAATCGATGTATTGTGCGAATGCTAAAATGCTGCATTCTACCTGCCTCCGCACTTCACCCTTTCGCATGGTCTCCGACGCCCGCTTCGACGCGCTCTGCGCATGGCTCGAACGGGTATTGCCGGTGCCGATGGAGAACATCGCGCCCGCGTCCGCCGACGCGAGTTTTCGGCGCTACTTCCGCGTCACGCTGCAGACACCGACCGCACTGCCCGGCACCGGTACCCGCGCACGGACGCTCATCGCGATGGACGCGCCGCCGCCGCATGAGGATTGCCGGCCGTTCGTCAAGGTTGCCGCCCTGCTCTCCGCCGCGGGCGTGCACGCACCGGCAGTCGTCGCCGCGAATCTGACGGAAGGCTTTCTGCTGCTCGCCGACCTCGGTACCCGCACCTATTTCGCCGAGTTGTCCGACGCCACCGCGCCCGACCTGTATCGAGACGCCAGTGCCGCGCTGGTTCGATGGCAGCGGGCAAGCAAGGAAGACGTGCTCCCGCGCTACGACGAAGCATTGCTCCGGCGTGAACTCGAGCTGTTCCCCGAGTGGTACGTATCCAGGCACCTTGGCATCGCGCTGAACGACGCGCAAGCCGGCACGCTGGCGCAGGCGTTCCAGCGCATCCTTGCCAACAATCTGGCGCAAGCTTGCGTCTACGTGCATCGCGACTATCACTCACGAAACCTGATGATCGACGACCCCAGCCCCGGCGTCCTGGATTTTCAGGATGCGGTGTACGGCCCTATCACCTACGATCTCGTATCGCTGCTTCGCGACGCCTACGTGGCATGGAGCGAAGAACAGCAGATCGACTGGGCCGTTCGGCATTGGGAACGCGCTCGCGCCGTCGGGTTGCCGGTAGACGGCGATTTCGGCGCATTCTGGCGCGACTTCGAGTGGATGGGCGTGCAACGCCAGCTGAAGGTCCTGGGCATCTTCGCGCGGCTGTATCACCGCGATGGCAAGGATGCGTATCTCAAGGACATGCCTCGCGTCATGGGCTATCTGCAACGCGCCTGCGCGCGCTACAACGAGTTGCGCCCGTTGTCGCGCCTGCTCGATGAACTCGAGGCACGCCCGGCCACGGTCGGCTATACCTTCTGATGTCTCGTGCGATGATACTCGCGGCCGGACGCGGCCAGCGCATGCGTCCGCTGTCGGACACGCGGGCGAAGCCGTTGCTAGAAGCGGGCGGCAAGGCGCTGATCGTGTGGCAGATCGAGCGCCTCGTCGCGGCAGGCTTTCCCGACATCGTCGTCAATGTCGCCCACCTCGGACATCAGCTCGAAGCCACGCTGGGCAGCGGAGCGCAATTCGGCGCGACGCTGCACTACTCGCGCGAAGACGCGCCGCTGGAAGTAGCGGGCGGCATCGCCACCGCGCTGCCGCTGCTGGGCGAAGGCGTTGCGCTTGTCGTCAGCGCGGACGTCTATACCGAATACGATTACGCGTCGCTACGGCCGCAATTGGCGACGATGGAAGCAGCGACCGGCGCGCCGCATCTGCACATGGTGATGGTGCCCAATCCCGCGTATCATCGAAACGGCGATTTCGTGCTTCACGCCGGGTGCCTCGCGCTGGAGGGCGGACCCCGGCTGACCTTCGGCAATATTGCGCTTTATCGAACCTCGCTGTTTCGAGCACTGCCGCCGGGCGAATCGCTCAAGATACTGCCGTTGTACCAGGACTGGATTACGCGGGGCTGGGCGACCGGGGAGTTGTACACCGGCCGCTGGGCGAACATCGGATCGCCCGATGATCTCGCGTACCTCCGCCACATGCTGAGCACAGACACCCACGAGCGAGCCCGACCATGAACGCCCGCGAAGGATCGACCGCCAACCCGCTGCTGGATTTCTCGGGGCTGCCGCGCTTCGACCTGATCACGCCGGAAGATGTCACTCCGGCCATCGACTCGCTGCTCGCGTCTGCACGCACGACCATCGATGCGATCGCGACGCTGGACGCGGATCCGAACTGGGACAACTTTGTCGTTCCGCTCGCCGACGCCGCCGACCCGCTCGGGCGGGCGTGGGGACAGGTCGGACACCTCAACGCCGTCGTCAACACGCCGGCGCTGCGTCAGGCGTACAACGACAATCTCCCGAAGATCACCGAATTCCATACCGATTTCGGCCAGGACGAGCGCCTATTCGCGCGCTATCGCGCGCTCGAGTCGGGAAGCGCGTACGCGACGCTCGATATGGTGCAGCGCCAACTCGTCGACAACACCTTGCGCGACTTCCGGCTTTCCGGCGCGGAGTTGCCGCCGGACAGGAAGGCGCAGCTCAAAGCCGTCGATGAAGAACTCGCGACGCTGTCGGCACGCTATGAAGACAATGTGCTCGATGCGACCAACGCGTGGGAACTGTGCGTCGATGACGCGGCGACGCTCGCGGGCGTGCCTGCGGACGTGCTTGCCGCCGCCCGCCAGGACGCCGTCGCAGGGGGCAAGACCGGCTGGAAGCTTTCGCTACGCATGCCGTGCTATCTCCCGGTAATGCAGTACGCCGACAATCGCCCGCTGCGGGAGCAGCTGTACCGCGCGTTTGCCACCCGCGCCAGCGAATTCGGCAAGCCCGAATGGGACAACAGCAAGATCATCGAACGCGTGCTCGAGTTGCGACGGGAGGCGGCCGGACTGCTCGGCTACGCAAGTTATGCAGAGGTCTCGCTCGTCCCGAAGATGGCGCAGTCGCCGACGGAAGTTCTCGCCTTTCTGCGCGACCTTGCCGCGAAGGCCAAGCCCTTCGCCGAACGGGACATGGCCGAGCTTCGGCAGTTCGCGCGCGATGAACTCGGGTTACCCGAGCTCGCGGCCTGGGATCTGCCCTACGCATCTGAAAAACTGCGTGCGGCGCGCTACAGTTTCTCCGACCAGGAAGTCAAACAATACTTTCCAGAAGATCGGGTGCTGGCCGGAATGTTCCGCGTGGTCGAGACCATTTTCGGCGTCGTCATCCGTGAATCGAGGGCGGCAGTCTGGCACCCTACCGTACGTTTCTTCGACGTCGTCGATCGTTCCGGCGAAATCGTCGGCCAGTTCTACCTCGACCTGTACGCGCGGCCGGGCAAGCGGGGAGGCGCGTGGATGGACGAAGCCATCGGGCGCCGTCGGCGCGGCCCGACGGTCCAGTACCCGGTCGCGTACCTGACCTGCAATTTCTCGGCGCCGATCGACGGCAAGCCCGCGCTGTTCACGCACGATGAAGTCACCACGCTGTTCCACGAGTTCGGCCACGGACTGCACCTGCTGCTCACGCGCGTCGATGTCCCCGGCGTGTCCGGACTCGACGGCGTGGAATGGGACGCGGTCGAGTTGCCCAGTCAGTTCATGGAAAACTTCTGCTGGGAGTGGGACGTGCTGCAGCACATGACCGCGCACGCTGATACGCGCCTGCCGCTGCCGCGAGTCCTGTTCGACAGGATGCTCGCGGCAAAGAACTTCCAGAGCGGGATGCAGACCGTCCGCCAGATCGAGTTCGCGCTGTTCGACATGCTTTTGCATCAGGACTTCGCCGACACGGCGAGTACGCCGCAGGCGCTGGCAGACGCGGTCCGGCACGAAGTCTCCGTGATCGTTCGCCCGCCGGAGGATCGCAGCCTTACGCATTCCTTCAGCCATATTTTCGCCGGCGGCTACGCTGCTGGTTACTACAGCTACAAGTGGGCCGAGGTGCTTTCGGCGGACGCGTACAGCCTGTTCGAGGAGCGAGGGGTCCTGTCGCCTGCCGCCGGTGCTCGTTTTCGTGACGAAGTGCTCGCCCGGGGCGGCAGCCGGCCGGCGCTGGAGTCGTTCATCGCCTTCCGCGGCAGGGCTCCCCAAATCGACGCCCTCTTGAGGCATAATGGTATGTCCACGTCATAATGACGGCCCGGTCAAGGAGGGCGCCATGATTAACGCTATCATCCGAACCCAGTCGGCGCTGCTGCTGGCGCTCTTGCTGGGCGTCGCCAGCGGTTTGGCCGGCGCGCAGGTGCAGCAGGTCTATCGCTACATCGACGTCGATGGGAAGGTCGTCTATTCGGACAAGCCCCCGCCTGCCAACGCGAAGGACGCGCAAGCCAAGCGGGTCACCGGGAACAGCATCGAGACCAGCGCGCTGTCGTATGCCACGCAGCAGGCGCAGGAGCGCTATCCGGTCACCCTGTACAGCTTTGCCTGTGGCGTGGTCTGCGACACCGCACAGGCGATGTTGAACAAGCGCGGCGTCCCCCACAGCGTGGTCGACATCAGCGTCGGCGATGGCGCGGACAAGTTGAAGAAGGTTTCGGGCGGCCTCGACGCTCCGGCGCTTCAGGTCGGGGAGCAGTATTCGGTGGGGTTCAATGAAACCAAGTGGCAGGGAATGCTGACCGACGCCGGTTATCCCAAGACGCCACCGCCGCGAACCACGCCTGTCGGCAAGCCGGTCGTCGTCCCGGAATTGGGTGCCGTGACCCAGACGGCGCAGCCGGCGGCAGTTGTTCCCAAGGTGGGCGGTTACCCGCAGTAGCGGCGCGAGCCCGCAGCGAGGGGCCCCGCGCGTGGCGCGGGGATCGCGCGCGGCGAGTCGACGCAGGCGGCCGACACGCTGGCGCGAAGCATTCAACCGATGGTCAAAGAGGCCGCGGCGCGAGCCCGCAGCGAGGGGCCCCGCGCGTGGCGCGGGGATCGCGCGCGGCGAGTCGACGCAGGCGGCCGACACGCTGGCGCGAAGCATTCAACCGATGGTCAAAGAGGCCGCGGCGCGAGCCCGCAGCGAGGGGCCCGACGCGTAGCGCGGGGATCGCGCGCGGCGAGTCGTCAAAGGAGGCCGCGGCGCGAGCCGCCTTGGCGAACACTAGGACGGAGTCGCCGCCGAGTGCGCGCCGGCCGAACCGGCTTCGCTTCGACGAGCGCTGGCCAGCGATGCGAGCAAATCCGTAAACCGCTCGCCCTGGATCAGGATGTGCTGGCGTAGACGCTCGGCCGCCAAGTCCGGATCGGCAGCCAGCAATGCCTCGACGATCAGCGAGTGCTCACTGAACGACGTCCGCACGCGATTGCGTACGCGCAACTGCAGCCTGCGGTAGGGACGCAACCGGCGATGCATTGCCGTCGCCTGCTCGATCAGAAAGCCGCTGTGGCTGGCGTGATAGATCGCATAGTGGAACCGCTCGTTCTCACGATAATAGCGATCGGGATCTTCCATGCCCGATGCCGACTCGCAGGCGCGGTGCGCCTCGATTAGCGCGCGCTCATCCATAGGAGACATCCGCCTTGCGGCCAGCCGTCCGCACAGCGCCTCCAGCTCGGCCATCACTTCAAACATCTCGACCATGCGCGTCGCGCTGGCTTCGGCGACGATAGCGCCACGTCGCGGTCGCATGACGATGATTCCGGACGAAGCTAGCTGAAACAGCGCCTCCCGCAACGGCGTCCGTGACACGCCATAGCGCCGGGCAAGCTCGGTCTCGTCCAGGTGCATGCCTGGCGCAAAGGCCCCGGTTGCGATGCCTTCTTCGATCAACTCGCGCAGTTGCTCCGCCCGCGTCGACCCCTTGGCCCCGCTACCTGCCTTGGACACGATCAGTTTCGACTTGCTCGACATGCCTCATCGTATCAGCATTTTGTACTCATTAAAATATATCTTGTATACATAAACTAGGTCGGTGTATATTTCTGGGCATGTCAGGAAGGCGCGGCAGCGGTAGCATGTGCTTCGGAGGCGAGAGAGCCGCGGTCACGCTCCCTCGGGAAACAGGTAGTACCTGTCGCGTCAACGCAATGTTCTAGGAGGATTCCATGACTGTTTCACGCCGTCGTTTCGTCGCTGGCGCGCTCGCCAGCGTGCCGCTATCCATCGCCGCGTCCCGCGCACTCGCGCAGGGCGTCACCACACTGAAGATCTCGCATCAGTTTCCAGGCGCCACGGGAAACGAAGGCGACTTTCGCGATCGTCTCTGCAAACAGTTCGCGGCCGAGGTCGAGAAGCGCACCAACGGCGGTTTGAAGTTCGAGGTGTATCCGAACTCGTCGCTCATGAAGGTGAACACCCAATTCGCCTCGTTGCGACGCGGTGCGCTGGACATGTCGCTGGTCCCGCTTTCCTACGCCGGAGGCGAAGTGCCCGAGACCAACATCGGCCTGATGCCGGCCCTGGTGCCCTCCTACGACGTCGGCAGCGCGTGGAAGACCGCCGAAGTCGGCAAGTTGCTCAACCAGATCATGCTGGAAAAGGGCATCGTGATCGTCACCTGGATCTGGCAGGCCGGCGGTGTCGCCTCGCGCACCAAACCTCTGGTGGGCCCGGACGACGCCAAAGGCATGAAGGTTCGGGGCGGCAGCCGCGAAATGGATTTGATGTTCAAGGACGCCGGTTCCTCGGTCCTTTCCCTGCCATCGAACGAAATCTACGCCGCGATGCAGACCGGCGCGATGGACGCCGCGTTGACTTCGTCGACCAGCCTGATTTCGTACCGGCTGGAGGAGGTCTCCAAGTTTCTGACGAGCGGACGCGGCAAGTCCTATTGGTTCATGTTCGAGCCGCTGCTGATGTCGAAGCAGATATTCGACAAGCTTCCCAAGGCGCACCAGGAAGCGATCATGGCGGTGGGCGCCGCCATGGAGCCGATCGCGGTCGCTGGCGCCAAGGCCGACGACCAGGCCGTGGCCGGCGTGTATGCCAAGGCCGGCGCGAAGGTCGCCGATCTCGATGAGGCCACGCTGAAGAAGTGGCAGGTGCTGGCGCAGCCGGTGTGGAAGGACTACTCCGACAAGAACGAGAACTGCGCCAAGCTGTTGGCCGCAGCAAAGAAGCTGCTGTGAGTCACGGCACCGAACTACCGGTCGAGCTGCGAACGGCACCTACCGAACGACCGCCGCTGCGCGGATTGCTCGGCCTGTTCGCGCGCCTGCTCGACATGGCCAACCGCGCGATGCTGCTGCTCGGCATGATCGCGCTGGTGATCGCTGCGTTCATCCTGACCTATAGCGTCGTCTCGCGCTACATACTCAAGGCCGCAACCGACTGGCAGGACGAAGCTTCGGTATTCTGCATCGTCGGTGCGGTGTTCCTTTGCGGCGCTTACGTGCAGTCCTGGCGCGGGCATATCGGCATCGAGGCGCTGTCGAGCATCCTGCCGGCAGGCGTCAACCGGATACGAGTCGTGTTGGTCGATCTGCTGTCGCTGTTGTTCTGCGCGTTCTTTGCGTGGAAGTCGTGGACGTTGTGGCACGAGGCCTGGGTCGACAACATGACCAGTTCGTCGACGTGGGGTCCACCTCTGGCGATTCCCTATGGGCTGATGTCCGCAGGCATGACGCTGCTGACCTTGCAGATACTGTTGCAATTCCTGGTTCACTTTGCACCCGAGGACGATCTGCCATGAGCATGCTTGCGTTGGGCTTGCTGTTCGGCGCCGTCACGCTGATCGTCATGTTCTCCGGCATGCCGATCGCGTTCGCGCTGGGTTCCGTCGCGGTCGGATTCATGTATTTCTTCATGCCGGCAGCATCGCTCGACACGGTCACCCAGAACGTATACGAGGAAATGGCCAGCATCACGCTGCTGTCGATCCCGCTGTTCATCCTCAAGGGCGCGGCCATCGGCAAGTCCAATGCCGGTAAGGATCTCTACTCCGCCATGCACGCATGGATGCAGCGCATTCCCGGCGGATTGGGTATCGCGAACGTGTTCACATGCGCGCTGTTCGCCGCGATGGCGGGGTCGAGCCCGGCGACGTGTTCGGCGATCGGCAGCGCGGGCATCCCGGAAATGCGCAAGCGCGGCTACTCACCGGGCTTCGCCGCGGGGATCATCGCCGCGGGCGGCACGCTCGGCATTCTGCTGCCGCCGTCGATCACGATGATTCTCTACGCGGTCGCATCCGAACAATCGCTGGGTCGGCTCTTCCTCGCCGGCATCGGACCCGGCATCCTGCTCGTCGCGCTCTTCGCCGCGTACGCATCGTTTCGCTTTCGCAAGGAGTTCAAGGCTGCGCAAAGGGCGTTCGACGCGCACGGCCACCGCTCCGCCTATCTGGAGGACGTGACCTACACGTTCCGGCAGAAGGTCGAGATGCTGCCACGCGTCCTGCCCTTCGTCGTTCTGCTGATCGGCGTGATGGTCGCTCTGTACGGAGGATTCGCGACGCCGTCCGAGACCGCGGGCCTCGGTGCCGTCCTCGCGCTGGTGCTTATCGCACTGGTCTACAGCGTTTGGCGCCCATCGGATCTGAAACCGATCCTCGCTTCGACCATCCGCGAATCGACGATGCTGATGTTCATCATCGGCATGTCGCTGCTGTTTTCGTACGTGATGAGCTACCTGCACATCAGCCAGTCGGCGGCGGAGTGGATCGTCTCGCTGCACCTGTCGAAATGGGTCTTGCTCGCCGTGCTGCTGATCTTCGTCGTCATACTCGGCTTCTTTCTGCCGCCGGTGATCGATCATCCTGATGACGGTGCCGATCATCCTGCCGCCGCTGAAGGCGGCGGGCTTCGACCTGGTCTGGTTCGGCGTGCTGATGACCATCGTCATGGAGATGGGATTGATCCATCCACCGGTCGGACTCAACATCTTCGTGATCAAGAACATCGCCCCCGACATTCCGCTGAGGGACGTGATCTGGGGCGTGATGCCGTTCGTCGGCCTGATGTTCGTCGCGATCGTTCTGATCTGCCTCTTTCCCGGGATCGCCACATGGTTCCCCAACGCAGTCATGGGCGCCGGCCGGTGAATGCACCCCTGCCACCGACGCGCACGTGGAACCAGGGTGCACAGCGGAGGTCGCGGCGACTTGACGCGGTCGCGGCGCGCCTCGGCGATCACGTTCGCGGCAAGGTGGTCGACGCCGCCGACATCGTTGCGCTGCTCGAGGTGCGTGATCGAGCCGGGCGATCGCGTCTGTCTCGAAGGCAACAACCAGAAGCAGGCGGACTTTCTGGCCAAGGCGCTGACGCAAGTCGATCCCGCGCTCGTGCACGACCTGCACATGGTGCAGTCGGTGCTCGCGCTGCCCGAGCATCTCGACGTGTTCGACAAGGGCATCGCGACGCGGCTGGACTTTTCCTTCTCCGGACCGCAGGCGCGCGCGCCTCGCGAAGCTTGTCACCGACGGTCGCATCGCCATCGGTGCGATCCACACCTACCTCGAACTGTTCGGCCGCTATTTCATGGACCTCACGCCGCACGTAGCGCTGGTCGCGGCGCAGGCGGCCGACGCCCCGGCAACCTCTATACCGGACCCAACACCGAAGACACGCCGGTCATTGCCGAGGCCACGGCGTTCAAGGCTGCGGCATCGTGATCGCGCAGGTCGACGAAATCGTCGACTCCGTTCCCGCGCGTCGACATTCCGGCCGACTGGGTCGCATTCGTCGTGAAAAGCCCGAGGCCGCACTACATCGAACCGCTATTCACGCGCGACCCAGCGCAGATCTCCGAGATCCAGGTGCTGATGGCGATGATGGCGATCAAGGGCATCTACTGCCGAATACGACGTGCAGCGGTTGAACCACGGCATCGGCTTCGACACCGCGGCGATCGAGCTGCTGTTGCCGACCTACGCGGCGAGCCTCGACCTCAAGGGCAAGATCTGCACGCACTGGGCGCTGAACCCGCACCCGGCGTTGATCCCCGCGATCGAGGCGGGCTTTGTCGAGTCGGTGCATTCCTTCGGGTCTGAACTCGGCATGGAGGACTACATCGCCGCAAGACCGGATGTGTTCTTCACCGGCCACGACGGTTCGCTGCGTTCCAATCGCGCGTTCTGCCAGACCGCCGGCTTGTACGCGTGCGACCTGTTCATCGGCTCGACGTTGCAGATCGATCTTGCCGGCAACAGTTCCACCGCGACGACAGACCGCATCGCCGGCTTCGGTGGTGCGCCGAACATGGGTTCCGACGCGCGCGGGCGCCGCCACGCGAGTCCGGCGTGGCTGAAAGCAGGTCGCGAAGCCCGCGGATCGGCGCAGCGGATGCCACGGGGCCAGAAGCTGGTCGTGCAGATCGTCGAGACCTTTCGCGAGCACATGGAGCCGGCGTTCGTCGAGCGGCTCGATGCGTGGACGCTTGCCGAGACCGCCAACATGGCGTTGCCGCCCGTGATGATCTACGGCGACGACGTGACGCACATCCTGACCGAGGAAGGCATCGCCTGTCTGCTGATGTGCCGCAACGACGCCGAGCGCGAGCAGGCCATCCGCGGCGTGGCAGGATATACGGCGGTCGGTCTCGCCCGCGACCACCGCGCGGTCGAGAATCTACGCGATCGCGGCGTCATCCGTCGCGCCGAAGACCTCGGCATCGACAAGCGCATGGCAACGCGCGATCTGCTGGCCGCGCGCTCGATCAAGGACCTGGTGCGCGCGTCGGGTGGCCTTTACAACCCGCCGAAACGTTTTCGCAACTGGTAACCGACGGGACGGCGATGGAACGTCTGGAGTATCGTTCACGGGTGGTCGTCCGATCGACGCTCGCGCGGCCGTGCCTGGTGGGTGTCGTCGCGTCGGGGAATCTCGAGGTGCTGATCGAGTCGGCGCCGCTCGACGGCGCTTGCTCGATCGAGATCGATACCGCAGCCAACGGCTTCGGCACGATCTGGCAGGCGGTCATCGCCGACTTCTTTGCGCGCCACCCGCTCGCCGATGTGCGCATCTCGATCAACGACAATGGCGCGACGCCGGCCATCGTCGCGCTCCGGCTCGACCAGGCGGTCGAGGAATTCGCCCCGGGGTGCGAAGCAGCGATGACGCACAGCTACTACGAGGCGACCGCGCGCGCGCGCGTGGCAGGCGTGCTCGATGCCGGTTCGTTTCGTCGAGATCCTGCCGCCGAGCCAGCGCGTCACCAGCCCGCATCTGCAGGCGCTGGGACTGCCGGTCGCCTTCGACGACGGCGTGGTCATCGGACGGGGCAGGCTGGACGGCCATCCCGTCCTGATCGCCGCGCAGGAGGGCGACTTCATGGGCGGCGCTGTCGGCGAAGTGCACGGCGCCAAGCTCGTCGGCCTGCTCGAGCGCGCCGGACGCGAGCGGCCGGACGCGGTCATCCTGCTCGCTCGAGTCGGGCGGCGTGCGCTTGCAGGAAGCCAATGCCGGGCTGATCGCGGTCTCCGAAGTGATGCGCGCGATCCTCGCGACGCGCTCCGCCGGCATCCCCGTCGTTGCGGCCATCGGCGGTCAATACGGCTGCTTCGGCGGCATGGGCATCGCCATCGCGCTGCTGCGATGCGATCATCATGAGCGAAGAGGGCCGTTTCGGGCTGTCCGGCCCGGAAGTGATCGAAACCGCACATGGCGTCGAGGAATTCGATTCGCGCGACCGCGCCCTCGTGTGGCGTACGGTGGGCGGCAAGCATCGTTATCTGCTCGGCGATTGCACCATGCTGGTCGACGATGATCTTGCCGCGTTTCGCGCTGCGTTGGCAGCAGCGATTGCAAAGCCGACGACGATTGACCCTCGACGCCGTCGACGCGGAGCACGAGATGCTCGTGCGCAGGCTCGAGCGCTTTGGCGCGCTGGCCGACGGTGCCGACATCTGGCGTGAGCTGGGCTGGCAAGACCCGGATGCCGTGCCGCTGGCCAGATACCGCGGACTTTCTCGAGAGCGCACGCACGCGGCGCGCCGCATTGACTCGACCAAAAGCATGGACTGGAAAACCGTCGCCAACCAGCTTTTCCCCGAGGGGCACGACATCGCGGCGAGCGGCGATTTCCTCAGCGGGATCGGGCGCTCCGGCGACCAAAGCTTCGCCGTCGTCGGCACGACCAATCACGCCGAAGTCGGCGTCGAGATCGCGCTGGCGATGGCCCAGGCCGTGCTCGCGACCGTGCACGCAACACCCGCACCGGCCGATCCTTTTCCTCATCGACACGCAAGGCCAGCGCCTGCGGCATCGCGACGAACTGCTCGGCATCAATTGCTACATGGCGCATCTGGGCAAATGCGTCGAAATCGCCCGCCAGCGCGGGCATCGCGTTCTCGGACTGATCTACGATCAGGCGCTGTCGGGCGGCTTCATCGCGAGCGCGATGATGGCCGATCTCTGCTCGGCGCTTGCCCGAAGCCGAGATCCGCGTGATGGGCTTGCCGGCGATGGCGCGCGTCACGCGCCTGCCCGAAGAGCGCTTGCGCGAGTTGTCGAAACATTCACCGGTGTTCGCGCCTGGCGCGATCAACTACGTCCGGATGGGCGCGATCGATGCGTTGTGGGACGGCGACCTCGCGCAGAGCCTGCGAGCCGCTCTCGCGCATGCCGATGCCGGCGACCGTCGCAGCCGGGTCGGCCGGGAACGCGGCGGCCGCGAACTCGCCTGGACTGTCGCGCAACGGGTTGCCGCCGATGCCTGACGCGCCACGTTGGCGGACGTTGCATCGCCATGCGTTCGTTCACGTAGCGCGCGAAGCGCGCTCGCAAGTCGGCTTGAGCATCGCCGATCCCGCTTGTCGCAAGCTGGTCTGTGCCTGGCTTGGCGAAGGGCGGCCGCTCATTGTGCGCCGACAAGCCCCGGACTTCGCTGTCGAGACGACACCCATTGCCGTGGGTCTGGCGCTCCCACCCGCGGAGGGCAAACTGCGGATCGCACTGCATCTGGCCCCGGCTGCCATCGACCGCGTCGCGCCGCCGCCCATATTGAGCGCCGTGTGCGCCGAAGTCTCGACCCGGTGGCGGCGGGTACTTGAAGCATTGGACGGGCGCGGAGCCGAACACGGCATCGTATTCCGCGTCTTCGGTTCCGCAGCTTGGCAAGCAGTCACCGGACTGAGTTATCTGACCGATCACTCGGACATCGACCTCCTGTGGCGTCCGGCGGATCGCGCGGCGCTCGACGCCGGCACGGCCCTGCTCCAGGAGTGCAATGACCTGCACGGCAACCCTCTCGACGGAGAGATCCTGTTCGGAGGCGATGCCGCGGTTTCGTGGCGCGAATGGGCACGCTACCCCGACCGCGAACGGGTCCTGGTCAAGCACTTGCGCGGCGTATCACTCTGCACACGCAATGCGCTGCTCGGGCTAATGCAAGACGGCGTGACCGCGATGACTGTTCCTGTGCTGGCCGCATGAATATGGCGCTGGCAGTGCGAGTCGAAGCCAGGGATTCCGGCTTCGCCCCCGTCGCGCGGCGGCTCGGGATGCTCGCGAGCGACAGCCTGCGCACGGAGCTTTCGCTGTACCCGAAGCCGGGTCTG
>CAWGEB010000014.1:0-267386 GCA_963821485.1 uncultured beta proteobacterium
AGGCGGCGGATCAGCACCCTCACCGGACTTGGCGCATTGTTGACGGCAAGCCGTCGCCGTTTATTGCTGGGATCGATGCCTGGCAACCTCGGCAAAAACTGCCTCCTGCATTCCGACTCAGCGGAGCCGTCTACGCCTTTCGCGCCGACCGACTGCCCGAGAGTACAACGGCGTTGCTTTACGGGCGAACCGGCGCGGTAATTACCCCGTTTGCGCAAGAGGCTGTGTCGCGCCCTCGCACGGCAGGTCTTTCAATGACCTCGTCCATCCGGCGCTTCTTTGTAGATAAGGACGTCACCATCCGCGCTGCCATGCAGCAACTCGAGGCGACAGAGGAGCGCATTCTCTTCGTAACCGACGAGGATGGAACGCTGTTCGGTGCAGTTACAGACGGCGATATTCGACGCTGGATACTGGCAAATGACTCGCTTGCGGGCACCGTCGAAGAAGTGTGTAACAAACAACCATACGCTGTTCCGACTACCTACCGGGTTGAAGACATTAGGCGAGCGATGCTGGAGCGCAACATCGCCTGCATCCCTGTCGCTGATGAGCACGGGCGCATCGTCGATCTCCTCTTTTGGGGACAAATATTCAAGGCTCCTTCGGTCGATATCGACACGGAATCTGATCTTATCGTCGCCCAGGCGCTACTGGCGCGGGGGGCGTTTCAATCACAGTAACAAGGCAATGCCGATGATCCCGCTCCATGAACCAGCTTTTGACGAAATCGACGAAACATTTGTCCTTGAAACACTTCGCACCGGTTGGGTGTCGACGGCCGGCCCATTTGTCGATCGGTTCGAAAAGGAATTTGCGGAATTCGTAGGAATGTCGCATGCGATATCCGTCTGTAATGGAACGCTGGGTCTTCAACTGACAATTGAAGTATTACGCCGCTCCTTGGATGTCGAGAAGCCCTTTGACGTGATCGTTCCCAGTCTGACATTTATCGCAACAGCAAATGCCATCGTGCATGCGGGTGGCTACCCGATTTTCGCTGACACAGCCGCCGGATCACTTAACATGTCCCCGCAAAGTACACGCGACCTCGTACAGCGATACTATGATTTCAACAGCGATGCGCAGACTTGGCACTCTAAGTCAACGGGACACCGTTTGCTTGCCGTCATGCCGGCACATCTGATGGGGTGGACATGTGACATGGATGTCATGCGCTCGACTTGCCATGAACTCCGTGTCCCGCTCCTGGAGGACGCTGCCGAAGCGCTGGGGTGCTATGAGCGTGACGGAACGCATGTGGGGCATCATGGGCTTGCTGCCGTCTACAGCTTCAATGGAAACAAGATCCTGACGACGGGCGGCGGTGGAATGATTGTGACCAATGACGATGCGTTCGCAAGGCGCGCCAAGCACCTAAGCACTACGGCGAAAATCGACGGCGTACGTTTCGCACACGACGAGGTGGGCTACAACTACCGCCTCGTGAACGTCCTCGCGGCCCTCGGCTGTGCCCAGATGAGGAAACTACCCGGTAGACTTGAACGAAAGCGCGCGATTGTAGAGCAATATCGCGCCTGTGTCGGAAGTGACCCGGACCTGCATCTTTATTCAGAGGGAACTGGCCGTTCGAATAATTGGCTTGCCAACATTATCTTCCCAAGCGAAGCACGTCGAGAGAAGGCACTGAAGGCTCTGCTTGAACATGACGTTCAAGCACGGCCTTTGTGGACTCCCAATCATCTGCAGCAGGCCTATGCGAGCTATCCCCAGCCCGTAGTGGATTTTGCGAACGCTACAGACATTTGGCAGCGTTGCTTGTCGGTGCCGTCGAGCCCACAGCTCGACGATAGCGTCGTTGCCGACATCAGTGCGGTAATTTGTGCGAGTCAACGCACGATGAGCTAGATTTCCAATGCCGATTCGGCACGTGGAAATGAATTTGAGTGGTCTCTTTGCAGGAATTAGCAATGACGACGGGTCAATTGAAGCAGGATACGGAGCACGAAGGTCGACGAGTTCTGGTCATCGGCGGTGCGGGTTACATCGGATCGATGCTGACGCGGCGCTTATTGAGCGACGGCTACCGTGTACGCGTCTTGGATAATTTGATGTACGGGCACGTGTCGTCGCTCTCCGGGATTGCCGACAACGCGAACTTCGAATTCTTGCGCGGCGATCTGCGTGACGCGGCAAGGCTCAAGGAATCGATGCGAGGCATCAGCGATGTTGTATTGCTTGCCGCGTTGGTTGGGGATCCCATCTGCAAGAAGTATCCCGATATGGCTCGCCAGGTGAATGAAGGTGGTGCGATTGGCGCAATTGACGAAGCCGAGCGCAGTGCCGTACAGCGATTTGTCTTTACATCCACATGCAGCAATTACGGCATTCTGCCCACCGATGACGAGGCCAGCGAAGACGCGCCGCTCAATCCGCAATCTTTGTACGCCGAGACGAAAATTGCCGTCGAGAGTTATCTCCTGAACAAGGCGAAAGGTTCGTGCGCGACAACGATCCTTCGCGTAGCCACTGCATTCGGCACGTCCGAGCGCATGCGCTTCGATCTGACGGTGTCCGAATTTTCGCGGGAACTGACCTTAGGTCGGAGCCTCCTTGTCTACGACGAGTCCACCTGGCGGCCCTACTGCCACGTGCAGGACCTCTGCACTGCAATCATTGCCGTTCTGCAGGCTCCGCGCACAAGAGTTGACCAGCAAGTTTTCAATGTAGGCAGCAGCCGCAACAATTTTACAAAGCAAATGCTGGTGGAGTTGATTGTCGAGCAGCTCGGGGTTTCTCCCGCGTTGATCACGTACAAGAAGGGTGGCCAGGACCCACGCAATTACAGGGTCGCGTTCGATAAAATTCAGACGACATTGGATGTCCGTGCAGCTTATTCCGTGCAAGATGGCGTGGCGCAACTCGCACGCGCAATTGGACAGGGGCTGTTTCAGGATGCAGATGAGCGCCGCACGTTTTACGGGAATTACGAAATTGTTGCATGACACGTGGGAGTGATTCTGTGAGTATGACGTTGATGGCATTGTTTTCGCTCAAAGGCCGGACCGCACTGGTAACCGGTGGCGCCGGGTATCTGGGGACCGCCATGTGTGAAGTGCTTGCCGAACTTGGGGCGAATGTGGTGATCGCCAGCCGTAATCGTGAAAAATGCATTTCGGCCGCGAGTGCCATTCGGCGTACGAGCACTGAGGGTGTTCGGGTGATCGGGCTGGAATTGGATTTGCTCGATCCCTTTTCAGTCAGCAATTGTATCCAAGCCGTGGAGCACGAGTTTGGCGGGCTGGACATTCTTGTCAACAATGCGTGGTCGGGAAAGAAGAACAGTTGGGAGAGCATTACCGAAGAGGACTGGAAATACGATATCGACATGAGCCTCAACTCGCCGTTCCGCATGATCAAGCTGGCGTACCCGATGCTCAAGGCTCGCCGGGGCGTGATATTGAATATCGCGTCGATGTATGGACATGTTGCCCCCGACTACCGCATCTACGAGGGCACGACATTTGCAAACCCGCCAAGCTACGGAGCGGCGAAGGCCGGCGTGATTCAGTTCACGAAGTATCTGGCGAGTTTTCTGTCTCCGCACGGAATACGTGTCAATGCGCTTAGCCCGGGTGCCTTCCCCCATCCGTCGACTCGGGAGCACAAGGTGTTCGTGGAAAGACTGGCTGCAAAGAACCCCATGAACCGACTGGGCGAGCCGAGCGACCTAAAAGGTGCCGTGGCATTGCTGTGTAGCGACGCTGGAAGCTACATCACCGGGCAGAATATTTGTGTCGACGGTGGCTGGGCGACATGGTGATACGCGTCGGGATGATTGGGCTTAGCGAAGGGAATGGACACCCGTTCTCTATGTCGGCGATCATCAACGGCTACTCGGACGCGGGACTCGCGGAATCGGGCTGGCCTGTCATCCACGAATATGTCAAGCGTCGTCATCCATCTGATTTCGGGATCGGTGACCTGCGCGTGACGCATGCGTGGACTCAGGAGCCGGAGATTACTCGGCGCCTTTGCGAGGCTTCCCTCGTCGACCATGCGGTGAAGGACGCGGTAGACATGCTCGGCGCCGTAGACGCGGTGATCCTGGCGCGGGACGATCACGAGATTCATCGAGAAATGGCCGCACCATTTCTCGAGGCGGGTTTGCCAATCTTCATCGACAAGCCTCTTACGCTTTCGCAGACCGATTTGGAGTATTTTCAGCCCTATATTGAGCGCGGCCAGTTGATGTCCGGCTCCGCCATGAGGTTCGCGACGGAACTGGATTCAGTCCGGGCGGAGATCGACACCTACGGCCACGTCAGACTTATTCGCGGTGCGGTGCTGAACGACTGGGCTCGATACGGTGTTCACATGCTGGATGCCATCCTGCCTCTCCTGAGTAGCAGGCCCGTCGCTGTGATGCCACATGCCGCTACGCACGACTCCGTTGCCATCACGACGGAAGGCGGAACGCTTGTACTCATAGACGCCCTCCAAGACATCCCCAAGACTTTCCGTGTCGACATCTTCGGGACCAAGCGGGTGAGTTCCCATGAAATCTCCGATAATTTTGGCATGTTTCGCCGCATGCTCTGGCAATTTGCGGAGATGATCCGTACGGGGCGTCCCACAATTCCGGCGAAGCAAACACTCGACGTTCTTCACGTGCTTATCGCAGGCCGTACCGCAATGAAAGGACAGAGGACGGTAAAGCTGGACCTGCAATAGACACCTACATCCTATCAACGAACGCAACATCGGACAGTGCAAGTTCCCTTAAGGAGAATGGCATGACGATGGCACACGAAGATCTGACTCGAATCCATGAAATCGAGGGATCGTCCAGCCGGGCGTTCGGCCTGATGGTGTGCGGGCTATGTCTCGTCGTTGCTTTTTGGCCGCTAATTGGCCATGCATCGCCACGGTGGTGGGGGTTGGGTCTGGCGATCGTCTCCGCCGCAACTGCAATATTCAAGCCGGCGCTGCTCGCCGGGCCCAATCGGATATGGATCAAGCTCGGACTTTTGCTGGGAAAAATAGTGAGTCCAATCGCGTTGGGACTCGTGTTTTATTGCATCGTCACACCGATCGGAACGTTGGTTCGCCTCACTGGCAAGGACCCTTTACGGCTAAAGCTCGATTCTCGCGCGAACTCGTACTGGATACTTCGCGAGCCACCAGGGCCCCCGCCGAATTCCATGAACAATCAGTTTTAGGAGAGTGCCATGGACTTGCTTAAGCAGATTTGGGCGTTCATGCGCACTCGTAGGAAATACTGGCTATGGCCAATATTCGTGATGATGGCACTGCTGGGCGTGCTCATCGTCCTGGCGCAAGGTTCGGTCGTCGCGCCGTTCATCTATACGTTATTCTGAGAAGGTACTTACTTGCGTATCCTCGGGATCTCTGCTTTCTATCATGACAGCGCTGCGGCGCTGATTGAAGACGGCAAGATCGTTGCGGCTGCACAAGAAGAGCGCTTCTCGCGCAAGAAGCATGACGCTCGGTTTCCAATACATGCAATCCGCTATTGTCTGTCGGAGCGCGGTACTGGTTTAAGTGGCGTAGATCGCGTCGTCTTCTACGACAAGCCTCTCCTGAAATTCGAGCGCCTAGTCGAAACGTACGCCACATTCGCTCCCAGGGGATTTAAGTCTTTTCGTTTGGCGATACCTCTGTGGTTGCGGGAAAAGTTATTCCTGAAAGACTTGCTGACGAAGGAACTGGGAAAACTGGACGGACATGAGGGCTGGAACGAGGAGCTACTCTTCAGCGAGCACCACCTCAGTCACGCGGCGAGCGCATTCTTTCCCTCTCCATTTGACGAGGCAGTCGTGCTAACGATGGACGGCGTTGGCGAATGGGCAACAACGTCGGTCGCGATAGGCAGGGGAAACAACATCGAGGTGCATAAAGAGATCCATTTCCCTCATTCACTGGGGCTCCTGTACTCGGCATTCACTTATTTCACCGGGTTCAAGGTCAATTCTGGTGAATACAAAGTCATGGGGCTCGCACCGTACGGCGTTCCTAAGTACAAGGACCTGATTCTTGAGCACTTGATTGACGTTAAGGCCGATGGCTCTTTTCGCCTCGACCTGAGCTACTTCAACTTCTGTACCGGGCTCACCATGACATCGCAGCGATTCAGCGACCTGTTCGGTGGCACCCCGCGCCAGCCAGATGAGCTGCTCACTGACTACCACATGGACCTGGCAGCATCGATTCAGGCTGTTACCGATGAGATAGTACTGCGGCTCACCCGGTCGCTGCGCAATGAGACCGGAATCAGGAATCTCTGCATGGCGGGCGGGGTTGCGCTTAACTGTGTGGCGAACGGAAAGATTCTTCGCGACGGCAGCTTCGAGCAAATCTACATCCAGCCCGCAGCGGGCGACGCCGGCGGCGCTTTGGGCGCAGCCCTGGTCGGCTATCACATGCAGCTCGGTCAGGAGCTCGACGAGCAAATGGTGACGGCATGCGTGGCGCCTATCTCGGCCCGGAGTTTTCTCAAGCTCAGATCGCCGAACGCTTGAAGTCCTGTGGCGCGCGGTTCGAGCTTACTGGACGATGTCGCGTTAATCGCAACGTGCGCAGAAGACCTGGCGCAAGGCAATGCGCTTGGATGGTTCCAGGGACGAATGGAATTCGGCCCACGGGCGCTTGGAAATCGCTCGATACTAGGCGATCCGCGCTCTCCAACGATGCAGAAGACACTCAATCTCAAGGTCAAGTACCGTGAGTCCTTCCGCCCTTTCGCGCCGTCGGTCCTACGCGAGCGTGTCAGCGACTGGTTCGAGATGGATAGTGATAGCCCTTACATGCTGCTAGTCGCTGACGTGGTGAAATCCAAGCGTCGAGAAATGACCGAGGAGCGAAAAGAGGCTTTTTGGCATCGACAAGCTAAACGTGCCTCGATCGGACATTCCAGCTGTGACCCACGTTGATTACTCGGCCCGCATTCAGACCGTGCATGAGGACACCAACCCGCGCTATCACGCGCTACTGTCCGCGTTCGAGCGAGTTTCAGGCTGTCCGGTCCTCGTCAACACAAGCTTCAACGTTCGCGGCGAGCCCATCGTCTGCACACCGGAAGACGCGTTCCGCTGCTTCATGGGAACCGAAATGGACGTTCTTGCAATAGGCAATTGCTATCTGCGAAAAGAAGACCAGAATGCGGCGCTGAAGCAGAACTACGAGGCCGCATTTGATCTTGATTGACCGTTAGTGTGCAAGTTAACGAGGATCCATCAACTCGATCTATCATGGAAGAATCACACCGCGCCTCGCATCCGCCCTCCCGACACGCTGACCCAGATGCCGCCTCTGATACCCTCCAGCCGGTTGACCAGATTGCTGCACAACACGGTCGGTCAGAACGCTACATCTCGCGGGTTCTGACGCTAACCGCGGCTTTGCTCCTGATCGTGCTCGGCCTGTTGCCAACGGCATGGCAGCATGATTGGCCCTCTGTGGCGAAATTTGCAGTTATCGGCGCTATCGCACTTTGGATGGCCAATTCGCGCTTCGAGTACCTAAAGCTGTTAGGTGTGACGATTGCTGTTGTGTTCATCGCGAACCAGGCGCTGTCGCCGTTCATCTTCACGCATCTACGCGAAAAAATGTTACTCACCCTCCCTCCCAACATCGATTGGCACCTCCGCGTGGTGGGGGACGTCATGCCAGGGTTCGATGGCGTTCAGCACGTTACCACCGATGGCAAGGGCTTTCGTGTTACGCCGGCGATTGACTACCAACAAAAGCCAGCCGGTACGTGGCGAGTGTTCGCCATCGGAGCCAGTACCACGGAGGAGCTATATCTTGACGACCACAAGACGTGGACCCATCTGCTGCAGGAGGGTCTAGCTGCCGCCATGGGCACTCGTGTGGAAGTGGTGAACACTGGACTAAGCGGACTACGCAGCCCACATCACCTTGTAACATTGAATCATATCTCGCGCTACCAGCCGGACCTCGTGCTAATCCTGATGGGTGTGAACGACTGGAACCACCAGATTCTGGAGGCCATGGATGAAAACCGCCACGGCCCCATCAGTTGGTGGAAGGCGATGAATTACCACGATACCGCATTGGGCTTTATCTGGCGCAAGATCCGGGAGGCGGTCAGTCGCGCTAGCACTCCCTCCGAAAGCACGCCCGCAAGCGCCGGCGTTGAGAACTTCAATGGCGATCGCTACGCAAAACAAAATGACAGCCTCAGCCGGCCCCAACGCGCATTTTTGGGAGAAATAAAAGTCCGCCCGGACTACGTCGTGACCACGCAGCAGCTTGTCGCAGACTGCAACAAACTCAAGTTGCGCTGCATTTTTCTTACGCAGCCGACTGCGTACGATCCGACGATAGAACCGGCATTGAAGCAGCGGCTTTGGATGACACCGCCCAATGCCACTTTTACGCTTCCCCTAGCTGAGATGGTGCAGTTCGCATATGTCTACAATCGCGCTCTAGTGGACGTAGTCCGGTCGCAAGGCGGCGAAGCATGCGACATCGCACCCATCCTGCCACCTACCACTCAGTATTTTTTCGACGACTGCCACTATAACGAGAACGGCGCCCGGGCAATTGCCAGAGCCATACAGGCGTGTATCGCTGCGACGCCGCAGCCCGCAAAGTAGCACCTACAACTTTTATCGCCGGACGGAAAGGCTCAAGCGCGTCACGGGCGCCAGAAACTCGTCATCAACTTCGATCCGAGACACTGTATCGCCCGGCAGGTGCTCTTCAAGGCTCCCCATCGACACCGTTCAATTGGTCGATCGTCGATAAAGCAATAGTACCTGGCGACGGGTCCACTGCTTGCCCACGGGGTAGTTATGTTGCTGGACCCACGCTCGCGTCTCCACGAGAGTAAATTCGTTCTGTATCTTCGATCGAATCTCCTTGAACGATTCGAGCTCGAGGTCATCAGCCCAAATGAGTATGTATTCGTCGTGGTAGGAAAGCAGCCTAGAGAGAATGCCGCGATAGATGGGTGACTCGCGGATTGCGACATCCGAATCCCCGCGGCTGAGCGGCACGTCGTAGAAGTAGCGCTCATAGCTCGGGGCCGGGAGATAGTACGCGGCTCTCCCATCGTCAAGGAATACCATGGAGGATTGCGTGGATAACGAGTACTTCTTGTCGAGTTCGGAGAACCCCTGGTATTCACTGGCCCGAAACTCCCGCCATGTCCGGTAGTGATCGGATGCTGGTGATACAAAGAATGTCCAGATCAACATGGAAAGAACGACAGCGCCCGCGCCGGCAATGCGACGGGGTCCGATACTGGGTGCGAACGGCAGCGCTAGAGTCAGTACGATTGCAATCAACCCAATTGTCCACAGCACAACAAAGGCTATCCCGGCGCTCCACAACGGGTAGCCAATCGCAGCTGCCATCAGCGCAAAAACAAACATAAGCACCCTTCTGAGTCCACGCGCGTCGCGCACCGCAACAAGAATCTCATTTCCATGTCCGATGAAAGTAAGGAATGACCACGCCGCGGGGAAGGCGAGCACGAAGTAGTGATAGGGAAAATAATGTGCCTGCACCTCGACGATTGCGAGCCCGATCGCCCACATCACGAGCGACGGAATGGCCACGGAAGGCTTTCGACCCCACATTCCCCACGTTGTGAGCAGCGCAAGCGAGATCGCGCCGGCGGCCAGGAACGGGATATTGGGGATCGCGTTGAGTACGATGCCCGTAAACAGCGCTCGCGATCGATCAAGCAGCTCTCCGGCGATTGCTACGGGCACGCGCGCCAGCGGCTCCCACAGGTGGAGCGTGTCTCGGAGGAAGCTGTACAGCGCCATGCGCCTCGAATCAGCTGAGAAAGCCGCTACGACAAAGGAGTGCTGGATCTGCGTTGCAAAACGGAGGTCGGCGATTTCGTCAGGGAAAAAATTGACGATCCCGATGGCTAGGACAACGACGCTGGCAGCAGTGGCGGCTGCGGTATGAACTAGCCTCTTCCGATAGGACTTCCCTGATGAGTGAAGTGCGATAAACACATAGCCCGCCATCAACAAAGAGATGCCCTTAAGTGGAAACAGAATTGCCAACACGAGTCCCGCAAGCCAGTTCAGAGGTGTTCGTTCCGAAGCCGCGAGGGGAATCGCCACCAGCACAAGAAGCGTTGAAATCCACTCGACTTGCAGCGACGCATTGTAGGAAGCCGATAGCATGACTCCGGCAAGCGCAAGGAAGATCACGGGCGCCGATACTTGAACATCCTGCGTTGCGAGGATTCGACGAATGCTTTGAGTCGAAGCATAGCCCACTAGCAATGTGACGAGCGCGAAGCCGAGCTTCACCACGGGCTCGAACAGAGGCTTGTCCAGAAACGGGACTAGTTGCGAGAACAGTTTGTACAAACCATAGAACAACATGCGATTGCCGATTGGTTTGAGTTCCCAAGCACGGTAGACGTTCTCTGGAAACGATCCGTGATAGTCGGCCTGAGCTGCCGCTGCGAAAAAAACGGCAATGTCACCGGTGAATGGCGTTAGGACGAATGTGATAAGAAGCGCCGCAACCAGGAACGCTCCGCCGATGCTGATCGGATCAGGACATATGCGCCACGCCGTTGTCACAATCACATTGGTCTGAGATCCCATATCTTCCGCCATGGACTCTCGTCGGCTTTTAGCCGCCGCTACTTATCCTGCGCGATGCGCCGCGGGAATCTAGGCTCGTTCGACAGACGTTCACGAGTGTACGCGCCCTTGCTCGTTCGATGGCGCCAGGGATTTGGCAACTCTCATTCCAACCTAATGAGACCTCGGGCCGACAATTTCTCCAGATACGCCAATGTTGAGTCTGTGTCCAGGCCGACCGTACTGGAGAGACCGGCCGCGCTGGCCGGCCGCTGTAGAGTTGGCAACAGGTCCATGAGCCGTCGCAGGCGCCGGCGTTGCTCGTCCGGCACGTCCCCGAACGCGGGCTGTCCGGGATCGACGTACAGATCGTACCGAGGATTTGACAGGCAAACAGTTCCCTCGAACGTCTTGCGAACCAACGGTGTTGATTCCAAGTCATCGATCGCGCGCTCGAGCACGGCCACCGCCTCCTCCAGCGAGTGCTCCCTGATGATCGACATGTTGTCCCCTGAGCTGTGGTACTCAGGATACGGAAACCGCGACAGCGACGACATCGGGATGTTGTATGCTTCCCAGACATACTCGTCATTGAGAATGATGTCGGGGTACGCGGCCACGTGATGCTTCGCGCCGCAGGCCGCCAGGGCGGCCGTTATGAGAACGTCGAGGTCGGAGTCGCCAGCTTTTGAACGTTGAAATGCGAGCTCGGTTGAGGACCCCAGCATTTCAAGGAAGACACCCTCGAGAAAATTAGCTCGACGTACCTCGGACATGCGCCCCAGGTAGTACTCCGAACCGATAATCCCGGGTACCAGCGCGAGGACGTAGGTGAATCTCGTTTGCCGTCCGCGCAACCTGCGAAAGAGCTCCATGCCGACGACGCATCCGGCCGCCCCGTCATTTGAGACACCCGGGTGGTCGAAATTGCCGCCGATGGCAATTGTAGTGTCCAACCTTCCGGGATGAACGTACTCGAGCACTCGCAGCGGCGACGTCGACTCCCGCGTCTCGACGACGACATCGTAGAGCCCGCTGTCGAGAGCGTCGTAAAGGCGCTTGGGCACGCAGAAGCCCCAATCTCGCGCCCAGGGCCTGTAGGTTTGCCGGAAGTGAAATGGCAGGGCATCGTCAAAGCGTGCGTCGAAAGTGCAGGTGATGCTTCAGGTCCTCCAGGCTAACGCCGCCCGCGAAAGGGCGCGCTGTAGGCAATGACCGCCAAGGGGTGTGACAGCCCGTCCCAAACCAGCCGTCCATCCTTCTCGATCGTGGCCCGCGTCACATCCGACTTGGGTGGAATGACCCAGCCGTTGTGGATCTCGTTCGGTGGATACTCGAGAATCTGGAACGGAAGAGCTTGGCGGGCGCGCTCGATAGCAATTTCATAGCCAGTGGCGCATGGAAGCCGATTGAGGGGGGTCAAATCCCGCAGCATGTCGATCATGAAACTCATGCCGCATGCCCCATGGCGGTGCGCGTCCATTCCGATAGGGGCGCCAAGGCTTCGTGCGGCAGGTCATTGGTATCCAGCCGCGGCAGCACGAGGCGATCGTTCGCCTTGAGGTCGGCGATTCCCAGCTCGACGCTCAGGCCGGCGCTGCAGCCGTGCGCGCGGAGCACTTCAAGCGTGGTGGCGTCATACCCGCCGTAGGGGTAGCACATGACCCAGCGCTTCATGTCGGGGTCTACCTTGCGGAGGAAGTCCAGGCTACGGCTGACTTCGAGCTCTTGCGTCTGCCGGTCCACTGCGTTGAGCCAGACGTGGGAATAGCCGTGGCTGCCAATGAACATCCCATGGCGTCGCATGCAGCGCAGTTGGTCCAGGTTCACGTAGAGCTCGCGCGCGAAGGCGCCCTCGTCCTCTGTCACATACCGGCGAAACAATTCGTCGACAATCTCCGTCCGTGGTGCTTCGGGAAGCAATTTCTGCAGCACACGCTTCACGAACGTGACTTCCCTGGTGTCGAAGCGGCTGGACTCGTCAAATGCACTCCAGTACTCGGAACCCCGGCGCAGCCGGAATCGCTCGTGTCGCGCATCGATGGCCGCAATGACGTCCCCGAGCAACGCCTCCGGCCGCGAAGCGGAGGCCAAGATGAAATGAATCTTGTTGACGTCGAGCACACGGTCCTCGAGCACGGGGCGAGCCGGTGGAAAGAAGCTGCCCTGCACGCCGAGTTCGTCGAGGATCGGAAATACATGGTCGAAGTGATCCGCATAACCATCATCAAAGGTCAACAGCGCCGCTCGTGGCGGAAGCCCGATTCTGCCGTCGGCCAGCGCATCGAGTACCGACTCCATCGTCACAATCTGATAGTGGCGCGCCAAATAGGCGAGCTGACCGCGGAAAGCGTCGACCGTGAGACCCTTGATCGCAGGGAACCGAGACCGCGCGAGGTCCCGGACGAAGTGATACATCAGGATCGTCACGCTCGAGGACACGCCGACTTGACCTACCAGGCGTTCAGGCCACCGTCCACGACCAGCACGTGTCCGGTGACGTAGCTCGATGCATCCGACGCCAGATAGACGAGCGCCCCTACCATTTCCTCGCCGCGGGCCATGCGGCCCATGGGGATCCGCGCTGAGTAGCGCTGCTTGAAGGTGTCGTTCTGGCCGCTCTCTACACCGCCAGGCACGAGGCAGTTCACGCGGATATTCTTGTCGGCCCAATACGTGGCGAGCCAGCGGGTGAGGCCCACGACCCCGGCCTTCGACGCGGAGTACACCGCCGGATTGTTGATCTGCATGCCGAGATAGTCTGATCCCTCGTATATCCTCTTGTCCGAGCCCATGATGCCGTAAATCGAGGCGGTCTGAATGATGCTGCCGCCGCGGCCTTGCCGCACCATCTGCTCGCCTACGTGCTTGACGACCAAGTACATGCCGTCAAGGTTGACCGACATGATCTTGCGCCACTCGTCCAGGGAGTATTCCTCGAATGGCGCGAAGAACTTTGCCAGATCGTTCGATTTTGACGCTGCATTGTTCTGGAGAATGTCGATCCCGCCGAATCTCTCCACCACACGCGTAACGAGAGCGGCCACGCTCGCCTCATCTGCGACGTTGCAGCCAATACCAAGGGCCAGATTCGCCCGTTTCACGCGCGATCTCGTCGGCAAACGTCCTAGCTGCTGCTTCGTCCAGATCCGCCACGACGACATTGGCACCGAAGTCCGCAAGCCCGCGGCAAAAGCGGCGGCCCAGGATGCCAAGTCCACCAGTAACGACGGCAGTACGTCCCTTGAGCTCGAACAGGTCCCTGTACGACGACATCTTCGGTCCTCAGATAAGTAAAGACGATGAACGCGTCATCTCACACCAAGTAAGCTTCTAACCATCATGCTTACCGGTGAGAACTGACCACCCTATGCCCGCCCTGGAGTGCCCTTTCGTTCTCCGCCTGCAATCGCAATGCGCCTCTTGCAATTCCGTAGCGCTGCAAATACCGTATCCGGCATCGCTGCAAGCAATAGATATATGTAGCCTCGCCAATAGGTAGGATCGTATGTTATTCCTTTCCAGGCGTCTGCCATCGCGCCGGAGTGCCTATCGGTTCCCAAGAGCACTCGTGCCCTGCACGCGTAGCTCATCCCTTGCTTTTTTCGTATTCTGGCCTTGTCAATATCGCTAATGCCCCAACACGGGTCCAAGTACTTTGTGCAGATGTGAATTGCGTCGTCGTACAGTTTCTCGGAATCCCGCGACATGCTTCTGTCCATGCCTCCTGTATATCGCCGTGCTCAAACGAAGAAACGCAGACCTTGTAGCCTTTCGCAATTCGAATGAAAAGATCATTATCTGGCGACCATCGTAGCTCTTCATCGAACACTCCGACATCATCAATGACTTTCGAATCATGGCCGTACCAATCCAGACAAAACATCCTAGCGCGACGAACTCCGCGTATACGCCCTGGTTAAAAATGCACGCTTCCTTATTGTCTGAATCGACGCAGGCACTCGGAATGCCGCGTACGAAATTGAATTTGTCAACGTAATTTTCAATGAAATTGAGCTCTGTGCCACCTTCGCTCATGAAGGCTTCTCGAAAATCCGAGCAAACTAGGCCCACGTCGTGATGGTTTTCCAGGAAGTTGACCCGCCTCGCGAGGCTATGCTCCTCATACAAGTCATCTTGGTCGAGGAAGCAAATATATTTTCCTTTGGCGCGCCTATGCCGAGTATTCCGTGCC
Source organism: uncultured beta proteobacterium (assembly GCA_963821485.1). Lineage (GTDB taxonomy): Bacteria > Pseudomonadota > Gammaproteobacteria > Burkholderiales > Casimicrobiaceae > PALSA-1003. The sequence continues at coordinate 14,761 of CAWGEB010000014.1, forward strand.
GCAGCTTGTCCGCCATTCTCTTGATGCACATAACTGATGCGTAAAGATCTTATGAACTCGTCGATTGCGTCTCTTGTCTTGTCTGTAGAACCGTCATCAACCACAATCAGTTCAAAGCTCCGGTAACTTTGACTCAAAACAGAATTTATCGCATCGCAAACATAATCTTCCCCATTGTAGGCGGGAATGATTACGGTGACGTCCGGCGTGGCGTTTCGCGACATGCCGCGCGCTTTCAGCCGTGCTGCCAATGACACGCAATTCGGAAGCCGGCAGCTGTCTCGCGTTCCATACTAAGCTCGTAGAACCTTACGAACGGCGTCAACGACGTCCTGCACATCATCCACGCTCAGCACAGGCGACATGGGCAACGAAATCGTCCTGTCGCCTATCCATTCCGCATTTGGAAAGTCTGCCCTCTTCCAGCCGTAGGTTTCGCGATAGTACGGATGTCAGTGGACAGGGCAAGTAGTGAACACCAACGCCAATATTTTCAGCTGTTATCGCATCCAGGACCCAATCCCTATCTTTTCCGATTTTTTGCGTATCAGCGAGAATGGTATAAAGGTGATATGCGTGCCTCGTGTCCTGTTCTGGTTCCTCCGGAATCACGCACGGAAGGTCACTAAACGAATTGCCATAGCGTTCCCAGATCGCTTTTCGCCTTTCCCAGCAGCTATCTACCCTTCTCAACTGATGGATTCCCATTGCTGCTTGGATGTCCATCATGTTGTACTTGAATCCTGCGCGAACGACTTGATAGTGCTTGTATCCAGAATCGGAAAATCGCATCCATGCGTCTTTGCTCATTCCATGCAGAGCAAGCATCTTGATCGTGTCCGCATAGGTGGAATTGCTTGTGACGACCATTCCGCCTTCACCGGTGACCACGTTCTTGGTCGCGTAGAAACTGAAGCAGCCGATTTCGCCAAATGTCCCGGCCTTTCGGCCGTGGTATTCCGATTCGACAGCGTGGGCGCAATCTTCGATTACCCGCAGGTCGTTTGCCCGCGAAAGCTCCATGATTGAAACCATGTCGCAGCACCGCCCGCCAAAATGCACAGGCAAAATAGCCTTTGTCTTTGACGTAATCTTCTTTTCGATCTCCTTGGGGAGGATGTTCATTGTTTCACGATCACAGTCCGCCAGGACCGGCGTTGCACCGCAGTGAATAATGGCGTTGACTGTCGCAGAACGTCATTGGAGTAGTGATTACCTCGTCACCAGGTCCGATTCCGGTCGCCAAAAGCGACAACTGCAGCGCGGCGGTGCACGAATTCAGGGCGACAGCGTGCTTCGTGCGCTTGTAGGCCGCGAAGTCGTCCTCGAACTGGCGGACCTTCGGCCCGGTGCCGATCCACCGCCGACGCATGCACGCAACAACTTCCTCGATCTCCGCCTCCTCAATGAGTGGCGCCCGGTCGAGAACGAGAAAATTGTCTTTCGAACGCACTGGCTTGCCGCCATCTATTGCCAAATTCGCCATACCCGCCACTTTCACTTGAAGTTCGAGTTTGGTCAATTGCCTCCCGTCAAACGCGTGGAGAGGGAGAAACTATACGTAGGCCCTCCAACGCTACGTAGCGCCACGGTCAAAAACTCGCCACGCTAAATGAGGTTATCGCCCCCGGCGCACTCTGGTCGAGCCCATGCCGCTTCACCGTAGCGTTCCAATTCGGTGTTGCATGTCTGACTCCTTCAGCGAGTCAATATGCGTCCTATGCCCAGCCACCGAACTCAGAACGGACACGATGGCAAACACACGCCAACCACAGACTCGTGCCTTGCCTGATTCCATCAGACCAGCGTTGGATACAGATTTATTGGCCCACGCACGCTGCCCGGGCCGTCTACATAGATAGTCGCGCCCGGAAACCTGCGATCGTAACTCCCGGACACGTCAAATTTGTCTCTGACAACCGCCCCTATGTAATACAAACCGGTTCCAAGATGCATGCTAAGTTCAACAGAAAATGTCTTCGATTCACCAGGACGCATGGAGAACGAGCTTTGACCAAGAAACTCGGTCGAAGTCTCGAAAATCTCATAGTAGTTGCTGTCTACCGCATACACATGCAGCGTCAAGTTCCCGCAATCAACATTGCTATGTAGCGTTACCTTCACGACAACCCGATCGCCCGTTGCGCAGCGCGCTTCATACTTTCCGTTTTTCTTAGAACTTTAATATCCGCAATGCAAAGATTGCTATCCAATCCGCGATCAGATGTCGCAGACACCGACTCCAGGTAAGTCCTAATGACGTCCTCGGATGGCCCCGTACATGTCACTCGCCCATGCGCCAGTAGTAGCCCTTCACTGCAAAGCTGCGCAACAGCTCGCAAATTGTGCGACACAAAGACTACAGACGCTCCGCCCTTGATTAACTCTTCCATCTTTTGCGTACATCTACTCTGAAATTTCCAGTCACCAACGCTTAGCACTTCATCCACGAGCAGAATCTCAGGATCAACATGCGAAGCCACCGCGAATGCCAATCTCGCATACATTCCGGTCGAATATCGCTTCACTGGCGTGTCAATAAACCCCTCAAGGCCAGAAAAGTCAACAATACTGTCGAACTTGCGCTTTATTTCTTCGCGCGACATCCCCAGTATTACTCCGTTCAGGAATACGTTTTCCCTCCCAGTAAGATCTGAGTGGAAGCCAGCACCAATTTCGATCAACGCCGACAGTTTTCCGTCGACCCTTATCGACCCACTAGTCGGCTTTATAATTCCCGACAGAAGTTTTAGGAGTGTGCTCTTGCCCGCGCCGTTGTGACCGATTATTCCGAGCGCCTGGCCCCGCCTTAGCTGAAAGCTCAGACCTTGTAGTGCCCAAAACTCCTTCTCTCCAAGTTCGTCGATTCGCGCTCGCTTGACCGATTTGCCGACAATGGCCGGTATGAAGTCCCTAAGCGAGCCAAATGACTCGCCTTTTCTGTATTTCTTGGAAACATTGGCGACTTCTAATGCAATCTCAGGCACGGCACACCCTAAATATTCTCGGCGAATTGTGGTTCCAGATTCTTGAATGACGCGTATGCAACAAGCAAGAGCGAAACGGACACGCCGCTGCTGTAGAGGAGCCAACCAATCTGAGGTGCTGTATGGAGCACAACACAGTTATTGAGGCTCTCCAGGATTGGTGCAACCGGGTTTAGCAGCAATAACTTGCCAGCCTCGCCAAACAACTCAACTTCATAGAGGACTGGAGTAAAGAAAATCGCAAATGTCAGGACGACTTCGACGATGTATTTTACATCCCTGAAAAACAAGTTGAGGGCAGATAGAATTAGGGCCAAGCCCGTCGCCAGCGTGACAAGAATGATCAAGAGTATTGGTAACCAAAGAATATGGATGCTGATCCCAATTTGGGCAACAACTAGAACCACCGCCAGAAAGCTACCGGCAACAATACAGTCAAAAAAGGAAGACGTCACCGCGGCGATCGGAAAGATCTCTTTTGGAAAGTAAATTTTAGTTACCAGGTTCTGATTTGCCAATAGACTATTCGTCCCGAACCGGATGGCCCCAACAAAAAACGCCCATGGGACTGCCTTGACCGAGACGGTTGCGAGCTGCGACAGGACCATTGGCTTTCCAGACAAGGCTGATATCGCGTACTTGACCAGAATTCCGGCGCAGACAATTAGCATCGGCATAAAGATAGCCCACATGAATCCCATGACGGACTGTTTGTATTTCACGCGGATGTCACGCCAGGACATCATTAGCAATAAGTCTCGATACCGGTAGAGCTCTTTCAAGTGGCGAAGCATCCAGACGCTCTCAGTTGTAGGTGACGTCAAATGGACCAGGATGGCTAGGTGTTCGCGACGACGCTACCCTCATCTGCAGAGAAGTGCTACGTCCGGCACCTGACAGCTCGGTGCGCCCCATTGTCCCGATGTTGCGCATTGAATGGTGCCCAATATACCGAATTCCGCAAGCCTCGCCGCCAATCGCGGGCATGCAAACACCGTTTGGCGCATTGTAACCACGCGGCTTGTCACCTACAGCCAATCGCATGGCCCCGTGGGAACTGCGGGCGAACAAGTTTTTCCGTTGGCAAGCCATCGCTCCAGGCGACCCATAACTAGTACCAAAGTGGTACTTGATACCGCCTAGAGGCAGCAATAGTAATATCACTATTTCAATTATCACTGAACCGTTCACTTGATGAAACTCGAATAACCCGCAATAGTCGTGGGTCATTGGTCCAACGGGAACGGGCTTGCTCGGATCTCGGGATTCATTGGGCGTCTCGTTGGCATTATTGGACCGCGAACGGGCAACAAGAATAAATGCAGCCATGGAAAGTCCGACGGTCTTGAAGTTGACGTTCGGGGACGGAACCCGGCCACGGTGATCCCAAATTTAGGATTGTCTCGAGATACCTACGTTCAATGTGATCTGCGATGGATGAGATGTGAAAGAGAGCCTACGAAGTATCCTTTCTTCACAACCGGTGCTAGACACCCTTGGGCCGTGGGGGTGGCTATTCGTCTGCATCGGCTCCGGGATTGTCTTGACCGCTTTAACCTGGCTCGTCTTTGGTGAGATGAGAACAAGTCAGAGGCGACCTAGCCACTCTAACGGCAACATTGTTGCGGACGGGCCTGCAAACCGGCGTTGGGTTGTACTGCTGGTTGTCCTTGTCCTGCTAGCAGCCGTTCTCCGACTCGTAGGTCTGGACAGTAAAACGATGTCGCACCCGGAAATCTTCACGCCAGGCATTTTGTTGCCGATGGCAATCTCGGCACCGCCGCCTCGGCTTGATGTGCATAGCGTGGCTGAAATGTTTTTCAATGAACCTCACCCTGTTGGGTACTTTCTAGCGATGTTCGGTTGGACAGAATTGTTCGGCACGAGCCTCGCGGCGCTTCGAATGCCCTCTGCGCTCCTGGGAATTCTTTCGATCCCTTTGATATTTCGTGTCGGCACACTAGCTTACGATCGGACCGTTGGCCTAATCGCGGCGGTATTTCTCACACTTCACGGATTGCACATTTACTGGAGCCAAATGGCGCGAATGTATGTCCCCGAGTGTTTCTTCGGGTTGCTGGCTACCTGGCTCCTACTCGAGATTCTCGTCGCTTCTGATTCACGAGGGCTGGAAGCTGGGTATGTCGCCGCCATGTTTGCGGGATTTTCGACTGAATGGTTCTTCTGGCCGCTCGCTGCTGGACACCTTTTGTATACATTGATTCACTATCGGCTCGCCGTGGATCGTTTCCATCGGTTGCTGTATGTGCAAGTTCTTGCGATGATTCTCGGTGCCTTTACACTCACTAATGCGGTCGTGACGATGGGGGTAGCTGGATCCGGCAGTCCACCGTCCTGGACTCATCTGCAAGACTACCTTTCGTTCGGCTTCCTATTGCAGGCCGACCAAATTGCATTACGACCGAACGTTACGTTTCCAACCTGGTTCTTGATTGGGGTAGCCGCATTCTCGATCGTTCTAGTGTGGCGAGGGATACGGTCGTATCCAGGTGCGTCCAATGCGCAAGAGCACTCCGCTACGCCAGCGAAAGGTCCACTCTATTTAGCCGCGGTCGGAAGTACCGTTGTGCTGGCGGGACTCGCTTTGCTTTCTTTGCCGGCCCTACGGCCTCTGGTCATTTGCTTCTTTCCATTGGCTGCCATAGCCATGTACTTCCTTGCTGACGCGGTTGGACCACTTTGCGCTTCTTGGTTGGCTTCGTTCCAGAACCGCCGTGCGGTGGCCGCGCTTTCGTCCTTGATTCCGATTCTGTCCCTTTTTTCCGGCCGTGATGATCTATCTGGCGTCAGCTTATCAGCCGATGGTAGTGGCTCGAGCGTTCCTCGTATTTGTCCCGTATCTCTTGATTCTGGTTGCAGCTGGAGTTCGTGATATTGGCAAACAGAGACACGTAGCTGCGTTGCTCGCAGTAGCACTTCTGGGACTTAGCGCAATCGGGGATTGGCACTATCACGTCATGCCTTCGAGTTCCCGCGACTACGCATTGATAGGTCAATTCATCAACGAACGCCTCGATCGAAACGATGTGATTCTTGTTCCGGACAAATCATGGTACGTGTCCCTCTCTTCTACTATGTGGACCGTAGTCGGGTTGTAGGGAAGAGCCAATTCGCCAATCTACGCACACGACCAGACTTGAGAGTCTGGGTCGTCATCTGTCCGGATTTCGGTTTGGAAGAAGACGTGGCTGACGCTCTGCGAGACTTTCGTATCATTGAGCAACATATGGTCGATATTGCGCAAGTCATTCTATATGCTTCCCCTACTGGCCCACACCACTAGTTACTGCCATGTGTGTCGCGTTGGAAGTCCGAACCTTGCTAATGGACATACCATCATATGTACAAGCCGACTCCCGCGGCCAGGCGACACTCCCAAGGCCTAAGCGATTTTGTGCGAGCCTTCGCCGAGCTCAACAAGCCGCCTGACACCGCCACGTGAAAAAAGTGCGATGCTATGCTCACCTTCAGTCCCTGGCTTCGGTGCGCGCATCGCGTCACTTCCTTGACAGGCCTCCCACCACATTCACCACCGCGATATTCGACCTCCCGAGACAAGGTGCGCATTTTGCGAAGTTGACGATACGATTGGTAACTCAAATTTGACATCGACACCTGAAGCGCGGTAGATCGCAATGAATCTATTTCTTGTTGAGTCGCCATTCCAACTTCTAAATGCGATTGAGGCGAAGCATCGCCTAGATTTCAGGGAGAATCGACTCGTCGTCATTCTGGGCTACGGATATTCGCGCGAGCTGCATTCCAGACGCTTGCTAGCGGCGAAGACTGGACATAGCGTTGAATACATAAAGATCAGAACCGCAAGATCTGATTTTGAGTCAAGAGGTCTCGGAAAATATTTGTCTCGAAGGATTAGAAACTTTGCAGAGATATGTAGACTCCACTCAAACAAAGCGATTATAGATGAATGGCAGAATCAATATGTGCAGTCGATAGTCGTTATTCTTGGCAACTACTCGGAGGAAGGAAGTCAGTACCTGCGCCATTTTGCCAATAGCGTTAAGCACAATAGTCTTGTGCTCATAGATGATGGAACAGATGTCATTAAGGTGAACGAGTGGCGAACAGGATGGCGCCAATCGAACGGTGCAGACTGATCGAAAGCGTCGGTGCTCTTTCGCCATGGAATACGCGAAACGCAAAATTCGTGAGCACCTTCTCAAGCTGGATAATTCGGAGGCAGACAAGGTATTGTTTTTCACTGCATACGATATTGATGTCAGGACTGGTGATAAGTGGTAAAAAATGAATACTTGCACTTGCGACAGAATATTGCGGGAAGTGTGCAGACTGAAGAGGTTTTTTTTCTTGGTCAGTGTTTGATCGAAGACAAATGGATAGACAAAGACGTATATTTCGACATCTGTCAAGAGTTCAGACAGTACTTCGGAGGACGAGCACATCGTCTATATTCCTCATCCCCGTGAGTCCGCGGATACCATTGGCTCATGTCAAAAATGCGCTGGGATTCACAATTAGAGCAATTTGATGGTCCCATCGAATACTGTCTTTCCACCAGCAGCGATCGGCCAAAAGTTCTGGCCTCCTTTTTCTGCTCGGCGCTGATCAATTGTTCAATCATCTACCAACGAGTCTTTAACATTAAAGCATTTCTATATTGACCCTGAACTGCATGTTGGTCGAGCGCGACTTTGTACGAGGCGTTTATGACTACTTCTACACCCGATCGCGTGACGGTCTCGAGGTAATCAAGTTGGACTCAATGAAATTCCAGGCGATCCGATTGTTTCTTGAAGTCGCAAAACCTATCTTAATCCGTCTGCGCCAATTGCAACCTTTTTCGAAAACGTTTTTTGAAACCTACGTCGACGGAGCACTCCGATCGGCAGAGGAAATCGTTCCGCTATTGATTGAAGCGGTGCAGCCGATGAGCGTCGCGGATGTCGGTTGTGGCTTGGCGGAGCTTCTTGGAAGTATTCTCTTCACACGGCGTTCGAGACGTATTGGGACTTGACGGAGACTACGTTGACCGCGATTTGCTGAGAATTCCCAAAGAGAACTTTCTCCCGGTTGACTTGGAGAGACCACTTCCAGTAGCTAGGACATTCGATTTGGTGCTATGTCTCGAGGTTGCCGATGACTTGGCACCTGAGGTTGCTCCCACATTCGTGAAGTCGCTTGTGGACTTAGGACCCGTGATCATCTTTTCCGCAGCAATTCCATTCCAAGGCGGGCAGAACCAAAAGAACGAGCAATGGCCATCCTACTGGGCGGAGCACTTTCGATTGCATAAATACGTAGCTGTCGATTTCATTCGGCGACGAATTTGGAACAACGAGAAGGTGGAATGGTGGTATGCGCAGAATATGTTGGCGTTTGTACGGGAAGACCGCTTAAATGAATTTCCTATTCTCGCAAAGTACTACGAGGAAACCACCGAGCGTCATTTGTCGCTAGTTCACCCAACGATATACTCGCACTACGTGTCCAAGTCCGACCCCAACAATTGGCCATTGAGAGCCGTCCTGAAGGCACTGCCCCGGTCAGTGTCTCGAGCGCTGATTCGTCGAGTCTTGCGCTGATTATTCTTATTTCTTCGGCGCTCACTGGCTGAGCGCCTGGACAGTGCGTCGGTACTCCGCCCATTCGCCTGTGTCGAGCCATGCTTTTTCACTTATGGGGTAGACACCGATCCTCCCACCGCGACCAATCACGGTTTCAATCAATTCGGTCGCGTGGCACATCTTGTTATCCGGGATGAGCTCGAGTACCTCGGAGCGCATGACGTACATTCCCGTATTGACCAAAAGATCATAGTGAGGTTTTTCCACAATCCGCTTCAAACGCCCTCCAACCTCCAACTCACAGACCCCGTAAGGAATGTGGTAGTCCCTGAGCGACGCCACCACTGTAATGTCATTGCCCTCGCTCTCGTGCGTATGCACAAGGTCGGCGTAGTCCGCGCGCACAATGATGTCGCAGTTGGTGACGATCAGCGAACCATCCACCCGCCCTACCAACGCCCGCAATCCTCCGACCGTCCCCAAAGGCCGATCTTCCTCGATGTATCTGACGCCGTAGGCGGGATGCAGCTCCTCAAAGAACGACTTGATCAGCTTGGCCTTGTGGTTAATCGATATGAGAAAGTCCTTGATGCCGTACCCAATGAACGATTCGATGATTATCTCGATGACGGCCTTGTCTCCTATCGGAATAAGTGGCTTGGGCAGCACCCGCGTAAAGGGGTCGAGGCGTGACCCCTTGCCACCTGCCATGATGACTACCGAGGCAGTAATTGGTTGGAGTCGTGCAATAGTCTGTGGCCGATCCTGGAATACTTGTCCCCAGAAAAGCAGCTCAACGATGCGTCGATCTTCATCAACTACTGGAATGCACGCGAAATTGCGCTCGAGCATGATCTGGCGGGCATCATCGAGGCGAAACTGAGGGGACAGCGTGTACGGCGACCTGTTGCATACCTCCTGGATACATGCCTCGAGAGACTTGTCTGCCAGGATCCACCGGCGGATATCGCCATCCGTAATTGCCCCGAAAAGCTTGCCTTCGTCGTCGATCACGAACAGTATTCGCTCCTCGGTCTCTTCCAGTTGCCGCATCGCGGCTTTCAGAGAGACGTCCTTATTCACAAGAAAGCGACTGATGGATGCGTTCATTGGCCTGCTTCCGGCGCAAGGTCGTGGAACCTCTTTTTGAGTAGCTCGGCGGAGACTTGTATTTCCTTTAGCTTTTCCTTGATCCTTGACGATGTCTTGCCATCTTGAAAGACATCATAGGGATTTTCCATGCGTTCCAAAGAGCGACGAAATTCAGAAGATCGTGCTCGTTCGATGCCTGCCACTATCGCATCGGAGCCGTAATCCGTGTCGATGACGTTCTTGGCATGAAGACGCCCTAGTTGCCGATTACCGACGTTCACCACTGGCAGACCAAATGAGGGTGCCTCCACGAATCCGCTGGACGAGTTGCCGATCATCAGATCAAGTTGCTTGAGACAACTAAAATACACTAATGGACCGAGGTGGTCGTAGAGCCGATATCGCTGCGGCGCATCGCGCGTAAATTTCTCAATCGCTGCGTTGACTCGACTGCCCATGGCATCGGCATTGGAGCGCGTGAATACGGCCGCGATGCCACTCCGCCTGATCGCATCTAATAAATTTTGAATCTGGTATTCACAATCGTCGAGCTCAAGCGTCACGGGATGGTAAGTGACCAGGGCTACAGGACTATTCAGGTCAAATTGTAGCCGGCTGGCGAGCTCGTTTCGCGTCAGCAGCTGGTGCTGGTACAAGCCGTCAAGGGCAGGAGCGCCATAGGTGAAAACGCGCTCGGGTGGCTCACCCATCTGCATCAAGCGCTGCGCATACGACGCAGTGGCGGGAAAGTGAATGGACGCCATCTTGCTGATACTGTGCCGAATCGCCTCGTCAACCGCACCCTGGCTTGTCTCGCCGCCGTGAATATGGGCGATGGGCACGCGCTGGAGAAGCGCCGCCAGCGCTGGTGCCATCAACTCGTAACGGTCACCGAGGCACACCATTAGCTCCGGGCGCAACTGCGCCCAAACCTCCGCGAAGGCGATGAGGCCGACGCCTACCGATTTCGCGATCGAGGCTTCGTCGTCAGATGCGAGAAGCATCGGTACTCGCCGAGCAATTTCAAACCCGTCTGCCTCGATGGCGTCCACGGTATGACCGTGAAGGTCGGATAGATGCATGCCCGTCACGACAACCAGCAGCTCGACGTCCGGATCGTCATGCATTTCCCGGAGAAGGTGGTACAGGCAGCCGTAATCGGCTCGTGAGGTCGTCACGACAGCAATTCGGCGCGCCATCAGCGGAACATCTCCCACGTGATGACCTCGTCCGCGGCGAGGTCGCTGGCGATGCGCCGGCCGATGACCTTGTCTAGATCCCCCGGCGCAATCCCGTAGCCCGGCCGCTTGATGGTCAAGTCATCTCTGCATATGAGTCGCACCGGCAGGGATCGCTCGCGCGGCGACGAGACTCTTGCGCGCGACAGGGATGTTGGCCATTTCGCACGCCGCGGGTCGCTTGATGCCGTCTCCGAGCGCTAGAGAAACTTCGCGAATGGCGTGTACCATGCGAGCGAATTCGCCGGGTTCCAGCGAGGCCTTGTGGTCCGGGCCTTCCATCCGACGGTCCAGTGTGAAATGTTTCTCTATGATACGGGCACCGATTGCCGCCGCGGCAATCGGTATATTGATACCCTCAGTATGGTCCGAGTAGCCGACGGGAACGTCGAACGCAGCACGGAGTGTGAGCATTGCGCGCAGGTTTACCTGTTCGGTCGGGCAGGGATATTCGGTGACGCAGTGAAGCAACGTAACGTCGGTACCGCCATGCTCCCGAAAAGTAGCGAGGGCGGTTTCCACCTCGCCCAGGGTCGCCATTCCAGTGGACATGATGAGCGGCTTGCCCTTTCGGGCGACATGCCCGAGCAGCGGCAAATTGGTCAGCTCTCCAGAACCCAGCTTGAAACGTTCCACGCCCATCGCATCGAGCATGTCCGCACTCGACTCGTCGAACGGGCTGGAGAGGAAGGCAATGCCGACTTGTCGACAATACGCCATCAGGTCAGCATGCGCGTGCGCGTCGAGTTCCAGGCGCCGTAACATATCGAACTGTGACTCTTCAGCGTCCGTGGTCCGGCGTTGATACGCTGCCTTCTGCGCTCCGTGAACGACCAAAGCCTCCGCCCGAAAGGTCTGGAACTTGACTGCGTCGGCGCCTGTTTCCTTCGCCGCCGCGACCAGCTGCCGGGCAAGATCCAAGGAACCGTTGTGGTTTACGCCGGCCTCCGCGATGACAAAAACTTTGTCGGTGCTCATTTTGCGACCCTTATCGCGGGACTGCCTACGTACACGCCCGGCTCCATCAAGTCGCGCGTAACCGTCGCGCCAGCTCCTACAAGACAACACTCTCCAATGCGGACGCCCGGAAGCACGCAGGCGCCCGCCCCAATGATGGACCGGGCGCCCACCGACACCCCGCCACATAGAACGACGCCTGGCGCGATGTGGCTGCAGGCGCCAACGGTGCAGTCATGTTCCACCGTAGCGTTGGTGTTGATGATGCTACATTCACCGATCTTCGCACCTGGATTGACCACGACGCCATCCATGACGACAGTGCCGTCGCCGATGATCACGTCGTAATTGATCACGGCCATTGGCGAGACGATGGCTGGAAGGACAAGGCCAAGCGCGAGAAGCCTGTCGCGCAGCGCATTGCGGCTGGCACCGACGTCGATAATACCGATTCCGAGCACCGCGCCAACCACCCGGCCACTGGCAACGAGGTCCGGCAATACATTGTCGTCCCCAAGATACACCGGAAAATTGGGTGGTACCGGTCCAGCCCCCAAGGCAGTGTAGCCGACAACTTGATATTGCCGGATCTTGTCCACAATGGCAGACACGACCTTGGCGTGGCCGCCGCCACCTATGAGGACTATGGGTGTCATCGCCGCATCATCTGGAGGACAAGAGCGCCCTGCGCCCAGGTCAGGCCCCGCTGAACTGCATATTCATGGTCCCTGGCGACAACCCGCTTTAGGCCTTCTGTCAAATGTAATCGAGTACGCGCTGCGGCAACTGCCCAGCCTCTGTACATCGCTTTGCCACAACGACCTTGATCTTCTCCCGCAACGGACTACCTTCGCCAATATACTGTTCCGACATCGCGGCAATCTCATCAATATCACGCTTAACAGGCATCGCCGAGAATTGCTTCTGCGTATCGTATTCCAATGTTCTTTGCAGGCTCGCCATCTTGTGCGAATGAGCATCGAGAAAGACGCATGGCGTTCCCCCCAAGGATGCAAAAATGGCGGCATGAAATCTGCCGGAGATGAATACTCGAGCGTTGGCTAGAATCGCACCGGCCATCATGATCGGCGTATTCCAGGGAACGATTCCGCATCCGCTCATGCGCGCGACTTCCTGAAGAAACTGATCTCCTGCGCAGTTCTGGGTCAGGTATACCGGGTATCCAAGTCGACGAACTCCTTCAAGCAGTCGCTGGTAGTGCTCGACGGCTTGTTCCTGAAATCCCGCTGCCCAGGAACTGCCGCCAATGCAGATATAAGGCTTCGAGAAGTCCAGCTTTCCGAAATATTCATTCTTCTCCGGCGGAGGAATGACGAAATCACCATTCGGTGGGACGCAAGCACCGAATCGCTCGTAAACCGGGAACCACGTGAACAGCGCGTCGGGAATGTACTCGGACTTTACTTCAGGCATTTCCCTCTGTACATACTCCAGCGACTCGGGGTCGCGCACCAAGACAGCGTCGCATTTCGCCAGAGTCCTCCGGGCCGACTCGAGGTCCCTGCTATTCCGCCCCGTGAACGGACAGTCTGAAATGATCCCGTTTACATAGAAGACCTTCTTCTTCAGCCTGACAGCAAGTTCGATCATGGCAAGGTAGAAGAAGAAATCCCGGCGGAACGGAGTACTGAAGACGCCGCTGCCTTCGCCATTGATCACAACCAGATCGACTGCCGCTATCTGTTTGTAGATCTGCTCAAGCTCCGCATTTTCTGCCTTGTAGCGAAGAAGGTTGTCCGACGCTTGTCGACGGGTCGTCGGCGACAAAATCGCGAGCTCCGAAGCGTTCTTCAATCCGGATATACCAATCAACCGGCTTCATCGCGTATCGCAGACGGCGCAGAAATCGAAAATGCTTCAGCGGCAGCAGCGTACCGACCAGACCGCGCGTCCCGGCGTAGTCACACACCGTCTCGCCCGTGATCACGCCTTCAACTTCAAACTTGCGTTCAAGAAGCTGGTGAAGTGCGATGGATTGGCCGCGCCCTCCCCAATTCATCGCATCCCTGTGGTCTCCGACAAGAAGGGCCTTCATTAAGCAGGTACCTAACGGACTTTCGATGTGCAAGCGCTGCTCCTTGGGAGAACAGCATGAGGCCGTAAGCGTTGGCACGAACTACGTACGGCAAGCTTCCTGGTTACCAGCCACGAGATCGAGGTTACGCTCGACATGATCGATAGTACCTAAGAGTACGACACCGCCACTGGCATGCTCAACTCTGGCTACTTCACGCCTTCAACGCACGTGCTCCTCATCTTTAGCCCGGGAGTTTACTCAGTAGCAAGTGCTCAGTTCCGCGTTGGCGGTAGATTTTCCATGCGTCATACGACCTGATTTCTTGTGCATGGCGTCGCCCATTCGACGGTGACATGCGCGGCCCCTCACGGAATCCGATTACTGCCGTCCACGGCTCCGGGCTTTGGCTCGCGCCCCAGCATGAGCACGTAAGAGAAAGCTTGCGAGAGTGCTTCTCGCCCACCCGGCAAGAGTAGCCATGCTCCGAGGTATGTGGGGAGGGCCAGCGCGCTTCCTAGTGCGAGTGAGTGCAACGGCCCCTCGACGAAGTCGGCGCGCTTGACGACGTAAAGTACGGCAGCCATCGCGAGAGTCGCGACGAGCGGTTTCTGCACGGCCGAAGCGAAGTGCCCGATCGTGATCGGCGTGCCCATGAATCCCCAGTAGAGAAGCGGGACAAGCAGGAGATAACTTGACGCCACATGCGCGTAGGCGACACCCTTCGGACCCCACTGGGTTCCGACCGCCAGGAATGCCGCAAGGCCGACCGACTGAAAGAGTCCCCACCACAGGTAGCGACGCGACCTACCGCAGGTCACCATCACGAACCCGGCCGTAAACGCTGCCGGGCGCACCACAGCAGCAATGGCAAGAATCCTGAGGTAGTCGGTCGCGGCGACCCACCTCGCTCCCAGTGCGACTAGCACGACCTCTTCGGCAAATACGGCGAGGAATAGCGGCAAGCGGCATCGTGACCGAGGCGAGGGCGCCGAGGAAGCGAAGATAGTAGCGACGGTAGCGGTCCGCCGCGTCCTGCAGGCGACTCAGCGTGGTCTCCGCGACGGTGTTGACGGGGAAACTCAGCTGGCTGATCGGCGCGAGCACCAGGTTGATGCCCTGCCGGTACAGCCCAAGTGGCGTCGCACCGAATAGCTTGCCGATCAGGATCTGATCGAGGTTGAACGTGACGAAGGACCAGATCAGGTTGAACGCGGTGACATCACCCCCGAAGATCAGCATCGACTTCACGTCAGCCTGTCGCGATGGTCGGCCGGGAACCCAGGGAATGCAGATCCACGTTCCGAGCAGCACGAGAACACTACGGGAGACCTCGCGTGCGACGAGCGCCCAGTATCCATAATCCATGAACGCAATAGCGACTGCGATGGCCACGCTCGCTGCGCTGGCACCAATCTGAATGAGTGCGAGTTGGCCAAACCTCATCAGGCGGCGCTGTAACGCCTGATGTTGTATCGTGATGCCGCTGAAGACAAACGTCGAGCCAAGGACCATGCATATGGCCACCAGCCTTGGGTCGCCATAGAACCGTGCAATCGGGACGGCGAGCGCGGCGATGAGGAGCGCGATACCGAGACCCGTCGCCGGCATTGACCCAAAATAGAGTGCTCACCTGATCGTGTGTGATCTCCTTGCGCTGGATGGTCGCAACGGAAAGCCCAAGGTCCTTGAATCGCTCGGCGACTGCGGTGATTGCCGTGACCATGGCGATGAGGCCGAATTGCTCCGGAACGAGCAGCCGGGCAAGAACGATGATGGAGCCGAGCCGGAGGACGAACTCGACTCCTTCGGCGCCCATGGCGAATGCCCCACTATGGACGGTGCGAGACTTCAGGTCTGATGCGGTGGCCTGGCTTCCCAGGAGCCTCTTGAAACGCTCGGCGTTGCTCATCGAAGCCCTATTGGAACCGACAACAGCCTTCAGGTGCTCGATACTGGCCGCATGGCGCACGACGATTGAGCCACGTTGGAGTCGCATTGCCGGCCGCAACTCTTGAACTAGACGCGCTGCCAGGGAGGAGTTCCTTTTTCGAGGCGATGAAGCAACTTGTCCCATTGGATGACACCCGCCCACCGGATGCGCGGAAGCAGCATCTGCGCCCGGCGTGCTGCCGGCCATCCCCACAGTTGCCGCAACCAGTCGTACTTCCACGACAACCTTGGTTCCTTGAGCGCGCCGCCCAGTTCCGCCGCCAATTGCTCCAGTTGCACAACCAGGTCATAGCGATCCGGAAGGAAATGCACGTGCCAGTTGTTGAGGTAGGTGAGGCATGCGGAGCGCGTGCGCGGCGAGTCCTCTAGCGATAACAGGTACTGGATGTGGAGGCGCATCGAGAGCAGCATGGCTTCGAGCTTGGCCCTCGAAGTCCCGACGTAGCTGAGGGACGAAAACCCCGCCATCCGATAGTAGGTCATTGCGACCGGAACGAACTTGATACTGTCGCTGGCGAGAATCACCCGGCAGAAGTACTCGCCGTCGTCGTCCGAGAGGAGTCGTGTGTCCCAGGCGCCCGCGTCTAGGGTAAGTTCACGGCTGACGAGCCACGTGGCAGTCTGCATGTGGAGGTTGTGGGACATCTTTCGCACCAGCCATTCGGTCGGCGAGAGGTCGTGCCAAAGCGCGGTTGGTACAATCGAAGTGTTCTTCGTGCGATAGTGGAAGTAGACCCATCCCGATGAGAGAAGTACCCGTCTCGACGCCGCCTGCTCGGCAGCCAGCATCTGGCATTCGATCTTGTTCGGCGAAAGCAGATCGTCCGCGTCCAGCCACTGGATATAGTCGCCCTGGCTGAGCGAAAGCGCCGTGTTACGCGCTGCGGCGGCACCGGCGTTGGGTTTGGTCACCACCTTGACGTTGACGGACTCGAATCTGCGCGCGACGGCAAATGTTTCGTCCTTCGACCCATCGTCCACGACAATGATCTCCTTGCGCGGCCAAGTCTGCGCAAGGGCCGATTGAATGGTCTCGCCGATCCATTCCTGCGCGTTGTAGGCGGGAATGAGGATTGATACGAGGGGCTTGGAGCTCATGCCGACTGCACCTCCTTGTGCGTCAAGCGAAGACCACCGTTCGTGCGGTCGATCGGCGACGACCATTATCGCTCGGATGATACGGCAGCACGGTAGTCGCGTCGATGACCCGCCGTTGCGCGGTACTCGGGCGAGCGTCAACCAGTCTCGTGAGCGATTTCCGAATCTTTGCCCGGACGTGGTAACCGCCAATCAGGAGCTAGCAAATGCGTTCTGTGCCAGCTATCGAGTATCTAAGAGTAGATGCTTCGACGCCTGACGCTTCGCGGCGAGCCGTTCAGTATTAACACCACGTGTTCGCCGCTCAGGCGCTTACCGACTACAATCGCCAGTGTTTCGCGACTTAAGATGTCCACCACAGCAAGCGCTCGAAATCGGGTGCCGTCAGCGGCCTGATCGGATACGAAGTCCAGTCTCCAGACATCGTTCAAGGCGCTGGCCGGATCCGTTCCTGGTGCACCACGTGGCGGGCGAGTTTGAAGTCAAGCTGACGGAAGCCCTGGAATCGCCATCGGTAATGATATGCTGCCAATTTAGTTGTTCGATGGCCCGAAAACTTTGCAGACAGGTTGGCCCAAGCAGATGTCCACCTCCCGCGCCTCGCCAATGTTGGGCCCGCAGCTTACAAGTCATCACGCAAACCGAATGAGGCCTCGAAAACAGGAGTAGTAGGCTGATGAAGGGCAATGAAATATCCGAGTACTGGTCGCGGCTGGTGCTGGCTTTATCGGCTCGCATTTTTGCGAATAACTGTTCGAAGGTGACCACGAAGTGCCTGTGTGGCCACGGCAGACGATGTCACGGGCCCGATAAACCTCGGCAACCCGAACGAATGCACGATTCTCGAACTCGCGGAGCGCGTTATCGCGCTGACGAACGCAAAGTCGAGGATCATCATGAAGCCACTGCCGATCGACGATCCACGCAGGCGCAGACCCGACATTTCGCAAGCGCAAGCGCAGCCTCGACTGGCGGCCCAAGGTCTCTCTTGACGAGGGGCTGCCGAAGACAATCGACTACTTCGACCGTCTTCTTCGCTCTGATGGTGCCAGCCCCCTTGCCTGACGATCTCCGTGCGCATCGCCGAATCGGAATGCCAACACCAGTGAACGCGTACTTGAATGAGCAATTACTCGACGAGGTCGATGCTGCGGTGCGTACTTTCGTCAAGTGGCTCGAAATCTTCGGCGAGACGTCCTACGATCACCAAAGCTACTACGCTGGTCCAATCGGCGGCGCTGCCAAGGCGCTCTATTATCGGCGGCCACGACTCGGGCTGGTCGCGGTTGCGCCGATGGTGCTTTCCGAGGCCCTGCTTCCCTCAGCTCGCAGATTCTTCTGGCACAAACAACGTTTTCCGATTGCGGACGCCCATTACGCGATGGGGTTCGCGCTGCTCGCTCGACACACCGGTGAAGATCTTCCCTATCGCAAAGCGGTCGCGTTCCTGGACGTACTCGAGCGCACCCGTTGCCCCGAGTTCCAGAGCTACTGCTGGGGCTATCCCTTCGACTGGGTCACGCGTAACGGGGTGATGCGCCGCCAACACGCCGCTCATCACGACGACACCGTATTGCTACGAAGCATTCTCGGCGGTACACGAGCTGGATGGCGACGAGCGTTGGCTAGGCGTCATGCAGTCCGCAGCCGAGCATGCGTTCACCGACATCAAGGACCGAGTCCTTTCCGAGGATGAGGCGACCGCCGGCTACAGCCCGTTCGACAACGAAGGTGGTGTCATCAACGCGAGCGCGTATCGCGCGTTTCTGCTGACCAAGGCGTCCATCCAATTCTCCCGACCGGACTACCGGCGTGCCGCCGAACGCAATCTCAACTTCGTGCTCCGGCACCAGCAGCCCGACGGATCGTGGTTCTATGCTGCGGACGGCGTCCGGGATTTCGTCGACCACTTTCACACCTGCTTCGTCCTCAAGGCGCTCGCCAAGATCGAAGCGCTCGTCGGGCACGAGGGCTGCCGCAAGGCCATCGACGCCGGTGTTGCGTACTACGTAAGGCACCTCTTCGACGAAAACGGCCTTCCGCGCCCGTTTTCGAGTGCACCGCGCCTCACCGTTTACCGTCGCGAACTCTATGACTACGCCGAATGCATCAATCTTGGCGTTCTGTTGCGAGGCCGATACCCGGAACTCGACCAACGACTCGGAGCCACGCTGGCCGATCTTCTGGCCCGCTGGCGCAAGCCGGACGGATCCTTTCGCTCGAGAGAACTCGTTGCCGGATGGGACAACGTTCCCATGCATCGCTGGGCCCAGTCCCAGATCTTTCGCAGCCTTTGCTTCCTCATGGACAAGTGCCGCCCTGCAGACCCGGCTGCAGGCCCGATACTCCAGGCATGCTCCGCCTGATGAGCCAGCGCGGAGGATGGTGCCTGCCACCGCGCTGCCCGATGCGCGCGCGTAGCCCTGGCCTGATTCCACCATGTGCGGCATCTGCGGACAATTCAACTTCCGGGACGGAAAACCGGTGGACCTGGCGGTCGTGCAGGCCATGGCACGTTCGATCGCCCACAGAGGTCCTGACGACGAGGGGTACTACGTTTCGGGTCCGCTCGGACTCGGCTTTCGCCGACTCTCCATCATCGACCTCGCGGGAGGCCATCAGCCGATGTCCGACCGGGACGAGACCGTCTGGGTCGTGTTCAACGGCGAGATCTACAACTTCCCGGAACTGCGTCGCGAGCTCGAGTCGTTCGGGCACGTCTTTCGCACGCGCTCCGACACCGAAGTCATCATCCACGGATACAAGCAGTGGGGAACCGAGGTTCTGAATCGCCTCAACGGGATGTTCGGGCTCGCCATCTGGGACGATCGCCGCAAACGTCTGGTCATCGCGCGCGACGCCGCGGGCATCAAGCTCGTCTATTACAAAGTGGACGGCGGATCCGTCGTGTTCGGATCCGAGCTGCGGGCGGTGCTCGCCGCGCTTCCGGCGAGGCCGGACGTCGACATGACTGCCTTGAATCTTTTCCTTCGATACCGTTACACGCCATCGCCGCTTACGCTTCACCAGGGGGTGCGCAAACTCGCTCCCGGAACCATGGCGATCTTCGAAAATGGCGACTGGCGCGTCGAGCGCTGGTATCGATTCCAGCCGACGCCGTTTTCGCCGGCGTTGACGGATGAGGACGCCGCCGAGCAGCTCCTGGAGATCTACAAGCGGGCTCTGAAGCGACACCTGATCAGCGACGTCCCGGTCGGCTTGCTGTTGAGCGGCGGAGTCGACTCGGGACTGCTGCTCGGCTTGATGCGCCTTTACGGCGATGCGTGGCCCACCTACACGGTCGGGTACGGCAAGACCGCCTACAAGGATGACGAGCTGGTCGACGCGGCCGAGACCGCAGCGCTCTTCTCCTCCCGGAACGCATCGGTGATGCTCAGCCGCGAGACCTTCGAGGAGTCGCTGCCGCGCATCGTTGCCCTGCTCGAGGAGCCGATCGCGACGTCGTCGATCGTACCGATGTACCACGTCTGCGCACGCGCGCGACAGGATGTGAAGGTCGCGCTCGTGGGTCAAGGCCCCGACGAGCTCTTCGGCGGCTACAACCGGCATCTCGGCGTCCAATACGGTAGCTACTGGCGGCGGCTGCCGGGATGGCTCCGCGCCGGCGTCCATGGGGGCATCCGCCGTCTGCCCCGCCAGGAGACGTTGAAGCGCGGCATCTACTCGCTGGACGTGGAGGACCGTCTGCAGCGGTACCAGAACGTCTTCTCGATCCTGCCGGGTGACGTGGTCGACGGCCTGTTCAGGCCCGGTCTTCTGCCGCAGGGCGCGGGGGACAGCATCCGCGAATCGTGGGCCGATCTCGCGCCGGAGATGGAAGGCTGCGACGAACTCGGCGCGTTCCAGGTGCTGGAGATCCGCTCCTCGCTTCCCGACGAACTTCTCATGTACGCCGACAAGCTCTCGATGGCGCACGGTCTCGAGGTCCGCGTGCCGTACCTCGACAAGGAGGTGATCGAGTTCGCGGAACGGCTACCGGCCCGATTCAAGGTCCGCGGTGGTCGCCGCAAGTGGTTGCACCGAAAGGTCTGCGAAGGCTTCCTTCCGCCGGCGATCCTTGCGCGGAAGAAGCGGGGATTCGCGGTCAACGTCGTCGACGAATGGTTTCACCAGTCGCTCGACAGCAGGATGGGTGGCTACCTCCTCGGGGAGGATTCACTCATGTTCCGGTTCCTGAACGCCGAGGCCGTGCGCCGGCTGGTCGATGAACACCGCTCGGGCCGGAACGACAACCACAAGATGCTGTTCAGCCTCATCGTGTTCGAGGAGTGGCTCCGCGCGAACGACTCCGCGGGACGCAACGCCCCTTCGGCCGGACCGGCCGAGGCGCAGGTGGCGCTAGCCTAGCGCGGACTGCCGCATCGGACGCCCTCGCCATGCCCCTCGACTACGTTCTGATCACGCCCGCGCGCAACGAGGCGGCTTTCATCGAGAAGACGCTGCAGTCGGTGGTCGCGCAGACGGTCCTGCCGAAGCGCTGGATCATCGTCAGCGACGGGTCGACCGACGGCACCGACGAGATCGTGCGCAAGTACCAGCCCGGGCGCGAATGGCTCGAGCTCGTCCGGCTTCCCGAGCGCAAGGAACGCAACTTCGCGGCGAAGGTGAACGCGTTCAATGCGGGCTACGACCGAGTCAAGGCAGCTTTCGTTCGACGTCATCGGCAATATCGACGCCGACGTCTCGTTCGACGAGGACTACATGGAGTATCTTCTCGGCACGCTTCGAAGCGATGCCCGAACTCGGCGTGGCCGGGACTCACTACATCGAAGGCGACTTCCATTCCTTCCGTGACAGCTACATCAACGTCCATCACGTCAACGGGCAGATCCAGCTGTTCAGGCGGAAGTGCTTTGAGGATATCGGGGGCTACGTTCCGATCAAGGGCGGCGGAATCGACTGGGTGGCCGTCACGACAGCGCGCATGAAGGGCTGGCTCACCTACTCGTTTTCGGAGCGGGTCTTCCATCACCACCGCAAGATGGGAACCGCCGAAAGCAACGAGCTCAAGTCACGTTTTCACTACGGCAAGAAGGACTACTTCCTGGGCGGCCATCCGCTTTGGCAGCTATTCCGGAGCACGTTCCAGCTGGCGAAGAAACCGTACGTTCTGGGCGGCGTGTGCCTGTTCTCGGGTTACATGTGGTGCTGGCTCACGCGCCACGAGCGACCGGTCTCGCCGGAACTGATGAAGTTTCACCGGAAGGAGCAACTCGACAGGCTCAGGAAATTGCTACCCGGACCGTCTGGGCTTGGGCCGTTAGGTCATTCATTTACCTGCTATACGGCACACCTTGGAACGCGGTCTGAAACTACAACACATTCTCGCCCACTCCGAGAATCGCGCCGACCCGACTGTTGCTTCTCAGGGACTACGTTGTTTCGTCTGCTGAGGCGATCGGACGCTCAGAATGCAGATCGAGTCTTTGGAAATTAGGGTTCGTGGTCGAAATACCAATGTACCTTCTGCACGGATCGACGGTTGTACCGTCATTGCGACTGGAAAATGGCTGAAAACAGCACAGCTCTTCGACGAAGAACTTGTCGAAGAGGCCGACTTTCCGGACGTCGGCAGGCTTATCTCGTATCTGCGCGAAAGCCAGCTGCCGGCCGATGTCTTCACCTTTGCCAGACGCGTAGAAACGTCTGCCCCGGAGTATGATTTCCCATTTGAATGGGACAACTTGGCAGTCGTCTCCACAATTTCGTTCGATAGCTGGTGGAACGGCCTTCCCCAGGAATCGAGAAAGAACGTAAGGCTCGCGACGCAAACGCGGGGTCGTCGTGAGGACGGTCACATTCGACGACTCGCTCGTCAGCGGGATCAAGAGAATCTACGATGAAACTCCCATACGCCAGGGGAAGCACTTTTGGCACTATCGCAAAGACCTCGAAAGCGTACGGGTCATGAATGCCACCTATTTGGAGCGCTCCCATTTCATTGGCGCTTTCCTCGACAATGAGCTCGTCGGGTTCATCAAATACATTCGCGTCGATCGCACCGCCGTGCTAATCCAGATCATCGCGTTGGAAGCGCATCGCGACAAGCGACCGATCTACGCGCTCTTGAAGTACACAATGGAATTGTGCCAACAACAGGGTCTTTCGGTTCTCACCTACGGCAAGTTCAATTACGGAATTGACCAGGACAGTTCGCTGACGGAGTTCAAGCGCCGTAACGGTTTCACCGAGATGCGATTCCCTCGTTACTTCGTACCTTTGACGCTGAAGGGACAATTGGCCGTGGCTACAGGGCTGCATCTCGGAATCCGGAACCTGATTCCTGTCCCAATCACCACTTTGCTCCACAAGACTAGATCGCGTTTACTGAGGATGACGCAAGGGCTAGTAGACAACTCGTAGGTTCGACTTCGGGGTGGTTCCGTCGCCCTCCCGCAGACTTTTCTGTAAATATTTAGCTGAATTCAGACGACACGCCGGTGTAGCTCAATGGTAGAGCAGCTGAATTGTTTTCAGCAGATGGAGTGTTCAAATCCTTCCGCCGGCTCCACATTAGTGTGGTCGCCGCAGCACGCTTGGTCTGTGGCGATCGAGAAGTAGCTTGCCGGCAGAACCTCGCATGGGACCGACGACGGCGAACCTGTCTTTGCGCATCAATGCCGTCGAGAACAGCGACTAAGAGTGACAACTCTTCGCTCGTTGCGCATCGGAGTAGGCAAGGACGTCGGCGCATCCAGCCTTCGAGCGATCTACGCGTATCAGCGATAGCAAGTGCCTGAAGCTCCCATTTAATTCCCGACGCTCGACGCACGGCTGATTGCTCTGCTGAACTAAATTGCTGCCGGAATCAAAATGCCAGGAATAGCGGGAATAATTGGTCGTCTTCCTCCCGACGAGTGCCAAAGCCTCCTTCAAACGATGACGGAGAGCATGAAGCACCAGCGTTTCTACGTCTCCGGGACGCACTTTGCTCCCGAGATTGGCGTATACGGCGGTTGGGTGGCTCACGACCATTCATTCTCAGCACGCCAAAGCGCGTTCAGCCAGGAGAAGGAGGCTGTACTACTCTTCTCAGGCGAGTGCTTTCCGCCACGCGGAACGACTCTGGTGAATTCCTGCAACCAGGACGCCGGACCGGCATTGGAGACGAAGAAGCCTTGTTGCGGCTTTACGAAGCCAAAGGCGAGTCCTTCGTCACAGTTCTGAATGGCCTCTTCAGCGGTCTATTGATCGACCCAAATCGGAAGCGCGCGTTGCTGTTTAATGATCGCTATGGCAGCGAGCGCATCTACTACTGCGAAACGCGATGGAACCACGTTTTTCGCCAGCGAGGCCAAGGCTTTGTTGAGTGTTCTTCCCGAGTTGAGGGCATTCGACGACCAAGGTGTGGCGCAGTTCCTCAACTATGGAAGCACGTTGGATGGGCGAACCTTGTTTCGCAACGTGCAACTTCTACCTGGCGGCTCGCTTTGGACATTTGACGGAACGGCCTCCGGCGTCAGAAATCAGTACTTCAGGCCAGCAGTTTGGGAATCCCTGCCCACTCTGGAGTCGAATGTCTTCGACTCGAAGTTCGAGGAGACGTTTAGGAGGGTGCTTCCTGGCTATTTGCGCTCGGACTCGAATATCGGCATATCGCTAACGGGAGGGCTCGACACGCGAATGATAATGGCCTGCATCCCAGATGGCGGCGTCAAGCCTGTTTGCTATACCTTTGGGGGACTAACGGGCGAAACACAAGATGCTACGATTGGCGGCCCTGGTGGCTCGCATGTGCGGACTCGAGCACCATACATTGCGTATTGGCGCGGATTTCCTTTCGAACTACGGTCGTTACGTCGATCGCACGGTGTTCGTTACGGATGGATCTGCCGGCGCGTTGGGTGCACACGAAATATACTTTACCGCGCTAGCGAGGCAGCTATCCCCTGTTCGATTGACAGGAAATTTCGGAAGCGAGATTCTTCGAGGCGTGTCGACACTTAAACCACTAGGTCTCGCACGCGCCCTTATCGATACAGGCTTCAGCGCGGTACTCGATGCCTGCTGCTCGCCGTGTGACGGAAGCGGACGTTCATCCCGTCACTCACGCCGCTTTCCGAGAGATTCCTTGGCATCTCTGCGGTACTCTCGCCGCTGGCAGATCTCAACTGACATTTCGAACACCATATCTTGACAACGAAATCGTCAGCCTTGCGTATCAAGCGCCCGCCAGTTCGCGCAATTCGCCGAGGTCCGCTCTGCAGTTTGTTACCAACACGAATCCGACAGCTTGCCAAAATCCCGACGGATCGGGCGGTAATGAGTGATCGCGGTCTCTTGTATTCTGATGAAACGGATCTTCGCCGAAGCCACATTTAAGCTTGATTATCTCCACACGGAGGGATTGCCACATTGGCTTTCGCCGTTCGATCCCTCCATCGGATCTCTCTCAAAGGTCGGACTGCTCGGGTTGCACAAGTTCCTGCCCTACAGAAGCTGGTTCCGACGAGAACTGGCGCCCTACATCGGTGATGTGATCACCGATGCACAAACCCGACGGATGCCATACTGGAATTCTCGCTTTCTAACATCGGTTGTCTCTGATCATGTACGTGGTCGTAGAAACTATTTGCGGGAAATCAATGCGATTCTAACTCTTGAGGCGGTGGATCGCCTACTGGTCCGTGGTGCTCAGGAGCAGATGAGCGTAGCACCTGACGTATTCGTGGCAGGTAAGCGATGAATATTCTAATCGTCAAACTTAACGCGACAGGTGATGTCGTGCGTACGACTCCCTTGTTGCATCGCCTGTCCGGCAACATCACCTGGGTGACAGCTCAAAATAACCTTGTGCTACTCGATGCGTTGGCGAGGAATCTTCGATGCGTGTCCTGGGAAAGTCGCTCGCGCGTCCTCGATTCCGAGTATGACCTCGTAATCAATCTCGAGGACGAGCTGGAGGTTGCCGCGTTCGTCAAGAGTGTTCGGCACAAACAGCTTTTCGGCGCGTATTTGAACAGGACAGATCAGCTGCGGTATACCGACGACGCGCGTCGCTGGTTCGACATGAGTCTCATCAGCGTCCACGGCAGGCAGAAAGCAGACGAGCTGAAGTTTCTCAACCGTCGCACGTATCAGGAACTGATTTTTGAGGGGCTGGGATTCCGCTTCGATGGCGATAGATATGTGCTGCCAGAGGCTGCGGAGACTGATCTATCCGGGGATGTCGCAATCGCACCGGCGGCGGGCCCGGTGTGGCCAATGAAGAGCTGGGCGCACTATGACGTGCTCAAGCGTGAACTCGAGGCGGCAGGGCTACGTGTCAACGTGCTGCCGCACAGGGATTCGCTGCTCGCGCACCTGGGCGATGTCAAGAACCATCGCTGCCTCGTCAGCGGGGACAGCCTGCCGATGCATCTTGCACTTGGGGTCGGCACCCCGTGCGTGACGATCTTCAACTGCACGAGTCCATGGGAGATCCACGACTACGGCCTGCAGACGAAGATCGTTTCGCCTCTTCTCGGCGAGTTCTTCTACAAGCGCGGGCTGGATCCTCGTGCCACGACGGCGGTCGGCCTTGACGAGGTCCGCAGCGCGGTCATGCAGACGCTTTCCGCGCCAACTGACGTCCTCCCGAGTCGCCGGTTAAGTGATAGCCATCCAAAGGGCGTGGCGCTGGTCGGGTTGGCCTGATGAAGCAACGGCGATGGCAAGGCGCGCCCGCATCGCAATCCATCCGGGTCGCACTGCTGACTGGCGGAGATGACCGGTCGTACGCCTTGGGCTTGGCCTTGTCGTTGGTCGAACGCGGCGTTTACGTGGATTTCATCGGCAGCGACAGAGTGGATGCTCCGGAGCTGCACAACACGCCGCTGGTTAACTTTCTCAACCTGCGAGGAGACCAACGGGAGAACGTTAGCTTTGCCAGGAAGGCCATCAGGCTGTCGATCTATTACGTTCGTCTACTGAAGTACGCAATGCTGGCCAAGCCACGCATCTTCCATATCCTGTGGAACAACAAGTTCGAGACGTTCGACCGAACCGCGCTGATGGCATATTACTGTCTGCTTGGGCCGGAAAGTGGCGCTTACCGCGCACAACGTCAATGCGGCGCGGCGCGACGACAAAGACAGCGCGCTCAACCGCCTTTCGCTCCGAATCCAGTATCGACTCTCCCACCACATCTTCGTGCATACCGACGGATGAAGCGCGAACTGCAGGCGGAGTTCGCGGTGCCGGAGGCGCAAGGTCAGCGTGATCCCGTTCGGAATCAACAATACGATTCCGACGACCGGCATGACGATCGACGAGGCGAAGCAGCGGCTTGGAGTACGCCCGGGCGAAGTCTCCGTGCTTTTTTTTGGCCAGATCGCCCCCTACAAGGGACTCGAGTATTTGGTCGACGCGATTGCGGAGCTGATCGGTGAGGACAGCCGATTCCGACTCATCATCGCGGGCAAGGTCAAGAAAGGAAGCGAAGACTACTGGCGGGCGATCGAGCGCAAAGTGTCTGTCGAACGCATTCGAGAGCGCGTCATAATGCGGGTCGAGCACATACCCGATGAGGAGGTCGAGCAGTATTTCAAGGCCGCGGACGTGCTGGCAATTCCCTATACACACATCTATCAAAGCGGAGTGCCCTTTCTCGCCTACAGCTTCGGATTGCCGGTGATCGCCACGGACGTCGGCTCGTTGCGCGAGGACGTCATCGACGGAAAGACTGGCTTTATCTGCAAGCCGCGGGACTCCACGGATCTGGCGCGGGTGATTCAAGGGTACTTCTCCAGCACCGTGTGGCGGGACCTGGAGTCGAATCGATCCGACATTCGCAAGTTCGCAAACGAGCGGCACTCCTGGGCGACCGTCGCCAATATCACCGAAGCAGTGTATCGACGGCTGCTCGCCGGCGAGTGAGCATGCGACGTCGACTGCCGCGCAGCGAGGGAGCCTAGCAGCGCGACTAAGCGCGGCCTTGACGGATCCGAAACGCAATAACACGACCCCATGCCACCTTCCCTTGCGCTGTTCCTCACCATCGGGTTCGTATTGGTTCTCTTCGGCCGGGACCGGTTGAACGAAGGGAAGCTTAGTCCGGCCCTGTGGTTGCCCGTAATGTGGATCGCGATCGCGGCGTCGAGGTTCGTCTCCCAATGGATCGACCTTGGCACACGCATTCCGTGTCGGCCGATGGACCCGACGGAAGCCCGCTCGATGCACTCTATTTCCTCGCGCTGATTCTGGCAGGCTTGTGGGTGCTAGGCCAACGGCACGCGGCCATCGGTGCGATCGTACGAAACAACCGGTGGCTTGTTGCGCTCTTCATCTACGGGTTTCTCGCAATCCTGTGGTCGGATTTTCCGTTCATCGCATTCAAGCGTTGGATCAAGACGCTCGGCCATCCGGTAATGGCGTTGATCATTCTGACTGACCCGAACCCGGTCGGCGCGCTGCGGATCGTGATGAAGCGATGCGCCTACTTGCTGATCCCGTTCTCCGTGTTGCTGATCAAATATTTCCCGCAATATGGCCGTAGTTTCGACACATGGTCTGGCCAGCCCACCAACAATGGAGTGGGACTCACCAAGAACGATCTCGGCTACCAATGCTTGATCTTCGGGCTGTTCTTCTGTCTGGAACCTCTTGACGGCGGGCCGGGCCGGGGACCGCCGCGAGCGTCGGTGGGAATTTGGTCTCAGCGCCTTATTCCTCGGCCTAATCGCATGGCTGCTGTGGCAGGCGAACAGCGCGACGTCTCTTGCCTCATTCGTGCTCGGGGTCGCCACGATGCTTGCCATGGGCGCTGTGAACAGGCGACTGATCGGAGCCTATGTTGTCGCTGGACTGGTCTTGGTCGTCGCGGCGAACTTGCCTTCGACTTGTATGCTTCGCTGCTGGACTTCGTTGGGCGCGACCCGACGCTGACGGACCGCACGAAGGTCTGGGTCGGATGTTCTCGCCATGCAGGACAGTCCGATCTTGGGAGCAGGATTCGAGAGCTTCTGGCTGGGCCCGCGGATCGAAGCACTTTGGGCGAAATGGTGGTGGCACCCCAACCAGGCAC
This sequence comes from uncultured beta proteobacterium, assembly GCA_963821485.1. Classification (GTDB taxonomy): domain Bacteria; phylum Pseudomonadota; class Gammaproteobacteria; order Burkholderiales; family Casimicrobiaceae; genus PALSA-1003. Next base: position 43,713 of record CAWGEB010000014.1, read on the forward strand.
ACAACGGATATATCGAGACCTACTTGAACCTTGGAAGCGTTGGTGTTCGTATCTGTTGGCCTGCGTACTGGTCTCGACGTTCCGCAAGATAACCAAACAGGCCCTGATCGACTTCGATTTCGCCCGGTTTCGGCTTGCCTTTCCTTGTTGCCATTATCGCGTTCAATTTTACGGAGGCTGGCTTCAAGGCCGTCCACCCGGTCTGGACGATGTTCTACATCATTGCGATCGACTATCCGAGATCGCGAGCAACGCAGCCGCGCCGGTCGTTGCGGGCATCTAGCCCCAACCCGTCGTCGCACGAGCCGAGCCCGAACACCGCGCATTAGGTGCGTTGATCTAACCGAATACGCATAGCAATCAAAAGACGCGCGCAGGCCACTGCTGGCAAGCTAGAATGCTGTGGCGTTGGAGCGCCAAAATATCTCGATACAAGATTCCCGGCAATTATTGAATGCGTCTATGAACTCTTCGCACGGAAGCCACTCTTTGAGAGGCAGGCCCCGAATCGAATCCGCCGTATAGCTGAATGATCCCGGGACGAGATGCGCTCAAGGCAATCAATGCACTGCAACCCCTCAGGTCCAAACTCCGGAAGATTGACTTCGAGTGACACGAAAGGAACGGCTCGGTGCATTCCGCTTAGCACCTTCGACTTCACGCCGTTCCACGTCGATTTTTATGAAGAACGGGCGGCCGTGGGAATTGAAAAGGTCCTCCATCGTGATAGTTTCCACAATTTGATTCTCTTGGAACTCTACGCATTTGCCGAAACGGTGCGCGTCGCTTTGCAGAGCGTTTACCCACTTGGTGTTTAGAGTGTTTAATGCCGAACCCGGTTTCTCAATCCACATGATTTCGGATCCCGCTTTATCGCTCACTGCCTTTCCTACGATAGTAACCGGCATTTTGCGGAGACGGAAAGAATGGAAGCCTTCCTCAGAATTTCCTGATTCGACTTGTCGGGCTCGATAGCAATAACGCGTCCGCCGAGACTGAGGAAGATCTGAGTCTTATGACCTAGATTGGCGCCAATATCAAAGATGAGATCTCCTTTTCGAAATCCCTGTAGTATTTCACGGTAGAAGGCCAGATCCCGATCTCTGTTTTCGATTTCCTGTCGATTTGCAACTCGGCAATAGACGTCATAAAGGCTTGAAACCTTTAGCCGCTGATAGCATCCGGCTCGCGTAAGAAAGTCTTTTATCCGCTGTTTTGCGGTCTCTTTCATAGCTACGTCTCTGGACCCACGGAACGCTCAAGTATACCGACTTAGTTCCTTAGCCTTGACTAGGTACTTGGCTGTGCAGGTGGGTCGTGTCAACAAGCTCTTGCACGTTTGTCGGCAGTAGCCAGGAAGTTTCCTCGGGTGGTCAAGTCATAATCTTGGTAGAAATTTTGGCGGCACGGTGGGTCGGGGCCACTATTGCACTCTGAGGTTCGCTGGCGGGCTGAGCGAGTCTCCAGACGAGCGGATGCGGATAGGTGTACGGCGTGTAGTAGGAAGTCCACGAATTTGCTGGACGAACATTGATATAGCGTGTTGGTGTCCGTTGCCCAGTACGCTACTTTAACAGTGCACGTTGAGGGCCGTGCGGAAAGCAGACCTTTTCCAACTCCCACTGTTCCATTGAACGAAATTGGGTTGCCCGAGTCGGATGTCCCAAGATAGTAGTCCCGGTTCTGTTGCGCCAGCGGGTCAGCCTGCGACCAGATGTGACTGGGATTGCTGGGGACGGGACTATAAGCGTCCAGCCACTCATAAATTGGCTCAAGAGCTTGATTGGGCCACGCGATTGTGCCGGTGACGCTATTTTTGGTGTTCGGGAAATCAAGAACTATCAATTGTCCTTGGCCCCTACCAATCTGATCAAGACAGGCATAACCACTTGAGTCTCGATTCTGGTCCCACGCGCTCGATAGACCTGTCTGATGAGTACCGCAATAACCCCACCCGTTCGGGGCGAGCTGTCGCAGGATAAGTAGCGTTGTCATATCTCATGACATGGCCAGTGATAACGTTTCCATAGCCGGTGCCCCCACCTACCGCGCTGCTGGGAAACGTATTGCCCCAAAATACACCGGTTCCTGCACTTACCCAGAAGGCGGAGCTTATGTAATTTCCAGCGATTGCATTGAACGTATTGCCATATATCTCCCACGCGCGGCATCCCCGGTGGCGGCTCCCTGCGGTGGGATGGGTCTGAACGCTGGGTGCGGGTGCGGTCATATTCAAAGTGTTATGACGCCATACAAAGCTACCACCGTCCAAGCAATCATTCGATGCCCCGCCGTTGAATACGTTGTCTTCGGCAAAAATAAATTTCGCAGAACCCAAGCCAGTTGGCGCAGCGAATGCCTGGTCTCCTAGGCCCAGCGCGTCGGAATAGCACGTGCCTTGATTGAAAACTCGGATAGAGTTGTTGACACTATTTGCTCTATTGTCGAATTGCGAATGGTCTACCACTCCGTATACGCATCCAATAATCTCCAACAGTGCCCCGTTCGTAGGTGGACTGTAGGTTGTGGAAAGTATGTGAATGTGGTCCGCGCGGAATCTGCCTGACGTTCCACCCACCTGCACCATTCCATCATACTTGTCGTTCCCAGTTCCGGTGGACCCACCTTGGAAGGTGATGCCGGTTAGCCGAAACGTACCACTCGAGTTGGTCGTTAACATCAGCAATGCGTTATTGCTGACGTAGTTGTCAATGATGACTGTCTGATCTCCTCCACCGACGGAAGTGTTTCCCGCTCCTTGGAGGATCACATTCGCCGGCGCCGTCCACGAGACCTGAGTGGTCCAGGCGCAGGTGCCCGCCGGAATGACGACAGTATCGCCGGCGGCGGTCGAATTGATGGCTGTCTGAACAGCAGCGCTCGAGCAGCCAGAGGCATTGATGGTCGCGCCCGAAGCTGGGCTCGTAATTCCAACAATTGAACCGACAGTAATATTTGTATACGGATCCAGGCGTTCGCAAGTTTCATGGTTTCCATTCAGAGAAGTGACTGAATGCTCTTCGATTCGGGTACGGCAGCCGTGGCAGCGTCCGACAGCGTGAGTGGACCCGTATGGATGATGTTATTCCTGAATTCGACGTGGAAATGTCGCCCGCTGTTAGTGACGACTGAACAGGTATTGTTGTAGACCAGCAGGCTGTTCGGACTGCCGGGATCCGAATCAATCGGAAACCCGGCACTAAGTGAATTGGTGTACACGAACGGTCGACTGTCGTACAACTTGACGTCCTTCGGATCATCGCCCTTGACCGTCGGTCGTACGGACGGAGCGAGTCATGCACCACATTCTTGCTCACAATAAGACCTTCACCGACACTTTATACCGTTGTCATAATCCCTCGTCAAGACGCTTCGAGGGAAAAGCATCGCACGTCCCGTAGCCCGAGATCGGGGGACCTCGAAGCGCTGATCCCGGCAACTTGTAGCGCACGGCTTGTACACCCATGCCGAATGAGCCCGGCACCGGGGCTGGGCGCTGGTTACTCATCGCACCGGGCACCCTCCGAAGGAGCTGCGGCGTAGCTCTGCGCGAGTGCTATAAGTGCGATTTCCGTTGTAGCTATCGGATGTTCACGCTCACCGGCATCGACTACACTCCGTGCTCCTGTTCCGGCGATAGTGCTCCGATCTGCTCTACCTCGGTACCTTGGCGTCCCGCCGGCATCACGCCGCCCAGCGACCAGTTGCGTTCGTCCGCGACCGATAAAACTTCCGCCGGTCCCAGCCGAATCAGACGTTCGCCAATTGCGTAACAACCACGCCGTACCCTCCCCTCCGTGTCGTCATTCGTTGCGCGGAATCGGTCCAGCCGCGCGTGCGCTATGTGTTCGATACGTTGTTCATGGCCTGCGGTATTCCAGTGGAGTACGTGGGCACCCCTCCGCCAGATGGGGCATGGATTCTCTACGCCCCGTCGAAGGACCCGTCCCTGCCACTGCACCGATGCGTCGCGATCGCAAATCGCCCGGATGCGTGGGCGTCTGTTCGATGGCGACTCGGACGTCGAATCGACGGGCGAGGCGAACGGGCTCGCCGCGGTTTTTCCCCAGACCGATCCCGCGTTCTCGGGGCCGTCCGACATTCCATTCGACCTCGTGGCCAACGCCTTCTACTTTCTCTCGTCCTGGTCGGAACGCAAACGCGCGACCCGATCGGGCTCTCGCCAGCTCCGGGCGACCTCGGTATTCGCGCGACTCGGCATCCCGCAGGACATCGTGGATCGCTATCTCGAACGACTCAGGACAGCCTTGGCTTCGTTGCGCGACGGCCAGGGTGGCCCGTACGAGAACCGATTCGACTGGCCGTCTGAAGCGAGCTTCGCGGTCGTCGCTCTCGCATGACGTCGATTTCCTGCCGTCGGGCCTGTTCGACAACGTGCTTCAGGGCGGCAAGAGCATGCTTCGGCATCTCGTACGACAACGCGACCCGGTGGACGCGCTTCGCGCGGGGGCGGGACTATTGAAGTCGCTGCTGGCGGGGCGCGATCCGTATGGCTGCGTGCCGGAAATCATCGCGGAGGAGACACGACGCGGCGTCCGGTCGTCCTTCCAGGTCGCCGTCGCTCGCCGCCATCCTGCCGACGTCAACTACGACATCCGTGACGACCGCACGCGCGACTACCTCCGCGCGATCACCCGCGCGGGATTCGACCTCTGCCTCCACGGCAGCTATCGATCCACCGAGCAACGCTCGTGGTACGTCGAGGAAGCGGCGCTTCTCGAGGAGCGACTCGGGCGCCCGATCGGATCGCGTCAGCACTTTCTCTCGTTCGACTACGACACGCTGTTCGCCGCCCAGGAGGAGGCGGGTATCCAATACGACATGTCGATGGGATTCCCGGATCGAACGGGTCCGCGCGCCGGTTTTTCGTACCCTTACTTCCCCTTCTGCCTCGCCAAGAACCGTCCTTACGACGTCGTGGAGATCAGCCTGTTCTTCATGGACGTCACGCTGCGCGGCTACATGGGGCTGCGGCCAGCAGGCTGCGCGCGATGTCATCGAGTCGGGCCTGAAAGACCTCCAGCGAAAGCGCGGCGCCGTTTCGGTGGTGTGGCACCCAATCGTTTTCGGGGGCGCACGCGATCCGGGCTACGACCGGTTGTATTGGGACCTCGTCGAGCGGGTCCAAGCGATGGGCGGGTTGGCGACGGATGGGCGGACGATCAACGACTTCTGGCGGGAACGGGCGCGCAGTTACTCGAGCTTTTCGTGACGGCTGGCGCATCGCGAGGGCGCATCGAACGAGCGCCCGCCGCGCCGATATCGGTGTCGCCGAACCCGCACAAACCAGTCAACCGTTTGGCGCGAACTACCGCAATTCCAGTAGTCGAGCTTTGCGAACCACCTGCACTCCGGTCGCAGTGGGCTTTGCGCACTGCTCGGCAGAACGTGCGATTACACGAGCCGGTAGGTCATTTTGTTGTCGCTCAGCCTGGCGTAGGCGATCCGCGCATGTTCGGCATTGGGACCCACGACTTTCCAACCTCCGCCACCATTGACCAAGCGCATGTCGCGCCGGGCCCTCCACCATGCGTTCACTTCTCTCGGCAGGGCGATCCAGACTCCGTGATCCGACCGCAGCCACGCCAGGTGGTCTAGCAGGGCGTCGTACACGCCGCTGGACCAGTCCTCGTTGACGTAGTCCGGATGGATGATGAAGCTCATGAGTCCATGCCTTTCACGGATCGCCTCGGTCTGCTCGATCCAAAGGTCCAGTGAGCGCTCCTGCAGGATGTTGAAGAGTGAGTAGTCCTGAATAGTGGTCAGCGGTAACTCCACCATGTCTCCGATGAAGTACGGCATGACCGTGCAACACCCGCCACGCTGCGGGTCGAGATGACCGACATTCGGTACCGACATGTCGTACGCGAAATTGAGCGCGTAGAGCCACTCGAGGTTTCGATACATGACCGGCGACCGAAAGCCCAGCGCGTGCCATTGCTCGGCATAAGCGTTTATCTTCTTGGCACGCTCGAAGAAGATCTCTGAAGAGCTAAACAGGCGGCCGTCGTGATTCAACCCGTGAATGCAAACTTCGCATCCTTGGTCACGGATGTCCTGCAGAAAGGAGTCCGGCACGGCGTACCGTTCCTCCGGCACGACTTCGAAGGCTGAACTGATTCCGACGCGGTGCTCCATCCGCATCATCGTGGGGCAGAAATCGCGCCCTGACTTTGTCTCGACGTCGTGAGTCATGATGCAGGCGCTCGAGTGCCCATCCGGCCAAAACCAGATGAACGGTAACTCGTCGACATCTGCCGACCTCAGCACCAGTTCCCAAGTCGCTTCCATGAGGTTCTCGGTCGTCACGTCCACCGGCCATCTAGGGAAAGGTATTACGTCCCACTCCCGAAGGGCGGCCCTCTGCAGGTACTTGCGGAACGAGACCGGGAACAAGGGACGCATCAGGTAGTACATCTGTCGGACGACGGATCTCAACTCCACGCTGCTTCTCGCCCGATACCGAGTTCTCGATGTAGCGTTCCATGCGGAGCGTATCGATGGCAAGGTCGACCGCGGAGAGCGCAGCGGCCGTCCCGCCGCCCGTGCGGACGCGCTCCAAGATCGCAGTGAAGTTCTCATGAGCGAGCGCAGGTGATTGAAACACGACCTGCGGGATGCGCCGGGGATCACCTTCGAGGGCGTCGACATCGGCCCGCGATTTGTGGGCCACCGCCGACAGAAGTGCGTCCAGTGCACTTTCGTGGCAGCGCGTGTGCTCGAGGAAGTTTTTCAGCATCTGTGCAAATTCCAATCTGTGGAAGCTTGGTCAGGCTGTGTGGCGCACTGGGCCCTCTGTAAGAGAGCGCCCGCAATGCTCAGAATCGGAGGCCCTTGTCCAGGAAGGCTCGGATGTGAGCTCGCGTCGGGTAGCTGTGGTTCACCCACGGCCCGGTCGGCTGTGGCGTTGCGGCGAGATGGGCCGGATCCGTCTGGCCAAGCAGTTCCGCCATCATGCGACCACCTGCGTCGGACGTCTTCTGGTTCAGCGAGTAGACCGTGTCGTTTGCCTGTACCGGAACCCGCACCTGCCGGATGATGCCGCCGGTGTCGAAGCCGTCCGCGATCTCGTGCAGCGTCGCCCCGACGTGGGTTGCCCCATCCAGCAGCGCATAGAAGCTCGGTGCCATGCCGCGATAGTCAGGGAGGTACGACTTGTGAAGATTCCAGGTCCCGAAGCGCGCGACCTTGCGCGCACGCCCACCGATGTAGTGGCTGAAATTCGTCGAGATGACGAGGTCGGGGGACCAAGCCTCGAGTCGCGCAATGCTCTCCTCGTCATTGATGTTCTTGCTGCTAAAGGTCTCGACGCCGTGGCCTTGCGCCAGCTGCGACGGTCGGGTCTGCACATCGTCGCGCGTCAGCTTGCGCACAACCTTCATCCTGAACATCTCCGCGCCGTAACGGAATCCCGAGCGCTTGAGGACGAACAGCGTCGCGCCAAGCTTCGACTTTTTATAGATCGCACAGGTGGAAATAACCGAACCTACGACCCATTGCGGGTACCACTCGTAGACGTCGCGCTGCATGCGGCCGGCGAACTCGTCGTCGACTGCCAGGAACACGATTCTCATTTTGCCGACCCTCCGATCGCTCCAGACATCCTGTGGAATGCCTCGTTGTACGCGGCGTACAAGGCCTCCTTGGAGTGCTCCCAGGTCAGTCGTTGCATCACCCGATTCCGACCGAGTTCGCCCATCGATACACGCAGATTTTCGTCGTCCAGAAGCCGATCGACGTTATCGGCAAAGTCCGCCTCGTCGCCCGGTTTGGCGTAGGCCCCCGCGTCGGCGGCCGACAGCCGAACCTCTTCGAGATCGAAGGCGACGAATGCCCGCCCGAGGCTCATATATTCAATTGCCTTGACCAGGGAGCACTTGTCGCTCAAGGGCGTCTTGGGATCCGGGCACAGGCAAAGGTCCGCGCTCGCGATCCCCTCCATGACCTGCGTGTAGTCCACGCTGCCGGTGAAGGTCACGAGCTCACCGATGCCGAGCTCGACAGCATAGGCCCTCATCTGATCGAGAACGGTCCCTCCGCCCATGATGCGAACGTGGAAGTCGCGGCGCCGATGGACCGTCACGAGGTTGCGAACCGCGCGCAAGAGCACGTCGATTCCCTCCTGCGGACCCATCATTCCGACATAGGACAGCAAGTGCCGTTTGCCCTGTTTCAATGCGGCATTCGGCACGGCATTCTGGATGTTCTGCAACGACGGGCCATTGCGCACGATGAACACGTCCGGTTCCCTCTTGCCGCCGCGCTCCAATGCAATACGCCGGCACGATTCATTGACGACCATCACAACATCGGCGAACGAATACGTCAGCTTCTCGAGGCGGACCAGCACGCGCACGACAAAGTTCGGCACTCCCTGCACCCCCTTCTGCGTCTCGTAGATCTCCGGACAGATGTCGTGTTGGTCGAAGATCACCTTCTTACCCAGCAGCTTGAATGGCAGTGTCGGAAAGATTAGAAGGTCCGGCGGGTTGCAGATCTGGACCACGTCGAAGCCCTCGCGTACCAGCACGACCCACATGAGCCAGAACGACATGATCAGCGCGACGCTGTACTCAAGGACGTAGGACCGGAAGCTTCCGCTGGCGTGGTAGATCGGATATCTGTAGATTGAGATCCCGTCAATCACCTCGTGCCTTTTCGTATCTGCTCCGGCACCCATGGGCGAGATGGTGGACACCTGGTAACCCGCCTCATGCAGGGCATGGCACTCTCTCCAGACCCGCCGGTCGAATGGAACCGATAGATTCTCGACGACGATGAGCACCTTTCGCTTGGTCGTTGACGCGTGTTGATGCAGGACTCGATTCATGGGCGTGGCGCGCGGATCATCGACCTGGTGGTGCGTCGACGCGGTCGCGTCGCCGGCTTCACCAGCACTATCGCGAATTCAGTGTCGTTCGCTGCGCGAGGAGCGGCCGATGCCGAAATAGAGGATGCCGGCCTGTTCGGCCTCGGCCTGGTTCCATAAATTGCGTCCGTCGAGGACTACCTCCACGCCCGCCTTTCGCCACGCCGCGAAGTCGGGTCGCGCGAATTCCTGATGGGCGGTATTCAGGACCAGCACGCTCGACACATCGACGCTTCCACCATCGAAGCCCGCCTGACGCAGTTCGGCATCGGAGTAGTGCGGATCCTCGATCGTCACGACCGCGCCCATGCGTAGCAGGTGATCACGCAGTGCGTACGCAGGGCTGAAGGTGTCGACTTTCACGCCAGGCCGAAACCCGAGCCCGAGTATGTGTACCTTCTGTCCATTGAGAGACTTCCATCCGGCGGCTACGCGGTCCAGCTGCCGCGTCGGCTGGTAGTCGTTGATCTCGCGAGCCGCTTCCGAGATTATCTGCGTCACGCCCAGTCGACGCGACTCCCGGGTCAGGAAGTAAGGATAGACCGGCGTGCAATGGCCACCGACGCCGATCCCGGGAATGAGGAGGTTGGCTTCCCCATCGCTGTTCGCGGCAGACCGCACGCGGTCGAAATCCACGCCTGCCATCTCGCAGAAAGCCGACAGTTCGTTCACAAGAGCAATGTTGACGTCGCGGTAGAGCATCCCAAGGAGCTTGGTCATTTCGGCAGCTTCGATGCTTCCGACCTCGTCAATCGGCGCACCGAGGAACTCGCGATAGACGGCGGCCGCCTTGCCGAGTGAAACGGGATCGAGCCCGCCGACAACCTTGGGCGTCGTTTCGAGGCGCGACAGCACCAAATTCGCCTTCACACGCTCGGGACTGTAGGCGACGTGAAAGTCCGCGCCGGCCTTGAGCCCACTGTTCTTCTCCAAAACCGGTATCAGGCGACTTCGAGTACCGCCCACCGTTACGGTGGTTTCGTAGATCACCAGTGCGCCTTGCTTCAGTCCTTTGCCGACGTCGGCAGAGGCCGCCTGCAGAATGGTGAAGTCGATGTAACGATCCGGCGTCAGGTGAGCGGGAACGATGACAACGATTACGTCCGCTTCAGATGCGGCGTTGGTGGTATCCGTCGTTCCGTGCAAGCGACCGTCGCGGTGCAAATCGCTCATGACTTCGGCCAATCCCGGTTCCTCATAGGGACATGCGCCGGCATCGATCGCCTGCGCGATCGCGGGGTTGAGGTCGCTCACGGTGACGTGGGCGCCGTGTTTGCCGAAGGTGCATGCAAGCGGAAGTCCCATGCGCCCCCCGCCGACCACTGTGATCTTCATTTCACGATTCCAGTATCATTTCAAGATTTCAAATGTGAACCCCAGCGCTACGTTATCTGCGAGGGCGGACAGCGGGCGCGGGACAAGCGCTCGTTTGATTCGCCTCTCATTCCGATTCTGATCGATACGCGCATATAGGTGGCATCGCCGACCTCGGCACACGAGAACTTGCTGTCTCGTTGAAGTAAAGGCTCGAATCGCAATATCCGAGTAGTCGATCAGACGTTTCGGAGTCGCCACCTTGACGAGGATATTTCTGCTGCCCCTTCCCTCGCATTCTCAAAATGGTGTCTTCGTACGCAGATCGGGCGTCGCTGGAATCCCCAGACGAGGATGCTCCGGTACCACCGGACCCTGACAGCAGCAGATACCGCGATGTAGTTATTGCGCGTCAGGATATCGCTGCCACCGGGGCCAGCAACAGTGAGACTGACCGTGTAGTCGCCCGCGACGGAATAGACATGAGCTGGATTCTCGGTGCTGCTGGTCGTGCCGTCCCCGAAGCTCCAGGTGTAGGTATCAATGCGCCCAGTCGATGTGCTCATAAAGTTCATCGCCAGCGGTGCGGTCCCCGATGTCGTACTGGCGCTGAAATCCGCAACTGGTTTGCTATACGGCACGGTCGCGCTAACGTCGTTGGAGAAACCGCTTGGGAAGTGCACTCCGTCATCCGCACTCACGGCAAAGTGGTAAGTTGTGCCTTCGACGAGTTGCGAAACCGTGAATCTGGTCGCGTCGCCGACGTCGAGTTGCTGTGTGTAGTGTCCAGCGGACGGCCCGTAGTACACGGAATAGGTGACCAACAAAGGACTGGCTACTGGGTCCCAAGCCAAGCTCACCGTCCCGGCGAGCACGCGTACTGCCACGAGCATCAGGGTGGCAAAGAGAATCCACGGAAGGACTCGCACACTTAACGGTTTCACGCTCTTTAGAGCAGAAGACTGGTCCATAGCGCTTGCGCAAATCAATTCCAATTCCCCGTCTAGAGAATCGAAGCGCGCGAAATCGATCGCCAGCAGGGCGCTACGCTAATACAATCGTCTGGCGGGGACTGGGCGTGCCGCTAGCATGTTTCCCCAAAACGTACTGTGGTGGCAAACACCACTAAGCCCCTTGCTCCTGCCAGTGCGGGCTTGGTCTCGCATAACGCAGCCTTTGGGCATGATGCCTTGTTATGTACAGCTAATTTGGCCAGAGTCACTGCTGTTTGCGGTGGCTCGAGTTTGGGCACCGTCAAACTGATTTGCGTCGAAAAGCGCCTGATCAATCTTCCGCAAGGTTACACTGATAGTTTACCGACGAGCAGACACTGTGTCGCGCAGATTGCGTTATCTTGTACACTCTGCAGGGTCGGCGCGCAAGCCTCAGGAACCGTGGCTATTTGTTGCGGTTTATCCATGGTGGCCGGCAGTGTTATCGCCAATGTTCCTAGAAGATCGGAAGCTCATTACGGCGAAATGATCTTCGTGAATTCGCCAGGATGACACAGGCAATGATCAAGGTGTTCGACAACAAATGCTGATTCTCGATAAGACCAGATAAAGAAAGGTTCTGCGATGCCCATCTCCGATACGGTTTGCCTCGGAGAGAACGTAAGTATCTTCCAGCCGTCACTCGTTAACTTGTACGGGTGCACGATCGGCGACGAAACCAAGATTGGCGCGTTTGTCGAGATTCAGAAGAACGCGATAGTCGGCGCCCGGTGCAAGATATCTTCACACACGTTCATTTGCGAAGGCGTTGTCATCGATGACGGCGTCTTCATCGGGCACGGTGTAATGTTCACCAACGATCGTTACCCCCGCGCTGCAAATGCAGATGGCAGTCTTCAGACCGAAGCGGACTGGAAGGTGGTCACGACACGGGTAAAGCGCATGGCGTCAATCGGATCCAATGCCACGATCGTTCCAGGGGTGACGATCGGTGAAGGGGCGCTGGTCGGTGCAGGAGCAGTCGTCACCAAAGACGTGCCGGACTACGCGATAGTCGCAGGTGTACCTGCACGAGTCATTGGGAGCACGCGCACACGAACCTGATCATGTGTTTATACTCGACACTTCGACTATGCGTCCGGGAACGGCTACCTCTGTCGTCAATTCGATCAAGGCCGCAATGATGTCCAACAAGAGAGGCGCGACGCAATGATCAATGTCGGCATCGTCGGTTACGGCTACTGGGGCCCCAATCTGGTCAGAAATTTCGCCGAGACGCCAGGGGCTACTGTTGCCGCGGTCGCGGACGTCGACACGGAGAAACTTGCGATCGTTCAGCGACGCTATCCCGCAGTAAAGGCGACCACGGATTTCCAGGATCTGCTTGCGGATCCGTCGATCGACGCCATCGCGATCGCCACGCCGGTCAGGACCCACTTCGAGCTTGGCATGGCAGCTCTCAGGAGCCGGCAAGCATCTATGGCTCGAAAAGCCCATGGCCGAAACTTCGGTTCAGGCGCAGAAACTGATCGACGAAGCCGAACGGCGGCAGCGTGTTCTGTTCGTCGATCACACCTTTGTCTACACCGGTGCAGTCCGCAAGATGGCCGAGATCATCAAGAGCGGCGAACTCGGCCGCAGTCTATTACTACGATTCCACCCGGGTGAATCTCGGTTTGTTTCAGCGCGACGTGAGCGTGATCGCCGACCTTGCTGTGCACGACTTTTCGATCCTCGACTATCTTCTGGGTGAACACCCGGTCGCGGTGTCGGCCAGCGGCACCAATCATTTCCCGGGAACACCTGAGAACCTGGCGTATATCACTCTGTTCTACGATTCGGGGATCATCGCCCATACCAACGTGAGTTGGCTGGCACCGGTCAAGGTGCGCCAGATTCTCGTCGGCGGCAGCAAGAAGATGATCATCTACGATGACCTCGAGCCGAGCGAGAAGATCAAGGTGTACGACAAGGGAATCAGCTTCACCGACGATCCGAAGCAAGATCCATGAGATGCGTGTCGGCTACCGGACCGGGGACATGTGGGCGCCAAGACTCTGTGGCAACAGAGGCACTGAGTGTGGGGGGCGAGCATTTTGTCGATTGCATCGAACACGGCAAAGGTGCCAGAGACCGACGGGCATCTCGGCCTGCGAGTGGTCGAGTTGATCGAGGCGGCCACCAGTTCGATGCAAGGAAAGGGCGAAACCGTGTACATCCAGCGTTAGAGGAAAGCAGCGTGATTCCATTCGTCGACCTCAAGGCGCAGTACGCGTCGATCAAAACTGAAGTGAACGCCGCGATCCAGGGCGTTCTCGATAGCTGCCAATTCGCGCTTGGTAGTGAAGTGGCCGCGTTCGAGGATGAGTTCGCGGCCTACTGTCAAACGACACACGGGATTGGCGTCAATACCGGGACCAGCGCCCTTCATCTCGCGCTGCTTGCCGCAAACATCGGCCCCGGCGACGAAGTCATCACGGTGCCCTTTACCTTTGTCGCAACCGTGTCCGCGATCGACTACACGGGAGCGACGCCGGTCTTTGTCGATATCGATCCGCGAACCTTCACCATGGATGTTGGTGCGATCGAGGCCGCGATTACCGACAGAACCAAGGCGATACTTCCGGTGCACCTGTATGGCCAGTCGCGCGGACATGGATCCGATCCTGGAAATCGCACGGCGGCGGGGATTGCTCGTCATCGAGGATGCCGCGCAGGCGCACGGTGCGGAGTACAAGGGGCGACGCGCGGGAAGCATGGGCGACATGGGCTGCTTCAGTTTCTACCCCGGCAAGAACCTGGGCGCCTATGGTGAAGGCGGCATGGTGGTGACGAACAACGCCGACTACACGCGCACGATCCGCATGCTTCGCGACTGGGGCGCGGAAAAGAAATATCAGCACGTCCTCAAGGGCTACAACTATCGGATGGAGGGGATTCAAGGTGCCGTGCTGAGGGTCAAGTTACGGCATTTGGAAGCATGGACGGAAGCGCGTCGTGCCGTTGCAAAACATTACGACAGGCTGCTGGCCGGCAGTGGGTCCCCACTCCAGAGGCCATGTCATACGCTCGCCACGTCTATCACGTCTATGCGATACGCAGTGGCCAGCGCCAGCAATGGCAAGAAGCACTGAACGCCCAAGGCATCCAGACCGGGATTCACTATCCGATCCCCGTTCATCTGCTTCCCGCGTTTGCCGATCTGGGTTACACAGCTGGTCAATTTCCGCATTCCGAGCAAGCGGCAAACGAGGTGCTATCGCTGCCGATGTTTGCCGAGTTGACAGCAGAGCAATGCGAGAGTCGTCAGTCAGGCTGTGCGAAGCCTTGCGTCCAAGAGCCCGGCCACCAGGGCTCCGGCATTCGCGAAGTAACGCGGCACGCAATATCGGAAGCAAGTCACCGGCAACGCGCCGGAAATCCTGGACGTCCGCCGTGCTGGAACGATTTCTTGTACGCCGGCAACGTTGGACCCTGACCTGGACCGGCAGACTGCTGACCCTGACGGTTGCGGCGGTGCTCACTGTGATCCTGGTGCGGGGACTCTGCGGCTTTCTGGCGATCAGCAGCCCGGTCGGTGGTCAATTCCTGGTCGTCGAAGGGTGGATGCCGACGTACGTTTATCGTGAGGCCGCGACACAGTTTCTCAAAGGCGGCTACCGGAGAATCATTGCCGTCGGGACGACATCAGAGGATGCGGACGGTGAAAAAGACCTGCCCGAGTACGCCGAGGGGGAAAGGCTGATCAACTTTGGCGTCCCCAGCGACAGGTATCGACGGCATCCTCTGAGGAAGCTTATCGGGATCGAACGTTTCACTCTGCGATGGCCGTCAAGCAGTGGCTGCAAGCGCAAGGCTTGCGCAACACTTCGGTCGACGTTGTTACGATCGGACCCCACGCCCGCAGATCTCGGCTCCTCTACGAAAAAGCGCTTGGCGACGAGGTTCGGGTCGGTGTGATTTCCGTCGAGGATCGACGGTTTGACCCGGATCACTGGTGGCGGTCCAGCACGGGCGTTCGAACGGTTGTCGATGAATTAATCGCCGTATCTCTACGCAAGGATCGTCTTTTCACCGCCACAACAGTAGGCTGCAGCGCGCCGGCAACTCCCCGGCCACCCTGCCCGCGCCGGCATTCGGCGGCAATACGGACTTTCTGGACACCGGTACCACGGGCGGCAATGGCAACTACGGCGGGCCATGTCCTCCGGCGGGCGACCCTCCCCACCGCTACATCTTCACCCTCTACGCGCTGAGCATCGACGACGTGCAGGTCGCGGGCGGCGTGCCCAGGACCGGAACGGCGGGCCTGTACAGCTTCGTGCTGAACAAGGGCATCGGCACTGCGCTACTTGCCAAGGTCAGCTTCACCGCAACCTACGGCCGCTAGCGAACACGACCGGGACCCCGTCGAGCGCGCGGCGGCGTGGCGGCGCTCGGCGGAGTCCCGTATAATTATTCCTTTCTCAGGCGCGTAGCTCAGCTGGTTAGAGCACCACCTTGACATGGTGGGGGTCGTTGGTTCGAGTCCAATCGCGCCTACCAGTATCGACTTGAAGGCCAGAAAGGCAGCGTTATGACACCGCGAACGCGTTTGGAGACCGATTGACCCGGGAACGAGTTTGCACGCGGCTGTCCAGCGAAAAAGTGCGGCTCGTCCGCACTTTTTTTGTTTATGGGGTCTGACCCCTGAAGGAAGCCGCCATGCCTGACATCCGACTACCCGACGGCGCCGTCAAGCACTTCGATGCGCCCGTCACCGTCGCCCAGGTCGCTGCCGCGATCGGACCCGGGCTCGCCAAGGCCGCCCTTGCCGGCAAGGTCGACGGCAAGCTCGTCGACACGTCGTTTGCCATCGATCACGACGCCAATGTCGCGATCGTCACCGACCGCGATGCCGACGGCCTGGACCTGTTGCGCCACTCGACCGCGCATCTGCTGGCCTATGCGGTGAAGGAACTGTTCCCCGACGCGCAGGTGACGATCGGCCCGGTGATCGAGGATGGCTTCTACTACGACTTTTCGTACAAGCGGCCCTTCACACCCGAGGATCTCGCCGCCATCGAACAGAAGATGACCGAGCTTGCCAAGAAAGACGAGCCGGTCTCGCGCAAGCTCATGTCGCGCGACGACGCGGTCAAGTATTTCGAGTCGCTGGGCGAGCACTACAAGGCGGAAATCATCGCCTCGATCCCGTCCAACGAAGACATTTCGCTCTACTCGGAAGGCAAGTTCACCGACCTCTGCCGCGGCCCGCACGTGCCGTCGACCGGCAAGCTGCGCGTGTTCAAGCTGACCAAGCTCGCGGGCGCGTATTGGCGCGGCGACTCGAAGAACGAGATGCTGCAGCGTATCTACGGCACGGCGTGGGCGAAGAAGGAGGATCTCGACGCCTATTTGCACCGCATCGAGGAAGCCGAAAAGCGCGACCATCGCAAGCTCGGCCGCGCTCTTGATCTTTTTCATTTGCAGGATGAAGCACCGGGGATGGTGTTCTGGCACCCGAAGGGCTGGACCGTTTGGCAGCAAGTGGAGCAGTACATGCGTCGGGTCTATCAGGACAATGGCTACCGGGAAGTGCGCGGCCCGATGATCCTCGATCGCACGCTCTGGGAGCGCTCCGGCCACTGGGAGAATTACAAGGAAAACATGTTCACGACCGAATCGGAGAAGCGCGACTTCGCCATCAAGCCGATGAACTGTCCAGGGCACGTGCAGATATTCAACTCAGACCTGCGCAGCTACCGCGACCTGCCGCTGCGCTATGGAGAGTTCGGCTTCTGCCATCGCAACGAGGCATCCGGTGCATTGCACGGTCTCATGCGCGTGCGCGCCTTTACGCAGGATGACGGCCATATCTTCTGCACGCCGGAGCAAATCAAGCCCGAGGTCACTGCGTTCAATCGGCTGGCGCTCTCGGTCTACAAGGATTTCGGTTTCAAGGACATCGCGATACGGTTGTCGTTACGCCCGCCCAAGCGGATCGGCTCAGACGAAGTCTGGGATCGCGCGGAGGGAGCGCTGCGCGCTGCGCTCGGCGATTCCGGCACGGCGTGGACCGAACTACCGGGTGATGGTGCGTTCTACGGTCCGAAGATCGATTACGACCTCATCGATTCGCTGGGGCGCCCCTGGCAGTGCGGCACTATGCAAGTCGACTTCTCGATGCCCGCCAGGCTCGGCGCCGAATTTGTCGCCGAGGACAACTCCCGGCAGGTGCCGGTCATGCTGCATCGGGCGATCGTCGGTTCGCTCGAGCGCTTCATCGGGATTCTCATCGAGCACTACGCCGGCGCCCTGCCCGTCTGGCTGGCACCGGTCCAGGTGGTTGTCCTGACCATTACCGACCGGCAAAACGAATACGCGCAAGGGGTTAGCGCACGCCTCAAGGCGGCGGGAATCCGGGCGTTTGCCGATTTGCGTAATGAGAAAATAACCTATAAAATTCGAGAACATAGCTTGCAGAAGCTGCCGTACCAGGTGATCGTGGGCGACAAGGAACTGCAGGCTGGTCAGGTGGCCGTGCGAACCCGCACCGGCGAGGATCTGGGGGCGATGTCTCTGGACTCCTTCATCGAACGTCTCCAGCGGGAGACGGCGTCACGTCAGTGAGTCGACGTGCACACGATGGGCGGCGGGCGGCACGGCCTATTTTTCACGGACAAGGAGTAATGCGATAGCCCAGGACAAAGCACAGCGGGTCAACGGAGAGATCAATGCTCCGGAAGTCCGGCTGGTAGGTGCAGACAGCGAGCAACTCGGTATCGTGCCCATTGCGGATGCAATTGCACGAGCGGAAGCAGCGGAACTCGATCTGGTCGAGATCGCGCCGTTGGCCGAGCCCCCCGTGTGCCGGATCATGGATTTCGGCAAGTTCAAGTACCGGGAGGCCAAGCGCGCGCACGAGGCCAAGCTCAAGCTCAAGCAGATCCAGGTCAAGGAAGTCAAGTTTCGCCCGAGCACCGATGAGGGCGATTACAAGATCAAGCTGCGCAATCTGATCCGGTTTCTGGGCGAAGGCGACAAGGCGAAGGTGACGTTGCGCTTCCGCGGCCGGGAAATGGCGCACCAGGAGTTCGGTATCCGCCTGCTCGAGCGCATTCGCGGCGACCTGGAACCGTACTGCGTAGTGGAACAATTTCCAAGGCTCGAAGGCCGGCAAATGGTGATGCTGCTGGCCCCGAAGAAGACCGCTGTAACCAAGCATCATCCGAACAAGCCCGAAGCCGGTAAGCCAGCGAGCAAACAAGCCTCTCCTCCGGAGAGCACCGCGGTGGGCAGCAAATAAGACGAAGGAACGTTGTCATGCCTAAGATGAAGACCAAGAGCGGCGCGAAGAAGCGCTTCCGCGTGCGCGGAAGCGGCAGCGTCAAGCGCTCGCAGGCGTTCAAGCGCCACATCCTCACCAAGAAGACCACCAAGAACAAACGGCATCTTCGCGGCCCCGCCGGCGTCCACAGCACCAATGCGGACTCGGTGAAGGCCATGTTGCCGTACGCCTAAGGGAGCCGAACCATGCCAAGAGTCAAGCGTGGGGTGACCGCCAAGGCGCGGCACAAGAAGGTCCTGAGCCTTTCCAAGGGCTATCGCGGGCGCCGCGGCAACGTCTATCGCGTTGCCAAGGAAGCCGTGATGAAGGCGGGCCAGTACCAGTACCGCGATCGGCGCAACAAGAAGCGGGAATTCCGCGGATTGTGGATCGCGCGGATCAACGCCGCGGTGCGCGAGCTGGGCCTGTCCTACAGCACATTCATGAACGGATTGAAGAAGGCGTCGATCGACATCGACCGGAAGGTACTTGCCGACCTGGCGATTCACGACAAGGCGGCTTTTGGAAAGATCGCGGAGCAGGCCAAAGCCTCTCTGGCCTGAACATCCAAGACCAACGAGGGAGGCGCTACAGGCAGCTGAGCGCCTCCCTTTTTTTTCCCCCTGAAGAATGGACGAGCTCGAGACCATTGTCGCAGGCGCCCTTGCCGACTTCGCTGCATGCAGCGATCCGGTGGCGCTCGAGAACGTCAAGGCACGCTACGTCGGCAAGTCCGGTCGGCTGACCGAACTGCTCAAGTCCCTGGGCAAACTTGCCGCCGCCGACCGTCCTGCCGCCGGAGCTCGCATCAACGCGGCGAAGGAAGAACTCGAGGCTGCGCTCGCGCGTCGTCGCGAGGAACTCGCCGACCAGAAACTTGCGCTGCAGCTCGCCGGCGAGGCGCTCGACGTATCGCTGCCCGGTCGCGGACGTGGGATCGGCGGCCTGCATCCGATCACGCGCACCATCGATCGCATCGAAGCGCTGTTTCATTCGCTCGGCTTCGCCGTCGCCGACGGACCGGAAATCGAGGACGACTTCCACAATTTCACGGCGCTCAACATGCCCGAGGACCATCCGTCCCGGTCGATGCACGACACGTTCTACGTCGACGGGGGCATGGTGCTGCGCACGCATACGTCGCCGGTGCAGGTGCGCTACATGGAATCGCATCAGCCCCCGATCAAGATCATCGCGCCGGGACGCGTGTACCGCATCGACAGCGACGCGACGCATTCACCCATGTTCCATCAGGTCGAGGGCCTCTGGATCGACGAGCACGTGACTTTCGCCGATTTGAAGAGTGTGTTTACCGAGTTCCTGCACCGTTTTTTCGAACGCGACGATCTGAAGGTCCGGTTCCGGCCATCGTATTTCCCGTTCACCGAGCCTTCCGCCGAGATCGACATGAGCTTCGGCGACGGCTGGCTGGAGATATCGGGCGCGGGCCAGGTCCACCCCAACGTGCTGCGCGCGGTCGGCATCGATCCGGAACGCTACCAGGGCTTCGCCTTCGGCATGGGTCCCGACCGGCTGGCGATGCTGCGCTACGGCGTGAACGATCTGCGTTTGTTCTACGAGAACGACCTGCGCTTCCTGCGCCAGTTCGCCTGACGCCGCACGCCAACGATGAAATTCTCCGAGCACTGGTTGCGTACGCTGGTCGATCCTCCGCTGGACAGCGAGGCACTCGCCCAGGCGCTGACCATGGCCGGGCTCGAGGTCGAAGAGCGGGTTCGCGCCGCACCGCCGTTCACGCAGGTGGTGGTGGCCAAGGTACTCGCCGTCGACCGGCACCCGAATGCCGAACGCCTGACCGTATGCAGCGTGGACGCAGGACGCGGGACGCCGCTTTCGATCGTCTGTGGCGCGCCCAATGTCGCGCCGGGTGTCGTCGTACCGTGTGCGCTGGCAGGGGCGGAACTGCCCGGAGGCCTCGTCATCCGCAAGGCCGCGATGCGCGGCGTCGAGTCGCAGGGCATGCTCTGCTCGGCCGCGGAGCTTGGCATTTCCGACGATGCCTCGGGCCTCCTGCTGCTCGACCGGACGTTGAAGGCCGGGACGGACCTGCGGCAAGCGCTCGACCTCGACGATGCTCTCCTGACCCTGAAGCTGACGCCCAATCGCGCCGATTGCCTGTCGCTTGTCGGCATCGCGCGCGAAGTCGGCGCCATCACCGGACGTCCGGTCACGCCGCCGCCGCGCGGGCGGATCGAAGCCGCCGGCACGACCACACGCGGCGTCCGCGTCGAGGCGCCGCTCGCGTGCCCGCGCTTCTGCGCCCGCGTCGTCACGGGCATCGACCCTCGCGCGCCGACGCCGCCTTGGATGAAACAGCGGCTCGAGCGCAGCGGCATTCGTCCGATCTCCGCGGTTGTCGACGTCACCAACTACGTGATGCTGGAACTGGGCCAGCCGCTTCACGCCTACGACAATGCGCGGCTCGAAGGCGACATCGTCGTGCGTTTCCCGCGTACCGACGAGCAACTCACGCTGCTCAACGGCCAGGTCATCGATCTGGATGCATCGCTGCTGCTCGTGGCCGACGACAAGAAGCCGCTCGGGCTGGCCGGCATCATGGGCGGGGAACACAGCGGCATCAGCGACCACACGACCAGCGTGTTCCTGGAGGGTGCGTTCTGGAATCCGGCGGTGATCCAGGGCAAGGCGCGGCAGCTCGGGTTCGTCACCGATGCGGGCTATCGCTTCGAACGCGGGGTGGATTTTCAGGCGTCACCGGAAGCGGTCGATCGCGCCACGGCGCTGATACTCGAGCTGTGCGGCGGCCGCGCGGGCCCGTTGATCGATGTGCGTGGCGACCTGCCAAAGCGCGAGCCGATTCGCGTTCGCTGCGCGCGCATCGAACGCATCCTCGGCGTTGCCATCCCCGCGCCGGAACTCACCACGATCTTCACGAACCTCGGGCTGAATCCGCTGCGCAACGGCGACGACTTCATCGTCACGCCGCCGTCGTATCGCTTCGACCTCGCGCTGGAGGCGGACGTGATCGAGGAAGCGGCGCGCCTCTATGGCTACGAGCGCATCCAGGCAACGTCCGCTGCGCACCCGCAGGCCATGCTCCCCGCGGTCGAGGCGACCCGCCCGGTCGCGCAGTTGCGCCAGCGTATGGTCGATCGCGACTATCAGGAAATCATCACTTTCAGTTTCGTCAGTTCGGCGTGGGAGTCTGCGCTGCGCTCCGACCCGCCGGCGATCAAGGTGCTCAATCCGATCGCGAGTCACCTCGACGTCATGCGCACGAGCCTGTTCGGCGGCCTGCTCGACACGCTTCGTACCAACGTCAATCGCAAGGCGGAGCGCGTGCGCATCTTCGAAGCGGGGCGCTGCTTCCAGCGCGAGGGCGAACGCTTCGTGCAGCCGTTGCGCATCGGCGGGCTGGCGTTCGGGCCGGTCGATCCGCCGCAATGGGACGGCGGCAAGCAGGCGAGTGACTTCTTCGACGTCAAGGGCGACCTCCAGGCGCTGGCCGACCCGCTCGTCGTGACCACGGTGGCCGCACCGCATCCTGCGCTGCACCCAGGGCGCTCCGCCCGCGTTCTGATAGGCGGCCATCCCGCCGGGTGGTTGGGAGAATTGCATCCCCGACTGACCCGTGAGTTCGACCTGCCCCGCGCTCCGGTTGTCTTTGAACTCGATATCGATGCGCTGACGCCGTGGCCGATTCCCGTCGCGCGAGCCGTGTCAAAGTTGCCGGTGGTGCGACGTGACATCGCAATCGTCGTCGACGAGACGCTCCCTGCGGACGAAATCCTTGCCGCGCTGGCGGGACTGAAACCACCCCAAGTCGAACAGATTTCGCTGTTTGACGTCTACAAGGGTCCGGGGGTTGAACAAGGCAAGAAAAGCCTTGCAATTCTGGTGCTTATACAAGATACTGCACGTACTTTGACGGACGCGGAAATCGACGCCGCTGTAGGTGTTTTGCTGCGGGAACTCGAGAATCGATTCAACGCGACGTTACGCCAGTAGGGATTCCAATGACGCTCACCAAAGCCGAACTTGCCGATTTGCTCTTTGAGCAGCTCGGCCTCAACAAGCGGGAAGCGAAGGACATGGTCGAGCGGTTTTTCGAGGAAATCCGCATCGCGCTCGAATCCGGAGACAGTGTCAAACTCTCGGGCTTCGGCAACTTCCAGTTGCGCGAAAAGCCACAGCGCCCGGGACGCAACCCAAAAACAGGTGAGGAAATACCGATCACCGCGCGGCGCGTTGTTACTTTCCACGCCAGCCAGAAACTGAAGGCAATGGTCGAAGCCGCGAACCATGGCCGAGCACAGGCAGACTAGCTCCACGCTTCCGCCGATCCCCGCCAAGCGCTACTTCACCATCGGCGAGGTAAGCGATCTCTGCGCGGTCAAGCCGCATGTGCTGCGCTACTGGGAGCAGGAATTCACGCAGCTCAAGCCGGTCAAGCGCCGGGGCAACCGGCGTTACTACCAGCATCATGAGGTCCTTCTGATCCGGCGTATCCGCGACCTGCTCTACGAACAGGGCTTTACCATCAATGGCGCACGCCACCGGCTCGAGTCCGACGCCTTGGCCAGCCCCCCGGTTCCATCCCCGGCAGCGAAGCCAGATGAGCGCCGGGTCGCGTCACTTTCCTCTGCCGAATTGCGGCAGGTTATCGAAGAAATACGGGCGCTGCTCGGCCCGAATCGATGAAGCCGGTATAATTCATGGTCTCGCGTCGGGGCGTAGCGCAGCCTGGTAGCGCACCTGCATGGGGTGCAGGGGGTCGGAGGTTCAAATCCTCTCGCCCCGACCATTTCCCCTTTGATCGGACGAGTGCACGGCGCCAGGAGCCGACACTCGGTTCGCCCTATTTTCAGAGAGATATACGATGAATATTGCCAAGTCGCTAGAATCGGCGCAGGCTAGTGTTGGCTTGTACGCCACAGGCTTCGATGTCCGGCACAGGTCTTGCTTCCGGTACCCAAGCCGCTTTTCAGTAGCCAGGTGGACGTGATGAGCGCAGTCCGCATTCCAAGCAAGAACGCCGTTATCTCCGAGCTCGCGTTGGCGCGCGCGCAGCGCAATACCGTCCTGATCATCGACGACCTCTTCAGCAGCCGCCTGCTGCTGGCCGAAATCGTTCGCCAGATCGACGGCAAGCTGAACCTGGAACTCTTCGACACGCCCAGCCGCGCATTGGAGTACGCGCGCAACAACCGCGTCGACATGGTCCTGACCGACTACAAGCTGCCCGAATTCGACGGGGTGCAGCTGGTGCGTCAGATTCGCGGCCTCCCCCATTGCATCGACGTGCCGATCGTCGTGATCACGGTCGTCGACGACCGCCGCGTCCGCTACGAGGCGCTCGAGGCCGGTGCCACCGATTTCCTGATCAAGCCGCTGGACGAGCATGAAACCCGGGCGCGCTGCGCCAACCTGCTGGATCTGCGCCGGCACAAGATCGTCCTGTCCGACCAGGCGCGGGTACTCCAGTACCAGGTCGACAAGTCTGTGGCGGAGATCCACGAACGCGAACTCGAAACGCTCTCCAAGCTGGCCAAGGCGGGGGAATTCCGGGACCGAACGACCGGCAACCACCTCACACGCATGGCCAGGTACTCGTCCCTCATCGGCACAATCTCGGCCTCGCGCCGGAGACCGTGCACGTGCTGGAAGTCGCTGCGCCAATGCACGACATCGGCAAGATCGGTATCCCGGATTCAATTCTGCTCAAGCCGGGACCGCTGACCACGGAAGAGGACGGCGTGATGAAGACGCATCCGCGCATCGGCTACGACATCCTGAAGGGCAGCCCTTCGAAATATCTGAGCATGGGCGCCATCATTGCGTTGGGCCACCACGAGAAATTCGACGGCTCGGGATACCCCAACGGGCTGCACGGCGAGGACATTCCGATCGTCGGTCGCGTCGTTGCCGTCGCCGACGTGTTCGATGCGCTGGTCAGCGAGCGACCTTACAAGCACGCCTGGACGATCGAGGATGGCTTTGCGTACCTGCAGGGACAGAAGGGAAGACACTTCGACCCGCGATGCGTCGAGGCATTTGTGAGCGGGGAAGCGAAGGTGAGGGAGATACGGCAGCAGTATGCGGATTTGTAGTTATGAGGCTAGTAGCGTCTTGGCTATTCGCGCGGCAGGCATTCCTTGTTGAGGAGCCATTCGAGAACTCGGGGCCACAGTGTTTCGCGAAAGCGTGAACGAAAGAAACCGAAATGACCTATTGGTTGTCCGTTAGTGTCGGCAGGGCTGAGAAGCATTTGCTTGGCTTCGCAATTGGAGAACAGGCCAAGAAGTCGATCGGTCGCAGCGCTAGTCGCAAAGGGATCGTCGCTAAAGTGGACGGCAAGTGTCCGCGCGCGTATCGCATGAAATCGCGCGACTACCAAGTCGATCCGAGTGTTGTCGCGCGCTCCTTCGACAGTCTTGACGTTCCACCAAAATTCCGGTTTGCGACGATTGGCCCATTCAGTCGCGACGCCCAGCGGCAGATCCTCAAGGAGATGTAGTGCGCGACCTGGGAAAAATCCGACGACGCGCGATAAGCTTGGCATCAACAAGTGCCAAAGAACGTACATCCTTAGGCGATATTTCTTATCGTAATCGCGCCAATATCCGTTATGTGCTCCGACAAGCAGCATTTGATCAATCATCGACCCATTGTCAGCGAACCCTGTGACAAAGCCTCCAACGCTGTGGCCAATCACGATGCGCGGCAAGCCCACAAAGCGCTCGGCTAGCCAAGCGAGCGCCTGCGGCACAGTCTTTGTTACCCCAATCCTCTACAGACGCGTCAAAGCCTCTTAGTGATGTCGGCCGAGATCGACCGACACCACGGTAATCGTAGATAAGAGTCGCAATTCGGTTGGCTGCCAGAAAGGATGCAAAGTGGTCGTAATATCGGTACGAAATACCGGCGCCAGAATTGATGAGTGCCGTTGCAACCGGACGCGCCAAATGAGCAGGCTGCCATATGCACGCGCCCAATACGTAACCGTCGGATGCGGGCAGTTGCAATTCACTTGAACTGATATTGTCAGAAAGAGAGACAACCTGACGAATTTGCGCGCGGGAACGACCCAAGTGCGAATCCTCCTGTTGGCAGACAATAATACAGTCGACTTATGATTTCAAAGACATACATACCGCGCTGGCTTTCACTAAATGCGATCAAGCCGTCAATCGTAGGCGAACCACGCCTTGAGTTCGAGCAAGCAATAATTCGTGTAGGCATCTCCTTCCTTGTCCTAGCATACGTCGTTTGGTACGTCGGACGGGACGGCAGCCTAGATGGCGGTGAAGAGCAGGCACTACTGGCAGCGTTTGCTTTTTTTGCTTTCGCAGTCGCGATTACTGTCCGGATCATACAAGCGCCGGGGATCTCGAAGTTCCGTCGCATTCTCGGAATTGTCGTTGATAACACTGCTGCCTCATTCGGCGTTTTCGTGTTGGGCGAAGGTGGCGCGGTAATAGTTGGTCTGTATCTCTTTGTGACACTTGGCAACGGGTTCCGATACGGACGGTTCTATTTGCATACATCGCAAATTCTGTCCTTAGTCGGATTTGGGTCTGTGATGTACGGGTCGCCGTTCTGGTCGCAGCACAAAGCAATCGGCGCAGGATTTCTCATCGCGTTAGTTATCGTTCCATTCTACGTGGGCATATTGGCTGAACGTATCAAAGTGCAGCGTCGGCGCGCCGACGACGCAAACCAGGCAAAAGGGTCGCTTTCTTGCAACGGTAAGTCATGAAATGCGAACGCCACTAAATGGCGTGATCGCAATGGCCGATGTCTTACGCGAAACTAGCTTGAATGAATCGCAGCGAGAGATAGTCGATACGCTTGGCACGTCGGCCCATCTTCTGCTCGCTCAGATCGAAGATGTCTTGGACATGGCCAAGATCGAGGCGGGCCGTGTGCAAATCGAACACCGCGCATTTGACCTTAGTCGGCTCGTAACAAGCACGATTAAGGTCATGCTGCCGCAAGCACGCTACAAAGATCTGACAGTCAATACTTCAATCTCGCCAGCTGCGGCTCGCTGGTTTCTAGGAGACGCTCACCACCTCCGACAAGTACTGCTAAATCTGCTCGCAAATGCAGTCAAATTTACGGAGCACGGTGAGATTCTACTTAGTGTCTCATCGACCACAATCACTACTAGCGAACCTAGCCCACGTATTCGATTCGAGGTTAAGGACACCGGGATTGGAATACCGCCAGAAAAGCAAGCCGTAATCTTCGAGCCGTTCACACAGGCGGACAATTCGATCAGCCGTGTCTACGGCGGAACAGGTCTGGGAACCACGATCGCTTGGCAGCTGGTGACGCTGATGGGCGGAACGATGGGGCTTACTAGCACTGTTGGCGTGGGAAGCACGTTCTGGTTTGAGATACCGATGCCGCAAAGCGAGCCGATAGGCATCGACCTAACAGAGGAAGTCGCCGCCACAAACCGCCTCTCGTCTGCAGCTGCTGCAATTGCCGCACAGCAGCCCGCAAAGATCACAAAAATTAGAGGCGCTCGGGTGTTGGTTGCTGAGGACAACGCGACGAATCAGCGTGTCACGCAACTAATACTCGAGAGTGGTGGTCATCGAGCAACGATTGTTGGCAATGGCGAGCTTGCGCTGGACGCTTTGGAACGCGGAAGTTTTGACCTAGCGCTGTTCGATCTGTCAATGCCGGTGGTAAGCGGGCTTGAAGCGCTCCGACTCTATCAATATACGACTTCAAGACCTATCCCCGTATTAATACTCTCGGCAAATGTAACGACCGAAATCATTGCCGAATGTCAAAGTGCTGGATGCGCCGAATTCATTGCGAAGCCAGTGCGTCCGTCAACGCTCCTGGACGCAATTGAGCGCCACCTTGCTGCTGCCGCCGACGAAATTGCGGCCCGTCCGCCTATTCCTAGAGTTGACGAGCGGCCAACACTCACGGTAATTGATACTCCGATAGTTGACCTTGGGGTGCTTGACGACTTGGGTCGCCTGTCGCAGGACCCAACATTCGTCGAGCGCCTATTGAATGGATTTCGTTCCGATGCTCAACGATTGGTCAAGGTGATAAGCGATGCACTTGCGGCGCGTCGCTATGAAGATGCGAAGGACGGGGCGCACGCACTTAAGGGTGGTGCCGGCAGCGTCGGCGCCTCGCAGCTTGTCCAGCTTGCGGTGCGCTTCGAGAAAGCTGGACATGACGTCCTGCGGCTCAAATCGGCCGCATGGACGGAAGAACTTGTGCGCGCGACTGACGCGGCATTCGCCGTCCTCGACCAACATATCGAAGAGCGGCGGAAGAGGTCGAGCAACTAGGCGTCAGGCAGTGCGCTGAATCGGAGTTACATTGGACGACACAAGTTCGAGATCCACGTTTCGATTTTGTGCGCGTACAAGGCGCTCCATCATGCGTACGTCGCGCTCACTTAGCCGAAGCGCGGCATCCACCCAGACTGTCACAACCCGCGCAAGCTCATCGTAGGTCAGCGGCGTCACTTCACGCCTTGCCGCTTCAACAGCTCTACGGCCATTCGCCGCTTTTGCATGTTTCTTGATGAAACTATAGACAGCGGCTTCTCCAGCACCGTCCGGTGCGAGCACGTCGACCACGCCCATGTCGTATAGCTGGCGTCCGGTATACAGATTTCCGCTATTGATCATTTCCTCTGTCATACGGCGTCCTACTTTGCGAGAGAGCAAGCTGTATGCACCCATTCCGGGGAAGAGATTGAACAGGATTTCGGGAAATCCCATCCTGGCGGATTCTTCCGCCACGAGTACAGATGCCGATAGTGCACTTTCAAATCCGCCCTCCCATCGCATCGCCTTCGACAAGCGCGATCGTAGTGAGTGGTTGCCCGAAGCAATTTGCCCAGCTAAATACGTTGTCAATGCACGAGTGTGCATAGGTAAGCAGAAGGTCACGGTCCTGCTCGAGAGATTGCGTCGCGGAAAAGCGCGAGATCGCCGCCCAAGTTGTAGATACCTGGGACCTTCGACGCCTCGATGACGTAGTTGACTGATATGCCTGTGCCCTGCGTCCCAGATCGCACCGCCCGGATTCAGAAATGCTGGTTGCGAATTCGCGCGCTTCAGACAATAGAAGAGAATTGAATGTTGGCCGGGGCGTGGGATTCATGAATCCCCACAGCACGCCGAATTCAGGATCGAAGCGAGTTTCAATTTGTGAAAACTGTTTCGTATTCGAAATACGAGTTTCGGCAATTGCTTGCATGATTTCGTCCTCTTCGGGTTGGCCAGCTACATCATATTGTGGCAAACAAATCGTGCGGATACCAAGAAATATTTGTACGTGAACGGATGTTGGGCGTCGGGTCTGCGAAGCCAATTTGGCTACGGATACCGCGAATTGCGATAGAAATCTAGGTCAAGACTCACATCGAGGAGCGCAAGATCTTGTGCTCAGGCAGCAAGCTACTGTAGGTCATATTGTATGCCACAATATGAACAATCCTCAACGCGTGATTGCTCCGCTCGCCATCGCCTTTGCGACGGCCTCCTGCCGATTTGCCGCGCCCAGCTTACTTCTAATGCAGTCGAAGTGAAACTGGGCGGTTCGGGCTGCTATGTTTAGCTTCTACGCTATGTCTTCAGTTGTGAGCCCGCGCGCGGCTAACTCAAGACATTGTCGCTGACGCTGGACTCAGCTGCGCTCCACGCGAAAGTGGGGGCAATCCCAGCGCGATGACCCCCTGTCTGAAGATCTCTTGAAAATATGCGCCGAGTAGGAGTATGTCGCCAAGGTTTCGCTCAATTCGCGCTCGTTGCGTACTGTCAAGCTTAGGCGACTTCGGAATTCAGTGCCATTACCCATGGAAGTATTTGAATCACTGAACTCATATGCGAATCCGCTCGCAACACCGTGTGGAGCAGCGTCGTCGAGAAATGCATCCGTTTGTGCGTCTTTGCCTCTCTCGCTTGCGGCGTCCCATAGCAGCGGAATCCGACTGTCCCTTGTTTTCAAAAGTCGCGGATCAATTTCGACATAGTCCATTTGGTCGTATCGAATGACCCATTCGATCGGCAGTGTCGTGAACGCGTAGATTTGACTCTCATGAGTTCGAGGCTTGCGGATTTGCAGCTGCACATCCCAACACATGAAACTGTCGAATCCGAGGTGGGCGCAAATTTCGGTCAAGGGCGGACTCCAGCGGCGCGCCCATTTCCGCAGCAGCAATCAGCGGCACGAGCAGAGGCGGTAATGGCGGGGTCCGCCTGAGTGCAACTTTCCCGATGGCCACATTCCTGATCATGTGCCCTCTAAGAACTACGTTCGCATCAATACCGACTCGAAACTCGATCGAAGTTCCGAGCGCTCCCTGTTACAGCCTCCTCCACCCCCCCTGCACAAGCCCTTCGATCGGCCGAAACGCCGCCTTGTAGGCCATCTTCTTGCTGCCCGCGATCCAGTAGCCCAAGTAGAGATAGGGCAGTCCGAGCTCCCGGCACCGCTGAATTTGCCATAAAACGCTGTAGGTTCCGTAGCTTGCGCTCGATGGCTTGACATCGTAGAACGTGTAGACGGACGACAAGCCATCGTGCAATCGGTCGACCAGGCTCACCATCCGCAGTTCGCCGTCCTCGCGAAACTCATACAAGTCAGTGCCCACATTGCTATGGAGCAGAAAATGCTGGTACTGCTCGCGGCTGTCCTGATCCATGCCTCCGCCAGGGTGGCGGTGCCTTTGATATTGCAAGTACAGCGCGTAATGTTCGCTATCAAACGATAAAACGCGCCTAATTGTCGCTAACTTCGCGTGCCGTCGCATGGCCCGCCGTTGCGTGCGGCCCATCCTGAAATCCGCCACGGGCACCCGGACGGGCACGCATTCGCGACAATGGTCGCAATATGGCCGGTAAGTGAACGCTCCGCTGCGCCTGAATCCGAGGCGGACCAATTCCCCGTAGACGCGGCTGTCGATGAGGTGGCTGGGGGTGGCAACCTGTGACCGGGCGAGCCGATCCGGCAGGTAGCTGCATGGGTAGGGCGCAGTCGCATAGAACTGCAGGGCCGCAAGCGGAAGGTCGTTGAGCTTGGTCATTGCGTTTCGCTGGCGGGGGGACGCTGATTCCAGATTCCGGTCGGTGCTGTCGAGTGTACCAACCGCTCGACTTCATCCGCAAACGCCTTGCGCGATATCGGGCGCGCGCCGAGGCGTGCCAGATGTGCCGTGTCCTGCTGGCAGTCGATCAGGGGCATATCCTGCTGCTTGAGCATGGCTGCCAGGTGCACGAGAGCGACCTTGGAAGCATCGGTCTGGCGGGCAAACATCGATTCGCCGAAGAACATCCGGCCGATCGAGACGCCATACAGCCCACCTGCCAATGCGTCGCCGACCCACGCCTCCACCGAATGCGCATATCCCGATCGGTGCAGCCGGAGGTAGGCTGCGACCATGGCCGGGGTTATCCAGGTTCCTGCGCGCCCCGGCCGCGGCGCGGCGCAGGCTTCGATCACTGATTCGAACGCGGTATCGACCCGAATGTCGAACTGTCGCCTGTCGACAGTGCGCCGCAGCGAGCGGGAAACTTTGAGCTCATCGACGAACAGCACCATCCGCGGATCGGGCGACCACCAAAGTATGGGCTGTCCTTCGCTGTACCAGGGGAAAATTCCCCGGCGGTAGGCGCTCAGCAGGCGCTCCGGAGACAGGTCGCCACCAGCCGCAAGCAATCCATTGGGATCGGTCAGCGCCGCCTCGATCGGCGGAAATGTGGCGGCGTCTCGCAACCAGGGGATCATCTATTTCGTGCCCGCGCGGTGCTCATGCTCTGCCGCATCGCCCCAGCGCGCGACTATGTTGCGCCGGACGTGGATTGATAACCCGAATCCTTCTGATGACAAATCGCCAGCACCAGGACCGCATCCGTGATGTCGTTATAGCGATATAGTGCAACATAACCCAACTTGCCGCGCGAGATGATCAACTCGCGCATCCCATGTTCCGCCGGTCTGCCAATTTCCGGGTGACGTGCCAACAGCAGGACGGCCTCCGCGATATCCGACACTACTGCGGCGGCATGCGATGAATCGTTCGTTGCAAGAAAGTCGAATAGCCGTTCGAAGTCGCGAAGGGCTCGTTCCGAATAGTGGACTATGGCCAAGTCTTGGTCTTGGGCCGGCGAGCCCGACGGCCCGCGACCATGGCTTGCATATAGCGGTGAACATCATCGGCCGAATAAGCACGTCCCGTACTGCGGGTCGTTTCGTAAGCAGCGACCGCCTCCGCGACAAAATGCTTGCGCTGTTCGGCCAAACTCGTCTGCCGCTCGATTGCTTCGAGCATGAAGGCATGCACCGATTTGCCGCTGTCCGCCGCGGCGACTACGACCCGATCTTTGAGTTCGTCTGGCAGTTTGATTGAAGTGACAGGCATGGGCCGATCTCTTGACCGGATTGATGGTGTTACTAAGGTATTACCTCGGATTCGTGATGTCAAGCGCACCCAACTGCGCTTGAATATTCGCGGAATCGTCGACGACGGAGACTACCGATGACCCAACCCCCACGCTGCCCCTGGGCCGGACGGGATCCGCGCATGATCGCTTATCACGATCTCGAATGGGGCGTGCCGGTGCACGACGATCGCGCCCTGTTCGAGTTTCTGACGCTGGAGGGGGCGCAAGCCGGCCTGTCGTGGCAGACCATTCTCAACAAGCGCGACGCGTATCGCGACGCCTTCGCCGGCTTCGAGCCGGCGCGCGTGGCGCGATTCGACCGGCGGCGCGTCGAATCGCTGCTCGCCAATCCGGGCATTGTGCGCAACCGTCTGAAGATCGAGAGCACGGTAAGCAATGCCCGGACGGTACTCGAGGTACAGCGTGAATTCGGCAGCCTCGACCACTACCTTTGGAGTTTCGTCGGGAGCAAACCCACGATCAACCTGCGCCGACGTGCAAGTTCGGTACCGGCACGTACGCCGGCATCGGATGCGCTGTCCAAGGCGCTCAAGCAGCGCGGATTCCGCTTCGTGGGTTCGACCATCTGCTACGCATTCATGCAGGCGACGGGCATGGTCAACGATCATCTCGTGTCGTGCTTTCGCCACCCAGATGCGAGCCGCTGAGATCGATCCGGACGATCAACTCGCCGCCGCCAACTCGCGTCCCTCTCCGGCACCTGAGCCGCTGTGCAGACCGAACTGGAGCGATGCCAGACGTCGATACAGCGGGTCGTCGCGCACCAGCGTTGCGTGCGTACCCTGCGCGATCGCTGCGCCATCGTCGAGCACAATGATGCGGTCCGCGCCGATCACGGTCGCCAGCCGATGCGCGATGATCAGCGTCGTGCGGCCAGCCATCAACCGGTCCAGCGCCAACTGGACCATGCGCTCGCTTTCCGCATCGAGCGCGCTGGTCGCCTCGTCGAGCAGCAGGATGGGCCGCCGCGCGAGCACGGCACGGGCAATCGCCAACCGCTGGCGTTGCCCGCCCGACAACTTGACGCCGCGCTCGCCCAGTTGGGTATCGAAGCCTTGCGGCAGTCGCGTCAGGAATTCGCTGGCATACGCCGCCTCGCACGCGTCACGCACGTCGCCTTCGCTCGCGTCCGGTCGACCATAGCGCACGTTGTCCCAGACGCTCGCCGCGAATATCACCGGTTCTTGCGGCACGACGGCGATCCTGCCGCGAACCGCACGCGGATCCGCGGTGCGCACGTCGACACCGTCGATCTGCACGCGACCGGATTGCGGATCGTAGAAGCGCAGCAGCAACTGGAACACGGTGGTCTTGCCCGCGCCCGACGGACCCACCAGTGCCACGCGTTCGCCGGCCGCGACGCTGAACGACAGCGAGCGCAACGCGGGGGTGACGAGTCGCGACGGATAGGCGAAGGTTACCGAGTCGAGGACGACGGTGCCGAGCGGTGGCTCCGGCAACGCTACGGGCAGCGTCGGCGAGGCGATCTCCGGCGGCGTATCGAGGATCTCGAACAGCCGCTCGGTGGCGCCCGCGGCACGCTGCAGCTCGCCCGCCACTTCGCTGACCGCGCCCACCGACGTCGCCACGACCACGGCATAGAACACGAAGGCCGAGAGCTGGCCGGCAGAGAGCCGGCCCGCGAGCACGTCGTGGCCACCGATCCAGAGAATGATGCCGACCGCAACGAACACTAGGAAAATGACCGCGGCGATCAGAAGCGCGCGTTGGCGGATGCGCTGCACGCCCGCCGCGAACGCCTGTTCCACCCGCCGCGCGTACGCCTCGCGATCGACCGGCTCGTGTGCATACGCTTGCACCGTGCGTATCTCGTGAATCGCTTCGTCGACATAAGCGCCGGTGTCCGCCACGCGATCCTGGCTCGTGCGCGCCAGGCGGCGCACGCGCCGACCGAACAGGATGATCGGCAGCAGCACGACCGGCAGGCCGGCGAGGACGAGCAGCGTCAGCTTGAGGCTGGTCAGCATGAGCAGGATCAGGGCGCCCACGCCGAGCACGACATTGCGCAGCGCCATCGACAGGCTCGAGCCGATCGCCGACTCCAGCATCGTCGTATCGTTGGTCAGGCGCGAGATCACCTCCCCGGTGCGCGTGACTTCGAAAAAGCCCGGCGACAAGGTCAGCAGGTGATCGAACACACGCTTGCGCAGGTCCGCGGTGACGCGCTCGCCGATCCACGAAACGCTGTAGAAGCGTATGTAGGTGGCGATCGACATCACGGCGATGATCGCGAGCACGCCGAACAGCGCGCGATCGAGTTCGCCGCCATCGCCAGCGGCAAAGCCGCGATCGACGACAATTTTCAGTCCCTGCCCCATTGCCAGCGCGCATCCGGCGGCGACCAGCAGCGCGATGCCGGCAACCACGAAGCGCGCGCGGTACGGCGCGAGGAAACTCCCCAACCGCGCCAGCGTACGGCGGATGGGCAGGCGGGCTGGCGCAGTCGGTTTGGCGTCCATCGTGATAATTGCGAGCAGGAACCGGCATTGTAGACGCTCCGCTGCTTGCCCTTCACGCCCGCGCTGCCCGATCGGGTAGAATTCGCTCGCCGCCCTCGTAGCTCAGTGGATAGAGCGGTCCCCTCCTAAGGGACAGGTCACACGTTCGATTCGTGTCGAGGGCGCCACCCCTCCCTTTCCCTTGTTGCCATTTGACGCCGCATGACTCCGACTCGATATCGAATTGCCTGCGCGGACCCGCACAAGCATCTGTTCGAGGTGGCCTGCACGGTCGACGACCCCGCAGCCGAAGGACAGGTGTTTCGGCTGCCGGCGTGGGTCCCCGGCAGCTACCTCATCCGCGAGTTCGCGCGGCACTTCGTCACGGTGCGCGCAACCTCCGGCGGCGCGCCGGTCGCCGTGGCGAAGGTGTCGAAGGACGCATGGCGGGCCGCACCATGCGCCGGGCCGCTGACGCTGGTCGCGCAAGTCTATGCGTTCGACCTCTCGGTGCGCGCCGCGTATCTCGACGCGACGCGCGGATTCTTCAACGGACCGGCGGTATTCGTATGGCCGGTCGGGCACGAGCGGCGGCCGTGCACGCTGGAAATCGTCGCCCCTGTCGGTGATGCCGGCTCCCGGTGGCGCGTGGCGACGAGCATGCCGCGCGCGGATGCCGTCCCCGGTGGCTTCGGCACCTACCGCACCTCGAGTTACGAGGAACTTGTCGATCATCCGGTCGAGATGGGCGTGTTCGACCTGACGCAATTCGCCGCCGGCGGCGCGCAGCATGACATTGCGATCACCGGCCGCCATCGCGCCGACCTCGAACGCTTCAGCCACGACACGCAGCGTATCTGCCAGGCACAGATCGACCTGTTCGGCGGCGCGCCGTCCAGCCGCGCGCCGCTCGATCACTACGTTTTTCAGCTCCTGGTACTCGACGAGGGCTACGGCGGGCTCGAGCACCGCGCGAGCACCAGCCTCGTTTCCGGACGCAGCGCTTTACCGCAGTCCGGCGCGCGGCAGGTCAACGATGACTATCGCAAGCTGCTCGGATTGGTGAGCCACGAGTATTTCCACACCTGGAACGTCAAGCGCATCAAGCCCGCGGCGTTCCTGCCCTACGATCTCACGCGAGAGGTGTATACCACGCAGCTGTGGGCGTTCGAGGGAATCACGTCGTACTACGACGATCTCATCCTCGTACGCGCCGGTCTGATCGGCAGCGACAGCTACCTGGAGCTGCTCGGGCAGAACCTGACCGTGCTGATGCGCACGCCGGGGCGCACCCGACAGAGCATTGCCGAATCGAGTTTCGACGCTTGGATCAAGTACTATCGCCGGGACGAAAATGCGCCAAATGCGATCGTCAGTTACTACACCAAGGGCGCCCTGGTCGCGCTGGCGCTCGATCTGACACTGCGGCGCGACAGTCGCATCACGCTCGACGACTTGATGCGCGCGCTGTGGCTACGCTACGGTCAGCCCGGCATCGGCGTTCCCGAAGGTGGGGTCGAGACGCTGGCCAGCGAGCTGTCGGGCATCGATCTGGCGCCGTTTTTCCGCGACTTCGTGTACGGGACGGAAGAGCTGCGACTCGGTGAGCTGCTGCACACGGTCGGGATTCGCTTGCAGACGCGACGATCGCAGGGCGACAAGGACAAGGGCGGCAAGCCGGCCAGGAATGAATTGCCCAATACCTGGTTCGGCGCAGGTTTCACCGGGGGCGCGGAGCTTCGCGTCGCGCACATCGTGAACGACAGCCCGGCCGAGCGCGCGGGTCTTGCGGCAGGCGACACTGTCGTGGCATTCGACGGCTTGCGCGCGTCGCCGGAAGCGATGGCCCAGTTGCTCGCAACACGCCGCGTCGGCGATGTTGCCGTCGTGCACGCATTTCGGCGCGACGAATTGATGACCTTCGAGGTAACGCTCGAGGCGGCGCCGGAGGACACCTGCTGGCTCGCGCCTGACGAAAACGCATCGGCGGCGGCACGATTGCGGCGCGCCGCGTGGCTGGGAGCGACCGGCGCCCAGTGAATGCCGATCGGTTAGATTCGCACTGCGGGATTGAGGCTGTAGATTCCGGTCACGGCATCCTGCGCAAGCACGTGTTGGCGTAGCGCCGCGATCGCATCGCTGCCGCCAAAGGTTCCGTGGACGGCCAGTTGCTCGACATCGAGCGCGTAGAGCGTGAACACGTAGCGATGCCGCAGCGCATCATTCCACGGTGGACACGGTCCGTCATAGCCGAAATAGTTGCCCGCCATATTCTTGTCGCTGGCGAACCAGCCGGTATAGTCGTTGAGCCCCTGCCTTGCGGCGCGCGGCGCCGCGGGGCCCGGTTTGCCACGCGCGGTGACGCCGCGCGAGAACTCCCCGCGCCGGATCGGCGGCGTATCGGGCGGCAAATCTACTAGCACCCAGTGGTAGAAGTCGACGCGGGGCAAAGTTGCCGGCACGCTGCGCCCTTCCTTGTTCACGTCGTCGCCGCGCGAGGGCACGTCCGGGTCGCTGCAGATCAATGCCAGCGACTTCGTCGCCGGCGGCAGTTCGCTCCAGGCGAAGTCCGGATTCAGGTTGTCGGACAACCGCACATGCGTCTGCGGATCGATGGCGCAGAACGCGAATTCCGCGGGGAT
The DNA here is from genome assembly GCA_963821485.1 of uncultured beta proteobacterium. Classification (GTDB taxonomy): domain Bacteria; phylum Pseudomonadota; class Gammaproteobacteria; order Burkholderiales; family Casimicrobiaceae; genus PALSA-1003. The sequence goes on from CAWGEB010000014.1 coordinate 80,713, forward strand.
GCGCTGTCCGTCTGCAAAGGCCGTGGTCATCAGCCGCATGGCGCCCTCCTTTTCGACCTATGTTGTCTTCCAGTGCGGCGGCACCGTCTTGTCGAAGTACGGCAGCGCTTCAACGCGCGCCCGCCAAGCGCGTAGTTGCGGCGTAAGCATCGCGTCGGCGTCGAGATCCGGGAGCTTCACCTTCTGCGCGCGATACAGGAAGGCAACCAGCGGATAGAAGGCGAAGTCGGCCGCCGAGAGCGGGCCCGCCAGGAAGTCTCCGCGTATGGCGTTGGTGAACATCACCAGCTCGTCGACCACGCCCTTGCGCGCCGCGGCGATCTTTTGCGGGTCGCGCTCCTCCGGCTTCTTCCAGAACGCCTGGTCCAGCAGCGGGTCGGTGGCCTTGGCAAAGTAGTTGTCGACTTCCAGCACCAGCCTGCGGACGATGGCGCGCGTGCGGGCGTCCCCGGGGAACAGCGGCGCGCCGCGCCCTGGATAGGCCTCGTCGAGGTATTCCGCGATCGCGTTGGATTCGTAGAGCACGAAATCGCCGTCGACCAGCGTTGGTACCTGATGCCGCGGATTCAGCGCTATGAACTCGGGCTTGCGCGTGTCGCCGGCGGAGAACCAGAGCACCTTCAGCTCATACGGCAGCGCCTTGTGCTCGAGCGCGAGTTGCGAGCGCCAGGCATACGGCGATCCGGAACCATAGTAGAGCGTGAGCGCCATCTATTTCTCGTCCGGTCTAGCACGCGGGCGCTTGCGCGACGAGTCCGCCATGCCGACGGCCGCGGCACTGCCGCGCATCGCTTCGAGCGACGCCTTCTGCAGTTCCAGCGTCTTGATGCTCATCTGTATGAAATTCTGGCTCATGCCGAGCCAGTTTTCGATGATCGTGAGTTCGCCGATCTTCTTGTCGATCTCCGCGGGATCGAGCGTGGCAAACATCGCGGCGGGATTCGGGAACGGCATGCCGGCAGGCGCTGCGCCGGCAGTGGCGGGCGGCGCGAAACCCGGCATCGGCACGCCGAATGGATTCCACATTCGCTGCATGAATTCGAGAGCCTGCTGCGGCGTAAAGGGCAGCGACGGTGCATCTGACATGGGACATTCTCCTCTTGGCGGAGCAGGTTACGGGATACCTGTCTTTTCCGCTATTATGCTACGGATCTTCCGAGACAACCTTGATGGCGGAATCCGTCAGTCCCCTACTGCCAGCACTGAAAGCCATCGTCGGCGAAAACAATGTGCTCACCGCCGCCGCCGATGTTGCGCCCTACCTCACCGACTGGCGCGGCCGCTACCATGGGCAAGCGCGCGCGGTCGTGCGCCCGGGCTCGACCGACGAGGTGGCCGCCGTCGTCCGCTCCTGCGCCGAGCACGGCGTCGCCGTGGTACCGCAGGGCGGCAACACGGGGCTTTGCGGGGGCGCTACCCCACACATCGACGGCGAGGAGTTGCTCATGTCCATGGCGCGGCTCAATCGCGTCCGTGCGATCGACGTCGACAACGCGACCATGACCGTCGAAGCCGGCGTACCGCTCGCCGGCGTACAGGACGCCGCAGCGCAAGCCGGGCAGTTGTTTCCACTTTCACTCGCGGCAGAAGGCAGTTGCATGATCGGTGGCAACCTGTCGACCAACGCCGGCGGCACTGCCGTCCTGCGCTATGGCAATGCGCGCGACCTGGTGCTTGGCCTCGAAGTCGTGCTCGCGGACGGTCGCGTATGGGATGGCCTGAAAGGCCTGCGCAAGGACAATACGGGCTACGACCTCAAGCAGCTGTTCCTTGGGAGCGAAGGCACGCTCGGCATCATCACCGCCGCCGTGCTGAAGCTGTTCCCCAGGCCGCGCACGGCGGTGACGGCGTGGGTCGCTGTGACCGATGTCGCGGCGGCGGTGAAGTTATTGCGAGCGATGCGCTCGGCGCTGGGCGATCGTCTGACCGGGCTTCGAGCTGATCTCCGCCGATTGCGTTGCACTGACGCGCGGGCAGTTTCCCGCGCTGCCCGACCCGCTGCCCGGGCATGCGTGGTTCGTGCTCGTGCAGGCCGACGATGCTGCCGCCAACTCATCGCTCACCGCCACGATCGAAAGCGCACTCGCCGACGCAATCAGCGATGACGTCGCGCGCGATGCGACGATTGCGCAGTCCGAGGCGCAGGCTGCCGCGTTGTGGTCGCTGCGTGAACATATTCCAGAGGCACAGCGCCTGGAAGGTCCGAACATGAAGCACGACATCAGCGTGCCGGTGTCGCGCATCCCGGCATTTCTCGAGCAGGCGCGCGCCGGCCTCGACGCGGCGTTTCCAGGCGTGCGTTACGTGGTGTTCGGTCACCTGGGCGACGGCAACCTGCACTACAACCTGTCCGCACCGAAGGGCACCGATGCCGCCGCATTCATCGCCGCGACGCCGCGGGCCAATCGCATCGTCTACGACCTGACCGCCAAGCACGCAGGCAGCTTCAGCGCAGAGCACGGCGTCGGGCAGATGAAACGCGACGAAATGATTCGCTACAAGCCGGCGATCGAAGTCGAGCTGATGCGTCGGGTCAAGCAGGCACTCGATCCTGACGGATTGCTCAACCCCGGCAAGGTCGTCTGATGAGCAAAATCGTCGCATGGCTGGTGCTGATTTTCGTAGTGCTGTTTGCGCTGCGGCTGATCAACATGCGCAACCATCGGGCGCGCCGACGGGCGGCGGAGCCCCCCCCAACCGGCGATTCCGCCGCGCCGATGGTCCGCTGCGCGAACTGCGGTGTGTTCCTGCCGCGCGCGGATGCGCGCGCCGTCGACAGCGGATTCGCCTGCGCCGACGGCCAGTGCGCCAAACGCTGAACATGGACACGCAGACCCAACCCGCGCTTCCGCCGTTCGAGCAGGTCGCGCTGCCGGCGACCATCAGCGAATCCGGGCGGCGCATCCTCTGGATCATCGGCATCTACCGGGCCATTTGCGGCACGTTGCTTGTCGGCACCGCGCTGTTCCTCGACCTGCACGTGGCCGGAGTGGGACTGCCGAACGCGTTCTTGACGGCCACCGGCCTGTATTTCACTTTCGGACTGCTGTCCTTTCTGTGGATCCAGCGCGATTCCCTGATCATTCCACTGCCGGCGCTGCTGCTCACCCTGCTGATCGGCGACATCTTCTTTATCGCCTTGCTGATGTATTCCGGCGGCAGCGCAAGCGGTCCACTGCCGATCCTGCTGTTTCCGCAGCTTGCGGCCAGCGGCTGGCTGTTGCGCTCGCGCATCGCGCTGTTCCATGCGGCACTGGCGAGTTCGGTGCTCATCGCCGTCGACAGCTGGCGTCTGATCGACGGGTTGATTCCCAGCCCCCAGATCCTGCAGACGGGATTGATCGGCTTCGGCTACTTCGCCACGGTCGGCGTCGCGCTCGCCTTGGGACGCTATACCCGGGCAAGCGAGGAACTGGCGGCGCAGCGAGGCATCGACGTCGCCAACCTCGAACAGGTCAATCGCCTGATCATCCAGGACATGCAGGACGGCGTCCTGGTGGTCGACCTCAATGGCGTCGTGCGCGGTCACAACGCGCAAGTGACTCGTCTGCTCGGCGGATTCGGACGCATGCGCGGCGGCATGCGGCTGTCCGAGTTCAGCTCCATTCTCCACGACTACTGGCGACGCTGGCAGGAGGACTTCGCGGAACCGCTGCCGCCCTTCAAGGTGGAATCCACCCAGCGGTTGCTGCGCGTGCGCCTGGTACGCATCGGTTCGGGGCTCAACGGCGGCACGCTCATCTATCTCGAGGATTTGGGACGGGCGCAAGGCGAGGCGCAGCAGATCAAGCTCGCGGCGATGGGGCGCCTTACCGCGAGCATTGCGCACGAAGTGCGCAATCCGCTGTCGGCGATCAACCAGGCCGCACAGCTGCTCGAGGAAGACGGCTCGGTGGCGCCCGATGGCCAGCGCCTGCTGTCGATGATCCGCAACAACGCCAAGCGCATCGACCGCATCGTCGGCGAGGTGCTCCAGCTCAATCGCCGCGACCGCCAGCAACCCGAGATCGTCACCTTGCACGAGTTCATCGGCTTGCTGGTGGAAGAAATCGTGCAGGCCGAGCGCATCCCCGGCGGGGGCGTCCTCATCCACTGCCCGACAGACCTGCAGGTGGTCTTCGACCGCGGCCATCTGAACCAGATCCTCTGGAACCTGGTTCGCAATGCATGGCAGCACTGCCAGAAGAAAGACGGCAGCATCCGTATCGTTGCCCGCCCCGGCTACATGGGCGATGCCGTAATATGTGAACTCACTGACGACGGTCCCGGCATCCCGGCGGAGCTGAGGGCGCAGATCTTCGAGCCGTTTTTCACGACGCGCCCGGGGGGAACTGGCCTCGGTTTGTACATCGCGCGCGAGCTTGCCGATGCCAACGGCGCCGCGCTCGAATTGCTGCCGAAAGGGCCGGGGGCGCATTTCCGTCTCACGTTGAAGCGTGCGACAGGCCAATCGATCGGCAGATAAGAGCAAAGGGAGCAACCACAATGACCCGCAGAATCCGCGATCGCGGCCAGCCGAAGGTTCTCGTTGTCGACGATGAGCCCGACCTCCTGGAATTGCTCGAACTCACGCTGTCGCGGATGGGCCTCGATACGACGCGCGCGCAGAACGTGAGTGAGGCGATCAAGCTACTCGATACGCAAGGCTTCGACCTTTGCCTCACCGACATGCGCCTGCCCGACGGCGAAGGCCTCGCCGTGGTCGAGCACATCACTGAAAAGGGTCTCGACGTTCCGGTGGCGGTGATCACCGCCTTCGGCAGCGCCGAAAATGCGGTGGCCGCGCTCAAGGCCGGTGCCTTCGACTACCTCGCCAAGCCCGTCGCGCTCGAGCAGCTGCGGGCGCTGGTCAAGCAGGCGCTGAAGGTGCCCGAGAAGCCGTCGGCGCCGTCGTCGTATCAGCTGCTCGGCGAGTCGCAGGCGATCATGCAGGTGCGGACGATGATCGAGCGATTGGCCAAGAGCCAGGCACCCGTTTTCATCACCGGCGAGTCCGGCAGTGGCAAGGAACTGGCGGCGCGAATGATCCACTCCGGCGGATCGCGTGCCGAACTTCCGTTCGTACCGGTCAATTGCGGGGCCATTCCCGAGAATCTGATGGAATCGGAATTCTTCGGCTACAAGAAGGGCGCATTCACCGGAGCCGAGGGTGATCGCGACGGCTTTTTCCAGGCGTCGAACGGCGGCACGCTGTTTCTGGACGAAGTCGCCGATCTGCCGCTGCCGATGCAGGTGAAACTCTTGCGCGCCATCCAGGAAAAGAAAGTGCGCAAGGTGGGCGCCACGACCGAGGAGCCGGTCGATGTGCGAATCATCAGCGCGACACACAAGCGGCTGCCCGCATTGGTGGATGCGGGCGAGTTCCGGCAGGATCTGTTCTATCGGCTGCACGTCATCGAACTCGCCATGCCAAGCCTGCGCGAAATGCGCGAGGATATTCCCACCATTGCCGATGCCATCCTCAAGAAGCTCACGCGCGGCCCGGTGGCGCGGCTCGATGCCGAGGCAGTCACAGCGCTCGAGTCATACCCGTTTCCAGGCAACGTGCGCGAGCTAGAGAACATTCTCGAGCGCGGCCTTTCGCTCGCTGCCGATCCGCAGAAGATCACGGCGGTGGACCTGCACCTGACGCCGCCACCTGAGGAATCGGATGCGACGATGCCGACCGGCGACAAGTGGCCCTTGCAGGATTACCTCGATCGCGTGGAACGGACTGCGATCAATGAAGCGCTGGAGAAGACGCGCTACAATCGCACGGCGGCCGCAAAACTGCTTGGAATCACCTTTCGCGCGATGCGCTACCGGATGGAGCGGCTGGGTATCAAGTAGTCGCCGGCGGCGGTGAGTATCTCGACCCTCAAACTTCATGTCGACCGCGCCGGAGTCGTCCGCGCAGCGGCGCAGATTGAGTCGCCAAACTGTGATGAGCGCCCTGCGGGCGTCCGGATATCGTTGCTCGTGCTCCACGGCATTTCGCTGCCCCCCGGCGAGTTTGGCGGGCCCTGGATCGTGGAATTGTTCACCAACCAGCTCAAGATCGCCGCGCATCCCTACTTTGCCAAGCTGGCCGACCTCAAGGTCTCGGCGCACTTCCTGATCCGTCGCGAGGGCTCGATTGCACAGTTCGTTCCCTGCGCATTGCGCGCCTGGCACGCCGGCATTTCGACCTGGCGCGGCCACGAAGGCTGCAATGACTTTTCGATCGGCGTTGAACTCGAAGGCACTGACGACGTGCCCTACACCGACGCCCAGTACGCGATGCTCGCCGCGCTCACGCGCGCGCTCCGCCGCCGCTACCCCATCCGGGAAGTCGTCGGCCACAGCGAGATCGCGCCGGAGCGCCGGACCGATCCCGGGCCAGCCTTCGACTGGAAGCGGTTCCGCCAGTCGACCTTGCCGCGCAATCGGCGTCCCCGGGACGCCAAGTAGCCCTGCGCCCCCGAAGGGACCAACCCTGGGCGTTGGCCCGGGCGCTGGCACGCAACTTGAACTCCGGTCGTATTCCGATGTAAAATAATAGGTTATGCACTTTCTGGCCGAATATTTTCCGCTGATATTGTTCTTCGCGGCGTTCAAGCTCTCGGACATCTACACCGCGACGGCGGTGGCGATCGTCGCCTCGATCGCGCAGATCGCCTACTTCAGGTTCCGCCGGGGCAAGGTCGCTACGATGCACTGGCTGAGCCTGGCAATCATCGTCGTCTTCGGCGGCGCGACGCTGTTGTTGCACGACGAGACTTTCATCAAGTGGAAGCCGACGGTGCTGTATTGGTTGTTCGGGCTGGTGCTCCTGGTCGGGCGCGTCGGATTTCGCCGCAACCTGATCGCCGCCCTGCTGCCGGACCTAGTCCTGCCGGAGCCGGTCTGGGCGCGCATCACCTGGGCCTGGGTGGGATTCCTGGGCGCCATGGGTGCCGCCAACTTGTATATCGCCTCCCGCTTCCCGACCGACGTGTGGGTGAACTTCAAATTCTGGGGTGGCATCGGTCTGTTCATGCTCGCCGCCGTTGCCACGGTCGCATCGGTCGCCCGCTACCTGCCCGAGAAATCGTGACCGATATTCCAGCAACCTTGCGCACCCGGCTGGCCGACCTCGCGCCGACGTCCCTGGAGATCCAGGATGACAGTGCCGATCACGCCGGTCACGCGGGCGCCGCCGGCGGCGCCGGGCACTTTTCGCTAGTGATCGTGTCGAAAGCGTTTTCCGGGATTCCGAGACTCCAGCGCCATCAGCAGGTGCTGGCCCGCGTTGACGATCTGCTGCCCTTCCCCATCCACGCCCTGCAGATCAAGGCGCTCGCCCCCGACGAGATTTCCTGAGTCACCGACTCGCCCTGCTCCATGCTCCACTCTATTTAAAAAGGACTGTCATTCATGCACAAGATTCCAAGACTTCTGGCTGCGCTAGTGGTGTCGGCCGCGGTAGTTGCAGCGCCCGCCGCGCTCGCCCAGGACGCCGCCAAGGCCAAGGCGGCCCCGGCGCCGAAGGCGGACGCGCCCGCCGCGTCCGCCGCCACCAAGGGCAAGGACCTCTACCCGCAAGGGTTCTACGATTTCATGCTCAAGCAACGCATGGCGCAGGGGCAGCAGGATTCGCCGGAACTGCGCGCCGCCGTGCGCGACGAACTCAACACCCGCGAACTTCTGGTGCGCGAAGCCAAGAAACAGGGCGTCGACAAGAATCCCACCGTCAAGACGGAAATGGACCTGGCCGCGCAGACCGTCATCGTGCGCACGTACATGGCGGACTATCTGAAGGCGCACCCGGTTTCCGACGCCGAGTTGCGCAAGGAATACGACACGATCAAGAGCCAGATCGGCGACAAGGAATACAAAGTGCGCCACATCCTGGTCGAGAAGGAAGACGAAGCCAAGGAGATCATCGTCGCGTTGCAGAAGGGCGACAAGTTCGAGAAGCTCGCTGAGCGTTCGAAGGACACCGGCTCCAAGATCAACGGCGGCGACCTCGACTGGAATGCACCGGCGAACTTCGTCAAGCCGTTCAGCGATGCGATGGTTGCGCTGCCAAAAGGCAAGTTCACGACGGTACCGGTGCAAACCCAGTTCGGCTGGCACGTCATCGAAGTCGACGACATTCGCGACGCGAAGGTGCCGCCTTTCGATGAAGTGAAGCCACAGCTGGCTCAGCGAATGCAGGGTCAGGTCGTCGATGCGTACCTCAAGGACCTGCGGGCCAAGAACGGGCTTTGATCGACCACTGCACTTGCGGCAAGCTGACAGGAAGCAGGCGGAGCAACACCGCCTGCTTTTTTTCCGCCCTGCGACGCACCAGGCGTGACCCGGCGCTCGCGCTTCGATGTTATTCTTACGCGGCCAAAATCGCCGCCCGAAGCGAGCTGCATCTGGAGAAGACACCATGCCGTTCATTCGCAACCCCAAGGATTTCTACTCCGGCCTGATCTTCATCGCCTTCGGTATCGGGGCGATCGTCATCGGCAGCAACTACTCGCTGGGAACCGCCGCGCGCATGGGCCCGGGGTACTTCCCGCGCCTGCTCGGCATCCTGCTGATCGCGCTTGGCGCGGCGCTTTCGCTGCGTGCATTGCGCCTGCGTGGCGAGGCGCTACCCGGCTGGAAATGGCGGCCAACGCTGATCGTGTTGGGCAGCGTCGTCCTTTTCGGTGTGATGCTCAACACCGCGGGACTGGTGCTGTCGACCATCGTGCTGATCGTGCTGTCCAGCGCGGCAAGCGCCGAGTTCCGACCGAAGGAGGCACTAATCAGCGGCGTGCTGCTGGCGGCCCTCTCGGTAGGCGTGTTCGTGATCGGCCTCAAGCTGCAGCTGCCGATCTGGCCCGGATCGCACTGAGCGCGCCATGGACCTGTTCAGCCACCTTGCACTCGGCTTCGGCGTCGCGCTGACCCCGATCAATCTTCTCTATGCGCTGATCGGTTCGCTGGTCGGCACGCTGATCGGCGTGCTGCCCGGCATCGGCCCCGTGGCGACCATCGCCATGCTGCTGCCGACGACCTATGCACTGCAGCCGGTGTCCGCGCTGATCATGCTGGCTGGCATCTACTATGGCGCGCAGTACGGCGGCTCGACCACGTCGATCCTGCTCAACATGCCCGGCGAGACCTCGTCGGCCGTCACCTGCCTGGATGGCCACCAGATGGCACTCAAGGGCCAGGCCGGCGCTGCGCTCGCGACCGCGGCGCTTGGGTCATTCTTCGCCGGATGCGTCGCCACCGTTTTCATCGCCACGGTCGCCATTCCTCTGTCGGAACTGGCGCTCAAGTTCGGCCCTGCGGAGTACTTCTCGCTGATGGTGCTGGGGCTGATCGGCGCAGTCGTGCTGGCCCACGGTTCGCTGCTCAAGGCGATCGCTATGATCGTGCTAGGACTCCTGCTCGGCATCGTCGGCACCGACGTCAACTCGGGCACCGCACGCTTTGCCTTCGGGGTGCCGGAGCTGATCGACGGTCTCGGCGTCGTCAGCGTCGCGATGGGACTGTTCGGCTTCGCGGAGATCATCACCAATCTCGAGAGCACGGAAAAGCGCGAGGTCGTCACCAGCAAGGTCGGCGGCTTGTGGATCACGGGAGCGCAGTTCAAGAAGGCGTGGCCCGCAGTGCTGCGCGGCACCGGCATCGGCTCGATCCTCGGCTTGCTCCCGGGCGGCGGCGCGATGCTCGCATCCTTCGCTTCCTACGCCATGGAGAAGAAGGTCTCGAAGAATCCAGGGGAATTCGGCAAGGGTGCCATCCAGGGTGTCGCCGGCCCGGAGTCCGCCAACAATGCCGGCGCGCAGACTTCGTTCATTCCACTGCTGACGCTCGGCATTCCCGGAAAACGCGGTCATGGCACTGATGGTCGGCGCGATGACCATTCACAACATCCAGCCTGGTCCGCAGGTCATGACGTCGAACCCGGGCCTGTTCTGGGGACTGATCGCATCGATGTGGGTCGGCAACCTGATGCTGGTCGTTTTGAACCTGCCGCTGATCGGAATGTGGGTCAAGCTGCTGAAGGTGCCCTACCGTGTCCTCTACCCCGCCATCCTGCTGTTTTGCGGCATCGGCGTGTATTCGATCAACAACACCAGTTTCGATGTGGCGCAGACGGCCGCGTTCGGCGCGCTCGGCGTACTGTTCTTCAAGCTGGGGTGCGAGCCCGCGCCACTGCTGCTCGGCTTCGTGCTCGGCCCGATGATGGAAGAGAACCTGCGGCGGGCGATGCTGCTGTCGCGCGGCGATCCGATGACGTTCCTCACCCGGCCACTCTCGGCGGCGATGCTCATCGCTGCGGCGCTGCTGCTGGTGATCATCGTCCTGCCGAATCTGCGCAAGAAGCGTGAGGAAGTGTTCGAGGAAGGCGAGAGCTGATCCGTCCGATGAGTTTCGACTGGAGTCTTCCCTACCCGTCGCGCCGATCGCCGATCCTTGCCCGGAACATCGTCGCGACGTCGCAACCGCTGGCGACGCAGGCCGGCATCGCCATGCTGCAACGCGGCGGCAATGCCATCGATGCAGCCCTCGCGACCGCGATGGCGCTCACCGTCCTCGAGCCGTGCAGCAATGGTCTCGGCAGCGACCTGTTCGCGTTGGTCTGGGATGGCCGCGAGCTTGCCGGACTCAACGCCTCCGGCCGCGCGCCCGCAGCGTGGACGCCGGCGCGTTTTGCGGGGATGGACACGATGCCTCGCACCGGCTGGGATACGGTGACCATTCCCGGCGCAGTTTCGGGCTGGGTCGCGCTATCGCGCCGTTTCGGCAAGCTGCCCTTCGCCGACCTGTTCGGCCCCGCCATTCGCTATGCGCGCGACGGCTACGCGGTCAGCCCGATCGTCGCCGAAAAATGGAGCAACGCCGTTCCGGTGCTCGGCAGCGTTCCCGGCTTCGCCGAGCATTTTCTTCCCCGCGGTCACGCCTTGGCGCCTGGTGAAATCTTTGCGTCGCCGGCGATGGCGGATACGCTGGCGAGCATCGCGGCCACGCAAGGCGAGTCGTTCTATCGCGGCGACCTCGCCGCAAAGATGGTCGCCCATTCGCGCTCGCTTCAGGGCGCGCACTCGGCCGAGGATTTCGCCGCCCATGCGTGCGACTGGGTGACGCCGCTGGCGCACGACTACCGCGGCTACACCGTGCACGAGATTCCACCCAACGGTCAGGGCATCGCCGCGCTGATGGCGCTGGGCATCGTCGAGAACTTCGACTACCGCCAGTACGCTGTGGATTCGGTCGAGGTACAGCACTTGCAGATCGAAGCGATGAAGCTCGCCTTCGCCGACGCCTATCGCTACGTGAGCGATCCGCGCACGATGACGGTGACGCCGGCCGCGATGCTCGACCGCGGCTACCTCGCCGCGCGCGCCCGCCGCATCGACCGCCAACGCGCGCAGGATTTCAAGCATGGCACGCCGCCGTCTGCGGGCACGGTCTATCTGACCGCCGCCGACGAGGGCGGAATGATGGTGTCTCTGATCCAGTCGAACTACATGGGCTTCGGGTCCGGCATTGTCGTGCCCGGCACCGGCATCAGCCTTCAGAATCGCGGTACCGGATTTTCGCTCGAGCCGGGGCATCCCAACCTGGTCGGCGGCGGCAAGCGGCCTTACCACACGATCATTCCCGGGTTCATCACGAAGAACGGCGCGCCCTACGCGTCGTTCGGCGTGATGGGCGGCCCGATCCAACCGCAGGCACATCTACAGACCATCGTCCGCCTGATCGACTACCGCGCGAATCCCCAGGCAGCACTCGATGCGCCGCGCTGGAAAGTCAACGGCGGCTTGTCGATCGACCTCGAAGCCGAGGCATCGCCGCAGCTGCGCGCCGGCCTCGCCGCGCTCGGCCATCGGTTCGCGTCGATCCCCGACTCGTACATGGATTTCGGCGCCGGCCAGTTCATCGTGCGGGATGAACGCGGCTACATCGCGGGATCCGATCCACGACGCGACGGGCAGGCCGCGGGGTTCTAAGGAACCGAGGCGTCGCGCTTTTTCAGCGTCGATAGCGGCAGCAAATCCGGCAAGTCGATGCGCTTGCGGCCGGGTTCGACCGCTGCAAGCGGCGTGGTCTCGATCATGGTGGCGAGGCTGCGACGCGTGAGTTCCTGATAGCTTTGCGTGCCCTCGATCTTCCACGCCAGCTCCTGCGCCGACAGCTCGCGCATGATCTTCGCCGGTACGCCGGCGACCAGCATTCGGGGCGGCACGACCATGCCCGCTTTGACGAAAGCCATCGCGGCGACGATCGCCGAGTCGCCGACCACCGCGTTGTCGTTCACCACCGCGTTCATGCCGACCAGGGCATTGCGCTTCACGATGCAGCCATGGAGGATCGCGCCGTGCCCGATATGACCGTCTTCCTCGACAATCGTGTCGGTCCCGGGAAAGCCATGCATCACGCAACTGTCCTGGATGTTCGCGCCCGCGCGTACTTCCAGCCGGCCGAAGTCACCCCGCAACGAGGCCAGCGGCCCGATGTAGCAGCCCGCGCCGATGACGACGTCGCCGATCAACACTGCGGAAGGGTGCACGAACGCGCTCGGATCGACGACTGGCGTGATGCCGTTGATGGACCAGACTCTGACGACCATTTTGCGCGCCCCTAGTTTCGCATCGCCGGCACTGCTGGCGTCGCGGACGCATCGGCACGGCGATACTGCAGCAGCCGCATCCCCAAGCGACATGGAATGACGCCACGAGTGTCGGCCAGCGCCGGAATGCGCACGGCTGCTTCGCGTCGCAGCGGCTCGCGCAATGCCGGCGCGAGCAAATCGGACACGTACGTCGCGAACAAATGCGCTTCGACTTGCGCCCAGGGGCCGTCGATGTTGACTTCGAACTCATCGATCGCGATCTCGGTCCATTCGGTCGATGCGCCGAAGACGGCGCGAATGCCCGCGACGGTGCGCGCGCGGGGATCACCGATGGCAATTGTCGGCAACGCACACAGTTCGCGCGCAATGGCGATGAACTCTGCCCACGCGCCCGGCGGACGGCGGTCACTGCCGACGACCGCCGCGAGCATCCCGCCCGGCCGCAATATCCGATGCATTTCCCGAAGCACCGCATCGAGCGGCGCCATCAGCATCAGCGCCATGTGCGATACGACGACGTCGACCGATCCGCTCGCAAACGTGGTCGTCTGAGCCCGCTCGCAGCGCAGGTCGACCGTCGAGTCGAGTCGCGCGCGTGCCGCGCCGAGCTCGTCCGGGCTCATGTCGATACCGATCAGTCGCGCCTCCGAGCCCAGGCTTTCGCGCAGCAATCCGAGCAAATAGCCATCACCGCAGCCGAGATCGAGCACGGTCACGTCGCGATGTGTCGTTGCAACCGAACGCACGAGACGCTGGTAGCTCGACACCCCGTGTTCGTCCGTGCCCCGGGCAAACACGCGCGTCGACCCACCCGCGTGCTTGGCGTGAAAACTGCGCAGGAACGCTTCGGCCTCGTCGCACTTGCTGGAATCCATCGTCAGCCCAGCCACGCCCGCGCGTTGCGGAACATGCGCATCCACGGTGAATCTTCGCCCCAGTGCGCGGGATGCCACGACATCTGCACGCTGCGGAACACGCGCTCGGGGTGCGGCATCAGAATGGAAAAGCGACCGTCGACGGTCGTCAGCCCGGCGATCCCTCGCGGCGAGCCGTTCGGGTTGTAGGGGTAGCGCTCAGTGATCTCGCCGCGATGGTCGACGAAACGCAGGTTTGCCAACGGCACCGCGGCGGTCAACTGCGCCGCATCTCGGAACTCGGCAAGTCCTTCCCCGTGCGCCAGCGCCACCGGGATGCGACTGCCCTCCATGCCGGCGAAGAACAGCGATGGTGACGGTTGCACTTCGAGCAGCACCAGTCGCGCCTCGAACTGTTCGCTGCGGTTGCGCACGAAATGCGGCCAATGCGCAGTGCCGGGAATGATTTCGCGCAGGTTGCTCATCATCTGGCAACCGTTGCACACACCCAGCGCGAAGGTGTCGTCACGCGCGAAGAAAGCTGCGAATTCATCGCGCGCCCGGGCATTGAACAGGATCGACTTGGCCCAGCCCTCGCCCGCGCCGAGCACGTCGCCGTAGGAGAATCCGCCGCCGGCGACAATGCCGGTGAATGTCGATAGCGCGGTGCGCCCGGCGATGATGTCGGTCATGTGCACGTCGTAGGCATCGAATCCGGCACGATCGAAGGCAGCAGCCATTTCCACCTGTCCGTTGACGCCCTGCTCGCGCAGGATCGCCACCCTGGGTCGCGCTCCAGTGGCGATGAACTGCGCCGCGACGTCATCGCCGGGATCGAAGCCCAGGCGTGGCGACAGTCCGGGGTCCTCGCTGTCGAGAATGCGATCGTATTCCTGGTCCGCCGCATCGGGGTGGTCGCGCATGCGTTGCAGCGCGTGCGTGGTCGCCGACCACGCACGATGCATGTCAACGCGACTGACGTCGAGCAAGGTCGCACCCTCGCGCACGATGCGCAAGCGATGACCCGGTGCCGGCTGGCCGATCGCCACGCAACGCACGCCCGCGGCTTCGAACATCGCGACCACGTCGTGACGATCGGCAGTCGCAACCTGCAGCACCGCGCCGAGCTCCTCGTTGAACAGCGCCGCCAGCGCGTCGCCCGGGAGTTCATCCAGGTCGATCGCGAGCCCGCAGCGCGACGCGAACGCCATTTCCGCCAGCGTGACGAACAAGCCGCCGTCGGCTCGATCGTGATACGCAAGCAGCTTGTGTTGCTCGTGCATGGCCTGCACGGCGGCAAAAAATCCGGAGAATCCCGGAGCGTCGTCGAGGTCGGGCGCAACATTGCCGAGTTGTCCGTAGACCTGCGCCAGTACCGAGCCCCCCATGCGATTCTGGCCGTTGCCGAGATCGAGGAGCAGCAGAATCGTGTCGCCGCGATCGAGTTGCAATTGCGGCGTGGACACCCGCCGCGCATCGCCGATCCGAGCGAACGCGGTGACAATCAACGAGACCGGCGCGGTGACCGCTTTCTCGGTGCTGCCCTCGCGCCACGTCGTGCGCATCGACAGCGAATCCTTGCCGACCGGGATGCTGATGCCCAACGCCGGACATAACTCCAGCGCAACAGCGCGCACGGTGTCGTACAACGCGGCGTCTTCGCCCGGATGGCCGGCTGCGGCCATCCAGTTGGCAGACAACTTCACGTCGCCGAGCTTGCCGACGGCCGCAGCCGCCAGATTGGTCAGCGCCTCGCCCACCGCCATGCGGCCCGACACCGGCGCATCGATCAATGCCAAGGGTGTCCGCTCGCCGATCGCTATCGCCTCGCCGCCGTAGCCGTCGAAGTCGGCGAGCGTGACCGCGACGTCGGCGACCGGCACCTGCCAGGGGCCCACCATGGGATCGCGCGCGCACAAGCCGCCGACGGTGCGATCACCGATCGTGACCAGAAAGGTCTTGTCGGCGACCGCGGGACACTGCAGCACGCGCTTCGCCGCCTCCAGCAGTTCGATTCCGTCAGGCGCGAACGCGGGAAGCGCGCGCGCAACGCGAACGACGTCTCGCACGATCTTCGGCGGCTTGCCGAGCAGCGTCGAGAGCGGCATGTCGACCGGCGTGTTGCCGAACGCCGGGTCCTCGACGATCAATTGTTGCGACGCCGTCACGCGACCGACGACGGCAAAGGGACAGCGCTCGCGCTCGCAGATCGTCCGAAAGCGCTCCAACGCGCCGGCATCGATGGCCAAAACGTACCGCTCCTGCGCCTCGTTGCACCAGATCTCGCGCGGCGACATGCCGGGCTCTTCGCTCGGAATCGCACGCAGATCGAAGCGTGCACCTCTTTGCCCGCCGTGCACGATCTCCGGCAGCGCGTTGGATAGCCCGCCTGCCCCGACGTCGTGGACCGACAGGATCGGGTTGGCCTCGCCAAGCTGCCAGCAACGGTCGATCACTTCCTGAGCTCGGCGCTGGATCTCCGCATTGCCGCGCTGCACCGAATCGAAGTCGAGATCCGCGGTGTTCGCTCCCGTGGTCATCGACGATGCCGCGCCGCCGCCGAGCCCGATAAGCATGCCGGGTCCGCCAATCTGGACGATCAGCGCGCCGTCCGGCAGCGCGCGCTTGTGCGTATCGCGCGCGGCGACATTCCCGACGCCGCCGGCGATCATGATCGGTTTGTGATAGCCACGCACCTCACCGGCTACGAACTGCTCGAAAGTCCGGAAATATCCGAGCAGATTGGGACGCCCGAATTCGTTGTTGAACGATGCCCCGCCGATCGGTCCGTCCAGCATGATGGCCAGCGCCGACGCGATGCGATCGGGTTTGCCGTAGTCGAGTTCCCACGGCTGCGTCAGTCCGGGAATGCGCAGGTGCGACACGCTGAACCCGGTCAACCCGGCCTTCGGCTTTGCCCCGGTACCGGTGGCGCCTTCGTCGCGAATTTCGCCTCCCGAGCCCGTTGCGGCGCCGGGGAATGGCGCGATCGCGGTCGGGTGATTGTGCGTCTCGACCTTCATGAGGATGTGCGTGGTTTCCTCATGCGCCGCATACAATCCGCCCACCTTGGGGTAGAAGCGGCGCGTAACGCCACCCTCCATGATGGCGGCATTGTCTGCGTAAGCGACGACGGTACGCTGCGGATTCGCCGAGTGCGTGTGCCGGATCATCCCGAACAGGGATTGCGGCTGGCGCACGCCGTCGACAATCCAGTCCGCATTGAAGATCTTGTGGCGACAATGCTCGGAATTCGCCTGCGCGAACATCATCAGCTCGACGTCGGTTGGATTGCGTCCGACGCGCTTGAAGTTTTCGGCCAGATAGTCGATTTCGTCTTCGGACAGGGCGAGCCCGAGCTCCTTGTTCGCATCCGCGATCGCGTCGCGGCCACCACCGAGGAGATCGATCACCGACAGGCGCTGCGGCTTGACGTGCGTGAACAGTCGTTTCGAGTCTTCGAGGGTCGGAAAGACCGCTTCCGTCATGCGATCATGAATTCTTGGCAGCAGTTGCGCGCGTTCGGCGTCGGTAAGCGGCGCACCTTCGCGCGTCGTAACCCGGTAAGCGACGCCTCGCTCGATACGTACGACCGGGCTGAGCCCGCAACTGTGCGCAATGTCAGTTGCCTTCGATGCCCACGGAGAAATCGTTCCGGGTCGCGGAATGACCAGCAGGAATTCGCCAGCGTCGGATCGCGCGCCGCCCAGCGGGCCATAGGTCAGCAAACGTTCGAGCGTTGCGCGCTCGCCCGCGGACAGTGGCCGGGCGATTTCGACGAAGTGCCAGAATTCGGCGGCGAGGCCGGTGATCCGGGTCGTCGCAAGGTTAGCAAGCAGATTTGTGACGCGAAACGGCGAAAGGGCGTTGCGCCCGCGCAACGTGAGGAACTCTGCCATCGATACGGGAGGGGCGTAAAAGCGGATTATACGCCGCCCCGATATCGGTCGCGACCGGCCGCCCGCGTGTCGCGGAACGCCTAGTGATGCAGGATCTTTGACAGGAACTGCTGAGCGCGTTCCGAGCGCGGTTTGCCGAAGAAATCTTCCTTGGTCGCATCCTCGACGATGAGGCCCTGGTCCATGAAGATCACGCGATGCGCCACCTTGCGTGCGAATCCCATCTCGTGGGTAACGCACATCATGGTCATGCCTTCCTTGGCCAGGGCAACCATCACGTCGAGCACCTCGTTCACCATCTCCGGGTCCAACGCCGAGGTCGGTTCGTCGAAGAGCATGCAGATCGGATCCATCGACAGCGCCCTTGCGATCGCGACCCGCTGTTGCTGCCCGCCGGAGAGCTGCCCCGGGAACTTGTCCTTCTGCGCAATCAGCCCGACGCGGTCGAGCAACTTCAGCCCGCGCACGACGGCTTCGTCCTTGCTGCGGCCCAGGACCTTGATCTGCGCCAGCGCCAGATTCTGGGTAATCGAAAGGTGCGGGAACAATTCGAAGTTCTGGAACACCATGCCGACGCGCGCGCGCAGTTTCGGCAGGTCGGTCTTCGGGTCGTTGACCTTGATGCCGTCGACCGTGATGTCGCCCTTCTGGAAGGGTTCGAGCGCATTGACCACCTTGATCAGCGTTGACTTGCCGGAACCGGACGGCCCGCAGACCACGATGACTTCGCCGCGTTCGACGTTGGTCGTGCAATCGGTCAGCACCTGGAAGCTGCCGTACCATTTCGATACGGCCTTCATTTCGATCATCGGCATGGCGTGCCGCTCCTAGCGAATGATGGCGATTTTTTGCTGCAGCCTCTTGACCAGCGCCGACAGGCCGAAGCTCATGACGAAGTATACGAGTGCTGCGAACAGATACATCTCGACCAGCCGCCCGTCGCGCTGCGCGATCTTCGACGCCGCGCCCAGGAAGTCCGTGATCGAGAGCACGTACACCAGCGAAGTATCCTGGAACAGGATGATGGTCTGCGTCAGCAGGATGGGCAGCATGTTGCGGAAGGCCTGCGGCAGGACGATTTCCTTCATCGACTGCCAGTAGTTCAGGCCCAGCGCATAGCCGGCCCATACCTGACCGCGGGGAATCGACTGGATGCCCGCACGCATGATCTCCGAGTAGTACGCCGCTTCGAACATCATGAAGGTGATCACCGACGACGAGAACGCTCCGACCTTGATCGGCCGCGGCGACCCGACGATCCACGCGCCGATGAACGGCACGAGAAAATAGAACCAGAAGATAACCAGCAAGAGGGGGATCGACCGCATCAGGTTCACATACCCGGTCGCGGGCAGCGATAGCCACTTGTGCGACGACAGCCGCATCATCGCGAGCAGCGTGCCGAAAAAGATGCCTCCAAGGGCGGCCAGCGCGGTTAGCGTCAGCGTAAATGTCATCCCCTCCTTGAACAGGTAGCCCAGCGAGCGCTCGACGACGCCAAAATCGAATCCGCCCATGTCAGTGCGCTCCGCCTTCGACGTGCGGTCCGATGAAGCCTGGAATCGCAACGCTCTTTTCGAGCCAGCGCATGAGGTTGACGACGACGAGATTGACCACGATGTAGATCACCGTCGCCGCGGTGAAGGCTTCAAATACCTGGAACGTGAACTCCTGCATCGAGCGCGCCGCGGCGGTGGTTTCGACCAGGCCGATGGTCAACGCCACCGAGGTGTTCTTGATCAGGTTCATTGTCTCCGAGGTCAGCGGAGGCATGATGATGCGGAACGCGATCGGCAGCAGGATGTAGCGATACATCTGCGGTTGCGTAAGCCCCATCGCGGTGGCGGCCATGCGCTGCCCGCCAGACATGGCCTGGATACCGGCGCGAACCTGCTCGGCGACGCGCGCCGCGGTAAACAGTCCAAGCCCTATGACTGCCGGCACGAACGATGCCCAGGGCGGAGACATCTGCTTGATCGAGGTCCCCAGCGCCTTCGGCAACAACTCGGGAACCACGAAAAACCAGAGGAACAACTGCACGAGCAGCGGAATATTGCGGAACAGCTCGACATACGCATTGCCGATCCGGCCCGCCCATTTGTTCGGCGTCGTGCGGATGACGCCGATGAACGACCCGAGCAGCAGCGCGATGATCCCCGCGCAGAACGCGGCAGATAGCGTCCAACCCAGCCCCATGACCAGCGTCATGGCCCAGGTATGGCGGCCATCGGCGGACATCTCCCAGAAGATGCCCCAGTTCCAGTGGTAGTTCATCGCTAGTTCGCCGATCCCCCCGCTTGCGCGGCGACGTAACTGCCCGATTGCAAAATCACGAACAAAAACGGGGAGCCGCAGCCCCCCGTTTTACGCTTTGTCGATTGCTATGTTCCTACTTGTATACGGCTGGATCGCCGCTGTTCGTCGGATTGGCGAACGCGGCCTTCAATTGCGGGCTCACTGGCACATTCATGGTGATGCCCTTCGGAGGAATGGGCTTCAGGAACCATTTTTCGTAGATTGGAGTGATCTGGCCGCTCTTGTAAAGGTTCGCGGTCGCTGTGTTGATCACCTTGGCGAACTCCGCATCATCCTTCGGCATCATCGCGCTATAGGGCTCGACGCTGTAGGCTTCGCTGCCGACGGCGTAGTCGGCCGGCGACTTCGAACTCGCGACCAGGCTGTAGAGCAGTATGTCGTCCATGAAGAACGCCACCGCGCGATCGGTTTCCACCATCAGGAAAGCCTCGGCGTGATCCTTGGCGGCCAGGATGTTCATGCCGAGGTTCTGCTTGGCGTTCTCTTCGGTGAGCCATTTGATGTTGGTCGTACCCGACGTCGACACGACGGTCTTGCCCTTAAGGTCCGCCAGCGTCTTGATGTTCGACGACTTCTTCGCGACATAGCGATTGGCCGTCACGAAGTAGGTGTTGGTGAAGGCGACCTGCTTCTGGCGCTCGATGCTGTTGGTCGTCGAGCCGCATTCGAGGTCGATCGTGCCGTTGGCGATAAGCGGGATGCGCGTCGCCGACGTCACCGGGTTCAGCACAACCTTGAGGTTGGGCATCTTCAGTTCGGCCTTGACCGCGTCGACGGCTTTCATGCAGATGTCCATCGCGTAACCGACCGTTTGCTGCTTGTCATCGACGTACGAGAACGGAATCGAGGAGTCGCGAGTGCCGATGGTGATGGTGCCCGAATCCTTGATCTTCTTCAGCGTGCCCGTCTGCGCGGATGCGCCGACGGCGAAACACATCGCCACGATGGCCAACAAAACCTTGGGAAACACCTTCATGCAATCCTCCAAGCAAATAAGAATCGTGAAACAGCCGTGTCGTCTTATACGGACCTGAGCGGTCAGTGCAAGCACCGGACGTCGGCATGCCGATGCAGGGGCATCGGCCAGTGGCGCAAGTGTATCGACTGACTCGTGGAAAGTCCAACGCGGCACCTGGGGTCAACCCTCAGGCCTGGCCCTATAATCTCCGGATGCCCATTGACCCGATTTACCGCCTGGACGAGGTGCGGACGCTCGAAGAAGGTGCGGCGAAGCAGCCCTTGATGGAGCGTGCCGGACTGGCCGCGGCTGAGGTCGCGCGCGAGCTCCTGGCTGGCCGCCCATCGCGCGTTCTGGTGCTCGCCGGCCCGGGCAACAACGGCGGCGATGCCTTCGTCGTCGCCCGCTGGCTGAAGGCATGGTTTTTCGATGTCGTCGTCGCGTTCCGCGGCGATGCAGCCAAACTTGGCCGAGACGCCGCCGCCGCCCACCGCCAGTGGCATGCCGCGGGTGGAACTTCGGTCACCGCCTGGCGCGACGACGAGCCGTGGGGACTGATCGTCGACGGGCTGTTCGGCATCGGCTTGACGCGCGCCCCGGACAATGAATACGCAGAATGGATCGTGCGCGCCAACCAGGCCGGCGTACCGATCCTCGCGCTCGACGTGCCGAGCGGCCTCGACGCAGGGACCGGCGCTGTGCACGGAGTCGCGATTCGGGCGAGCGCGACCGCGACCTTCATCGCACTCAAGCCCGGACTGCTGACCGCCGACGGTCCCGATCATTGCGGCGCGATCAGCGTACACACGCTGCAACTGGACGTGCAGTCGCTGGTGCCTGCATCGGGCGAACGATTGAGTTGGCAGTCTGTCAGCGGCACGCTGCCCCTCCCGCTGCTGCGCGCACGAAGCAATGTGCACAAAGGCAGTTTCGGCACGCTCGCCATCGTCGGCGGCGACGACGGGATGGTCGGTGCCGCGATCCTCGCCGGTCGCGCGGGGCTGCACGTCGGCGCCGGCAAAGTGTGGATCGGTCTGGCCACGAAAGCTCCGCCTGCGGTCGACTGGGTTCATCCCGAACTCATGTTGCGCACGGCGAAGCGCGTGCTCAAGGATGCGCCGGACGCGTTGGTCGCCGGCCCGGGGCTCGGCACCAGCGCGCGCTCGCGCGAACTGCTCGTCCGCGCGATCGCTCAGCCGGCCCCGCTGGTGCTGGACGCCGATGCGCTCAATCTGCTCACCGGTGACGAAGCGCTCGCGGCCGAAGTCGCCGCGCGCAGTCTTCCGACCGTGATCACGCCGCATCCCGCGGAAGCAGCGCGGCTGGCGGGTTCGAGCACGGCCGCGATCCAAGCCGATCGGCTCGGCGCCGCACTTGCACTCGCGTCGAAACTCAATGCCGCGACGGTGCTCAAGGGCGCTGGCAGCGTGCTCGCGTTCGCCGACGGCACGTGGGCGATCAATGCCAGCGGCAACGCCGGTCTGGCCAGCGCCGGCACCGGTGACGTGCTGGCGGGAATGCTGGGTGCGCTGCTCGCCCAGGGGGTGCCGCACAACGACGCGGTCAAGCTCGCCGTTTGCCTCCATGGCGCAGCGGCAGACGCACTGGTTGCCGGCGGTACGGGCCCGCTGGGCCTGACCGCAGCGGAACTCGCGCCGGCGGCGCGTGCGCTGCTGAATCAGGCGGCCAGGATGGCTACGCCGCGCTGCTGACGAACGGCGCGGTGGTCAGGGCAACAGCACCGTCGACCCCGTGGTCTTGCGCGCCTCGAGGTCGCGATGCGCCTGTGCCGCGTCTTTCAGGGCGTACGTCTGTCGTGCATCGTTCTTGAGCTTGCCGGACTGCACGAGCCCGAACATCTCCTCGGCCATCTTCAGCAAGTCGGCGCGCTTCGCGGTGTACGTGGCCAGCGTGGGCCGTGTGGCATAGAGCGAACCCTTCTGCGACAGGAGCAGAATTTCGAAGGGAGGAACCGGACCCGATGAATTGCCGAAGCTCACGAACATTCCGCGCGGCGACAGGCAATCGAGCGAGCCCGGAAACGTGTCCTTGCCGACCGCGTCGTAGACCACCGGCACGCCCTTCCCGCCCGTGAGTTCCTTGACCCTCTCGACGAAATTCTCGCGCGTGTAGACGATGGTGTGCGTGCAGCCGTTGGCCTTGGCGAGTTCGGCCTTGGCATCCGAGCCCACGGTGCCGATCACGGTGGCGCCGAGTGCGCGCGCCCATTGGCAGGCGATGAGTCCGATGCCGCCCGCTGCCGCGTGCAGCAGGATCGTCTCGCCGGCCTTGACCGGGTAGGTCTGGCGCAGGAGATACTGCACCGTCAGCCCTTTCAGCATCAGCGTCGCGGCCATGCGATCGCTGACGCCCTCCGGCAATTTCACCAGACGGTCGATCGGCATCACCCGCACTTCCGAATAGGCGCCCGGCGCTCCGCCGGAGTAGGCGACACGATCGCCCTTCTTCAAGTCGCTTACGCCGGGACCGACGGCCTCGACGACACCGGCGGCCTCACCGCCGAGACCCGACGGCAACGGCAGCTTGTAGAGGCCGGAGCGCTGATAGGTGTCGATGTAGTTCAAGCCGATCGCAGTGTGTCGAATGCGCGCCTCGCCGGGGCCGGGATCGCCGACGCTGATGTTTTCGAACTGCAGGACTTCGGGACCGCCGACCTGGTGAAAGCGAATCGCGTTGGGCATCGTCTACTCCAAGAATTGGTTGACCAAAACCTACCGCACGATCGTTGTCGTGCAATGCGCATACTGCATGACACCTCGTCAGCGGCCCCCCTCGATCGTTCCGAACTCCGCGGGAATGCGCGCATAGAAGATGCTGACGCGCTCCGTACGGAGCAGCGCGAGCAGCTTCTCGGCCTCCTCGTCCGTGACGACAAACTCGACCTCGACGGTCATGTCGGCGGCCAGTTCGAAAAATTGTTGTTCATGCAAGATGCCGTGGCGACCAAACCCGGCGATCGCGCGAAACGCCGAGCCGCCGTGAATGCCCAGCTTCTTGGCTTGCTCGAGCAGCCATTCGAACAGTGAGACATGGTGGTGGATGCGGTTTTCGTGAACGTAGAAGCGAATGATAGTCCCCGTCATGACGCCCCCCAAGCAAACAGCGCACGAATAAGCAGGATGCCAAGGACGGTCATCGCCAGCGAACCGATCACATGCGCGCCGATTGCGATCGATCCCCACAGATATTCCTTGCGCGTGAGCAGCGTGACGATCTCCGCGGAGAATGTGGAGAATGTGGTGAGGCCGCCGAGAAAGCCGGTCGTGACGAGCAAGCGGACCTCCGGCGGCATGACGGCGTGGCGGTCGAGGAGTTCCATCGCGAAGCCCATCAGGAGGCCGCCCAGCAGGTTCGCCGCGAGCGTCCCCAATGGCAGCGTCGGAAAGAACGGATTGAGCAGCACGCCGAAACCCCAACGCAGCCAGGCACCGACTGCGGCGCCGCCGCCTACCGCAAGAATGCCGCTCCAAGGCATGCGCATTCCTTTCAGCGGACGAATTGATCGACGTAGGCAGCGCCCAGCCCGGTCGCCGAGTAATGCGCGCGGCACATCTCGATTTTCGAGAACACGTCCTCGTAGCCGATCTGCCGTCCCGCGTCGTCGAGATAGATCATTGCGCCGCTGATATTGAAGAAGGTGATCATTTCCGCGCAGTCGTCCGGCACGACCAGGGTGTGGATCTCGCCCGGCGGCTCGTAGACGAAACTGCCTTCGTCCGCGATCCAGTCGTGCTCCAGATAGCGCCACTTGCCCCGGATCACATAGCCGACGACCAGCATCGGGTGCCGGTGGCGGCTTAGCACGCCCGACTTGCGCACGCGCAGCAGATTGCACCAGCCGCCGGTGACGGTATTGAGCAGCAGCGGACGGAACCAGACCTCCTTCGCCTGCGGCACCCAGACGCGCTCGTCCTCGGGAATCGCGCGCAGGGCGAGCTCGGGTACGATGCCCGCCGACGGCAGGATCAGCGGTGCGTTCACTGCGTTGCCTTGATCGCCTCGACCAGCTCGGCCACCTCGCGGTCGACGTCGCGATCCTTCGGGAAGGGCCGGCTCGCGCGCCGGTACCAGTAACGTGCGTTGCCGAGGTCTCCTTCGACCAGGTGCACGATCCCGTGCGCCCAGCAACCCAGCTTCGACTCGTCCTGCTGGACGATGTCGTGTGCCCGCGCCCAGTCACCTTTTTTAAGGTGGCGTATCGCCGTTCCGATCGGCATGGTTCCCCCCTCTGCCGGCTGTCTTTCAAGCGACGAGATAACCTCCGTCGACCGGTACGATCGCGCCGGTCATGAATGCCGCCGCCGGTGAACACAGAAACGCGACGACATTGGCAACATCCTCCGGCTCGCCCCAGCGACCCAGTGGTGTGCGTGCAAGAATAGTCGCACTTTTCTGCGCGTCGCCGCGCACGGTTTCGGTAAGCGGTGTGGCGATCCACCCCGGCACGATCGCGTTGACGCGTATGCGGTCGGCCGCGTACGCGACTGCAAGCGCCTTGGTGAGCTGCGCGACGCCGCCTTTGCTTGCAGTATAGCCCGGCGCGTGCGGACCGCCGAAAAACGAATAGATCGAGCCGGTATTGACGATGCAACCGCAAGTTTCGCGCAAGCGCGGACGCGCCGCAGCGCACCAGCGCATCGTGCCGTTGAGGTTGATGTCTATGACTTCGGCGAAGATATCGGGATCGTGCTCGGCACCGCGGCGGATGACGCCGGCGCAATTGACCAGGATGTCGAGTCGTGACAACGCCGCCGCGCATTGCGCGATCGCCGGTGCGTCGCGCACGTCGAGCACGATCGCGCTCGCGGCGGCAAAGCCGGGCGCCGAACGCGCGGCGGCAGCTTCCTTCACGGTCGCTCCGGTCACGATGACGTGCGCGCCGAGTCGCGCCAGCTGATTGCCGATCGCGGCGCCGATCCCGCTGGTGCCGCCGGAGACCAGCACCACGTTTCCGGCGAATAGCTCGCTGCGGAACGTCCCGCCGCCGATTGGCGGAGCTTCGCGTTCGGGGCTGCTCGTCGCGCTCATGCTTCAATCGCGAGGAAGGCCGCGACATCGGCGTGGCGCGGCAGTGGTGCCACGGCGCCGTAGCCGCAGGTCGCCATCGCCGCTGCCGCGTTGGCGTAGCGCGCTGCGGCAAATGGCGCATCGCCGGCCACGATGCGCGCGACAAAGGCGCCGTCGAAGCAATCCCCGGCGCCGGTGGCGTCCACCGCCTCGACGCGGTTGCCGGCGACGTGCTGCCTGCCCGCGTCGGTCGAGATCCAGCAGCCCTCGGCCCCCATCTTCAGCGCCACCATCGGCGCGCCGTGCGCGTGGCACCAGTCGAGGATTGCCTGCGGCTCGTCCATGCCAGAAATGCTGGCCGCCTCGTCGAGGCTCGGCAAGAACCAGTCGCACAGCTGGATCGTCGCCACGATCACCGCCCGCGCGCGCGCCAGCGGCCACAGCTTGAGCCGCAGATTGGAATCGTAGGAAATGCGGGCGCCCACCGCGCGTGCCGTCGCGATCGCCTCGAAAACGGTGTCGCATGCAGTGTCGCTGATCGCCTGGCTGATGCCAGACACGTGCAGGACCCTGGCCGCGCGAATCACCTCGAGCGGCAGATCTCCCGGCCGCATGCATGCGGCCGCCGAACCCTTGCGCAGATAGCTGAATTCATGCCCGTGCGCACCGTGGGTCACGAAATAGATGCCCGTGGGCGCGTCCGCATCGATGCCGACGCCGCTGACATCGACGCCCTCGCGCCGCCACAGATCGACGAACATGCGGCCGAAGCTGTCGTCGCCGAGCCGGGTGACATAGCCGACGCGCGCGCCGAGACGCGCAGCGGCGATCGCGCAATTCGAGGTGTCGCCGCCGAATCCCTGGCGGTAGCCGGTCGAATCGTCCGGTCTCACCTGATTGAATTCGAGCAGCGGCTCACCGAGCGCCACCAGATCGAACCGCGGTTCGAGCATCACTGCGCTTTCAGCGCGGCAAAGCCGGCGGCATACGCCGCGGCCACGACTCGCACCTCGTCCGCGGACGCGCCGGGCCGGTACAGGTTGGATCCGGTGCCAAAGCCGTTGGCGCCGGCCGCCCAATGTGCGGCCATGTTGTCGGGCCGAATACCCCCGACCGCAAACACGAGTACGTCCTTGGGCAGGACCGCACGCCACGCCTTCAGCACCGCCGCGGAGAGCAGCTCGGCCGGAAACATCTTCAGAGCGTCGGCGCCGGCCTCGAGCGCGGCGAAGGCCTCGGTCAGTGTCGCCACGCCAGGCGCGCAGACGAGGCCCAGGCGCTTGGCTTCGCGAATGATCGCGACATCGGCGTGCGGCATGACGATCAGCCGGCCGCCGGCCGCCGCCACGCGTTCCACCTCGGCAACCTTGAGCACGGTGCCAGCGCCGGTCAGACAGCGCTCGCCGAAAGCATCGGCGAGCACGCGGATGCTCTCGAAAGGATCAGGAGAATTGAGCGGCACTTCGAGGATGCGGAAGCCGTGATCGGTCAGCGCGCCCGCGATCGAAGGAATTTCTGGGGGCGAAATGCCGCGCAGCACGGCGATCAGCGGCAACGGCGACAGATATGCGCGAAGCGAGGGAGAGGTCGTCATGAATTCAGTAACCCGGAATGCGTTGCAATTCGCCACAGGCCGCGAGCCGCTGCATCCGCGGGACCGAACACCGAGCCGATGCCCGCGACCTGCAGCGCACGCTGGTAGCGTGCGCACAACTGCGGATCGCCGACGAGCGTGACCGCGGAAACATCCGACCTGTGCCGCGCCAGCCACGTACGCGCCGCCGCGATCTCGGCACCGAGCAGCAAACCCGAAAGGTAATCGGCGACGCCCGATGACGCAAGCTCGCCGGTCAGGGCCAGCGTGCGTGCCGAGAACAGGTCGTGAGAGAGCGCAGCACCCTCGCGCAGGCTCGCGCTCACCCCGCGCGCCAGTGCATTGGCATCGGAGCCGTCGGCGGCAAGTCTCCCGAGGATGCTGTGCTCGCGCAGCACGGCATACATCTCGCCGGTCATGAAGGTCGCGAAGCGCTCGATCGTGTTAGCGCCGACCAGCGCCCACTTGCTGTGCGTGCCCGGCAGCACGATCACCTGCTGTTCGCCGGTCGCGTCGGCCAGGACCCCATAGATCTGCGTTTCTTCGCCGCGCATCACGTCCGGCACGCCCATTGCGTCGCGACAGACCAAGCCAGGCACGATACGAAGGGGCGCACCCGGAACGGCGGTCAGGCCGAGAGCGATCGCTTCGAAGCCGGCGGGGCACTCGCGGTACGGCGCTTCCACCCAGCCCTGCCTGCTTCCGATCATCCCGCTCGCCAGCAACGGTACGCCTGCGGGGAGTTCGCCGCCGCACAGCGTGGCCAGCGCCGCGACGAAATTTCCATCCTTGATCCGCTGAACGCCCAGCGGCGCGCTGCGCTCCCCGACGATGCCACCGCGCGCGTCGAGCGCGTACGCGCGTGCCGAACTCGTACCCCAGTCGATGGCGATCAGGCGGATGTCTTGGTTCATGCAGATCGTGCCGGCCACCGATCACCGGCGATGCCTTCCCATCCGCCGCTGCCTCGCTCCGCAGCGACGAATGCTCCCCCAGAATATCCCGCCGCTACCAGCGCGCCGCGGCGTCGTCGTCGCTGGTCCGTGCCTCGACCCAGCGTTCACCGGCCGGTGTCGCTTCCTTCTTCCAGA
The DNA here is from genome assembly GCA_963821485.1 of uncultured beta proteobacterium. Taxonomy (GTDB): domain Bacteria; phylum Pseudomonadota; class Gammaproteobacteria; order Burkholderiales; family Casimicrobiaceae; genus PALSA-1003. Next base: position 109,018 of record CAWGEB010000014.1, read on the forward strand.
ATGGCGCCCTGGTCTTCAGGTAATCCATGATGAACTCGCACGCCGCGAATGCGTCGCCGCGATGCGCGCTGCTGACCGCGACGAGGACGATCTGGTCGGTAGGTTCCAGCGTGCCGATCCGATGCACCACCCGCGCGTCGAATATGTCCCAGCGACCCGCGGCCTCGGCGACGATGCCGGCGAGCGCTTTTTCCGTCATGCCCGGATAGTGTTCCAGCGTCAGCATTCGCACCTCGGTCGCCTCGTTGAGGTCGCGCACGAAACCGATGAATGCCGCCACCGCTCCGACCTTGGCATTGCCTGCACGCAGTTCGGCAATCTCGCGCGCGACGTCGAAATTCTCGGTCTGGACGCGGACGCTCATGGGCGATGGACCCCCACGCTTGCGGCCTTAGCGGCAAAGGCGGCCGCTGCGCTGCCCCCAGAGGGGGCGCAATTCGTGCCTTGGGACGGCCCGGCGGCGCTCATGTCATCCACCTGTTACCGGCGGGAACAATGCAATCTCGTCACCTGCGCGGACCGGCGTGTCGGCCTGCGCGACGTCGTGATTGACCGCAATGCGCACGCCGCGTCCCGCCCCGAGTTCCTGGCTCCAGGCGCCGCCGCGCTGCGCCAGCCATGCGAGCAGCGCGCGCACCGTCGATACCTCGCGCGGGAGATCGATGCTCTCGCCGGTGGTGCCGAATGCATCGCGCAGGCGCGCGAGGTAGACGAGACGAACCATGGACGAATGTTAGCGCAACGCGCCACCCGGCGCTGAGGCGAAAAGAAAGCCGGCGAGCAGCGCTGGCCGGCTTCCATCGCGGGAACTGCGAATCAGAACTTGAATTGCACGCCGATCAGTACCTGATCGGATTCGGGCAGCGGACCGCCGCTCGCACCTTCGCCGACGAATCGGCCGAAGCGCGCGTATTCGACCCGCAGGCCGAGCGACTGGGTCATGTCATAGCGCAATCCAAGACCATAGTTGACGCCGTCGCGCTGGCGTCGAACGTCACCCGGAAGCAATGACGCACCCGCAAACAACGGGCGCGCATCGGTCTGCGCGTAGCCGAGCCGCCCATAGAGCGAAACGCTGCGCACGAACTCCCAGCTCGTGTAGACATCGGCATTCCAGGTGTGCGCCAACGGATCGGGCGTGCTCAGCCCTACGCCGCCCGGGCTAGCCATGCGCGGCTGCAGTGAATACTTGTCGCCCGTGTTGAATGCTGCTTCGACCGCCACATCGCTCTTCCAGCGATAGCCGCCAAACACCATCGAGCGCTGGACCGTGTCCTCGCTGACGGGGGTGGCGAAGCGTGCCCAGCTCAACGGCAGGTCGCCACGCAGGCCCGAAGCCTCTGCCGTCGAGTCCCGCAGCGAGACCCCGCCGTAGAAACCGGTGTCGGCACGCGCGGGCAGGTTCGTCACGATCGCCAAGGTCGCGACGGCAATACCGATAAGTTGTTGTTTTTTCATCGCTAAATCCGCCCGCCCCCGACGCCTATCCACGGTTCACGCACAGGGATTTCCACAGTTTCAACTTACGCCGCAGGGATGGCCAAGTCAATTTGGCCGGACAGGCGGCCTGCCAAAATACCCAAATACTGTCGCAAAACAGCGACAGTTTTGGGAGCCAGCCCTTGCAGGGTTGGAGCGCAGGCGCAAAGGCGAGTTCCGGGGCAGGCTGGAGTCAGGCGTGGCGGTGAAATATGGGCCTGACGCCGGCAACGATGCGCCGACCGTTGGCTCGCACGAACGCCGCAATCCCGTCGACGTCGCCAAGTGCGAATTGCGGCAGCGCAGTCTGCAGCGGAACGTCGCTGGCCACGGCAAGGATATTCGGGTCGCGTGGATAGAGCAGTGCCTTGCCGATGCTTGCCCGATGAATTTCCAGCTTGGGAATGGCTGCGGCCTTGAATCCTTCGACGAGCACGATATCGACGGGCGAAAGCCGTGCGAGCGCTGCTTCCAGCGACAACTCGCCGGCGCCGCGCAATTCGTGGATCAGCGCCCAGCGGACGGTCGAGGTGATCAGCACTTCCTGGCATCCGGCCGCCCGGTGTCGGTTCGAGTCCTTGCCGGGGTGGTCAATATCGAATTCGTGGTGCGCGTGTTTGACCAGCGCGACCGACAGGCCCTGCGCCACAAGGCAGGGAATCAGCCGCTCGATGAGCGTCGTCTTGCCGCTGCCAGACCATCCTGCGAATCCGAACACCTGCACCTGTCGTCCCCCATCGCTGCCCGCGACGTCTTTTACTGGAGTTCCCCGGCGCCGGCAAGCCGCGACTACGCCGGCGAGTGCGGACGACCGGCATCCGCTGCCAGTCCCGCGTGCGTGACCGCGCCGGCGCGCGTCTGCAGTCCCGCGCGCAGACCATCGTCGGCGGCTAGCGCGGCGTCGATGCCGGCATCGGCGAGCGCGCGCACATAAGGCAAGGTGGCGCGCGTCAGCGCGAACGTCGCCGTGCGCGCCACGAGTGCCGGCATGTTCGGCACGCAGTAGTGCACCACGCCTTCCTCGACATAACTCGGATCCGACAGCGTGGTGATGCGCGACGTCTCCGCGATGCCGCCCTGGTCGATTCCGACATCGATGAGTACCGAGCCCTTCCGCATCGTACGCAATAGCGCGCGCGACAGCAGCTTTGGCGACAATGTTCCGGGTTCGAGGACCGCACCGATGACGACGTCGGCAGTGGCGACTGCGGTCGCCAAGGCGGCAGGGTCGTTGCCCGTGACCTCCACGTCACCCCTACAGCGCTCGCGCAGCCGGGCGAGCCGGCGTTCGGATCGCCCGAACACCCGCACAGCGCAGCCAAGGGCTGCAGCGATGCGCGCGGCCTCGCCGCCAACATTGCCGGCGCCGAGAATGACCACGCGCCCTGCAGCGACACCATCGAGCCCGGGCAGCAGCACGCCGCTGCCTCCGCGATCGTTCGTCAGCAGCGTGGCGGCGATGAGCGGCGCGAGCCGCCCGGCGATACGCGACATCGGCGCGAGCAGCGGCAGGGTGCCGTCCGCCGCGGCAACCGTCTCGTAGGCAATGCATCGGATGCGCGCCGCCAGCACGGCCTCGAGTAGCGCCGGGTCGCGCCCCAGCTGCGCGAATCCCATGACCGCGATGTCAGGCTGCAGCAGCGGCCACTCGCTGCGCTGAAGTTCCTTGACCTTGACGATCAACTGGCAGCCGTAGATCTCGGTCGCATCGCGGACGACGTCGGCGCCCGCGCGAGCGAACGTCGCGTCGTCGAAGCCGACCGCTTCGCCGGCACCCTGTTCCACCAGCACGACATGGCCCGACGCGACGAGTACGGCGACGCCTTCCGGCAGCATGCCGACCCGGCGCTCGCCGTCCTTGCGCTCACGCGGAACGCCGATGCGCATGGACCCCGATCGCTCAACCTGCGCCGCTGCCGAGCACCGCCGTGATGAATTCGCCCTTTTCCCTGGTGTAGCCGACCGGTTCGCTCAGGCCGGACTGCAAGATGGCGCGCTTCTTGGCCTGATACGCCGCGCTGAGCGCGTCGTCCTTGCGCAGGACGTCGCGAAAGCGGCGCAGGTCCGTGGCCTCGGCGGCGCTTCGCGCCACCACATGAACGTGCAAACGGAAGACTTCCCCGTCGTGTTCGATGGCGCCAACGCGCATGGGCCGTTCCTCCGGGAACTTGTGACCCGAACTCTGGTGCTGGAAACCGAGTGCGTCAAGTACGTCGCGCGTGCGCGCCAGAGAACCGTCCTCGTAAAATGCGGCTAGGTCGACGATACCCTTGCCGGAACAGTTCGGCACCGCCGTGCTGCCGATGTGCTCGGCCCACACCCAGGGCGCCGCCGCATCGATCAACTCGACGACACGCCCTGCGACGTCGACGACCTTCGGGTCGTATTCGACATAGGCCGGCGGCAATACCTGGTACGTCAGTATGGGCGACTTCCCCAAGGTCGCGTCCTCCCTTGCAAGTTTGTTCTGGTGGCGATTGTAACCCTTATACTTCACGCACTCGCTTTCCAGAGGCTTGCCATGTCCGCCATTACCGTATTCTCCGGTCCGGTCGTCGGAACGATCGTCGACGCGCTGGAGAACGTCGTATCCGGCGTTCCCGAGTCGCGCGAGCGCGCGGTCGAGGCGCCGGCGGAGGCAGCGCGCACCATCGCCCGCAAAGCCGCTACGCGCGCCGCTGGGCTCTCTGGTGCACTGGCGCTCCCGCCTGGCGTGCTGGGCATGCTGACGGTATTGCCCGACCTGATCGCCATCTGGCGCATTCAGGCACAGATGGTGTCCGACATTGCCGGGCTCTACGGCAGAGAACTACAGCTGACGCGGTCGCACATGGTGTATTGCCTGTTCCGGCATGCGGCGACGCAATTCACGCGCGATGTCGTCGTTCGCGCCGGCCAGCGCCTGCTGGTGCGCCAACTCTCCGGCGGCGCACTCAAGAGCGTGCTGACCAGCATCGGCGTGACGGTGACGCAGCGCATCGCCGGCACGACTGCCAGCCGCTGGGTGCCGGTGCTCGGCGCCGCCGCCGTCGCGGGTTACGCCTACTACGACACGCTGCAAGTCGCCAAGACAGCGGTCAGGATGCTCGAGACACCGACGATGATCGAAGTGGACTGACGCTGATTCAAGTCGGCCGCGTCCTTCATCGCGTCGGGGCGCCGGCGGCGATCCATGCCGCGAGCGTCGCGCGCTCGTCGTCGGTCATCCCGGTCAGGTTGCCGATCGGCATGACCTTGGTCACCACGACCTGCTCGTAGATCTTCTGCGCGTTGGCGGCGATCAGGTCGGGCGTCTGCAGCATGACGTTCTTGGGCGCGATCGCGAAGCCTTCCTGTGTCGGCTTGTCGGCGTGGCAGCTGACGCATCGTTGCGTCACGATCGCCTGCACGCGTGCGATCGACGGTGGTCCGCCCGCCGTGGCCCGGGGATTATCCGGCGCGATCAGGATCGCGAGCGCGAGCGTGGCGAGCAGCGCCGTCACCGGAATCGCCCATACCGTTCGTCCGCGATGGCGCAGGTTGAAGAAATGCCTGACGTATGCTGCGAGCAGCATGATCGCGAGCAGGACCGCCCAGCCGTACTTCGCGCCATACGTCATCGGATAGTGGTTGCTGATCATGATGAACAGCACCGGAAGCGTGAAGTAGTTGTTGTGGATCGAGCGCTGCTTGCCGCGCAGCCCGTAGACCGGGTCGGGCGCGATCCCCTGTTCTTTGGCCTCGACCAGTTTGCGTTGCGACGGGATGATCACATGCGCCACGTTGCCGGCCATGATGGTGCCCAGCATCGCGCCGATCTGGATGTAGACCGCGCGACCGCTCAGTACGTGCGACAAACCCCACGCAACGATCGCGATGAACACGATCATGACGGCGGCGATCCACGATTCGCGCTCGAGGCCAAGCCGCTTGCACAACTGGTCGTACACGACCCAGCCGACGACCAGCAGCGCGACACTCAAGCCCACCGCCTGGAGCGGGCTGATGTCGGCGACGCTCTTGTCGATCATGTAGACGTTCGCGTGCAGGTAGTACATGACGACCAGCAGGGCAAAGCCGCTCATCCACGTCGTGTACGCTTCCCACTTGAACCAGTGCAGCGGTTCCGGCAAGCACCTGCGGCGCGACCTTGAACTTGCGCACGACGTAGAACCCGCCGCCGTGCACGGCCCACAGCTCGCCGCCGATGCCCTTGTCGGCGTCCTCCTGCGCCTTCGGCGCCAGCAGGCTGTTGTCGAGCCAGACGAAATAGAACGACGAGCCGATCCACGCGATGCCGGTGATCAGGTGAATCCAGCGGATCAGCAGCTGCAGCCAGTCGCTCGCGTAGGCTTCCATGACAGCTCAGCTGCCGCGATAGGTGGAATAGCTCCACGGCGACACGAGCAGCGGGACGTGGTAGTGCGCGTCGGTGTCGGCGATCCCGAAGTCGAGCGTGACCTCGTCCACGAAGGGCGGCTCGGGGAGACGCGTGCCGATGCGCCGGAAGTAGGCGCCGGCGCCGAACACCAGGCGGTAGCGCCCGGCGACCATCGCCGCGCCGTCGAGCAGCGGCGCGTCGCAGCGACCGTCGGCGTTGGTGAGCGCGCTCTTGACGATTTCGTAGCCGCGAGGCCCGGCGCGATAGAGGCGCACCTCGATGCCGGCGCCCGGCGTGCCGTGCGCGGTGTCGAGGACGTGCGTGGTCAGTCGTCCCATCGATGTCCTCCGTCAGCCGATGCGGGCACTACCGGCCGCAAGGACCGCGCGCAGGTCGACGGCCTCGCGCGTCGGCGCGCTCAGCAGCAGACCGGCTTCCACGTGCCGCAGATGATGATCCATCAGCCGCGCGACGACCCGCGCCGGCCGTCCGTCGAGCGCTTCGACCAGTTCGCCGTGTTCATCGGGTGCGCAATCGACCGCCGCCGCACGCTGGTAGAGCGCGACGATCAGCGACGACCGTGCCACGAGCCCGCGCACGATGTCGGCGACCACGCCGTTGCCGGCCAGCTCGGCGAGCAGCAGGTGGAACTCGCCCGACAGCTTGATGCCTTCGTGTCGATCGCGCGCGCTGCGTGCCGCTTCCTCCGCCGCGACGTGACGCCTAAGGCGCAACAGCTGAACGTTGCCGAGCCGCCCGACCAGCGATCCGGCCAGCGGCGGTTCGACGAGGCGGCGCGCGGCAAAGACCGCGCGCGCCTCCTTGATGCTCGGTTCGGCGACGTAGGCCCCGCGATTGGGGTGCAGCGTGACGATATGCGTCAGCGACAGGTGATGCAGCGCCTGCCGCACGCGCGCCCGGCTCACCCCGAACAGGTCGGCCAGCGTCTCTTCGCCGAGCTTGGTGCCGGGCGGCAGACGGTGCTCCTCGACGGCGCGGACGATCTGCTCGTAGATGCGCAGCGCCGCCTCGGGTTTGGTGGCGTTCGCCGCCTTGCCCCGCCGATCGTTCGCGCGAACCGCGCCGCGAGGGCGGCGACGACGGGGAGCGACAGGTGCGTTGAGCATGGCGTGCGGCAAAGCTTCGGCGATCGTCGTTAATGAAGCCATTGTAGACAAACATACGTTGACGGTGTGAACAATTATTGGCACGATTGTAGACAATATTGCCTGGCGCCGGCCGCGTCGCCGGCGCCGCCAGCCCGATGACCGCGCTCATGTCCTCCTCCTACCCCCGCGACCTCGTCGGCTATGGCGAGCGGGTGCCGCACGCGCGCTGGCCGGACGGCGCGCGCATCGCCCTTCAGTTCGTGGTGAACTACGAGGAAGGCGGCGAGAACTCGGTACTGCATGGCGACCCCGCTTCCGAGACATTCCTGTCGGAAATCGTCGGGGCCCAGTCGTTCGCGCAGCGACACATGAGCATCGAATCGCTGTACGAATACGGCGCGCGGGCGGGAGTCTGGCGGCTGCTGCGCTGCCTGCGCGAGCGGCACGTGCCGGTGACGGTGTTCGGCGTGGGCATGGCGCTCGAGCGCAATCCGCGGGTCGTCGATGCCATGCTCAAGGACGGGCACGAGATCGCGAGTCACGGCTGGCGCTGGATCTCGTATCAGCAGATCGACGAGTACATCGAGCGCGAGGACATGGCCAAGGCGGTCGACTCGATCACCCGCCTGACCGGAAAGCCGCCGGAAGGCTGGTACACCGGACGCGACAGCCCCAACACGCGGCGATTGCTGGTCGAGCACGGCGGCTTCGTCTATAGCGCGGACGGCTACGCGGACGACCTCCCCTACTGGGTCCCGGTGCGCACGCGCCTGGGGACGGCGCCGCTGCTGATGGTCCCGTACGCACTGGATACCAACGACATGCGCTTCGTCACTGCGCAGGGATTCAACAGCGGCGAGCAGTTCTATGCGTACCTCAAGGACGCGTTCGACACGCTGTATGCCGAAGGCGAGCCGGCAAGGGCTCGATGCGCCAAAAATGCTGTCGGTCGGCCTGCATTGCCGCCTGATCGGACGCCCCGCGCGGATCGCCGCGCTCGCCCGCTTCATCGACTACGCGCAACGGCACGACAAGGTCTGGATCACGCGCCGCATCGACATCGCCCGCCACTGGATCGCGACCCATCCGTACCCGGCGGACGAATGAGCGACGCGGGCGCAGCTGAGACTCGCAGGGCCGACGGGGCGCGATTGAGTGCGGCGGACGCGCGGCCGGTTGTCCGGCGTGGCGGGTACAAGGAGGCCGCGGAATGACCCTCGCCGACCTCAACGCGCTCGACCGCGATGCCTTTGTCGCCACGCTCGGCGGGATCGTCGAGCACTCGCCGTGGATCGCCGAAGCGGCGTGGCAGAAGCGCCCGTTCGCCAGCGTCGACGCACTGCATGCGGCGATGGTCGCGGCGCTGAACTCGGCGCCGGTCGAGACGCAACTCGCGGTGATCCGCGCCCATCCCGGAGCTCGCGGGCAAGGCGGCGATACGCGGTGAGATGACGGCAGATTCGAAGCTCGAGCAAGGCGGCGCCGGTCTGACCCAGTGCTCGCCGCAGGAATTCGCGCGGCTCACCGCGCTCAATCGCGCCTACAAGGCGAAGTTCGGTTTTCCGTTCATCATCGCCGTCAAGGGCCTCGATCGCGCGGCGATCATCGCGCACTTCGAGGCGCGACTCGAGCACGATCGGGTCACGGAATTCGACACGGCACTGGCGCAGATCGCACGCATTTCCCGGCTGCGGCTGGCGACGGTGCTCGAGACCTGAGTGTGCGAGCTCAGGGGATCACAGCAACGACGACGTGGCTAGTGTCTTGGGGCTCGCCGGCAGGTGATCTTCCAACGTGCGAGGCGACCGCTGGCGCAAGAGCAGGTACGCCGCCGGGATCACAAACATCGACAAGATGGGCGCAGTGATCATGCCGCCGACCATCGGGGCCGCGATCCGCTGCATCATTTCCGAACCCGTTCCCGACGACAGCATGATCGGCGCGAGGCCTCCGAGAATGACCGCGACGGTCATCGCCTTGGGCCGCACGCGCAGCACGGCGCCATCCATGATCGCGGCGCGAACCAGGTCCGGCTCATGCGCCTCTCCTGCAAGCGTCCGCCGCTCCAGCGCCTGCTTCAGGTACAGCAGCATGACAACGCCGAATTCCGCGGCAACGCCCGCCAGGGCGATGAACCCGACTGCCGACGCGATCGAGAAGTCGTAGTGCAGAGCCCACATCAGCCACAACCCGCCGATCAGCGAGAACGGCACTGCGACCATGATCAGCAGCGCTTCGTCCGCGCGGCGGAAGGTCAGGTAGAGCAATACGAACGTAATCAGCAGCGCGAATGGGACGACGACCTTGAGACGCTCGCTCGCGCGCTCGAAGTACTCGAACTGCCCTGACCACGACACCGAATAGCCGGGCGGGAGCTTGACATTGCGTGCCACGGCAATCTGCGCATCACGGACGACCGACAGCAAGTCGCGATCGCGAATGTCGACGTACACCCAGCCGGACGGACGCGCATTCTCGGAGCGGATCATCGGCGGCCCGTCGCTGATCCCGATTGTCGCCAGCGTACCGAGGTTGAGCTGCGCGCCCCGCTCGGTGACGACCGGCAGCGCCCGCAGTTTCTCGACCGAGTCGCGCAATTCGCGCGGGTAGCGGACGTTGATGGGAAACCGCTGCAGACCCTCGACGGTTTCGGCAACGTTCTCGCCGCCGATTGCCGACGCGATGACCTGCTGCACGTCGGCGGTGTTGAGTCCGTAGCGCGCGGCGGCGGCGCGATCGACGCGAATGTCGACGTAGCGTCCGCCGGAAAGCCGCTCGGCGAGCGCGGAGCTAACGCCAGGCACCGCGCGCACCGACGCTTCGATCGCCTGCGCGACCTTGTCGATGGTCGCCAGGTCGGTGCCGGACACCTTGATCCCCAGCGGACTCTTGATCCCGGTCGCGAGCATGTCGATGCGGTTCCTGATCGGCGGCACCCAGATGTTCGACAGGCCCGGTACCTGCACCGCGCGATCGAGCTCCTCGACCAGCTTGGCAGGCGTCATGCCCGGCCGCCACTGATCATGCGGCCGGAACTGGATGGTCGTCTCGACCATTTCTAGCGGAGCGGGATCGGTCGCAGTCTCCGCACGGCCGATTTTTCCAAACACTTGCGCGACCTCCGGCACCGAACGAATCATCCGGTCGGTTTGTTGCAATACCTCGGCGGCCTTGCCGGCAGACAGTCCCGGCAGCGCGCTCGGCATGTACAACAGGTCGCCTTCGTCGAGCGGCGGAATGAATTCGCCGCCGAGGCGGCTTGCCGGCCAGGCGCTCGCCGCAAGAAGCAGTACGGCGAGGAAGAGCGTCGTCTTCGGATGAGCGAGCACGCGGGCGAGCAATGGCCGGTAGATCGCGATCAGCACGCGACTCAGCGGATTTCGGCGTTCGTCGGGAGTGCGGCCTCGGATGAGATAACCCATCAGCACCGGCACCAGCGTCACCGACAAGCCTGCGGCCGCCGCCATGGCATAGGTCTTGGTAAACGCCAGTGGCGCGAACAGCCTTCCTTCCTGCGCCTCGAGCGCGAAGACGGGCACGAACGACATCGTGATCACCAGCAGGCTCACGAACAGCGCGGGCCCGACCTCCACGGCGGCGTCGGCGATGATCTGCCAGCGCTCGGCGGTCGAGGGTTCGGCCGAAACGGAAGTCGCCGCGTGCGCATGGCGCCACGCCTCCAGATGCTTGTGGGCGTTCTCGATCATGACGATGGCCGCGTCGACCATGGCGCCGATGGCGATGGCGATGCCGCCGAGCGACATGATGTTGGCGTTGATGCCCTGCCAGCGCATGACGATGAACGCAGTCAGGATGCCCAGCGGCAGCGTGACGACGGCGACGAGACTCGAACGCAAATGCAGCAGGAACAGCAGGCACACAAGCGCGACGACGATGAATTCCTCCACCAGTTTGTCGCGCAGATTGGCGACCGCGCGCAGGATCAGTCCCGAGCGGTCGTAGGTCGGCACGATTTCCACGCCAGCCGGCAAACCCGGCTTGAGCGCCTCGATCTTTGCTTTCACTGCAGCTATGGTCTCCAGCGCGTTCTTGCCGGAGCGCATCACGATCACGCCGCCGACCACCTCGCCCTCGCCGTCGAGCTCCGCAATGCCGCGGCGCATCTCGGGCCCGACCCGGATCTGCGCGACATCCTTGAGCTGCACCGGCGTTCCGGCGTCGCTGACATTGAGCGCGATCTTGCGGAAATCGTCCAAGGACTGAAGATAACCGCTGGCCCGGACCATGTATTCCGCTTCGCCGAGTTCGAGCACCGATCCGCCGGTGGACTGATTCGCGCTGCGGATGGCATCGACGACACGGGAAATCGGCATGCCGTATGCCCGCAGCCGGTCAGGGTCGACGACGACCTGATATTGGCGCACCATGCCGCCCACCGTTGCGACTTCGGCTACATTCGGCACCGACTTCAGTTCGTACTTGAGAAACCAGTCCTGCAGCGCACGCAGCTGCCCGAGGTCGTGTGCGCCCGTGCGGTCGACGAGCGCGTATTCGTACACCCAGCCGACACCAGTCGCGTCCGGTCCAAGCGAGGGCTTCGCGCCGGCGGGCAATCGTCCCTGCACCTGGTTGAGATATTCGAGCACGCGCGAACGCGCCCAGTACAGATCGGTGCCATCCTCGAACAGCACGTACACGAACGAGTCACCGAAGAAAGAATAGCCGCGTACCGTTCTTGCGCCGGGTACCGACATCATCGTCGTCGTGATCGGATAGGTGACCTGGTCCTCGACGATTTGCGGCGCTTGCCCCGGAAACGCGGTGCGGATGATGACCTGCACGTCGGACAGGTCGGGAATCGCATCGACCGGCGTGGTCCGTACCGCCCAAATACCGGCGGCGGCGAGCAGCGTGCTCGCCAGAAGTACGACAACGCGGTTGGCAATCGACCAGCGAATCAGTAGGGCGATCATGGCTTGCCATCCATGCGTGGCCCGAGCGCCTTCTCGATGGGTGGCGTCATGGCGGCCGGCGGATGCAGATCTGCCCCGATGTCCATCCGGTTGAGTGTGGACTTGAGGCTGGCCTCGGAGTCGATCAGGAATTGGCCCGACACGACGACTTTCTGCCCGGCACTCAAGCCCTTGCGGATCTCGGTGCGGTCGCCCGATTCGCGACCGACCTCGACCTCCATCGGACGCAGCCCGCCGTCCGCACCGGCAACGATGACGACGCTGCGCCTACCCGTGCGTATCACGGCTTCGGTCGGGACGAGCAGCACATCGCGCGCGTTCCCCGCGCCGGCGCGAAACGTCAGATTTGCAAACATTCCCGGGCGCAGTTGCCCGCCGGGATTGGCGACGACCACGCGAGCCTTTAGCGTGCGTGTCTGCGTGTTGACGTCGGGCAATATCGCCGCGATCGTGCCCTTGAGCACGCGATCCGGGAACGCGCTCGTTCGGGCCTCGACCAAAGCACCGATGCTGACCAGACCCGCCTGCGCCTCGGGTATCTCGGCATTGATCCACACCGTACCCAGACTGGCGATGCGAAAGATCATCACGCCGGGCCCCACCGCGGCGCCTTCGCGAGCGCCGATCTCCCACACGACTCCCGACTCCGGCGAATTCAAGGTGACTCGCGGATTGGGTTTGCCCTCTGCCTCGAGCTTGCGGATCTGCGCCTCCGGCACTCCAAGCCAGACCAATCGCTGGCGCGCAGCGTCGGCAAGAGTCGCGTCGATCCTCGATGGGTTGCGCAGGAGCGCCAGGTACTCCTCCTGCGCGACAAGCCAATCCGGGGAGTAGATGGCGGCCAGCGGCGCGCCGCTGGCGACCGGATCGTACTGCGCCCGGACGTACAACCGCTCGATGACGCCGTTGACCCGCGTCTGCACGGTGACCAGCGAGCGCTCGTCGACCGCGATGGCTCCGGTCGCCGTGAACGAGAGATCGAGCGCACCTCGCACGACGTCGGCCGTCCGCATGCCGAGACTCTGCGTAGTGCGCGAACTGGTCGCGATGCCACCCGAGTTGGCGGCATCGTCGGCGTAGACGGGCACCAACTGCATGTCCATGAACGGCGATTTGCCCGGCATCTCGAATTTGACCTCCGGTTTCATCGGATCATGCCAATAGAGGACCCTGCGGCCACCGCTTTCGGCCTGGATCGCGGCCCGATCCGTGACTACTGCAGCCGGCGCGGAGGCGGTTCCTCGTGCACCGGCAAGCCAGTAACCCGCGACGCCGCCCGCGCCGAGCGCGACCGCGATAACCATCGCCATCTTCACGTTCATAGCGTCTCCTCGATCGGCAGGACGAAGCGCAACTGAATCCACAGCTTCGCCGCGGTTTTTTCCTGTTCGAGCAGCGCCAACTGCGCTTCAATGGCTCCACGCCGTGCATCGAGGACTGCCGACAGCTGTCCGCTCCCACCGCGATAGGCGGCGAGCGCTGCGTCCAGCCGCTGGGCGGCGAGCGGAACGAGCTCATCGGCGACACGGGTCGCCTGGATGCGGCTCGCCTCCCACTCGGCGACCATCGCATTGATTTCGGCGACATGCTGACGCCGCATCTCCTCGCGCTGGGCGCGGACGCTGTCGAGTTGCCTGAACTTCGCCAACTGCTGGGCGTCCTGCCGGCGCTCGGGGAACAGCGGCAGGTCGACCGACACCAGCAGCGTCACCATGTTCGAGTACGACGAGCCACGGATGCCATACGACACGCCGATGTTCCAATCAGGGTGCCGCGCGATGCGCGCGAGTTCGACGTCCGTCGCCGCGACCGCCTCCTGCTCGGCGAGCAACCGCAGCTCGGGATGGGTATCGACCTCGGCGGTGAGATGCACCGGCGCATGCGGCAGCGCGTTCATTGCGGGGACCGCGCCGAGCGCCCGTTCCGCGTTGTCGCCGACATAACGGGCAAGGGTGATCTTCGCCCGGCGAACCTGCGTCGCCGCCTCGGTGCGCCTGTTCTCGAGTTCGATGGTCGCTGCACGAGCGGCAAGCAGGTCTGTCTGCGCTCCCTTGCCGCCACGGTATGCGGCGGCGGCGGACTCGACGGCAATCCGCGCCTCGTCCAGCAACCGTTCCACCAGCCGCAGCGACGCTTCCGCATACCAGCGCGAAAGCCAGGAGAGTGCCGCTTCGCGCTGCACGGTGAGTTGCTGCACCGTCAGCATCGCCGCCTCGCGCGCCGACTCCGCCTCCGCCCGCTGGGTGCGTAGCGCGCGCTTGCCGGCGCCCGGCACGTCCTGCATGACGCCGATCGTGCGTTGGGTCATGAAATCGCGACTGACGCTCCAGCGGTCAGGCCCGTTGGTCGGCAGATTTTCGATGCCGATCACCGCCTTCGGATCCGGGAGTTCACCGGCACCGACGGCCGCCGCCTCTGCGGCACTGACCAGCGCACGCTGCGCCTCGAGCTGGGGCGAACGTTGGGCCGCGATGCGGGTCGCCTCGACCAGCGACAACGGTGGGTCGGCGCCGAGCGCCGCGAACGATAGCGGCAGTGTCGCGAGCAGCGCCATCCACCATGCCACGCTACGAACGGCTGCACGTGCAGCCAAGTGAACTTCCATACGACCTCCACGCACATGTGAATCGAACCGACGCACCTTGATGGGCGCCGGGATCAACGCAACGCGGAAGTCAGATCAGGAAATGACCGAACAGCAATGACCGTGCTGGCGCAGCCCCCAGCGACGAGAGCCAGATTGCCGCACGTGGATCCGGGACACCAGGCTCGGCAACGCGAATCGTCAGCGCCGGCTGCAGGCCGATCGGCGCCAACAACGCGGCCGATTGAACGTCGATTTGCTGCCCGGCATTGCAATGCGATTCGCAGGCGTTCGCGCTCGACGTCGAGTCCGACGGCCCGCTCATGTCCGTGCAATCGGCAGGCATCGGCACGCGTTCGGGCAGGGCAACCTGCGTCGACGCGTCAGCTTGCGGCAACAGCAGAGGGCACGCATGCGCCAACGCGACGATCTGGGCAAACACCAAACCCACCATCATCACGACCGCAATCGATTGGCGTCGAAAATGCATCAAATTGGAATGGACGCACATAAGCGCGTTTATCTTAGCTTGCTTCACCGCGGCCCAGGCATGACGCAGATCAATCTTTATGGCGGCGCGGGTAGTGCGCAGCTTCGCCGCGACCGCTCTCAACGGCCGAACAGCTTGCCCAGGGCCTTGCCCAGATCGCTGTTCGCGGGCGCGGGCTTGTCCCCGGCCGACGTGGCGGGATTGGCGGCCGCAGCCTGGCTCACGTGTCCTAGCGCGACCTCGCACGGCGCACCGGTGTCGGCGGTCGCGCCCTTGAACAGCACCTGCCCAAGCAGCGACGTTCCGCCGGTGGCCATCGCGGCGCCGAGCGTCGCGACGGTTTCCGCCGACGCCTTGGCGTCGACGCCGACCGTCGGCGCGCTAAACGGTCCGCGAAAGTGCACCAGTGAAGCGAATTGATCGATGTTCAGGGTGATGCCCTTGCGCAGCTGCGGCTTGATCGACAGATCCATCGTTTCATTGCGAAAATCCAGTGTACCGCTGGCCGTGGCGCCGATCTTGTTGGTCTCGATGCCGATGCTGCGGTCGACCCGGGCGATCCCTCCGGCCAGCGGCAGGCGGATCACCGCGCATTGCAGCTCGGTCGACGGATCGACCTTGCGAAACGGATTGACGGCTTCGGCGAGCTTGTTGAACGTGGGATCGGAATTGTCGGCAGGCTTCCCGAACGTCGCCTGCCCGACGGTTGCCATGGCCATGCCACTTGCGGTGCTTGCCCACTGATGCAGTGATCCGCCACGCGCCGTGATGTCGGCGTTGACCGACGTCTTGCCGCCGTGCACGTCACGCTTGATCCCGGCCTCGGCCAGGATCGCCGGCAAGTCGAGGCCGGTGGCATCCAGATGCAGGTTTAGCGCGGCCTCCTTGTCGTGGCTGGCGTCGAGCTTCACGCGCGCCGAGACCTTGCCGCCGAAGATTCCCGCCTGCACGATCGGCGCATCCAGCGCGCCGTTCTGCAGGTTGAATTGCAAGTGGACATGATCGAGCTTGCGACCGTCCGCCAGTACCAGCGCGTCGACCGCCAGATCGCCGTTGGCGTCGATCGCCCTAAGTTCGGAAAGGTCGATCGGGTCCTCGCTAAACACGAACCTCGATTTGGACGCCGCCTTGGGCACTGCTGCCGGCGACGCTGCCTTGACCGGCACCGCGAACTCGGCGAACGAGAGTGAGGGGGACGCGAGCTTGAACACGAGCTTCGGCCGCGGCTTGCCCGTGGTGAAGGTCAGCTGCCCCGAGACCTTGCTCTTGCCCACCCCGAGTTCCAGCGGATCCAGCGTGGTCGTGCTGTCCTGCATGCGCAACTTGGTGTCGACCGCGACCTGCTGCGCTTTGACCTGACCCTTGAGGGTCACCGGATAGGGCCAGCGACGCTGCACGAGCGACGTCAGTGGTCCGATGTCGCCTTCGATCGCTACGGCAATGTCGTCCACGCTTCCGCGGAAGCGCGCGCTCACAGCCGATTGAGGGTCGCGCGCGTTCAGCGCGAGATCGGCGATGGTAACGGTGGTCACCTTGCCGGTCTCCCCGTCGCGGTACGTCAACACCCCGTTACTGATCGACAGGTCGCCCACGAACAGGCCACCCATCGCTGCGGCGCCCTGCGGCGCTGCCGCCGCGGATGTGCTCGCTGGCGGGCCGCCAACGTCCCAACTGCCGACGCCCTTGGCATCCGTCTCGAGCGCAATCCGCGGCTCGATCAGCGCCAGGCTGCGCACCTGAAAGTCCCGATGGAGCAGCGGCAGCAACGCGAATTCCACCTCGACGCGCTTCGCGGTCAACATCTGCGGAGACTTTGCCCAAGCGGGGTTACTCACGGCGACATCCTGCACCACCAGCTTGGGTTCGAGCGAGAGTTTCAGATCGACGGCGCCGACGCTCAGGTCGCGCCCTGTCGCATCCTTGACGCGCTTCTGGACGGGGCCGATGAAACTCTTGACGTCGACGCTGCTGATCGCGATCGCAACCGCGATCAGCAGCAACACTACCAGGCCGCCGATACCCGCAAGGATTCGCCAGAACAGGCGCATCCTCAAATTCTAACGCTAGCGCAGGGTGGCGTTGAATTTTTCGAGCGCGGCTGCCCCGGGGATCAGGTCCCGTTCGCCGAGCTCGGTGAGCGGTGTCTCGACCGTATTCAGCGCGGCGTGCAGGTCGGTCGCTTCCGGATGCAGGTACAGCAACCCGGTGACGATTTCGCCCACCGCGTGACGCTGCAGCAGGTAATTCATCGCCGCAATGCGATCGCCTGGATCGTAGTCCTCGTGCAGCTTGCGCAGCCGCAGTATCGATCCGTCGTGCTGTTTGACTTCCCGCACGCTTCCCGGCGCGTAGTCCGTCGTGATCTCGGTGTGCATCGGCATGAAGTCGAGACTGTTGACCGCTTCGTTGTGCTCGCGCACGAAGTCGTAGCTCTTGGTCGAGCCCGCGTGGTTGTTGAAGGCAACGCACGGACTGATGACATCGATGAACGCGGCGCCCTGGTGGCGCACTGCGCCCTTGATCAGCGGCACGAGCTGTTCCTTGTCGCCGGAGAAGCTGCGGGCGACGAAGCTCGCGCCGAGCTGCAGCGCCAGCATGACCATGTCGATCGGCTCGTCGCTGTTCACCACGCCCCGCTTGCTCTTCGAGCCGCGGTCCGCGGTCGCCGAAAACTGCCCCTTGGTGAGCCCGTACACGCCGTTGTTCTCGACGATGTAAACCATATTCACGCCGCGGCGCATCGAATGCGCGAACTGGCCAAGGCCGATCGACGCCGAGTCGCCGTCACCGGAAACGCCCAGATAAATCAGGTCACGATTGGCGAGGTTGGCGCCGGTCAGCACCGACGGCATGCGGCCGTGCACGCTGTTGAATCCGTGCGAACTGCCGAGGAAATACGTCGGCGTCTTCGACGAACAGCCGATGCCGGACAACTTGGCGACGCGGTGCGGTGCAACGTCGAGCTCGAAGAAAGCCTGGATGATCGCGCTCGAGATCGAGTCGTGACCACAACCCGCGCACAGCGTCGACACCGTCCCTTCGTAATCGCGATGCGTGAAGCCGAGCGCGTTCTTCGGCAACTCGGGGTGATGCAGCTTCGGTTTGGCGAGGTAGGTCACTGGGCCACCTTCCGCAGCGGGGTCACGTTGAACATCGCCAGCTTCTCGCTGATCTCCTGCAGGATGAAGCGCGCGGTGATCGGCGTGCCGTCGTAGTGCAGCACCGAGATGAGCTTGGCCGGATCGACGGCGAGTTCGTTGGTGAGCATCATGCGCAGTTGTGCATCGCGGTTCTGCTCGACGACGAACACGTGGTCGTGATCGGCGATGAATTCCTCGACGGCATCGTGGAATGGAAACGCCCGGACGCGCAGCGTGTCGAGATGGATGTTCTGCGCGGTCAGCGCCGCCAGGGTTTCGTCCATCACCGGCCCGGTCGAACCGAAGTAGATTGCGCCATGACGCGTGGGCGCCGACGCGTTGCGCCGCACCGGCTCGGGCAGGAACTGCTTTGCCGTCTCGAACTTGCGCAGCAGGCGCTGCATGTTGTCGACATAGGCGACGCCTTCTTCGGTATACCGGGCGTAGCGATCCTTGGTCGTGCCGCGCGTGAAGTACGAGCCGCGCCTGGGGTGCGTTCCCGGATACGTGCGGTACGGGATGCCATCACCGTCGACGTCGAGGTAGCGCCCGAAATCCTTGCCCGCCTCGAGCTGCTCGTAGGTCATGACCTTGCCGCGGTCGTGATGCCGCTGGTCGTTCCAGGTCAGCGGGTCGCACATCCAGTCCTGCATGCCGATGTCGAGATCGAGCATCACGAAGATCGGTGTCTGCAGCCGGTCGGCGAGATCGAAGGACTGCGCCGCGAATTCGAAGGCTTCCTTGGGATCTTCCGGCATGAGCAGTACGTGCTTGGTATCACCGTGCGAGGCGTAGGCGCAGGACATCAGGTCGGCCTGCTGGGTTCGCGTCGGCATGCCCGTCGACGGGCTGCCGCGCTGCACGTCGAACAGCACCGCCGGGATCTCCGCGAAATACGCGAGCCCGATGAACTCCTGCATCAGCGAGATACCCGGGCCGGAGGTGCAGGTAAAGGCACGTGCGCCGTTCCATGCCGCACCGATGACCATGCCGATCGACGCCAGCTCGTCCTCGGCCTGCACGATCGCGTACCGTGCCTTCCCGGTCGCCGGGTCGGTGCGAAACTTCTTGCAGTGCCGCGTGAAGGCCTCTGCGAGCGAAGACGACGGGGTGATCGGATACCACGCCGCGACCGTTGCGCCGCCGTAGACGCAGCCGAGCGCCGCGGCGCTATTGCCCTCGATGAAAATCCGATTGCCGACCGCGTTTGCGCGCCGGACCTTGATGCCGAGCGGGTAGTCGAGGCTGTTCTGCGCGTACGAGCGCCCCATGTGCATCGCTTGCACGTTGGGCTTGAGCAGCGCCTCCTTGCCCTTATACTGTTCGCCGATCAGTTCGGCGATCACCTCCGGCTCGATCTCGAGCAGCGCCGACAATGCGCCGACATAGATGATGTTCT
Source organism: uncultured beta proteobacterium (assembly GCA_963821485.1). Classification (GTDB taxonomy): domain Bacteria; phylum Pseudomonadota; class Gammaproteobacteria; order Burkholderiales; family Casimicrobiaceae; genus PALSA-1003. The sequence continues at coordinate 128,513 of CAWGEB010000014.1, forward strand.
TGAACAGCTGGCGCTGGCGCGGATCGGAATACTGGCGATTGCAGATTTCGGTCAGCGGCATGCCGATGATCGTAATGTCGTCGCGAAACTTGGCCGCCGGCAAGGCCTTGGTCGAATCGTAGAACAGGTACCCGCCCGGCTCGATCTCCTTGAGGTCCTGATCCCAGGTCTGCGGATTCATCGCGACCATCAGGTCGACGCCGCCCCGGCGCCCACGCCAGCCTGCCTCGTTGATGCGCACTTCGAACCACGTCGGCAAACCCTGGATGTTCGACGGGAAGATGTTGCGCGGGGCGACCGGAATGCCCATGCGCAGGATCGCCTTCGCGAACAGCAGATTGGCCGACGCCGAGCCGGAGCCGTTGACGTTGGCGAACTTGACGACAAAATCGTTGATGCGCTCGATGGGTGCGGCTAGCGGTTTCATTTGGCGACTCGCTTCGCCGTCGCCGACGCGGCACTCGGGACATACCGGTCACGCTTGCCGCGATCGCAGGCCTGCGCCGGCTCGAGGAAGAACTTCTGCATGTCCCACGCACCGGTCGGACAGCGTTCTGCACACAGGCCGCAATGCAGGCAGACGTCCTCGTCCTTGGCCATGATGCGGCCGGTCTTGAGCCCGTCCGCAACGTACAGGTCCTGCGTCAGATTGCGCGCGGGCGCGTTCAGCCGTGCGCGCAGATCAGTCTCGTCGCCGTCATGCGCGAACGTGATGCAGTCCATCGGACAGATGTCGACGCAGGCATCGCACTCGATGCACAGCTTCGAGGTGAATACGGTCTCCACGTCGCAGTTGAGACAGCGCTGCGCCTCCGCGAAAGCCTGCGCCGCGTCGAATCCCAGTTCGACCTCGACCTTGATGTTCTTGAGGGCGATCGATACGTCTTTCAGCGGAACCTTGAAACGCGCGTCATTCGATACGGCGTTGTCGTAACTCCACTCGTGGATGCCCATTTTCTGGGACACGAGATTGAATATCGGCGGTGGGCGCTGATGCAGGTCCTGCCCCTGGCAGTAGCGGTCGATCGAGATCGCAGCCTCGTGACCGTGCGCAACCGACCAGATGATGTTCTTGGGACCGAACGCGGCATCGCCGCCAAAGAAGACGTTTTTGAGTGTCGACTGGAAGGTCGTTGCATCGAGCACGGGCAGGCCGTGCTTGTCGAACTCGACGCCCGCATCGCGCTCGATCCACGGAAACGCGTTCTCCTGACCGACCGCGATGAGCACGTCGTCGCAGGCGAAGTAGACGTCGGGTTCGCCTGTCGGCAGCAGCTGCCGGCGTCCCTTGTCGTCGTACTTGGCTGCGACTTTCTCGAAGATGACGCCGGTGAGCTTGCCGAACTCGTGCGTGAACGCTTTCGGCACGTGAAAGTTGATGATCGGGATGCCTTCGTGCATCGCGTCTTCCTTTTCCCACGGCGAAGCCTTCATCTCGTCGAAGCCGGAACGCACGATGACCTTGACGTCGGTACCACCCAGCCGGCGCGAGCTGCGGCAGCAGTCCATCGCAGTATTGCCGCCGCCGAGCACGATCACCCGCTTACCGATGCTTTCGATGTGCCCGAATGACACGCTGGACAGCCAGTCGATGCCGATGTGGATGTTCTTCGCCGCTTCCTTGCGGCCCGGAAGGTCGAGGTCGCGACCGCGCGGCGCGCCACTGCCGATGAACACCGCGTCGTACTTGCTACCGTTGCCGGCGAGCAGCGCCTTGAGGCTGTCGATGCGCGTGCCGCCGCGAAATTCGACGCCGATGTCGAGCACGTAGCCGACTTCCTCGTCGATCACCGATTCGGGCAGGCGGAATTTCGGGATCTGGCTGCGGATCATGCCGCCGGCGCGCTCATCGCCGTCGTAGACCACGCATTCGTAGCCGAGCGGTGCGAGATCGCGCGCGACGGTCAAGGACGCCGGTCCGGCACCGACCAGCGCGATGCGCTTGTCGTTGGGTCGCGGACGCTTGGGCAGGAAGCCGCGGATATCGTCCTTGTGGTCCGCTGCAACGCGCTTGAGCCGGCAAATCGCCACGGGCTCGGGCTTGACGTTGCCGGTCTTGTTTTCGCCGTCCTCGACGCGGCCGCGCCGGCATGCCGGCTCGCACGGCCGATCGCAGGTTCTGCCCAGGATTCCGGGGAAGACGTTGGACTGCCAGTTGATCATGTAGGCGTCGTTGTAACGCCCGGCAGCGATCAAGCGAATGTATTCAGGAACGGGCGTATGGGCGGGGCATGCCCACTGGCAATCGACGACTTTGTGGAAGTAATCGGGCGCGGCAATTTGCGTCGGTTTCAATACACTCCTCCGTGTCGGGCGCACCGGGGCGCATATTCATCGCTTTAGAGGGCCCGGTTCCCTGCACGTTCCGTCCGAGCTCGCGACCCGTGTGATGCCACGCAAGTGGGGCGAGTCTACGCCTCTGGCACGGCGCTGAAAAGCCTTTTGCATTCAACTACTAGCGACGTGGTCTTGAGTGTGCCCCGCAAACAACAGCTCGGACACAAGACGCTCAAGTTCCAGGCAATTTGTGCACGACAGGGAAAAAGAAATCCTTCCACGACGCTGGCTTGGTTTTGATCAAGCCCGTCTTGACCATGAAATCGGCGAACACCATGGTCGCGTTGGGGGTCGTGGAATACACGACGTTGGGTGCCTTTACCATCGCGACGATTTCCTCGACCGTGAATTTCTCCTTGGTGGCGTCGAGATAAATCTTCGCCGCCGCCGCAGGGTCTTTGGCGATGAGCGCGTTGGCTTCTTCCAGCGCCGCCATGAACGCGGCAATCGTCTTTGGATTGGCGTCATAGAACTTTTTCGTGCCGAATACGACCGCATTGCTGGCCGGACCGCCGAACACGTCGCTCGAGTCGAGCACCAGATGCACGCCGGGCGTCTTGAGTTCCTGCGTCTGATACGGCGGCGCGGAGAAGTGGCTGTTGACCTCGCTCTTGCCCCCGACCACCGCCAGCATCGCGTCCGGATGGCCGAGCTGGACCGTCACCGCGTCGAGCGAATCGCGTGCCTGGGCGCCGTACATTTTTTCGAGCGCCATCTTGAGGACCATCGCCTGGCTCGACACCTTGATGGTCGGCACCGCGATCTTGTCCTTGTCCGTGAAATCCTTGAGCGTCTTTACGTTGGGGTCGCGCGTCACCAGCAGCATCGGCAGTCCACCGACGCTGGTGACGCCATTCACCTCGCCCTTGGTGCGTTCCCACAACAGCAACAGGTTCGATACGCCGCTGGTCACGAGATCGACGCTGTTGGACAACAGGGCATCGGTCGCCGCGCCACCGCTGTTGAACGTCACCCATTGCACCTTGAGATCGCCCAGACCCTGCACCTTGGCGTGCTTCTCGACGAGCTTGTTCTGCTCCATCACCACCAGCGGCAGATAGATGATCGAAGGTTGCTTGGTGATGCGCAGTTCCGACGTCTCCGCACTTGCCGGCGCGCTGAATGTCAGCGCGGCGGCTATGCCAGCGATGCAACTGGCGAGCCAGATGCGACGGGACGTCCCGTTGCCACCATCGTTAAGGTCAACCATCGGTTCCTCCTTACGGGGTTCTTATTTCTTGTCTTGTTGCTCGCGCCATGCGCGGTAGCGAGCGAGCGTATCAGCGTTCGGCGGGTAGGTACCGCGCAACGGCCGGCCCCCGACCACTTCTTGCATCACGAATACCTCTAGCCGTTCCTGTTCGGCTGCGTCGCGCGCAATCTCGACCGCCAGGTGCGCTGGAACGATCACCACGCCTTCGGCATCGCCGACGACGATATCGCCGGGAAACACCGCGACGCCACCGCAGCCGATCGGCACGTTGAGGTCGACGGCATGATGGATGACAAGATTCAACGGCGCGCTCGGGCCGGCGCCGAACACCGGAAAATCCTTGCCGGCAATCGTGTCGCTGTCGCGCAGGCCACCGTCGGTGACCACGCCCGCCACACCGCGCACCTGCAACCGCGTGAGCAGGATGCTGCCACCGGACGCCGCGCTTGTTTCGCGTCGGCAATCCATCACCAGCACCTGTCCCGGCGGCACGACCTCGATCGCCTTGCGCTGCGGGTGCTCCGGATCCTCGAACACTCCGATGTGGTCGACGTCCTCGCGCGCCGGAATGTAGCGCAGCGTGAATGCCTCGCCGACGAGATTGTCGGCCGCCTTGCTCATGCGGTGCACGCCTTGCAGATAGACGTTGCGCAGTCCGCGCTTGAATAGCTGAGTCGTCAGCGTGGCGGTGCTGACGCGCTTGAGTTGCTGCAGGGTGTCGTTGGGAAGGGCCATGGCGTTCCAGTGTAGGCCGCGGATCGAGGCGGCGGTCGCCATGATAGCGCGATCGCCGATCGCGGGTCATGGGCAGCTCGGACGAAGGTTTGGCGCTAGAATGCGTTGCTTCTGTGGCAACGCGCAAAACGCTCATGAACGCCCCCGACGCAATTTCGTTACGCCTGACCGAGTTCAGCCATGGTGGTGGCTGCGGCTGCAAGATCGCGCCGGCTGCGTTGCGCGAGATCATCGCGAAGTCCGCACCGGGCATTGTGCCCAAGCAACTGCTGGTTGGGATCGAGACTGCGGACGACGCTGCAGTCTACGAACTCAACGAGCGGCAGGCGATCGTCGCGACGGCGGATTTTTTCATGCCCATCGTCGACGATCCGTATGATTTCGGCGCGATCGCGGCAACCAACGCGTTGTCCGATGTCTACGCTATGGGCGCTACGCCGTTGTTCGCGCTGGCGCTGGTCGGGATGCCGATCGACCGCCTTCCGGTCGACACGATCCGAAAGATACTCGAAGGCGGCGAAGCGATCTGCGCCAAAGCCGGTATTCCAGTCGCGGGCGGCCACACCATCGATTCGGTCGAACCGATCTACGGACTGGTGGCCATTGGCCAGGTCGATCCGCGCCGCCTCAAGCGCAATGTCGGCGCGCGCGCTGGCGACGCGCTGATTCTCGGCAAACCCCTTGGCGTGGGCATCTACAGCGCAGCGTTGAAGAAGCAACGGTTGGACGACGACGCATACGCTACGATGATCGCGAATACGACCCAACTCAACACGCCGGGCATTGCGCTGGGCCAACTCGAAGCGGTCCACGCGCTGACCGATGTCACCGGATTCGGTTTGCTCGGTCATCTTCTCGAAGTGTGTCGCGGCTCACGCATCGCTGCGCGCATCGACTTCGACAGGCTCCCACTGTTGCCGGGAACGCTGGATCTTGCCCGTGCAGGCCTCGTCACCGGCGCCTCCAGCCGCAACATGTCGAGCTACGGAGCGGAAGTCAGGTGCTCGGACCGGATCGATGCACCCATGCGCGCGCTGCTATCCGACCCGCAGACCTCGGGCGGGCTCCTGGTCGCATGTGCAGGCGATGCGGTCGACGATGTGCTCGCGATCTTCCGGACCGAAGGCTTTGCTCAGGCAGCCGTTATCGGTGAATGCGTCGCCGGCGAAGCGCGCGTTGTGGTCGTGTAAGGGCGATCAGCTCCGCGGCGACTGTGTGTTCGAAGTGCAGTACATGTAAGTACTACCTTTGTTCCTCGCATCGCGCTTGTCGAAGCGAAAACTGCCTCAAACTGACAAGGTTGGAACCAAGACGATGAAAACACCACAACACTTGCGGACGGTTGGCTCCAGCATGGCGACCGATCTCGCATCTCCGACTTCGTTACGGAATCGTTTCGTGTCTGTTCGAGGCGCGACGCTGGCGCTGGCCGCGCCACTTTCCGACGAGGATTGCGCGATCCAGTCGATGCCCGATGCCAGTCCCGTCAAGTGGCACCTGGCGCATACGAGCTGGTTCTTCGAAACCTTCGTTCTGGTACCCCATGCGCCCGGGTACCGCGCGTTCGACCCCGCATTCCGCATGCTGTTCAACTCGTACTACAACGCGGTCGGGGACAAGCATCCCCGCCCGCAGCGCGGAATGGTGTCGCGGCCTTCGCGCGCCGACGTCGTCGCGTACCGCGAGCATGTCGACGCCGGCATGCAGGCGTTGTTGGCGCGGCCGGAATCCGTCGACCCGGGCGTCGCCGCACTGATCGCGCTGGGACTCAATCACGAGCAGCAGCATCAGGAGTTGATCCTGACCGACGTGCTGCATCTGCTGTCGCTCAATCCGCTCGATCCGGCGTACGACTCGTCGGAGGCGGGCCGTGCAGGGACGGCGCCAGCGCTGGCGTGGATCGAGTACGACGCTGCGCTGGTCGAGATCGGTCATGACGGGACCGGGTTCGCGTTCGACAACGAGACACCGCGCCACCGCCAGTACCTGCACCGCTACGCGCTCGCAAACCGTCCGGTGACCAACGGCGAGTATCTGGCGTTCATCGCCGACGGCGGCTATCAGCGCTCCGAGCTATGGCTGTCCGAAGGGTGGGACTGGATCAACGCCCATCGCATCGAGGCGCCGTTCTACTGGCGGCGCGACGGAGGCGGCTGGCGCCAGTTCACACTGTACGGATCGCGCGCCATCGATCTTTCGGCGCCGGTATGCCACGCCACCCTGTTCGAGGCCGACGCCTATGCCCGCTGGGCACAGGCCCGCTTGCCGACCGAGGCCGAGTGGGAGACCGCGGCGGCCCTCCTCCCCATCGATGGGCACTTCGTCGAGGACCGTGTGCTGCGGCCGCTGGCGGCGACGGATCGGGGCACGCAACTGATGCAATTGTTCGGCGACGTCTGGGAGTGGACGCAGAGCGCGTACGCGCCTTATCCAGGCTATCGGCCCGCGGCGGGTGCGATCGGGGAATACAACGGGAAATTCATGGCCAACCAGTACGTCCTGCGCGGCGGATCCTTCGCGACGCCAGGGACGCACATCCGCGCGACTTACCGCAACTTCTTTCCGGCAGCTGCGCGGTGGCAGTTCACCGGGTTCAGGCTGGCCAGGGACGCGTAGTGATGGAGTGCAACTTGAAGCGACCCGATACTGACAAGGTCTTCAGCGGCTCGATACCCAAACTGTATGAACAGTACCTCGTTCCGCTGATCTTCGAGCCGTACGCTGCGGACCTGGCGCAGCGATTGGCGTCACGGCCGGTGGCCCGCGTGCTCGAGATCGCCGCCGGCACGGGCGTGGTGACCCGCAAGCTGGCCTCCGTGCTGCCGGAAAGCGTGTCCATTGTCGCCACGGATTTGAATCAGCCGATGCTGGACCTGGCTTCCGAAGTCGGTACCAGGCGTCCGGTGGAGTGGCGCCGGGCAGATGCCATGCAGCTTCCCTTCGCCGACGCGACCTTCGACGCCGTGGTGTGTCAGTTCGGCGTCATGTTCTTCCCGGACAAGTCGAAGGCGTTTTCGGAAGCACGTCGGGTGCTCGGCGCAGGAGGCGTTTTCATTTTCAACGTATGGGATCGAATCGAGGAGAACGAATTCGCTTACACCGTGACGACTGCGCTCGAAGCGCTTTTTCCCCAGGATCCTCCGCGGTTCATGGCGCGCACGCCCCATGGCTACCACGACCTGGCCATCATCGCGCGTGACCTGAAGTCGGGCGGGATCAGCGCTTCGCCGCGCGTCGACACCGTCGCCGCGTGCAGTCGGGCAGCGTCCGCGCGGATCCCTGCGGTCGCGTACTGCCAGGGGACGCCGCTAAGGAACGAAATCGAGGCGCGCGACGCGTCGCGGCTCGGCGCAGCCACCGACGTTGCAGCGGAGGCGATCGCCCGGCAATTCGGGCGGGGCGCGGTCGAGGCCAGGATCCAGGCGCACGTTGTCACGGTCGAATGCTGAACGTCGCTTGCACCGTTCGCGCGATGCGGGTTGTCGACTACCCGCGGGTCGTCGCGCTGTGGAAGCGGAGCGAAGGCGTCGGTCTCAGTGAATCCGATACCCTGGAAGGCGTGGCTGCCTTTCTGCTGCGTAACCCCGGATTCAGTGCCGTCGCCGAGACGCCCATTGGCGAAATCGTCGGGGCCGTCCTCTGTGGCCACGATGGCAGGCGTGGCTACCTGCATCATCTCGCGGTTGCCGCGGCACATCGCAGGCAGGGCATCGCCCGGCGCCTGGTCAAATATTGCTTCTCCGGCCTGACCGGAGTGAAGATCCCGAAGTGCAACATCTTCGTCTTTCGCGAACACCCGGAGGCCGTTGCGTTCTGGACACACAACGGCTGGAATGCGCCGACGTGGCAGGTGATGCAAAAGGTGGTCGACGTTTGAAACCAAATTTCCTTAGGCCGCGATGAAGCGATTGGGCATGGCGTTGCTCTGGGCCGTCGGTGGCTACCTGTTGTTTGCGATCGTCGGATATTTTCTGATCGGGTGGCTTTCGTCGAATGTGCACGATCGATCCGTTGAAGCCGCGATGACCAGCGCCTTCGTGCTGGGTCCGCTCGGCGCAGTGCTTGCATTCATCCTCGGCCTGGTTCGCGGCGGGCGCGCGTCCGGCAGCGTTGGCGCAAAGGATCCATCATGAAGCGAAGCATCGACCGATTCTTGACGACGCACACCGGAAGCCTGCCGCGGCCGGAAGATCTGATCCGGACGATGTACGCTAAGGAGGAAGGCGTGCCGATCGATGCTGCGGCGCTCTCGCAGCGCGTGGCTTCCGCCGTCGCCGAGGTCGTCGGCAAGCAGGCGGCAGCAGGTGTCGACGTAATCAACGACGGCGAAATGAGCAAGCCGAGCTACGCCACCTACATCAAGGATCGCTTGAGCGGATTCGGCGGCGCCGGCAATACCTTCGTCTACCAGGACCTGGCGGATTTTCCCAATCTCGCCAAACGCGTCTTCGGCGATCCGGGACGTTCACGCCGGAAGACACCCGCCTGCAACGCCGCGATCGGCGTGCGCGACCCCCATGCGGCGCAGGCGGACGTCGACCATCTGCAGGCCGCGTTGGCTGCCGTCGACGCCGCAGGAAGGATTCATGACTGCGGCGTCGCCGGGCGTGGTGTCGCTGTTTTTCCGCAACGAGCACTATCCGACCGAGGAAGCGTATCTGTATGCGATTGCCGACGCGATGCGGCACGAATACGAGACCATCGCCAGAGCCGGATTCATTCTGCAGATCGACTGCCCCGATCTCGGCATGGGTCGGCACATCCAGCACGCCGACCTGAGCCTTGCGCAGTGGCGCAAGAAGGCGCAGCTCCACGTCGAAGTCCTCGATCATGCGCTGGCGAATATCCCCCCCGAACAGTTGCGCATGCACCTTTGCTGGGGTAACTACGAAGGCCCGCATCACTGCGATGTCCCGTTGGCCGACGTGATCGACATCGTGTTCCGTGCGCGGCCGAGCGCGATCGCGCTCGAAGCCGCGAACCCGCGCCACGCGCACGAGTGGAAGCTGTTCGAGACGCTCAAGCTGCCCGATGGCAAGCTGCTCATTCCCGGCGTCATCGAATCGAAGTCGAACTTCATCGAGCATCCGGAGCTCATAGCACAGCGCATCGGCAGATACGCGAGCCTCGTCGGCCGCGAGAACGTGATTGCCGGCAGCGACTGCGGCTTCGGCACGTGGGTGGGTCAGGCCGCGGTCGATCCCGAGGTCGTGTGGGCGAAGATGGCGGCCATGGCCGAGGGTGCGCGCATCGCTTCACGTGAATTCTGGAGGCACTGACCCCGAGACGTCCCGACCGGTCATGGCAGTACCTCGCGCAGCGAGGCGATTTCACGACAGAACGCAGAGTCGGGCCCGGCCTCGACGGCGTCGGCAAGTTGCTCGGCCTCCGCGAGCTTCGCGCGGGCGGCGTCGAGATCGCCGGCGGCAACCTCGGCGCGCCCCCGGACGCAAAGGAGAATGCCGAGCTCGAGCCTGGCACCCATATCCCGAAGGATCGTTTCCCCCGTCGCGAGCGCCTTTCGGGCTTCGTCGAACCGTTGCTGGCTCGCCAGCAGATCGCCCAGGCTGCCGAGGACTGCACCCTCGGAGCGCCGGTTCCCCACTGCGCGGAGGATGGTCAGCGCCTGGTCGAAATGCGATCGCGCTTCCCCGATCCGACCTTGGTCGAAGTGCAGATTGCCGAGGGTACCGAGCACGTGCCCTTCGTGGCGTCGATCACCCACCTCGCGCGCAATGGCCAGCGCCGCCTCGTACTGCGCCTGCGCCTGCGTGATCCGGCCGTCGGCGTAATACAAGTTCGCCAGGTTGGTGAGGACGATGCCCTCCTCGCGTCGATTGCCCACCTCGCGGTGGATGGCGATCGACTGTTCGTAGTGCGCCTGCGCGGCTTCGATGCGTCCCTGCTCGCTGTGCATCAGGCCCATGTTCCCGAGCGTCAATCCAACGGCGGCGTCGTTGCCCACCTCGCGGTGGATCGCGACTGCCTGCTCGAAGTACGTCCGCGCGACGTCCATGCGGCCCTGCTCGGCGTGGAAATTGCCGAGGTTGCCGAGCACGTGGCCCTCGGCGACACGGTTTCCCACTTCGCGGTCGATCGCGAGCGCCTGTTGGTAGTACGCCAGCGCGTCTTCCGGGTAGCCATGCTCGCGGTGCAGCGAAGCAAGGATAGCCGAGAACGCTGCCTTCGCGGCGGCGGTCGCGTATCTCGCGGGCGAGCGTGAGCGACTGCACGAGGTCACTGCGCACTTCGTCCATGCTTCCCGCGCGTTTCCAGACCATCCCCCGGGTCTGGAACGCGACGGCCCGCAACGACGCATCGACACCTTCCAGCGCCATCACCTTCGTTCCCAATTCCGCGGCAATCGACAACGGCCCATGCAGCTCGATCACTTCCCATACCGCGCGGTACGCGGCCACCGCCACGTTTGCATCGCCACGATCGATCGCCGCGCGGCAGGCGACGGCAAGATTGTCGAGCTCGAGCGCGAGGGCGTGGCGCCGCTTGACGCCACCGTGCAGGGACAGCGCCTCTATTGCCTCCTCCGTTCCGAACGACGCAAAGTACCTTCCATGGCGTTCTTCCGTGGCGCGTTCGACTCCGGCTTCACCCGTCTTCAGCTTTTCCGCCGCGTACTCGTGGATGCTGATGTACATGCCGAAGTACGGTTCCTCGAGTTCGTAGCGGTTTTGCTCCGGGGTCCAGGTACGCAACAGGCTCTTGTCCACGAGTTCCTGCACCGCGTCCATCGCCGATGGCGCATCGGGCCAGCGGGAAAGGTCCAGCACCGCCTCGGCCGCCTCGAGCGTGAAGCCGCCCTCGAATGCCGAGCACTGGGCAAAGGCCGCCTGCTCCCACGGCGTGAGCAGGTCCCAGGACCAGTCGATCGCTGCCCTGAGTGTTGCCTGCCGCGCTGTCGCGCCGCGGGCGCCGGCGAGAAGACCGAAACGGTCGCGCATCCGCTCCACGAGTTGCGCGGGCGAGAGCACGCGCACTCGCGCCGCAGCAAGCTCGATCGCCAGCGGCAGCCCATCGAGCAGCCGCACGAGCTCGGCCACCGCGGCGCGGTTGGCGTCACCGAGGACGAAGTCGGGCCGTTGCGCGCGGGCGCGCTCGGCGAACAGTTCGATCGCGTCCCCTTCCAGGGTCAACGGCTCGATCGGAAAACTTTCCTCGCCCGCGATGTGCAGCCGTTCGCGGCTGGTCACGACAAAGGCGGCGTCGGCAGCCTGGTCGAGCCAGCGGCCGACCGTGGTTCGCGCATGCTCCGTGATCTGCTCGAAGTTGTCGAGAATCAACAGGCAGCGACCGCGGCCGGCGATGGCGTGACCGATGCGCGCTCCGGGGTCCTCCTTGCCGAGCGGAACGCCGAGCGCCGAGGCGACGGCGAAATAGATGCCGTCGAGCGTGCGCGCTTCCGACAGATCCGCGAAGTAGACGCCGCCCGGCCAGTCTCCCAGCCAGATCCAGCCATAGCGGCGCACAAGGCGGGTCTTGCCGGTACCTCCCGGGCCGATGACGGTGAGCAGCCGCGCTCCTGCGTCGAGTCGCGCCGCCAAGGCGCGGAGGTCACCAGTCCTGCCGACGAAGGCGTCACGCTCGGCAGGAAGGGTATGGCGGACCTCGCGCACGGGACGCCACTGGTCCTGCGCGCGAACCACGCGGTATGCCTTGTCGACATCCGCAGGCGGTAGGAAGGGCGACGTACTTCGCACACCCAATTCAAAGATCTCGACCGGCTCCTCGATGCCTTTGAGGCGGTAGTGACCGTGGCTCTCGATCTGCATGTGCTCGGGGATGCTGTCGGCGAGCGCGTCCCGAGCCGCGCGCGACAGGAGCGTCTGTCCGGGACGGGCGAGCCCCATGACGCGTGCCGTGAGCGGCATGGCAAGGCCTTCGACCTCGGTGTCTATCGCACCCCGCGCGATGTCCGCGGGAAGGTTCGCACGGAGCGTGACCGTGCCGACGTGGATGCCGGCACGCGCGGTCAATACAAGGTCGGCGATGGCACGGTGGTAGCCGTGCGCATAGCTCGCAGCGTCGGCCGGGTTGTCGAATAGCAGGAAAAAGCCGTCGGCACGTCCGATCTCGCGGCCATGATGAATCGCAAGAAGGTCACGCGCCCGGCGGTCGTGCTCCGCCCACATCGCAGCGGCGCGAGCGTCGCCGAGACGTTCGACCATGCGCGTGCTGTCCACCACGTCCGTGAAGAGAAGGGCGCGCGCGGTCATCGGTCGAAGCCAACCGCGAAACGATTTGGCATGCTTGGCCGGACAATAGCGTCCCCGCAGTCGTTCGACATCCGGGAATACTGCATCGCTTTGGCGCAAGCTTGCAACCGCTATTCAGGTTCATCATTTTCCCGCCGCGCGAAAGGTCGCCTCGACCGGCTCCAGGAAGCTTCGTTCCTCACGCAGAATGAGCCGGCGCTCCTGCGCGAAGGCAAAGTTGGCGCGGCCCTCAGGGTCGGATTTCAAGCGCGCCCGATACACTTCGTACGCGGCGAGGCTGTCAAACGCGATCAGGCCCCAAGCGACGTTGTTGGTCCCCTCGTGCGGAAGGAAATAACCGACCAGGTCGCCGCCGCAGCGCGGAATGATGCGGCCCCAGTTCGTGGCGTATTCATCGAAGGCGTCGCGCTGGAAGGGGTCGATCTCGTAGCGGATGAAGCAGGTGATGGCCATGCGTGTCTCCGTCGAGGTGGACGACGCAACAATACCCGCTTGCGTCCCCTCAATGGTTCGACTAGGATCGAACCATGAAGGACGGACCCAACATCGTCGGCATTGCCGCGCTCGTCGGTGACCACGCCCGCGCGGAGGTGCTGACCGCCTTGCTGACGGGTCAGGCACTCACGGCGACCGAACTCGCGGAAGTAGCGGGCGTCACCAAGCAGACGGTCAGCACGCACCTCGCGAAACTGGTCGAATCAAAGCTGTTGTCGGTCGAGCAACAGGGGCGCCATCGTTACTTTCGCCTTGCCGATCGCGACGTGGCCCAACTGCTCGAAAGCCTGATGGGCGTGGCTTATCGTGTCGGTGCCGTACGGCTACTGTCCAGCCCGCGCGAGCCCGCGCTGCGCAAGGCGCGCGTTTGCTACGATCACCTGGCGGGCGAGTTGGGCGTGCTCGTTTTCGACAGCCTTGAACGTCGACGCTATCTGCGGATCGGCGATGCCAGCTCGGAACTGACCGCGCAGGGGCGTAAGTTCCTGCTGGAGATCGGCATCGACGTCGATGCGCTTGCCCGCCAGCGACGCACGCTCTGCCGTGCGTGCCTGGACTGGAGCATGCGCCGGCCGCATCTTGCAGGCGCTGTAGGCGCGGCGGTGCTGAACCGGTGTCTGGAACTCGGCTGGGCGCATCGCGCCAAGGGATCGCGTGTGGTCCATTTCTCCGTCGCGGGCGAGAAGGCGTTTCGACGCCGGTTCAGCCTGCCGCAGCCGATCGAAGGGCCGGCCGTCGACAGGACCTCGCGACAGATCGCAGCAAGATCGGCACGCGCCTGACGAGGGAGGGCAGCGGCGATGGCTGGGAATATTGGAGTGGAGGACATCGTGGACGATGCGGGCGGTGCGGACGAGGTGCACGAAGGCGGTTGTGCCTGCGGTGCTGTACGCTATCGGGTGCGCGCGAAACCGGTGGTGGGAATTGTCTGCCACTGCCGGTTCTGCCAGCGCCGGCTGGGCAGCGCATTTGCCGTCATCGCCTACTTCAATGGGACGGACGTGGAAATCACCCAGGGTCGGCTCACACCCTGCGAGCATCGCTCCGATGAGTCCGGGCGATGGCTGCGCATGGAATTCTGTCCGCAATGCGGCACGACGATAACGCATACGACGGAATTGCGGCCCGGGATGAGAGCGATCGCCGCCGGCACGTTCGACGATCCCGACTGGTTCAGGATCGACCGACATATCTGGACGAAATCCGCGCGGCCGTGGGTCACCATTCCGCCGGGCGTCGCCGAATTTCCGCAGGGCTCGACCGGGGCCGCGGCAGTGAAGCGATCGTGACGCGGCGGCATGGCTGCGTGCACTGCTCGCAGAACATCCTGCGAAGGAGATTCAGGTGCTTTTGAATAAAGCTGCTGCACGGGATTGGAAAGCCACGGACTATCCAGGCATCGAGCGCAGCCTGTTCCGGAACAATGAAACCGGCGGGCGCTCTTCCGTCGTTCGATTGGTGCGCGGCGCACGGTTCCCGCGGCACGCCCACCACGGCACCGAGGAAGTTGTTGTCCTCTCCGGCATCGTGACCATCGGAGGGACAGAATTGAGCGTCGGCGACTACCTTTTCACCAGTCCCGGCGAGGAGCACGATGTCGTCGCGATTTCGGATGCGGTGATCTTTGTCTCGTCGCAGAAGAGCACTCCGGTGCTTGAATAATATTTCACAAGGCATTGCCCATGCAGCAATCCACTGCCCCGATCGATCTGCGTTCGGATACCGTGACAAGGCCGTCGCCGGACATGCGCAAGGCGATCGCCGCCGCGGCGGTCGGCGACGATCAATACGGGGAGGATCCGACCGTCAACCGACTGCAGGAACGCATCGCCGCGTTGCTCGGCAAGGAGGCGGCGCTGTTCGTGCCGACAGGAACGATGGCGAACCAGGTCGCGCTGCGCGTGCTCACGCGCCCCGGGGATGACGTGATCGTCAGCAGGGAGTCGCACGCGGTGTGGCACGAGACGGGTGCGGGCGCCGCCAATGCCGGTGTGCAATTCACGGACATCGGTGCGCGCGGGACCTTCACCGCCGACGATGTCGTCGCAGCGCTCAATCCGCGCGGTCACGCGCTCTACCCGCCAACGACCCTGGTCGAGATCGAGAACACGCATAACCGCAGTGGCGGGATCATCTTTCCGCAACCGGAGGCCGATCGCATCTGCGCCGCGGCACGCGAGCGCGGCATCGCGACCTTTCTCGACGGTGCACGCCTGTGGAACGTCGCCGTGGCGAGCCAGCGAACGCTTGCCGACCTTGCAGCGCCATTCGATCTCGTTTCGGTCGCGCTGTCGAAGGGACTGGGCGCGCCGGCAGGATCCGTCCTGGCCGCGTCGCGCGAGGTCATCGGTAGCGCGATCCGGCATCGGCGCATGCTCGGCGGCGCGCTGCGCCAGGCCGGCATTCTCGCCGCGGCAGGACTGTACGCGCTCGATCACAATATCGAGCGCCTCGCCGAGGATCACGCGAACGCCCGTCGCATCGGCGAGCGCCTCGCCCAGTGCCCGCAGATCGACATCGATCTGCCCGCACTGCAGACCAATATTCTGGTGTTCAAGCTGCGCCCGGGCGCGCCGGACGGCGCGACCGTCGTGAGCCGGGCGCGCGAGCGCGGCGTGCTGATCTTTGCCTTCGGACCGCGAACGATCCGCGCCGTCACGCACCTGGATGTCAGCGCCGAGCAGTGCGTGCGTGCGTCAGAAGTGTTGGCGGCAGTTGTCGCGTAGGCCGTCGGTGCCGGGTCATCGCGCGTAGAAGACGGCGAAATCGCCGCGCGCGTCCTGCCACAGTACGACATCGAGAAAACCGGCGTGGCGCAGCAGCGCATCAAATTCCGACGGCGCATACTTGTACGAGCTTTCGGTGTGGATGCGCTCGCCGGCGGCGAATACGCGCGTCCCGGCCTCGGTGCGCACGCGCTGCTCGGCGCTCGCCTGGAGATGCATCTCGATACGTCCCTCGCTGGTGTTGTAGAACGCAACGTGCTCGAAAGCGGAGGCGTCGAAATCGCAACCGGCAACCGCGTTCACATGCGACAGGATGTTGCGGTTGAAGGCCGCGGTGACGCCACGTGCGTCGTCGTAGGCAGCCTCGAGCCGTGCCACGTCCTTCTTCGTGTCCACGCCGATCAGCAACCCGCTGCCGAGATTGCAGCGGGAACGAATGCGCCGCAGGAATTCGAGCGCCTGTTCGGGCGTGAAGTTGCCGATGCTCGACCCCGGATAGAAAAACGTGATCGGACCGGCGTCGATCGCGCCGTCCAGGTCAAGCTGCCGCGAAAAATCGGTGACCAGGCCGATGAGCTCGGTGTCGGGAAACCTGGGCGTCAGTCGCATGAGCGCGGGGCCGATCGCGGCGGAAGCGATATCGACGGCGACATAGCGTCGAGGCGCCAGCGCTGGCAGCAACATGGCCGCCTTGGCGCAGTCGCCTGCGCCGAGGTCGACCAACTGCTTGCGCCGACCGGCAACGCGTGCGATCTCGTTGCGCCGCATAGTCAGGATGGCGTGCTCGGTGCGGGTCGGATAGTACTCGGGCAAATCGCAGATCGCCTCGAACAGCGCACAACCCTGCGCGTCGTAGAAATATTTCGGTGAAATCGTCGCCGGCGTCGCGAACAGGCCACCGAGCAGTGCTGCGCGCTCTTCCGGGAGGTCGAGGGCCAACCGGTCGAGCAACGTGACACCGTAGCGCGTCGAGTGCTGCTGGAGCGAGTGCGGATGGAGGGCAGGGTCGCGCATGGGCAGGTCCGGAGAACGATGATTACTGTTGTCGGCAAGACTCAAGCAAACTTACGCCGATGTTTCGTTGCGTGAATCCCGCGCTGGCCAACCCGCATAGGCTGCCGCACAATGCCCGATCATTGCACGCTGGTGTGTTCCGCGGGTTACTGCCATGACGTGAACCGCAGGCAAGATCGATGCCTGCTCGACCGCGATCGCCTTCTACCCTGCCGTGACCATGCCCCCGCCGCTGCACAGCGTTCCCGCCGATGGCCCGATCGGGCTCTACCCCGCCGAAGACCTTGTAATAACGACCGGGCGCAATGGCAAAATTGACACGATACCGCAGGCTCGCTGGTATTTCGAGGACGAAGTCATCGCCGTCGCAAGGCCCGGACGACCGATCGCGGATCTTACGCGTGGCGTGACCGCGCAGGCCGACGTCGAGGCGTGGGCTGCCACGCATTCGCCAGCATCGCCGATCGACTATCCGCCTCTGATCTGGGTTGCCGCAGCCGACGTGATCCGCGGCGCGCACTTGAGCAACGACGCGTCGACCCTGACCGCGGGCGCGGAGGCATGGGGTTTCGAAGTCGTGCCGAAGGTCCCGTTGAACCGCTCTTACTTCGATGCGTCGTCGGCAGACTTTCTCACCGCGCGGACGATCACGGTGCGGGGCAGCGTGCGGGGCGACAGCGTCGTCGCCCGAACCGTATGGCCGGAAGACTTCCGGGTCGATCTCGCGGCGTTAACGCGCCCAGTTGCGGCGACACCGGGCGGTATCCGCCGACGGGTGCGGGAAACCCCGCGGGGAGGCGCGCAAAGCGCTTTCTCGTCGACGGTCCTGTGGGAACGCGCACCGGGCGCGCGCGCGTGGCACGACAAACCCGTGCTCGCCCTCCTGCTCAACGGCGCGCAGGGAGACGATGACGAGGCACACGGCGGACACTTCGCGCTGGTGACCGGTCGCGTCGGTGCGGATGGCGCAATGGGCAACTGGCTGGCCAACAATTTCTACACCCTCGACAGCTTCAGCGAAAAGGGCATCATCGCGGCGCCGGTACCGCTCGACAACTACCTGGCCGACCTGAACAGCGGGCAGTCGTGGTACCGGCCGTCGTATCTGCTGGTCGCGGTGCTGGCCGACGACCGGGTCGCGAACCACGTGCAGAGCGCGCTTGCGCGCGTGTACAACCAGTTCTACCGCCATCAGCTCGTCTACCAGCACACCACGATGAACTGCGCGAGCATCAGCATCGATACGCTCCGTGCGCTCGGCTGGAAGGTTCCGACGAGGGGACCGACCAGCCGCCTGCTGGCAGCGATCGGGCTGCCTTATTTCGCGCTGCGCGAGCGCAGCGTCGAGAAAGCCGTGCAGAGCTACGAATACCTGACCGAGGATCGGACGCGCCTGTTTCCCGCGGCAGCGTTCGAGGACGTCGGCGCCGATCTGCTGCGCATGGCGCTCGGACAGCGTCGTGGCCGCCGTCCGATCGAGCGTATGCTCGCGCAGGATCTCGAGGCGCTGGTATTCCTGCGCGTGCCGCAGATCCCCTCGTCGCGCGCATGGGGCGACTATCCGATCGCAACGGCATGGGAATACACCGCGCGCATGCCTTCGGACCCGGCGCAGCGCAAGATCATCCCGGTGCCGCCGCGCCCGTTTCCCCAGAACCTGCGCGATACAGACCTGCTGCCGCGGACGCGCAGGCGCGGCGAGATCGCGGTGACGGTATGGGCGATCCTCAGTGTGGTCGGGGTGCCGTGGCTGCTGTGGCGCCGGTGGCGCCTGCGTCGGTGATTTCCGTCCGATCAGGCCACGCTGCGTGCGCCACGGTTGGAATTTCCAACGAGCTTCATTCCAACGCCGATCAAGGTACCGGTGACGATATAGAAAAGCACCTGGATCCCGGCCGGGCGCGCGTCATAGCCGATCAGTACGTGGAGCGTCTGCCCCAGCAACGAGCGGTCCGAAAGCAACGCAGAGGTGTCCCAGAGGAGCGGTGCGAGCGCCGGCAGGATATCCGCCTGAACGAGAAATCGAGCGGCCTGCGAAGCCATGCCAGCTGCCAGGAGCAGCAGCAGCCAGTTCGTCGCCGTGAAGAAATGACGGATCGGGATTCGGAGCAGGCCAAAGTAGAGGGCGAAGCCTACGGCACTACCACCGGCTATGCCAAGGGCAATTCCCCCGGCCACGTCCATCCATCCGGACCCGCCGGCAGCCTGCGCGAACAGGAACAGGACGACTTCGGAGCCTTCGCGCAAGACGGCGAGCGCAACGACGATCAGCAGCGCCGTCATCGGTCGGTGTCCGACGGAAACTTCAGAGCCCAGCGCACGCATTTGCGCCGTCAGTGCCTTGCCGTGATTTGCCATCCAGATCGCGTGCCAGGCGATCATCGCGACAGCGGCCAAAAGCACGGACGCGTTGAGGAGTTCCTGGCCCATGCCTTCGATTGCGTCGGCGACCGCCCCCGCAGACAAGGCAAGGCAAATGGCACCGAGAACACCGGCGGCGATTCCCGTGCCGATCCAACGCGCTCGCCCGGGAACGCCGCGCGTGGCCGCGAAGACGACGCTGACGATCAGCGCAGCCTCGAGGACTTCTCGAAAAACGAGAATCGCTATGCCCAGCATGATCGTGTCTATTTTGCGATCAATACGCCCTTGGCGCTGTCTTTGTGAAAATCCCCGAAGAACGCATAGCGCCCTGGCTTGAGCGGCCCCACGAAAACGGTCGCCTTGCCTTTGCCGGGGACTACCTTTTCCCGATTCAGTTCGTGGCTTTCAAACTCCTCTGCGGTGGCATCCTGATTCTCGATCACTAGCTTGATTTTCTTGCCCGCAGGAACATTGATCTCGGCGGGTTCGAATTTGTGGTCGCGGATGACCAGGCTGACGTCCGTGTCGTCGGCATAGAGGGAACCTGCGGCGACGAACAGTACGCAGATAAGCAGGCCCTTGCCAATGGATCGGTTGCTCATGGGGAAAAGTACCTTGGTTTGCTCGTTTAGAACCTTAATAGTAATGATTCGCATTAATAATTGCAAGCGTGCCCATTTGCGGGGACTGTCCGCGGTCTATTGCATATCGGCGAAACCTTCAGTATAATGCGAACCATTCTCATTTCTATTCACGCCGCCGCCGCCCTGGCGGCTAGACCGCGATGCTGCAGATTCTGATCATCACCATGCGCGAAGGGATCGAAGCGTTCCTGATCGTCGCGATCACCGCCGGCATCCTGCGTCAAACCGGACGCGCGGCCCTGCTCCCCGCGCTGTACTGGGGAACCGGTGTCGCCATTTTCGTGAGCTTCGTCGCCAGCCTGTTCTTCGCGCAGGCCGAGAACAAGCCCCTGTGGGAAGGCGTGCTCGCCGCCGCCGCGACCGCGATGGTCGCGACCATGACCATCTACATGTGGAAACGCGCGCGGACCATGCGCGCCGCCATCGGCGCGAAGATCGAAGTCGCGACGCAGGGCAAGCCCACCCGCACCGCATGGTGGGCAGTGTTCTTCTTCGTGATGCTGATGATTGTCCGCGAAGGAATGGAGACGGCGCTGCTGCTGTCCACGCTCTTCCTGCAGGAAGGCGATCGCAATCTGCTGATCGGTGGCTTGCTGGGCGTCGCCGGCGCGGCGATGCTGGCGTGGGCGTGGATGCGATTCGGTCGACGCATCAACCTCGCGCGGTTCTTCCAGGTCACCGCGATCTTCCTGCTGGTCTTCACCTTGCAGCTCGTGATCTACACGATGCACGAGTTTTTCGAAGCCGGCGTCGTGCCGCTGCTCGACAACCAATTCTGGCACGCCGCAACCGAGCCTTACGGTCCGGAAGGCGTGTACGGCGAGTGGCTCACCTATCTCATGGTGCTGGTGCCCGCCGGCTGGCTCGCGTGGGTCTGGTTCAAGGACCGGAACACGCAACTGTCCGCGGCGCACTGACTTCACCGCCACCGCCGACATGTATATCTGCCTCTGCAACGCCATCACCGAGCGCCAGATCATCCAGGCCGCCGAACTCGGCGCGCGCTCGCCTGAGGACCTCGCCAGCGGCCTCGGCGTCGGACTCGGCTGCGGTCGATGCGCGTCCTGCGCCAGGACGCTGCTCGTAGAAACTGTCGCGCGCATCACCTGCGCGCCGGCCGCATGCGCGCCGACCGGACAGGGCGGTGCCGCATGAAGGGCAACCCCAAGGTCATCCGGCACCTGAACGCCGTGTTGACCAACGAACTGACCGCGATCGACCAGTATTTCCTGCACGCGAGGATGTTCGAGCACTGGGGTTTGGCGCGGCTCGGAGCCTACGAGCGCAAGGCGTCGATCGACGAGATGAAGCACGCCGACAGGCTGATCGAGCGCACCCTGTTTCTCGAAGGCCTGCCGAACCTGCAGGACCTGCACAAGCTCCTTATCGGCGAGAACGTCGAGGAAGCGCTCGCCTGCGATCTCAAGCTGGAACTCGCCGCGCATCCCGATCTGAAGGCAGCGATCGCCGACTGCGAGACTGCGGGCGACTACGTGAGCCGCGATCTGTTTCGCAGCATCCTCGCCTCGGAGGAAGAGCACATCGACTGGCTGGAGACGCAGCTCGAACTGATCGGCAAGATCGGCATTGCCAACTACCAGCAGTCGCAGATGGATACCGATGAGTAGCGGCGGTGGCCACGATCGGGCCAATGACAAGCGAACAACGGGCCGGCGCGACCAGCGGCAGGACGATGCGGCGTTACCGCGCGTGGTCCACAGCACGGCGCTGCTCGACGGTCGATCGCAGCTGGCCATCCTGCACAACGAAACGGTGTACTTCCTCCGCCAGACCCGCTTCGGAAAACTGATACTCACCAAGTAGTCGCAACACCCGCTCCGCCAGCCATCGGGGACGATTTCACCGTCCCCTGTCAGCCAGCCATGAGTGCCCAGCGCCGCAGCCTTAATGCGGCGTCGATCAACCGCACTGGCATGGCGTACCACCCTTGATGCAGCGAATGCCCGTGAAGCCGCACCACGCGAACTACGTGGATCGCGCGCTGAATTCCCGTCACTAATCTTGGTTGGAGCCCGCCCCATGCAATGCGCGTCGACGTCGAAGTTGGGTGGCCGAGTGCACAGCCGTTTTCGTCGCCTTCCGCTGGCGCTTGCAATCGCGGCCACGTTCGCGTCTCCGCGCGCACTGGCCGATGAAGCGTCACTGAAGGCGGAGATCGCGGAGCTGCGCGCGCAGATCGAGCAGATGAAAGCGCAGATGAAGGAACTGGCGCAATCCCGGCCGGCGACGGCGCCGCCGGTGGCCGCGCTGCCCGCTGTTGGAACTGCGCCGACGGCCGCCGCCGCGCCCAACGCGCAACCGCCGCAAGCCGCTCCGGCCGACCTCGCAGCGCGAGTCGAGAAACTCGAGCAGCAGGTGACCGCACAGGCGGAGGAGCAGAGCGCGACGACGCTCTATGGGTACGGCGAGATCGCGTACTCGCGACCGATTCACAATTCGAGCCAGACGCAGGCCGACCTCGCGCGCGCCGTCCTCGGTTGGGGTCATCGCTTCGACGATCGCACGCGCATGGCGGCCGAGCTGGAGGTCGAGCACGCGGTCGCGTCGGCCACGGACAAGGGCGAAGTGGAGATCGAACAGTTCTACGCGGAACGGGATTTTACCGAGCGTGTCGGCGGACGCGCCGGGCTTTTCCTCATCCCGATCGGTTTCCTCAACGAGCATCATGAGCCTACGCAGTACTACAGCGTGTTCCGCAACTTCGTCGAGACCTCGATCATTCCCACGACCTGGCGCGAGGGCGGGCTGGCGGTCTACGGCGGCACCGAATGGGGCATCAAGTGGAATGTCGGCCTCACTACCGGATTCAACCTCGCCAACTGGGACCCGTCGTCCAATGACGGTCGCGATTCACCGCTGGGGAGCATCCATCAGGAGTTATCGCTGGCCGCGGCGAAGGACATTTCCGGCTACCTATCGCTGAATTACGTCGGTATCCCAGGATGGACCTTCGGCGGAACGTACTTCACCGGCAAGGCCGGTCAGGGCGTGCAGGACTTTCCGGCACAGAATGCCCGCGTGACGTTGTGGGAAGCGCATGCGCGCTGGCAACCGGGTCCCTTCGACTTCTCCGCGTTGTATTCGCGCGGCACCATCAGCGACACCGAGGCGCTCAACCTGAGCTTCATCGGCCAGCCGACGCCCGTTCCGCAGTTGTTCTACGGAGCTTATCTGCAGGGCGCGTGGCGCAATATCTGGCAGTACAAGGACTACGCGTTGACGCCGTTCACGCGCTACGAATGGGTCAACACCGCGGCCGCCTACGCGTCGGTGCCGCAAGGACTGGGGGTCGCACCCACGCCGACCGAGCAGATATGGACCATCGGCGCCAACTTCTTCGTCACGCCGAGCATCGTGTTCAAGGCCGACTACCAGCAGTTCAAGATCGATTCCTCCCGCAACGCCTTCCAGCTCGGCTTCGGCTTGAACTTCTGAGCGCGTGCCCGCGATGCGCCATCGGTGGCTGATCACGACCGCGGTTGCAAGTGCACTCGCGCCCTCCGCGCAATTGGCCTATTCCGCCGACTACATCGGCGTCGAGGCGGCGCAGCGCGCGGCGTTTCCGGACGCCACCGCCTTCGAAGCCTTCGTCGTCGGCGCCGACATCAAGGCCGCGATCGCCCGCGAGGCGGGACGCTTCGTCGTCTCGCCGCAGATCTGGCGCGTACGCGGCAACGACCGCACGCTCGGCTGGTTCATCATCGACGAAGTGATCGGCAAGCTCGAGCTGATCACCTACGGCGTGGCGATCGACACCGCCGGCACAGTGAGATCGATCGAGGTGCTCGCCTACCGCGAGTCGCATGGCGATGCGATCAAGCTCGCTGCGTGGCGCGCGCAATTTGCCGGGAAGCGAGCCGCCGATCCGGTGCAGCTCGACGTCGACATTCGCAACATATCCGGCGCCACGCTGTCGTGCCGGCACGTCACCGAAGGCGTGCGCCGGCTGCTCCTGATCTACGACAAGGCGCTTGCGCATGCCTGAGCCCCGATCCGGACCCCGGCCGGCGTGCTCGGCGCGGCGCGCCGAGCTCTGGCTCGGGACGCTGGTCGAAATCGCGGCGCACGCGCCGTCGCCGTGCGCGCTCGACGCCGGCATCGCCGCTGCATTCAACGCCATCGCCCGCATTCATCATGCGTTGTCGGGCCACGATGCGTCGAGCGAACTGTCGCGGATCAATCGCCAGGCAGCCGATGCGTTGCAGCCGGTCTCCACCGACCTGCGCACGGTGCTGAGCTGTGCCCTGGACCTCGCGGCACGCTCGCATGGCAGCTTCGACCCGACCGTTGGTGGTCGCGTCGCTGCCCTGGGCTTTCTGCCGCGGCACACCGCCACCCACGGCGATGCGACCTGGCGCGATGTGGAACTCGGACCCGACGGTGTCCGCTTCCGGCGCCCGCTCACCCTCGACTTCGGCGGCATCGCCAAGGGGTATGCGGTCGATTGCGCGATCGCAGCGTTGCGTGAGCATGGCGCCACGACGGGACGCGTCAACGCCGGCGGCGACCTGCGCCTTTTCGGTTCCGGACACGAGCCGGTGCACGTTCGCACCGGCGGGCCGCAGGGCATCCTCGTGCCGCTGGTCGACATCGGCGATGGCGCGGTGGCGACCAGCGCCTACGGCGGTAACCGTCATCGCAACAGCGCGCGGCGCTGGACGACGCCACTGGTCGATCCGCGCGTCGGACTGCCGGTGATGAGCACGCGCACCGTCTCGGTCATCGCCGCGACGTGCATGCTCGCCGACGCGCTGACCAAGGTTGTCGCGTTGCGCGGCCGCGCGGCGGACGGTGTGCTGCGCGAATACGATGCCCGCGCGACTGTGTTGTCCCCGGCCGCGGGCCGCTGGCGCTGCACGCAGCTTCCCGCCGACGCGCGTCGGCCACTAACCCGGCCTCATTGCCATGTCGCGTAGCCATGAACGCGCCTATGACCTGCTCGCCGAGCGCGTACGGCTCGGCGTGCCCGCACGGCGCGCGTTGTACGCGGTGATCGCCGCGCTGGTACTCAGCGGACTCTGGTGGCTCAGCGTTCACTTCGCGCACGCGCTGTTCGACGCGCATGAGGACGACCTAAAGCGTCTGGCGCGGGAGGCGCTAGCGCTCAAGGTGCACGGCGCCATGGCATTTGGGATCCTGCTCACGTTGGGCGCGATGGGTGCGTATCACGTGCGTCGCGGCTGGGGCCTCCGCCGCAACCGCGCCAGCGGCTCCCTCGTGGTCGCGGCCTGCACCGTTCTGGTCGCTACCGGCTACGCGCTGTATTACCTCGTGACCGATGACAGTCGCACGCCGGTCTCGATTGCGCACTGGGGACTCGGACTCGCGTTCGCGCCGTTGCTGATCGTGCACATCGCGCGCGGTCGCCGCAGCCGCCCCGGCGTGCTCCTGACGCGCGGCGCACGTCGCGGACGCCGAGCTTAGGCCGACCCGGCTGCGAGCAGGTCGTAGAGCGACAGCGCAACGACTTCGGTCGCCTTGTACAGATCGTCGAGCTTCAGGTTTTCATCGGCGCGATGACCATTGGCTTCGACCAGCGTGCGCGGGCCGGCGCCGTAAAGGACCGTTGGTATCCCCGCCGTGCTGTAATGACGCGCATCGGTGTACAGCGGCACGCCGTGCGCCTGGATGTCTTCTCCGAGCACTGCGCGCGCGTTTTTACGGATCGCCGCGACCAGCACTTCTTGTCCTGGGATCGGCACGAACGGCAGCGCCAGCAGGATGCGCCGAATGTTCACTGTCACGCCCGGCCACTTCGCCGCCGACACGCGCAGTGCCTGCTTCAACTCGGCCTCGACCGCGGCAGGCTGCTCTTCCGGGATGATGCGTCGGTCGAGGCGGAACACGACGCGGTCGGGCACGACGTTGGTATTGACGCCGCCTTCGATCAGGCCGACCACCAGCGTCGGCGACTGGATGCCCGGTGTCGCGGAACGGATCGCCGCATAGGTCCTGCGCAGGGCGTACAGATCCGACAGCATGCCATTTGCCGCCTCCATGGCGTCGACGCCCTTCTCCGGCTCCGCGGCGTGGCCCGACTTGCCGAGCACCTCGACCTCGAGGTGCAGACAGCCGTTGTGCGCGGTGGTGACGCCGTAGGCGAAACCGGCGGAGAGCGCGTAATCGGGCCTTGTCAGGCCCTGCGCAATGAGCCACGCCGGTCCGATCGCGCCGCCGGCTTCCTCGTCATAGGTGAAATGCAGCTCGACCGTGCCGCCAAGTTTGGCGCCGTTCGCGACCGCTGTCTCGAGCGCGAGCAGAGCGTAGGCATAGGTGGCGAAGTCGGACTTCGACACTGCCACGCCGCGACCGTACATGCGGCCATCGCGCACCTCGCCACCGTAGGGATCCATGGTCCAGCCGGTGCCGGGAGGCACGACGTCGCCGTGGGCGTTGCAGGCGATGGTCGGGCCCGGCCCGAATGATTTGCGGATCACGAGGTTGACGCAGCTGATCATCCCGTTCGCGCGCACCAGCGCCTCGGGGACGGCATGTCGCTCGACCTCGAAACCCAGCGCCTCGAGCAGCACGGCGGCGCGCGCCACATGCGCCGCACAATCGCCCGGAGGATTGTCGGACGGCACCTTGACCAACTCGGCGAGCAGCCGCGCCTGCTCGGCGCGGTGCGTCGCGAGGTAGTCGTGAATCGTGGCGCGTGGATCGGCCATCGTCAGCGCCGTGGCTGAAAATTCTGGATGAAGCGCAGCAACGCGCGCGCGCCCACTTCGGCATCGTCGCGGCTGATCGCCTCGGCGGGATTGTGGCTGATACCGCCCTTGCACCGCACGAACAACATGCCGATATCGGCGATGGCGATCATCGCCATGCCGTCGTGCCCCGCGCCGGAGGGCAGATGCCGCACCGGCAGGCCCTCGCCCTCGATCGCGGCCGCGAACTGCTGCTGCAGCCACGGCGCGCAAGCCGAAGTGCTCGCATCCCACACCTGCTTCATGTCGAAGTCGATACGGCGCCGTTCTGCGATCCCGGCAAACGCGCTGCGTATCGCGGCGACCGCGCGTTCGCGCTGGGCATCGGTGGGCGCGCGCACGTCCAGCGACATCCGCGTGCGCCCGGGGATGACGTTGATCGCACCCGGCAATGCTTCGATCTTGCCGACGGTGCCGACGAGTTCGGGCGCGACGCCGCAAATGCGCTCTACCGCGAGCACGAACTCGGCGGCTGCGGCGAGCGAGTCGCGGCGCAGGTGCATCGGCACGGTTCCGGCGTGGCCGGCCATGCCGGTCAGTTCGATGGCGAAGCGGTTGCCGCCATTGATGGCCGTCACCACGCCGAGCGCGAGGCCTTCGTCCTCGAGGACCGGCCCCTGCTCGATGTGCAGCTCGGCGTAGGCCAGGATGTCGTCGCGCCGCCGCGCAGCGCTCGCGATCGCGGCGGGATCGAGGCCGAAATCGCGCATCGCCTCCCGCATCGTCTTGCCGCCGGCATCGACGCGATCGAGCGTGGTGGGATCGAAGGTCCCGGCCACGGCACGGCTGCCGAGCAGCGTGGCGTTGAAGCGCACGCCTTCCTCGTCCGCGAACCCTACGACTTCGACCGCGAAGGGCAACCTGCGTCTGCCCGCATCGAGGCACGCGACGCATTCGATGCCGGCGACCACACCGAGCATGCCGTCGTACTTGCCCGCATCGCGCACGGTGTCCAGATGCGAGCCCAGCATCAGGCAGGGCACGCCCGGACGCTCGCCTTCGTAGCGACCGACCACGTTGCCCACGGCATCCAGGCACGCCGTCATTCCCGCCTCGCGCATCCACGCCAGGGCGAGCGCATTGGCCTCGCGCTGTTCGGCGGAGAGATATACGCGCGTGAGCCCGTCGGCCTGTTCCGAGCATCGTGCCAGAGCCTCGCAGCGCAAGAGGATGCGGTCGCCGGAAGGAAATGCTGTGCTGGTCATGGGAGGCGCAATGATAGCGGAATTCAGATCCGGAACGGATTCAAGCAAATTCAGTAGAATGCCGCGGTGCCATCCATACTGAAGGACCCCGCGTTCTGGCTGAATGTGTTCATTGCCGCCGAGTGGACGGTGCGGCTGGCCATGATCGTCGTCGTTCCATTCCGCCGGTCACCGGAAGCGGCGAAGGGCTGGCTGCTGCTGATATTTTTCGAGCCGACCGCGGGCCTGCTGCTGTATCTGCTCATCGGCCGGCCATCGTTGCCGGAGTGGCGCGCGCGCCGCAGCGCCGAGTTCGACCAGCTGTCCAAGCCGACCTACGAACGCTTCGCGCGCGATCCCAACATCTTCCATCCGGAACTCGGTGGAGGCCTCGACCACTGCGTCCGCCTGGCCGAGAACCTGGGCGAACTGCCCATTCTCGGCGGCAACGCCGCCGACGTCATCGCCGACTACGACGGCACCATCGATCGCCTGATCGCGGACATCGACGCCGCACGCGACCATGTCCACCTCCTGTACTACATCATAGGCAACGACGACACGACGGAACGCGTCGTCGACGCTCTGGCGCGCGCCGTGGATCGCGGGCTCGTCTGCCGCGTGCTGGCGGATTCGCTCGGCTCACGGCCCGCCTTCGACAAGCTACTGCCGCGCCTGCACAAGCACGGGATCCTTGCCGAAGAGACGATGCGCGTCGGGCTGTTCCGGCGCAAGACCGGCCGCATCGATCTGCGCAATCACCGAAAGATCGCCGTGATCGACGGCGCGATCGCCTATACGGGTTCGCAGAACCTCGTCGACTCGACCTTCAAGCCCGGCCTCGACTACGAAGAGCTCAACGTTCGCGTGGAGGGACCGATCGCGCTGGAGCTGCAGGCCGTGTTCGCGGAGGACTGGTACCTGGAGACGGGCGAATTTCTCGGCGAACGCCGCTACTTCCCGGACCCGAATATCGCGGGCCGCATCCCGGCGCAGGCGTTGCCGAGCGGCCCCGGCTACCCGCGCGAGAACAACCAGCGGCTGATCGTGTCGCTGGTTCATGCCGCGAACACGCGCATCGTCATCACCATGCCGTACCTGATCCCGGACGATGCACTGATGCAGGCGCTGCAGACGGCCGTCCTGCGCGGCGTCGACGTGACGCTCGTCGTCCCGGCGCAGATGGACCAGCTTCTGGTGTGCCTGGCACAGCGCTCGTACTACCAGGACATGATCGACAGCGGCATGCGCCTCTGCTGCTACGGCAAGCGCTTCCTGCACGCCAAGCACGTCACCATCGATGACGGCATCGCGTGGATCGGGTCGTCGAACCTCGACATACGCTCGTTTGCATTGAACGCGGAGATCGTGGTGCTGCTCTACGATCGCGGTGTTTGCGCGCGCCTGGCCGAGGAGCAGGCGCGCTACCTGCGCGAAGGCGAGCTGATCGATCCGGCAACCTGGCCGCGGCGGCCGCTGCGCAGGAAAGTCGCCGAGAACCTGGCGCGACTGATGAGTCCGCTCCTTTAGGGTGTCTTGGACTGCACCAATCCCCGTGCGCTGAGTTGCGCAATGACCAGCCTGGCGTACCCGGGCGTTTCCGCCGCGACGGTGGTCGGGTTGAAAGTCTGCGTGGTTGCGGACCAGATCGGCCGGCGCGTCTTGACCTCGAATAGCGTCGCCTCCACATTCGCGACCTGATATTGCCGAACGTCGGGAACCATGTACCAGGACGGTGCCCAGGGTCCGAAGGGTGTACCCATGGCATTGCCGAATGGGCCGCCCATCGGCGCGGCCCACATCGCCGGCACCATGGTCGTCGAGACGCTGGTCCGGTTGTCGACGCCAAGCAGCCGCACCACTAGCAGGCCGTCGGCACCCGATTTGGTCACGCCGTCGTTGAACAGTTCGGCACTGGCCGTCGGCGCGTCGTCGATGTATTGGAATCCCGGAATGCCTTGTACACCCGCGCTGTTGAGCGCCTGCGCAAAGATGTCGTCGAATACCCGCCGATCGGTGAAGGTGCCGGTGACGCCGACCACCAGGATGCGCTTGAACGGGGGTCCGTTGAACGTGCTGTCGAACCACGCCGACTGCAGGGACGTCGACGTCGAGGCGCAGCCGGACAGCAGCATCCCGACCAGCGAAACGATCGCGAAGCTGCGCATGAAGCACTGCACGGTCATGGCCCCCTTCTCGATGGTCCGCGCCGTGCGGCCCTGCCGTACGTTCGCACGGCAGGCCCCATCGTCAAGAGCGGAACTTCATTTCACCAGGTCGGCGCCGACCTTGCAGGCGGCGGCGTCCTGATCGCCGGTG
The DNA here is from genome assembly GCA_963821485.1 of uncultured beta proteobacterium. GTDB lineage: Bacteria > Pseudomonadota > Gammaproteobacteria > Burkholderiales > Casimicrobiaceae > PALSA-1003. The sequence goes on from CAWGEB010000014.1 coordinate 158,503, forward strand.
CCACCGCTGCAGCCGATCGCGCCGATCAGCTTGCCGTTCTCGACCAGCGGAAATCCGCCGGGCGAAGCGACCAGCGTCGGATCGAGGGTCCCGATGTAGGGATGGCCGGTCTCGAATGCGTTGTAGAAGACGCGCGTCTCGCGGCGGAAGCGCGCCGCGGTGCGCGCCTTGCCCTGGGAGACGCCGACCGATCCGAGCTGCGCGCCGTCCATGCGCGCAAAGTGGACGAGGTCGCCGTTGGTGTCGACGACGGTGATCGCGAATTTCCAGCGATGCTTGACCGCCTCGGCCTCGACCGCGGCAATAAGCTTCCTCGCGGTCTCCAGATTGACGTGCGTGCCGTACGGAATGTCGAACGGGATGCCGTCGGCCGTGCCACCAGCTGCCGGGGGCGCCGCCGGTGCTTGAGCCAGGACCTGGGCGCCCACTAGTGCGGCGCCGCATGCCAACAGCGATGCATACACAACTTTACGCATTTGAATCCTCCAGTAGTCTCAAGCGCGCCGAACCCGGGTCGGCGTCTTGGAACAGGTCAAGAGTTCGGCGCATCCAGGCACCGTCCCGGCTCCCGTAAATCGCGAGAATTATACGCGCACCACTTCGGCCCGGCAGCCAGCGCCTATTTGTGCTTGAACTCGGGTTTGCGCTTCTCGACAAAGGCGCGCATCCCCTCCTTCTGATCGTCGAGCGCGAAGGTCGCGTGGAACTCGCGGCGCTCGAACAGCAGGCCTTCGGCGAGCGATGACTCGTACGCGCGGTTGATCGCTTCCTTGACCTTGAGCACCGTCGGCAGCGAATAGCTCGCGATTTTCGTCGCGACGGCAAGCACCTCCTCGAGCAGCTTGTCGGCGGGCACGACACGCGACACCAGTCCCGAGCGCTCGGCCTCCGCCGCGTCGATCATGCGTCCGGTCAGGCACCAGTCCATCGCCTTGGCCTTGCCGACCGCGCGTGGCAGCCGTTGCGTGCCGCCCATCCCCGGCATGGTGCCGATGGTGATCTCCGGCTGACCGAACTTGGCCGTGTCGGCGGCGATGATCATGTCGCACATCATCGCCAGTTCGCAGCCGCCGCCAAGCGCGTATCCGGCGACCGCAGCGATGACCGGTTTGCGCGTGTGCTTCACCGACTCCCAGCTCATGATGTAATTGTCGGCGTAGACCTTCTGGTAATTCCATTCGGCCATGGCGCCGATGTCGGCTCCGGCCGCGAACGCCTTTTCGTTGCCGGTGATGACGATGACGCTGATGCCGGCGTCAGCATCGAACCCTGCCAGCGCGGCGCCAAGCTCGAGCGCAAGCGCTTCGTTCAGGGCATTCAGGCGCTGCGGACGGTTCAATCGGACGATGCCGACGCGGCCCTGCGCCTCGACAAGAATGGTCTGATACGTCATGTTGACTCCGTGGTGGGGAGGCGGCGGGGATGCTGCAGTCTGCGAACGACATAGTAAATGCTGTGGCGAATACCGTCACGCGCTTCACTCCCGTGCCGGCCGGTTTCACGCCGCCGGAACCCGGTTTCGTCACATACCTCCTCGAACGGCTCTGGCAGCGCTAGACTTGGCAGGTTCCCGCGCCGCCGGAAGGAGTGGCAATGACGAGCGTTACGCACGAGGCAACAGCTTCGCTTTCGGTCCCCGCCGGGCGCCGCGTCATCATCCAGACCTTCAAGGGGTTGACGTGGCGGCGCTTCGGCATCTTCTGTCTGTTCATTGCCGTGATGGCCCTCGGCTACACGGTCCCGCATAACCTGGTCAACGGCAAGAGTGCGCTGTATACCGCGCAGCACGTGCTTGAGAAGTTCGCCAGTTTTGTGGTCCTGTTCCTGCCCGTTCTGTTGACCGTGATCGCCATCGACAATTGGACGCCCAGAAATCGCCGCATGCCGATGCTCGCGCTGGGTATCGCGCTGAGCGTGATGGTCGGCATGGAGCTGAGTTCCGCGTTCGTCAGGCAATTCATTGCCGACCCTTTCGCGGCCTCGCACCCAGGAGCGCACTCTCCCGCCGCGATGGTCGGGTGGTGGATCAGCAACTGCTTCCTGGCCGCCATGGCGACGATGGTCTACTACTTTGTCGCTCGTGAGGACGAGGCCCACGCGACGCTGCACCATGAGCACATGGACCGGCTCGGCATCGAGCGCGAGATGACCGAAGCCCGGCTCCAGGTGATGCAGGCGCAGATCGAGCCGCATTTCCTGTTCAATACCCTGGCCAATGTCCGCCGGCTGTACCAAACCGACCCGCCGACGGGCCGCGCAATGCTGCAGCATCTGTCGCGCTACCTGAGCGCCGCCTTGCCGCAGATGCGCGAGTCGCAGTCCACGCTTGGCCGCGAACTGGCGCTTACGGTCGCGTACCTGAACGTGCAGAAAATCCGCATGGGCGAGCGCCTGAGCTTCGATGTCGACGTACCGGAGTCGTTGCTGGGCTGCACGGTTCCGCCGATGATGCTGTTGACGCTGGTGGAGAACGCCATCCGGCACGGCCTCGTCCCGTTGCCGAAGGGCGGCCGCGTCCACGTGAATGCGCGTGCGGACGACGGCACGTTGCGCCTGCAGGTCGCCGACACCGGCCGCGGTCTGCAGGAGAGTTCGGGTGCGGGAATCGGACTCGGCAACATTCGCTCCCGGCTTAAGACGCTCTACGACGCCAATGCGCGGCTGCTGCTGGCCCAGAACGCCGAGCTGGGGGTGACGGCAACGCTCGAGTTGCCGGTGACGACGACCGCTGAAGGACACGCCGCCTGATCATGGAAATTGCCACCACCGCGCGTCCTGCGCGTTCACCATCCCGGCGACCTCTTGCATTCTGGCGGAATGCCCTGCGTGGCATGACGCGCACACAGGTCCGCTACGCGGCACTGTTCTGCCTCGCCTGGGGCTTGTCGATGGGTTTGACCCAGATGACGGCGTATCCGCGTTACGCTGCGTGGGAGCCGATCGTCACCGGCTTCTATGACGCGTTCCTCGTGACGTCGGTGCTGTTGCTCGGTGTGGTCGTGGCGGACGCGTGGCCACCTTCGCAGGCGCCGCGCTGGCTGCCTTACGCCGTCGCCGCGTTCGTCGCGGCCGTCGCGGGAACCGTACTGGTCGTGTTCACCGAGCCGCTCGTCGGCCTGCACTGCTGTTGGGACGAGCCGCGTCCGCCCGACTTTGCGTTTCTATTCGGTCAATTTGGCACGGACTTGGTGATGTGCGCGCTCGCCACGCTTGGCTACTACCATCGCCAGCGTGCGTTGCAGCGCATCCAGGCATTGCGGGGCGCCCAGCTCAAGCGGGAGCGATTGGCCCGGCGGGCCTTCGAAGCGCGTTTGCAGGCGATGCAGGCACGCGTCGAGCCGCAATTCCTGTTCAATACACTGGCGCAGGTCGAACGGCTGTACGAGGTCGATGCACAACGTGCCGATCGAATGCTCGACGACCTGATCGTGTACCTGCGCGCGGCGCTGCCACAATTGCGCGAGACAACCTCGACCCTGGCAAGGGAGCTCGAGCTGGCGAAGGCGTATCTAAACGTTGTCGGCGCGGGCATGGGCGATCGCCTGTCGTCGGACACATCCGCACTCGACAACGGCGCCGATGCGAGGATTCCGCCCATGGTGTTGTTGCCGCTGATCGAATATGCGCTCGCGCATCGCCTGGAACCCTTGCAAACCGATGGTTCGATCCGCGTCGTCGCGCGCGTCGAAGCAGGCAAACTGCGCCTGATCGTTTCCGACACGGGTCGTCGATCGCCGCACGACAACGCGCGCAGCACGACACTCCAGGGAATCCGCGAGCGGCTGAGCGCCTTGTACGGCGCCGCGGCGCGCCTGGTGCTCGATTCGGACGGAGTCGGCGGCTTGCGCGTCGTGGTGGAGATCCCCAATGAATATGTCGACGACCGCGGTCATCGCTGAAGACGAGCCGGTGCTGCGCGCCGAGCTCAAGGAAACTTTGTCGGCGCTGTGGCCGGACCTGGTCATCACGGCCGAGACCGGCGATGGCATCGAGGCCCTGCACGCGGTCGAGCGGCTGTCACCTGACATCGTTTTCCTCGACATCCAGATGCCCGGCCTGAACGGCCTCGAAGTTGCCGAGCATGCCAGCGGCAGGTGCCACGTCGTGTTCGTCACCGCCTACGACAAGCATGCTGTCGCGGCCTTCGAGCAGGGCGCGGTCGACTTCGTGATGAAGCCGTTTTCTCCGGCCCGGCTCGCCACGACCGTGTCGAGGCTCAAAGCCAAGCTCGGCAGCGCGCCAGCCAATCTGGACGGCATCCTGAAGGTGCTTGCGTCCAAGCGTGACAGCGGCAAGGAATACCTGCGCTGGATCACCGCGTCGCAGGGCAACGACGTGCGCCTCATCACCGTCGAGGAGATCTGCTATTTCCAGGCCGACAACAAGTACACGCTGGTGGTGACCGCCGACCAGGAGTCGATGATCCGCAGGCCCATCAGGGAACTGATCGACGAACTCGACCCGAATACCTTCTGGCAGATCCATCGCTCGACGCTGGTCAACGCCAACGCGATCGCCGGCGTGAACCGGGACTTCAAGGGTCACCTGCGGGTGCGACTCAAGGAACGCGAGGAAACGCTACCGGTGAGCGAATCCTACGCGCACCTGTTCAGGCAGATGTGAGCCGCGTCACCTACGGCCTCCTTGGACGAGTGCCTGATGCAGACAGCGCGCGTCGGCCGCCTTGCGTCGACTCACCACGCGCGATCCCCGCGCTTCGCACGGGGCCCCTCGCTGCGGGCTCGCGCCGCGGCCTCCTCGCTCAACCCCTGAGTTTGACAACACGTGTCGGCCGCCTTGCGTCGACTCGCCACGCGCGATCCCCGCGCTTCGCACGGGGCCCCTCGCTGCGGGCTCGCGCCGCTAGCGCTTCCGGGGATCGAACTGCACCGGCAGGCCCTGCCAGCAGCGGTAGTACTCGTGTTGCAGCTGCGCCGATTCGAGCGCGAAGCGGGTCGGACGGATCACGGTGCGCGTTTCGAACATGAACGCCATCGTATCGGTGATGCGCGTCGCCGAGGAAAGATCCGCCGCGCTGGCACGGGCGAAGGTCTCGGCGTCGGGCCCGTGCCCGGACATGCAATTGTGCAGGCTCGCGCCGCCGGGCATGAAACCTTCGGCCTTCGCATCGTACACGCCGTGAACCAGGCCCATGAACTCGCTGGCGACGTTGCGGTGGAACCATGGCGGACGGAAAGTGTGCTCCATGGCCAGGATGCGCGGCGGGAACACCACGAAATCGATGTCGTCGACGCCTGGCGTGGCGGTCGGCGCCTGCAGCACGAGAAAAATCGATGGATCGGGATGGTCGTAGCTGATCGAACCGATCGCGTTGAAGCGCCGCAGGTCATATTTGTACGGCGCGTTGTTGCCGTGCCAGGCGACGACGTCGAGCGGCGAATGCTCGATCTCGGCCGACCACAGATTGCCCATGAATTTCGCCACCAATTCGAACTTGCCTTCGCGCGCCTCGTACCACGCGTGCGGCGTCAGGAAGTCGCGCGGATTGGCCAGCCCGTTCGAACCGATGGGCCCCAGGTCCGGCAGGCGCAGGAACGCGCCGTAGTTTTCGCAGACGTATCCCCTCGCCGTCCCGTCGATGAGCTCGACCTGGAAGCGCACTCCGCGCGGGATGACGGCGATTTCCTGCGGTTCGAGCGCGATGCGGCCGAACTCGGTCGCCAGGAGCAGGCGCCCTTGCTGCGGGACGATCAGCAATTCGCCGTCGGCGTCGAAGAAGTAACGATCGGTCATCGACCGGTTGGCGGCGTAGACGTGGATGCCGCACCCGCTCATCGCCGCGGGGTCGCCGTTGCCGGCCATGGTGGCAAGTCCGTCGATGAAGTCCGTCGGCGCTTCGGGTAACGGCAAGGGATCCCAGCGCAGCTGGTTGGGCGGCGTCGCAATCGCGTCGAAGCGGCTTTCGATGCGGCCGTTGTCCATCATGCGGAAGGGTCGATGCATGGCAGCCGGGCGGATGCGATACAGCCATGAACGACGGTTGCACGCGCGCGGCGCGGTGAACGCGGTGCCGGAGAATTGCTCGGCGTAGAGGCCGTAGGGGCCGCGCTGCGGGGAATTCTGTCCGATCGGCAACGCGCCGGCCAGCGCTTCGGTCGCGAATTCGTTGCCGAATCCGGACTGGTAGCCGAGCGTCGGCTCCGATCCCTGCTCCGGCAATGTCGATGCGGCGCGCGTCCTGGTCGGTATGGTCATCAGCTCGTCGCTCCGGTAGGGTCCGCTACGCCGCGCGCACGACATCCTGCGACGCCGCGGCCATCGCTTCGCGCAGGATCTCGGCGTCGCCGATATGGTTGGCCAGCAGCAGTACGAGCTTTGCGTTCACGAGCGCACTTTGCTCGTCGCTCAGCCCGCGGTGCAGGTCGATCAGCGCCTCGTAGAAATCGTCGGGCGCCTGGATGATGGCATTGGTATTCAGGGTCATTGGAGTACCTTCGCGCGCATCGGACTATTGTCGTGCGCATCGCTGGTCACTGCTGCGTCGACGGCACCGCTCGCGCGGGCAACGGCGGCGCGCACCCGCGCCAGGTCGAACGCGCGCCAGCGTGCGCAGACGTGCTGATCGGGTCGCAGCAGGTAGCAGGTATCCGCCATTGCATCGTAGCGCAGAGCCAGCAGTCCATCCTTGTCTTCGATCTGGCAGGCGCCACGGGTGCGTTCTCCCCCCACCTGCACCACGGCGCAGGCGATCGGATCGCCGGCCAGCGTCGCCAGCGCAGCGGGTGATACCGCCGAACCGAATACCAGCAGATTGAATCCGTCATCCAGATGCGCGAGCAGCCAGTCACCGCGCGGACCCTTCACCGGAGCGTCGGTGGCACAGGCGCCGGGGACCATTGCACCGCCAAACGAGTCTCCCGGCAGGTCGGCCGTATTGAGCGGGGAATGCACGAGCACGGCAGGCACCGACAATCTTCCGCTGTTGACGAGCCGGCGTGCAAAGGGGTGGTATTTCGCGAGCGCGAGCACGGCGTCGCGGAAGGTACGGCTGGCGCCGCCCTTGGGGGTGATGAAGTCGGTACTGCGCGTCGTCGCCTTGATGTTTTCGTCGGCGGCGGCCGTGCGCTCGGCATCGTAGCTATCGAGCAGCGATTGGGGCGCGAGATCCTCGAGCACGAGTTCGAGCTTCCACACCAGGTTGTCGACGTCCTGCACGCCGCTGTTCGCGCCGCGCGCGCCGAACGGCGAGACCAGGTGCGCCGCGTCGCCGACGAACAGCGCGCGTGCGTTCCGGAACGTGCGCATCCGGCGACACTGAAACGTGTACACGCTCGCCCATTCGATCTCGAATTCCGCATGCTCGCCCAGCATCGTCCGCAGCCGTGGCAGGATGTTCTCGGGTTTCTTCTCCTCCTCCGGGTCGGCTTCCCAGCCGAGCTGGAAATCGACGCGCCACACGTTGTCGGCCTGGCGATGCAGCAGCGCGGATTGATTGCGATGGAACGGAGGATCGAACCAGAACCAGCGCTCGGCGGGGAAGTCCGACGTCATGTGAATGTCCGCGATCAGAAAGCGATCGCGGAAGACCTGCCCCTCGCTCTCCATGCCCAGCATGCCGCGGATCGGGCTGCGCGCGCCATCGGCGACGATCAGCCAGTCGGCGTGCACCCGGTATTCTCCGTCAGCCGTCTCGACGCGGACCGATACGCGGTCGGGCTGCTGTTCGACGCCGATCACCTTGTTCTGCCAGCGCAACTCGGCCTGCGGCAGTTCCGCGAGGCGTTCGACCAGGAATTGCTCGACCCAGTACTGCTGCAGATTGATGAACGCCGGGCGGCGATGTCCCGACTCAGGAAGCAGGTCGAACTCGTACACCTGCTCGTCGCGGAAGAATACGCGCCCGACGCTCCAGCGCACGCCCTTCTGGACCAGTTTTTCGACGCAGCCGAGACGGTCCAGAATTTCCAGCGTGCGCTTGGACCAGCAGATCGCGCGCGACCCGACGCTGACGGTGTTGTCCTCGTCCAGTACCAGCACGTCGATGCCGCGCTGCGCCAGATCGATCGCGGCGGTGAGTCCGACCGGCCCGGCGCCGGCGACGATCACCGGCCAGTGCCGGGTCGTGCCGTCCAGATCGGTAGGCCTGGTGTAGGCGTAGACGGGGTTGGTATACGTCTTCATAGATGCAGTGAAGAAGTGATTCAACCCTCCAAAGCCTCCCACATCTCCTTGTCCCGCTGCGCCGTCCAGATGCGCGGATCACGGTACTTGGTCGCTTCGTCGTAGGCCCGCGTCACGTCGAATGGAAGGCAATGGTCGAAGATCACCCATGCGCCGAACTTGGGCTTGAGCGCCGCGTAGGTGTCCTTGTAGACCGTGCGCAAGTCCTTGCCCGCCGCCGCCCCGCGCTTCACCGCACCGAACATTTCCGTGATGAACGCGCGCGTCCCGTCGAGGCCGGCCTGGACGTCCTTCGGCGTCATCAACGACGCGCCGCGGCCCGGGACCAGCTTTTCGGGTTTGAGCGCGGCTACGGCGTCGAGCGTGGCCGGCCAGTCGGTCAGATACGCGTCACCGGTGTAGGGCGTCGCGCCGTACTCGACCAGGTCCCCTGAAAACAGGATCTTCTCCTGCGGCAGCCACACCACGGTATCGCCCTTGGTATGCCCACGGCCGAGCTGCATGATCTCGACCTGCAATCGACCCAGCCACAGCGTCATGCGTTTTTCGAACACGATCGTCGGCCAGGTCAGCCCCGGAACCGATTCGACCGCGCGAAACAGCCGCGGGAAGCGCTCGATCTCGCTCTTCATGTCGGCTTCGCCGCGCTCGACGATCAGGTCGAAGGTATCGCGGCTGGCGATGATGTGCTCGGGCTTGTACCCCGATGCGCCGAGCACCCGCACCGCGTGATAGTGCGACAGCACGACGTACTTGATCGGCTTGTCGGTGACTTCCCGGATGCGGCGAATCACGTCCTGCGCCATGACCGGGGTGGCCTGCGTATCGATGACCATCACCGCCTCATCGCCGACGACGATGCCGGTATTCGGATCGCCTTCGGCGGTGTAGGCATAGGCGCGCTCGGACAGACGGTCGAAGCTGATCCGTTTTTCTTCAACGTCGGCGTGCGACGCAAATCGCTTTTCGCTCATGGGCTGATCGCTGGAAGGAGGAGTTGACGAGCCGGGACGGAAATTCTACGCCCGCCGCGACTCAGACGAAACAACGGCCAGCCGCGCGACGCGCGCGGTAGCCTGCGCGAACGTGCCCGGAACGACGAGCGGCGCAATGCCGTTTCGTCGCGCGTTACCCGGTATTGGGTGGGTTCACCCCGCAAATTCCGGCGTTCGTCGCATTGCCGTTGAGCTGCCACGGGCGCCTGCCTAGAGTGTGAACCAGAAACAAGGACGGCCGGAGCCAAGCAGCATACCGCCCCGGACCCACGACGAAACGCTCGTGAACAGGAGTCAGACCGTGAAGACATTCCATACCAGCACCTGGCAGCAGAAGCTCGTCGTCGCCATCGTTGCCATGTTAATCGGCGCTGCGGTAATCGAGGTCGTCGCCGGCGCGATGGAATTTCCCGATGCCGGGACGATGGCGGTTCGCGAACGGTTCCTGGCCGCGGAGCGGGAGCGGGCGCAGGAACTGCGCGCGTTGCAGCAGGAGCGGCAGGTCGCCACCAACCCTTCCGCGAAGGGAATCTGAACGTTCGCAATCTGGCGTGCTGGTGCGCTGCGTTGGCATGGCAGCCCCGGCTTTCCGGCGGACCCGACAGCCTCCTAGCCCTTGCGCGCGTCGACGCGGATGCGCTTGCCTGCGGCAGTCCCATTGGAACGCGCTGGGCGCGGTCCGCCTTCGGCCATGGCCGAAGCGACTTCGCGATTCAGCAGCACCAGCGCATCGTCCAGCGAACGATAGATCGCATTCAGCGCGTCGATGCCGACGCTGTCCTCGATCAGTCGATACTGGCGATCGACGAACGGCGCCATGCGGTCGACCAGCGCCCTCCCCTTGACCGTCAGCGAGATCAGCTGTCGTCTCTGATCCACGGTCGAGGCGTGGCGATCGATCCATTTCAAGTCGACCATGCGGGAAAGGATCCCGGTCAGGCTCGGCTTCTGGATCTTGCATTCCTCGGCGATCCGTCCCGGTTCCATTTCTTCGCCGGATTCGCTGAGCGCACGCAGGATGCGCCACTGCTGATCGGTCAGTCCGAAATGCTTGAGTATCGGGCGAAAGTGGCTCATCGCCGCTTCGCGCGCATGCAGGAACAGCAGCGGAAGGTTGCGATGCGATGGATTCACGTTCGGGCGAACTTTCTCAGCGCGGGTACAGGCCGCGCGTCTGCGCCTGCAATCGGGCAAGCCCGAGCAACGCGTCCAGGTAGGGCGTGGCCAGGCCGAGCGCGGCGCCGATTTCGCGCGGCGCCGAGAGCAGCACGTCGATTTCCACCGGCCGGCCCGCCTCGACATCCTGCAGCATCGACGTCTTGAATGCCCCGAGCTTGCGCGTCACGACGTGGCGCTGCTCCGGGCTTTCGGCGATCGCGCAGCCGATGCGCGCGCCGATGGTCTGGGCCTCCCCCATCACCGTCAGGCAAAAGCCGTTGACCAGCGCATCGTCGAGGACCCGGTCCGCGGTCGCACCCGTCAGGGCCGTGACCGGGTTCATGGTCATGTTGCCCCACAACTTGTACCAGATGTCGCGCTGGATGCAGTCCGAGAGTTCGACCTCGAAGCCGGCGCCGCGAAACAACTCGCCCAACGCGGTCAATCGCGGTGAGCCACCGCCACGCGGTTCGCCGAAGATCAGGCGCTTGCCGGCGGCGTTGCTGGTCAGACCCGGCTCCGGCGTAGTGCAACTCGCATGGACGACGCAGCCGAGCGCCTGCGCCGCCGGAATCGCGGCCGCGATCCGCCCTTCCGGGTCGATGGACCCGAGCTGCATGCCCGCGCAGCTGCCGCCGAAGCCGTGAAAGAACCACCAGGGCACGCCGTTCATCGCGGTCAGGACGGTGGTCGAGGGTCCGAGCAGCGGCGCAATCGACGCTGCAACGCTCGCCAGTGCCGGGCCCTTGACCGCGATCACGACCAGGTCCTGCACACCCAGCTCGGACGGGACTTCGGCGACCCGCGCCGGCGCGCTGATCGACGCGCCGCCCGTTTGCAGGCGCCAGCCATGCTCGCGCAGCGCCTTCGCCGTTGCGCCGCGCGCGATCGCGGCGACGTCGCTACCGGCCGCGGCGAGCCGCGTGCCGAGGAAGCCACCGATGGCGCCCGCGCCGTAGATGCAGATCTTCACCCCGAGGCCTCAAGTCTTATATGAAGGGTCGGCACGGTCGACGATGCGCGTGAGCGCATCGAACACGTCCTGGCCCGCGCCGAAGCGCGCGTTGAACTGCAGCGAGTCGCGCGTGCACTTGCGCTGGATGTCCTCGGACAGTTCGATCAGCGGGCCCATCGCCGTCGATGCGAGCTGGATTTCGCAGGCGCGATTCAGCAGCCAGAGGATGGCGAAAGTACGCGCGATCGTGTCGCCCCAGGCCAGCAGGCCGTGATTGCGCAGGATGACGGCCGGGCGGTCGCCGATCGCGCGCACCAGGCGCGGCCCCTCGCCGGCATGCACGGTGATGCCTTCGAAGTCGTGGTACGCGAGCTTGTCGTGCAACTGCGCGGAGTAGAAGTTGCTCAGCGACAGGCCGTCGCGCGCGCAGGCCACCGCCATGCCCGCGGTGGTGTGCGTATGCATCACGCAGTGCGCGTCCGGGATCCCGTCGTGAATCGCGGCATGAATGGTGAATCCGGCAGGATTCACGGGCCACGCCGATTCGCCGATGATGTTGCCGTGCAGGTCGATCTTCACCAGATTCGATGCCCGCACCTCCGAATACAGCAGTCCGAAGGGATTGATCAGGAAGTGCCGGTCGGGGCCCGGCAGGCGCAGGGTGATGTGGTTGTAGATCAGCTCGGTCCAGCCCAGCTGCGCGAAGATGCGATAGCAGGCGGCAAGCTGCACCCGCGCGCGCCATTCTTCGGCGCTGATTTTCTGCGGCCGCGCCCGGCGTCGGACGGGTGCCCGCTTGGCCTTGGCGGGGGCGTTCGCATTTCTGCTCACTGCAACCATGGCGGTCCTTCGATTCGGTGCGCGAACGAATGCTTCATGACTTCCGGAAGCGCGCGTGGATGTTGTTGTGCTTGTAGGTGCCGGCTTCGCTGAACTCCGCGATTTCCATCGACAACGCAAGATAGCGCTTCGCGTAGACCGCGGCGAAGTGGTCCTTGATCGCCTCGAACAGCGCGTCGAAGGCGCGCTTCTTGGCGGCATCGTCTCGGCCGGCGCCGATCTTGACGGTGACGTGCACGAACGCATCGTCTGCCGCACCGTCGGCAATGCGATAGTCCCTGAGCTCGATGGCGCGCGAGCGAATGCCGCCAACCGGAAACACGCTGCCCTGGGCGATCATGACGCCGTTGATCGTTGCAAGCAGCCCGGGGATGTCGGCGTCGGTCTTGAGGTTCGCGGTGTACTCGACGGTGATGTGCGGCATGATCGGTCCCAGTCAGCCAGCGCGTGCCGGGAGCGGGAAGACGGCGTTGATCTGCCCGGTGCCGGAACTCGCGAAATAATCGGTGATGATTTCCACGGGCTGCTCGTAGCGGTCCCAGCCGAGCATTCCGAGCAGCATGGCGGTGTCGTGCATGTGGCCTTCGCCCTGACACAGTTGCGCGTACTCCGGCAGCATGGCGATGAAGGTCTTCCAGTCGCCCTGCCGCCACAGTTCGACCACCCGCAGATCGACCTGCCGGAAGAATTCGCGGCTGATATCGTGCATCGATTCCTCCGGGCTGCCGTTGTCGTTGAAGCGATGCGACAGCGAGCCGCTCGCGAGGACCGCGACGCTACAATCGCTCGCTTCGATCGCCAGCTTCAGCGCTTCGCCGAAACGCCGGCTGTCGTCGAGCTTGTGCCAGTTGCACCACGCGGCGACCGAAACGACCTTGAAATGCTGGTCGGCGTTCATGTAGCGCATCGGTACCAGCGTGCCGTATTCGAGCTCGAGCGAAGTTGCGTCGTGCGCGCGCGTGAAGACGCCGTGCGCGGTCGCGGTGTCGGCGATGAGCGTGGCCGAGCGCCGGGTTGCCGGGATACTCGTAGGCGAGGTTCTTGATGAAATGCGGCAACTCGTTGCTCGTGTACGTGCCCTTGAACTGCGGATTGCACATGACGTGGTAGCCCGCGTTGACCAGCCAGTGCACGTCGAGCACGACCATGGTATCCACTCCCAGCTCGCGGCAGCGGCGGCCGATGACGCGATGGCCTTCGATCGCGCTGTCGCGGCAGCCGTGATGCTTGCCCGGCAGTTCCGACAGGTACATCGACGGCACGTGCGTGATCTTGGCCGCGAGCGCGAGTTTGCCCATGTCGCTCCTCACACGCCCCAGCGCGGGATCGGGTGCGATCCGAGCGACACGCAGACGTTCTTGATCTCGCAGAAGGTCTCGAAGCTCGCCTCGCCCCCCTCGCGACCGATGCCCGACTCCTTGATGCCGCCGAAGGGCTGACGCAGGTCGCGCACGTTCTGGCTGTTGACGAAAACCATGCCGGCCTCGATGCCCGCCGCAAGACGGTGCGCCTTGCCGATGTCCTGCGTCCACACGTAGGACGACAGTCCGTAGCGGACGTCGTTGGCCAGCCGCAGGCCCTCGTCCTCGTCGGCGAAGGGGATGAGGCAAGCGACAGGCCCGAAGATCTCTTCCTGCGCGACGCGCATCCGGTTGTCGACGTTGGTCAGCACCGTCGGGCGCACGAAGTTGCCGCCTTTGACGCGCGGTGGCAACGCGGCAGGCGGTCCGCCGCCCGCGGCAATGGTCGCGCCCTCCTTGCGGCCGATGTCGATGTAGCCGGTAACCTTCTCCCAGTGCGCGCGGGTGATCATCGAGCCGACCTTGGTGTCGTCCTCACGGGGATCGCCGACCTTCAACCGATCGGCACGTTCGGCGAACTTGGCCGCGAACGCGTCGTAGACGGTGCGCTGCACAAAGATGCGCGAACCCGCGGTGCAACGTTCGCCATTGAGCGAAAATATCGTGAACAGCGCGGCATCGAGTGCGCGATCGAGATCGGCGTCGTCGAAGATCAGCACCGGCGACTTGCCGCCGAGCTCCATCGACAGCTTCTTGAGCCCGGCCGTGGCCATGATCCGCTTGCCGGTCACCGTGCCTCCGGTGAACGAAATCGTACGCACGTCGGGATGCCTGACCAGCGCCTCGCCGGCGTCGCGGCCATAGCCGTGCACGACGTTGAGGACGCCCGGCGGCACACCGGCATCGAGCGCCAGCGCGCCCAGCCGGTCCGCCGTCAGCGGCGAGAGCTCGGACATCTTCAGCACCGCGGTATTGCCAAGCGCCAGGCACGGCGCGACTTTCCACGTCGCCGTCATGAACGGCACGTTCCACGGCGAGATGAGTGCACACACGCCGACCGGCTGGACCAGCGTGTAATTGAGCATGCTGCGATCGACCGGATAGCAACGCCCGTCCATGCGCGTCGCCACCTCCGAGAAGAAGTAGAAATTTTCGGCGGCGCGCGGGATCAGCTGATGCGAGGTCTGATGGATGGGCAGCCCGGTGTCGTCGGTCTCGAGCGCTGCCAGCGAAGCTACGTCGCGCTCGATCAGCTCGCCCAGGCGGCGCATGATCCCGGCGCGCTCGCGCGCCGGTCGCGCGGCCCACTTCGGAAATGCCGCCTTCGCCGCCCGCACCGCCGCGTCGACTTCATGCTCGCCCCCTGCCGCCACCTCGGCCAGGACCTCGCCAGTGGCCGGGTTGAGGTCCTCGAAGACGGATTTGCTGGCAATGGGCTTGCCGCCGATTAGGTGCGTGATCATGGCGTTGCGCTCTGGGCTGCCGGCGGTGCGTCGTCGCCGGCGATGGTGTTGACCAGGCGGCCGATGCCGCCGATCTCGGTGACGACTTCATCGCCAGGATGCACCCCGGACAGGCCTTCCGGCGTGCCGGTGAGAATCATGTCGCCCGGCGCGAGCGTCATGAAGCTCGAAAGGTATGCGATCAGGAAGGCGATGTCGAACACCATGTCTCCGGTGTTGCCCCGTTGCGTCACCGTGCCGTTGACCGTCGTTGTCATGCGCAGGTTCATCGGATGCTTCACGTCGGCGGCCTCGACCAGCCACGGACCGATCGGCGTGCACGCGTCGCGGCTTTTCACGCGGAAATTCGGGCGGTAGTAGTTCTCCAGATAGTCGCGAATCGCGTAGTCGTTGGCCACCGTATACCCGGCAACGTAGTCGTATGCGTCGGCGCGGGTCACGCGGCGCGCGGTCCGCCCGATTACCACCGCGAGTTCGCATTCGTAGTGCATGTACGTCGCGTCCGACGGTCGGTGCGTCACGCTACGGTGACCGACCAGCGAATTCGTTCCTTTCAGGAAGATCAGCGGCTCGGTCGGCGCCTTGAAGGCGAGTTCCTTGGCGTGATTCGCGTAGTTCAGGCCCAGCGCGAAAATCGTGCGCGGCAGTTCCGTCGGTTGCAGCGGCGGCAGCCAGACGAGGTCCGCCTCGTCGACGATGCGTCCGTCGGCGAGCTGCACCCGGCCATCGACCTCGGTCGCATCGTGCACCGCGCCCATCCACGCCACGCGCGCGCGCTTCACGCGCGTTCCTCCGCGATCAGCAGGTTCTCCAATGCCCCGACGCCGTCGATCTCGATGCGGACACGATCGCCGGCCCGGGCGCGCGGCGCGTTGCCCGCGACGCCGGTCAGCAGGACGTCACCCGGGCTGAGGGTCATGAATTCGCTGACTTCGGCAATGAGCCTGGCCACGGGACGTACGAGGTCGCGCGTCGATTGGGTCGCGCGCAGTTCGCCATTGACGAAGATGCGGGTGTCGAGCGCGTCGGGGGTGGTGATTTCCTGCCGCGAGATGACCCAGGGGCCGATCGGACAGAAGCCGTCGCGACAACGCTGGCGGATCGCCGGTCGGTACACGTTTGCATGCGGTTCGCTGATGTCGTTGACGATGGTATAGCCCATGACGACGTCGAGCGCATGCGCCTCGCTCACCCGCGACGCGGTGGTGCCGATGACGATGCCCAACGTCGCCCCGACTTCAATTTCCTCGAGTGCAGCGGGCACCACGACGGGGACGCCGCACGCAGTCCAGGTATTGCAGGGCTTGATGTAGAGCACCACCGAACGGGGCGGCGCCTCATAGGGCGCCGCATGCATCGCCTCGCCGAGCGCGGCCAGCGCATCGCGATGGTTGAGCAGGACGCCGATCACGGTGCCGCAGGTGGGAACGCCCCACTCGACCGCGGCGATGCCGGACACGTTGCCGGGCAGGCGTATGGTCCCGGCCACGGTGTCGACATCGACACGATCGGACCGCGACATGCCGCGCGTTCTCGCCCATGCTACCGCCACGAAAGCTTCCTCCCGGATTCGCCCGCGCCGCTCCAGTCGGACGACCGGCGCCCCAGCTAGACCATAATTAGTTCATATGTTAACTATAGGCGCGCTGTCGCGTTCCTGTCAATCGCGTGCAGGCCGGCGGCGCGGTCAGAGATCGATCACGAATGGCGCGACCAGCAACGGCACGCCGATTACGGCCATCCACACCAGGTCATCGACGAAGTACGGGTAGATGCACAGCACGACACCGGCGATGACCGGGACCAATTTCACCTGGCGCCGCCCGTACATCAGGTAGCCGACGCCGACCGTGCTCACGATCATGCCGACGAAAAGTATGCTCACGCGGGAGTCTGTAGCGCGCCGAGCGCAACCAGCGCCCGCCTGACCTCATCGACGCCCTCGGGCGACAGCGGCGCCTGCGGCGGCAGCGGTGCGCCGACCGCGTAACCTTGCAGTTGCAATCCGCCCTTGATGCATGCGGCGAGATTGTATTTGGCGAACGCCTGGTTCAGATCCCACAAGGCGCGCTGGCACGCCATGGCGCCCGACCAATCGGCGCGGCGGCACAAGTCGTAGAGTTCGACGCTCTGCCGCGGCGCAACGCATGCGGGCCCCGCCATCCAGCCGACGCCGCCGATCAGCATGACGCAGGCGGGAATGTGCGCCGATGCCGCGAACACCCGCATGCGCCCTTCCACCCGATTGATGATCGACAGCAGGCGGCCGGTGTTGTTCGACGCGTCCTTGATGTAGCGAATGTTCGGGATGCGGCTGAGCCGATCGATCACCGGCAGGCTCAGATCCGAGCGCTGAAAGTTCGGATTGGTGTAGAGCACGAGCGGCAGCGATACCGCCTCGGCGATGGCCTTGAAGTACGCGTACACGCCCTCGTCGGTCACCGGAAAATAGGCTTCGAGAATGGCCAAAATGCCATCGCAGCCCATGCGCTCGTATTCGCGCGCCTGCGTCACCGCGTCGGTGATCGTGGTCGACGCCACACCGGCAACGATCGGGACACGACGATTTGTCGCTGCGAGTACGACTTCGACGATGCGGCGCCGTTGTGGCCAAGACAGATACGCGAATTCTCCGGTCGAGCCGAGCGGTGCCAGACCGTGCACACCGGCGGCGATCAGGTCGTTGCACAATCGGGACAGAACCGCTGTCTTGACTTCACCCGCTGCATCGAGCGGGGAAACCAGGTATGGGAATACGCCGTGAAAGTCCGCCGCGGCCATCATGAAAACTACGTCTTCGGCCGCTTGTCGATGACGCGTTTTGCCTTGCCGAGCGAGCGCTCGATTCCGCCGGCCGGGACGACGCGCACGAGCGCGCTCACGCCGATCAGGCTCTTGATCTGGTGCGCAAGCTTTTCACCCGCCGCCTCGGCGTCGTTTCCACCGGCGCTCGGTGCGCGTTCCACCACCACCGTCAACTCATCGAGGATTCTGGGTCGCGTGATTTCGAGCTGGTAGTGCGGCGCCAGCGCCGGCTGCTTGAGTATCAGCTCTTCGACCTGCGTCGGGAATACGTTCACGCCGCGAATGATCAGCATGTCGTCGGAACGGCCGGTGATCTTCTCCATCCGGCGCATGGTGCGCGCGGTGGGCGGCAGCAGTCGGGTGAGATCGCGCGTGCGATAGCGGATGATCGGCAGTGCCTCCTTGGTCAGCGACGTGAATACCAGCTCGCCCTTCTCGCCTTCCGGCAGCACCTTGCCGGTTTCGGGATCGATGATCTCCGGATAGAAGTGGTCCTCCCAGATGGTAAGTCCGTCCTTGGTCTCGATGCATTCCTGCGCGACGCCCGGGCCCATGACTTCGGACAGGCCGAAGATGTCGATGGCGTCGATGTCGAGGCGCGCCTCGATCGCAGTGCGCATCGTCGGCGTCCACGGCTCGGCGCCGAAGATGCCGATCTCCAGCGACGTTGCGCGGGGATCGATGCCCTGCTTTTCCATCTCTTCCGCGATCGCCAGCATGTACGACGGCGTCACCATGATCACGCGCGGCTTGAAGTCCTGGATCAGTTGCACCTGCCGCTCGGTCTGCCCGCCTGACATCGGAATCACGGTGCAGCCGAGCTTCTCGGCGCCGTAGTGCGCGCCGAGCCCGCCGGTGAACAGGCCGTAGCCATAGGCGACGTGGACGAGATCGCCCGGTCGGCCGCCGGCGGCGCGGATCGAACGCGCCATCACCGTTGCCCAGGTCTCGATGTCGTTCTTCGTGTAGCCGACCACGGTCGGCTTGCCGGTGGTGCCGGAGGACGCGTGGATGCGGACGACCTGCTCGCGCGGCACGGCGAACATGCCGAAGGGATAGTTGTCGCGCAAGTCGGACTTGACGGTGAAGGGAAACTTCGCGAGATCGTCGAGCGCCCGGCAATCCGCCGGACGCACGCCAGCGCGGTCGAACGCGTGGCGATAGTGCGCGACGTTGTCGTACGCGTGCTGCAGCGTCCGTTGCAGCCGCTCGAGTTGCAACTCGGCAAGCTCGGCGCGGCTTGCGGTCTCGATCGCCTCGAGCCCTGCCGGCGCCGCCTTCCTTGGAGCCATCGTCATTCCTTCTCCGATTGCGGATCGACGAGAACGTGACCTTTGATGCGGTACGATTTGCCGCGAAAGAACGCGATCTTCTCGCCGCGCTGATTGTGGACGTCGATGTCGTAGACGCCGGTCCGCCCGCTTGTGCTGCGCTCCTGTGCCACGGCCGTGAGCACGTCGCCTTCGCGCGCCGGCGCGATGAAGTCGATGGTACAGCCGGAGGCGACCGTCGTCTGGTTGTTGCTGTTGCAGGCGAACGCGAACGCGCTGTCGGCCAAGGTGAAGATGAAGCCGCCGTGGCAGGTGGCGTGGCCATTGAGCATGTCCGCGCGCACCGTCATGACGAGCTCGGCGTGTCCCGGCCCGATCTTCGCCACTTTCATGCCCATCATCTGCGACGCGCGGTCGCGGGCGTACATCTGCTTGGCGACGCGCTCGGCGAGGCCTTGCGCGTCAGCCGGGGACAATGCCGGCATATCGTGAGACATACGCTTACTTGCCCGTGAATTTCGGCGCGCGCTTGGCGGAGAACGCGCTCACGCCTTCGCGATAGTCGTCGCTGCGGCCGAGTTCGCGTTGAGCGTCGCGTTCGACATCGAGCTGCGCCTCGAGCGAATTGCCTGCAGCCAACTGCAACGCTCGCTTCGTCGCCGCGAGGCCGCGCGTGGGCGCAGTCGCCAGATGTTGCAGCAACGTGTCCACGGTGGACGCCAATTCGGCGTCGTCGACGCACTTCCAGATCAGTCCCCAATCGGCGGCCTGCTCCGCGGAAAGCTTGTCGCCGAGCATCGCCAATCCCATCGCGCGGGCATTGCCGACCAGCCGTGGCAGGAAAAACGTGCCGCCTGCATCGGGGAGCAGTCCGATCCTCGCGAATGCCTGGATGAAACTCGCCGACCTGGCGGCGATGACGATGTCGCACGCGAGCGCGATGTTGGCGCCCGCGCCGGCGGCAACGCCGTTGACCGCGCACACCACCGGCAGCGGAAGGGCACGCAGCGCAAGCACCAGCGGCTTGTAGTTGCGTTCGATCGATGCGCCGATGTCGACCGGCTCGGCGCCCGGCGCGACCGCGCGATCGGCGAGATCCTGGCCTGCGCAGAAGCCGCGGCCCGCACCGGTGAGCAGCAGCACGCGCACCGCAGCGTCCGCCCTGACCTTGGACAGCGCGTCGCGCACTTCCGCGTGCATCGCATCGGTGAAGCTGTTGAGGCGCTCGGGACGGTTGAGCGTCAGGCGCGCGATGCCCGCGTCGATGCTGAATAGGATCGGCTCGTAGCTCATCGTCTAAACGTGCCTCCGATGCTGCACCACGCGAAAACGACTGGCCACGAAGGCCGAGTCGGTCAGCGCCGCGTTGGCCGCGGGATTGGCGCCGGTGCCATGATAGTCCGAGAACGCCGCCGACTGATTCACGAAGACGCCGCCGTTCAGGTTGATCGACAGCGCGACGCCGGCGTCCTCCGCGACGGCGATTCCCGCGTCGATCACCTGCGCGTTCTTCGAGTACAGCGACAACGTCAGTGCGCCATGCTCCTTCACCGCGCGGCCGTGCGATGTCGAGGCTCTGTGCGGTGTTGTCGGTGGCGATGACGAACGCGATCGGTCCGAACCATTCCTTGAGGTACTTGGCCTCATCGCGCGCGTCCAGCTTGACGATGAGCGGCGTGCGGATGCGCGCATCGGGGAACTGCGGGTGCGCGATCGTCTGGCTGTCGATCACGATCGGTCCCAGCGCGCGAGCGGCGTCGATGCGCGCCGCCACGCCATCGTTGACGACGGCGCCGAGGATCTCCACCGCGCGGGCGGGGTCGCCGACGAGCTTCTGCACCGCCTCGCCCAGACCCTGCGCGACCTGGTCGAACGACAGATGCCCGTCCGCGGTGTCGATGCCGTCCTTCGGGATGTACACGTTCTGCGGCGCGGTGCACATCTGGCCGGTGTACAGTGCGAGCGAGAACGCGACATTGCGCGCCACGGCCTTGAAGTCGTCCGTCGAATCGAGCACGATCTGATTGACGCCCGCCTTTTCGGTGTAGACCTGCGCCTGGCGCGCGTGCTGCTCCAGCCAGTCGCCGTTGGCCGTGCTGCCGGTGAAATCGATGAGTTTGACCTCGGGCCGCAGGGCGAGTTTCTGCGCGGTCTCATCGCCCGCCGCGTGCGCGACCATGGTCACCACGTTCGGATCGAATCCCGCCTCGGCCAGCACCTCGCGCGCGATCTGCACCGTGATCGCCAGCGGCAGGATCGCGTTCGGATGCGGCTTGACGACGACCGCGTTGCCCGTCGCCAGGCTCGCGAACAGGCCCGGATATCCGTTCCAGGTCGGGAACGTATTGCAGCCGATCACCAGACCGATGCCGCGCGGCACGATGCGGAAATGTTTCTCCATCTTCAGCGGCTCGTTCTTGCCCTGCGGCTTCTCCCAGTAGGCCTTGGCCGGAATGCGGCGCATTTCGTCCCACGCGTAGGCGATCGCTTCGAGCGCGCGGTCCTGCGCGTGAGGACAGCCCGCCTGGAAGGACATGACGAACGCCTGGCCAGTCGTGTGCATCACGGCATGCGCGATCTCGAAGCTGCGCTTGTTGATGCGCGTCAGGATTTCGAGCGAGACCCCGACCCACGTCTCGGGACCGGCCTTGCGCCATGTCGTCTCGGCCTTGGCGATGGCGGCGATCAGTACGTCGATGTCGACCTTGGGATAGCTGACGCCAAGAGCGATGCCGTAAGGCGAGCGCTCGCCGCCGACTTGTCCGATGGTGCCGGGTTCAGTCAGCGGAAACGGCTTGTTCAGCAAGGCATCGAATGCTGCCTTGCCATTCTCTGCGGCGCCTTCGCCGTACACCTTCGGACTCGGCGATTCGGGAAATGCGCTCCAGTAGCCGCGCTCCGCGACGGCTTGCAGCGCGCGATCGAGCAGCGCCTGATGGCGCTCGAACAAGGGATGGGGCACGACGTTCCTCCTCGAGCAGATAGCGCAAGCTTAGCAGGTGCGTCACGCACCCTGATCGAAGTCGACCACCACCTTGTCGGTCACCGGATAGCTCTGGCAGCACAGGATGAATCCGCGCGCGATCTCGTAGTCCTCGAGCGCGAAATTGACGTCCATGTCGACCTCGCCTTCGATCAGCTTGGCGCGGCAGGTCGAACACACGCCGCCTTTGCACGAATACGGCAGCTCGATGCCCTGTTTCAGCGCTGCGTCCAGAATGTTCTCTTTCGTCTTCTCCAGCGTGTACTGCCGCGCCGCGCCATCCATGATGACGGTGACCGCGCATTCCGTGTGACCGGGCGCCGGCGCGGGCTGCGGCTTGCGTTCGTGCTTCGGGATGCTCGCCGCGAACAGCTCGACCTTGATGCGCGACTTCGGCACGCCGTGCGCTTCCAGCGACGCGGCGACCGCCTGCATCATGCCGTCGGGCCCGCACACGAAGGCGACGTCGATGTCGGCAACGTCGACCCAATGCTCGAGCAGCGCGTCGGCCTTGGCGCGATCGATCCGGCCATTGAGTATCTCGATGTCCTGCGACTCGCGACTCATCACGTAGACGAGGTTCAGGCGGTCGAGATAGCGGTCCTTGAGGTCGGCGAGCTCCTCCTTGAACATCACCGCGCTCGACGATCGATTGCCATAGAACAGCGTGAAACGGCTGCGCGGCTCGGCCATCAGCGTGGTCTTGACGATCGACAGCAGGGGCGTGATCCCGCTGCCGGCCGCGAATCCGACGTAGTGCTTGCGATTGCCGGCATCGAGCGGGACGTTGAAGTGTCCCATCGGCGGCATCACGTCGATCGTCTGGCCCTGCTGCAGGCCGTCGTTCGCCCACGTCGAAAACACGCCGCCCGGCGCCTTCTTGACCGCAATGCGCAGCAGGTCGTCCTGCACCGCCGAGCAGATCGAGTACGAGCGCCGCAAGTCCTCGCCGTCGATGTCCGCGCGCAACGTCAGATGCTGACCCTGGACGAAGCGAAACGCCTCGCGCAGCGGCGGCGGCACTTCGAAGGTCAACGCGATCGCATCGCGCGTCTCGCGGGTGAGCGTGGCGACCGTCAGCGGGTGGAACTTGCTCATCGACGCAACGACTCAGTGCGGCTTGAAGTAGTCGAACGGCTCGCGGCAATCCTCGCAGCGATATTGCGCCTTGCACGGCGTCGAACCGAAGCGCGACAGTTCCTACCGTTCGGGTCGAGCCGCAGCGCGGGCAGGCGATGCATGCTGCCTCCCGCCGGCGCAGGCCGCTGATGTCGATGGCGCGCGTGGCGGCGCGCTCCGCCGGCGGAACAATGCCGTACCCGCGCAGCCGCTCGCGCGCGGCGGGCACGATCCAGTCGGTCGTCCATGCCGGCGAAAGCCGCGTCTCGATGCGGCAATGCCGCACGCCCGCCTCGGCCAGCGTGCGCCGGATGTCGGATGCGATCATCGCGGTCGCGGGGCAGCCCGAGTATGTCGGTGTCACGGTGACGACGATCTCGCCGCCATCACGCGCGACGTCGCGCACGATGCCGAGCTCGACGATCGAGATCACCGGTATCTCGGGGTCCGGTATAACGGCGAGCATCTCCCAGATCGCGTCGAGCGCTGGCTCCAGCGCCGGATCGCGGACCGACGTCACCATTGCGCACCCGGATGCGCGCGCGGCAGCGACTGCATCTCGGCGAGAAGGTGTCCGAGGTGTTCGGTGTGCACACCGCGCCGGCCGCCGCTTTGCATCCACGCCGGCGACGGGACGACCAGCGTGGCCTGTTCCAGCACGGCAGCGATCTGATCGCGCCAGGCGTCCGCCAGCGCCGGCGCGTCGCAGGCGATTCCCTCGGCGATGAGCGTGCGCTCGGTCGCGTCGGCCTCGAACATCTCGCCGGTGTACATCCACAGGTCGTCGATGGCCGCCTGCATCCTGGCGTGGCTCTCATCGGTGCCGTCGCCGAGGCGGATCACCCATCCGCTGCTGCGCTCGACGTGGTAGCGCACTTCCTTCCACCCCTTCGCGGCGATCGCCGCAATGCGCGCGTCGCGCGAGTGCACGAGCTGGGCCAGCAATAGCTGGTGCCACGTATCGAAGTAGAACTGGCGGGCCATGGTTTGTGCGTAGTTGCCGTTGGGCTGTTCGACCAGCAGCAGGTTGCGGTAGGCAGCGGAATCGCGCAGGAAGGCGAGTTCGTCCTCGCTGCGGCCGCGACCGGTGATGCGGGCCTCGACCTCGCCGGCGTAGGCGAACCACAGCCGCGACTGACCGAGCAAGTCGAGGCCGACGTTGGTGAGCGCGATGTCTTCTTCGAGCACCGGGCCGTGCCCGATCCATTCGCCGAGATGCTGCGCCAGGATCAGGTCGCTGTCCGCGAGGCGGAGCAGGTATTCGAAGAGGAGCCGGTCGGCTGTCAATTCAGATGTGCTTCACTTCATCCGGCATCGGGAAGAACGTAGGATGCCGGTACACCTTGCTGTTCGCAGGCTCGAACAGCGCCTCCTTTTCGCCGGGAGCGCTCGCCGTGACATCGGCGGAAGCGACGACCCAGATGCTCACACCCTCGTTGCGCCGGGTGTAGACATCGCGCGCATTCCTGATCGCCATTTCCGCGTCGGCTGCGTGCAGGCTGCCGACGTGCTTGTGCGCCAGGCCGTGCTGGCTGCGAATGAAAATCTCCCACAACGGCCATTCCGACATCTCGACCTCCGCCTATCCGCGCGCGCTGCGTGCCGGCCGCGCTGCCGCACGCGCGGACTGCTTGCGTGCATGCGCCAGCGCCGCGTCGCGCACCCACGCACCGTTCTCCCACGCGTTGACGCGGGTGCGCAGCCGGTCGCGGTTGCAGGGCCCATTGCCCTTGACGACGCTGTAGAGTTCCTCGAAGTCGACAGGCCCGAAGTCGTAGTGCCCGCGTTCCTCGTTCCACTTGAGCAGTGGATCGGGCATCGAAATGCCGAGGTAGTCCGCCTGCGGCACCGTCTGGTCGACGAAGCGCTGCCGCAACTCGTCGTTGGACAGGATCTTGATCTTCCACGCCGCCGATTGCGCGCTGTGCACCGAGTCCGCATCGGGCGGCCCGAACATCATCAGCGACGGCCACCACCAGCGGTTGAGCGCGTCCTGTGCCATCGCCTTTTGTCCCGGCGTACCCTGGCACAGCTTGATCAGGATGTCGTAGCCCTGCCGCTGATGGAAGCTTTCTTCCTTGCACACGCGGACCATCGCCCGTGCGTACGGACCAAACGAACAGCGGCACAGCGGGATCTGGTTCATGATCGCCGCACCGTCGACCAGCCAGCCGATCGCGCCGATGTCCGCCCAGGTCAGCGTCGGGTAGTTGAAGATGCTCGAGTACTTGGCCTTGCCGGCGTGCAGGTCGGCGACGAGTTCATCGCGCGACACGCCGAGCGTCTCCGCCGCGGCGTAGAGGTAGAGGCCATGGCCCGCCTCGTCCTGCACCTTGGCCATCAGGATCGCCTTGCGCTGCAGCGTCGGCGCGCGCGTGATCCAGTTGCCTTCGGGCAGCATGCCGACGACCTCTGAGTGCGCATGCTGCGAAATCTGCCGGATCAGCGTCTTGCGATACGCCTCTGGCATCCAGTCCTTCGGCTCGATCTTGATGTCGGCGTCGATCCGTTCCTGAAAAGCGCGCTCCTCGGGCGTCATTTCCTCCACGGCGCGCAAACGCTTCGCACCGGTATCGACCATCTGCGCATACATCGCGTGTTCTCCTTGCCGCCTGACGTCTCCGACTCGAGAAAACGATACACTTTTTCGCGCGGTGCCGCACCTTCGGCCCGCGCCTACGGCGTGTCAGCGCGAGCGTGCCGTCTTGCGGTCGGGCCATCCTGTCTTGCGCGCATCCGCGCCGCCATCGCGTCGCTGGCTCGCCCAGCCATTGCCCGGGCGCCGTTGCGCGGGCCGCGCGCCAGGTTGCGCTCGCTCGCTGTGGCTCGGACGGCGCCGCGGCTCCAGCCCCGGGATCTCGTGCGCCGCGATCGTCGCGCCGGTGTAGCGCTCGATCTGGCGTACTTGCCCGCGTTCGCTGTGCGCCGCAAGCGACACGGCGACACCGCTGGCGCCGGCACGACCCGTCCGGCCGATGCGGTGCACGTAGTCGCCTGCCTGCCGCGGCAGGTCGAAATTGATCACGTGACTGATGCCGGCGACGTCGAGTCCGCGCGCCGCGACGTCGGTTGCCACCAGCGTGCGCAGACTGCCGCGGCGCATGTCGGACAGGGTGCGCGTGCGCTCGCGCTGGTCCATGTCGCCGTGCAGCGCCGCCGCGGCATGGCCCTCGCCGCGCAGGCGGATGGCGAGCGACTCGGCATCGCGCTTGGTGGCGATAAACACGATGCTCTGGGTCATGTCGATATCGGCCAGGAGGTGATCGAGAATCCGATGCTTGTGCGCATGATCGTCGGTGAAGTGCACGCGCTGGTCGATCGCCATCGGCGGCTTCTTGTCCGCCTCGATTTCGATGCGCACGGGGTCGCGCAGCAAACGCGCGGCCAAGCGCGCGATCGCCACCTCGAAGGTCGCCGAGAACAGCACCGTCTGTCGCGTCTTGGGAGTGCGCGCGGCAATGCGCTCGACGTCGTCGATGAAGCCCATGTCGAGCATGCGGTCGGCTTCGTCGAGCACGAGCATTTCGAGTTGCGACAGGTCGATGCGACCGCGCTCGAGATGGTCGATCAGGCGGCCGGGCGTGGCGACGAGCAGGTCGGCGCCGCGGGCGAGCTCGCGATTCTGCACCGGGTACGGCGCGCCGCCGTAGATGCAGACGACACGCAAGCGCAAATGTTGTCCGTACTGCACCGCCTGTGTGGCGACCTGTTGCGCGAGTTCGCGCGTAGGCGCGAGGACCAGGACACGGGGCGCGCTGACGGCGTGGTGGCCGGGCCTTGCCGCCGTTGTTGCTGCGGACAGGCGCTGGAGCGCGGGCAGCACGAATGCGGCGGTCTTGCCCGTTCCGGTCTGTGCCGAGCCGATCACGTCGCGGCCCGCGAGCAACGCAGGAATGGTCTGATGTTGGATCGGCGTTGGTGCGGCGTAGCCGCAGGAGGCGAGCGCGCGCAGCAGTTCCGGCGCGAGTTGCAGGGATTCGAAGGTCATGCTCGGTTCCATGAAATCATCGGCCGCGCAGGCGCGGCGCATGTGATGCGAGGCGCAGCCGCCGTCGATGAACGACGGGCTCCGCCGGGAATTCCGGACCTGTGGGGAGGATGCGGGCGCGGCGCATGACCGTCGGCCGAACTGCTCCAACGTCGAGCGCCGGGCCCGTTAGACAGCCACAACCGGGTCGACTATCGGACACCACTGCATAGGTGCCCATTTGCCATCGTCGCTAACCGGATGCTGCCCGGGCATTGTACCGAGCGGGGATTAGAAGCCGATGATCCGGTTGCCGATAAAAATCAATCACTTGCGACGGGCAACCGCTATACATCATCGCAGATCGCCGCAAGCGGGCAATGATAGCACCGCTGGGCACCGTTGGCGCGAGGATCGCCAGCGTTATTCCATCGGTACGATGACCGCGCCGTCAACAATACTGGCGGGCCCTACCCGATTCAGTGTCGAAATGCTTTACATACGGCTGTGCACCGCGGACGTCGCAAAACGCCAACTCGCTGTTTAGCTGCAGAAAGTTACGCGTGGGCATGTACGTTGCTTGTAGTCGCCAGTCTGTGCTGGACAACTGGCACGCCTTTGGAGTACGCCATGCGCACTCGGACCCATTTGCTGAATTTGCTGCTGATTGCGTCCGCAGCAGCGTCGATGCTGATCGCGGGCGTCTGCTACGCGGATCCATTTTTCTTCAGTACCGGCAATCCTGACGGAAAGATAGCGACCGCTTCGCGACCGGAGTCGGCTGGAAAGTTCGAGATCGAATCCGCCGACGATTTCGCCCTCGTCAAGGACACCAAGCTGACGCAAGCGACTTTTGTCGGACTGCTTACGTCCACCGGCGCAAGTGTGCCAACGATCGGGCAGATCGTCGTAGAGATCTACCGCGTCTTTCCCTTCGATTCGGACGTCTCTCGCACCTCGGGTCCACCGACGTTTTCCACGCCGCAAGTCCCGACGCGCGTGAATTCGCCGTCGGACGACGCGTTCGCGACCCGAGACTCGGGCGTCCCCGGTGAGCTCACAGTCACCACGGTGGGCATGGGCAGTTTCACCGCGTCGAATTCGGTAACACCTGGCGGCATCAACCCCCTCCCCAGCATCTTTACAATGGGTAATGGTCCCGTCACCGGTACCGAAGTGGCGTTCACGATCACGTTCACCGACGCCTTCCTTCTGCCGGCCGATCACTATTTCTTCGTGCCGCAAGTCGAGGTGAACGGCGGCGAGTTCCTCTGGCTGTCGGCGCCCAGGCCGATCGTCGCACCAGGAACACCGTTCCCTCCGGGCTTCACGGACCTCCAGAGCTGGACGCGTGATGCGGGCCTCGATCCCGATTGGCTCCGCATCGGGACCGACATCACCCATCAGGGGCCGTTCAACGCCGTATTTTCTATCACCGGCGTCACCATCCCCGAGCCGGGAACGCTGTTGCTCGTCGCCGGCGGCCTCCTCGCGATGGGGTGGCGCCGCAGGCGTGTGCAGTAGGCTGGTCGCGCCGACCATGTGACGCGGCGAGGCGGCGCCAAGGCTCCGCCTCGCCGCGAGTAGAACAGTTCAAGCCCTGCGAGGATTGATCGCGGCACTACGCCGCGTCCAGAGGGTGTCTTCGTCGTCCTCGTCTTCTTCTTCGTCCGCACCCTCGTCGTCGTCGGGATCGATGTTGCCGCCGCCTGACCCGCCGCTGCGGTTGTCGTCATCGTCATCGTCGTCGTCATCGACGGGTGGAATGGGTTGCGGCGTGTGCAGGCGCATGCCGAGCGTGCCCGCGGGCCAGGCAAAGGCGATGGCGTCGAGCAGCACACGCACCTGACGGTCCAGCAACGTACCCATGCAGATAGCGTACACCCGATCATCGGCGAAGCGGACAAGGTATTATTGCGCCTGACAAGAACCGGTGGCGCCATGGCGTCACGCCGGCTTCGCCCTTCCCCCAAGCCGCCATCGCATCATGACCGACGCCCCCGCTTCGTCCGCGCTGCCTTCCGACTGGACCGGCGCGACGCTACTCGGCCGCGCGTGGGTTCCCGGCAAGCACGCCGGCCCCTCGCCGGTCACTGTGCGGCCCGACGGCAGTGTCGTCGATCTCGCCGCCACTGCACCGACCGTCAGCGCGTGGCTGGAGCATAGCGACGCTGCCAGCGCCATTCGCGCTGCGACAGGAAACTCCCTCGGTACGATCGACGCGCTGCTCGCGAACACCCGCCCGGATTTCGATCCCGGCCGACCGCGCCTGCTCGCACCCTGCGATCTGCAGGCGATCAAGGCCGCGGGCGTGACCTTCGTCGAGAGCATGCTCGAGCGCGTCATCGAGGAGCAGGCGCGCGGCGACGCCAGCAGGGCCGATGCGATCCGCGAGCGCATCACCGGCATCCTCGGCGGCAGCCTGTCCTCGATCCGGCCTGGATCGGAGGACGCGGCGCGCATCAAGCAGGTACTGGTCGAGCAGGGTGCGTGGTCGCAGTACCTCGAGGTCGGCATCGGTCCCGACGCGGAGATCTTCACCAAGACGCAGCCGATGGCCAGCGTCGGTCACGGCGCACTGATCGGCCTGCACCCCAAGTCGGCGTGGAACAACCCCGAGCCGGAAATCGTTCTCGCGGTGAACTCGCGCGGACGCATCCAGGGTGCGAGCCTCGGCAACGACGTCAACCTGCGCGATTTCGAGGGCCGCAGCGCGCTGCTGCTGTCCAAGGCGAAGGATAACAATGCATCGTGCTCGATCGGCCCCTTCATCCGCGTATTCGATGCGGGATTCACGCTCGATGACGTGCGCGCCTGCGAACTCGCGCTCGACGTATACGGCGAGGACGGCTTTCACCTCGCCGGACGCAGCTCGATGAAAAAAATCAGCCGCGATCCCGCGGATCTCGTCGCGCAGGCCTTGAACGAGAACCATCAGTATCCGGATGGCTTCGTGCTGTTCCAGGGCACCATGTTCGCGCCGGTCAAGGACCGCGACGCACCGGGCGCCGGCTTCACGCACCACCTGGGCGACCGCGTGGTCATCGCCACCGAACGCCTCGGTGCGCTGGAGAACGTCGTGACGACCAGCGACAAGGCGCCGCCGTGGACCTTCGGCGTCGGCGAGCTGTTCCGCAATCTTGCACTGCGTGGCCTCTTGGCCGCCCGCTGACCATAGGATCGACACCATGGCCGAACTGCACCGCAATTTCATCGCCGGCGAATGGCTCGCCGGGACCGACGTCTCCCGCAACATCAATCCTTCCGACCTGGGTGACGTCATCGGCGAGTATGCCCGCGCCGACCGCGCGCAGGCGGATACCGCGATCGCCGCCGCGCGCGCGGCATTTCCAGCGTGGTCGATGTCCTCGGTGCAGGACCGCGCCAACCTGCTCGACGCGGTGGGCAACGCGATCCTCGCGCGGAAGGACGAGCTCGGTCGCCTGCTCGCGCGTGAAGAAGGCAAGACGCTGCCGGAGGGCGTGGGTGAAGTCGCGCGTGCCGGGCAGATCTTCAAGTTCTTCGGCGGCGAAGCGCTGCGCCTCGCGGGCGAGAAAATCGCCTCCGTACGTCCCGGCGTCGAGGTCGAAGTGACGCGCGAGCCGCTGGGCGTGATCGGCATCATCACGCCGTGGAATTTTCCGATCGCGATTCCGGCGTGGAAGATCGCGCCAGCGCTGTGCTACGGCAATTGCGTCGTGTTCAAGCCCGCCGATCTGGTGCCGGGGTCGGCATGGGCGCTTGCCGACATCATCGTCAAGGCCGGCGTGCCCGCGGGCGTGTTCAACCTGGTCATGGGCCGAGGCAGCATCGTGGGCGAGGCCATGATCGCCGACAAGCGGATCGATGCGATCAGCTTCACCGGGTCGGTGTCGACCGGACGCTCGATCGCCGCGAAGGCCATCGCGCGGATGGCCAAGCTCCAGCTCGAAATGGGCGGCAAGAATCCGCTGGTCGTGCTCGACGACGCGGACCTGCCCACGGCCGTGAACTGCGCGGTGAACGGCGCGTATTTTTCGACCGGGCAGCGTTGCACCGCATCCTCGCGCCTGATCGTCGGCGCCGGCATCCACGACCGCTTCGTCGCTGCGCTGGGCGAACGGCTCGCCAAGCTCAAGGTCGACGACGCGCTGGCCGCCGGCACCGACATCGGACCCGTCGTCGATGAGACACAGCTGAAGCAGGACCTCGAGTACATCGGCATCGGCAAGGGCGAAGGTGCCACGCTGGCCTATGGCGGCGAAGTGCTGGAGCGGCCGAAGCAGGGCTACTATCTCTCGCCCGCGTTGCTCACCGGCGCTACCAATGCGATGCGCACTTCGCGCGAAGAGATCTTCGGGCCGGTGGCGAGCGTGATCCGCGCCAAGGACTACGAGGAAGCGCTGTCCATCGCCAACGATACCGACTTCGGACTCTCGGCCGGGATTGTCACGACGTCACTCAAGCACGCGTCGCATTTCAAGCGCGCCAGCCAGGCCGGGATGATCATGGTCAACCTGCCCACCGCCGGCGTCGACTATCACGTGCCGTTTGGCGGCCGCAAAGGCTCGAGCTACGGGCCGCGTGAACAGGGGCGCTATGCGCAGGAGTTCTTCACCGTCGTGAAGACGGCGTATACGCTACCGTAATTGCGTTCGGCAGCCGCGGATTCCGGCAAGAACCCTAAGGTGCCGGCACGAGCTCGATCCGCAGTTCGGTCGCCTTCTCGATCGTCGCCCGCGTATAGAGCAGCGGAAAGTATTCGCCCTTCAGCCACAGCGGCGCCAGGTCGCGATAGTGCGGGCTCATCGGGTCGCCCGATTGGCCGGGCATGTTGATGGCGCGGGAGTTGTCCCAGTTGCCCACGTCGACCACCACCCGGAACGAGGGCCCGTTCGAACGCAGGAAATCGCTCGCCGCGTAGGCGGACTGGTTCGGCGTATACGCGCTGCCGCCGTCGGGCAGCGGGCCCACGCCAAGCTTGGCCCGCGTCGCATTGTCGACGGCCGCAGCCAATGGATGCGGAGGCTGGCTATGGTGCAGTCGCCCCCACTGCCACGTCGACGGATCCGTACCTTGCAGCTTTTCCATTTCCGCATAGGCGGCAGCGAGGCTCGCCAGCAACACCTTGTCGCGCGCTGGCGGAATCGCCGAAGGATTTCGCCGGGTCTTCCAGCATCGCAAGCATGACGGCCATGTCGGGCACTCCAATGGCGTCGGCTGCGGGCGCCGGAAGCACCGCCTTCTTGAATGCGTCGCCGAGATGGCGCGAAATCCATACTTCCATCAGCGCGGCCTTGCCCGAGTCGGCGCTTTCGACGTAGTCCCAACGCGAGAGCAGCGCGAGCGCAGCCGAGGTCTTCGTGTCGGGACTGGAGAGCGGCCTCAACAATGCGCCGAGGCGGCGCGCCGGAATCGACAGGTAGTCGTTCTGCATGCGCATCGAATCCTCGATGGATAGCTTCGGTTTCTGCTGCATCATCTCGACCAGCCGCGCGTGGCGCGAAGGGTTGGTCCACTCGAAACCGAGCTTCCGCTCCTTGTACGGGTAGTCGGCGGGCAAGTTCATTTCATTGGACGTCGTGATCAAACCTTGCGCGGGGTTGTACGCCGATGGCAGCTCGTCGCGATCCCAGAAACCGGCCCATTCGAAGCGCCCGTCCCCCGGCACCGGCAACAGGCCGTCCCAATTCGGCCGCTTGGGCGCGAGACCGCCCGGCACCCAGCCGATGTTGCCGTCCTTGTCGGCATACACCTGGTTTTCAGTCGGCGCGCCCCAGCGATTCATCGCAGCGAGAAACTGCTCCCAGTTCTTCGCGCGCATGTAATCGATGCTGACCGAAGTAGGGCGCCATCCCGGGCTCCAGCCATGCGGAGCGCACGGCGTAGGCGCGATTCTTTTCCGCGTCGACGAAAATGACTGGGCCGTGACGGGTGAATTTCAGCTCGAGCGTCTGCGTCGGGGCGCCCTTGACCTGCGCTTCTTCACGCAGAACCGTCATCGGCTCCCATCGGTCTCTGGTACTTGTACTCGTTCGGGTTGGCCGGATTGAGCTCGTAGACGTAAAGATCTTCCTGGTCGATATTGAAGATGGTGAGCCCGAACGCGATCGTGCCGTTGTGGCCGATGGAAATGCCGGGCAGACCCGGTTCGCCAGCGCCGATCGACGTCAATATCCGGTGCGACGAGGTGCGCGATATAGCGCAAGCGACGGCGTGGAATACGCGCGGTGCGGATCGTTGGCGAGGATCGGGCGACCGGTAGTCGACCGAGACGGCGCGATCGCCCAGTTGTTGCTGCCTTCGGCACGCCTCGAGGCCATCTTCCAGCACCAAATTGACGATGCTGTCGCGCGAACCCGTCTTGATCACCTCCCTGGTGATACGCACACCTTGCGTCGCCAGGCCGAACACCCTCAGGACATCCCTCGGCAGGCATCGGATCGAGCCCGTCCGGCACCTGCGTTTGCCACGGCGGTTCCAGGCCGACACGTATGGCATCGTCCTTCAGGCTTGCCTTGCACACGACGTTGGCTGCGCGCGACTTCGCTCGTGAGGTTGCGGGTGAGGCCGTGGCAGCGTATGCGGACGACGTCTTCGGGTTGCCATTTCGCGGGTTCGTAGCCGAGCAGCCTGAACTCCAGCGGCATCAGCGTCGCGTCGCGTTGCACCAGATCGATGTACGCATTGATGCCGGCGACGAATGACACGGCAATGCGTTTGGCGTCTCCGCCGTAGGCGAGCCACTCGCGATACATGTCGCCGCGATAGAGAAACAGGCGCGTCGCGCGGTCCTGTTCGAGGAACGCCGGACCGAATACCTCCGACAGCTGGCCCAGCCCGCGGCGGCGCCACAGATCGATCTGAAGAGGCGGTCGCGCGCTGCGTTGAATCCCTGCACGAAGAACACGTCGTCCTGCGATCTTCGCATAGATGTGCGGCACACCCCACCGGTCGACGAGTATCTCGGCGGGGCGAATCAGTCCTGCGACGGCGTAGTGCTGGGTCGAGGGAGCCGCGCCGAGCGAAGGCGCAAGCGCAAGCAGTGCAAGCAGGAGCGGCGCGAGCGGCAGTCTGGGCATTTCGTGTCCTCCTGATCTCACATTCGTTTCGGAGGCCGTCGCGGCAACGAAATCGGCACCGGAACGCCTCGGCTCAAGGACACGCGGCTACCGCCCCACCATCGCCAGCACATCCGCCTTGAGGAAGCGCTCGACGACGAGCATGAACCCGATCGAGGGAATCAGCAGCAGCAGCGCGGTGATCGACGAGATCTGGTAGTTGCCGCCCATGGTCGCGTTGAACATCAACAGCGGCAGCGTGGTCACGTCGGGAACGCCGACGAAGAAGGTGCCGGTGAATTCGTCGAGCGATTCGAGGAACACGAAAATGGCGCTGGCGATCAGCCCCGGCGTCGCCAGCGGCAGCGTCACGGTGCGAAAGCACGTCCACGGGGAGGCGCCAAGATTGCGCGAGGCCTCCTCCAGCGAGACATCGACCGAGGCAAAGGCGGCTGATGCAATCCAGACGGCGAGCACCAGTCCGTGCGAGGCGTGGACGAGCACCACGCCGAGTATGGTTCCGTTGAGCCCGATCTGGTAGAAAACCTGAGCGATATTCACGTAGACGGGCAGGTTCGGCACCGCCTGCGGCAGCAGGAACAAAAGCAGGATCCCGCCACGCCACGGCAGCTTCAGGCGCGCCAGCGCATAGCCCGCGGGAATCGCCACTGCGAGACTGAACGCAACCGTCAGCAGCGCAATCCACACGCTGGTACCCAGCGACGCCAGCGCGTTGCCGCGCGGCTGGAACACCCGAAACCAGTAGGTCAGGCCGAACTCCAGAGGCAGTTTGCTGGGGAAATACCAGCGCTCGGCAAAAGCCCACAGCAGCAGGTTCAACAATGGCCCGAAGATCGCGAAGGCAATCAGGGCAAGGGTGGCCGCGCGAAACGCCGCCGCAAGTGGCACCGGGAATGTGAACCCGCGCATCGCTAATTCGTCGCTACCGACGTGCGCGCAGCGTGACGCAGATAGAATGCCGCGCCGATTGCCGACAGGCCGAGCGTGAGCAGGCACAGTGCATTCGCGACGGCATAGTCGCCATGCGTGCTGATCCGGTACGCGACGTCGACCGTGATCATGGTCGGCGAGTTCGGGTTGATCATGAGCGGCACCGAGAGCACCGACAGCATGGTGACGAACGACAGCACCAATCCAACCAGGAGCGTGCCGCGCACCTGCGGCAGCACGATATCGACCAGCACACGCAGGCGCCGTGCGCCAAGATTGCGTGCCGCCTCGATGTGCTGGGGCTCGAGCGAGGCCATGGCGCCGGCCAGCAGCAGGGTCACGAACGGCGCCTGCTTCCAGACGAAGGCAATGACGATCCCGCGCCAGTCGAGCATGCTTTGCGCCGACAGCGGGTCGATGAGTCCGGTGCCGGTGAGCACATGGTTGAGCATGCCGTTCTTGGCGAGGAAAGTACGCATCAGCTGCCCGGCCACGACGAACGGGATGAACAGCGGCCAGCGATAGAGCCAGCGGAGAATCGCGACCGAACGCGGGTGCCCGCCCAGCGTGAGATAGCCGGCGATGGCAATGGCGACCAGGCCGATGAGCACGGTCGACAGGACGACGATCGCCAGCGTGAACAGCAGGTCCGTCGTGTAGAAATCGAAGGCCTTGGCGAAGTGCTCGAGCGTGAAGCCGCCGTTCTTAGCGCGGAATGCGACGACGGCCGACATCGCGAGGGGCGCGACGAAGAACAGTGCGACGACGGCCAATGCCGGCGCAATCAGCGCCAGGGCGACGCCGCGGCCGCGGCTCTCACCCACGTTGGCACACCACTTCTTCGCTACGAGATCTGAGCATGTCGGCCCCCAACATCGCACGCCCTCACCCGAGTTCACGCACCCCCTCTCCCGCCGGGAGAGGGGCTGGGGTGAGGGAGCCTTGTGCGGCTATTTGGTGACCACGCGTTCGTAGCCCTCGGTAATGTCCTTGAAATACGGCGACAGCGGGAACGGGCGGCCGTACTTGGACAGGTCGGCAGGCGAGATGTCGGTGAACAGCTTGTTCCATGCTGCCGCATCGAGCTTCGGCTGCACGAACTGCGGGTCGATCCCAGGATACCAGTTGAATTGCTTGACGATGCCCTCGGCTTGCACGTCCGGGCTTTCGGCAAGGTCGATGAATTTCTTCGCCAGCGCAGCATGCGCGGCCTTCGCCGGGATCACGTAGTACATCGGCTGTCCCGGCAGGCCCGGCGACGGCAGCGACAGTTTCACCTTGGGATTGAGGCGACCGTCCGCCTGCCACGTATAGAACATGTCGACCCACACCGGGCCCATCGCAATCTCACCGCGATTGAGCATGTCCAGCGTGCCCGCGTTACCCGGTGTCATCACGACGTACTGGTTGAATTCCTTGAGACCGCCCAGGGCCTTGTCGATCGCCGCCTGTGAGGTGTTGTCGTAGGGGCCCTTCTCCAGCTTGTCGGCCAAGCCGCTGTATGCCGACACCCAGCCGGTCACGAAGCCGACGCCCGACATGCCGCCCTTGACGCCGTTGTAGCCGAATTGCTTCGGATTCTTCCTTACCCACTCGTTGAGTTCGACGAACGACTTCGGCGGTGCCTTCACGAGGTCCGGGTTGTACGCGAATGCGATCTGGCTGTGGAACATCGGCAGCACGTAGCCGTCGACGTTGGCGCCCAGCGCGTTCCTGGCGGTGTCCCGCGACACGAGCTTGCCCGCGCCGATCTCACTGCGATACGGCATGAGCAGTTTTTCGTTGACCATGGTGGCCGACGCGAGCTGGTGGATGACAGCGACATCGACGTCCCACTCGTTGCTCCCGGCCTTCTGTTGCGCCGAGAGCTTTTCATAGATCTTTTGCGATCCCGCGTCACCAGGCCCCGTTCCCACCGCGCGCACCTTCACGCCTGGGTTCATGGCCTCGAACTTCGGCGCGAGATAGTTGTTGACGTAGTCGACCATGTTCTGGTCGCCCGCGGTGATGACGTTCAGCGTCGTCTGGGCAAATACTGTCCCGGCGAACGCGAACAGGGCAATGGGAAACACGTGGCGAAGCTTCATGGTTACCTCCTCGGTGTAGCTTGGTTGTCTGCTGCGTCGATCATTGTACGGCGGGAAACACGAGCAGGGCATCGCGGGGGATCACGACCCGCGCCGCCGTGCCTTCGGCCACCCGGTCCGGCGAGTGGACCCAGATGTCGGCGTCGTCCGTGCGCACCCGGTAGCGAAAGCCGACGCCCACATACACTGTCTGCGCGACGGTTCCGTCGAGAACCAGGTCGCCGTCTGTCGCCGCACCGTCCGTGCCCGCGAGGCGGGCAGCATCGCTGCGGAAATGGGCGCGAACGCGTTGCGCTCCCCCGGTCCCCTTGCCCGTTGCCGACAGCGCACCGGTTGTGGTGCGCACCAGCTCGATGACGTTGTCTGCCCCCATGAAGCCGGCGACAAAGGCCGAACTCGGGTGGTGAAAGATGTCTTCCGGTGCGCCGATCTGCACCACCCGCCCGGCGTCGATGACCGCGATGCGGTCGGCGAGCGTCAGCGCTTCCTCGCGGTCGTGGGTGACGTACACCGCGGTGATGCCGATGCGCTTCTGCAGCGCGCGCAGCTCGTGGCGCAGTTCCAGCCGCACCTTGTAGTCGAGGTTCGACATCGGTTCGTCCAGGAGCAGCAGCCGCGGATCGACCGCCAGCGCGCGACCCAGCGCCACGCGCTGGCGCTGTCCGCCGGAGAGCTGCGTCACCGGCCGTGATCCAAACCCTTCGAGTTGCAGCAGTTTCAGCATGTCGTCGACGCGCGCCGCCATGGCGTCCTTTTTCCATCCACGCATGCGCAGCCCGTAGGCGATGTTGTCGGCAACGTTCATGTGCGGCCACAGCGCGTACGACTGGAACATCATCGCCGTCTCGCGCGCTTCGGGCGGCAGCCGCGTGATGTCCTTGCCATCGATGCTGATCGTGCCGGACTCCGGCAGCACGAACCCCGCGATCGAACGCAGCAGCGTTGTCTTGCCGCAGCCGCTGCTGCCCAGCAAGGCGATCATTTCACCGCGTTCGACGCCGAGGCTGACGCGATCGAGCACCCGCGTGCCGCCGTAGGAAACGGTGATCGCTTCGATCGACAGGTAGGGGGGCATCGGGATTTTCGGCGCGCGGGACGAACGCTGGCCATCGAGTATGACGCGGTTGTGACCGCAGAGCCACAGTCGGGGACCGTGCAGTGCACAATGACCGCGGCAAGGGTCGTTCCAAGTGTCGGCTGTGCTATGCTGTTCCCAATAAAAACAACTCCTTCCACTCTCGGTTGCAACAAGCCACGATGGCGCGCCTGAATCGCTTGCTGTTCCCAGCCCTGCTGGCGCTGGTACTCACCGCGCCCACCGCGATGGCAGCCGATTTCGTGCTGTCGATCACCGAAGGCATCACGTACTACCAGACCAACAAGGAGATCCAGGCGCGCTTTGCGCCGCTGGCGGACCTGATCTCCAAGGCGATCAAGCGCCCCGTGCGCATGCAGATCGTCAGCGCCTACGACGAGGCCCGCGCCGGCCTCGACAAGCAGGAGTTCGACCTCGCCTTCATCCATCCGGCGCAGGTCGCGCTCGCTGCGATCAAATCCGGAAAATACAAG
The DNA here is from genome assembly GCA_963821485.1 of uncultured beta proteobacterium. Taxonomy (GTDB): domain Bacteria; phylum Pseudomonadota; class Gammaproteobacteria; order Burkholderiales; family Casimicrobiaceae; genus PALSA-1003. The sequence continues at coordinate 197,149 of CAWGEB010000014.1, forward strand.
TCCATCGCCTGGACCACAGGCTTCACCGACTACTCGGTCATGCTCCTGGCCAACAAGGACCAGCCGTTCACAAAGCTCGAGGACCTGCGCGGCAGAACCATCGTCAGCCCCGACCCCGACTCGATCACCGCGTGGATGCTGCGCGCCATGCTGCGCGACCAGAAGCTCAAGCCCGGCGATGACCTCAAGATCATCACGACGCGCTATCAGGACGCGGTTCCCTTCTATGTGCAGTACGGATTTGCGCAGGTCGGCGCGACCGCGGCAAAGGCCGTCGCGAAGGACTGGACCGACAAGGGCGGCAAGATCGTGTTGTCGTCCCGGCCGGTGCCGATCAAGCAGTGGATCGTCTCGACCAAGGTGCCCGCCGACGAGGTCGACAAGATCCGCAGCGTGCTTCTGGGCGCCACGCAAAACGACGGCGGCAAACAGGCGCTTGGCACCCTGGGGTACAAGGGCTTCGTCGCGTCGAGCCACGACGACGAACTCAAGGCGATTGCCTGGCTGGGGTTGTAGCGCCTACGTCGCCTCACCCGCGATCCCGGCACCGAGATACGCGCGTCGCAGTTCCGGTCGGGCAAACAGCGCTTCCGGCGCGCCCTCGGCCACGATCCTGCCCTCTTCCAGCACGTACGCGCGCACCGACAGCTCGAGCGCCAGCGCGACGTTCTGCTCCACCAGCAGGACTGCAGTACCCTCGGCGTTGACGCGCCGGATCGTGCCGAACAATTCGCTCACGATCAACGGTGCCAGTCCGAGTGAAGGCTCGTCGAGCAGCAGCAGCCGTGGTTGCGCCATCAACGCCCGGGCGATGGCCACCATCTGCTGCTGGCCCCCGGAAAGCATGCCGGCTGGACGTTCGAGGCTGGTGCCGAGCACCGGGAACAGCCCGCACACGCGCTCCAGCGAGCGGCGCCTTGCCGCCTTCGCGGCCGGCAGCAGGCTGCCCAACTCCAGGTTCTCCCTGACCGTCATGCCGGTGAACAGCCGACGGCCTTCGGGAACGATCGCGATGCCCTCGCCGCAGAAGCGATGCGCTGGCAGCCGGGTCAGGTCACGATCGTCGAGCGTGAGCTTGCCCGACGTCAAGCGATTCAAGCCGGCGACGGCGTTGATGAGCGTGCTCTTGCCGGCACCATTCGGTCCGACGATGCACACCAGTTCGCCGGAGTCCACGCGCAAGGAGACGTCCCAGAGCGCGGGTGCCGCGCCGTAGCGCACGCAGATACGTTCAACCCGCAGCATCGCGCGACGCCCCGAGGTATGCGTTGACGACCGCTGCCTGCGCCATGACCTCGAGCGGACGCCCGTCGGCAATGACCTGCCCCTGATCCAGCACGATGATGCGATCGGCCAGCGCCAGGACCGCGCGCATCACGTGTTCCACCAGCACGATGGTGGTGCCCTGCGCGCGAATGCGGCGGATCAGATCGACGGCGCTGTCGATCTCGGTGGGTGTGAGTCCGGACAGCACCTCGTCGAGCAGCAGCAGCTTCGGACGCGACGCGAGCGAGCGCGCGAATTCGAGAAACTTCCGCTGGTGCAGGTTGATGTCCTCGGGCAGCGCCTGGGCCCGGTCGACCAGCGCCGTGAACTCGAGCCAGCGCCAGGCCTCCTGCAGCGCGTGGCGCCGGTCGAGCGCGGCGCCACCGAACATGGCCGTGAGCACGACGTTCTCCAGCACGCTGAGGTGCGCGAACGGACGCGGGATCTGGTACGTGCGCGCGACGCCGAGGCGCGCGATCTGATGCGGATGCAGGTGCGTCAACTCATGGCGGTCGAAATCGATGCTGCCGCTGTCGGCGCGATAATGCCCGCTGACGACATTGATGAGCGTGGACTTGCCCGAGCCGTTGGGGCCCAGGAGGCCGACGATTTCGCCGGCACGAATCGACAAGTCGACCTGTCGCAGCGCCTGGATGCCCGAGAACGACCGGCTCACGCCGTGCAGCGTCAGCAGCGCGGCGCCGATCCCCGGACGCACTGCCGCGGCGTCCGCCGTCCCCGCAGCCGCGATCGCGACGGCAATGTCGGCGGGCACCGCCGTGCGGCGCACGCGCCGACCGAGCAGCGTGCCCAGCACGCCTTCGGGCATGAACAGGATGACCACGATCAGGATTGCGCCGACCGCGGCCTTGCCCGCCAGCGGGTAGTTGCCTGCCGCCGAGGTGTAGCTGATCACCGTGATGATCGTCGCCCCGATCGCGGGCCCGGCCCAATGCCGCGTTCCGCCGAGCACGCTCATCAGCACGACCGTGAGCGGCACGATGATCGAAAACGTCTCCGCCACCGTAACGTAGGAAATGAACAGCGCCTGGATGCCGCCGACCACGCCCGCCAGCGCCGAAGAGAGCGCAAAGGCGATGAGCTTGCAGCGGAAGGTCGGCACACCCAGGACCTCCGCCACATCCTCGTCGTCGTGGATCGCGAACAGCCCGGCACCGAGTTTGGAGCGCCAGATGGCGTAGGCAATGCCCAGCGTGGCGGCCGCCGCTGCGAGTTCCACGAAGTAGAACGACGACGCCGCGGTCGGACCGATGGCAGGCACGGCCACGCCCCCCAGCGACACCCCGGGGCCGCCATCGATCGGCGTATTCAGGATGATGGTCGCCAGCACGAAGGTGACGGCGAGCGTGAGCAGCGCGAACAGCTCCCCCCGCACGCGCTTGACGCGGAAGACGACGCTGCCCAGCGCCACCGCCACGACTGCCGCGACCGCCGCCGCGACCGGCAGCGTTGCGAGGAAGGGCCACTGGAAGCGCGTGGTAAGCACCGCCGTCGTGTACATGCCCAGTCCGAAGAACGCACCGTGCCCGAAGGAGACGTAGCCGGAATAGCCGGAAAGAATGTTCCACGACGTGGCGAGCACTATCCAGTGAAACACAAGGTACAGAAACGACTCGTAGAACGCAGGAAGGCGGAAGAAAGGCAGCGCGAGCAGCACGCTGCCAGCCACGACGAGTGCAATGATCCAGCGCGAGGGACTACTCGCGACCGCGGCGAACAAGGAGCACCAGAATGAGGAGTGAAAAGGACACCAGCGGCGCCCACGATGGCGCGGTGATCGCCATCGTCATGGCTTCCGCCACACCGATGACGATGCCAGCCACGAGCGGGCCCAGGGCACTGCCCAGACCGCCGATCATCACCACCGCGAACACGACGCCGATCCACGCGTACATCTGCGACGGCGTAAGCGTGTAACTGAGCGCAAGGCACAGGCCGGCAACCGCCGCCAGCGCCGCGCACGCGCCCGATAGCAGCGCGGAGAGCATGCGCCGGTTCACCCCGAACGCGGTGGCGATCTCGGCATCTTCGGCCGCGGCGCGAAGCGCCTTGCCGAGATCGGTGTAGCGCAACGTTGCCCATACCGCAAGACAGAGCGTCAGCGCGAACACGAGGGTCAGGACTTCCGGCAGCGGCAGATACGCCGGACCGACGCGGAACGTGATATCGACGTAGCGCGACGCCATCCGGCGGAAGTCCGCGGTCCAATACCACTGGATGACGCTCTCGACGATGACGGTCATGCCGAAGGTCACCAGCAGCGAATTGAGCGGCGTCACGGCAAACCGGTCCAGCACGCGGTGAATCCCCGCGCCCGCCGCGAAGAAAACGGGCACGATGACCAGCAGCGTCAGCAGCGGGTCCATGCCGACGACCGAGACCAGCTGATAGCTCAGGTATGCGCCGAGGAACGCGAGCGCGAAATGCGACAGGTTGATCTGCCGCAGCAATCCCCACGACAAGCTCAGGCCGAGTCCGAGGAGCCCGTATAACGCGCCGACGAAAATGCCGGAGAGTACAGCCTGGGTCAGAAGCGCCAGGCTAGGCAGCGTCATCCTCGCGTTACTGGACCAGCAGCTTGGCGCCGGGCGCCGCAGCCTCTGCCGGCCACACCGTGACCCAGCGTCCGTTCTGCACTTGCTTGACGCGCATCAGATCGTCGCCGTAGTTGCTCGGTCCATCGAAGCGCAGCTTGCCTTGGATGGTGTCGACCTTGTGCGTCCTCAGCCACTCGGCGAGCACCTTGTCGTCGAGGCTCTTGGTCGCGGTAACCGCCGCCTCGAGGATCTGCCACGCCGTGTACGACGCGGCCGCCTGCGTTTCGACGGAGGTGTCGGGCAGTCCGGCCTTGGCCGCGCGCTCGTTGAAGACCTTCACGAATTCGGCGGCGCCCGGATTGTTCAGAAACGGGACGTTTTCCTCGAAGATCGTCGCCGCCAGCGCGTTCTTCGCCTCGGGCGCCTTCACCATCGGGCCGGGCGCGGGATACATGTAGAACTGCTCGACCGGGAGATAGTCGATCTTCTTCATCGCTTCGAGCAGCTGATTGCCTTCGAGGCCGATCGCGCCGACCCAGAGGAAGTCGGGATTGGCGTCCTTGATGCGCGCGGCAATCGGTCCGAACTCGCGGTTGCCGAATTCCCACTCGAGGAACAGGACCTCATTGAGACCGCGTTTCTTGGCCACCTCGCGCGCACCCAGCGACATGAAATGCACCGAAGGGAACTTGCTGGTCACGACGGCGATCGTTTTCGGCGGCTTGGGCGATGCCGCCAGCGCGTTCAAGAGCGTGTTGGGAAACGTCGTCGCCGGATCGGGCCCCAGCGACCACGTCGGAAACTGCATCTCGTACTTTGCGAGGCTCGGAATGCCGAAGGTATGGTGGATGAGCATCTTGTTGTAGCGCTGCGCGACGCCCATTGCCGACAGGATGTTGCCCGTCGCGTACGGCCCGAGCAGCAGGTCCACCTTGTCGACGGTGATCAGCTGCTCGTACAGCGTGCGCGCGAGGTCGGGTTTGGATTGATCGTCCTTCACGATCCACTCGACCGGGCGGCCGAGCAGACCATTGCGCTGGTTGAGCTGCTCGACGTAGATCTCGCCGACCAGCTTGTGCACCATCGCCGTGGCGGACAGCGGCCCCGTCAGCGAAAGCGTGCTGCCGATACGGACCGGTGGCCCCGAGGTCGCCGCGCCGGCGGGTGCGCCGGCCAGGATCAGGCCGACGGCGCAAAGCGAAGCGATGAAGCGACGATACTGACGCATGTTGTTCTCCTCCTTCGATAACCGCTTATGATTGCTGCGCAACCGCGCTCGAACCGACCGCAGGCGCTTCAACAATTTCGAGCGGGCGGCCACCTTCGGGTTCGCCCGCTTCGCTGCTCCGCCCCGAGGTAGCCGTCATTCGCTCCTACGAAACCTCGTGGTTCTGGATGAAATAGTCGGGCGGCGACGGCCCCCAGACATAGAACGAATCCTCGGGCGGATGATCGGCCGCCGGCCAGTCGACGGTCGCGGGAATGAAGTCGATGTCGTAGGAATACTCGGCGAAGCTGCCCCACGGATCCTGCACGTAGTAGAAGTAGTTCGACCCGATGACGTGGCGGCCGATGCCCCATCCACGCTCATGACCGCACGCCACCATATGCTGCATGCCGAGGCCGATGTCGTCGATGCTGGCGACATCCCAGCTCGAGTGGTGATAGCCGGGATGATCCGACTTCGCGAACGCCAGCATGTGGTGGTCGCTTGCGTGCGCTCCGTGCATGAAGGCGATGATCTCGCCGGAGCGGTCCGACAAACGCAAACCCAGCGCGTCGCCGTAGAACTTCACCGAACGCAGCACATCGGTGCTGAACAGAAGCACGTGCGACAGGCGCCGCGGCTGCACCCGCCCCGCCCGCGAGCGCGCCGGCGCGGCACCGCGCTCGGCGGGATGGATCGCAGGCGGCGCCTGCAGCGGCGGTGCGTCGGGCGATACCTTGGCGGCGACGACCAGTTGCACTGCGTTGCCATCGGGGTCCCGCACCCAGACCCCGGCGCCGTCCGAATGCGGGTGCGGCGCGGTGCGTGCGATGCCGCTGCGGTCGAGATGCTGCACCAACGGCGCCAGAGTCCTGCTCGAACACGCCAAAGCTCAGGTACCGCAGCTTCTTCGGTCCCGGAACGGCAAGCACGGTTCCCCAGCAGTGTGGATGGCCGAAGGTATGCAGATCGATGTGTGCGGGCGCACGACGCACGTCCAGACCGAACTCGGTGTAGAAACGCTCGGCGACGTCCAGGTCCGGCACGCTGAACACAAAACGTTGCAGCGAATGGACCGCGGTGACACCTTTGCGCCTGGAAGCTCCAGTGCTCGACGCTGTCATCCTTGCTTCCTCCTGTTCCAGCCCGCCCTTGCCGCGGCCCTTGGCCAAGGCCCAATGGGCGTGGGCATTCATTCTAGCGGATGCGCAGTCGCTATGCCGCGGGTTCCGCCGGGATCGTCCGCACCGACAGCACGCCGGCGATGGCCGCGATGGCGCTGACGGCCGCCGGACTGATCGGGCTGTCGATGTCGACCAGCGTATACGCCACCTCGCCGCGCGACTTGTTCACCATGGTGTGTATGTTCAGGCCGGCGCCGGCCATCGCCGTCGAGATCTGCCCGAGCATGTTGGGGACGTTGGCGTTGGCGATCGCGACGCGATACGGCGATTCGCGCTGCATCTCGACGTCGGGGAAATTGACGGAATTCGCGATCGTGCCGTTTTCCAGGAATTCGCGGACCTGATCGACGACCATGATCGCGCAGTTCTGCTCGGCCTCCTCGGTCGATGCCCCCAGGTGCGGCAGCGCCGCGACGCCGGGCTCACGCAGCAGCGCCGGGCTGGGGAAGTCGCACAGGTAGTACTTGAGTCGATGCCCGCGCAACGCCTCGACGACCGCGGCGTCGTCGACGATCGCATCGCGCGCGAAATTGAGCAGTACCGCGCCAGGCTTCATGAGCGCAAGGCGCTTGGCGTCGATGAGGTGCCGCGTCGCCGGTATCAACGGCAGGTGCAAGGTCACGAAGTCGGCGTGCTTGAGCAGGTCCTCGACCGAGTTGGCCTTGCGTACGCTGGACGGCAGACGCCAGGCGCCCTCGACGGTGATTTCCGGATCGAAGCCGGTGACCTTCATCCCCAGCTTGATCGCCGTGTCGGCGACCAGCCCGCCGACGGCGCCGAGGCCGATGATGCCGAGCGTACGTCCGGGCAATTCCACCCCCGCGAACTGCTTCTTGCCGTCCTCGACTTCGCGCTCGAGGTCGGGCGCGTCGGGCTTGAGGGCACCGACGTAGCGCACCGCCGGAACGACGTTGCGCGCGGCCATCAGCAGCGCCGCGAGCACGAGTTCCTTGACCGCGTTGGCGTTGGCGCCCGGCGCATTGAACACCGGCACGCCGCGCAGCGACATCTCCGCCACCGGAATGTTGTTGGTGCCCGCGCCCGCGCGGCCGATCGCCTTGACGCTGCCCGGTATCGCCATCTCGAGCATGTTGTGCGAGCGCACGAGGATCGCGTCGGGATGCTCGACCGCCTTGCCGACCGCGTAACGCGCGCCGGGAAACCGGTGCAGGCCCTGGCTTGCGATCTGGTTGAGCGTGAGGATGTTGTATTTCGTCATGCAGTTTATCCGTGCTGCTTTTCGAACTCGCGCATGTAGTCGGCCAGCGCCTGCACGCCTTCGATCGGCATGGCGTTGTAGATCGACGCGCGGATGCCGCCGACCACGCGGTGGCCCTTCAGCTGCACCATCCCCCGCGCCTCGGCGCCCTGCAGGAATGTCTTGTCGAGGGCTTCACTGGGGAGCCGGAACACGACGTTCATGCGCGACCGGTCCTGTTTGCGCACGCGATGCACGTAGAAATCGCTGGCATCGAGGCAGTCGTAGAGCAGCGTCGCCTTGGCGATGTTCCTGGCCTCGACCGCGGCCAGTCCGCCCTGCGCCAGCAGCCACTCGAAGACCAGGCCCGCGATGTAGATCGCGTAGGTCGGCGGGGTATTGAGCATGGAGTCGCTGGCCGCCTGTTCCTGCCAGTGAAACGCGGAGGGCGTGATCGGCAGGGCGCGGTCGAGCAGGTCGTCGCGCACGATCACCAGCGTCAGTCCCGCCGGGCCCATGTTCTTCTGCGCGCCGCCGTACATCACGCCGTACTTCGACACGTCGATCACGCGCGAGAGGATATGCGACGACACGTCCGCCACCAGCGGCACATCGCCCACGTCGGGCGTCCACTGGTACTCGACGCCGCCGATGGTCTCGTTGGTGCAGACGTGGACGTAGGCGGCGTCGCGCGTCAGCTTCCAGGTTTCGCGCGCAGGGACGTACGTGAACTGCTGATCTTCGGCCGACGCCGCGATGTTGACGGTGCAGTACTTGCCCGCTTCCTTGATCGACTTCTTCGACCATTCGCCGGTGTGGACGTAGTCGGCCACCGTGCGGCCGCGCAGCAGGTTCATCGGCACGATCGCGTTTTCGGCAATCGCGCCGCCCTGCAGGAACAGCACCTTGTAGTTGGCCGGAATCGCCAGCAGCGTGCGCAGGTCGGCTTCAGCCTTGTCGGCGATGGCGATGAACTCCTTGCCGCGGTGGCTCATTTCCATGACCGACATGCCGCTGCCGTGCCAGTCGAGCATCTCGGCGGCGGCCTGCCGCAACACTGCTTCCGGCAGCACCGCGGGACCGGCGCTGAAATTGAAGACTCGCATGCAATGGTTCCTGGTTGGTGGGAACGATCGGACAACGCGCAGGCTGCGCATTTTACGCGATGGCGCGGGACCGCGCCGTCCTATCGCCCAATGTCGGCCCCACAGACAGTTCCGGCAGCGGCATAATGCGCCCACCCCTGCCTCTCGCAGAGGGAGCGGGTGCGTGCTCATTGGGGGAATCATGATCGGCAAGACATTCGGGCGTTTGCTCCTGGCGGTGTGGGCGCTGTGCGCATGGCAAAGCGCGCTGGCCGAGGACACGCTGAAGCTCGCGATCGGGCAGCGCGGCAATTGGGAGAACGCCGCGCCGGAGCTGGGTCAGAAGGCCGGCTTTTTCAAGAAGCGCGGCCTCAACCTCGAACTGCTCTATACCCAGGGCGCCGGCGAGACCTTGCAGGCGGTGATCTCGGGCAGCGTCGACATCGGCGTCGGCGTGGGCACCGCCGGCGTGCTGGGCGCGTTCGCCAAGGGCGCGCCGGTGCGCGCCATCGCCAATTCGACGACCGGCGCCGACGATCTGTTCTGGTACGTCCCGGCGGCGTCGCCGATCAAGAGCATCAAGGACGCCGGCGGCAAGACCATCGCGTATTCGACCAACGGCTCGTCGACCAACCTCGCGGTGCTGGCGTTCAACCGCGAATTCGGCGTGCAGGCCAAGCCGGTGGCGACCGGCAGCCCGGCCGCGACCTTCACCCAGACGATGACGGGCCAGGTCGACATCGGCTGGTCGGCGCCGCCGTTCGGCGTCGCCGACCTGCAGCAGGGAAGGATTCGCATCATCGTGCGCGAAAGCGACGTGCCGGCGTTTCGCAACCAGACGGTGCGCCTGATGATCGCCAACACCGCGACCGCCGAGCAGCGCCGCGACGCCATCGATCGCTACCTGCAGGCGTATCGGGAAACGCTCGACTGGATGTACTCCGACCCGGCGGCGCTGAAGGCCTACGCGGAATGGGTCGGCATTTCCGAGGCGCTGGCCAAGGACGTCCGCGACAAGTTCTACCCGAAGGAGAATCTGCGCCTCGACCGGCTTTCGGGGCTCGACGAGGCGATGGCGGACGCGGTCAGTCTCAAGTTCCTGCCGGCGCCGCTGACCAAGCCGCAAGTCGACGAATTGTTCAAGTACTACGCGCGCGGCGCGAAGTAGACCGACCCGCTGCAGCCGCCGCAACGTCCTGAACGAGTTCCATGGCACTACAACACCTGACCGAAGAGCAGATCCGCACCTGGACGCGGGCGCAGAAGGACGACTGGTGGTTCAAGAACGTCTTTCGCGGCGACATGCCGCAGCTGACGATCCGCTCGGCGATCACCGGCTTCCTGCTCGGCGGCGTGCTGGCCGCCACCGCGCTCTACATCGGCGCGCAAGACCGGCATCACCATCGGCGTGGGCCTGACCTCGGTCATCCTCGCCTTCGCGCTCTATCGCATCATGCACGGCGCGGGCTTCGCCGCGGATTTCACCATCCTCGAGAACAACTGCACGCAGTCGATCGCCACCGCGGCCGGCTACATGATCGTCGCCGATGATCTGCGAGCCTGGCCGCCTACATGCTGGTGACCGGCACGGATCATCCCGTGGTGGCACATGATGACGTGGATGTGCGTGGTGTCGATCATCGGCGTGCTCCTCGCGTTTCCGATGAAGCGGCGTTTCATCAACGAGGAGCAGCTGCCGTTCCCCGAGGGCCGCGCCAGCGGCGTGGTGCTCGACGCGCTCTACACCGGCGGCGGCCAGCGCGGGCATGTTCAAGGCGCGGCTGCTCGGCTAGCACGGCGCTCTGCACCGGCGATCTACCAGGCGGTCATCAGCGACGGCTGGATGAAGCTGCTGCAGTTCAAGATCCTGCGCATGGACCAGTGGGCGGGCATGAAGGAGCCGTGGACGTTCCACGAGCGGCTCGATTCGTACTACTACGCCGCGGTCGGCGAAGGCGCAGCCAGTACATCCCGACGATCCTCGGCACCGACATCCGCGCAGCTCGGGCTGCGCCTCACGCTCGATGCGGCGATGCTCGGCGTCGGCGGCCTCATGGGCATCGCGGTCGCGACCAGCTGCCTGCTCGGCGCGTTCATCAATTTCGTCATCCTGGCGCCGATCATGATCCAGCGCCGGCGACATCGTCGCCCGCGTCGGCCCACCGGCGCGGTGGTCCCGATTTCGCGCGCCGAGATCGTCAACCAGTGGTCGCTGTGGTGGGGCGTGACGATGATGGTGGTCGGCTCGCTGGTGAGCCTGCTCGGCCGGCCCGAGATCTTCAAGGGCCTCTTCAAGCGCGGCGCGACCAGGCAGCGGCCCCGACGTGCTCACGCACATCGAGTTGCCGCTGTGGATCTCGGCGGTCGGCGTGCCGATCTTCAGCGTGCTCGGGGCGGCGGTCACGCACGCGTTCTTCGGCGTGCCGTGGCTGCTCGCGTTCATCTCGCTGCCGCTCATTTTCGTGCTGTCGATCATCTGCACCAACTCGATGGCGCTCACGTCGTGGACGCCCACCGGCGCGCTGTCCAAGATCACGCAGTTCACGATGGGCGCGATCGACCGCACCAATCCGGCGAGCAACCTGATCCCGGCGGGCATGACGGCCGAGATCGCCGCCAACGCCGCCAACCTGCTCTCCGACATCAAGCCCGGCTACATGCTCGGCGCGCAAGCCGCGCCAGCAGGCGATCGGCCACGTGATCGGCATCTTCGCCGGCGCGATCGCCTGCGTGCCGCTGTTCTTCCTGCTGTTCCTGCCGCCCGACGCGAACGGCGTGCGCTCGGTGGCGACCATGGTCTCCGACAATTTCGCCATGCCGGCGGCGCTGCAGTGGAAGGGCGTCGCCGAGCTCATCGCCAAGGGCCTCAGCGCACTGCCCTCTTCGGCCGTCGTGTCGATGATCGTCGCGGCGGTCTGCCGCCGCGGCCATCGAGATCGCGCGCATCGTCACCAAAGGCCGGTTCCCGCTGTCCGCGGTGTCGATCGGCCTCGGCGTCGTGCTGCCGCCCGAGTCCACCTTCGCGATGTGGGTGGGCGCGATGATCTTCTGGGTGATGGGCCGCAGCCACCCGACGCCGGGCACCAAGGGCAACGACTTCTGGGTCGAGGGCATGGAGCCGATCTGCGCCGGGCTGATTTCGGGCTCGGCGCTGATGGGCATCGGGAACGCGATCGTGAATGTGCTGATGAACTAGCGCACGGTCGCGGATGACGCTGACTCAATCCGCAAGTCTCATCTTCTTTAGAAACGACTGCCATCGCGGGTCGCTGCGAAGGTTGCGCAGCAGGGGCTGGGGTTTCATCTGGCACAGGCCGGCGTTGCGTTGCTTGTACGCGCGCTCCAGCCATTCGAAGGCCAGGTCGACATTGCCGCAGTAGGCATTAGCCTGGGCGTTCAGGTACGCGTGCATCGGAAGTTCGCCCAGTTGCTCGAGCGCGGCGGATGACGGCGTTCTTCCGCCCCAGCGCGTGATTGGCCACCGACAGCCCCAGCAGCCGAAATCCGTCATGCGATTCCTTCTCGAATGCCGCGAGCGCCTCTGCGAACCGACCCTGCGCGAGATAGACCTGGCCGAGAGCGGCGTGGGTCATCCCGCCAAGAGGATTGAGCTCGAGCGCCTCCTTCACCGCCGACTCCGCCTGCTCCAGAAGACCGGCGAACAGAGAAAACAGTCCGAGATAGCGGTGGCCGTGCACGTTGAGGGGATCAAGCGCAATCGCTCGCCGGCAAAGCGCGATCGATTCGTCCAGGCGGCCAACGCCCCCGGCGACCGCTGCCGCGGCGAGCACGACCTCAGCGTTTCCCGGCGCCAACTCCAGCGCTCGCCGCGACGATGCGTCCGCGCCCGACCAATCCCAGTCGTATCCCCAGCGAACTCGCGCGAGCGCTACGTGCCCCTCTGCGAGATCCGGCTCCAACGCCAGCGCGCGTTCTGCCGCCTCGCGGGCGCGTCGATACCCCTCTTCGTACGGCGTCCAACCGCCTGATCCCGCCTCGATCGTCTGGGCATCGGCCAGCGCGGCCCACGCCAACGCATACTCCGGGTCGAGGCTCACCGCTTGCCGGAGATGCTCGATTCCGGTCGTTACGCTTGCTTGTGTCCGGCGAGCGACCATCGACCGTCCCTGCAGGTAAAGCCGATACGCCTCCGCATTCTCTCCGCGTCCCTTCGCGGCGGCCCGCACCTCCGCCTTCACCGCGGCATTCGCTGATGTATCCCGCTTCTCTCCCAGGAGCGCCGATCGCAGCTCCTTCACCACCGACTGCGCGATGTCGTCCTGCACCGCGAAGATGTCCTCCAGCTCGCGGTCATAGGTCTCCGACCAGAGATGCGAGTCGGTGGCCACCTCGACGAGCTGCACGGTAATCCGCACGCGTTTGCCGAACTTGCGGACGCTCCCTTCGAGGATGGTCGCCACGTTCAGCTTCTGCGCCACCGTCGGGATGTCGACCTTGCTGCCCTTGAAGGTGAATGCCGACGTGTGCGACGCCACCCGCAGGCCGCGGATCTTCGAGAGCACGTTGAGCAGCTCCTCCGCGATGCCGTCGGCAAAGTACTCGTTGGCCGCGTCGTCGCTCATGTTCACGAACGGCAGCACCGCGATCGATGGCACGATCTTCATCGATGGGCGCAAGCGGCAGCGGCGACAATGCCTGCGGCCGATTGCTGGTCGACGGCCCGGCGATGAACCGCTCGCGTTGCTGCCGCGAGCGTGACGGCGAATCGGTAGCCACGTCCTGGAATCGTTGCGATCGCCTCCTGTCCGAGTATCTTGCGCAACGCGGAGACCTGCACCTGCAGGTTGTTCTCTTCGACGACGAGGTTGGGCCAGACGGTGTCCAGCAGCTCTTCCTTGGTCACCAGTTGGCCGGGCCGCTGCACCAGCGCGACCAGCAGATCGAAGGCGCGCGGGCCCAGCACGACCTGCTCACCACCCGCCAGCAATAGGCGCTCGGCTGGCTGCAACTCGAAGGTGCCGAACCGGTAGCTGGAGCTGCGCGTGGGTTCAGTCATGGGTGGACGCGGAGGCGGCGGTGCTGGTCGGACTCAAGGGTCGGATACCGGCCCAATCCGCTTGCTCCACAACTCCCACACACGCGCCAGTTGCGTGTCGTTGGTCGCCATCGCCTTCGCGGCTTCCTGCTCGTTGAGATAAGTTACGTCGCCCAACCCGATCGCCTGCATCTGCAATTTTGCGTTCACTTCGGCGTAGATCGCGCGATAGACGACCTGCTCGATCGAAGAACCGACGACGGTCGACCCATGCCCGCGCATCAGCACCGTAGAGCGCGAGCCAAGTACTGCCGCCAGCGCCTTGCCCAGCGCCCCGCTGCTGATCAGCATGTCGGTGTCGCCCGCGCTGTCGCGAATGTCGAACAGCGCGGTGCCTTGCCCCAGGAAGCCGCTCATGTGGAACACCGGACGCAGCGACTGTCGGGTCACGCCGAACGGAATGACGCTCGGCGAATGGCTGTGCACGACGGCGTGCACGTCGGGCCGCGCGCGGTAGATTTCGCCGTGGATGAAGCGCTCGAGATAGACGCGTCGCCCGTTCGCATCCAGCGCGGCACCGTCCAGGTCGAAGGTGAGGATATCGTCGCGACGCACGAGCGCGGGGGCCATGTTGCGCGCGAGCAGAAAGTGCGTGGGCGACTGGTCATGACGCACGCTGACGTGACCGAAGCCATCGACGACACCCTGGTCGTACAGGATGCGGTTGGCGACGACGAGCTTGTCGATCAGCGCGGGATCGGGATTTGCTGGCGGGGCCATATTTGTCATCATAGGTGAATCGCCGCACTACGCGTACTTCGCGAGTTCCATCCTGCCGATCTGGTTCCGGTGCACTTCATCGGGTCCGTCGACCAGCCGCAGGGTGCGGGCGTGCGCGTAGTCGCGCGCCAATCCGAAGTCGTCGCAGACACCCGCCGCCCCGTGCGCCTGGATCGCCCAGTCGATCACCTGGCACACCATCGCCGGCGCGGCGACCTTGATCATCGCGATTTCGGCGCGCGCGGCCTTGTTGCCGACGGTGTCCATCTTGTAGGCGGCGTTGAGCGTAAGCAGGCGCGCCTGGTCGATCATGATGCGCGCCTCGGCGATCCGCTCCAGCGTCACCGTCTGCTCGGCAATGGCCTTGCCGAACGCGACGCGCGACCTGACTCGCTTGCACATCTTCTCCAGCGCGCGCTCGGCCAGTCCGATCGCCCGCATGCAGTGGTGGATGCGGCCGGGCCCGAGCCGACCCTGCGCGATTTCGAAACCTCTGCCCTCGCCCAGCAGGATGTTCGACACCGGCACCCGCACCTGGTCGAACAGGATCTCCATGTGGCCGTGCGGCGCGTCGTCGTAGCCGAACACCGGCAGGTGACGCAGGACGTTCACGCCCGGCGTGTCGCGCGGGACCAGGACCATCGACTGCTGCGCGTGCTTCGCCGCAGTCGGGTCGGTCTTGCCCATGAAAATAAAGATCCGGCAGCGCGGGTCGCCGGCCCCCGACGACCACCACTTGCGGCCGTTGATGACGTACTCGTCGCCGTCGCGCACGATCGAACTCTGGATGTTGGTGGCATCCGACGAAGCCACGGCCGGCTCGGTCATCGTGAACGCCGAACGAATGCGGCCGTCGAGCAGGGGTTCGAGCCATTGCTTCTTCTGCTCGGGCGTGCCGTAGCGTTCCAGCACCTCCATGTTGCCGGTGTCCGGCGCCGAGCAATTGAAGACCTCGGCCGCCCACAGCACGCGCCCCATGATCTCGCACAGCGGCGCGTACTCGGTGTTGGTCAGCCCTGCGCCGTGCCCGGACTCGGGCAGGAACAGGTTCCACAGGCCGGCGGCTTTCGCCTTGGCCTTGAGCTCTTCGACCACCTGCGTCGGCTGCCAGCGATCGCCCTCCGCCATCTCGGCGTCGAAGCGTGCCTCGTTCGGATGGACGTGTTCGTCCATGAACTGCCGCAGCCGTGTCCGCAGGGCCTGCACTTTCGGCGAATAGTCGAAATTCATGTCGTTCCTTCGGTCTCGAGTCAATGCCCTGCGCGCATCCGTTCGACCTGTTGCCAGCCCAACTCCGCCATCGGCCGCGCGCGATTGCCCGCTTCCAGCGCCTGCGCGCTCGCGGCGTTGCCCGCCAGCGCGCGCGCTTTCACGCCCTGCAGGATGCCGGCCATGCGGAACATGTTGTACGCCATGTAGAAGCCCCACTCGGTCGCGTCGGGCGCCCGCGCCGCCCCGACGCGATGCAGGTAGCGTTCGAGATAATCCCGCTCGGCCGGGATGCCGAGCGACGCGAAGTCGACGCCGCGCATGCCGCGAAACTCGTGGGGTGCCAGCCGCCACGCCATCATGTGGTACGAAAAATCCGCCATCGGATGGCCGAGCGTCGACAGCTCCCAGTCGAGCACCGCCAGGA
Source organism: uncultured beta proteobacterium (assembly GCA_963821485.1). Lineage (GTDB taxonomy): Bacteria > Pseudomonadota > Gammaproteobacteria > Burkholderiales > Casimicrobiaceae > PALSA-1003. The sequence continues at coordinate 213,059 of CAWGEB010000014.1, forward strand.
TGCGCGGCTCGGTGGGATGAAAGATCATGTTGTCGAGGCGGTAGTCGCCATGAACGATCGACGTCTCGTCGCCGGCCGGAATATTTTCCGGCAGCCAGTCGATCAGCCGATCCATCGCCTCGCACGGCTCCGTCGCCGACGCCTTGTACTGGCGCGTCCAGCGATCGATCTGGCGCGCGAAGTAGTTGCCGGGCTTGCCGTAGTCGGCAAGGCCGATCGCCGCATAGTCGACGCGGTGCAGCGCGGCGATGACGCGATTCATCTCGTCGAAGATCGCGCTCCGCTCATGCGGGCGTCATGCCCGGCAGCAGCGGGTCCCACAGCACGCGGCCGTGCACGAACTCCATCACGTAGAACATCGACCCGATCACCGCCGGGTCGGTGCAAAGCACGTAGGTGCGCGGCACGGGCACGTCGCTGCCCGCCAGCGCCGAGATCACCCGGTATTCGCGGTCGACGGCGTGCGCGGAAGGCAGCAACGCGCCCGGCGGCTTGCGCCTGAGCACGTAGGACTTCGCGCGCGTCTCGAGCAGGAAGGTCGGGTTCGACTGCCCGCCCTTGAACTGCGCGACGTCGATCGGTCCCTCGAAGCCCTCGATGTGGTCGCGCAGATAGCGCTCGAGCGCGTCGACGTCGAAGGCATGCGCGGCGGCCACGGGCCGCGTCCCGACGAAGGCGTCGTACTCGCCCATCGGCTCAGGCAGGCTGTGCGCGGCATCGGGGGCGGCACGCACTCGCCGCAGCATGAACGTACCGCTCGCCGTGGCGACGAGCTTCCCGGCGGCGTCGTGCACTTCGCCTTCGCAGAACGCGATGGTCTTGCCGCGATGCACGCAGCGGCCGTCGGCGACCAGCGTACCGAGCCCGGGACCGACGAAATTGACCTTCAACTCGACGGTGATCGCGCCCTTCTCGTCCGGATCGGTCGAGCGCAATGCGACCGCCAGCGCGATGTCGAGCAGCGTCATGGTGACTCCGCCGTGGACCGCGTCCCAGCTGTTCATCAATTCCGGGCGCACGTCGACCTGCAGCCGCGCCTTGCCGCCGCCCTTGCTGACCAGGCGGATGCCCAGATGGCGCGCGAACGGCAGCTTGCGACCGAGAGCGGCTTCGATGTCCATTCAGATGATGGTCACGCCGCCGTCGACGGCGACGATCTGGCCGGTGATGAATGCGCAGGCATCCGACGCGAACAGCGCGACGAGGCCCTTGAGATCCTCGGGTCCGCCGACGCGCTTCAGCGGCGCCTTGCTGGCGACCGCGTCACCGAGCATTTCCATGATGCCCTTGGTCATCTTGGTCGGGAAGAATCCCGGTGCGATCGCGTTGACGTTGATGTTGTACGGCGCCCACTCGGCGGCGAGCGAGCGCGTGAAATTGACGACGCCGCCCTTGCTGGTGTTGTACGCGATCGTCGCGGGGCGCCCGGGGTCGCCGCCGCCGACCAGGCCGAGGATCGACGCGATGTTGATGATCTTGCCCTGGCGCCGCGGCACCATGCAGCGCTTGCCGACTTCCTGGCTCACGACGAACATCGCGGTCAGGTTCAGGTTGATGACTTTCTGCCAGGCGTCGAGCGGATGTTCGATCGTCGCCGCGCCCCAGGTCGTCCCCGCATTGTTGACCAGGATGTCGATCGGGCCGAGCGCCTCGATCGCGCGCGCGACCGCCGGCGCGATCGCCGCCGGATCGGACATGTCGCAGGGCACGGCCAGCGCATGGATGCCCCGGTTGCGCAAATGCTCGACGGCAACGATCGAGTTCGTCGCGCTTGCGCGCCGTCAGCGCGACCCGCGCGCCCTGCTCGCCGAGCGCCTCGGCGATCTGCAGCCCCAGACCGCGCGATCCGCCCGTGACCAGCGCAGTCCTGCCCTTGAGGTCGAACAGTTGCTGCACGCTCATTGAATTCCTCTCGCTGCGATCGGAGGCGACGGACCTGATCGCCACGCCCTTGGCGAGCATTCTAGGTTAAGATTCCGCGCAATGGGCAACGGGTTTCGTGCGCCCGCCGCAAGACGGAACGACTGCTCCCTCGCCTTCCCGAACCGCTCCATGGACCTCAACTACTCCGCCGAAGAACTGGCCTTTCGCGACGAAGTGAGCGACGTGGTTGCGCGACCATCTGCCGGCCGACCTGCGCGACAAGGTGACCCGCTATCGCTCGCTGTCCAGGGACGATCTGCTGCGCTGGCACCGGATCCTCGCCGCCAAGGGCTGGATCGCCCCGGCGTGGCCGCCGGAATGGGGCGGCACCGGCTGGAACGTCGTCAAGCGGTACATCTTCGAGGAAGCGTGCGGCTACGCCGGCACGCCGCCGCTGATCCCGTTCGGACTGATGATGTGCGCGCCGGTGCTGCTGAAATTCGGCACCGATGCGCAGAAGCAGAGGTTCCTGCCGCGCATCTACCACGGCGAGGACTTCTGGTGCCAGGGCTATTCGGAGCCGGGCTCGGGCTCGGACCTGGCTTCGCTCAGCACGCGCGCGGTGCGCAACGGCGAGCACTACGTCGTCAGCGGCCAGAAAACGTGGACCACGCTCGCGCACATGGCCGACTGGATCTTCTGCCTGGTGCGCACCGAACCGGGGCTCGAGCGCAAGCAGGACGGCATCTCCTTCCTGCTCATCGACATGAAGACACCGGGCATCACGGTGCGCCCCTTGCCGCTGATGGACGGAGGCCGCGAAGTCAACGAAGTGTTCTTCGACGACGTCAGGGTGCCGGTCGAGAACCGCGTGCACGACGAGGGCAAGGGCTGGACGGTCGCCAAGTATCTTCTTGGCCACGAGCGCATGAACACCGCGCGCATCGGCGCCTCGCAGCGCGAACTCGAAAGTCTCAAGGCCTTCGCCGCGAAGCAGCAGAAGAACGGCAAGCCGCTGCTCGACGATCCGCGCTTTCGGGACCGGGTCTCGCGGGTCGAAGTCGAGCTGATGGCGCTGGCGATCACGAATCTGCGCTTTCTCGATCAGCTGCGTGCAGGCAACGCGCCGGGCGCGGAAGTGTCGATGCTGAAGATCAAGGGCACCGAGATCCAGCAGGCGCTGACGGAACTCATGATGCAGGCCGTCGGTCCGCTGGCGCAGCCCTTCGCGCCGCGCGAACCCGCGGCCGATTTCGACGCCTTCACCGCTGCGCTCGCCCCGCGCTACTGCAACTATCGCAAGACCTCGATCTACGCCGGCTCGAACGAGATCCAGCGCAACATCATCGCCAAGATGGCGCTGGGACTGTAGGAGCCACGCATGAACTTCGACTACAGCGAAGAGCAGCAACTGCTGGCCGCGACGGTGCGGCGCTTCGTCGAGAAGCAATACGACTTCGAGACGCGCAGGCAGATCATCGCGTCGGCCGACGGCTGCAGCGGCAGCGTCTGGTCGGCACTCGCCGACATCGGACTGCTGGGACTGCCGCTGCCGGCGGATGCGCGGCGGGTTTGGCGGCGGCGCGGTCGACCTGCTGGGCGTGATGGAGGCATTCGGCGAGGCGCTGCTCGTCGAGCCCTACCTGTCGACGCTGCTTGCCGCGCGCTTCGTCGCGCGCGCCGGCGATGCAGCGCAACAGCAGGCGCTGTTGCCCCGAATCGTTGCCGGCCGAGCTCAAGATGGCTTTCGCGCATGGCGAAAGGGCCGCGCGCTACGACCTGGCGCATGTCGCGACGCGCGCCCGGAGAAGCAGCGGCGGTTTCGTCCTCGACGGCGACAAGTGCGTCGTGCTGCATGCGCCTTGCGCCGACCGACTGGTCGTCTCGGCGCGCACCGCCGGCAACGACACCGACGCCGACGGGATCAGCCTGTTCCTGGTCGATGCGCACGCGCCCGGACTCGCCCAGAACGCTTACCGCACCATCGACGGCATGCCCGCCGCCGACATCGCGCTGCGGGAGCGTGCAGCGTCGATGCCGACGCGCTGCTCGGCCGCGAGGGCGAAGCGTTGCCGCTGATCGAGCAGACGACCGACTTCGCCATCGCGCTGTTGTGCGCGGAAGCGGTCGGCGCGATCAAGTACGCCAACGACGCAACGCTCGAGTACCTCAAGACGCGCAAGCAGTTCGGCGTTCCGATCGGCGCATTCCAGGCGCTGCAGCACCGCATGGTCGACATGGTGATCAGCGGCGAGCAGGCGCGATCGATGGCGAGCCTGGCCTGCGCCAAAGTCGACTCCGAGCACGACCCCGCCGAGCGCAAGCGCATCGTCTCGGCGGCGAAAATCAAGATCGCCGATGCGTGCCGGCACGTCGCGCAGGAGTCGGTGCAGCTACACGGCGGCATGGGCATGACCGACGAGATGAAGGTCAGCCACACGTTTCGCCGCCTGACGATGATCGCGCAGCAGTTCGGCGACGCCGATCACCATCTCGAACGATTCGCAAGCGTCTAAGCAGTCTGCAGGAGATCTTCCGTGGCGATCATGAACCAGCAGGTACTCCTTGCCAGCCGCCCGCAGGGCGCGGTGACCGAAGACAATTTCCGCATCGTCGATGCGCCCGTCGCCGTGCCCGCCGCCGGTGAAGTGCTGGTCAGAAACGAATGGCTGTCGCTCGATCCCTACATGCGCGGCCGCATGAGCGATGCGAAATCCTATGTGCCGCCTGTGCAGATCGGGGAAGTGATGGTCGGCCAGACCGTCGGCGAAGTCGTCGAATCGAAGGACGCGGCCTTCGCACCGGGCGACAAGGTGCTCGCGCCGCTCGGCTGGCAGCTCTACGGCATCGCGAAAGCCAGGGACCTGACCAAGATCGACCCGAAACGCGCGCCGGCCTCGTACTACCTCGGCCTGCTCGGCATGCCCGGCATGACGGCGTGGTTCGGGCTGTTCGACATCGGCCAGCCCAAGGCCGGCGAGACGGTGGTCGTGTCGGCGGCGTCGGGCGCGGTCGGCAGCGTGGTCGGCCAGCTCGCGAAAATCACCGGCTGCCGCGTGGTCGGCATCGCCGGCGGCAAGACCAAGTGCGATTACGTGGTGCAGGAACTCGGCTTCGACGCCTGCGTCGACTACAAGGCGGGCAATCTGCTGCAGGACCTGCGCACGCATTGCCCCAAGGGCGTGGACGTCCACTTCGAGAATGTCGGCGGTGTCGATCCTCGATACGCTGTTGCGCATCATGAACCTGCGTTCGCGCATCATCATCTGCGGCCTGATCGCGGAGTACAACGCGGTCGAGCCCTACGGCTACAAGATGATGCGGTCGGTGCTGGTCAATCGCATCAAGATGCAGGGCATGATCGTCTTCGACTGGAAGGATCGCTACGGCGAGGCGCTGAAAGGGCTCGGAGGTTATTTTGCGGACGGCAAACTCAAGTACCGCGAGTCGGTGGTCGATGGCCTCGCCAACGCGCCCAAAGGGCTCATCGCGTTGCTCAAGGGCGAGAACTTCGGCAAGCAGGTCGTGAAGCTGACCTGAGCATGTGAGCGTGGGGTCAGACCCCAGTTTGCAAGTGATCACGCGCCGCAAAGTCTAGCTGGCATGAAAGTGTCTGACCCCTATTTTGTTATTTTGCGAATCAACTCAACCACGACAGGATCCACTTCAATGAATCATTTCATGAAAATACGCCGTGTGATCTTGCGCACCGTCCCGGCGGCGTTGGCACTATCGGTGATGGTCGCAGGCGCGGCGGGCGCCGCCGTGCCCGCCCCGCCGGTCGACGAGACTGAGCTCCTCGGCCTCGGCTTCAAGGTGCTCGTCGCGACAACAACGGCGCAGCAAGACTGGGTGCGGCGGATGGCACCCGGCCAGATCCGGGCGATGCAGCGCACCGGCAAGAAGTATTTCATCTATCCGGATGCGGCCAGGAATCAGGTCTACGTTGGTGGCCCAAAGGAATACGAGGCGTATCGCCAGCTCCATCCGCAAAGCAAACTGGCGGGACAGGATGGGGCGAAAATCGCAAGTGAGTATCGTGCGAAGCAGGATGCGACGATGAAGAAGGCGAGTGCTCGCGACTTGTCGGACCCCTACTACTGGACCAACACAGCAACTTGGGCCGATCTCGGTTGGTGAGGATGCGAGAGACGGGGTCAGGCACCATCGAGATGCAGGGATGATCGGCGTCGACTGGAAGGTCGAGAACTTCGGCAAGCAGGTCGTGAAGCTTCCCTGAGCAATGGGATCAGAGCCCGATTTCCTTGCGTGAAGCTTGAGTGCGCGTCGTTGGCTTGCGGAACTGGGTGTCGATGGCCGACGCGATGACTGCTACAACCTGGTCAGTGACGGCGTTTCTTACAATGACCCGCCAACGTCGAACATGGCAAATTGGTAACCCATCGGAAGATAACGAAAAAAAATTCTTGGCGCGAAGGTTGCTGTCAATGCTCAGGCTACATGGTATGGCCGCGTTTTGACTGTTAGAGGAGTCCGGCAAGATGATCGAAGGTCGCAATGCTGGAGAAGCGGCAGATCCCGTTCATTTGGGCTTCGGCGAACAGAGGCGCCCACTGCTGCAAGGGGATGCCCGTCATTACCTGATGGCCCGGGGCGACCAGCTCGCATTTACGGCAGAGGTTGTTCGATTCGGTTTTTCCCCTACGGATTTCGCTCTCGACATCGAGCGGGTGCCTGGCAAACATACCCCCAATTCGTCGGTGCCGACGTTCACGGTGACTGTCAGAAACATTCATCGCCTGCACCGCGCGACCTACCACGGTGGCCCGGGCCGGGCATGGGTCGCCGAATTTCTTCGCGATCTCATCGCGGGGAGATTCGGCCAGCCTTAGCTCGCCGCACTTTCTGGGTCGACCACGGGCACGGTGTAGTTCAACGCCAGCCGCCCGCCATCCGGATAGATCGTCTGCCCGGTCAGGTAAGAGGCGTCGTCGCTGGCGAGAAACGCGGCAACGGCGGCGATTTCCTCGGGCTCGCCGCAACGCCCCAGCGGCGAGCGCGAAAGGATCTTCCGGCGGGCTTCATCGTTGGTCAGCACCGCGGTCTTGGCCATCTCGGTCAGGATCGTTCCAGGGCCGATGGCATTGACGCGGATACCGTAGGGCGCGAGAGCGAGCGCAGACACCTTGGTCAGCTGATTGACACCGCCCTTGGAAATCACGTACGGAACCTGATTCGGAATCGCCAGCACCGCGTTGACCGACGACATGTTGACGATCGCGCCGCCATGCTTGCCGGGCCATGATTGCTTCACCATCAGCCGCGCCACCGCCTGGCTCATCAGGAACATCGACTTGAGGTTGACCGCGATGACGCGATCGAAGTCCGCTTCCTCGAGGTCGAGAAATTCCGCGGCGTGTGTAATGCCGGCGTTGTTGACCAGAATGTCGATGCGCTTGAAGCGCGTCACCGCCGCCGCGACGGCCGCATCGACCTCGGACTTGCGCGACACGTCCGCGCACGTGAACTCGGCGTCATAGCCATCGTCGTTCAGCGCACGGACCAGCGCCGAACCCGACGTCGCATTGACATCGACGAGCATGACCGACGCGCCTTCCTGCGCAAATCGACGAGCACAGGCTGCGCCTATGCCCTGTCCTGCGCCGGTTATCAGCGTTACTCTGGATTGCAATCTTTTCATTCGATGACCGTATTCGCGCGCAGCATGATCACCTGTGGCACGGTATTGGCTGACGCGCCCCTTAACCCGCTTGCCCGTTAGCCTACACCCGGAATCGCGGCCTTTGGCGTCGGGCCACGCCCGCCGCGCGCTGCGGACCGGCACGCTTGCTATACTTATTGATTCGATACTCCCGACCCGACCCGTCGTCGGCGACGTGAGTCGATCCAACTTCCCGTGTCACCTGCTCCACGAGGCTTGCGCAATGGAACGCACGACGCTCAACGATGTGATCGCCGATCTTCGCAGCCTGGGGCTGTCCTCCGGTCCGGAGCCGCGCCTGCCGAAGGGCGTGCGGCCGGCCGCCGACATGCTGGACCGCTGGGCCCGCGCCGCGGCGCTGGCGGAACCCGATGCGCGCGCGGCGGCGATCTGGGCGATCCGCGAAGCAGCGCACGCCGCGGGCGTGGTGCCCGCGTCGGTGCAGGACCTCTACATGGCCCGGGGGGCGGGTCAATGGTCGGACCGTACCGTGCCGGCCTTGAACCTGCGCGGCTGGAGCTACCAGACCTGCCGCGCGGTGTTCCGCGCCGCCGGGAAAATCGGCGCGCAGCTGCTCATTTTCGAACAGGCGGTCGGTGAAGCCATTTACGCCAAGCAGCCCCCGGCCGAATACACGGCGGCCGTACTCGCGGCGGCGATGCGTGAAGGACATACGGGTCCGGTCTTCCTGCAGGCGGACCACGATCAGGTCAACGCCAAGAGCTATCTCACGGACCCGAAGGCCGAGATCCAGCGTCTCAGCGACGTGATCCGGGCGCAGATCGCCGCCAGTTTTTTCAACATCGACATCGACGCGTCGACGGTGGTGGACCTGTCGCTGCCGACGGTGGTCGACCAGCAGCGGCTCAACGCCGAGCTGACGGCGCATTTCACGCGCCTCATCCGTGAGCTCGAGCCGGCTGGCGTGACGATTTCGGTCGGCGCGGAGATCGGCGAGGTCGGCCACCACAACACGACGCCCGAGGAAATGCGCGCGTTCATGGCCACCTTTCCCGCGGGCGCTGTCCGCAGGCGGCAACGGCGCCATCGGCGTCAGCAAGGTCAGCGTGAACTCGGGGACCTACCACGGCGGCAAGGTCCTGCCCGATGGCAGCCTCGCGCCGATCAACGTCGGTTACGACACCTTGCGCGACATCTCGCGCGTCTGCCGCGAGGAATACGGACTCGCCGGCGTCGTGCAGCACGGCGCATCGACGCTCCCCCGCGAGCAGCTGTCCAAATTCCCGGAGACCGGGACGGTGGAGATCCACCTCGCGCTGGGCTTCAACAATCTCATCTTCGACCACCCGCGCCTGCCGCAGGCGGTCAAGGACGAAATCCGGGCCTACGTCTTCGCCCACCATGCAAACGAGCGGGCCGCCGACGAGACCGATGCGCAGTTCGTCTACAACACGCGGAAGAAGGCGTGGGCCGGCATGAAGGAGCGCTTCTGGAATCTGCCCGCGGACATCCAGGAGGACATCATGGCGTCGCTGGAGGATATGTTCCGCGACATGTTCCTGCGCATGAATGTCGGCCACACCGAAGACCTCGTTGCGCGCCACACACGGGCCAAGGTCGTTCCGGTGCCCTTGCCGCCGCGCATTGGCACGGATGTTGACGCTCGCCGCCTGAGACGGCGATCATCGCGACATGAACAAAGCAGCTCGCTGCATGAGCTCTTGCTGACGCAGTTCCGATCGACCGGCGAGTCCCAGGCACGGTCGAAGTCAAAACGTACTTCGAGGGGGAAACATGAATCCGTTCCTGGCAGGTCTGGTTCGCAGCTTTGCGCTGTTCGTACTCGGCGTCGCGGCATTGGCGTCGACCGCGGCTTCCGCGGCCCCCACCGAAGTCAGGTGGTCGCAGTGGAAGACGACCGAGGTGGGCGAGAAGTTCATGGCGGAATTCAAGGCCGCCTTCGAGAAGGACAATCCCGACATCACGCTGACGCTGGTCGACTCGCCTTTCGCCGGCTTTCACGACAAGGCGGTCGTGCTGTTTCAGGCGAAGAAGCTGCCGGACGTGCTGCTGGTCCAGGTCGACTGGGTGGCGGAATTCGCCGATCTCGGGATGCTCGAGCCGCTGGACGACTGGATCGCGAAAGAGCCGAAGTCGTTCATGGACAACATCCCCGTCACCTTTCACCAGAAGTGGCGGGGCAAGCAGTACTACCTGCCTATCGAGAGCGGTGCCGTCGCGCTGTTCTACAACACCGACCTGTTCAAGAGCGCTGGAATCGCCGGGCCGCCGAAGACCTGGGACGAATACGTGGCGGTCGCCAGGAAGCTGACGAATCCCGAAAAGAAAATCTTCGCCACCACGGCGACATTGGCGTCCGAACCGCCGACCAACATGACCTACGACATCTATCCGCTGATTTTGCAGGCGGGCGGCACGCTGATCGATGAGAAGACCAACCGCGCGGCCTTCAACAGCCCAGAGGGCGTGAAGGCGATCGAGTGGTACGTCGACCTGGTCAACAAGGACAAGGTCGCGGTGCCGGGCGTGCTCAGCAACGGCGAGAAGGAAAAGCGCGCCAATTTCGGCGCCGGCAACGTCGCGATGATGTTCGAGGGCCCGTGGGGCATCGCCATCCAGAAGCAGCTCAACCCGAATCTGAAGTACGACATCGCCACGCTGCCTAAGGGCGTGACCACCGGCACCATGGTGCGCGGATCGCTCAACACGGTGACGACGCAGGCGCAGAACAAGGAAGCGGCCTGGAAGTTCGTCCGCTGGATGTCGGGCCCGACGGGGATCGAGATGTGGGCCAAGGGCACCGGCGGGTTTCCCGCGCGCAAGGACGTCTCCGATCAAGCCTGGTTCAAGGAAAAGCCGTTGTTCCAGGCCTTTGCCCAGCAGATGGCGTTGCCGAATGCGCATTCGCCGTTCCTCGGGATGCCCAATGCCGTCCAGATGAACAAGATCATGACGATCGAGGTGCAGAACGTCGTGCAGGGCAAGAAGAGCGCCAAGCAGGCGCTGGACGACGCGGCCGCGGAGTGGAACAAGATCCTCGCGGCGACCAAGTAGCGCGCGAGCGTTGCCGCAACCCACCGCCCGATCCGGATAATCGCCGACACCCCGTCCCGCCGCATCGGGCAGGACCGGGGCGGTTCGGCGTCCGCACATGGCCAGCGCCCTGACGTTCCGCCGCCGCTATCGCCAGGAAATCCAGGCCTACGCGTTCCTGTGGCCGGCGTTGCTGATCCTCGGCCTGCTGATGGTGTACCCGCTGCTGCAGGTCATCCGGATGAGCTTTTTCGACGTCAGCATGCAAAAGCAGACCTGGGTCGGCTTCGACAACTATGCGCAGCTGCTGACGACCTCGCTGTTCTGGCGAGTGTTGTGGCAGACCATCCTGTTCACGGCCGGCAGCGTGATACTGCATCTCGGTCATCGGCCTCGGCCTCGCGCTCCTGTTGCACGCGCGGATCAACGCCAGGGTCCGGACTTTCATGCGGGGCTTGCTGATCATCCCGTGGCTGCTCGCGCCGACGGTCGCCGGAATGATCTGGGTGCTCATGCTCGCGCCGTTCGGCGTGGTGAACGGCCTGCTCGCTTCGCTCGGCATCCTCGATCCAAGCGCGACCATCAACTGGCTCGGCAACCCGGACACGTCGCTGCTCTCGGTCACGGCGATGAATGTCTGGCGCGCCTTTCCGTTCTTCATGGTGATGCTGCTCGCGGGATTGCAGGCGATCCCGGACGAACTGTACGAGGCCGCGGACATCGACGGGACGACACCGCTCGCGAAGTTCTGGTACATCACGCTGCCGGGGCTGCGCGGCGTGATCGCGACCATCGTGCTGCTGGACTCGATCTGGACCTTCCGCGCCTTCGATCCGGTGTTCGTCATGACCGGCGGCGGGCCGATGAACTCGTCGGAAGTGCTCGCGACGCAGATCTACTTCGACGCCTTCCAGAAGCTCAAGTTCGGCTATGCCTCGGCCGAAGCGGTGGTCATGTTCCTGATCCTGTTTGCGGTCAGCGCCATCTACGTGCGCCGTGCGGTGCGCGACATTGGCTGATCGGCGCAACGCGCGGTGGGGGATGCGCGCACGGCCGGCGCGCCGCGCATCTCGCCATCTACGTCATTCTCGTCGCGGTGACGATCATCATGCTGTTCCCCGTGGCGTGGATGCTCACGGTGTCGGTGCGGCCGAACGTCGAGGTGATGAAGATCCCGCCCGACTGGATCCCGGCGCTGTTCACCGTCGAGGCCTACCAGAAGGTGCTGCGCAGCGGCCGCTATCTGCAGACATTCGCGAACACGTACTTCGTGGCGCTCGCGGTGACGGTCGTGTCGCTGTTCATCGGTGCGATGGCCGCGTATGCGCTCGCACGCTTTCGCTTCCGCGGCCAGCGCGCGGTGCTCATGTTCCTCATCACCACGCAGATGTTTCCCCTGGTGCTGCTGTGCATCCCGTACTTCCAGGTGGTGGTGAAGCTCGGACTCTACGACACGCTGCTGTCGCTGATCATCGTCTACGTCACGTTCACGCTGCCGTTCTGCATCCTGATGCTGCGCAGTTATTTCGCGCAGATCCCCAAGGACATGGAGGAAGCGGCGATGGTCGATGGCTGCTCGCGGGTGGGCGCCATCCTGCGCACGCTCCTGCCGCTGTCCTATCCCGCGCTGATCGGCGCCGGGCTCTATACCTTCCTGCTCGCGTGGAACGAATTCCTGTTCGCGGTGGTGCTGATCGAAGCGTGGGAGAAGCGCGTCATCACCATGGCGATCTACAGCCTGATGGCGGAGTTCGTCACCGACTGGAGCATGATGATGGCCTTCTCGGTACTCGCCAGCGCGCCGCTGGTCGTCGCCTTCATCTTTCTCCAGCGTTACATGGTGCGCGGCATGACCGCGGGGGCGATCACCTCGTGACGTCTGTTGCGCCGACGGCCGGGCCGCCTTTCGACGTGGTCGGACTCGGCGTCAATGCACTCGACCTCATCGCCGGCATCGACGGCTTTCCGGCACCCGACACTAAGGTGCAGTTCAGTCAGTTCGATGTCCAGGGCGGTGGCATGACCGCCACGGCGATGGTCGCCTGCGCGCGCCTGGGCCTGCGCGCCCGCTATATCGGCAAGATCGGCACCGATCTCTGGTCGCGGCTGTCGCTGCGCCTGATCGCAAGAGAAGGCGTGGACGTGCGCGGCGTCATCCGCGCAAAGGGAAGCCCGGGCCATGTCAGCCTGGTACTCGCCGATCGCGGGACGGGGCAGCGGACCCTGTTCTTTCGCCGGCCCGAGGGCTACGACATCGATCCGCTGGAGCTCGATCGCAACGCCATCACCTCGGGCCGCTTGCTGCATGTGGACGGCGTCGATGCCGCAGCCGCGGCGCAAGCGATCGGCTGGGCGCGCGAGGCGGGCATGCGCGTCACCATGGATGGCGAGCGCATCGTGCCCGGCATCGGAGAGGTGTGGCCGCGCGTGGATCTGCTCGCATGCAATCCGCGTTTCCTGGCCGCGGTTACCGGAAGCTCCGCACTGGAAGAGGGACTGCAGGCGCTGGCGGCGCGTGGGCCGGCGCGGGTGGCCGTGACGCTGGCGGAGCGCGGAGTGCTCGGGCTCACCGAGGGCCGCTTCATTCGCATTCCTGGGTTCCCCGTGATGCCGGTGGACACCAACGGCGCTGGCGACGTCTTCCACGGCGCGTGTGCCGTCGGTGAATTGCGCGACTGGCCCTTCGAGTGGACGCTGATCTTCGCCAACGCCGTGGCCGCGATGAAGTGCCGCACACTCGGCGGTCGTGCCGGCATTCCCGGGATCGCCGCAGTCGCCGGCTTCCTCACCGACCACGGTCACCGCGACATCGCACGAGCGCTCTAGCCTGCCAGCCCGCTACCGAATGGCCGCGGTGCTCGCGGGATCGAACAGATGCGCCTTGCGCAGGTCGAAGGCCAGGCGGTGCGGCGCACCATCCCGTGCCAAGGTTTCGGACTCCACGCGCGCCACGAGACCATGCGCGCCGATCGAACCGTTGAGGAAGGCCTCGTTACCCATCATCTCCACCACGTCGATGGTGGCCTCCACGCAGCATTCGGGAGCGCACTCCGGATGCAGCGCAGCGTCGTCGATGTCCTCGGGGCGCAGCCCCAGCACGATTTCACGATTGATCCACGCGCCGAGCTTGTCACGCCCGGGCCGGTCCGGCGGCAGCGGCAAGCGGTACGCGTCCCCGCGAATGATAAGGCGCCCGGCGGATTCTTCCAGCGTTCCGTCGAAGAAATTCATGGCTGGGCTGCCGATGAATCCGGCCACGAAAATGTTGACCGGGTGCTTGTAGATGTCGAGCGGCGTGCCGACCTGCTGGACCCGCCCATCCTTCATGACGACGATCCGGTCACCCATGGTCATCGCCTCGGTTTGGTCGTGGGTGACGAAGATCATCGTGGTCTGCAGACGATTGTGCAGCTTGGACAGTTCCGAACGCATCTGCACGCGGAGCTTCGCGTCCAGGTTGGACAGCGGTTCGTCCATGAGGAAGACCTTGGGCTCGCGCACGATCGCGCGCCCCACCGCCACGCGCTGGCGCTGTCCACCGGACAGGGCCCTCGGTGTGCGGTCCAGCAATGCCTCGACGCCGAGCATCTGCGCGGCACCCCTGACGCGCTGATCGGTCGCCTCGCGCGCCACCTTGCGCCGCTTGAGCGCGAAGGCCATGTTTGCGTAGACCGTCATGTGCGGATAGAGCGCGTAGTTCTGGAACACCATCGCGATGTCGCGATCCTTCGGCGGCACATCGTTGACCAGCCGGTCGCCGATGTAGATTTCGCCTTCGGTGACGTCCTCCAGCCCGGCGATCATGCGCAGCGTCGTGGTCTTGCCGCAGCCGGACGGACCGACCATGACGACGAATTCCTTGTCGGGTATCTCGAGGCTGACGTCGTGCACGACCGCGCTGGCGCCGAAGCGTTTCCAGACACCCTTGAGCGTGACCGCCGCCATGCAATCTTCCTTCCCGTCGGGTTAATATGAGAGCCAAGCGCAGCGGCATCAGCCTACACCAACTCAGGCTTCATGCTGACGGGGAAATTGCCGGCTTGCTCGCTTAGAATGCAGGGTTTCAACCATCCGCGGAGGGCACCCAATGATCGGCTACGCAACGCTGGGAACGAACGATCTGCCACGCGCAGCAGCTTTCTATGACGCGCTTCTGGCAGAGGTCGGCGCCAAACGCCTGTGGGAATCGGCCAGCGGTATTGCCTGGGGCGTCGCGATGGACAAGCCGAGCCTCGGCGTCATGAAGCCCTACGACGGCAAAGCCGCTACCGTCGGCAACGGCGTGATGATCGCGCTGGTCGTCGATTCGCGCGAGAAGGTCGATCGCGTGCACAAGAAAGCGCTCGCACTCGGTGGCAAGGACGAAGGTCCGGTCGGGCCACGCGGCGACGGCTTCTACGCCGGCTACTTCCGCGATCTGGATGGCAACAAGCTGAACGTCTTTTTCATGGGCTAGCGGCGAGGCTGCATTGTCCGTGGACGTCGATGTCAAGGGAAAGCGCGTCGTGGTCGCCGGCGGGAGCCGCGGCATCGGCCGCTCGATCGCGCTGGGCTTCGCCGCCGCCGGCGCGCATGTCTCGATCTGCGCGCGTGGCGCGCAGGCGCTGGAGCAGACGCGCGCGGAGATTGCGGCCTTCGGCGTCACCGCGCATGCGGCCACCTGCGACCTGTCGAACGAAGCCGCGATCGCACGCTACATCCCGGACGCGGCGGCCGCGCTCGGCGGCATCGACGTGCTGGTGAACAATGCCACCGGCTACGGCCTGTCCGACGACGAGGCGAGTTGGGAGGCGAGCCTGTCGGTCGACCTCCTGGCGATGGTGCGGGCGTCGCGCGAGGCGCTGCCGTTCATCGCGAAGGGGCGCGACGGCACGATCATCAACATCGCCTCGGGTTCGGGCCTCAACCCGTCGGTGCGAACACCCGCCTACGGCGCGGCAAAGGCCGCCGTGATCCACTACACGCGCACGCAGGCGGCGGCGCTGGCGATGCAGGGCATCCGCGTCAATTGCGTGGCGCCCGGGTCGATCGAATTCCCCGGCGGGCACTGGGACCGGAGCAAGCGCGACAATCCCGCGCTCTATGCCAGCATCCTCGCCTCGATGCCGGCCAAGCGCCTCGGCCGTCCGGAGGAAGTCGCCAATGTCGTACTGTTCCTGGCTTCGCCGCTCGCAAGCTGGGTGACCGCGCAGGTCATCGGCGTGAACGGTGGCCAGGGATTCGCGCGCTAGTACCGCCGGGCCTTATGGCTTCGCCACGGAAAGAATCCGTTCGAGCACTTTTGCATCGTCGGGCAAGAGACCCGATTTCTGCAGGCGCGGAGTCAGTACGGCCCAGTTGCCATCCATCGCGAAAACCTGCTTGAACAGCGGCAGCGACTCGTCCACCCGACCCATGTTGACGAGAGCGACCGCGTGCCAGAAAACCATCTCGGCGTTGTCGGGTGCGAGTTCCGCCGCGGCGCGGTACTCGACCAGCGCGCGATCGTTGTCCTTCTGCTCGACCGCAAGATCGCCGGCGTTCATGTGGTTGTAGGCGCGCTGCAGTCCGACCAGTCGCCGGAGTTCCTTCAGCGGCTCGGCGCTGTCGTCGACGCGCAGATCGAAGACCCGGTCGACCCAAGGTTTGCCGGTCGGCTTTCCGGTCACCACGATCAGCGCCGCGGACTGCCTGCCTCTGGCGTCGCCGCCCGCGGCTTGCGCCGCGTCGAGCGCGGCCATCATTCGCTCCGCGAGATCGCCTCGCGTGTTTTCGAAAGCGCGCGACATCGCCGGCCACACACCGTCGTTCAACATCATGTTTGCCTGCACCGAATAGTCCTTGCCGACGATGTGCCCAGCCGCGGCGATGTCCCGGGCGCCGGTGTACGCCTCGACCCGCCCCTGCGCGTCGATCATCGCGACCTGGCGAACGTCGCGCTCGTCGTCGCCCGCGAGCAGTGACTTCAAGGCGTCGGGCGCACTTTTGCCCGCGCGCATCAGGTCGAGTCCGAGCTTGCCGTAGCTGGGATCGACGAACGATTGGGTCGCGACCACGCCGACACCCGCCTCGGCCCACGGGACGAGGGCTCCGACCGAGAACCAGTGCGACTGCACGGCAACACCGAGCTCGCCCGTCGCTGCGTCCCGCGCGACGATCGAATAGGTGTGCACGGGGCGCAGCGGCGAATGACTTGGAGTTTGGGCGGTCGCATTCATTGGAATTGGCGCGGCGAGTATCGCAGTCGAAGCTATTACCGCGATACGTCGCTTGATCATCGCTTGTCCCCGTTCGTGGCGTCGCGGCCCGCGACAGGTCACAGTTGCACGAATTCCTTCCCCTTGTTGGGGTCGACCACGTACTTGTAGAACGCCTCGTTGACCGGCGCCCAGCTCTTCAGCTTCTTCATGTTGCCGAGCCAGCGGCAGATGTTCGGATACGCAGCATACTTGCAGTCGATCGCCTCGCCGCCGAGGACCATCATCGACCCCAGATAGTCCGCAATCGTGATGTCGTTGCCGCAGAGAAAAGCGCTTTGCGGCCCGATCAGGCTCTCGTCCAGCACCTTGAGCCAGCCCACCGCCTTGTCCTTGCCCCACGCGACCGTCCCCGCCTGCACCGTGTCGTCGGGCCGGCGCATGAAGGGGAAAATCTGCGGATACAGGAAGCCGTAGGAAAAGTCCCGGTAGAAACCAGTGTTGAGCCAATCCATCCGCTCGTTGACGCGTGCGCGTTTGCGCAGATCCGACGGATACGCGGGAGAGCCTGTCTTGTCGGCGAGATACTTGAGGATCGCCGAGCTCTCCGTCAGACGGAAGTCGCCATCTTCCAGCACCGGCACCTGGTGGCTCGGATTGATCGCAGAATATTCCGGTTGGTACTGCTCACCCGTGAACAGGTCGACAATCTGGTAGTCGAGCTTGATGCCGGACTCGGATGCAAACAATACGACCGGCCGACTCGTCGTCGACACCGGATGATAGTAGAGCTTCATGCCTTCCTCCTCGTGAACGATGACATGCAGTGGCAACGAGTCCGACCCTACTTAACGACTTCGAACAACCCGGCCGCGCCCATGCCGCCGCCGATGCACATGGTGACGACGACGTATTTCGCGCCGCGCCGCTTGCCTTCGATCAGCGCGTGTCCGGTCAGGCGCGCGCCCGACACGCCGTAGGGATGTCCGACCGCGATCGCGCCGCCGTCGACGTTCAGGCGATCGTCGGGAATGCCGAGCTTGTCGCGGCAATAGATCACCTGCACCGCAAAGGCTTCGTTCAATTCCCACAGGCCGATGTCCTCGATCTGCCTGCCGGTGCGCGCCAGCAGCTTCGGCACCGCGAATGCGGGGCCGATGCCCATCTCGTCGGGCTCGCAGCCGGCCACTGCGAACCCGCGAAAAATGCCCAGCGGCTGCAGCCCTTTGCGCGCCGCGACCGTGGCGTCCATCACCACGCATGCCGATGCGCCGTCGGAGAACTGGCTGGCGTTGCCGGCGGCGATCACGCCGCCCGGCAGCGCCGGGCGGATCTTCGCGACACCCTCCAGCGTCGTGTCGGCGCGAATGCCTTCGTCGGCGGCGATGGTGACCTGTTTGGTGGACAGCCGCGAAGATGCCGCGTCCGCGACACCCATGGTCACCGTCATCGGCACGATCTCGTCATCGAATCTTCCCGCTGCTGCGGCTGCTGCGGCGCGTTGCTGGCTCTGCACGCCGTAGGCGTCCTGCCGCTCGCGCGAAATGCCGTAACGCGAGGCGACGGTCTCCGCGGTCTGCAGCATCGCCCAGTACAATTCCGGCTTGTGCTCGGCGAGCCACGTTTCGCGCAGCATGTGCTTGTTCGACTCGTTCTGCACGCAGGAAATCGATTCGACGCCTCCAGCGACGAAGACCTCGCCTTCGCCGGCAATGATGCGTTGTGCGGCCAGCGCGATGGTCTGCAGTCCCGAGGAGCAGAAGCGGTTGACAGTCATGCCCGCGACGGTCACCGGGCACCCCGCCCGCAGCGCGATCTGGCGCGCGATGTTGGAGCCGGTCGCGCCTTCCGGGAACGCGCAACCCATGAGCACGTCGTCGACCTCGGTCGGGTCGAGCTGCGCGCGATCGATGGCGTGCTTGACGGCGTGCCCACCCAGGGTCGCGCCGTGGGTCATGTTGAATGCGCCGCGCCAGGACTTCGCGAGCCCCGTGCGCGCGGTGGAAACGATGACGGCATCGGTCATGATCGATGGCTTTCGGGTTCGTTGATGTGGCGTCGCGCGACCAGCGTCGTCATGCTTCCGCCGCGTTGAAAGTCTTGCCTTCGGCGGCGAGCCGCACCAACAGCGCCGCCGGCTGCCAGAAGGCGGTATCGCCACCGGCCCGTCCCGCGAAGCGCTCGATGCTGCGCACGACGTTGTACAACCCGACCATGTCCGCGTACAGCATCGGACCGCCACGGAAAAGCGGAAATCCGTACCCGGCCAGGTAGACCATATCGATGTCGGACGCGCGCAGCGCGATGCCCTCGTCGAGGATGCGCGCGCCTTCGTTGACCAGCGCGTAGATGCAGCGCTCGACGATTTCGTCGTCGCCGATCTTGCGCGGAGCGATCCCGCGCTCGGTGCGATACGACGCGATCATCGCATCGACCTCGAGGTCGGGCAGTGCGTCGCGCCGCCCGGGCTGGTATCGATACCAGCCCTTGCCGGTCTTCTGTCCGAATCGCCCCAGCTCGCACAACCTGTCCGCAATCTTCGAGTACACAACGTCCGGCCTCTCGACGTAACGGCGCTTGCGGATCGCCCAGCCGATGTCGTTGCCGGCAAGGTCGCTCATGCGAAACGGCCCCATCGCCATGCCGAACTTCTCCAGCGCGCGATCGACCTGCTGGGGCGAGGCGCCCTCCTCGACCAGGAAAAATGCCTGCCGCAGATACTGTTCGACCATGCGGTTGCCGATGAAACCGTCGCAGACCCCGGATACGACCGCGGTCTTGCGGATTTTCTTGGCGACCTGCATCACGGTGACCATCACGTCGGGTGCCGTTTTCGCGCCACGCACGACTTCGAGCAGCTTCATCACGTTGGCCGGGCTGAAAAAATGCAGTCCGACCACGTCCTGCGGCCGGCGGGTGAACGCGGCGATGCGGTTGACGTCGAGCGTCGACGTATTGGTGGCGAGTATGGCGCCCGTTTTCATGCAGGCATCGAGCTGCTCGAACACCGCCTGTTTCACCGCGAGCTCCTCGAACACCGCCTCGATCACAAGGTCGGCGTGCGCAACGTCGTCGTAGGAGAGTGTCGGCGTGAGCAGCGCCATCGTCTGCTGCAGTTTCTCCGCCGTCAGCTTGCCCTTCTTGACCGAGGCCTCGTAGTTCCTGCGGATCGTCGCGAGGCCCTTGTCGAGCGCCTCCTGCTTCGTCTCCAGAATCGTCACCGGCACGCCTGCATTCAGGAAATTCATCGCGATGCCGCCGCCCATGGTCCCGGCGCCGATGACCGCCACGCGCTCGACCTTGCGCGCAACGGTCGCCGGATCGATGCCGGGGATTTTCGTCGCCGCACGTTCGGCGAAAAACGCATGACGCAGCGCCCGCGACTCCGGCGTCTGCACGAGTTGCATGAACAGCTCGCGCTCCAGGCGCAGGCCGTCCTCGAACGGCATCGACACGGACGCGGCGACCGCGTCCACGCATTTGAGCGGCGCAGGAAAATTCTTCGCCAGCGCGCCCACCGAATTGCGCGCGAACTGGAAAAATGCCTCCGCGTCGGGTAGCTGGATCTTGGTATCGCGCACGCGCTTGAGCGGCCTGCGCTCTGCAACCACCCGTTGCGCGAAGGCCAGTGCGCCCTCGAGCAGGTCGCCGTCGATGACGGCGTCGAACAGCGCGGTCCCGACGAGCTTTTCGGACGCGACGGGCGCACCCGAAACGATCATGTTCAGCGCAGTCTCGACACCGATCGCCCGCGGCAGCCGTTGCGTTCCGCCGGCCCCCGGCAGGATCCCGAGCTTGACTTCGGGCAGTGCGATCTGCGCGCCGGGCGACACGACGCGGAAGTGGCAGCCGAGCGACAGTTCCAGCCCACCTCCCATGCAGACGCCGGCGATGGCCGCGACGACCGGCTTGTCGGCCGCCTCGACCACGCGAATGACCGTGCGCAGCGTTGGCTCGGACGTCGCCTTCGGCGTGTTGAACTCGCGGATGTCGGCGCCACCCGAAAAAACCTTGCCGGCGCCGATGAGGACGATGGCGTTCACCGCCGGATCGGCCAACGCCCGATCGATCCCCGCGACGAGTTCCGAGCGGACGTCGCAGCCCAGGCCGTTGACGGGTGGATTGTCCAGCGTGATCACGGCCGCGGAG
This sequence comes from uncultured beta proteobacterium, assembly GCA_963821485.1. GTDB lineage: Bacteria > Pseudomonadota > Gammaproteobacteria > Burkholderiales > Casimicrobiaceae > PALSA-1003. The sequence continues at coordinate 233,945 of CAWGEB010000014.1, forward strand.
CCATGCAAGCGATACGCAGTGCCGATGGCAGTCTCCTTCAGCGAGTTATCTGTGGGTTCGAATTCATTCGGACCGCAGCGACTGAAGATCGCCGCGCGCGAACAAGTTCGCGCCTACGAATCATACTTCAAGCCAGTCCTTTCGCACCGACTGGTTTTCGCGCAAATCCTGCGGCGTCCCCTCGAACACGATGTGCCCCTGCCCCATCACGTAGAGGCGCCGGGAAATGCTCAGCGCAATCGTCAATTTCTGTTCGATGAGCAGGATGGAAACGCCTTTCGCCGCGATGCTCTCGAGCAGTTCCCGCACCAGCTCGACCAGCTTCGGCGCGAGACCTTCGGTGGGCTCGTCGACCATGATCAAGTCCGGATCGCCCATGAGCGTACGGCAGATCGTAAGCATCTGCTGCTCGCCGCCCGAAAGCACGCCGCCAGGCGCATCCGCACGCGCGCGCAGCATCGGGAACATCTCGAACATGGCCTCGATGGTCCAGCGTGTGGAAGGCCGCGCTGACTTCATGCCCAGCAACAGGTTCTCGCGGACCGTGAGCGAAGGAAAGATCGCCCGGTCCTCGGGCACGTAGCCCAGACCGCGGCGGGCGATCTGATGCGGACTGAGGCCGTCGATCCGTTCGTTCTTGAAGCGTATGCTGCCGACGGGAACGACTTCGCCCATGATCGTCTTGATGGTCGTCGAGCGGCCCGCGCCATTGCGGCCGAGCAGGCTGACGATCTCGCCCTCGCCCACCCGCAGCGAGATGCCCTGCAGGATATGGCTCTTGCCGTAGTAGGCGTGTAGGTTCTCGATCTCAAGCATGGGCTGCGGTACCGAGATAGGCGTTCTGCACCGCGTCGTTCTCGCGGATGCGGGAGGGAACGTCGGTGGCGATGATCTCTCCGTACACCAGCACGGATATCCGGTCGGCGAGATCGAAGACCACGCCCATGTCGTGCTCGACCATGACCAGCGTCTTGCCGACGGTGACCGAGCGGATCAGCTCGACCGCGCTGCCGGTCTCGCTGCGGCTCATGCCCGCTGTGGGCTCGTCGAGCAGGATCACCTTGGCGTCGCCGGCGATGGTGATCCCGATTTCGAGCGCGCGCTGCTCGGCGTAGGTCAGCACGCCTGCGAGCATGTCGCGGCGCGCCGTCAGCCGGATCCGCTCGAGCGTCCGGTCGGTGCGCTCGTTGGCGTCGCGCAAGCGGTACGCGCTGCGCCAGAAATTGTACTTGTAGCCCAGCGACCAGAGCACGCTGCAACGGATATTCTCGTACACCGACAGCCGCGGAAAGATATTGGTGACCTGGAAGCTGCGCGCCAGTCCGCGCCGGTAGATCGCCGAGGGAGCATCGCCGGAGATGTCCTCGCCGTCGAGCCGGATCGACCCGCTCGTGGGCGCGAAGCGCCCGCTGATCAGATTGAACAGCGTCGACTTGCCGGCACCATTGGGCCCGATGATCGCGTGCCGTTCTCCTGCGCGCACGTCGAGCGTTACGCCGCGAATGATCGGCGTGACACCGAAGCTCTTGTGCAGCTCGCGCATTTCCAGCGCATTGGAACTCGAAACGCGCGTCATCGAGTTGACCATCAGCGCACCGTTCCGGGTCGGTCCGGCGCCTGCGCGACGGCCCGCTGCCACGCCGCGGTGACGACGGGCCAGGTCCGGCGGAAGACGATGAAACCGCCGGCCAGCATCGCGCTAGCCACGAGCCAGGGCCAGGGTGTCGCCGTGTCGATCGTCAGCCCGAACAACTTCATCCGCGAGCCCGCCTCGGGCTGCGTCGACAAGCGATAGTTGATCTCGAGCAGCGCCACCGCCCCGAGCAGCATCGCCAGCGCCGGCAGCAACGCGACGCAATAGCTCCGGAGGACGCCGTAGAACGCTCGCGTGCGCAGGATCGGCGCGTGCATCACGATCAGGCCGGCGAGTCCTCCCGGCGCGTAGAGCACGATCGCCATGAAGAAAAGTCCGAGGTAGAGCTGCCAGGCGGTCGTGTAGTCGCTGAGGCTGACCTGTAGCCAGGTGATGGTGATCGCGCCGAGAATGGCGCCCAGGTAGTGCGCTTCGCCGCCGATGTAGACCATGAGCAGGACGCTGCCCGAGCGTGCCGCCCCCACGGCATCGGCCGCGACGATCTCGTAGTTGATCGCGTGCAGCCCGCCCGCCAATCCCGCGAACATGGCCGCCACGGAAAAGACGATGAAGCGCACGCCCTGCGTGCTGTAGCCGACGAACGCCGCACGCTCGGGATTGTCCCTGACGGCATTGCACATGCGGCCCACCGGCGTGCGCGTGAACGCGTACATCAGCGCGGCGGCGACCAGCACCCAGAACGCGATGATGTAGTAGACCTGCAGTTGCGACGCGAAATCGAGACCGAACACGTGCGGGCCGCGCGCGCGATTCGCGGTGATGCCTTCTTCGCCTCCGGAGAAGCCTTGCAGCATGCGCGAGGCCGCGAACACGAGCTCGCCGATGCCCAGCGAGATGAGCGCGAAGACGACGCCGGCACGACGCGTGGTGACGGCCCCGAACAGCAGGCCGAAGCCGAGCCCCGTCGCGGCGCCGACCAGGGGCACCAGCGGCATCGGAACCGGCAGGCCCGCGTTGATCGCGCGCATGAAATGGATCGCCGCGAATCCGCCGAGTCCGAAGTACACGGCGTGGCCGAAGGACAGCAGGCCGGTCTGGCCGAGCAGCAGGTTGTACGACAGCGCAAAGACGATTGCGATGCCCATCTGGCTCAACAGCGAGCGCCCGAAATTGCTGGTGAGGCCGGGCAGGTGCGGCAAAACCAAGAGGAACAGGAGCACCGCCAGCCAGACACCCCCCGCTCGCATCCAGCCCTGCCTCGCAGCGATCGCCTCCACCGACGAAAGCGGGACGGCGTGTTGCTCGTCGTTCATGTCTCGCGCGTGCCCAGGATGCCGCGCGGGCGCAGGATGAGCATCAGCACCAGCAGCAAGTAAGGTATCAGCGGTGCCGCCTGCGCGATCTTGATCCGGTACACCTCGTACAGCGGCGACGCCGGCGCCACCTCGACCTGCAGCACGCGAAACAGATCGAGCAGCGAGTAGTCGAGCGCGACGGCGAAAGTCTGCACGATGCCGATGAGCATCGAGGCGATCAGCGCGCCGGGAATCGAGCCGAGTCCGCCCACCACGACTACGACGAATACGATCGGGCCGAGCGCGGCCGCCATGTTCGGTTCGGTCAGCAGCGCGAAGCCGCCGATGACACCGGCCAGACCGGCCATTGCGCTGCCGACGGCGAACACCAGGACAAAGATGCGCGGCACATCGTGTCCCAGCGCGCTTACCATGTGCGGATGCGTCAACGACGCCTGGATGACCAGGCCGATGCGCGTGCGCTTGAACGCGAGGTAGATGAAGGCGAACATGCCGACCGAGATCGCCATCATCAGCGCCTTGTAGAACGGGTAGCTGGTGCCGAACAGGACGAACGCCGGAAAATCGATGACCCCGGGCACCTTGTTCTCGATCGGATTGCGGCCCCAGAGCATGACGACGAATTCCGCGATGAGGTAGGCGAGTCCGAAAGTGAACAGGATTTCCGCGACGGCGCCGTGCTTGTGCACGTGGCGCAGGCCATAGCGCTCGATCAGCGCGCCGAGCAATCCCACCAGCAGCGGCGCGATGACCAGCGCCGGCCAGAACCCGATGAAGCGACCGATCTGATACGAAAAATACGCCCCGAGCATGAACATGCTCGCGTGCGCGAAGTTGAGCACGCCCATCATGCTCCAGATCAGAGTCAGGCCGCTGGAAAGCATGAACAGCAGCAGGCCGTAGACGACGCCGTTGAGCAGCGAAAAGGTGATGAGCTCGAGCACGGCAGGGATGAGCGTTAGGCGTCGCGCATTCAGCGAGTCGATGAACGCCTCGTCGCTCCGCTGCGGCGACGAGACGTCAGTGCGGGCGCGACGGGCGTCAGGACGGATGCTGCATCTTGCAGACCGTCGGCAACGCCATGTCCTTGCCGTTGATCTTGACGTCGGTCTTGAAGCCCAGGCCGGTCTTTTCCACGTCGAATTTCACATTGTCCGAAAACGTCGAGACGAACATCGGCATCAGGATCTGGTGATTGTCGGCGCGCATCTCCGCTTCGCCGACCGTGGTCATTATCTTCATCCCCTCGAGCGCCTTGGCCACCTTGACCGGATCGTTGGACTTGGCCTTGGCAGCCGCGGCCGCGAACATGTCGAACGCCGTCTTCAGGCGATAGAAACCGAACTCGTCGTCCTTGCCGGTGAACCGCTTCTTGAACGCCGCCGCATCGGGGTCGAGCTCGGGCAGCGCGTTGTTGTGGTATTCGCTGATCTGCTTCACCGTGCCGATGCCGTCCTTGCCGATGGCGCTCGGCACGCCGAGCGCACCACCGTAGTAGGTGTACCAGCTCACCTTGAGCCCGGCGTCCTTGCCGGCCTTGATCAGCAGCAGCATGTCGTTGCTCCAGTTGCCGGTGATCACGGTGTCGGCGCCCGACGCCTTGATCTTGGCGACGTACGGCGAAAAATCCTGGACCTTCTGCAGCGGATGCAATTCATCGCCGACGATCTTGATGTCGGGGCGCTTCTCCGCCAGCATCTTCCTGGCCGCCGCCGCGACGGCGCGGCCGAAGGAGTAGTCCTGGTTGATCAGGTAGACGTTCTTGATCTGCGGCTGCTTGGCGATGGCGTCGGTAAGCGCCCCCATTTTCATGTCGGCGTCGGCGTCGAAGCGAAAATGCCAGAAATTGCACTTTTCGTTGGTCAATACCGGGTCGACCGCGGCGTAGTTGAAATACAGCGCCTCCTTGCCCGGATTGCGCTCGTTGTACTTGAGCACCGCATCGGTGATTGCCAGGGCGACGCTGCTGCCGTTGCCCTGGAACACGTAACGTGCACCGTCGTCGAGCGCCTTTTTCAACGCGATCAGCGACTCCTGCGGATCGACCTTGTTGTCGAACGACAGCAACTCGAGCTTTTCGCCGTTGAATCCACCGGCCGCGTTGGCGCGGTCGACGAAATAGGTGAGGTGTTTTTGCGCGGCGATTCCTGCGCTCGCCGCGCCACCGGAAAGCGGATCGATCAACGCGATCTTGATCTGGGCCGCGGCCGGCAGGGCGATCGCCATCCCGGCCAGCGTCAACCACGCGAGGCGACGCGAATGCTTTTGCATGATTCCTCCTTGGACGTCGTCGCCGGGTTCTTCGCCAGCGCGTGCGGACCCGGACTGGTCCACAGCCGATGCTACCGGCCCGCGCCGGGGATGACAAGCCGCCGACGCCGGCGCACGTTCGATGTCGTTGCTTCAACTCGCGCCGGGCGCGATGGCCGCGGCCCCGCCCTGCGCACCACAAATTGACTGCACCGCTACCGCTGATCGGCCCGCGGCTTGGCGCGCGCGCGTTGCAGGAGTAGCCTAGCACCGAACCAATCCCAACAAAGCGCTCAGGCGCGATTTCCGAATCCGTGGAACTCTCAGTCGCACTGGCGTTGTTGCTGGTCCTCGTTGCAGCCTTCGCGGCCGTCCGCTACACGGCAAAGGCGCGCCGAAAGAAAATGCTGGTGGAGCGCGAGCGGCAACGGCGCAAGAAGCCGAAGTACAAACCGCGTTCGATGTCCAGTCGCGCGGAAATGCGGGCCTACGACGACCCGAGCACGCTGGCCGGCGACTTCACCACGCACGGCAGCACGCCCACCACCGACCAGGCCGGCGGGAGCATCAGCGCCCCGCCGCGCGCCGCCGATCGCGCGGCCACGCGCGCCAGGACACCGACCTCGGGCAACCCCCCCGGCAAGCCTCGCACGTAGCGCGCGTAGTCGTAGCGTCCCCGGCTCACGCGACCGCGGGAGCCGGACCGGTCCCTGCCGCCCCGCCCGACGCGCCGGCCGCCGCGCATCCAGTCCAAGTTGTTCTGCGTATCACTGCTCGCGGACCCACGCGTCGTTTACGGACCCTGGGCGCATGGCCTGCGGTGCCGGCGAGTACAGCCGGCACCGCACCAACCACCCGTGCATACGCTAGAGGAGCCTGGACATGAATCAACTTTCGAAATCGATCGTTCCGGTATTGATGGCGGTCGCCCTTGCCTGGGGGACCGCCGCACAGGCGGCGAGCCACCGCGAGGCGCCATTGATCGCGATGGATCCTGCCGCCGACAACACCGACGTCTACGCCTTTGTCAGCTACGACGCCGCCAACCTGGCGCGCGCTCCGGCCGATCGCCGCGTCACCTTCATCATGAATGTGAACCCGGGCCAGGATCCGTCCGACGGGCCCAACTACTTCAATTTCGACGATGAGGTGCTCTACGCCATCAACATCGACAACAACCAGAACGGCATCGCCCAGGACATCGTCTACGAATTTCGCTTCAAGACCGAAAATCGACCGGTGGGCGGCAACGGCGGACTGACGTCCCCGGTGCCGCTTCTCGGCAATCCGCACATCACTGCACTCAGCGGCATTCTGAAGGGCATCACGGCGCTGGACGGGCCGGGATCGGAAGGACTGACCCGGCGCCAGGTCTACACCGTGACCGAAGTGCGCAACGGTGTACGCACGCCGCTGTTCGGAGGACAGACGCTGGTGGCGGTTCCTTCCAACGTCGGTCCGGCTACCATGCCCAACTATCCGGCGCTGGCGGCGCAGGGCATCTATGCCGACGCCAGCAACGGCGTGCGCGTGTTCGCCGGTCAGCGTGCGGAGTCGTTCTACATCGACCTCGGCGCGGTCTTCGATACGCTCAACCTGCGCCGCTACCTGCCGCTGCTCAATGGACCGGGAGAGGATGCCGACAATGTCAACCCGTATGGCGTGAACCGGTTCAGCGGGTCCAATGTCAGCACCATCGCCATCGAGGTGCCGATCACGAGAGTTACCCGTGACGGCAATGCCGCGACCACCGCCGCCAATTCAGTCATCGGCATGTACGCCAGTACGTCGCGCCGGAATGTGCGCATCCTGGGTGGGGCGAACAACCCGCCGGCCGGGGTCGGCGCCTGGGTCCAGGTGTCGCGTATGGGCAATCCGCTGGTGAACGAGCTGATCATCGACACGCCGCAAAAGGACCGCTGGAACGCCTCTGAGCCGAACGCCGAGGGACAGTTCGAGTCGTCGTACCTGAACCCGGTGATCGCCACCGCATTGAACCTGGTGTACGGCGTGCCGATCGTGCCGATCAATGGGTCGCCCGCTTCCAGCCGCACCGACCTGATGTCCATATTGCTCAAATACCCGGGACAGGCGCTCAATGGCAACCGCTGCGGCAATCCCTGCTCGGAGCTGCTGCGGGTGGACCTGCGCGTGCCGCCGACCGCACCGGAGCTGCAGAACCGGCTGGGTGCGGCGCTGTCCGGCGATCCCGCGGGCTGGCCGAACGGACGCCGGCCGAACGACGACGTGACCGATATCGCTATCCGCGTCGTCGGCGGCACCAACTATATCGCCGCCAAGGCCGGAGACGGCGTCAACTTCCTGGCGGGCGCACCGGGCACGATCGGCGTCGACATCACCGCCAACGGCATCGCGAAGAACTTTCCGTTCCTGCCGACGCCGTACGACGGCAGGAACCGCCGCCACGTCGACTGCGGCGAAACCGGGCCTGGCGCCAATCCCTGCGGTCCATTGGTTCCCTGATCGGGCCGACAGGGTGTCCCGTGCCCGGGTTCGCATCCCGGGCATTTTTTTAGGTAGGTTCGTGTGAATGCAGCGTCGCAGCCGATGGTCCGCATCCTCGCCGCAGTTGTCGCGCTTGGCGTCGTGCTGAGCGCCGCGGCGGCGCCGTTCCTGCCGACGGACGACGCGCAGGTGCTGGAGCGCCTGCCCAGCCGCAGCATGCCGCAGTACCGCGAGCTCAAGGCGCTGCAGGCGAACGCCGCGCAGGCACCCGAGGACCTCGCGCGCGCCGTGCCGCTGGCCACCGCGTACATCCGCGCGGCTAGACTCGAAGGCGATCCGCGCTTCCTCGGCTACGCGCAGGCCGTGCTGGCTCCGTGGTGGAAGGATCAGGACGCCCCGACCAAGGTGCTGGTACTGCGCGCAACCATTCTCCAGAGCAGCCATCAGTTCTCGGTCGCGCTGGCGGACCTCGATCGCGTCCTGCAGCGCGAGCCGAGGAACGTCCAGGCCATCCTGACCCGGGCGACGATACAAAGCGTGCAGGGAAGGTACGCGGCCGCGCGAAGCGACTGCGGGCGGCTTGACGGCATCGCGCCACCCGTCTACGGCGCCATTTGCGTCGCGGCGATCGACAGCGTCACCGGCCAGGCGCGCGAGGCCTACGCAGCGCTGCAACGCGCGCTGGACAATACTCCGCACAGCGACGAGGCCGGACGCCTGTGGGCCGAAACACAGCTGGGCGAGATCGCGCACAGGCGCGGCGATCCGGCGGCCGAGCGGCACTTTCGTGCCGCACTCGCCGTCGGCGACAAGGACGCCTATCTGCTCGGCGCGTACAGCGATTGGTTGCTCGATCGGGGTCGGCCTGGCGACGTGATCGGCCTGCTCCAGAACGAAAGCCGCAACGACACGCTGCTGTTGCGCCTGGCGCTGGCGCAGCAGGCGCTGGGCCGCCCCGAGGCCGCCGCCTCGATCGAGACCTTGCGCACGCGCTTCGAAGCCAGTCACCAGCGCGGCGACACCGTGCACGCGCGCGAGAACGCACGCTTCGAACTCGCCCTGCGCGGCGACGCGAAGAGTGCGCTGCGCTATGCCCTCGACAACTGGAACGTGCAGCGCGAGCCCGCGGACCTGCGCATCCTCGCGCAGGCGGCCGTCGCGGCCAACGACGCCGCTGCGCTCGCCACCGTCCGGCGCTGGATGGCGGAGACCGGGATCGAATTTTCCGCGGTCGCCGCAGTCGCGAGCGGCACGGGAGCCGGCAAGTGAGTCGACAAGTGAGGCGCTGCCTCGTGCTCTGCGCCGTCCTCATGGGCGCATGGACCATTCCGCTTGCGCACGCGCACAAACCCTCCGACAGCTACCTGACGCTGCAGGTCGATGGCGAGCGCATTACCGGGCAATGGGACATCGCGCTGCGCGATCTCGACTTCGCGCTGGGTCTCGACGCCAACCAGGACGACGCGATCACCTGGGGTGAGGTCAAGGCGAAGCACGCCGATATCGCCGCGTACGCGCTCGCCCGGCTGCGCCTGGGTCCCGCGAACGCGCCCTGCCCGATCGCGGTCACCGGTCAATTGATCGACAACCATAGCGATGGCGCATACGACGTGCTGCGGTTCAGCGCGATCTGCGCCGCGGCGCCTAAGACGCTCGCGGTTGCCTACCACCTTTTCTTCGATCTCGATCCGCAGCATCGCGGCCTGGTTCGCCTCACGTCCCAGGGCGCGACCCGCGCCGGCATCCTCAGCGCCGACCAGGCCGAGCAGAAATTCACGCTGTCCGAACTGTCTCTCTGGGAACAGTTCCTCGACTACGGCAACGAAGGAATCTGGCACATCTGGACGGGCTTCGATCACATCCTGTTCCTGCTGTCGCTGCTGTTGCCCGCGGTCCTGGCCCGCTCCAGCGTGCCCGGGGAGCAGTGGGCGCCGGCGGAGGGCTTTCGCGCCGCGTTGCTCGATGTCGTCAAGGTGGTGACGGCATTCACGGTGGCGCATTCGATCACGCTGTCGCTGGCGGCGCTCGACGTCGTCAGTCTGCCGTCGCGGCTGGTCGAATCGGCGATCGCGCTTTCGGTGGTCCTCGCCGCACTGAACAATATCCGGCCGCTGGTGTACGAACGGCGCTGGGTGATCGCCTTCTGCTTCGGACTGGTCCACGGCTTCGGCTTCGCGTCGGTGCTGGCCGATCTCGGCCTGCCACAAGAGTCGTTGTTGATCGCGCTGGTTGCCTTCAACCTCGGCGTCGAGCTGGGGCAGTTGGCGATCGTCAGCGTGTTCCTGCCGATCGCCTACGCACTGCGCCGGACCTGGCTGTACCAGCGCGTGTTGTTCGTCTACGGCTCCGCGGCCATCGCGCTGATCGCGTTCGTGTGGCTGGTGCAGCGCGCGTTCAATCTGCAGCTCATCGCGGGCTAGGAACGCGTCGGCAACGCGGCGGCTCCTGCGAATACGGCGTCGGCGCCGAGATCGCGCTCGATGCGCAGGCATTCGTTCCATTTCGCCATGCGTTCCGAGCGCGCGAAGGATCCCACCTTGAGCTGGCCGGCGTCCCAGCCGACGGCGAGGTGCGCGATCGTCGTGTCCTCGGTCTCGCCCGAGCGCGCCGAGACGATGGTGCCCCAGCCGGCATCGCGTCCGGCGGCCAGCGCCGCCATCGTCTCGCTGACGGTCCCCGCCTGATTCGGCTTGATCAGGACGGCGTTGCAGGCCTTGCGCGCCGCGGCGCGCGCCACGCGCGTCGCATCGGTGACCAGATAGTCGTCGCCGATGATCTGCACGCGATCGCCGAGCGCGGCGGTGATCGCCACCATGCCGGCATCGTCGTCCTCGGCGACGGGGTCTTCCAGCGACACGATCGGATAGCGCGCCACCCATCCGAGCAGGACCTCGATCCACGCCGCGCGTCTCGTAGACGCGCTGCGTCGGGCCGGGCGCGTAGCGACCGTCGACGCGGAACTCGGACGCCGCGACGTCGAGCGAAATCATCACTTCGCCGTTCCGGAATCCCGCAACGTCGATGGCGCGCGCGAGCATCGCGACCGCGGCTTCGTTGTCGTCGAAGTCGGGCCACCAGCCGCCTTCGTCGGCGACGCCGCAGCGGCGTCCTGCCTGCGCCATCAGCTCGCCCGCCGTGCGATAGACTTCAGCGACCATCACCAGCGCTTCGTCGAAGGATTGCGCCCCGATCGGCATCACCATCAGGTCCTGCAGGTCGATGCGCCGCCCGGCATGCGCACCGCCCCCGAAGATCTGGATCTCCGGCAGCGGCAATCGCACCGGGCGACCGCGGCTCGCGTAACGCCATAGCGGCATGCCCGCGTGCCGCGCCGCCGCGTCGAGCACGGCGAGCGACGTCGCGATCGTTGCGTTGCCGCCGAGCCGCGATTTGTTGGGCGTACCGTCGAGGGCGACGAGCGCCGCGTCGACCGCACGCTGGTCGGTCGCGTCCAGCCCGGTCAACGCGCCGACGATCAGGTCGTTGACGCCGGCGACTGCGCGCGCGACCCCGAAGCCGCCGAGCGCAGGGCCGCCGTCGCGCAGGTCGATCGCCTCGAAGCTGCCGCGCGACGCGCCGGCCGGTGCCATGCCGCGCCCTGCGGTGCCATCGGCCAGTCGCACGACCACTTCGACGGTCGGCCGGCCGCGCGAATCCCAGATGCGATACGCGTGCACTGCGGCGATGGCGGACTTCACGCCGCGAGGTCCTCGGCCCAGTGCGCGCGCAACAGCGCGAGTCGCGGCACGGGCGCGGCGAGATGGCGAAGCGCGAACCGGCGCACGCAGTCGCGGTCCGTGCCCGCCGTCAGATATTCCACCGGCGACTTGCCGTCGATGCGGCCAAGCAGCAGTCCCGCGAGCAGGTGCGCGGTCCTGCGTTCGAGTTCTTCCCGCGGTTCCCAGTCGACGTGGTTCAGGTAGGACTGCGCCAGCGCATCGAAGCACGCTAGGAACGCGGCCGCCGACGCAGGCCGCCAGCGGCACTTGAGCAGCAGGTGATTGAGACAGAACGCGAGATCGAATGCCGGGTCGCCGTACCAGGCGCACTCGGCGTCGAGCAGCATCGGCCCCTCGCTGCCCACCAGTATATTCTTGGGGCTGACGTCGCCATGGACCAGGGCGCGCTTCGTTGTCGCGGTGACGGCAATGAGCTTGCGCAGCGTATGCGCATGATCGGGGTGGACGCGTGCGCTCGCGTCGAGGTAAGGCTCCAGCCGAATCGCGTAGAACGCATCGTCGTGCGCGAAGTCGCGCGCAATGCCGGCGTCGCCCGCCGTCGCACGATGAATGGCGCCCACTACGTCGCCGACGGCGCGCGCCGTCGCCACGTCGACCACGCCGTCGCGCAGCTGCGCCTTCCACACCGGGAACCGCTGCGGATCCAGCCACGCCATGGCGAAAGCCATCGCCTGCGCATCTTCACCCAGGATGCGCGGCACCGCCTGCGGCACCACTTTCCCGGCGATTCTCATCCATGCCACCTCGGCGCGATTGCGCTCGACCGGCGCAAACCATTCGGCGCTGACCTTGAGCCTGGGCAGTGCCCGCTTGACGCACACCGGCCCGCGCGCCGTGCGCGCAAGCGCGATGACCGACGACACGCCACCGGTCAGCGCGGTGAACGTTGGCGTCTCCTCAGCCGCGATCAACTGCATCCGGCGCAGTGCGGCGGTCAGCGCACCCACTTCCGCGTCGTCGAGGCCACCTTCGGTCATCGCGCCGGTGATCATGGCGCGACGCGAGCAACGGCGCGGCCCGCGCCGCGGCGGAGGCTCGTCGCGCGGCGCAGCAGCGTGACGGCGATCGTCATGTTCAACAGGTTCCACGCGATGCCGTTGAGGAACGCCGCGTTGTAGGACCCGGTCAGGTCGAACACCTTGCCCGACATCCAGCCGCCCAGCGCCATGCCGAACAGCGTGAACATGAGCACGGTGCCGACGCGGCCGCCCGCCTCCTTCGCGGGAAAATATTCGCGGATGATGATGGCGTACGACGGCACGATGCCACCCTGAAACAGGCCGAAGAGCGCCGAGATCATAAACAACGAGGCCAACCCGTCGAACGGCAGGAACAGCAGCAAGGCGACACCCTGCAGCGCCGAACCGAGTAGCAGCGTGCGCAGCCCGCCAATGCGGTCGCAGATCGCGCCCGACAGCAGGCGGCTGACGATACCGAAGCCGAGCATGAGCGACAGCATCTGCGCGCCGCGCGCGACGCCGTATCCAAGGTCGCCGCAGTACGCGACGATGTGCACCTGCGGCATCGACATCGCCACGCAGCACGCGATACCCGCGACGCAAAGCAGTGCCGTGGCCGCGCCCGGCGTCAGCCCAAAAGGTCGCGTGGAGACGGTGCTGGGGAGCGCTTGCGCCGTGTCGGCGTGGACTGCGGGTGGCCGTCGGCGCATGAGCAGCGCGAGCCCGGTCAGCGTCACCACGGCGAACAGCGCGATGCCTTCGTAGGTGGTGCGCCACCCGTAGGCCGCCATGAAATGCTGCGTCACCGGCGGCCACACCGTTCCGGCGAGATAATTTCCGCTGGCGCAGATCGCCACCGCGATGCCGCGGCGGCGTATGAACCAGAGCGATGTATCCGCGATCAGCGGCGCGAACATCGCCGAGCTACCGAGCAGTCCGATCAGCACGCCGTGCACCAGTGTCAGCGTCCAGATGTTCGACGCCATGCCCGCCAGCGCAAAGCCTGCGCCGAGGCTCACGCCGCCGATCAACAGCGGCACCATGACGCCGAAGCGATCCGCCAGCCGTCCCATCAGCAAGCCACCGACGCCGAAACCTATCATGGTGGCCATATACGGCAGCGAGGCATCCGCGCGCGACACGCCGAACTCCGCCTGCATCGACGGCAGGACCACGACCACGACAAACATGCTGGCACCGCCGATGGTCCCCAGCAGCAGCGCGACGCAAAGACGCGCCCACGCGTACGGCGAGCCGTCTTCATGCGTTGCGGGACGGGCGGTCATGATGAAATGTGGGTTGGGTCGGGGCGCGGCCGGCGCGGCCGATGCGGACGCCGGGCGCGCGCGAGGCGATACAATGGATACGCGCCAGCACCCGCGCTTGTCACTCGCGGTTATCAATCAACTCGGTCATCGACCATGCCACCCGGCAGCGACGCCAATCAACAAGAATTCGGTCCCTGGAATCCGGGCATCCGCTCGCAGGTTCCGCGCGAGCTGTTGCACCTCGCGACGTGCTTTCGACCGGAGAACGTGCTTACCAGTGTAGCGGATGCCGAAGAGCTCCGCGATCTTACCGGATTTGCGTTGAGCGATCTCGTCACCTTCCGACCGCAGCGGCTCGCCTTGCACGAGCTGCTCGTACGCGTGACCGCCGACCTGTCGGTGCCGGATGGTTCGAAGATCGAGGACCTGGGAATCAATTTCCGCCAGATCATCCGCACCATCCTCGACGGCTACGTCGAACCGCGGATGCAGGAGATCGTCGCGACGTACGACGCGCAACGGCAACGCATCAAGACCTTCGTCGAGCGCGAGCTCGCCGAGCTGTTTGCGCCCACGCCCGTAGCCACGCCCGTGCGCGCGAAGCGTGGCTGGTTCGGACTCTTCCGCGGTGCGGAACCGGCACCGGTGGATACGGAAGCCGATGCCGATCGCGAGGCCCGCGTCGTCGCGGAGTGGACGCGCAACGCCGACGCGAGCGGGGATCCAGTGGAGAAATCGACCTATCGGGCGCTGGCACGCGTGGTGTCCACGCTGCTCGTGCGCCATGGCAACGCCTGGGGCGGCCGCGAGCTCGTCGGTTTGCTCGCGACCAACCTCGCTTGCAACGACGTCGGCAGCGAAGCGATCGGGCAAACGCTGGAGCCGATGCTGATCGAAGCGGCCAGGAACGAGGGTTACATACTGCTGCCACGTCAGGACCACCCGGTGGTCATGAACACCAAGGGCGCGTCCGCGTCGGGCAAGAGCACGCTGCGTCCGCTGCAGAAAGCACTCGCCGGGCAGATCGGCGCGCGCTGGGACGAATTCGCCCTGATCAGCCCCGACATCTGGCGCAAGCAGCTGCTCGACTACACGCAGCTCGGATCCGTCTACAAATACGGAGGGACGTTCACCGGCGACGAGGTGCGCATCATCGACCAGAAGCTCGATCGCTACATGGCGCGCAAGGCCGCGCGCGGCGACATGTCGCACCTGCTGATCGATCGCTTTCGCTTCGACAGCTTCGCTCCCGATTCGGACGAGGCCGGCAGCAACCTGCTGACCCGCTTCGGCCATGTCGTCTACCTGTACTTCATGATCACGCCACCTGCATCGCTGGTGGAGCGTGCCTGGTCCCGCGGGCTCGACGTCGGTCGCTACAAGGCCGTGGACGATACACTCGCCCACAGCGTCGACGCGTATGCGGGCATACCGCAATTGTTCTTCACCTGGATCAGGCGCGGCGACAAGCGCCTGCATTTCGAGTTCCTCGACAACAGCGTGCCGCAGGGAGAGCGTCCACGCACGGTGGCGTTCGGCAACAACGAGATCCTCAATGTGCTGGACGTCAGCCGCATGCTGGACGTCGAGCGCTTCCGCAAGGTCAACGTCGATGCGACGTCACCCGCGATGCTCTTTGCGGATCCGACCGCGCTGGCGCCGGAGAAGAATACCGGCTTCCTGAAGCAATGCGTGGAGCTGTTCCACGAGGTCAACTTCGTCGATCAGACGACGGGACGGGTCTATTTGCGCATCGTCTCCGGCGTTCCGGCGTGGGTCGATGGCGACGCATTGCGCCAGGCCACGGCCGACGTCGACACCACTGCCGGCCTGGCGGCCGTTGCATCGTCCGTGCTCAAGCGCACGATTCCACCGTCGGTCGCGCCGGAATACCTCGAGGAATCGAAGGGTCCCGCAACGACCGCCACGCTGGGTCGCTGGGCGACCATGAACACGGCGTGAACATCGACTGAACACCGACTGATCATCCGGCATCAGCCGCCGACGGAAGTTCCAGCGCACCGCGTATCGATCTGCTACCAGATCAGCGAATTCGGGCCCGGACTCGCCGTGCTCGTCGACTTGACGCGCGAGCTGGTCGCGCAGCACAAGCTGTTTATCTAGGCGTTCCTTTTGTGGCTAATCCGCAATTCTGTCGTGGACGAAGACACATTAGGGGAAAGCGAAGGGGCTCGACTGTCCCTTAATCCCGCTTCGTCAGCGTCAAGATCGCTCCCTCGCGCCGCATGTCCACACGATTAAGAAAGCTCATGCCGAGCAGGGCGCTGGGCAGGCCATTGCCCTCGATGATGACTGCATCGACGTTATGCATGGCGATGTCGCCAATGCGTACCGCATCGAGCTTCAGACGATAACCTAACATTTCGCCGTTGGCCGTCTCCATTACGGTCTTCTGACCGTTGCGGTATTCGAGCCCGAGGCGGCTCGCCTCGCGGGCGGAAAACGTGACGAACGTCGCGCCGGTATCCACGATAAATCGAACCGGCATGCCGTTCACTTCGCCATCGGTGACCAACTCGCCTCGTTCGCTTGTTGGGACCATCGCGTAGTTGACTGAGGTGGGGTAGTTGGCTGCGGTCGGGTAGTTGGCCGCCGCGGCCGGGCTCGTCTGCGTTCGTGCAGTACCCAGTGCGAGCGCCACGCGCCGACCCTGGATATCGAACGTTGCGCTATCGCGCCCCACCGACAGCAGGATGACGTCGTCGCGCGTCTTCTGTCCAACGGAGAGGGTTCGGAGGGCACCGCCTTCGATTTGCACGACGGCCTTGTTTGGGAACAGGCCGACGACGTTGACGTCCAGCGCGGTCGCGCCCGTCGAGACGAGTAGGCCGAGGGCGATTGAAGTAATGCGATGGCGAAGATTCATAGTAACTGGGATTTGAGCATGGCAGGCCCCTCTATGCACATGTCATGCCAGCGCAAGAATTTCCTCTCAAAACAGCACCCCAGACCGTCGGCCTCGGAATAGAGCGTTCGCGACGACGCGCTCAACGTCAGCTTCGTGGCAACGCGCGGCACCGGGTGGTTGCAGGGACCCGATTCCTACGTAAGAGATGGGTGCGGATTGAGTAGCCACGCGCTTTGAGCATCGCTGGTGACCGGCCGACATCGCCATCAGTTGTCGTTGTTCGCCGGTCGAATTGGCATAAAGCAGACGCTGGCCCGTATCGAAGCGAACGCCCCGTTGAGACTCAGCGGTGCGCCGTCAGCGGCGCGTCCGCTGCTGCGGCAGGTTTCGCGGCTTTGCCTGTTTGATAGTCAAATACCTCGAAGGCGACTGCATTCTTGCCGTCGTTCTTGATCTCATACATCAGGGAATCGGCGGCATGGATAGCGCCCTCCGCACTGGGCAGCGGGGCCTGAAATGTCACGCAACCGATGCTGCAAGTGATGGCCAATCGCTCATGAACAAACGCTTTGTTAAGAGCGTTCCACAACTTGGAAATAACCTGCTCTATGGCGTTCAAATCCGCGCCGCTGATCAGCAAGGCGAACTCGTCCCCACCAACGCGGGCAAGCAAGTCAGTGCGGCGAATGGACTGCGTCAGAGTGCTGGCGACAAGTCGCAGCACCCTGTCACCTTCAACATGCCCACCCCGGTCATTGACCCGTTTGAAATCGTCCAGATCGAGATCCAGTATTTGAGCCCTCGCGCGAACCAGTCTACGAATTCGGCGTGGCGTCTAGTTTAATCCTCGCCCATTGACGCCAATTGACGAAGGTCAAATGCCTCGATCAATTATCTTGCGGTATCTTGGTATGGCCGTTTTTGAGCGAATTGAGAAGCGGCGACGACGACGGGATCGCGGTCATTCAGGCGAGGCCCGTCAACTGGCGCCGTTAGCGACAGTTGACCGCCGCCGGCGCAACGACCGCGATCGCCTTTTGTGGCGTTCACTTGGCCGACCAAAGGAGAACCCCGCCAAAGCGACGTTGCGATAAGCGCGGTGCAACCTCAATGCAATACGAGCTTGACATCCCGCCCTAAGGATTCGAGCCGACCGCGTAGCTGGACGAGTACTGCGCGAGCGTCGCCTGGTAGCGCTATAGTCTGAGCGGCCATTTCCTGTTGAACGACATCGAACAGTTCGCGCGTGTGCTGCAGCAGTTCCCTAATGCGGCTCGCGTCTCGTCGTTAAACGCCGCTAAGTGCGCACACGATTTGGCATCACGATTGCCTTGGACGGTGCAGCGTTACCGTTGTTGGTGCCTGCTTGCCGATATTCGTCCACGACTTCGTATCGAACGAGAACTCGGCCACCGCGCAGGTTGGCATGTCGACGATCTTGCTAGAGAGCCTATGCGCCAGTTCGGTCAGCTCAGGGTTATGGCCAAACAGCATCACACGCTTCGGCTTGTCGCCGAGCTCTTGAATGACCTTCAGCAGTTCGTCGGGCGCCGCGGCATACAGTCGCTCGTCCACGACGATATCCTTACGGTTGTAGTTGAGTTTCTGGGCGATGATCTCCGCCGTCGCGCGCGCACGCACGGCGGGACTCGACACGATAAGGTCGGGCTTCGCATCCTGCTTGGCCAATTGCTCACCCATTTTCGGCGCGTCACGCAGGCCGCGATCGTTCAACGGCCGCTCTTTGTCGGCCAGCGTGGGATCATCGCGATTCGACTTGGCGTGGCGAACGAGAAACAGTGTTTTCATAGCACATGACCCATGAATGGATAACAGGAAGGCGCCCGCCTGGAGTGCACAGCAATCCACACGAATCCGTAATTAACGCGCCAGAGGTCTTCCCTCGCACGGTCCTGGTTTTTCGACACGTTCATGATAACGCTACGTCGCTACGGACATCATGTTGCGGGCTTTGCGAGCAGCGGCCGGCTGAATGCTCCAATGGATTTTGGAAGGTAGCGCGATATAGCCGATGCTTCTTTGCCGCTAACCTCCCGGTATTTCGCTAACCGAGGATCGCTTGGTACGCTACTTCGAAGCCGGCAACCCACAAAGTGACCGGCTCGAAAAACAAGAGATAAATCGTTTGAAGGAGGAGTCCAGTGACTTGGTTTGACCATCATCACCGAAGTAAGAAGCTGGCCGCCGCTGCCAAGTCTTCGTTCCATCGCGGAGACGAGGCAACGGCGCGGTGCCTATTCGCGCAAGCTGCTCAGGAAGCAGAGCATGCGCTCGCACAAGTCTCGCCGGACAAGCAAGTTACGTTAGGGGCTATCGCCATGTCGGCGGTTTTGTGGTGGCGACGGGCGAATCGGTCAGATGACGCCGCGCGAGTTGCACGACTCATTCGCGGATCACCGGAACTATTTCCCATTACTGTGATACCCCTGGAAGGCGCGACGAATCCGCCAGCGGTAACGCAGCGAGCATAGCCAGTCGATGCGCACCCTCTTGGACCGGCCTAGGGGCAAGTTCAACCGCTCCTCGTAACCTACCAGTCGTCCACAATTCTGGGTTGGTTGCGCGCTGCGTATCTAGAGTCTCCGTATGTACGGGATTTGTGACCGACTCAGATTGACTACTTCGCGATCCAGGAATACGCGACCGGATTCGAAGCGGGCATTTTCGAGTCGCGGCCCGAGCACCTCGGCAGCAACATCGTCGACGCGGTGCCGCTGCCCGATCAGGGGTTTGTCAACATTCCGACCGGACAAGGCCTCGGCATAAATCTGGTTCCCGATGCACAGCGAATCCGTCCTCCGCTCTCCGAGCCCATTTTGATGCGTCAATGAGTTACGTGCAAGTGCTTGTAACTCATTGCCTTTTTCCGGTGTTTATGTCTCCCTGCGCTAGTCCGCAGGTGACACAGCACGTCATATAGTGGCGTTCGGGGTAGGTGTGCTCTGCTTCAATAGATGCCTCATCTCGGGTCCTCGATATGGCATTGGCATATATGGCATCGGCATATTTCTAGGGCCTCCATAGGGAGCGCACTGCGTAGGTTGGCATGTGTCTTGCAGCAGTGTCTTGCAGCGTCGTCAATGTTCTACCGACTTGATTGGGCGTGAAGGGCGGCGGCCCGCCATGCGTTAAAACGCACGCCGATTATCGGGGAGTAATTAAATCGTGACGCACGATTGGGCGCGTATGCCGAGCCGACCTAAATGTCTGTCAATTTTCCTTAGGGGCAATCTCAGCGGGACGGCCAATTTTTCATAACTTACTAAGGAGTAGTCATGGTCTTGAAATCTATTGCGATTCTGTTAATGGGTACTGCCTTAGGAACCGGTCTGTATGTTGGGGCGCCGAATAGGACATCGGTTTCTGTCGAAACAAGTGGTATCGCGTCGTCTTCTAACTTACATCGTGAATCAATTGTCACGGTGAATAATGCGCTTAGCCCCTCTCAAACTATGGAATCTGCTTCCTTAGCGGCAAGCATGGACAATTTCCATATCGATTGGATACGCCGTGCCCATACGGCGATTCGCGACGACGCAGTCAGCAACCCGCCACCGACATTTTAGGGGCTGAAAGGAGAGATGGCCCCGTTTGTTAGGACAGGTTTTCTGGTTTCTTAAAGTGAAGTTCCTGCGGTTTAGATTGTGTGCGGTACCGCGCGGCGTTTCCGTTGAGATGCGGTGGAAAGTACCCTGTTCCGAGGTTCTCGGCCACGACCACTTGGTCGGTGATACCTAAGCGGTTCCGAAGCGGGAACCGCGCCAGAGGATGCTTCAGGCTTCTTTCAAAATCTTTTGCGCCGTAGTGGCGTCTTGCAGCGAGTCCACCGCAAAGTAAGCAACAAATTGCGTGCCGATCACCGCGGCAGAAAAGCCTCGCAGGTTAATGCCCGCGTCAGCGAGCTTCTGCGTCAGCTCGGCTGCGATGCCCGGCCGGTCACGGCCCATCGCCCGCACGGAGTGGAGGCTGTGTGTGACATTGAAACCGACCTGCGCGGCTGCACCGATTTCCCTGTCAGTCTGCAGCGGCGTCACAAACAGCACTCCCGTGCCGGGTTGGTCCGGGCGCGCCGCGCTATGATGAATTGCAGGTTTGCGCCCGCGTCGCGCAAGCTGCCCAAGACGTCTGCGAGGCCGCCCGCTTTATCTTGTATGGGGGCTGCCCAAACGTCCACGTATTCCACAAATAAATCCATGACGGATTCTCCTTGCTCAGCCTCGCTCCCCGGTGATGCAATCGTGTACACAGTCTGGTCAGCCTTCGACTTTAGAATATTAGCCACGCTTTTCATCGACTATCCACTCTGACGCCCTGAAACGAAATCATATGTTCGGTTGTTGTTTGTGGACCCGCCAGCGCAGTGGTCGGCGTGAGTTTGTGGGCTACTGCTGACGGCAAACCAACACCGGAATGTGGCTGTGCGTCAATACCTTCTGAGCCTCGCTCCCGAGCAGGACCCCCTGCATCCCCTTCCTGCCATGGGATGCCATGACAATGAGATCGCACCCGCGCTGCTTCGCAACCCTGATGATTGCCTCGTACGGATGATCATGGGTGGCCGAGGCGACATCACACGTCACGCCCGCCGCCTTGGCAGCTGTTTCGATGACGCTCAAGTATTGCGCCGCGTGTGCCTTGGAATCCTTGGCAAACTCCTTCTTCGTATCCTCGAGCATCTCGGTCTTGTAAGTGAAGACATGAAACTCGGGCATCACGTGGAAACCGGTGACTTTGGCGTTGACCGCCTTGGCGAGCTGAACGCCCATGCGGACCGCGCCTTCGGATAAGTTGGATCCGTCTGTCGGCAGAAGAACATGCTTGAACATGCTGCCTCCTCATCTCGTGAAGAGGACGACGTACGCCCGACACACCGCACGGTACTCAAGAGGTGAATCAAACATTGGACCGCCCCTCTCCTTCGGCGAGTAAGACACCAACTCGCGCCCGCCGAGATACCCACTCGCGAAACCCCAAGATCAGTTTGAGCCTTTGCAGCGCCACGCGTGTTGACGCCTGTCAAACGTACGTCAAATTGTCTGGAGCAAGCGGCGCAATTAGTTCGGAGCATGATTCTGAGCAGCCAATCGTGGCCGTAATAACAGCGGCGATCGCCGCAGCGAGACGGGGGTGGATTGCGGCCTGAGTCCGGCGAGTAGCTGGCGAATGCCGGCATAGTTCACGGACGCTCGCGTGCCTCAGCCACCAATTCGCCCGAGATCGCGCCGACAAGATCGTCGAGCTGGGCGACGACGATCCGCAGGAGGTCGTCAAGGGTAACGATACCGACCAGCAGCCCCGCCCTGGTAACCACCGGCACCCGCCGCACACCCCGGCGGCGCATCAGCGCTAGCGCATCGAGGACGCTGTCGTCATCACGAACACTCACGACATCGGTGGTCATCACTTCGCCGACCGCAAGCGTGCGAGGGTCGAGGTCCCGCGCCACCACAGCGATGGCGATGTCGCGGTCGGTGAGCATGCCGATTGGCGATTTCCCCGTGTCCCTTTCCTCCACAACTACCAGGCTCCCGACGTGATGCTCGCGCATCAGCCGAGCGGCCTCGTTCAGTGCCATGCTCCTGTAGGCAAACACGACGACTTGCTTGCAGACTTCGCGAACGTCCATTGTCATTGCACGCCTTGTGAACACGCTCCCAGCGAATTGCCTAAGCCGCGGTGTCTGCCTGCCACTGCCGCATTTGCCGGTCCGCGCGTCGATTAACGGAAACCACGATCGGAATCTTCGAATGGGCAAGCACTTTAAGTGCCACGCTGCCGAAATATTGTCGCCCAATCCCGTCCCACCACGTTTGACCTTGGTCAATCCCTGAGATACGCCGCCGGTTAGGATTGACCCATTCTGACCTCGCGGCGTTTTTCGCTCGATCTGCCACAGCTCATGATTGATCTCGTGTCCGCGAGTGATCGCGCGCTGAGCGAGCAGGCGGCGCTGAACACAACCGCCGATCGGCTGCTGCAGATCGCGGCCGCCATGCTGCGCGAGCTGCGCCCGGGCGCTCCCATCCGACCCGTGCATCTCGACGACCGGATCGAGCGCGATCTTGGGCTCGACAGCTTGTCGCGGGTCGAGCTCGTGCTGCGTATCGAGCACGCTTTCGGCATTCGTTTGCCCGAACGTCTGGCGACCGCGGCCCGTACGCCGCGCGATCTCCTCGACGCAATCGCGCAAGCCGAACCAGCGACCGGCGCCGTTCCACTACCGCCGATGCCTGCCCCGCTGCCGGAGCCCGTGGTCGGCACCCCGGAAGCCGCGACGACGATCATCGAAGCGTTTTGTTGGCATCTCGAGCGCCATCCCGATCGCGAGCACATTACGCTGATTGAAGGCGACGAGACGCTGGAGACGATCTCTTACGCACGGCTGTGGTTTGACGCAGGCGAAGTCGCGCGCGGCCTGACTGCGGCGGGCATTGGTCACGGCGATACGGTGGCGCTTATGCTGCCCACCAGCAGCGCCTTCTTCCAGGTGTTTCTGGGCGCGATGCGCATCGGCGCGGTCCCAGTTCCGATGTATCCGCCGCTGCGCTGGACGGAGATCGAGGAGCATGTTCGCGGCCGTGCAGCGATCCTCGCTAATGCGCTTGCCCGGGTCCTCGTCACCGTGCCGGAAGCCCTGTTCATCGGACAAATCGTTCGCGCGGAGCTGCCGCATCTTGATGCAGTGATCAGCGTCGACCGCCTGCGCGGCACGGACGGAAAGATCGACGTGGCGGGAGTTTCCGGCCGCGACACGGCGATGCTGCAGTACACGTCCGGAAGCACCGGCGATCCGAAGGGCGTCATCCTGAGCCACGCCAATCTGCTCGCCAACATCCGCGCGATGGGCCGTGCCGCTGCGGTGACCTCCAGCGATCGCTTCGTCAGCTGGTTGCCGCTGTATCACGACATGGGATTGATCGGCGCATGGCTCGCCACGATGTACCACGCCGTGCCCCTGGTACTGATGCCGCCGACGAGCTTTCTTGGTCGTCCATCACGCTGGCTGTGGGCCATCCATCGCTATCGCGCGACGATTTCGGCCGGACCCAATTTCGCCTACGAAATTGCCGCGTCCAAAGTACGCGACGACGATCTGACTGGACTCGATCTCAGTTCGTGGCGTCTGGCCTTCAACGGTGCCGAACCGGTTCGCGCGGCGACGCTCGAACGCTTTGCCGGCCGCTTCGCATCTTACCGCTTCGATCGGCGCGCGCTCACGCCGGTGTACGGGCTCGCCGAGTCGGCGGTGGGACTCACCTTCCCGCCGCTTGCTCGCGGTCCGCTCGTGGAGCGGATCGATGAAGGAGTGCTGGCGCGTGAGGGCCGCGCGACCGTCGCATCCGACACCGCGATATCGGCGCTCGAAGTCGTCTCTTGCGGCCGGCCCTTGCCGCACCATGAGATCCGTGTCGTTGACGACGGCGGACGCGAGGTTCCGGAACGCATTGAAGGCCGCATCGAATTTCGCGGCCCCTCCGCGACAATCGGCTACCATCGGAACCCGGACGCCACCGCCAAGCTATTTCGCGGCGATTGGCTCGATACGGGCGACGTTGGCTACGTCGCCAGCGGCGAGCTCTTCCTGACGAGTCGCGCCAAAGACCTGATCAAGCGCGGCGGCCACAACATCCATCCCTACGATCTCGAAGCCGCCGTGGGCGATGTACCGGGGATACGCAAGGGCTGCGTCGCCGTATTCGGCACAGCAGACCGCGCGAGCGGAACCGAACGCGTCATCGTCGTGGCGGAAACCAACCAAACGGATCCATCGTCGCGGGCCGCCCTACGCGAGCGAATCATGGCACTGGCCGCGATCCATTTGAACGGCCCGGCCGACGAAGTGCTGCTGGTTCCTGCCCGCACCGTCCTGAAGACTTCGAGCGGCAAGATTCGTCGCGCCGCATGTCGCGAGCTCTATGATAAGGGCCTGCTCGAAGCACCGCGGCGCGCCGTTTGGCTGCAGCTCGCGGGCCTAGTCCGGCAGGCCGTGGCGGCGAGTCTGCGTCGCGGGGGACGTGGCCTGATGCAGGTCGCCTACGGCGTCTATTGCTGGCTGGTCTTCCTCTTGTTGTCGGGAGGCTGTGTGATCGCGCTCGCACTTCTCTCCGTTCCACAAGCGCGCGTCCGTTTTGCCCACATTGCCGCGAAAAGGATGCTCGGCGCAATGGGTATGCCGCTTACAGTGGAAAACCTCGAACGGCTGCCTCCCGGCAAGCCCGTGGTGATCGTCGTCAACCATGCAAGCTACATTGATGCGATCGTGCTCCTCGCCGTGCTCCCCCCGGGTGTGCACTTCGCTGCCAAGCGCGAATTTGCGCGTATGCCGCTATTTGGATTCGTGCTGCGCCGGCTCGGCACGTACTTCGTAGAGCGCGTCGATCCGGCCCGCGGCGTCGAGGACACACGCGAACTGGCGGCCGCGGTCAGTTGCGGCGAAACCGTCGTCTTTTTTCCCGAAGGCACGTTCTCGCGCGCGCCCGGCCTGACCGCGTTTCGTCTGGGCGCGTTCGCGGTCAGCGCTGAAACCGACGCGCCGGTCGTGCCGATCGTGCTCCACGGAACGCGGTCGGTCCTGCGCGAGCATCGCTGGCTTCCCAGCCGCGTTCCGGTGGTGGTCAGCGTGCAGCCGCCGGTCATGCCGACCGGGCGTGATTGGTCGGCCGCCGTACGGCTGCGCGACCAGGTCAGAGAAGTCGTGCTGCGCCAGTGCGGGGAACCCGACCTCATGCGCTGAGCCGTCGGGCCCGGTGATTAGCGGGCTGACGCAAATGACCATGATCGTTTGGTGCTCCCACCCACGAGGGCGAGTATCTCGCCCTCTGGCCGCAGATTTGACGCCGATCAACAAGCACGCGCAAGGCCGGGGCTATCCTGAACGACATCGCTGATGGGTGAAGATCAGGCTTCGATCCTTTCCCCGCACCTTCTACGAGACACGCCATGCAAATCCCGCTGCAGATCACCGTTCGCGATATGGCCCATTCCGATGCCTTGGACGGCCGCATTCGGGAAAAGATTGCCGACCTCGAACACTTTCATCCACGCATTACGAGCTGCCGCGTCACGGTCGCAGCGTCACGTAAGCATCATCATCAAGGCCACCAATTCGAGGTTCGCATCGACGTCCGCGTGCCGGGACGCGCCGAGATCGTCGCCAACCGCGAGCATGATGAAGACGTCTACGTTGCGCTCCGCGACGCCTTCGATTCGGTCAAGCGTCAGCTCGAGGAGGTTGTCCGCGAAAAACGTGGGGACGTTAAGGCCCACGAACCCCCCAACGGAGAACCGTAACGTATACGCGCACTCGGAGTGCTGGGGGAATGGGCCGAGTTCAAGAAGATCGTGCATTCGCTGCCCACGACGGAATACAGCGACGGAGCGCTAACGCGGTCGCGATCATGCCTCAGCCTCCCAATGCTGCGCCGTTCCGGTCGCCGCTTGGTGCGTTGCCACCGGGAAGATTGCGAGACCGATCACCACTTCGTGTTGCGGATGCCGAGTCGGAACGACAGGTGATTGACACCGATGTCGCCCAAGAAACTCAACACGAGGATCAATGCGATATCGATAGGTCGCAGTCGTACGAAAGGCAACAGCGCGACAAGGCCGCCTACCACGAAGTCCAGCTGATCGGCCGGTACCCACGGTTTCCCCGGCGGGATGCCGCACCGACGCTTGACCAGGCTCTTGAGCGCGTCCCCGCCCAACGCGCCGAATCCGCAGGCCAGGCCCAGCACCAGCCATCGGTCGTAGTACGTGAGACCCTCGCGCCACGCAATCAGCGATTGGATAAACGTGGTCGCAGTAGCCACGGCTACGCCCAGGAGAAATCCAACCACCGTCTTGTGATCGCCAAGCCAACGTCGGCTGATCGGAGGATTCCAGCCGGACCAGTACTTCACAAACGGCGGAGCCATGTTGGCGAAATACACGGGAAGCATCAGATAGATCAACTGCGTGAATCTCAGCATCACGAGCAATGCCTAGAAACGCCGCTACCTCGGGTGACTGTTCGCTCCGCGCACCGCCCCATCTGTCAGCCCCAGATGAAAGCTGCCGCCTACGCTGCGGAGGGTGCGAACGTCGGATTGACCAGTACGTTATTGACGTCGCTTTCTGCCTCCAGCCAATCGTCGAGATCGTAGCCATCGGCATACCCCCGTTCGACATAGCGGTGGTAGGCCGCTTCGCTGATCATGCGATACCGCAGATCCAAGTCAACCGTATCCTGTGCGCCTTCGGCGAACAGTTGGTCGGGTGCTTGCTCGCCTTCATCTTCTGCCGCGAGAATCGGAATGCTATGCGGATGGTTCGGATCGGAATGCGACGACAGACCGGTTCTCGACTTGTTAGTGAGCGTAGGGGACATGGCTGTTTTCTCCTTTAGAGCCGCTCACGCATCCTGGTGGAGCGGTGTTCGCACCCAGGCTTAGGCACGCTCCGCGTGGAACGCATTGCCATCGGTGAGCCGTAAAACCCTGCACTTGAAAATCGTCACAGCATCGCTCGCTTGGGCGCCCTCTTTCGTGACGAGGTCGACCACTGTACCGAACCAGCGATCGACGTAGCATCGCTAGCCATTCTGCTCGCGTCCACGGCCACCGCGTTGACCGAAGTCAATCCTGTACCGTTATTATTGACATCCACGCGCCGAAGTCGCCGCGGCGGAAAGGACGATTCGCTACGCACTCCGATCGTAACGCCAGGATCGATGGGCGGTCTGGGCGTTCACCGCTCGCCCTTCCGCTCAGCAATTTGCAGAACCTCGGATTGATCTCGACGGCGAGACCGATGCAAGACTCACGGTGGACCAGATTGGACGAGTTGCACGCTCCGAATCGACCACGACGAGATAGCGGCCAGGCCACGGCGTCGGCTCTCGATCGGGTCGCAGTACCCATAACTGCCGCCCCTCTTTTACTTCGACCTCGTAATCGGCATCGAGCAATCCGTAGCGGTCAATGAATGTATTGAGCGTTGCGGGGATGCGAATGCAGCCTTTCGAGCGTTGGTGGCCCAGATGCTTTTCCAGCAAATCCGGATCAGTGGCATGAACTTGAAGCCGCATCAGGCTTGTACCAGGCGGGCCCCAACCGCGTTCGGCCTCGACCCAACCGAAGTCATACACGCGCATGCCTTTGACGCCGTACCCGCGGATACCTTGGTCATTACGCGTGCCTTCAGCACGAAAATCCATGTTGGCGGGCGTGTGGGCGAATACGCCGAGTGGTGTGTAGAAGTGATCGTAGGTGCCGGGCCTACCTGTCGACGCTGGGGCCGCGCCGACGAAGTACGCAACACGCTCGGAGGCGAGCCAGTAGATGAAGACTGCCTGGACCGCCGCACTGCGATCAACCAGCAATACGTATTGTGGGGCGAGTTCGTGCATCCCGGCTTGTGCAAGGGCATGCTGCAACAGTTGCGCATACGTCTGCTGCTCGGCTTCCGGCAGTTCTAGCCGCATCTTCACTTCCCGCGCAAAAGGTCCCGCCAGCAAAGCCACCGGATCGAGTTCTTGCGCCCATGCGCTCGCCAGAAACACCGCTGCTGCGAGCAGCACGGCCATACAATTCCCCAACGCGACCCCGTGCGGTCCGCATGCTCTCCCGTTGCGAGCAAGCGCCTCGACATAGCAACCGCGCGCCGCAACCATCGCTGCATCAGGTCGACGTCCGAGTTCTCGCCACGACGCAGCTGCCGGGGAGCGCGTTTTTGCGTGTCTCCTAGAAGCGATCAACATAGTCAACATCCGCCGCTGGATAAACATGCATCGAATGTCGCGTGTGCTCCCGTTAATTCCAATAGGCGATCGATGAGCTGACCGGTTCCCACGACTTTGTACGCGTGGTTTTTGCCATGCTGCGCTTCCTCTGCCCTAAGACATCGAATGGTCAAGCAATGCACTGCTCGCCACCTCATTATCAACAGCCTAGGCCCTGTCGCGCTGTTGCCCTTGACGCATATCAACAAAAGCTTGCGGATATACACACTCATCATGCCGGCCTTGCCATGTCCTGCGCCGATTGGCGACCCCACGCCGATGTACTCCCGGCTTGCAGCAAGATGGAATCGTGGATGGTTACCGTGACCTGGCGTATACGGTTTCGCAGTATTGACACAGATCAATTCAAGGTTTGATGTCGAACGTATGATGTGTCTTGATTGCAACAGGATAGGTGTGCGACGACAGAGAAGAAGTTCGCAGTTGCAATGCCTGTTGTCTGCGGCGCGTGCGCCCCGCTGCACCAACACCACCGCAGTCGATTGATGCCGCCAGACGGGGCGACGTGGGTGGTGGTGCCTACTCAGGGGAGCGGCGGAGTGGCTGACGGACTGACGGCACGGGTTTGCGAGACAAGGATCTGCTTTCGCCCGGTTCCGTATCTTTCCACGGAACCCGCGCCATTGGCCGCGTGGTGATCGGGCAGAGGACGCAATCGCCTGGAGCATGATCGATCATGGCGCCCGATTCAACTGAACTTGTCAGCGATCAGTCGCGGCTCATAGCATCCCTGCGCGCGCCGGCTATTTTCGGCCGCGAGTGCGCTTGCGTCACCGTCCTGGAGACGCACATCTCCTACGTCCTGCTGACGGGAAGACACGCGTACAAGATAAAGAAGAACGTCAGTCTCGGGTTTCTGGACTTCACGACACTGGCGGCCCGGCGTTTCTACTGCGAACGGGAACTCAAGCTCAACCGCCGGCTTGCGCCGGCGCTCTATCTCGACGTGGTTGCGATCACCGGTACGATCGATACCCCGGTCCTTGGCGGCGATGGCCCGGCGCTCGAGTATGCCGTCAAGATGCTGGAGTTCTCCCAGGAGGCGCTCGCGAGCCGGCTGCTCTTGCGCAACGAGTTGGGTGCGGCCGACATCGACACGCTCGCCGCCAAGGTCGCGGCCTTTCACGCCAAGGTTGAAGTCGCCGCGCCGGACAGCGCCTTCGGCCGGCCCGATGACATTCTGCGCACCGCTCTGCAAAACTTCGCCCAGATCCGCCGGCTCTTGGCGGCGCCTGCCGACCGGGCGGAACTCGATGTGCTCGCGCTATGGGCCGAGCGCGAGCACAAGGCCCATCACGCTGCGTTCATCGAGCGGCAACGAGGCGGGTTCATACGCGAGTGCCACGGCGACTTGCACCTTGGCAACATCGCGCGCATCGAGGGCGAGATCACCATCTTCGACTGCATCGAGTTCAACGATGCGATGCGCTGGATCGACGTCATGAGCGAGGTAGCCTTCACGGTGATGGACCTGCAGGATCGTGGTCGCACGCGACCTGGGCCAGCGCTTTCTCAACGCCTATCTGGAGATCACGGGGGATTACGCGGGCCTGTCGGTCCTGCGCTTCTATCTCGCGTATCGCGCCATGGTGCGGGCAATGGTCGCCCGCCTGCGCGCCGTCCAGCTTGGATCCGGCGATGCGAGACGAGCCGTGCTTGCCGAATACCATGGCTATCTCGATCTGGCCCAGTCCTACGCCCGACCACCGCGACCGGCAATCATTCTCACGCATGGTCTTGCCGGGTCCGGCAAGACGACCCTCTCTCAGGCATTGTTAGAGGTGCTAGGCGCGGTACGGATCCGCACCGATGTCGAGCGCAAACGCCTGCATGAGCATCAGGCGTACGACCGATCGCTGGGCGGTCTTGACCGCGGCTTGTATGCGCCGGATGCGACTGAAGCCACATATCGCCACGTGTGCGCCACAACCAGTGGCATCATCGCTGCCGGCCATGTCGCTGTCGTCGATGCAGCGTTCCTCAAACGGTGGCAACGCGATCTGTTTCGCGAGCTCGCCTCCCGCCTGCAGGTTCCGTTCCTGATAGTGACCTTTACCGCGCGCGAGGCGACGCTGCGCGACCGTATCATGCGCCGTGCTACCGAGGGGCGGGATGCGTCGGATGCGGACCTGGCCGTGCTCGACCATCAGTTGCGAGTGCAGGAGCCGCTCACGCCGGACGAGCGCGCAGACGCGGTCACCTACGATAGTGAAGTTCCGTTCGAGCGTGCTCGTGCTGCGGCGTCATGGCGCGCGGTGTTGGAGCGGATCGGAACCGCAAGCCATTGCAGCACAGACAGCGATGCGCTTGCCGTCGCGGATCCCGGCTTGGGAACCAAAGTCGCTTTCTTGTCACTGCCCGCAAGCTACCCCGAGCCGACAGGCCGGGTCGACACGATAGAAACGCATATGTCGTGGGTTTTTCTCACCGATCGGCACGCCTGGAAGCTCAAGAAGCCGGTGCGCTCGCACGACGTTGATTTCACCCTCGAGGCCGCTCGACGACTCAACTGCAGCGAAGAGTTGCGGCTCAATCGCCGGCTCTCCGATGCCGTTTACCTCGACATCGTGCCTCTATTGCTCGACGCCGACGGCCGCTTGCGGCTCGCAGGCGACGGGCGGGCGATCGATTGGCTGGTCAAGATGCGGCGGTTGCCCGCGGCGCGCATGCTCGACTGTCTGATCCTGGGTGGTCTGGCAACGAGTCAGGATGTTAAACGTGTCGTCACCCGGCTCGCGCGCTTCTACCGCGACAGTGCGCCGATCGCGGTGACTGGCGCCGCCTACCGCGACGGGTTCGCAAAGGGTATCGCCGAAAATCTGCGCGACCTCAGTACTCCCGCATACGGTCTGTCGACCGAACTTATCGTGGCGATCGCAAGGCAACAGCGCAGCCTCCTGGAGCATCGGCCGCAATTGTTTGACGAGCGGGCCGCCGCGGGGCGCATCGTCGAAGCGCATGGAGACCTGCGCCCCGAGCACATCTGCCTCGAAGCCGAACCGCAAATCATCGACTGCCTGGAGTTCTCGCGCGCGCTGCGCATCCTCGACCCGGCCGACGAGCTGGCGTTCCTGGCGCTCGAATGCGAGCGGCTCGGGGCGTCCGCGTTGACGACCACCATTTTCGAGACCTACGCGGAGGTCACAGATGACGTACCAGTAGCGCCCCTGCTGGCCTTCTATCGCAGTTATCGTGCCTGCGTGCGGGCAAAGCTCGCTATCAGGCACCTCGACGACCCCGCGCCGCGCGAGCCGTCCAAATGGGCCGCGCACGCGCAAAATTACCTGCAGCTCGCCCGCCAGCACAGTGAGCGCATCGCATGACCCTTCGGTCGCTGGCGATCGGGTCAGTTGTCGAGCAGCTCGACAATCGAGCCGCCGCTATGAAGCCTGCGGATCGCCTCCGCGAACAAGCCCGCGGTGCTGACCAGCATCAGCCGCGACCGCAATTCCGGCGCGGTCACGCGTAGCGGCGGGATCGTGTCAGTCACGATGATGCGCTCAACCTCGCTCGCGGACAGCACGGTGTTCGCAGCGTCCGCAAAAACCCCGTGCGATGCGACGGCAAGGACGCGCACCGCGCCACGCGCGCGGCACGCGTGCGCGGCGCGGGCGACCGTATTGCCGGCGCTGATGAGGTCGTCGACGATGATGGCCGTCTTGCCGTGGACGTCACCGACCAGCGCATCGCCGGTCAGCACGCCGCTGCTGCGATGCTTCTCGGCAAACGCCGCGGTGATCGGTCGCTTGAGCACGGCGGCCAGGCGCTCACGGACCGCCTCCGCCCGCTTGATGCCTCCGGCATCGGGAGACACGACCACAAGCTCGTCCGTGCCGACCAGCGGAACGAGCGCGTCGACGAAAAGCGCGCCGGCCTCGAGATGATCGGTGCGACAGCGGAACGCATTTTGAAAGGCGGCCAGGTTGTGCACATCCAATGTCACGACACAGTCGGTGCCGACGGCCTCGAACAGCGTCGCGACATAGCGCGTAGTCACCGGATCGCGCGCCTTGGTCTTGCGGTCCTTGCGGGCGTACGCAAGATAGGGAACGATCGCCGTGAGACGGCCGGCCGAGGCGTCCTTGAGCGCGCCCAGGAAGAACAGCAGCCGCACGAGCTTGTCGTTGACGCTTTGCTTTGCATCGGCGTAGAGCGACTGCACGACGTACACATCGCGGCCGCGTACACTCACCAGCGGCCGCGTCTTGTGCTCGCCGTCCTCGAACTCCCGTTCCTCGTGTGGCGAAAGCGTCATGCCGAGCTCGCGGGCAACGGCCTCGCCGTACGCTCGCGTCGCATCGAGCGCGAACAGCATCAGTTCATCGCGCATCCGGGATGCCCTCCATTACGCGCGGGGCAGCATGTCCGACCCAACGATTCAGTTCCTCGCCGGCCATGACCCAGTTCGACGTCTTCAACGGCGACGCCGATGGCCTGTGCGCACTGCACCAGCTCCGGCTGGAAAGACCGCTCGAGTCGGTGCTCATCACCGGCGTGAAACGCGACGTCGCGTTGCTCCGGCGCGTGCCGGCGCAGCGCGGCGACACGGTAACCGCACTCGACATATCGGCGGCGACCAACCACGATGCACTCGTCATGCTGCTCGATCGGGGAGTGGCCGTGCAATATTTCGATCATCATTATGCTGGCGACTTGCCGGACCATCCTGCTCTGAACGCGACCATAGACCCGTCTCCCGGGGTGTGCACGGCGATGCTGGTTGACCGCTATCTTGGCGGCAAGCAACGCATTTGGGCCATCGTTGCAGCGTTCGGCGACAACCTGCCCGATGCAGGGCGCCAGCTCGCCGCGCCACTCACGTTGAACGGCGAGCGGCTCAACGCGTTGCGGGAGCTTGGCGAAAACCTTACCTACAACGCTTACGGCGATACGGTCGGCGACCTTATCATCCCGCCTGCAGTGCTGTACGAGGTCATGCA
The DNA here is from genome assembly GCA_963821485.1 of uncultured beta proteobacterium. Taxonomy (GTDB): domain Bacteria; phylum Pseudomonadota; class Gammaproteobacteria; order Burkholderiales; family Casimicrobiaceae; genus PALSA-1003. Next base: position 267,150 of record CAWGEB010000014.1, read on the forward strand.
TCGGTATGCTGATCCGTTCCACTTTCTCCGCACGGAGCCGGTCATCGCGCGTTTGAGCAAGGCGCGTCGCGACGATCTCGCCATGGCAAGCGAAGTCGATCCCGAACTCGTGTTTGACCACGCTACCCTCTATGTTCTGCCCGACGCGGCCTGGAGCCGGCGTGTATATGGCGTATTCAGCAATCATCTGGCGAATCGTTTTCCAGATCTGGCGCATGCCGTCCTCACCCCAAGGAC
>CAWGEB010000015.1:0-252602 GCA_963821485.1 uncultured beta proteobacterium
GCAGCCGCTCGTTGCTCCGGCGAATCGATTCGAGCACCAGCAGCATCAGCGTCGCGAGCACGATCAGGACCGTTGCCACGGCGGCGATGGTCGGGCTGATATTGTCGCGAATGCCGCTGAACATCTGTCGGGGCAGCGTCGATTGCTCGGGGCTCGCGAGAAACAGCGTCACCACGACTTCGTCGAACGACGTTGCGAACGCGAACAATGCTCCGGAGACGACTCCGGGTGCCACCAGCGGCAGCGTGACCTTGAAGAACGCGGTCACCGGATTCGCGCCGAGGCTCGCCGCAGCGCGAACCAGGTTGTAGTCGAAGCCCTGCAGCGTGGCGGTGACGGTAATGATCACGAACGGCACGCCGAGCACCGCGTGGGCGAGCACCAGGCCGGTGTAGCTGCCGGTCAGTCCCAGTGGCGAAAAGAATATGTACACCGCCACGCCGACGATGACCACCGGCACGACCATCGGTGCGATCAGGATACTGACGAGCAGCGCCTTGCCCGGGAAATTCGCCCGTACCAGGCCGATCGACGCGAGGGTGCCGAGCACGACCGCCACCACCGTCGCCAGCGGCGAAATGATCATGCTGTTCTTCAAGGCCGTGCGCCAGACGCCGGAGCCGAAGAACTCGTCGATACCATCGCAGCGAAAACCCCGACATCGGATACATCAGGAACGAGTCGGAATTGAACGACAGCGGGATGATCACCAGGATCGGCACGATCAGGAACAGCAGGACCAGCCCGCACAGCACACGAAACGCGTAGTACCAGACGCGTTCGGGGGTGGAAGCGTACGGTTGCAGCATGGGCGGTCTCCGGGGACGCGAGCGCTCAACGTGGTTCGGACTTGCGGACCTTGGCGGGACCGAAATGGCGGGCGTAGACGACATACAGCGCAAGCGTGGCCACCAGCAGGATCGTCGACAACGCCGCGGCCATGCCCCAGTTGATCGTCTGGTTGGTGTAGAAGGCGACGAAGTAGCTCGCCATCTGCTCCTTCGGGCTTCCCAGCAGCGCGGGCGTGATGTAGTAGCCCATGCTCAGGATGAACACCAGCAGCCCCCCGGCGCCAATGCCGGGCAGTGTCTGCGGAAAATAGACTTTCCAGAAACTCTGGAACGGCGGGCAGCCCAGCGAGAGCGCGGCCCGCATCAGTGTGGGCGAAACCCCCTTCATCACGCTGTAGAGCGGCAGGACCGCGAACGGCAACAGGATGTGCACCATCGCGATATAGACGCCGATCCAGTTGAACACCAGTTGCACGGGCTGGTCGATCAACCCCAGCTTGATCATCGCCGTGTTCAACGGACCTTCGTTCTGCAGCAGCACGATCCACGCGGCTACGCGCACCAGCACCGATGTCCAGAACGGCAACAGCACCAGGATCATCAGCGGGTTGGCGATCCGCGGCGGTTGCGTCGCAAGCAGGTAAGCGATCGGAAAGCCGAGCAGCAGGCACCAGACCGTCACGATAACGCTCATCCAGAGCGTGCGCACCAGGATCGCGCGGTAGATCGCATGCTCGGAGTCCGCATTGGTGATTGAGCCCGTGTCGTCCACGGTAAAGTCCACCGCCGCCAGCAGGTAATACAGCGTCCAGTGCGACGCGTTGCGGGCGATGGGCCGCCACGTCGCGATCTGGCCCCAGCGCTCGTCCAAGGCAATAAACGCCTCTTGTGCAGACTTGCCTGGCTCGAGCGAGAGGTCGCGCGCCGCGCCCATCAGCAGCGACCGAAAACCGATCGTCTCCATGTTGAGCCGCTTCGCCGCCCCGGCAAGCTCGCTCGTGCCCTTGATCGCGGCGAGATCGGCTGCCAGCGCAGCGAATACGGGTTCCCCGGGCAACGCCTTGCCGTCCCAGCCCTGCAATGCCTGCGCGGTCTTCGGCAGCGCACCGACGACTTCCGGATTGTCGACGGCGCGCACGAGCAACGAACCGAGCGGCCAGAGGAACGTCAGCAGGACGAACACCGCCAGTGGAACAATCAACGCCACGAAGCTCAACTTGCGCGCGCGCTCGGCGCGCCGCAGCCTGACCTTCAACGGAATGTCGTCATGTCCGCGTTGCACGGCAATCGCCACATCGTCGGCGGTGGCCATCCTGCTCTCCTCAAGCGGCGCCAACGTCCGGCGCGTTTGCTTGGGTGAAAATATCCGGCCGGACTAGGAGCCTGTCGCGTTACTTGGCAGCCCAGGCGTTGAACCGTTGCTCCAGATCCTCGCCATGTTCTACCCAGAACTTGGTGTTGCTGGCCACGGCTCCCTTCAGGTTCGCAGGGGCGGTCGGCATATCGGCCACGGCCTTGGGATCCAGCATCGCGACCGCCTTGAGATTGGTCGGCCCGTAGGTGATTTCACTGGAGAAAACCTTCTGATTCTCGGGCTGGCTCGCGAACTTGATGTACTTGTACGCGTCGTCCCTCTTGGGTGTGCCTTTCGGAATCGCCCAGTGATCGGCATCGTAGATGTTGCCGCTCCAGACGATCTTGAGATTCTTGCCTTCCTTCTGCGCGGTCGCGATGCGGCCGTTGTAGGCGGACGACATCACGAGATCACCGGCCGCCAGGAGTTGCGGCGGCTGCGCCCCGGCCTCCCACCACTGGATGTTCGGTTTCAACTGGTCCAGTTTCTTGAAGGCGCGCTCGACCCCTTCCTTGGTCGCCAGCACCTTGTACACATCTTCGGGCTTGACGCCGTCGGCCAACAGCGCGATCTCCATCGTGAATTTGGCGCCTTTGCGCATTCCACGCTTGCCCGGGAACTTCTGTACATCCCAGAACTCGGCCCAGGACGAAGGCGGCGTCTTGATCTTGTCCGCGTTGTAGGCGAGCACGGTCGACCAGATGAAGGTGCCGACCCCGCAATCGGTGACGGCCGCGGGGATGAAGTCCTTCTTGTCGCCGATCTTGGCGTAGTCAAGCTTTTCGAAGAGGCCTTCCTCGCAGCCGCGCGCCAACTCCGCCGATTCCACTTCGACGACATCCCAGGTCACGTTCTTGGTGTCGACCATGGCCTTGATCTTCGCCTGTTCGCCGTTGTACTCGCCGGCGATGACCTTGGTGCCGGTCTTGGCAATCGGTTCGTAGTAGGCTTTGGTCTGCGCCTTCTGGACCGCGCCACCGAACGAAATGACGGTCACGTCCGCCTGGGCGAGTCCGGCCATCAACATGCCGGCGCCAAGCGCGCCGATCAGCCCATGAATCCTTCTCTGCGTTGCCATCGTGTTCTCCTGTGGTGTGATTGCTGTTGCAATCGCTGTTCGGTGCGTGGATCGACGACCTGGTCGATGAGCGCGAATCCATTGCCCGGCGAGCGGTTCCTTACATCGGCATGAGCGCCCGCAGATTCTCCGACGGCAATCCAACGTCGATCCGGTCGCCGACCCGCAGGCGGCCGTCCCATTGCGCAATCGATGTCTTGGCCATGAAATTCGGATTGCCGACCACATCCAGCCGGGCGCGGATCTGGTCGCCGAGATAGATCATTTCCGTCAGGGTCGCGGTGAAACGGTTGTCGCAATGCGCGGCGCCGACCCCCAAAACGATGCGTTCCGGACGAATCGACAAAACGGTTTTGCCGCCGCCGTTGCCGACGTTCCCGGCCCGCGCCTGCACCGTGTCGCCCGATTCGAGGCGCACCGCACACGCCGTCCCGTCGAGCCGCTCGACCGTTCCTGCGAGACTGTTGCTTTCACCGATGAAGCCGGCGACGAACGCATTGACCGGCTCCTCGTAGAGCTTGATCGCGGTGTCGATCTGCTGAATGACGCCCTGGTTGAATACCGCAACCCGATCGGACATCGTCAGCGCTTCACCCTGATCGTGCGTGACGAACACTACCGTGATGCCAAGCGACTCGTGGATGTGCTTGATCTCGATCTGCATGTGCTCGCGCAACTGTTTGTCGAGCGCGCCCAGCGGCTCGTCCATCAGCACGAGTTTGGGATCGAATACCAGTGCCCTGGCCAGCGCGATGCGTTGCTGCTGGCCGCCGGAAAGCTGTTGCGGGTAGCGGCCGCCCAGCGTTTCCAGTTGTACCATCGAGAGTGCCTTCTTCACGCGCTCGTCGATTTCGGTGGCAGGCCGCTTGCGCACCACCAGTGGAAATCGGATATTTTCGCGCACCGTGAGATGGGGAAACAGCGCGTAATTCTGAAATACCATGCCGATGTTCCGCTGGTGCGGCGGGATCGTGTTGAGTAACTGCTCATCCATCAGGATCTGCCCGGAGGTCGGCGTCTCGAACCCCGCGAGCAGCATGAGACAGGTCGTCTTGCCCGAGCCTGACGGCCCGAGCAGCGTGAGGAATTCTCCGCGTTTGACGTCCAGGTTGAGATCTTTGACGATCAGGGTCTCGCCGTCGTACGTCTTCTGGACGTTACGAAAACTGACCAGCGAATCTCCCGTCTGCATGATCGCCCCTGCGTGAACTACCGGCATCCGGCCTGCCTGCCTGCGTGCGTTGCCGTTCAACCCGCCGTGCGGCCTGCACACCCGCCGGCGGTTCTCGTTTTGCCTGACCTTGAACCCGAGTCTGAACCGCCGCGGTGTTGGAGCCAATACTTGACAGTAGAAACTCTAATGGTGCCAAGATCAAGAACCACTTTTGTCAGATTGAAGGAGCCACTATCAATCGAACCGGCACCAATATCGACCGTGTACAGCGACCGCTCGATGCTGCGCTGCAATGAGATTGAGTCCAAAAGGACGCGAGCCTGGCCGCACGTCGGGACACGGTTACGCGGCGGCACTTGGTGCTACATTGTGGCTATTGTTTGCCTCATTCGATGGTGCCATATGCGCAAGGCCAGTCTGCTGACCGACCTGTTCCTGGGCAACCTGGTCGAGGACCCGCGGCTCCCGCGCAACCAGCAGCTTTATCGCGCAATTCAGCAATCGATCCTGCAGGGCCAACTGGGCGCCGGGCAACAATTGCCGCCGTCCCGGTCGCTGGCCGACAAACTCGGCATCGCCCGCAATACGGTCCTCTACGCCTACGAGCGGTTGGCGGCGGAAGGCTACGTACATGCCAGCACGGGCAGCGGCACCTATGTGGCCGACACGTTGCCCGACCGTTCTCCGCCGGCCCGCGTGCCCGCTTCGCCCGCCCAGTTCTTGGAACCCACGGGGCCGGCATTGTCACGTCGTGGTTCTGCGTTGCTCGCGCGCCCGGGCGCGAGCGAGATTCAAAGCGGCGCGTTCGTGCCCGGCGTGCCGGATGTCGCGCACTTTCCCGCCAAGACCTGGCAACGGCTGCAAAACAAGTTCTGGCGTTCCGGACGCGCCGATCTGCTGACCTATGCGAGTTCCACGGGCTATTGGCCGCTGAAGCAAGTGTTGGCCGAATACCTGCATGTCGTGCGCGCGGTCAATTGCCGCCCGGAACAGATCATCGTCACTTCCGGCATTCATCAGTCGCTCGATCTGTGCGCCCGGATGCTGGCCGACGCGGGCGACCGCGTGTGGCTCGAAGACCCCTGCTACTGGGGTGCGCGCAATGTGCTGCAGGCAGCAGGACTGCGGATCGAGCCCATCCCGGTCGACGGCGAGGGCCTCGCGCCCGGTGAGCGCGACTGGCACAACATGCCGCGCCTCGTGTTCGTCACGCCCTCGCACCAGTATCCGACGGGTGCGGTGATGAGCCTCGTCCGACGGCGGGCACTGCTCGAGCATTCCGCGCAACACGATTGCTGGGTGCTCGAGGACGACTACGACAGCGAATTCTGTTACGAACGACTCGCGCTGCCCTCCCTGCAGGGACTCGACGGCCGCGAACGCGTGATCTACATGGGCACCTTCAGCAAAGTGATGTATCCCGGCCTGCGGCTGGGCTATGTGGTCGTCCCGGAACCGCTGGCCAGGCCATTCTCGGTCGGCGTCTCCGAGCTTTACCGGGGTGGCCAGCTGATCATTCAGGCGGCATTGACCGAGTTCATCGCGGAGGGTCATCTTGCAGTGCATATACGCCGCATGCGAACGATCTACGCGGAACGCCAGGCGGTGATGTGCACGATGTTGCGCCAGGAACTCGGGGACCACATCGGACTGCACGGCGGCGAAGCGGGCATGCACATGGTCGTGGCGCTGCCCAAGGCGTGCAGCGACGTCGCGATCGGGCGCGAGGCGCAGCAGCAGGATATCGTCGCGCGGCCGCTGTCGCAGTACTACTACCACCAGGCGCGCGGCATCTCGGGACTGGTCCTGGGCTATGGGAGCGTCCAGACCGCAGACGTCAAGCCGGCGGTCCAGCAGCTCGCCCGCGTGGTCGAACGAGCGTTACCGCCCGTGGGAGCGCGTCCAGACAACGCGCGGTCGCGCAACATGCGCCGGCTGCGGGTGGCGTCAGGGACCTGAGTCTGGAATTTCGAGCCGATCATTCCTGGAAATTGGCTCGGAGTGACGCATCGGTGAGATGTTCGCCCCACGGATTGGAAATCCGTTGGTCGAGCCCGATCCTGACAGTTACTGGGTCGGCACCCGAACCGTGGGCTTCACGCGCAGTCCCCTTGCCCGGCGCACGTAGCCTCGGTCATCGAACGTCAGCAGCTCTGTGCATGCATTGTTTGCAGCAAGGTGCAATGCATCGGCAAAGTCGATGCCATTTCGGCAGTACCCTAACGCCGCTTCGATCTCGTCGCGGTCCTCGACGGTAATTCCCGGCAACGCGATCAGATGCGCCAGGCAGTCGATTACCTTGTCTTCCGGCTGATCGGCTACATACCGCAGCACCCAATCGAGCTCCAGGATCACCGTTTTCGGGACAAACACGTCATTGCGCTCCATAACTCTCCCTAGATGATTCGGAAAGAAGACGAGCAAGCCTACCGCTCACTCGGAATGCAGCCGATCTTTGTCGATGTGGCCGATCCTACCCAGCTTGAGAGAGTCATTGCGGAAGTCGCCCGAATGAGGGCGGACGCGCTGATCGTGCGCTCTGATCCGCTCTTTGTCATCAACCGTGATGAAATCGCTCGCTTGGCGTTGAAGCACGCTCTCCCCACAATAGCAGAGGGCAAACTGTTCGTCTCCGTAGGGTGCCTCGCATCCTATGCGCCCAAATCTGGCGCCACGGCTCGTAACATGGCAGTCCTCGTCGACAAAGTCCTCAAGGGTGCGAGACCCGGTGACTTGCCGATCTTGCAGCCCACCGAGTTCGAGCTGGTGTTCAATCTGAAGACCGCGAAGACACTGCGCCTGACGATCCCGCAGTCGCTGCTTCTGCGCGCCGACGAGGTGATTCAATGATCGAGTGTTCCGGGTTGTTCGCGGCTTTTGCGCTGCTCGCGGCGGTCGCCGTTTAACCTGATTCGTTTAATGCGCGTCCGCTTTGGAGAGAACCGACCGGCTGCAACGGGTCGAGAGTGTGTGAAAACGCGAAGGTTGCCTTAACGAAGAAATTTGTGCAGACGACGGAGATTTACTTGAAGGGATTGCTGGCGGAAGTGGTCCGGCCCAACGAAGTGCCGATCATCGCCAGTGTGAAGTGAATTTACCCCACGGGGTAAATGCCTTTTACCCCAGTTAGCGGGTACTACCGAGAAAAACGTTTGCCCTTCCTGAGAGAAGGGTAACACTTCATTCCGGGCACATAGGTAACACTTCTGCACTTTGCGGGAGCGCAAAGTGCCTTGGCAGGAGTGTTACAAGATGGATGAACGTCTCCGATTCGTAGCCCGATTGCTCGACGGCGAGAAGATGGCGGCCCTGTGCCGCGAGTTCGATGTCTCGCGCAAGACCGGCTACAAGATCTTCCAACGCTACAAGGACTGCGGGCTCGAGGGACTGACCGATCGCAGTCGGCGGCCCTATCGGCATGCCAACCAGCTGCCGTTTCAGATCGAGCGCTGATCGTGCAGCTCAAGCGCGAGCGACCGAGCTGGGGCGCACCGAAGATCCGCGAGAAGCTGCGACGCTTGCATAGCGAGGTCCAGACCCCGGCCATCAGCACCGTGCACGCCGTGCTCGATCGTCATGGCCTGGTCAGCCACGGCCGCAAGCGCCGCTATCGAGCCCAAGGCACAACCCTGTCGCAGCCTCGGCATCCCAATGATCTGTGGTGCGCCGACTACAAAGGCGAGTTCATGCTCGCCGATCGACGCTATTGCTATCCGCTTACCGTCAGCGACTTTGCCAGTCGCTACCTGTTGAGCTGTGAGGCTCTTGGGAGCACCAAGGAAACCTACGCCCTCACCGTGTTCGAGCGCGTGTTCAAGGACTTCGGCTTGCCCAAGGCCATCCGCACCGACAACGGCGTGCCCTTCGCCAGTCCGCACGCGCTCTTCGGCTTGAGCAAGCTCGCCGTATGGTGGCTAAGACTCGGCATCCACATCGAGCGCATCAAGCCCGGCCATCCCGAGCAGAACGGCCGCCACGAGCGCATGCACCTGACCTTGAAGAAGGAAACCACCAAGCCGGCTGCTCAGAACTTCCTGCAGCAGCAGGCCCGGTTCGATGACTTCCTCGACTGCTACAACCGCGAGCGCCCGCATCAGGCGCTCGACATGCAGTATCCCGCCGAGCTCTACCAGCCCTCACCGCGCCCCTATCACGGACTCGATGAGCTGCACTACCCCTTCCACGACCGCACCATCACCGTCACCCAGTGCGGGCGCATCTGCTTCGGCCGGCGCAAGATCAACTTGAGCACCGTCTTCGCCGGACAGAACGTCGGCGTCAAGGAGGTCAGCGATAGAATCTGGCTGGTGAGCTTTATGGACTACGACTTGGGATTCTTCGACCACGAGACCGGGCGCCTCGGCAGCGTCGAGAATCCCTTCGCCGCAAAAGTGTTACCTATGTGTCCGGTATAAAACGTTACCCATGTGACCGGAATGCACCGTTGTTGGATGGCTCCCCGACCTGGGCTCGAACCAGGGACCTGCGGATTAACAGTCCGTCGCTTTCGTACGTAATTTTATTGCATCATCAACTGCTTACGGCGTCCGCGCATCTTCGCTATCGCAGTCGAATGCAGTGTAATGCAGGGGTACGCAAAACTGCGCTGCTACGTTTTTGTATACAGGTAACCATTGATCAATGCGTGCGGTCGGTCCGGTCTGCGAAAGGCTAAGGAGAGCGTGAGTTTTCCGTTCCGTACGAAAGTCGCCAGTAATGCTGCGCACGAGTCGCGCAATCGAGCGGTTGGCGTATAGCGCCCAACGATCACCTGGTTCGTAGCTTTTTCTTTGGGTCAAAAGAGTCGTTATCATCAACCACTTGCGCTGCGGCGGCCCTCGCACCTCTTCCGCACTGAGCGCCACTGAGCCGGACTGATTTACCCGAATCTCACCATCCTTTGTAAAGGGAACGGCTCGGAACTATAACCGCATGAGTTCTCGAGTAGTAATTTGGACTGCCCGTCCACCAGGTTCTCCACTGTTTTTCACAGCTTTTTACGGCGAGTCCCTAAAAAGTCCTTAATGTTGATTGCACCCCGCCCGAATCAACCGCTCCGCGCGCTCCTGGCGCGACCGGCCTCAAACAGGTACCAGACGCGATGCTCCGACTCGTCAATCCACACCTCGAGAAGGCCTGCTGTCGAAACATCGCCGTGCTCGTTGCAGAGGTGTGCGTCGACCAGCCTACCTTACTTGCAAGAGTGAGCGTGCATATCGGGTTCGTAGTTGGAATCCAATCGCTCTAGGTTTGCGATTGGCCCGGGGCAAGCAACGAGCCCAATCCCGCCTTCTCAAATGCGTCTTCCAAGAGCCGATGAACCTCGGTCACATCGTCGGCAGATAATGCCGCGGCCGATAGCTCTTGGGCAAGACGACGACTGAATGCCCGGATTGCGCGCTTGACGCGCGGCAGGCTCGGCGAGGCCATGCTCAAGGTGTCGATCCCCATCCCGAGGAGCAGGATGGCCGATTCAGGATCACCCGCCATCTCGCCGCATACGCTCAGCGGCTTGCCGAGTGCGTGAGCTTGGGCAACAGCCTGATAGATCGCCCTGAGCACCGCCGGGTGGAGGCTGTCGTAATGCCTCGCGACGCGAGCGTTGGCGCGGTCAATAGCCAGCAGGTACTGAGTCAGATCGTTGGTCCCGACCGAAAAGAAGTCCACGCGTTTGGCCAGATCAGCAATCTGGTAGATCGTCGACGGCACTTCGACCATCACGCCGAGGGGCGGCTGACGCGCGGCTTGACCTTCCCGCACCAGTTCGCTATAGGCACGTTGCATCAATTCGCGCGCATCGTCCACCTCCTTGCAGGCGTTGATCATAGGCAAGAGGAGCTGCAGGTTTCCGTGCTTGGCATTGGCGCGCAGCATCGCCCGGAGTTGGGTGAGAAAGATTCCTGGATTGTCGAGGGTCAGCCTAATGCCACGCCAGCCGAGCAGAGCGTTGTCCTCGGCCACAGGAAAGTAGGGCAACGGCTTGTCGCCACCCACGTCCAACGTGCGCATGCTCACGGGCCGCGGAGCGAACGCTGCCAGCACGTCACCATAGGCCTGAGTTTGAGCTTCCTCGTCGGGGAACCCGTCGCGGATCATGAACGTAAATTCCGTGCGATACAGACCTATCCCTTCAGCGCCTGCCTTCAGCGCGGGCACAAGATCGGACAGCAGGCCGGCATTGGCCTGCAGCGATATGCGCGCGCCGTCCGGTGTCTCCGCTGGCAAGTCGCGTAGCGCTTCGAGCTCTCTAGCGAGGGCCGCTTCATCCTTGATGAGCCGCTCGAATTCCTTGAGCACCACAGGGGAGGGGTCGATGAAGACCCGCCCTCGATAGCCGTCGACCAAGAGCCTTCGACCCTCCAACTGCTCAAACGGTACGTCGCCGATGTCCATCACGGCGGGAATCTGCAGTGTGCGTGCAAGGATCGCCGCGTGCGAGAACGGCGAGCCGCGTGTGCACACGATCCCGACCAACTTCTCGATCGGTACGTCTGCGATCCTCGCGACGCTGATTTCCTCGCCCACCAGCACGCACCGCTCCGGGTACTCGCGCAATGCCGCGTCACGCGACCGCAGGCGTAGCAGCACGCGGCGACCCAATCCACGAATGTCTTCGGCACGCGCTCTCAGATAGGGGTCGTCCATTCTTTCGAAGGCTTGGGCATGCTCCGCGATGGTCGCCCGCAGCGCGCCGGGCGCCCAACTACCTGCGCGAATGCGTGTAATGGTGTCCGCGAACATCTGTTCGTCGTCGAGCAGCGCGGCATAGATCTGAAACATGGCATGCGCCTCGGTCGGCAACTTCGCGGCCATGCGTTCGCCGCTTGCCCGCAACTCAAGCCGCACCTCTGCCACAGCCTGTCTGAACAACGCCTCTTCGGCATCTGAATCGTCGATATTGCGATCCGGAACGTCCTCCAATTCGGCCGCCGGAGAGGGCAGCACGGCAATGCCGATGCCTACGCCAGGCGCCGCCTTGATCCCGGTGAGCGTCGTGGCCGTGCGCGTGGTGACTTCACCTGAACGGTCAGCGGCGCCGACTGTCGCAGCGGAGATCAGTCCCGCAAGCTCGGCGGCAATGGTGAGAAGGAGACCTTCCTCGGCGACTGTGAACGTCCGGTCGTTTGTTTGCCGCACCGAAAGCACGCCCAGCACGCGGCCATATTGCATGATCGGTACACCAAGGAAGGCGTGGTACGCCTCCTCTCCGTACTCGGGAAAATAGCGAAAGCGCGGATGTTGCTGCGCGTTTGTCATGCTCAGCGGCTGTCCCGATTCGAGAACCATGCCGACGAGTCCTTCGCGCTGCCCGAACTGGATTCGCCCGACCGCTTTAGGATCGAGTCCGTCAGTCGCCATCAGGATGCAACTTGCGCGCGAAGCGTCGACGAGGTAAACCGAACACACGTCGACGGCCAGGCATTCCTTGACCCGACGGACGACGATAGGGAGGGCACTGCTCAGGCTGGTCGCGCGATTAAGCTCCTGCGTGATCTGGCGCAACGTGTCGAGCATTGAAAAGTCCTCCGTGCTTTGGTTGCCGTTATGCGTGCGAGCAGAAGCGGTGGGATCTCAAGTCCTGATCGGACACTAAAATTAGAAGCTCCTGACCGCGACCGTTTGCCGTGTGCCCAAAGCAGCGAGAATCCGTGCGGCCGAACGTTCCGCACTCCTACCCACCCCGCGGCGCTCATCCCATTTGCTCGTCACTTGGGCTTCCATTCGCGGGCAAGCTTCTGCGCCTCGGCGACTTGTGTTGGTGTCATCTTGGCGGCCAGCAGGTCACGCATCCTGACCGCTGCATCACGATTCTCGACAGGGAAGCGAGACGCGGCGACGCTCAGCCATTTGTATGCCTCCACATAGTCCGGCGGCACCCCGTGGCCGTCGGCATACATGGCTCCAAGGTTGTACTGGGCGCCGGCGACGCCCTGGTCGGCGGCTTTCCGGTACCACTTTGCCGCCTCGGCATCATCCTGTGGTATGCCCTTGGCCGTGTCGTAGATGAATCCGAGCGCGAACTGAGCTATTGCATTGCCCTCCTCTGCAAGCGGTCGCAAGAGTTGGACTGAGGTCGCGTCGTCGCCGCGCTCGTGCGCCGAGGCAGCGTCCTCCAACGGGCCAGCAGTGGCGACTCCCGCAACGGTCGCGAGCATAAGCCACGCAATCAGCGCCCCGCCAGCGACGACAAGCTCGACCGTCCGGCTGACCCGAATAGTTCCAAGGAAACGCCCCTTCACAGCCGTTGGGAAGGCGTGTAGCACAATCATCCCGCGCCGCTGACGTGATGCCTCGATCGCTTGAGCAGCTCCAGCCACAGCAGTAAGGCGACACCAGTGGCGGTCTGATGCCTGGATTGGCAAGTTCATGGTCCTGGGATCCGTGCGAGCCGGCAGCCGTAGGGAACACTTCCCCTAATACCGTATGGCACAGGTGCCGCCCTGTGTCTTTGCGCTGAGTTAAGCATTAGCTAAGAAACGGGCCCTATTCTCAAGTCCATGAATAGGCAACCCGAAGCTTAGGCGACAGACGAGTGGGAGCGGGAGCTTTCGCGCTCACAAACCTGATATGGCTATAGGAGCAGCCCGTGGACAGAGATACCAAACGTTGGATTTTCGATATAACCGCATGGATTGCCGGTCTCCTGGTGATCATCATGCTGATCGCGGACGCAACAGCGAGCAACCGCATGGCGCCAGGCACTGCTGCCAACACCCAACCCCGCAGTGAATGTGCAAGTTACCAAGTTTTCTTGCCTGGACGCGGAGCTCGCTCGTGAGGGCTGGAAGGCTACCCTTGCCAAGCGTCACCGCACTCATGCTCGGGGCACTGACGAGTGTGTCAATGGCGCAAACGCCCGCCTCGCTCGCGACGATGTACGAAACTTCCGCGCGGAGTGAAGTACCGAGTTTCGCCGGTTTGTCCGCCGCACGCGGCAAGCAGCTCTTTCAATCGACTCACGGCGACAACTGGAGCTGCGCTTCTTGCCACACGGACAATCCTCTTGCAGATGGTAAGCATGCCAAAACCGGCAAACCCATCGCCGCGCTGGCGCCCGCGGCCAACCCGTCGCGGTTCACGAGTGTCGACAAGGTTGAAAAGTGGTTCCGGCGCAATTGCAATGACGTGCTGGGCCGCGCGTGCACGGCGCAGGAGAAGGGTGACGTGCTCGCGTATCTGATGTCGCTGAAGCCTTAGGAGGCTCGATGAACAACAATTCCAGTCGTCGGCTGTTCGACTGCACTGCCTGGACGGCCGGCCTGCTCTCGTTGGTATTGCTGAATGCGGAAGCGGCAGCGGCTAACCGCAACATGACACAAGCGATCAATGCACAGTGGGGCAGCGAATGTGGAAGTTGCCACGTACCCTACCCCCCGCAACTGCTTCCGGCGAGATCGTGGCGCGCCATCATGGCGCAGCTCGACCGGCACTTTGGTAGCGACGCCACCCTAGACCCCAAGTCGTTTACCGAGATCAGCGCTTACCTGGAGACGAACGCAGGTCGCGACCCGCGAGCGGCCAAGGACCCTCCGGTTCTCCGGATTACGGAAACCGGTTGGTTCGTCCGCGAGCACTCGGAAATAGCCGCCGCGCTCTTCGTACGCTCCAAGGTGAAGGGGTCCGATTGCGCCGCCTGTCACCGCGACGCAGCCAACGGGGCATTCGGCGAACACACGCTTCAACTTCCTCAGTAGCACGAGACCAATGAAACCGATGAGAATTCTCGTCTGGGACTTGCCAACCCGCCTGTTTCACTGGCTGCTTGCCGCATCGTTCGCGGGCGCATTCCTGACTGCAGAGTCCGAGCGCTACCGGGACGTGCACGTCCTACTCGGGTACACGGTACTCGCGCTGCTCGCCTTTCGCCTACTGTGGGCATTTGTCGGATCCCGTTACGCGAGATTGAGCTCGTTTGCATTCGGGCCGACGGCCGTGATGGAGTACCTCAAGTCCTTGCTCAGGCGCCGTCCTATCCCTTACACCGGTCACAATCCCGCCGGAAGCTGGGCGATCTACGCAATCGTCGTTCTGGGCCTAATTGCCGGCGTTAGCGGCTATGCAACCTACAATGACATGGGTGGACATTGGATTGAGTCGCTGCATGAGGGAGCTTCCAACGTTATGCTGGCGGTGGTGATCGGTCACGTTGCAGGCGTTATTATCAGCAGCCTCTTGCACCGGGAAAATTTGGTGCGGAGCATGGTGACGGGCTACAAGGCAGGCGAGCCGAGGCAAGCGATCGACAACATGCGGTGGGTCGCGGCCGTCGTGCTCGCTTGTGGAGTCGCGGTACTCTGGACCAGCGCCGTCTACGCCCCGGAGCTGTTCGCGGCAGCGCCGTCGATGGAGCGGCTGACGCATCGAGGTGATCGAGTCCATTCGGAGCAGGATGATTAGCCCGCTGGAACATGCGTATCCTTATCGTTGAAGATGATCCATTGCTGGGCGACGCCCTCAAGGCCGGGATGGAGCAGCGAGGGTTCGAGCCGGATTGGGTCAAGGATGGCGTCGCCGCCGAGATGGCGCTGCG
This sequence comes from uncultured beta proteobacterium, assembly GCA_963821485.1. Classification (GTDB taxonomy): domain Bacteria; phylum Pseudomonadota; class Gammaproteobacteria; order Burkholderiales; family Casimicrobiaceae; genus PALSA-1003. Next base: position 14,929 of record CAWGEB010000015.1, read on the forward strand.
CACCGGATCCTTTGCGGCGGTCGTGCTCGATCTCGGGCTTCCGCGGCTCAATGGGCTGGAGTTGCTGCGCCGGGAACGCGCGAAGGGAAACAGAGTTCCCGTACTTGTTCTCACGGCACGGGATGCTATCGACGATCGCGTAAAAGGCTTCGACACCGGCGCCGATGACTACGTGGTCAAACCGGTGGACTTGGACGAGCTGGCAGCGCGTTTGCGCGCGCTGGTTCGCCGTTCGCGGGGCGAACCCGCCCCAGTGCTGCAGATCAGCGGTCTTCGCCTCGACCCTGCAGCGCGCACAGTGACGTATGAGGGACGTTCCATCGAGTTACAGGCGAGGGAGTTCAACCTGCTTCAGGAACTCATGCTCAACGCTGGCCGCGTGTTGTCGCGCGAGCAGCTTGAGGAGCGTCTCTACCCATGGGGCGAAGAGGTCGAGAGCAACGCGGTCGAGGTGCACGTCCATCACCTGCGCAGAAAGCTCGCGCCCTCATTGATCAGAACCGTACGCGGCGTCGGCTACGTGTTGCCGCGCGAGCCGGCGCATGGCTGAGGCCCGTGCAAGGCGCTCGATTCGCCGCGAGTTGCTGATCATTCTCCTTGCCTCGGTCGCCCTCACCTGGGTGGCCACCACAGTCGTCAGCTACCTGGATGCGCAGCACGAGATCGACGAGCTCCTCGATGCGCATCTCGCCCAGTCCGCATCGCTTCTGGTCGCCCAAGTGGGCCATGAGATGGAAGAGATCGATGTTGAGCACTCGCCACAACTACATCCCTATGCGCGTCGTGTTGCGTTCCAGTTCTGGGAAGCCGGCTCCCTTTTGCGCCTTCACTCGGCCAATGCGCCCACTTCGAGGCTGTCTTCACACGATGAGGGATTCAGCGACTCCGTGGTCGAGGGCACGCGGTGGCGTGTGTTCAGCGGGTGGGATGCGGAGCACCGTTTTCTGGTTCAGGTTGGTGAGCAGCAGGATTCGCGCGCCCACATCGCGGCGACGATCGCGAAGAACATGCTGGTGCCGTTGATCGTCGCTTTACCCGCACTTGGTTTACTCATCGGATTGGGAATCAACCGAGCGACGCGGCCGCTGCGATCATTGAATGAAGAGATCGCGAACCGTGCCCCCGACAACCTCGCTTCGGTCGAGATCGCGGAGGCTCCCGTCGAAGTTGCCCCCCTCGTCGCCAGCCTCAACCGCTTGTTCGAGCGCGTACAGGCTTCGATGAATAACGAACGGCAATTTACTGCCGATGCGGCTCACGAGCTTCGCACTCCGCTCGCCGCGCTTCGCGCCCAGGCTCAGGTGGCACGCGGATCAACCAATGACGCTGAGCGAGAGCATGCGCTCGACAATGTCGTCGCGGGCTGCGACCGAGCGTCGCACCTGGTCGAGCAATTGCTGACGCTCGCCCGGCTGGAACCGGATACGTTTCACGCACACCGCGAGCCTTGCGACCTGCGTAGCGTGGCGCAAGGCGCGATTGCGGAACTCGCTCCCACTGCTCTCGACAAGAACATCGACATCGAGTTGCAAACGGGACCGTCGATCATCGTTCCTGGCGACGCCCGGCTGCTAGGCATCCTGCTTCGCAATCTGATCGACAATGCCATCCGTTACAGTCCCGCGGACACGGTAGTGCGAGTGGCCGTTGATCAGAACGCGGGGCAGCCATTCCTGGCCGTACTCGACCAAGGCCCGGGGGTTGCACCGGCGGAGCGCGACAAGCTGGGTAGGCGGTTCCATCGCCTCGCCGGTACGGATACGGTCGGAACCGGACTTGGTCTTTCCATCGCCAAACGGATCGCCGCGCTCCACGCTGCATCGATGACCTTTAGCGAGACAATGGCGGGTAGGGGTCTGCAGGTTGTCGTGTCATTCCCGCAACAGCGCATTTAGCGGTCATCGACAAAGTCATGCTATCAAGGTTGGGGGCGTCCGCAGCAGTTATGGGTTCACCCGACCGTGTTAGATGTCGGGCCTGAGCTTACTCTTGCCTGACTATATCAACCGAGATCTCCACCGCCGGAATCGTTCCTCTGTTCTCAAGCCAGTGTGTGGTGTTCCTATCCTCGGGCCAGCCCACTCCCGGCCCATAGTCTGTAGCGACTAGATTTCGATGGTCAGTGATCGTTCCTTGCAGTATGTAGACGGTGCCTGGTCTGTCTTTATGGTCGTGAATCGGGCCGAAGACGCCTCCAGGCTCGATGGTCACCATACGCATTCGCAGTTGGCGCCCTGCCATGCCCTCGATCTCAGGGCCAAGGTCAACCGTTGCAAGTAACTTCACCGTAACACCCTTCGTCTCAGGTCCCACCTGTTCGTTACTCATCGTGTTCTCCTCTCTGCACTTCCAGGGCCTAACAAACGAAGGTAGCCGGCGATCACATCGCCGACGATCTCAACAACCGACCGCGCAAACGGCACAACTTCAAAACGCCGGCATCGCTGTATCATCGCAGTTAATCCCTGCTGCACTCGCTCGTTGAATGTTGAATCTACGCCGCCTAAGCCACAAGACCTCATCATTTGGCTTGCCGCAATGGAAACCAGCGCGGAAGCATCGACGCGAGCACGCCGTCCTTGAGGACGATGTGATGGTAGAGCGCGGCGAGAGCGTGGAGGCCCGCAACCCATAGGATCGCGTCGCCGAGCCACGTGTGCACTGTCGCGATTGTTGCTCCCGCGTCGTGTGAAAGCGCCAAGAGCGGCGGAATCTCGACACCCGCGAGAAGCGTCACCGGATGACCCTCCAGCCACGCGCCGGTGATCGCCGTCAGCGGAAGGGAAAGAACTAGCAAATAGAGCGCGTAGTGTACGGCCTTGGCCGCGACGGCCATCCAGCGCGGAACCTGAGGAGGGTCCGGGTGGACATCCACCGCCCGCCACAGTACGCGTATCACGACGAGCGCGAATACGCACATGCCCAGCGTCTCGTGGAGCTGGCGATCGAAATCGCGGGCGGCCGAATACACGCGCTGCTCGGAGCCTCCCGGGCCGTAGATGTACGCAGCGACGACGAGGATCGCAGTGACCCAGTGGAAGACCTGAGCGACACGCCCGTAGCGCACGACAGAGCGTTGCTTCAATTCGTTCCCGTTGACGAACTCATGATATGGGCCACTCCCTTATGGACCCCTTTGGGCAGCCAATCCGTACCGGCGCAATGAACACCGCTAGCAAGCGGACCCTGCGCGCCGCCCGCACGGTGCAGACAGTCCCTGGATGGCTTCGTGATGGGTTGTAAGAAAAACAGGAAGGACATCGCGGCTAGAGTCAGCAACTCGCAAGTCTTCTTTTGATGGCAGTGCCTTTGGCGCATACTTGGATCCGAGCGAGATTAACGTGGTCAGCAAGTAATGCCCTGCAATTGGTCTGCACGAAGCCTTCTCGGTTGGTCCACTGCGCTGGCCGGCTTGGTGCTCCTTGTCGCATCGCCAGCTGTCCGCGCTGGAATCGATCACCCGGTGACGCCGACCAACTCGGGAATCTGGGCACACAATTACACGCAGGCGCTCCAGTACGGAGTCATCGCAACGGAGGCGGCCGGTGCCGTGTGGCTTGGCGGCGAGTCGGAGCTTGGCCTGACCTTCTGGCAAACCATCGATTCCTCCATCTTCAGCGGCGCCACGGCGCAGGTGATGAAATGGGGGTTCGGACGCAAACGGCCGAGCCAGACTGATAACCCGAACGAGTGGTTCAAAGGCACCCAGTATCAGAGTTTCCCGAGCGGCGAGGTGACGCTCCAAGCGAGCTTCGTGACTCCCTTCATCGTGACCTATGCCGATCGCCAGCCCTGGGTGTGGGCATTGGAGATCCTGCCGGCCTATGACGCAGTTGCCAGAGTCAAGCAAGGAGCGCACTGGCAGACGGATGTAATCGCCGGGTGGGCCCTGGGTACGGGCTTCGGCTACTTTGCCGCCAAGAACAAGAGTCCGTTCGTCTTGAGCATTCTGCCACATGGCTTCATGGTCGGACTGCATTCCACTTGGTGAGGCAACCTACTCTGTTTACACCCTAGTCGTTGATGATTGCGGGAGTGCGCCAGCTGATCTGCCGTGTCGCAGCGTCGACCTTTAGCCGCGCGATGGCTCCCTGCGGCAACCGAACGTCGACATCGTAGTGCGGAGGCACGCCATTCGTTGTATCGAATTCCGCCACGAGCAGTTCGCCCGGGATCGCCGCCGTCACCATCGCCGCTGCGTATAGAAGCGGTATGGACCCTGCCGCGAGCGGGGCGGCATCGCGCGACACAGTCCGAAGCGTGGCCGCATCGACGTCCAGCTTCTCCAGCCCGCCGTCCGGGAAGCGGACATCGACGTGGTAGTGGGCGGCCTTGTCGCCTGAAGTGTCGAGTTCGATAGCAACGACTTTGCCTAGATAACGCGACTCCATTTGGGCAGCAACCTTGCGAAGTTCCAGCGTCCGACCGTCAGGGGACGGATTGGCGGCGAAGGCGGTAGAGGAGACGGCAAACAAGGTGAATGCAAGTGTGCGAATCAGCATGGCAGAACCTCCGGTTCGATGCGTGCCGCAGCTCGAAGCACCATGCCTCCCCGCACACGCAACGGCTGCATACTAGGCTCGCGCGCTTAACTACTGCTTAACAGTCGGTCCACAACCTTGCCTAGCCTCACACCGGCATTGGAAATCCCCCTCCGTCCCTATAAGAGGCGCTCATGGCCGCAACACGTACACGAGGCATCACCATTGATACTGCGGGTTTGCGTACCCCAACCCATCTCGTGTTCGGGCGTCTCGCCCAGACGATCGTGCACTTGGCCCCGATGCCGGTAACGCTTGTGAAATAGCAACGAGCGCTCGACGGGATCCTGCCTTGACCGATGCAGGACCGATCAGCGTGCAAATCATAGGGGCGGACGCGACGGAGCCTCCCGATAGAGCAGCCCGCGCCGAGTCAGCAGCTTTTCCGCTTCGACCGCAACAAAGACCGTAAGCGATAACGCAACGCAGGACGCCAACTCGCCGATACTTAACGGCGCGGTGTGGAACATGCGGTTGAGCAGCGGCACATAAAGCGTGGCGAGCTGCAGCAGGAAGGTGATAGCCACCGCTGCCAACATCAGACGATTGGACATGATGCCGATCTCGAACAGGGAATTCCGTTCGGAGCGGATCGCCATGACATGGGCCAGCTGCGACAGCGTCAGCACGGTGAATACCATGCTCTGCCAGTGAGCGTTGCCGGTGTGATAGGCCCATGCCTGGGTGAGCAAGGTCACGCCGGCCATCAGAAATCCCACCCATACCATGTGCTGCCACATGCCGTGGGCGAAGATACTCTCGCTGGGTGGGCGTGGCGGGCGCCGCATCACGCCCATCTCTTCGGGTTCCGCTGCCAATGCCAACGCAGGCAGGCTATCGGTGACAAGGTTGATCCACAGGATGTGGATCGGCAGCAACGGGATCGGAAGCCCCAGGAACGGAGCGATGAAGATGGTCCAGATTTCGGACGAGTTGGTGGTTACGGCATAGCGGATGAACTTGCGGATGTTGTCGAACAGCCGCCGGCCCTCGCGCACCGCGTGCACGATGGTGGCGAAATTGTCGTCGAGCAGCACCATGTGTGCGGCCTGCCGCGCCACGTCCGTTCCGCCCTTGCCCATGGCGATGCCGATGTTGGCCGCACGCAGCGCGGGCGCATCGTTCACGCCGTCGCCGGTCATGGCGACGAACTGTCCCTTGTCCTGGAGTCCTTTGACGATCTTAATCTTCTGCTCCGGATCGACGCGCGCGTAAACGCGCACGTGCTCCACCCGCTGCTCGAACTCGCGTTGCGGCAGCTTCGCGAGCTCCGCGCCCGTCATCACACCGCCGTCGTCGGTCGCAAGAATTCCGAGCTCGCGGGCGATGGCGCGCGCAGTGGCCGGGTGATCGCCGGTAATCATGACCGGGGTAATGCCGGCGGAGGCGCACAGAGCAACGGCCTCCTTGGCCTCATGGCGCGGGGGATCGATCAGCCCCACCAACCCGAGCAGCGTGAGTTCGGACTCGCAGCGCTCGAGCTCGTCCCCTGCCGGGAGCTCGGGCCACGCGCGCGAAGCGACGGCCAGCACGCGCAGGCCTTCCGCGGCCATGTGCTCTGACTCGCGCACCACCGAGTGACGGTCGATCGGCGCAGTTCCCGCGGCATGGAGCATCTGCGTGCAACGCCTCAGCACCGTCTCAGGCGAAGCGATTCCGATCTCGTCGCGACAAGCGACGTAAGGTTGTGCGCTCGGTCTAGCGCCCGAGCATAGCTGACGTCATCGGATCGCAAGGTCCGGCGGTGCCCGGTGATGTGCCTTCGGCCATGCCTCGCGCATGGACTCGACGGTGCGTCACGCAGTAAGGCCCTCAGTTCGCAAGGACCGAGGGCCTTTTCTTTTTCGCGCGCGGCGACGCGTGTTTGCTGCCCTTCACCATCTTTTCGAGCGCCATCGGCGAGTTGTTTCTCGTCAGTATCGATGGTGCCGCCCTGCGGACACCTGTCCCCCAGTCCAAGTAGCACTCGCTCCCTCGAGACGTGGCGTTTGGGTGCGGAGCCGCTAACAGAGCCGTTACACCCTCGCTCATTTGCGTTCGACGGAATCCCGCACTGAGCTGGCATCGCATGAGATTCCGCTGATTACGAAGGTCGGCACCTGGATTTCAAGGAATGACGGTGATCAACCCTACCGTATTTGCAAACGAACTGTTCTCGCATTGCCAGAGTACGACTGTCGCCTCCGCCAGGAGGACGCATGCGAGTGGTCGCGAAAGACCATGGGCAGCGATCCGAGCGGTTCCACTTGTCGCGCAACGCGGCGTGAACGCGTTTGGCAGGAAAACATGAGTGAGATATTGCTTACCATCGCCGAAGCCGCAACGACCCTGCGGCTGCACCCGGTGACCCTGCGCGCCCTTGCGGCGGCGGGTACCGTGCCGGCCGTGAAGATCGGCCGCGCCTGGCGCTTCGTTGAAGTTGACTTGCTCGCCTGGGCCCGCGCAAACTATTGCCGCGCGGACGCCGTAGGCGACAAGGAGAGTACATGTCGCTCTACAAACGTCCAGATAGCCGCATCTGGTGGGCCGCGATCACCCTACCAGACGGAGGCCGCGTATGCCGCTCTAGTGGCACCGCGAACCGCAAAGAAGCACGGGAATGGCTCGATCACGTGCGCGCCGATCTCTGGCGCGTCCACCGACTCGGCGAGCGTGCAACCTACACGTGGCAGGACGCCGTAGTCCGGTGGTGCGAGGAAAAGGCCGACAAGGCCACGGCGCACGAGGATCGAGTCAAGTTCCAGTGGCTCGACTGCGCACCTCCGCAACCGGCAGTTGCATACGATCACGCGGGACGAGATTCAGGCGATTGGCAAGGCCAAGGCGGCGGAGAGTTCCCGCGCCACGGCCAATCGTTATCTCGCCCTCCTGCGTGCCGTATTGAAGCGGGCAGCCGGTCCGTGGCAATGGATCGAGAAAGCGCCAGCCGTCACCCTCTACCCGGAGGCGAAGCGGCGGGTGCGCTGGCTTACCAGGGAGGAGGTCATCAGGCTGTTGAACGCGTTGCCACCGCATCAGAGACAGCTCACGCGTTTTGCGCTCGCGACGGGACTACGGCAGGCCAACGTGCTCGATTTGCAATGGTCTGCGGTCGATCTTGGTCGTCGCACGGCATGGGTTCATGCCGACGAAGCGAAAGGCGGCGAGGCGATCGGCGTGCCGTTGAATGACGACGCGATGGCGGTGCTGCAGCGAGGAGGATGGCAAGCATCCCGAACGCGTGTTCACCTACAAGGGCAGACCCCTCGGTCAGGTGAACACAAGAGTCGTGGCGCAATGCCTTGAAGCGTGCGGCATCAAGAACTTTCGCTGGCACGACTTGCGGCACGTATGGGCAACGTGGCACGTCATGGCCGGGACGACGATCGCGGAACTGCAGGAGCTCGGCGCGTGGAAGTCGGCGTTGATGGTGAAGCGCTATGCGCACTTCGCGCCGGAGCAGCTACGCGCAGCCGCGGCCAAACTTGCTACGTTTTCGTCTACAGTGCCGAAAAGTGAAACGCCGGAATCAACGCAAGGTCTTGTGTCCTTCCTGACAGAAGGGTAACACTTCATTCCGGAGACATAGGTAACACTTCTGCACTTTGCGGGAGCGCAAAGTGCCGTGGAAGGAGTGTTACAAGATGGACGAACGTCTGCGATTCGTGGCCCGGTTGCTCGACGGCGAGAAGATGGCGGCGCTGTGCCGGGAGTTCGATGTCTCGCGCAAGACCGGCTACAAGATCTTCCAGCGCTACAAGGACTGCGGGCTCGAGGGACTGACCGATCGCAGTCGCCGGCCCTACCGGCAGGCCAACCAGCTGCCCTTCCAGATCGAGAAGCTGATCGTGCAGCTCAAGCGGGAGCGACCCGAGCTGGGGCGCGCCGAAGATCCGCGAGAAGCTGCGGCGCCTGCATAGCGAGATCCAGACCCCGGCCATCAGCACCGTGCACGCGGTGCTCGATCGCCACGGCCTGGTCAGCCGCGGCCGCAAGCGCCGCTACAAGGCCCAGGGCACCCCGCTGTCGCAGGCCGCTGCACCCCAACGATCTGTGGTGCGCCGACTACAAGGGCGAGTTCATGCTCGCCGATCGACGCTACTGCTATCCGCTCACCATCACCGACTTCGCCAGCCGCTATCTGCTCAGCTGCGAGGCCTTGTCGAGCACCAAGGAGATCTACGCCTTCACCGTGTTCGAGCGGGCGTTCAAGGACTTCGGCCTGCCCAGGGCCATCCGCACCGACAACGGCGTGCCCTTCGCCAGCCCGCACGCCCTCTTCGGCTTGAGCAAGCTCGCCGTCTGGTGGCTGCGCCTCGGCATCCACATCGAGCGCATCAAGCCCGGCCATCCCGAGCAGAACGGCCGCCACGAGCGCATGCACCTGACCTTGAAGAAGGAAGCCACCAAGCCGGCGGCGCAGAACTTCCTGCAGCAGCAGGCCCGGTTCGATGACTTCATCGACTGCTACAACCACGAGCGCCCGCACCAGGCGCTCGACATGAAGTATCCCGCCGAGCTCTACCGGCCCTCACCGCGCCCCTATCGCGGCCTAGACGAGCTCGAGTACCCGTTCCACGACCGCACCATCACCGTCACCCACTGCGGCCGGATCTGCTTCGGCCGGCGCAAGATCAACCTCAGCACCGTCTTCGCCGGACAGAACGTCGGCGTCAAGGAGGTCAGCGATAGAATCTGGCTGGTCAGCTTTATGGACTACGACTTGGGCTTCTTCGACCACGAGACCGGTCGGCTCGGCACCGCCGAGAATCCCTTCGCCGCAAAAGTGTTACCTATGTCTCCGGTATAAACCGTTACCCATGTGACCGGAATGGACCTTGAATAATTGGCTCCCCGACCAGGGCTCGAACCTGGGACCTGCGGATTAACAGTCTGTCGCGGACTGCCGCTCTTTCAGCGACTTAGGGCAAAATCCGTTCCGCAATTTGCCCAAATTCGACGCCGCTAAAGCCTTTACTGGCGCGGCGTCCCCCGAAATTGCGGAACAGAATCCGGTCCGTGCTCGATTTCGGTTTCTCGACAAACGGCGCTGAACTTGGGAGGCAGGCTCACTCCCTTCGACCTCGCCATCGCCGAAGCAATCTTCTCAAGGAGATCGAAGCGTTCATCGGCAATGGTGTGGGCCCACCGGCTCAACTCTTGCTCGATGTCTTTTGGATGCTTCACATTGCCCATGTCGAGCCCGACTTGTCGGAGCTCGTCGACTTCGTGCGGTGTAAAGCGCGTCGAATTGCGTAGTCGGATCATGGAAGCGAGTATAGCGTAGCGAACGTTCCGGCAGCCTTGCCTGCACAGAGCATCGCTGTGCAGCCAGCACCTGATTTCGTTGCAACCTGTCGGCCGAAGAATGACCGCCGTGACTAAGCTGCAACGGGCACTCTTTTTCGCGGTAATGGACGCAGCCCCTTCTTTGCATGGCCGGTTCGCGCCCTGGTACTAGGCGGCTTGTTGCTCCGTGCAGGCGCCGCTGGCGTCGCTAATTTGACTGCTGGTTGAAGGCTCAGCACAAGACGCTTGCCGAGAGCACGTAGCGCTTCCTCCATTCGCGGCAATTTGGATGGATGATGCGGGTCAAGCAGTCGACGAACTTCCTTTTCATCTACTTGGAGCGTCCGTGCCAGCGCTGCCTTGGAAATCGCTGCCTCCTTCATCGCCAGATAAAGCGCAGCCTTTGCGCTTAAGTCCGAGCTCGGCGCAACAACATATTCTCCTTTGCGCGGTGCCGAGGTTTCCGGAAAATCCTCTCCATCATCGATGCGCGCGGCAAACGCTTCGTCCATCGCATCACTCGCCTGCGCCAATGCCTCTTCCAAATCGTCTCCCTGGGTAACAACTTCAGGAGATCGCGGCAGGTCACGACGTAACCGCCTTCCTTCGCCGGCTCGAGCCGGACCGCATACGCTAGAGTTTCCATACGATTCGCAAGTCTCTCGCAAAATTCATCGCAGTCACTTCAAGTCCTTCTCGCTGATGCCGAGCTGCTTCAGCATCGCGTGATAGGTGCCAGTTTTCAATTCGTCCTTCGGGTTGCGAATGGTGGTCTTCCGTTCTCCGAAATAGAGCATTTGATGACTTCCTTTCCCCCGCTTTTTGTCGACCCGGACGGCGATCCCCCTTTCCTTCCCCAGCGTTTCGACACTCTTGATTAGCTCGTTTCCTCTCATGGTCTTGAAGATTTTATTGTCAGTCGGTCGCCGCGAGTCTGCACAAATTATCGGACATTTTTGTCCGCTTTGCAAGCCCTCTATCCCAGGAGCTCCCGCGGGATTGCAACTCGAGGAGGAATGACACCTATCGGCTAGGATGAGCCGATCTACTCAAGCGATGATCTGTGGGTCAAGACCTGACCCCGTCACCCAGTAGCGAGATCGAATGTCTGCGATGCGAGCCTTGATTGACCGTCTGCGATTGGCGGATCTCGGCCGTCAAGCACCGACGGTCGCTGGCTGCCCGACCGCATCTGGGTTACGACAAGTAATCCACAGAATTGCGGAACGCCGCCGGTTTTGCGGAACGAAACGCAAGCGCGGAAATCGCCGAAACCCGCATGTAGATTGGCTCCCCGACCAGGGCTCGAACCTGGGACCTGCGGATTAACAGTCCGTCGCTCTACCAGCTGAGCTATCGGGGAACAGCCTTCGATTTTATCGTGTCCGAAGGCTTCGGGTCAATCTCGCGTATGTCCGCGGATGGCGGCGGCGGGGAGGCAACGTCAAGATGCGGCGCGGCGAGCCGCAGGTAATGAAACATCGACCACAGCGTCAGGATCGCCGCGACCCATAACGCCAGCGTACCGAGCACGACAGTATCGATGCCCGGGATCAGCGGCTGGTACAGCAGCAGCGCGATGATAGCGGTGATCTGCGCGCCGGTCTTGACCTTGCCGATGAACGCCACCGCGATGCTCTTCGATTTTCCCAGCTGAGCCATCCATTCACGCAGCGCCGAGATCGCAATCTCGCGCCCGATGATGATGATGGCAAGCCACGCGTCCGCGCGATCGAGCTGCACGAGCACGATCAGGGCCGCTGCCACCATGAGCTTGTCCGCCACCGGATCGAGAAACGCGCCGAACGCGGACGTCTGCCCCAGCTTGCGCGCGAGGTACCCGTCGGCCCAGTCGGTGATCGCCGCCAGCGCAAACACGGTCATGGCCAGCCAGTTCTTCGCCGGCATCGACAGCCACGTTGCGGGCAGGTAGTAGACGCCGACGAACACCGGGATCAGTACGATCCGCAGCCAGGTGAGTGCAGTGGGAAGATTGAACGACATGCGTGGGAGCCGGCCGAGCGCTAGCGGCGACCATTTTACCGCGCCAGCCCGGGGCGCGGTGGCGACCAGGACACCTTTTCCTAATGTCGCGGGTCGTGCGAGAAAGCACCGCCAGTGCTAGTCAGCACGTTCTGCGCACCAATTTGACGACGCTCCCGACCCGATTTGTCGGGTCGCTTTTTTGCTCGGACTCTCGAAATTAGTTCGCCCCGCGAGTGATCGTGGGGGGTTGGGAATTGCCAAACCCAAGCCCACCCACCGCGGGCTCTTGTCCAACACCGGGCTGGCGCGCTGCCTCGACGATCGGCCATGCCCTCGAAACCCCGCGCCAAGCTCACTCCGGCGCGACTAGTTGGGTACGCGCCATGTAATGTCATGCGGGTTTTGGCCCGCTACGTCGGTGTAGGTGAATACAACGGTCGTATCCGGCTGTTGCGGCGGATTCGGCACGACTAATCTCGCCGTCATGTTGTATCCGGTGAACATGTTGCTGTTGGCGTGCAATTCCCGTTGGCCAGCCAGGTCAAATAGCCAGACCTGTTGCGCCGCCCCAAGGCCGCCGCCTGGGGGAGGCATGGTCATTCCGCTCGATCCCCAGATGATGACAAGCGTCTCGTCCCGGCTGAAGAGATATCCCTGCCAGTTGACCTGGGCATCTTCGAACAGTCGGCTGATCCGAATGGCGTGGCCGCTCGGAAAAATCGTCGACGGGAAACCGAGGTTGTAAAACTTGGTCTCGAGCCCGTGTCCCAGGCGAGGAATCGCCAGTCCGACGCGACAGCCGTGAGAAAAAGCGAACAAGCCAGTTGCCAAATCGTCAGGCGCAGGCTCGGGCACCGAGTTCCCGTTGGGCGTCTCGAAGTGCATCAGGTAGTTGTTCGGAGTGCCGGTCACCACAGCCGTCACCCCGGCGGCCGCGCAATGCGGCGTATTGCCATAGCACTGTGCGTTGACCGTCCCCGTCGGTGGGTTGCCCATTGGCACGGCCCATTGGAGCGGAGGGACAGCGATGAAGTCGCCGTGCAGGCGACGAATCGTCATGTCCCGCGGCGGTGACGGGACCCTCAGCAACCCGGTCGCAAGAGTGGCGGTGCCCGTTACCAGAAACGCCTGGGCGCCGAGCTGGGTCGCCGCGAACACCGCTGCCACACTAAGCGCCGCGTGCTGGACGGGCGCCGCCTGTGTGAGAGTGACGCGGCGCGACACGGCGTTGGCGTTCTGCGGATCGCGAAACTCCGCCATCGACCCGGCCGGGAGGCCAATGGCTTCGAGATCGACGGGAAGCCCGGCACCGGGGATATTTTGGCCCGTCACCACCACGTCAAATGTCGCCGTCTCGTCCCATTCGACAGACGCTCTCGCCGGCATCGTATCGCGCACCTCGATCGTAAAGCTGGGCGCTGCCGCAACCACGAGTTGAAGTTGATTCGATGCGACACTATTGCGGCTCGCGATTCTGGCTTGCAGGCTCCACGCACCCCGCGTCAGGACGCCGGCAACAATCGTGAGGTGATATAGACCTGGCGCCACGTTGACGACACGGTCCGGTGCCAGCACGGGTTGGATGTTACCGTTCGGGGTCGTGAGCAGCCACTCGACACGAGAGGCATCCGCGGGTACGCAGACCGTGGTGATATCGGCTGACACTGCTTCGCCTTCGATCGGGTTGGGCGCGGCGCCGCCCCACGCGATCTGCGGAGGCTCAAAAACATCGTAGTGACCTGGCTCCGGATCGCCGGATGGATAACCGGGCGGAGGCCATGATCCGGGTGGCTGTGCGGCCGTATGACCCGCCGCTGCCACCGTCACCGTGACCGGCCGGCACGCACCGACCGCTGTCGCGAACGCGATCGGCTGTGCGCTACGGTGCTGGCCTTGATGAATTACCGCCTGCTGCTGGACCTGGAGCGCCTGCTGGGAATCCGACGCGAGCTGCAGCTGCAGATCAGCTGCCACATTGCAGGAGACTACGACATTAAATTGCCCGTTACTGCCAGCCGCGATGGGCGCGCCGTCTGGGTTCGGTGCCGTGGTCAAATGCTGCAAGTCGTTCGGATCCCACTCGAGATACACGTATCGGGTGCGATTGATCCGCAGCGTCGCGCTCGCGCTGCCGCACGCGTGCTGTCCAACCAGGCTCGTAGCGGTCAGCGTGTAGGTTCGGCTGTCTGGCGTAGCGACCTGTATCGACCCGGACGGTCCGCCGGCCGGCACGATCACATTGCCCTGGTCATCGGCGATCGCAACCTCGATATTCGCACCCGCCGGGATTGGCCACGAAGCGTCCTGATGAAATAGATGTGCCTGCCAACGCAGCTCGACATTCTTGCAAGCCTCGGCGTCGGTCTGCGAGGCGGCGAACACATCGACGAGCGGTGGGTAGATCACCGTGATCTGTGCGGCGGGCGATCGGTCGAAGAGCACGGCGTCGGGGATCGCCGGGTCGAACTTGCCACACACCCTGGCCAGTTGCTGTGTCGTCCTCTGCAGTGATGGCGCGAGCGTTTTGAGATACACAAACCCGGTGAGGAAGCGCAACGGGTCGGGGGAGATGCGGAACTGGATCGCGTCGGGCGCAACCACGATGGGAACGATCGCCTGATCTCTAAACCAGAGCTGCACGTTGGCGGGAAGCGGCGCCGGGAAGGTCGGGGGAGCGTGATTCGCTGCTGGCCGCGCCACGTACACGCGATTTGGATCGAAATCGGTACTGCAGAAGATCGCCGGATGCTCCACGCCGGCATTGTCGATGAACGTGACGGAACCGATGATGTCGATGTACGGGTCGCCTGCTGCCGCTCCGGACGCGTTGGCGTACAAGTCGACACAAAGCTGGGCCACGAGCTGGCAGAAGTCCGGGCCGATCACATCGACGCCTTCCGGCGGACCGTCGATGCCGTCGGGTGCGAAGCCACCTTCACCACCTTGGCCCGGACTCATGCCACCCTCGGGATCCAGGATGGGCTCGGTCGCGCCATCGCCCTCCCCTAAGCCTGGCGGGCCGCCCGCGCCGCCATAGGCGAGCGCACGTTGCACCGACGCACCGTACTCGCGCACGGTCCGAGTCCGCTCGCTGACGAATGCTGCCGCCTGGTGGACGAAGAACGCGTCCTTGTTTCTTGCCAGCATGTCGGCTTGTAAGCCCGCGTCGATGATCGTCAGCGCGCGCGTCATGCCGGCTCCGCAGCCGCGCTGCGGCAATCCGTAAGCACCCGATTGGACGATCGCAGCGAATCCGTCGAGGAATGTACTTGGCGCGTTGGGGGCGCCGCCGGGGCTGTACAACGCTTGCCCTTCCAAGACATCGGCCAGCGCCTTCGCCGCATCGCGATCGCCCGCGAGGCTGGCCGCCGCGAGCCGACCCGCACGATTGAGGTCGGCGATCGCGCGCACGACCTTGCGCGGAGCACGGGCACGCCAGACGCTCGTGCCGCGCAGCTTTGCCACCGCCCGGGCGAGAGCCCAGATCGATGGCCGCGCGACTACCTCGTTGCGTATGTCTGCACGCGATGGGGAGTGCCTCGAGGGTAGCGGGATGATGCGGAGTTTTGTCGCGATACCGCCGTGTCGTTCACCAATGGCCAGGATCACACGGCCGACTATCCTGTCAGCCAGCGAGGCTATGACTTCAACCTCCTTCGGCGGACGGTCATCCTTGTACTTGTCGACGTTGAGCACAAAGGATCCCCGCGCATCCGGATGCACCGGATCGGTCAGCCTTCGCCCTTCGGTCAACAAGAGGATACGTAGCTCGGACTCCAGCCCAACAGCCCAAGGTTCGATGGCGCCGACCACTTGCAACAACAGGCCCTTCCGCTCATCTTCGTTCATGATCACTCCTCGATAGCCCGAATGCCGTGTGCACGCGCGGTGACGCGACGACTTGACAGCGGTGGGTGGGTTTTTGATGCCGCAATGCCTGTGGTTTGCGGATCGGTGTGTCGCAAGCGGCAAGCGCTGCCTGCGGCTGCGCGGCGACGGGTGCAGAGCAACGGACCACGCACGTGGGAGGACTTGCTGACGACGCGCGTATGACGACGCGCGTACAGACGCCGGGGAAACATCTAACCCTCCTCGACCGGCGACGCCGATGAGTGCGGTCAAGTCTGTCTGAACCACACCGCGCTTTGCGTGAGCACGCGTAGAGCGACGTGTGAGAAATAGTCTCTACCGCGCGGACGATCGTGTCAACGTGAATAATCCCAACCGCGCTCGCTCGACTGTGATCACGGACCGCGTGGAGTCTAATGCAGCTCCGCGAAGATGCGCTCGGCCAGCGCGCGGCTGATGCCGGGCACGCGGGCGAGGTCGTCGATGCTCGCGGCGTGCACACCTTTTAGGCCACCAAAGTGCGCCAGGAGCGCCTTGCGCCGCGCCGCGCCGATGCCGCCGATCGCCTGCAAGGACGAGGTGGTGCGCGCCTTGCCGCGCCGCGCGCGGTGTCCCTGGATCGCGAACCGGTGCGCCTCGTCGCGGATCTGCTGCAGCAGATGCAGGCCCGGATGGTCGGCGGGCAGATGCATTGGCGCCGTATGATCCGGAAACACGATCTCTTCCATGCCGGGCTTGCGTTCCGGCCCCTTGGCGATGCCGATCAACCGCGTGGCATGCATTCCCTGCTCCGCCAGGACTTCCGCCGCGACCGCGACCTGGCCCTTGCCGCCATCGATCACCAGCAGATCGGGCGCCGGATATTCGCCGGACACGATGCGCGCGACGCGGCGGGACAGCGCTTCGCGCAGCGCCGCGTAGTCGTCGCCGCCGGTCGCCGGCGTGACATTGAAGCGACGGTACTCGGCAGTCTGCATCGCCAGTCGATCGAAGATGACGCAGCTCGCGACCGCGGCTTCGCCCATCGTGTGGCTGACGTCGAAGCATTCGATGCGTTGCATCGACGACGACATGCCAAGCGCGTCCTGCAGCGCCGCGAGGCGATCCTCCTGCGTGGTCTTCTGCGCAAGCTTCTGGCCGATGGCGAGTTCGGCGTTCTGCACCGCCATGGTCACCCACACGCGGCGCTCGCCACCCGGGTTCGTGACCAGCTGCACCCGATGTCCCGACTGCGAAGTGAGCACCTCGGCGAGCACCGGATCGTCGCCGCCCTGCTCGGCGATGATCATCGGCGGCGCGGCTCGCTCCAGATAGTGCTGCACCAGGAACGCGGGGACCACTTCGTCCAGCGTTGCGCCTTCGGCATGCTGCGGGAAGAAGGTCCGGTCGCCGACGTGCCTGCCACCGCGGATCATCACCAGGTTCACCGCGGTCAGCCCCTGCGCAGCGACAGCGACGACCACATCGATGTCGCCCGCAGTTGCGCTCTCGACGAACTGGCGCGACTGCAGTTGCGTCAGTCGCCCGACCTTGTCACGCAAGCGTGCGGCGCGCTCGAATTCCAGCTTCGACGCGGCCTCCTCCATCTGGTGCTGCAGCCCCTCCACCACCTCGCCGGTCTTGCCTTGAAGGAACAGCGTCGCATTGCGCACGTCCTCCTGGTAGTCGGACGCGGAGATCAGGCCGACACAAGGCGCGGTGCAGCGCTGGATCTGGTGCAGCATGCACGGGCGCGAGCGATTGGCGAAGACGCTGTTCTCGCAGGTACGCAGCTGAAACACCTTCTGCAGCAGCGCCATGCCTTCGCGCACCGCACCGGCGCTGGGGAACGGGCCGAAATAGCGGTGCGGCTTGTCCAGTTTGCCGCGATGGAATCGCAATTGCGGAAAGGTCTCGCCGGTCAAGCATACATAGGGGTAGCTCTTGTCGTCACGAAACAGCACGTTGTAACGCGGCTGGTGCGCCTTGATCAGGTTGTTCTCGAGCAACAGCGCTTCGCCCTCGGAGCGCGCAACCGTCGTTTCCACGCGCGCGATCTGGGCCACCATCAGCGCGGTGCGCGGCTGATGGTCGGACTTCTGGAAGTAGCTCGATACGCGCTTTTTCAGGTCGCGCGCCTTGCCGACGTACAACGTCTCGCCCGACGCATCGAGCATGCGGTAGACGCCCGGACGATTCGGCAGCGACGCGAGCAGTTCGCGCGCATCGAAGCTCGGGCGGGTGGCGGGTTCGGCCGGAGTGGACGCCATGAACGATCAGGGGCTGCGCGCACGACGCTGCGGACGCACGTGCCGCGCAATCCGTTCGAACACCGCCTCGAACATCGCGGTGGTTAGCCGTCGCGTGTTCGTGTTGTAGCGGCTGCAATGGTAGCTGTCGAACAGGCGCATGCCTCCGGGTAATGCGTATTCAGCGCCGTGCGCGAACCGATACTCGCGCCGGTCGAGATCGAGCGCACGCAGGCAGGACTCGTGCGCCACGGTGCCGAGCGCGAGCATCGCGGTTCCCGCGGGCAATTGCGTGAGTTCCGCGGCGAGGTACGCGTTGCAATTGCGGATCTCCGCCGGCAGCGGTTTGTTCTGTGGTGGCAGGCACTTCACCGCGTTGGTGATCCTTGCCTCCAGCAGACGCAGGCCGTCGTCGACGCCGGTCGAGGTTGGCTTGGTGGCAAATCCGAACTTGTGCAGCGTCGCATAGAGCAGCAGGCCGGCATGATCGCCGGTGAAGGGACGGCCGCTGGCATTGGCGCCGTGCATGCCGGGTGCCAGCCCGATGACGATCAATTTCGCTTGGGCGTCGCCGAACGGCGGCACGGGCCGGCAGAAATATCCCGGGTTCTCCGCGCGCACGTCGTCGAGAAAGCGCGCCAGGCGCACACAGCGGCGGCAGTCGGGATCGTAGCTTTTGTCGGCGCGGGCGACGACGTCGTGATTGCGGACTCGGATCATGTAAAATGCCGCGTGTTAGGGGTACGACGCTGCGCATTGCCGCAAGCCGGCGGCGAAGTCGATCTTAGCATGTCGGCAAGGTAATGCTTCCTCCAGAAACCCGTCTCGAAGTTCGTTCGCGGCTGCCCGCGCGGCGCAACGGCAAACCGCCGCTGCTGTTCGTGCACGGCGGCTATTGCGACGCATGGTGTTGGGACCCCTATTTCCTGCCATGGTTCGCCGAACGCGGCTATCCGGCCCACGCGCTGTCGCTGCGCGGTCACGGCGAGAGCGGCGGACGCGAATCACTGTTCGTCGCCGGGCTCGACGACTATGTGTCGGACGTCGAGCGCGTCGCGGCAACGCTGCCGTCGCCGCCGGTACTGATCGGCCATTCGATGGGCGCCGCCGTTATCGAGCGCCTGATGGCCACGCGGCCGGTGCGCGCGGCGGCGCTGATCGCGCCGATACCTCCCGGCGGTCTGGCGCCGGTCGCGAGCCGGCTGATGGCGTGGCAGCCGGAATACCTGGTCAACATGCAGCGCTTCGACGCGCCGCATCTGGCCGGCGACATGCTTGCCGCGCTGCGACCGATGTACTTCAGCAACGACGTCGCGCCGGAAGTCCTCGCCGAGGCAGTCATGCATCTGACGATGGAGTCCGCGCGCGCATTGATGGACCTGACGCTGCGCATGCACGACGGCAAGCCCGTCATTCCGACGTCGGCGTTCGTGCTCGGCGCCAGCGACGATCGCATCGCCACGCCGCGCGACGTCAAGGCGACGGCGACGATGTACGGCGTCAAGGCGACGATCGTCCCCGGGCTCGCGCACATGATGATGCTCGAGCGGGAATGGAAGACCGTGGCGCAACCGCTGCTGGACTGGCTCGCGTCGCTGCGAAAGGGCTAGCTCTTCTGCGCCGCGACGAGCATCTGCTGCACCGAACGCAAGCCGGACTCGAGCGCGCCTTGCATCCACGTGTGCGCCAGCGAAGTATGCTCGCCGGCGAAGTAGATGCGTCCTTCCGGCGCGGTGACGTAACGACACAACGTGGTGTGCTGGCCCGGCAGGAACCACGCGAACGCGCCCGAGCTGTAGGGGTGATTGTCCCAGCTCCAGCTCGCCGTCTGCCGCACCACGCCGAGTTGCCGCAGCTGCGGATGCACACGCGACAGGTGCTGCAGCACCGTTGCCGCCCGCTCCGGATGCGGCAGGCTGGCGAGCCGCCTCGCGGCCTGCCCCCAGGAATACGAAGCCAGCATCACGCCCGGCCCGTTCGATACGCGGGGATCCTTCGCTTCGGCGTTGTCCGAGGGGTAGTAGGTCGTTCCGGTCGGCAGGTCGGTGTAGGTTCCGCCACCGAAAATGCCGTCGTCGGCTTCCCAGAAGCGGCGATTGCACACCACCAGCACCTTGGTCGACGAATCGTAGTTGAGCTGGCGTATCGCGCGCCATTTCGGGCCCGAGAATTCCGGCTCGACGGCGATGCGCGAGAGCACCGGGAACGGCAATGTGCACAGGACGAAGTCGCCCTCGGCCCGCTTTTCGACACCGCGCTCGCGATAGATCGCCGCCGCGCGCCGGCGCTCCGGCTGCTGCGTCAAGCGCACAACCTCGCAGTCGAGCTTCGGCTTGGAGCGCAACTTGGCCGCGAAACTCGATGCCAGTCGATCGGTGCCGCCGACAATCTCGTCGAAGCCCTGCGACCATACCTCGAGGAATTCCTCGCGGATGGTTTCGGTCGCGGCGGTCGCGAGTTCCGTCTCCTGTCCCTGCGTCACGGCCAGGAATTCGATGGCCTCCTCGGATAGTCCGCCCGTTTCCAGCACTTGCTGCAGCGACATCTGGTCGAGCAAGCGCACGCGGGCGCTGGTGAGCGCTTCGCCGGTGAGTTCGCGCCGTTCCTGCTCGCTGAGCGCGGCCGCGGTCTTGCCGACGGTGTCCGCCCACAGGTCGTCCGGCGTCTTGTTGCGTTCGTCGTCGCGCAAGGCGTAGAGCCGGTTGAGCTTGGCGACGTCGGCAATGCGCTGGCGCTCGCCGCGCAGGAAGTAGTAGGCCTTCGGATTCGACAGCACGAACTTGCGCAGCGGCAGCCTGAACTCGCTCACGTAGTGGCGCGTGATCTCGTGGCGCGTGGGTATGCGCATCGCCCCCGCCTCGCCGTACAGGCCGTCGGCGAAGCGAAGCGTGCGCGTGCGTCCGCCGATGTGGCGCTGATCGGCCTCCAGCACCGTCACCCGGTGGCCGCGCTGTTCGAGTTCAAAGGCGGCGCAGAGCCCGGCGAGCCCGGCGCCGACGATGATGATATCCAGCGGAGCCGCGTTCGGTGCCTGCGCCAGCGCGTCGGCGACGTGGTTGGTCGCGATGCCCGCCCCCAACGCCGAGGCGCGCTGCAGGAACTGGCGCCGACTCATTCGATCCATGGACGGTCCTGCAAAGTTATCGGCCCGCGCAGCCGGCTTCAGTGACGGGTCTTGGTGAACTCAACGAATTCCACTGGCGGCAGCGCCTTGCTGACCCAGAAACCCTGGAAGCAATGGCAGCCGTGGACGTCGAGAAAATCGAGCTGCGCTTGCGTGCCGACGCCCTCCGCCACCACGCGCAGACCCAGGCCCCGGGCCAGGGCGATGATCGCCTCGGTGATGGCAGCGTCGCCCGGGTCGGTCTCGAGGTCGGCAATGAAGGAAATGTCGATTTTCAGCGTATCGATCGGAAAGTGCTTCAGGTGCGACAGACTCGAATAACCCGTGCCGAAATCGTCGATCGCCACCGAGAATCCCTCCTCGCGCAGCCGCTGCAGCACTTTCTTGATCGACTCCAGGTCGTGCAGCAGGCTCGACTCCGTCACCTCGAGTTCGATCCACGAGGGTTCGCAGCCGGCTTCGCTGACGATTTCCAGGATGCGCTGGGACAGGTCCTCGCGATAGAACTGCCGTCCGGACAGGTTCACCGACATCATCAGGGGCATTCCCGCCTTGCGCCACGCGACGCATTGCTCGGCCGCCGTGCGCAGCACCCAGTCGCCGAGCACGTGAATCAGGCCCGACTCCTCGGCCAGCGGTATGAAAGTCTGCGGCGCGACGTCGCCGTGCTCCGGGTCGTGCCAGCGCAGCAACGCCTCGGCGCCGATGATCGTGCGATCGGTGATGCGCACGACCGGTTGGTAGTGCAGCCGCAGCGCGCCTTCCTTGACCGCGGTGCGCAACGCGCTTTCAAGCGTGTGCTGCGTGAGCCGGTGCTTGGCCAGCGCCGCATCGAAAAACTGGTAGGTATTGCGGCCGAGTTCCTTCGACCGGTACATCGCGACATCGGCGTGCTTGAGCAGGCCCTCGGGATCGTCGCTGTCGTCCGGGTACACGGCGATGCCGATCGACGAGGTCACGTAGATGTCGTGCTCCTCGATCTCGAACGGCTGCGCGATGGCTTCCTGTAGTTTTTGCGCGACCCGATTGAGCACCGCGGGGTCCTCGAACTCCTCGACGATCACCATGAATTCGTCGCCGCCCAGGCGCGCCAGGAGGTCGGTCTCGCGCAGAGCCTCCGACAGCGCGGCGGTCACGCGCTTCAGCAGTTCGTCGCCAATGCGATGGCCGAGCGTATCGTTGACGTTCTTGAACCGGTCCAGGTCGATGAACAGCACGCCGACGCGGCGACCGTTGCGCCTGGCCTGCGCGATGGCCTGTCCCAGCCGTTCCTGCAGCAGCAGGCGATTGGGCAGGCCCGTGAGCGCGTCGCGCGTGGCGAGATACTGCAACCGCTCTTCCGCCTGGATGCGTGAACTGACGTCCTGCACGAAGGACAGGATGGAAACGATGCGGCCTTGCTCGTCGAGCAGGCACGAGTGGTACCACTCGCACCAGATGGTCTCGGCGTCCTTGCGGTAGTTGCGGTTCAGACCCGTCGCCCGCGGCTCCTCGCCCGACATCAGCTTGTTGATCAGCGTCACGACCTGGTCGCGGTCCGCCTCGTGCGTCAGCTGGCTGCCGGTGATCGGCATGCCGAGCACCTCCTCGGCGCGCCATCCAAAGATGTGCTCCGCCTGCGGCGACCAGCGAACCAGGCGGAAATCGCGGTCCCACTCCAGCACCGCCAGCGGCGTATTGTTGATGTGCGAGGACAGCATCCAGTTGGCGCGACGCAGCGCCTCCTCGTTGCGCTTCTGGTCGTGGATGTCGGTGTGCACGGTGTAGATGCCGATGACGTTGCCCTCGGCGTCGCGGTTGGGCGCGTAGTGGATCGATTCCCAGCGCTGCTCGCCGTTGGGCTGGAGCAGAAGCTGCTCGGTCGACACCGTCTCGCCCGCGAACACGCGCGTCACCAGCGGTTCGAGCTGGTTGGCGCGCGCCTCGCCGACCACTTCGGCGATGCGGCGACCCGTCAGGTCCTTGCGGTTCTCCGACAGCCATTCCTCGTTGTGCCGGTTCAGGAACCGGAAGCGCGATTCGCGATCGATATACGCCACGCGCGCCGGAACGTTGTCCATGATCAGCCGCAGTTCGGCTTCGCTCGCGCGCAACGCCTCCTGTGCCTGTTTGAGGCCGTGGATGTCGTTCATCAGCACGAACGCGCCGTGAACGTCGCCCGAGGCCGTCGCATCGGGCACGACGCGAATAGTCATCCATCGCCGCGCGCCACCCGCACCCGGCACCAGGCGATCGAAGGACGTCGACTCGCCTTCGAGCGCACGCGAGAGCATCGCCTGCGCGCTGGCGTAGATGCCCTGGCCGACCACGTCGCGCAGGCGCATGCTCGCCACCTGTTCCGCGGTCAGTCCGAAGTACTGCAGGAAGGTCCGGTTGACGTACTGGCAGTGCTCGTCGCGGTCGATGTAGGCCACCGGCGCGGGCACGCCGTCCATGATCGCGCGCAACTGCGACTCGCGCGCAGCCAGCGCCTCCTGCGCTTCCTTCAGGTCGGTGATGTCGTGGCCGACGATGTAGTAGCCCTTGATCGTCGCGTCGAAGGCCATGTCCGGCACGATCTTGTTGCGCAGCCAGCGCTTGCGGCCGTTGACGTCGATCGCCTCGCGCTCGTAGGTCACGTCCTCGCCGCGCGCAGCGCGGTCGATGAACGGCTGCTGGAACTCGAACACTTCCTCGCCGAGCACCTCCTTCGCCGACTTGCCGATGACCTCTTCGCGATCGAAGCCGACCAGGCGGAGAAACGCGTCGTTGACGAAGGTGTAGTTGCGGTCGATGTCGACGTAGACGACCGGCTCGGGAATGTTGTCGGTGAACAGCCGCAGCTGTTCCTCGCGCGTCGCCAGCGCCTGCTCGGTGAGCTTGAGGTCGTGGATGTCGTATTCGGTGCAATACAGGCCGCGTACCGTGCCGGTGCCGTCGAGGTCGGGCGCGATGCGGCCGTGCATCCACCGCCGCTGTCCGTCCGCGCTGACGCCGATGCGCTCGTAGTCGACGTTCTCGCCTTCCTGTGCGCGCTTGATGATCGGACGCAGGAACGAGTTGACGTCGTGCGGCATCACTTCGTAGGGCGTCTTGCCGTAGATCTCGTCCTGCGGCCGGGAGACCCAGTTGGCGAACGCCTGGTTGACGAAGGTGTACTTGAGTTTCCGGTCGAGATAGGCGATCGGCCCCGGAATGTTGTCGGCGAACAGGCGCAACTGCGATTCTTGCGATCTCAGCGCCTCCCGGATCCGGATGTCGTCTTCGATGTCGTTGATCACGACGAACGCGCCGCCGGTCTTGCCGCCCGGCTCGCGATCGGGGAACAAGGTGATGCGCGCCCAGCGCAGTTCACCCGAGGCCGGACGCTCGCGCCGCTCGTAGCTGACCGTCGCGCCGGCGAACGCACGCTCGATATAGCCCTGCATCTCCGCCAGCGCGTCGGGAGCGATGAAATTCTTCAACGGCTGGCCGATCACGTCGTCGATCGGGCCGCCGATGTAGTCGCCGTAGGGCTTGTTGGCAAAGCGCAGGCGCTGGCTGCGATCGAAGTAGAAGATCGGCAGCCCGACGCTGTCGGTGACGATGCGCAGGCGGTGCTCGCGCTCGCCGGCCTCGAGCTCGAGGCGCTTGATGTTGTCGACGTCGGTATACGTCGCCAGGATGCCGCGCACGTCGCCGCGCGGACCGCGGTCGGCGTAGTAGTCGACACGGATCCAGAAGGCATTGCGCTTGACCGACGACAGCTGGCGTTCGAAGCTGACGCGCTCGCCCGCCAGCGCTGCTTCGAGGTAGGCATGGTAGAGCTGGTAGAGTTCGCGCCCGTCGACCTCGATGACTTCGCGGCCGAGCACGTCGCCCTGCGGCTTGCCGGTCCAGTCGAGGAAAGCGCGGTTGACGAAACGGTAACGCTGCTGGGCGTCGATGTAGCAGACGGGCAGGCCGAGCGCGTTCAGCTTGCGCTGAGAAAGCGCCAGCAAGGCTTCCCGTTCCATCCCTTCGCCCACGGTTTCGAGCGTCGGATGGTCGAGTCGTGTCAGTGATCGCGTAAGCGCCATCTGGCTGGTTTCGCCCCCCGCCCCAGCCTGTGCGCTACGAGCGGCTGTGGCAGTCTAAAGTGTCGCAACTAGGCATGACAAGCAAAGATCGGGCCTGTGGTGTTCAACTGCCCGTCCGAGGGGCAAAAGTGCCGCCCGCGGCGCGTTCATTGGCGGCATGCAGACTGCACGCTACAATCAGCGTCACAATAACCCCGCGCACGGCATATGGCCGACCAGCAGCAGCGCGGAATCCCCCGGGAGAACCCTTGTTCCGCGCCACGCGTTGCGTACGCTTTCTGTTGCCGAATTGCGCCGTTGCCTGTGCCCTGGCGCTCCTTCCAGCCCCCGCGATGGCAGCCGCTCTCGCCACCCCGGCGATCGCCGGTATCCCGTTCGAGTTCATCCTGTTCGCGGCGACACTCGCCGGCGTCGCGCTGCTGCATCGGCATACGCTGCCCATCGCGGTCGGCGGCCTGATCGTCATCTCGCTGTACAAGATCGCGGTGGCGCCGTTCGAAGGCGGCCCGGGCCTGATGGGGCTGCTGCTGCATCTGGGTCACGAGTGGGTCATCATCGCCAACCTGTTCGGGCTGCTGCTCGGCTTCGCGCTGCTGTCGAAGCACTTCGAAGCGAGCCGTGTTCCCAATTGGCTTCCGAAGTTTCTGCCCGACGACTGGAAGGGCGCCCTGGTGCTGCTGGTGATGATCTTCGTGCTCTCGTCCTTCCTCGATAACATCGCCGCCGCACTGATCGGCGGCACCATCGCGCGCGCGGTGTTCCGCGGCAAGGTGCACATCGGCTATCTCGCGGCCATCGTCGCAGCGTCGAACGCCGGCGGCTCCGGCAGCGTCGTCGGCGACACCACCACGACCATGATGTGGATTGCCGGCGTGCATCCGCTCGAAGTGGTCGAGGCCTATATCGCCGCGGGGGTGGCCATGCTCATCTTCGGCATTCCCGCGTCGCTGCAGCAGCAACGCTACTCGCCCATCACGCGCGAAGCGCCGGCCAACATCGTCATCGACTGGGTCAGGGTGGCGATCGTCGCCCTCATGCTGATCTCGGCGATCGTCGTCAACATCGTGGCCAACGTGCGCTTCAGCGAAATTTCTGGAAGCTTTCCATTCATCGGCGCCGCGGTGTGGGTGGTGCTGCTGCTGTGCGCGCCGATCCGCACGCCCGCATGGAGCGAATTGCCGGGCGCGTTCAAGGGCAGCATTTTCCTGTTGTCGCTGGTGCTCGCCGCGTCGATGATGCCGGTCGAGAAGCTGCCGGATGCCTCGTGGCAGACGGCACTGGGCCTGGGCTTCGTGTCGGCCGTGTTCGACAACATTCCATTGACCGCGCTGGCGTTGAAACAGAGCGGCTACGACTGGGGCTACGTCGCCTACGCCGTCGGCTTCGGCGGGTCGATGATCTGGTTCGGATCGTCGGCCGGCGTGGCGCTCACCAACATGTATCCGGAAGGCAAGAACGCGATCGCCTGGGTGAAAAGCGGGTGGCACGTCGCCTTGGCGTACGTCATCGGCTTCATGGTGATGCTGGCGATCCAGGGATGGGTGCCGCAATCGAAACCCCATGCCGAGTTGGCGCCGAAGCCCGCGAGCGCGATTCTCGAAAACGCACGTTCCGTATCAGCATGATGCGGGTCGCGGCGAGGACCGCCGATTGCGTGCTCATCGCCGTTGGCACCGCATCGCCGGACGCTGCGGCCGCGGCCGGGACCTTCACCGGCGAGGGCCTGTCGCTGCTCTGGGGCGTTCCATTCGCAGGGCTGCTGCTTTCGCTTGCGCTGTGGCCGCTGTTTGCCGCCGATTTCTGGCACCACCATTACGGCAAGATAACGCTCGCCTGGGCCATCGTCTTCCTGGTGCCCTTCGCGGTCGCGTTCGGCCTCGGTGAGGCGGTGCACCAGGTGGTGCACGAGGTCGTCCTGGAATATCTCCCGTTCGTCATCCTGCTGTTCTCGCTCTACACGATTGCCGGTGGCATCTCGGTGCGCGGCACGCTGCATGGAACGCCGACGCTCAACACCGGCCTGCTCGCCCTGGGCTCGCTGCTCGCGAGCATCATGGGCACGACCGGCGCAGCGATGCTGCTAGTCCGTCCCCTGCTGCGCGCGAACGAGGCGCGGCGAAGGAAGGTGCATATCGTCGTGTTCTTCATCATCCTCGTCGGCAACATCGGCGGCGCCTTGAGCCCGCTCGGCGATCCGCCGCTGTTCATCGGCTTTCTCAAGGGCGTCGATTTCTTCTGGACGACGCGCGTGCTGGCGCTGCCGACGCTCGCCCTCGTCGGCGCACTGCTGACGATCTTCTACGTGCTCGACCGCTATTTCTGGCGCAGCGAAAATGCGGCGCCCCCCGCCGTCTACACGCCGCTCGGTATCGATGGCGCATTCAACTTCGCGCTCATCGCCGGCGTGGTCGGTGTGGTGCTGCTGTCGGGAATCTGGAAGCCGGGCATCGCATTCGACATCGCCGGGACGCCGCTCGAGCTGCAGAATCTGGTGCGCGACGTTGTGCTGGTCGCCCTGGCGCTGTTGTCGGTGGCACTGACGCCGCGCGCGGTGCGCGAAGCCAACGCCTTCAACTGGGAACCGATTGCGGAAGTCGCCAAGCTCTTCGCCGGCATCTTTCTGACCATCATCCCGGTCATCGCCATGCTGCACGCGGGCCGCGCGGGTCCGCTCGCGGGCGTCGTCGACCTGGTCACCGACAGCGCGACCGGTCAACCACGCCAGATAATGTATTTCTGGATGACCGGACTGCTGTCCGCATTTCTCGACAATGCACCCACCTACCTGGTGTTTTTCAACCTCGCTGGCGGCGACCCTGCGGCGCTGATGTACTCGCTGCAGGTGACGCTGGCGATGATTTCTGCCGGGGCGGTCTACTTCGGCGCGCTCACCTACGTCGGCAACGCGCCGAACTTCATGATCAAGGCGATCGCCGAGAGCCGGGGTGTGAAAATGCCGAGCTTTTTTGCCTACTTCGGTTATGCGGCGGCCGTCCTGCTGCCGTTGTTCGCCATCATCACCTGGATCTATTCCTGACCATCACGAACGCCGGTCTCAGCCGCCGACCACCAGGATGTGGACGCGGTACGGGCCGTGCGCGCCGAGGACGATGGTCTGCTCGATGTCGCCGGTGCGCGACGGGCCGGAAATCAGGTTGATCGCACGCGGCACGCTACCGTGCTCGCGGCGAATCAGCGCGAATGCCTCTTCCATGCCGGTCACGATGCGATCGGCCGCCAGCACCGCGATGTGCGTGTCCGGCAGCAGCGTCGTGGCCGTCGGCGAGTCTGCGTCCGGACAGGACGACGAGCGTGCCGGTCTCGGCGATCGCGCAGAACGCTGCCGGTGATGCCCAGCCGGTCGTCGCCGCGGGTGGGACGCGCTTCGATGGCCAGCCCCGCGCCGGCCCAGTCCAGATCGGCGAATTCCGGCCAGCAGACACCGCGCTGCGACTTCTGCGCCGCGAGTGCCGGTGGCAGGTCCAGCGCATTGACGTAGCGCGCGACCGCGGCTGGAATCGCCCGCCGGTCCGGAATCGATTCGACGGTGCTCTCCATATCGGTCGCGCGCTGCATGAATCGCGCGCGAAGGTCAGCGGTCAAGTTCGGACGCGGGCCGTGCGCGTGCGCGTCGATGTAGCTGCTTTGCGTCGGCCATCGCCCTGGCATCGTCGCCCGTCTTGTGCGAGCGCGGCGCGCACCCGCCCAAGGATGGCGTCGCGCGCTGCGCTCATGAAACAGCCCCCACGCTTGCGGCCTTAACGGCCAAGATGGCCGCTGCGCTGCCCCCGGGGGGGCGGAATTCGCGCCTTGGGGCGGCCCTGCGGCGCTCATCGCCGGTTCTTCTTGATGAAGCTGGCGATGCGTTCGACGCCATTGCGAATCGCATCGGGCGACGCTGCGTAGGAAAAGCGGATGTGCTGGCCGTCGCCCGGCACGCGGCGCCCGAAGTGGATGTCGGCCAGCACCGCGACGCCCGCTTCGTTGAGCAGCCGCTTGCGCAGTTCCTCGGAGTCCGCGCAGCCCGTGAGCTTGCAGGCCTTGGTGACGTTGGGCCACGCGTAGAACGCGCCGCCGGGCGTCTTGCAGGTCACGCCGGGCACCGCATTGAGCAGGCCCACGATCAGGTCGCGGCGCTCGAGGAACGACGCGCGCATCGCCGCGGCGGAATCCTGCGGTCCGTTGATCGCTTCGACCGCGGCCCACTGACTGATCTGCGAAGCGCAGGAATCGGTGTTGGTGATCCAGCGCGTGAACACCGGTGCGAGCGTGCGATTGGCGATGTAGCCGATGCGCCAGCCGGTCATCGCCCACGTCTTCGACGCGCCGTCGGCAATGATCGTGCGCTCGAGCATCCCTGGCAGCGCAGCCAGCGACTCGAACTCGCCGTCGTAGAGCAGGCGCGAGTAGATCTCGTCGGCGTAGACCCAGATTTGCGGATGCCGGCGCAGGATCTCGGCGATCGCGTCGAGGTCGGCGCGCTTGAGGATGCCGCCGGTCGGATTTTGCGGCGTGTTGAGTATCAGCAGCCGCGTGTTGGCCGTGATGTTGGCTTCGAGTTCGTTCGGGTCGAAGGCGAAATCGCGTGCCTCGCGCAGGTAGATCGGCACCGGCAGCGCACCGTTGGCGAGGATCTGCGATTCGTAGATGGGGAAGCCCGGCACCGGATAGATGACTTCGTCGCCCGCGCCGTGGTCGGTCACCGACGCGATGGCGTAGGCGATGAAAGGCTTGGCGCCGGCGCCGACGACGACGTCTTCCGGCGGTATGTCGAGCCCCCGGCGCTGCCCCAGGTCGCGGGCGGCTGCGGCGCGCAGCTCGTCGATGCCGGCGGACGGGGTGTAGCCGTGCTTGCCGGCGCGGATCGCGGCGACCGCGGCGTCCTGGATGTTCACCGGCGTCGGAAAATCCGGCTGCCCGATGCAGAACGAGACGATGTCGTGGCCCTGGCGAACGAGGGCATTGACTTCGGCCAGCACCACGAACGCGTTCTCCGTGCCGAGGCTCTCGCCGCGGCGGCTGACCGGCGGTGCGCTCTTGTGCAAGTCGCGCGGCGCGTTCATCGCGGGAGCCCCTCGCTCGGCGTAGAGATCGCGAAAGGTGCGTCCCGGTGGTGCCGGCATGTCGCGTCCCTCGGTCCACCCGCCGCCGAACGGCAGGCGATGGATCATGCCGTCCTTGTTGCCCAGCCAGCTGCAGCACGCGCGCCCCGATCCGGGTCGCCAGCGCGTAGAGCTTCGGCCGCGATGCGAGCCACGCCCAGCCGCGCAGGCCCACGCGCTCGTGCCACGGCCGCAGCGAGCGATCGAACTCCTGCTCGCGCAGTTTGCGCAGCAGGTCGGGCAGCGGGATGCGCACCGGACAGACCACGCCGCACTGGTTGCACATCGTCGACGCCTGCGGCAGGTCGAGCGCGTTCTCCAGGCCGATGTACGACGGCGTCAGGATCGAGCCGATCGGCCCCGGATAGACCCAGCCGTAGGAGTGGCCGCCGATGTTCTGGTAGACCGGGCAGTGATTCATGCACGCGCCGCAGCGGATGCAGTGCAGCGCCTCCCTGCACGTCGCTGCCGAGGACCGCCCGAGCGGCCGGCGTCGACGAGGATGAAGTACATGTGCTCGGCGCCGTGGAACTCGCCCGCGCCCTTGGTCCCGGTCAGGATGTCGACGTAGTTCGAAATCGACTGCCCGGTCGCGGAGCGCGGCAGCAGGCGCAGCAGCGTCGCGACGTCCTCGAGCGTCGGCACGATCTTCTCGATGCCGGAAATCGCGACGTGGACCTTCGGCAGCGTCGTCGTCAGCGTCGCGTTGCCCTCGTTGGTCACCAGCACGACCGATCCGGTCTCGGCGACGAAGAAGTTGCCGCCCGAAATGCCCATGTCCGCGGTGAGATAGTGCGTGCGCAGGACCTGCCGCGCCTCGAAGCACAGTTCGCTGATCTCGAGCTTGCGCGGGGTGCCGTGCGTCTTGGCGAACAGATCGGCGACCTCCTCCTTGCTCTTGTGCAACGCCGGCCCGATGATGTGCGACGGCGGTTCGTAATCGTTGATCTGCAGGATGTACTCGCCGAGATCGGTCTCGACGACCTTGAGCCCGGCCGCCTCGATCGCGCGGTCCAGCGCCGACTCCTCGCTGACCATCGACTTGGATTTGATGATCTTGGCCACGTCGTGCCGGCGGGCGATCTCGAGCACGAGCCGGTTCACGTCCGCCGGCGTTTCCGCCCACAGCACCGTCGCACCGCGCGCGGTCGCGTTGGCCTCGAACAGCTCGAGCCAGGTATCGAGATTGGCGAGCGCGCGCTGGCGGATCGCTTGCGCGGCATCGCGCGTGCCCTCGAAGTCGTCGAGCTCGGTCATCGCCTCGCGGCGCTTGACGACGAACTTGCCGCGGAACTTCTGCAGGTTCAGCTGCAGTTGCACGTCGTCGAGGCTGTCGTGCGCGCGCTCCTTGAAATGCATCGATGCAACGTGCATCTCAAGCCTCCCGCAGCGTTGTGCAGGTCATGGCTCGATGCCCGCCGCGACCTCGGCGATGTGCAACACGCGGGTAGTGCGTGTCGCCGCGACGCCGCAACCGGCCTTCGATGTTGAGCACGCAACCGAGGTCCCCGAGCACGACGGCGCCGGCACCCGAATCGACGATGTGCTGGCACTTGTTGTCGGCCATGCGCGACGAAATGTCGCCGAACTTGATCGAGAACGTGCCGCCGAAGCCGCAGCAGGTCTCGCAATCGATCATTTCCGTCACCGTGACGCCCGGGCATCTTTTCCAGCAGCGTGCGCGGCTGCTGCTTGACGTTCATTTCGCGCAACCCGGCGCAGCAGTCGTGGTACGTGACGCTTGCCCGCGAATCGTCCGGGCACGCTTTGGAGCTTCAGCACGTTGACCAGGAAATCGGTCAGCTCGTGGGTCTTCGCGGCAAGCGCCCCGGCGCGGCGCAGCATGGCCGGGTCGTCGCGAAACAGATCGGCGTAGTGCGTCCTTATCATGCCGCTGCAGGATCCCGAGGGCGCCACCAGATAATCGCAATCCTCGAATTCGGCGACCACCTTGGTCGCGAGCGCCGTCGCGCCGGACCGGTCGCCGGAGTTGTAGCCGGGCTGGCCGCAGCAGGTCTGCGTGGGGGGGACATACACCTCGGCGCCGCCGGCCTCGAGCAGCTTGACTGCCGCGAAGCCGATCGACGGGCGCATGAGGTCGACGAGGCAGGTGACGAATAGACCGACGCGCATGGAATCAACCGTGGGATCGGATGTAGCTTAGCACAACGCGTCGCGACCCGCCCGGCTAGAACGAGTACGACAATGCCAGCACGCACGCGCCCATCAACGGTTGCGGGAAGATGCCGAACAGCAGCAACGCGAGCCCGTTGGCGGACAGCAGCACGCGCGTATCGCCACGGGCCTCGATCGGCGCGTCGTCGACGGGGTCGTCGAAGTACATCAGCTTGACCACGCGCAGATAGTAGAACGCGCCCACCAGCGACGTCAGCACGCCGACGACGACGAACCACACCAGCCCGACATCGATTGCCGCCTCGAACACGGTGAACTTGGCGTAGAAGCCGACGGTCGGCGGCACGCCGGCGAGCGAGAACATGACCAGCAGCATCAGGAACGCGTACCAGGGACTGCGCTGGTTGAGGCCCTTGAAGTCGTCGAGCTTGTCGGCTTCGAACCCGGCGCGCGAAAGCAGCAGCACGATGCCGAAGCCGGCCAGCGTGGTCAGCACGTAGGTGACCGTGTAGAACATCGCTGCGCTGTAGCCGTTGAGGTCCGCCGTGAGAAAGCCCATGAGCATGAAGCCCATGTTCGCGATCGTGGAATACGCCAGCATGCGCTTGATGTTCGTCTGCGCGATGGCGACGACGTTGCCGAGGATCATCGACAGCAGGGAAAGGATCAGCAGCATGCCCTGCCAGTCGAACGCCAGCGCCGTCAGCGACCCGACCAGCAAGCGCATCATGAACGCGAACGCCGCCAGCTTGGGCGCTGCGCCGATGAACAGCGTGATCGGCGTCGGCGCGCCTTCGTACACGTCGGGGATCCACATGTGATACGGTACCGCGCCGAGCTTGAATGCGATGGCGGAGACCAGGAACACCAGGCCGAAGGCAAGGATGAGCGGGTTGACCTGGCGACTGTTGACCACCTCGGCGATGTGATTGAGGTCGAGCGACCCCGTCGCGCCGTAGACCATCGACATGCCGTACAGCAGCAAGCCCGACGCAAGCGCGCCGAGCACGAAGTACTTCATCGCCGCCTCGATCGCCTGCTTCGAGTCGCGGTGCAGCGCCACCAGGGCATAGAGCGACAGCGACATCAATTCCAGGCCGAGGTAGAGCGTAAGCAGGCTCGCGGCCGAAATCATGACCATCATGCCGAGCAGCGCGAACATCATCAGCACGAAGGTCTCGCCGCGGAACAGGCCGCGCGCGGCGAGGTAGGGGCGCGAATAGACCAGCGTGAACACCACCGTCATGCAGCTCAGGAACTTGAGCAGGTCGGCAAGCGCGTCCGCGACGAAGGTGTTGCCGAAGGTGCGGATGGGCGTCGCGTGGAAAACGTAGAGCGTCAGCCAGGCGGTCGCCAGCAACCCGATCTGTGCCAGCCAGTACGACAGGTGACGCTTTTCATCCGGAATGAACAGGTCGAGGATAAGCACGACGCACGGCGAAGACGAGCAGCGTCATCTCGGGCAGGGCCGGCGCGAAACTTGCGGCGGTGATCATGGGCATCGCCATCAGAGTTTGCTTTGCGCAACGTGCGCGAGCAGATCGGCCACGGACGCGTGCATGACATCGGTGAAGGGCTTGGGGTAGATGCCGAGCGCGAGAACGGCAACCACCAGCGTCGTGAGCAGCCAGAATTCGCGCCGCGAAACGTCCTTGAGCGCCGCGACGTGGGCGTTGCCGACCGCGCCGTACCAGACGCGCTTGTACATCCACAGCGTGAAGGCGGCGCCGAGGATCAGCGTCGTCGCTGCCAGGAAGCCGAGCCAGAAATTGGCCTTAACGGCAGCCAGGATGACCATGAACTCACCGACGAAGCCGCTGGTGCCGGGCAGGCCGGAGTTGGCCATGGCGAAGACCATCGTCAACGCCGCGAACTTCGGCATCGTGTTCACGACGCCGCCGTAGTCGGCGATCTGGCGGCTGTGCATGCGGTCGTAGAGCACGCCGACGCACAGGAACAACGCTGCCGACACGAAGCCGTGCGAGACCATCTGCACGATGGCACCCTCGATGCCGAGTTCGCTGAACAGGAACATGCCGAGCGTGACAAAACCCATGTGCGCGATCGACGAATACGCGATCAGCTTCTTCATGTCCGGCTGGACCAGCGCGACGAAGCCGATGTAGATCACCGCGATCAGCGAGAGCGTAATGACAAAGCCGGCGAGGTAGTGGCTGGCGTCGGGCAGGATGGGCAGCACGAAACGGATGAAGCCGTAGCCGCCCACCTTCAGCGTGATTGCCGCAAGCACTACCGAGCCGCCGGTCGGCGCCTCGACGTGCGCGTCGGGCAGCCACGTGTGCACCGGCCACATCGGGACCTTGAC
This sequence comes from uncultured beta proteobacterium, assembly GCA_963821485.1. Classification (GTDB taxonomy): domain Bacteria; phylum Pseudomonadota; class Gammaproteobacteria; order Burkholderiales; family Casimicrobiaceae; genus PALSA-1003. The sequence goes on from CAWGEB010000015.1 coordinate 49,526, forward strand.
CGCGAAGGCGGCGAAGAAAGCGACGAACAGCAGGATCTGCGTATTCAGCGACAGCGGCAGCTGATACCACTCGAGGATGGAGAAGCTGCCGCCGCTGACCGAGTACAGGTAGATCAGCGCGACCAGCATGAGCAGCGAGCCGAGCAGCGTATACAGAAAGAACTTGATCGCCGCGTATACGCGGTTCGGGCCGCCCCAGACGCCGATGATCAAATACAGCGGAATGAGCATCGACTCGAAGAAGACGTAGAACAGCACGCCGTCGAGCGCGACGAACACGCCGTTGGTGAGGCCGGACATGATCAGGAACGCCGCCATGTACTGCGCGACCTTTTTTTCGATCACCTCCCAGCCCGCCCATACCACCAGCACCGTGACGAAGCTGTTGAGCAGCACCAGCAGCAGCGAGATGCCGTCGACGCCAAGCAGGTAGTTGACGTTGAAGCGTGGGATCCACTCCCTGGCCTCCACGAACTGCATTTCGGGGGTGCCGATCGTGAAGTGCACGTACAGCGGAATGGTGACCGCGAACGATGCCACGGCGCCGACCAGCGCCAGCCAGCGCGCGGCCACGGCGTCGCGGTCGCGGTGCAGCGCGAGCACCAGTACACCGGCGACGATCGGAACCCAGATCGCGAGGCTGAGGTAGGGCAGCATGGCCGTCGCGTTCAATGCGTCACCCACCATGTCAGCATCACGAACACGGAGAGGATCATGGCGAAGGCGTAGTGATAGACGCGGCCGGTCTGCAGGTGCCGCAGCAGGTTCGACGCGGCGGCGACGACGCGTGCGCTGCCGTTGACGAAAAAGCCGTCGATGATCGACCGATCGCCGACATTGGAGAAGAGATTTCCGATGCGGCGAAAGCCGCCGGCGAAGAACCAGTCGTTGAACCGGTCGAAGTAATAATTGTTCATCAGCAAGGTGTACAAGCCGCTGAGCCTGGCCGCAATCTTCGCGGGCAGGTCCGGGCGCTTGATGTACAGGTACCATGCGCTGGCGATGCCGGCCAACGCGAGGTCGATCGGCAGGCCGGTGAGGCCATGCACCACGAAGGCCACCACGCCGTGCCATTCCTCGCGCATCTCGGCGAGTCCGGTATGGTCCTGAGCGACCACGATCGAATCGCCAAAATACGGGCCGAACACCACGTCGCCGATGTACGCAGCACCCGAGTAAACGGAAAGGATCGCAAGGGCGATCAGCGGCACGGTGACCACCCACGGGCTCTCGTGCGGATCGCCATGGGCATGTTCCTCGTGTCCCTGGGCATCGCGCCCATGCGCCGCGTCAGGCTCGGTGTGACGAAACCGCTCCTTGCCGTGGAACGCCATGAAGATCAGCCTGAACGAATAGAACGCGGTCAGGAACACGCCGATGGTCACCGCGAACAGCGCGTAGCCGTGTCCCGGGACCTTCGACAGGTGCACGGCCTCGATGATCGCGTCCTTGGAGAAGAATCCGGCAAACGGCGGAATGCCGGCAAGCGCCAGCGCTCCGATGACCATGGTCCAGTAGGTGATCGGCATGTACTTCTTCAGGCCGCCCATGCGACGCATGTCCTGCTCGTGGTGCAAGGCGATGATGGCCGAGCCCGCGCCGAGGAACAGCAGCGCCTTGAAGAAGGCGTGGGTCATCAGGTGGAAGATGGCGACCGAGTACGCGGATACGCCGAGCGCGACGGTCATGTAGCCTAGCTGCGACAGCGTCGAATAGGCCACGACGCGCTTGATGTCGTTCTGCACGATGCCCAGCACCGCCATGAACAACGCGGTGGTCGCGCCGATCACGGTCACGAACGACAGCGCGGTCTCGGACAGCTCGAACAGCGGACTCATGCGCGCGACCATGAAGATGCCGGCCGTCACCATGGTCGCGGCGTGGATCAGCGCCGAGATCGGGGTCGGGCCTTCCATGGAATCGGGTAGCCAAACGTGCAGCGGCACCTGCGCGCTCTTGCCCATCGCGCCGATGAACAGGCCCATGCAAATCGCTGTCATCAGCGACCATTGCGCGCTGCCGACGAGGTTGATGGTGGTGCCGGTCAGCTTCGGCGCGGCAGCGAAGACGGTCGCGTAGTCGAGCGATCCGATGAAGGCGACGATCAGCCCGATGCCCAGCGCAAAGCCGAAATCGCCGACGCGGTTGGCGAGGAACGCCTTCAGGTTGGCGTAGATCGCCGTCGGCCGCTCGTACCAGAATCCGATCAGCAGGTAGGACACCAGGCCCACCGCTTCCCAGCCGAAAAACAGCTGCAGGAAGTTGTTCGCCATCACCAGCATCAGCATGCTGAAGGTGAACAGCGAGATGTACGAGAAAAAGCGCGTGTACCCCGGGTCGTCGGCCATGTAGCCGATGGTGTAGACGTGGACCATGAGCGAGACGAAACTGACCACCACCAGCATCAGGGCGGTCAAGGGATCGATGAGGAATCCCACCGCGAACTTGATCCCGCCCGAAGTCATCCAGACGTAGATGTCGCCGTTGAAGGTGTTGCCGGAAAGCACGTCGCGCAGGATGAACGCCGAGCCGACCGTCGATACCGCCACGCCGACGATGCAGATCCAGTGCGACGCAGCCCGGCCCAGCGCCCTTCCCCACAGGCCGACGACGATCGCGCCGACCAGAGGCGCGAGCGCAACGACGAGGTAGAGCTGGATCATGCTCATCGCGCCGTCAACCCTTCAGGCTGCCGAGATCTTCGACATCGATGCTTCCGACGTTGCGGAACAGCAGCACGAGGATGGCGAGCCCGATCGCAGATTCCGCCGCGGCGACCGTGAGGATGAAAAAGACGAAGATTTGCCCGGAGGTGTCGTCGAGATAGTGCGCGAACGCGACGAAATTGAGATTGACCGCGAGCAGCATCAACTCGATCGCCATGAGCATGATGATCACGTTGCGCCGGTTCAGGAAAATCCCGATCACGCTGATCGCGAACAGGATCGCGCCCAGCACGAGGTAGTGCGACAACGTCGGTTGCGAAAGGAACGTCACAAGCCACTCCCTGCTTCTCTCCGGCTTTGGCGGCAGCCGCCGAAGGTTGTTGTTTCCCCGTTATTGGCGCGCGGCCCGTCAGGGTTCGCGTTTTTCGGACGGCATGCGCAGGATGCGCAGCCTGTCGCTGGCGTGCACCCTGACCTGATCGGACGGATTCTGGTACTTGCTTTCGCGCCGCTCGCGATGCGTCAACGCGATTGCGGCGATGATCGCGACCAGCAGCAGCACCGCCGCGATTTCGAGCGGATAGGCGTAGTCGGTGTAGATCTGCAATCCCAGCGCCCGCGTATTGCTGAAGTTGGCGGGCGCGGGCGACGGCACCGGCGCGCTGCCCGGCACCAGGTAGCCGCCGACAAGCACCAGCGTCATCTCGATGAGGACCAGGATACCCACGGTCGCGCCGACCGGAATGTAGCTGCGGAAGCGCTCGCGCATGCGGGCGAAGTTGACGTCGAGCATCATGACCACGAACAGGAACAGAACCATGACCGCGCCGACGTAGACCAGAACCAGCACGATGGCGAGGAATTCGGCGCGCAGCAGCATCCACACGCCGGCGGCGCTGAAGAACGACAGCACCAGCCACAGCGCGGCATGCACAGGATTGCGACTGGTGATGACGCGCAGTCCCGCGAACACGAGAATCGCGGCGAAGGCGTAGAAGACTGCAGTGTGGAAGCTCATCGACCGCTCACCGATACCTGGCGTCTTCCGCGCGATCCGCGGCGATCTGCGCCTCGTAGCGGTCGCCGACCGCGAGCAGCATGTCCTTGGTGTAATGCAGGTCGCCGCGCTTCTCGCCGTGGTACTCCAGGATACGCGTCTCGACGATCGAATCGACCGGGCAGGACTCCTCGCAGAAACCGCAGAAGATGCACTTGGTCAGGTCGATGTCGTAGCGCGTCGTGCGCCGGGTCCCGTCCTCGCGCTGTTCCGATTCGATGGTGATCGCCAGCGCCGGACACACCGCCTCGCACAGCTTGCACGCGATGCAACGCTCTTCGCCGTTGGGATAGCGCCGCAGCGCGTGCAGGCCCCGGAAGCGCGGGCTCTGCGGCGTCTTCTCCTCGGGAAACTGCACCGTCACCTTGCGCGCGAACATGTTGCCGCCGGTGACCCGCAGCCCCTTCCACAGCTCGACGAGCAGATAGGTATTGAAGAAGTCGCGGACTCTTTGCAGCATCCTCGTCTCCTCAGTGGAAAAGGTACGCCCAGCGCGTCTGCATCATCGCACCGAGAAAAATGATCCAGATCAGCGTGATCGGGATGAACACCTTCCAGCCCAGGCGCATGATCTGGTCGTAGCGGTAGCGCGGAAACGTCGCGCGGATCCAGAGAAAGATGAACAGCACCGAGCACATCTTGAGCAACAGCCAGCCGATCCCGTCGCCGAGCGGATGCCAGCCGAAGATTTCCGCATGGTTCAGCAGCGGCCAGGGCGCGAGCCAGCCGCCGAGGAACATGATCGACGTCATGGCCGAAATCAGGATCATGGCCATGTACTCGGCGAGGAAGAACACGGCGAACGCGACGCCCGAATACTCGACGTGAAAACCGGCGACGATTTCCGACTCGCCCTCGGCGACGTCGAACGGATGGCGGTTGGTTTCGGCGATGCCCGACACGAGATACACGACGAACAAGGGCAGCAACGGCCAGATGTACCAGGACGCCGCGCCGCCTTCCTGTCCGCGCACGATGTCGCTGATGTTGAGGCTCGACGCGGCCATCAACACCCCGACCAGCGCGAAGCCCATCGCGATCTCGTAGCTGACGATCTGCGCCGCGGAGCGCAGGCAGCCGAGGAAGGCGTACTTCGAATTCGACGCCCAGCCGGCGAGGATCACGCCATACACGCCGATCGAGGTCATCGCCATGATGTACAGCAGCCCGGCGTTGATATCGGCCAGGACCACCCCGTCGGCGAACGGCACGACCGCCCAGGCGGCAAGCGCGGGACCGATCGACAGTACCGGCGCGACGAAGAACAGGTATCGGTTGGCGCCCGACGGGACGATGATTTCCTTGAACATCAGCTTGAACACGTCGGCGAAGGGCTGCAGCAGCCCCAACGGCCCGACGCGATTGGGACCGATGCGCACCTGCATCCAGCCGATGACCTTGCGCTCGGCGAGCGTCAGGTACGCCACGGCCAGGATCAGCGGCATCGCGATGGCGACGATCTTCGCCAGCGTCCAGACCAGGGGCCAGGTTGGGCCGAAAAAGCTCGCGACGGGCAGCAGCAGGCTGTCCATCAGGCCGGCTCCACCGCGATCGTGCCGAACATGGGCCCGAGTCCGCTCGTCGCCGGATGGCCCGCAGCGATGCGCACGCAGCCGTCCGGCACGCCCGCGTCGACGGCGACGTTCAGTGTCGCCTCGCCGTCGCCCTGGCGCACGCGGACGGTGGCCCCGTCGCCGAGGCGCAATTTCGCCAGTGTCGCCGGGTTCATCCGCGTCGCGGGCGTCCGCGCATCGCGGGTCTTCTGTAGCGACGGCGCACGCCGGACCAGCGGATCGGTCGCATAGATCGGGACGTCGGCGACGCGCTCGAGATCAGCCAGCGGCGCGGGCAAGGATTCGATGCCGACGTGCGTGGTATTGGACGACTGCGGGGACAGCCGCGATGCAATGTCGTCACTTGTCGGCAGCTCGGCGCGAACGTCGTCGATGCTTTCGAAATCGAAGCCGGGAAGATCGAGCATCGAGCCCAGCACCCGCAGCACTTTCCACGCCGGCCGCGTTTCGGCGAGCGGCGGCGCCGCACCCGCGAATGACTGCGCGCGCCCCTCGCAATTGACGAAGGTTCCCGCGGTCTCGGTGAACGGCGCGACCGGCAGCTGGACATCGGCGTGCCTTCCTGCGGCCGAACGGAATGGCGACAGCGCCACCACGAATTCCGCGGCGGCGAGCGCGCTTCGGGTCAGCGCCGGGTCGGCTGTATCGAGTTCGGGCTCGACGTTCAGCAACACGTAGGCCTTGCGCGGCGCGGCAAGCATCGCCTGCGCATGGAGCCCGCGCTGCCGCGGCAATGCCTGCACCAGATGGCCACCCACCGAATTGGCGGCCTCGGTGAGAAACCCGACGCGCGCGCCGGTCAACTCGGCCAACGCCTGCGCCAGCGCGTGAAGTTGCGAGGCGCGAGGATGGTGCTGCGCGAAGTTGCCGAGAAAGATGCCCTTGCGTTCGCCGCTCGCCAGACTGGCCGCGATCGCGCGTTCGGCTGCCGAAGGCTCGACACCTTTCAGCGCGTCAGGCGGAATCTTGCCCGTGGCGGCTGCGGCGGCGACCACGATTCCGGCAAGCGCACGCGGCAGCGTGGAAGGCGCGACGATCGCTTCGGTCGCGACTTTCAACAGCAACTCGTCGTGGGCTGAGTGGAGAATGGACAGCTGCGCGCCCTTCTTCGCCGCCTGTCGCAGCCGCTGTGCGAGCAGCGGGTGATCCTTGCGCAGGAAACTGCCGACGACGAGCACGCGGTCGAGCGCGCCGAACTCGGCGATCGACATGCCGAGCCAGGGCACGCTGTTCACCGTGAAATCCGTTTGTCGCAAGCGGAAGTCGATGTTGTCGCTGCCGAGGCCACGCATGAGCTTCTGCGCGAGGTGCAGTTCCTCCAGCGTCGAGTGCGGCGACGCGAGCAGGCCAACCGCGTCCGGCCCATGTTGTCCGACGATGCGCTTCAGTTCGCCGGCCACGCGCTCGAGCGAGGTCTGCCAGTCGGTGTCGGTCAGCGCGCCGCGGGCTCCCATCTGCGGCCGCGTCAGGCGGTCGTCGGAATTCAAGCCCTCGTACGAAAAGCGATCCTTGTCCGACAGCCAGCACTCGTTGACCGCTTCGTTTTCGAGCGGCACCACGCGCATCACGCGATCGTTCTTGACCTGCACGATCAGGTTGCCACCCAAACCGTCGTGCGGCGACACCGACTTGCGCCGCGCGAGCTCCCAGGTGCGGGCCGAATAGCGAAACGGCTTCGAGGTCAGCGCGCCGACCGGGCACAGGTCGATCATGTTGCCCGACAGCTCCGAATCGATCGTCCTGCCGACGAAGCTCATGATCTCGGAGTGCTCCCCGCGCCCGGCCATGCCGAGTTCCATGATGCCCGCGATCTCCTGCCCGAAGCGTACGCAGCGCGTGCAATGAATGCAGCGCGTCATGTCGGTGGAAATCAGCGGGCCGAGATTCTTGTTCAGCACCACCCGCTTCGGTTCGTTGTAGCGGGAACTCGACGCGCCGTAGCCGACCGCGAGATCCTGCAGCTGGCATTCGCCCCCCTGATCGCAGATCGGGCAATCGAGCGGATGATTGATCAGCAGGAACTCCATCACCCCCTTCTGCGCGGTGACCGCATCCTCGGAGTGCGTCCATACCTTCATGCCCTCGCTCGCCGGCGTCGCGCACGCCGGCATCGGTTTCGGCGCCTTCTCGATCTGCACCAGGCACATGCGGCAGTTCGCGGCGATCGTCAGCTTCTTGTGCCAGCAGAAGTGCGGCACGTAGAGGCCGAGTTGATGCGCCGCGTCCATGACCGTCTTGCCAGGGGCCACCTGGACCGGCATGCCGTCGATTTCGAGGTTGAGCATCTCTGGTCTTGGTTAGACGTAATCTGGCACGAGACAGCGCTTGTGGTCGATGTGGTGCTGGAACTCGCTGCGGAAATGCTTGATGAAACTCTTGACCGGCAACGCCGCCGCGTCACCCAGCGCGCAAATCGTGCGCCCGGCGATGTTGTCCGACACCGAGATCAGCAGGTCGAGGTCCTCGTTCCGGCCCTGGCCGCGTTCGATGCGATCGACAACGCGCCACAGCCAGCCGGTGCCTTCGCGGCAGGGCGTGCACTGCCCGCACGATTCCTCGAAGTAGAAATACGACAGCCGCAACAGCGAGCGCACCATGCAGCGCGAATCGTCCATGATGATGACCGCGCCCGAACCGAGCATCGACCCTGCCTTGGCAATCGAGTCGTAGTCCAAATCGGTGGCCATCATGATCTCGCCCGGAAGCACCGGCATCGAGGAGCCGCCGGGAATGCAGGCCTTGAGCTTGCGTCCGTCGCGCATGCCGCCCGCCATCTCGAGCAGCTTGGCGAAGGGCGTGCCGAGGTTGACTTCGTAGTTGCCGGGGCGCGCAACGTCTCCCGATACCGAGAAGATCTTGGTGCCGCCGTTGTTGGGACGGCCCAGGTTGAGAAACGCTTCCCCGCCCTTGCGCATGATCCACGGCACGGCCGCGAAGGTTTCGGTGTTGTTGATCGTGGTCGGCTTGCCGTACAAGCCGAAGCTCGCGGGAAACGGCGGCTTGAAGCGAGGTTGCCCCTTCTTGCCTTCGAGCGACTCGAGCAGCGCGGTTTCCTCGCCGCAGATGTATGCGCCGTAGCCGTGATGGTTGTACAGGTCGAAGCTGAAGTCGCTGCCGAGGATCCTGTCGCCAAGCAGCCCGGCCTGGTACGCCTCCTCGAGCGCCTCCTCGCAGCGCTCGTAGGTGTCCCAGATCTCGCCGTGCACGTAGTTGTAGGCACGCTTGCAGCCCATCGCGTACGCCGCAATCGCCATCCCCTCGATCAGGATATGCGGGTTGTAGCGCATGATGTCGCGATCCTTGAAGGTGCCCGGCTCGCCCTCGTCGGAATTGCATACGAGGTACTTCTCGCCCTGGAACTGCTGCGGCATGAAACTCCACTTGAGTCCGGTCGGAAAGCCCGCACCGCCGCGCCCGCGCAGGCCCGACTTCTTGACCTCTGCGATAACGCTCGTCGGCGGGATTTTCTCCGCCAGGATCTTCTTCAGCGCTTCATAGCCACCGCGCGCGACGTAATCCGCGAGCCGCCAGTTGCGGCCGGTCAGCCCGGCGAGGATGATCGCGTCCGGCCCGTAGTCGAGGAATTCCGCGGGCGCGTTCATTGCTGTCCCTCCTCGCGCAGCTCCGCCATGAGGCCGTCGAGCTTGTCCGGATGCATCCAGCTGCACATCCGCTTGTTGTTCACCAGCAGCACCGGTGCGTCGCCGCATGCCCCCATGCATTCGCCTTCCTTCAGCGTGAACATGCCGTCGGGCGTGGTCTCGCCGAAACCGATGCCGAGCTTGTGCTTGAGATGTTCCGCCGCCTGCGTCGCGCTCTGCAGCGCGCACGGCAGGTTGGTGCAGATCGTGATCTTGTACTTGCCGGTCGGTTCGGTGTTGTACATCTCGTAGAACGTCGCCACCTCGTACACCGCGATCGGCGGCATGCCGAGGTACTCGGCGACGAAGTCCATCGTCGCTGTCTCCAGCCAGCCCTTCTCGTCTTGGGCGATGGCGAGCGCAGCCATCACCGCCGACTGCTTCTGGTCGGCAGGGTACTTGGCGATCTCGCGATCGATGCGTTTGAGTGCTTCGGCGCTCAGCACGTCATATCTCGTCGGTCCAATAATCCACGTGATCGCCCGCGTGCGTCATGTGCCGCAGGCCGCCGCCGAAGGCGGCGATCTTGTTCGAATCCGGGTACTCGCAGACTTCCGCCGGCATCTTCGTGCTGACGGACACATAGGCGAGTTCGGCATTCGAATCGTTGACGATCTGGTGCGCCGTTTCCGGGCCGCCGGTCGGACAGCAAATGAAGTCGCCCGCGCGGATGCGTCGCGATTCGCTGCCGTAGCGCAGCATGCCCGTGCCGTTCACGATGAAGAACATCTCCTCCTCGCCACGGTGGCTGTGGAACGGGCACGAGCGTTTGCCCGGCGGGACGACATCGTAGGAATAGCCGAGATCCTTCGCGCCCAGCAGCGGCCCAACGCGCACTGCGCCGCACTCGAACTTGTCGCCCTTGGCGAAGTGCTCGAGCTTGAGCTCGTCGATGTTGATCACCCGGGAATCGATGACGCTCATCGGTCGATATCCCCGAAAACGATGTCCTGCGTGCCGATGATCGCCACGACATCGGCCAGCATGTGCCCGCGCGACATCTCGTCGAGCGCCGCCAGGTGCGGGAAACCAGGCGAACGCAGTTTCAATCGGTATGGCTTGTTGGCGCCGTCCGAGATGATGTACACCCCGAATTCGCCCTTCGGATGCTCGACGGCGGCATAGGCTTCGCCGGGCGGTACGTGCATGCCCTCGGTGAAGAGCTTGAAGTGATGGATCAGCTCCTCCATGTTTTCCTTCATCTCGACCCGTGACGGCGGCGCCACCTTGTGGTTGCCGGTGATCACCGAGCCCGGATTGACGCGCAGCCACTTCACGCACTGCTCGATGATCCGGTTGGCCTCGCGCATTTCCTGCACGCGCACGAGGTAGCGATCGTAGCAGTCGCCGTTGGTGCCGACCGGAATGTCGAAATCCATCCGGTCGTAGACCTCGTAGGGCTGCTTCTTGCGCAGATCCCAGGGGACGCCTGACCCGCGCAACATCGGGCCGGTGAAGCCCAGCGCCATCGCGCGCTCGGCCGTGACCACGCCAATGCCGACCGTGCGCTGCTTCCAGATGCGGTTCTCGGTCAGCAACGTTTCATATTCGTCCACGTAGCCCGGGAACCGCCGCGTGAAGTCCTCGATGAAGTCGAGCAGGCTGCCCTGCCGGTTCTCGTTCATGCGCGCAACCGATTTCGCGCCATGAATCGGCGAAGCCTGGTATTGCGGCATACGCTCGGGCAGGTCGCGATAGACCCCGCCAGGCCGATAGTACGCGGCGTGCAACCGCGCGCCAGACACCGCCTCGTACACATCCATGAGGTCCTCGCGCTCTCGGAAGGCGTAGAGAAACGTGGTCATCGCACCGACGTCCAGCGAATGCGAGCCGAGCCACAGCAGATGGTTGAGGATTCGCGTGATCTCGTCGAACATCACTCGGATGTACTGGGCGCGAATCGGCACGTCGATGCCGAGCAGCCTCTCGATGGCCATGCAGTACGCATGCTCATTGGACATCATCGACACGTAGTCGAGACGATCCATGTACGGTAGCGATTGGATGTAGGTCTTGTGCTCGGCGAGCTTTTCGGTTGCCCGGTGCAGCAGCCCGATGTGCGGATCCGCGCGCTGTATGACTTCGCCGTCGAGTTCCAGCACGAGGCGCAGCACGCCGTGGGCCGCGGGATGCTGCGGCCCAAAATTCATGGTGTAGTTGCGAATCTCAGCCACGTGGTCAGCCCTTGCGGAAACCTTCGCTCTCCGCGTATGCGTTTTCGCGGATGATGCGCGGCGTGACCTCGCGCGGCTCGATTGTCACCGGTTGGTAGATGACCCGTCCTTGATCTGGGTCATATCGCATCTCCACGTAGCCAGATAGTGGAAAATCCTTGCGGAACGGGTGTCCGATGAATCCGTAATCGGTCAGCAGGCGCCGCAGATCCGGATGGCCGGTGAACATGATCCCGTAGAAATCGAAGGCCTCGCGCTCATACCAGTTGGCCGAGGGCCAGATGCCGATGACCGATGGCAGCACGGGAAAATCATCGTCAGGCACGAACGCGCGCACGCGCAGCCGCCAGTTGTTGGCGAGCGAAAGCAGGTGATATACCGCCGCAAAGCGCGGCCCTTCGAGCCCGTCACCACCGTAGGTCGAATAGTCCACGCCGCAGACGTCGATCAGCGTTTCGAAACGCAGCTCGGGGCGGTCACGCAGCAGGCGCATCGCCTCGAGCAAGGCATCGGCGCCGACGACCGCGGTCACTTCGCCCAGCGCAGACGTGACGCCCACCAGCTTGTCGCCGAGTACTGCCGGCAGCGCGGCGACGAGGGCGTCAGTCTTCATCCGCGCGCGATCGTGTTGGTGCGCCAGATCTTGTTCTGGAGCTGCAGGATGCCGTAGAGCAGGGCTTCGGCGGTCGGTGGACAGCCGGGGACATAGATGTCGACGGGAACGATTCGGTCGCAGCCGCGAACGACCGAATACGAGTAGTGGTAGTAGCCGCCGCCGTTGGCGCACGAGCCCATCGAAATGACCCAGCGCGGCTCGGCCATCTGGTCGTAGACCTTGCGCAGGGCGGGCGCCATCTTGTTGCACAGCGTGCCGGCCACGATCATCACGTCGGACTGCCGCGGGCTCGGCCGGAACACGACGCCGAAGCGGTCCAGATCGTAGCGCGAGGCACCGGCATGCATCATCTCGATGGCGCAGCACGCGAGTCCGAAGCTCATAGGCCACATCGAGCCGTTGCGCGCCCAATTGATCAGCGCGTCGAGCGACGTGGTGACGAAGCCCTTTTCGAGGATGCCTTCAATGGGCATGAGATTCTCCTGCTGTGGTCACGCCGCCTCCTAAGACCAGTTCGCGAACACTTGGCATAACGAGTCGGCGGACTGCCAAGATTCGGCTTGCCGTCGATCCCCACGCACTGCGTGGGGCCCCGCGCCGCGTGCCGAACTTGCCTATTCCCATTCCAGCGCCCCTTTTTTCCACTCGTAGACGAAGCCGATGATCAGGATGCCGAGGAAGATCATCATCGACCAGAAGCCGAAGGCGCCGATCTCTGGCAGCACGACGGCCCAAGGAAACAGGAACGCGATCTCCAGGTCGAACAGGATGAACAGAATGGCGATGAGGTAATAGCGCACGTCGAACTTCATGCGCGCGTCCTCGAAGGCTTCGAAACCGCACTCGTAGGGCGAGAGTTTTTCGGGGTCGGGCCGATCGGGCGCGACCAGGCTGCCGACCGTGAGCAGGACCAGGCCGATGCCGATGCCGACGATGATGAAGAGCAGGACCGGAAAATACTGTTCCAGCATGATCGAACGACTCCAACCCCCGTCAATCGTTTCCGGGCGAAAAGTTACATGCCTTTCGCCATCCGCCAGCCTGCTGCCACTGCCGCCGGCGCTCGCAAGCGCCGTGTCCTCTGCATTGCCTGGTGCCGACGGGGAGACTCGAACTCCCACGGCTTACGCCACTGCCCCCTCAAGACAGCGTGTCTACCAATTTCACCACGTCGGCGTCGGTTACGGCGTCGATTACTTCGGTACGTCTCCCGATTTCGAGCCGGGAGCGCTTGGCGGCGCAACCGCCGCGGGCGCGGCGCCGGGTGCCGGTGCCTGCACCGGCGCGGGCGGCGGAATTTCTGCCGACTTCGATGCCGCTGCCGGCGCTTTCTGCGTCACGCCCTGTTGCATCAGGTCTTTCGGCGCACCCCGGTTGGCCGCAAGATAGGTCAGCCCGAGGCTCGACAGGAAGAATACCGTTGCCAGCACCGCGGTCGTTCGCGACAGGAAGTTGGCCGAGCCGGCGGCGCCGAAAAGGCTCCCCGACGAGCCGCTGCCGAACGCGGCGCCCATGTCGGCGCCCTTGCCATGCTGAAGCAGCACGAAACCGATCAGCGTCGCCGCGACGATGACGTGCAGTGCCAGTAGAACCGTTTCCCAGATCATTCCGTATTCCTCGAGCGCCTGCTCGCAACCCGTATCGATCTTAGGCAGCGGCAATCGCCAAAAATTCGTCTGCCTTCAGCGATGCCCCGCCGATCAGGCCACCATCGATATCGGGCATCGCGAACAGGCTGCCCGCGTTACCCGCCTTGACGCTTCCCCCGTAAAGGAGAAGCACATCCTTTCCCGACGTCCCGAGACGCTAGCGCAGCAGCTTGTGCACCGCCTGCGCCTCGGCCGGCGTCGCGTTCAGGCCAGTGCCGATCGCCCACACCGGCTCGTAGGCGACGACCGCTCGCTCGATACTCTCACCCAATCGCGACAACACGGCGTCGATCTGGCGCAGAACCACTGCGTCGGTGTGACCGGCCTTGCGTTCGGCCAAGGTTTCGCCCACGCACACCACCGGCGTCAGGCCCGCCTCGATGGTCGTCGCCGCCTTCGCCGCGACCGTCGCGTCGCTTTCCTGGTATAGCGTGCGCCGCTCCGAATGCCCGACGATCGCGTACGTGCAACCAAACTCGGCGATCATGCCCGCCGCCACTTCTCCGGTGAATGCGCCGCCGGCGTGCTCGTTCACGTTCTGCGCGCCCCAGGCAATCGCCGACCCCGACAACGCCGCCTGCGCCTGCCACAGGTAGGGAAACGGTACGCACACCGCGATCCGGCGGCCTTCCTGCTCCGTCCAGCCCGCGCGCACGGCCGCCAGCAGCGCTTCGTTCTGCTGCAGGCCTCCGTTCATTTTCCAATTGCCGACGACGAGCTTGCCGCGCATCGTTCCCTGACCCCAGCATGCCCGTATTCGGACGCGGCGGGCGAAACCCGAACCCCTGTAAACCCTTGAATTTTACCCCGCCGCGGCAAGTGGGGTCAACGCGCTGCGCCGCAACAAAGGCCCGTGCGAAGGGGCTACGCCGCTTCGCCTATGCCCGCGAGGCGCCGCAACCGCTTCATCAGGAGCGGCAGGAACCACACGGCCAAGGTCATCGCGCCCAGGGAGGCCGCGATCGGGCGCTCGAAGAACGCCCACGGATTGCCGTCGGACTTGATCATCGACGTGATGAAATTCTCTTCGAGCATGCCGCCGAGCACCACGCCGAGAATCGCCGGCGCCACCGGGAAACCGCTCGCCTCCAGGAAAAACGCCGCGACGCCGGCGACCAGCATGACCGTCACGTCGAACGCAGTGTTGTTGATCGCAAAGGAGCCGACGACGCAGAAGAGCATGATCACCGGCATCAATACGGTGCGCGGGACCTTGAGAATCTGCTTGGAGACCTTGATGCACCACCAGCCCAGGGGAATCATGATCAGGTTGGCGATGATGAACAGCAGATAGACCGCATAGATGTTCTGCGGATTGTTGGTAAACAGGCTCGGCCCCGGATTCATGTTCTTCATGTACAGCACGCCGATCACGATCGCGGTGATCGAATCGCCGGGGATGCCGAACACCAGCGCGGGTATCCACGCGCCGGCGAGCGCGCTGTTGTTGGCCGAGCCCGATTCGACGATGCCTTCGACGTGGCCGGTGCCGAATTTCTCGGGCTCCTTGGAGAAGCGCTTGCTGATCGCGTAGGTGATCCACGCCGCGATGTCCGCGCCCGCGCCGGGCAGCGCACCGATCAGCGTGCCGACGGCGTTGCCGCGCAGGATCTGCACCGGGTATTTCTTGGTCAACCCCCACATGCCCTTGAATACGTTGCCGATCGGCTTGTCGACAATCACCAGCGGGGGATTGGTATCGACCGCATAGCGGATGATTTCCGAAATCGCAAACATGCCGATCATCATCGGAATCATGCCGATGCCGCCGAGGAGCTCGATGCTGCCGAACGTGAAGCGGGGAATGGCGGCGGGATTGCCCAGGCCGACGCAGGCGACCAGCAGCCCGAGCAGGAGCGTGACGAAGCCCTTGAGCGGTCGCTCCGAGGTGATGAACACGGCACAGGTCAGACCCAGCAGCACCAGCCAGAAATATTCGAAGGAGCTGAATTTCAGCGCGAATTCGGCGAGCGCCGGCGCCGACAGCATCAGCACCGCGGTGCCGAACAAGCCGCCGAGCGCCGAGAACACGAGTCCGGCGCCCAGCGCCAACTCGGCCTGGCCCTTCTTGGTCATGGCGTAGGCTTCGTCGGTGTACGCCGCCGAGGCCGGCGTGCCGGGCATGCGCATGAGGCAACCGGGGATGTCGCCCGAAAAGATCGCCATCGCCGTCGCCGTGACGATCGCCGCGATGGCCGGGATCGGCGCCATGAAAAACGTCACCGGCACCAGCAGTGCCGTCGCCATCGTTGCCGTCAGGCCCGGAACCGCGCCGACGAACAGGCCGAACAGCGACGCGCCCAGCATCACGAAGATGTTGTAGGGCTCGAACACCATCGCGAACGCCTGTACCCACGCCGGGCTCATCGCCGCAACTCCCGCAGAGCGTACGGCGCGACCCGCGCTACCATGCGACGCCCTGCAGCAGACCCCACGGCAGCGGAACCTTCAGCAGCTTGTAGAACGCGTAGTGAATGACCAGCGTGATGACGACGGCGAGCGGGACGATCCAGGTCCTGCGCACTTGAAAGACGAGAAACAGGGCCGACAGATAGATCACGCCGGTCGGAATGAAACCCAGTCGGTCCACGACCAGGATATAGAAGACGTTGAGCCCGATGACCAGGGCGAGCGCCAGCACGTGGCGGGGCGAGCGGATCCAGGGCTCAGGCGTGATCCACGATTCGCGCGCGCCGGAGGATCGTCTCGCCGCAAGCCCCTTGATGACCAGCAGCACCGCGCACACGGCGAGCCCGGCCGCAATCAGGCCCGGGAACAGCGCGGGACCGACGTTCTGTCCGGGAATCTTCGGAAAGCTCTGGACGTGCACCAGGATGGCCGCGGCGAGCAGCAGCAGGACCGCACCCCAGACGGCGTCGTTGATTTTCAACGGAGGGTCCCCGCCTTCGCGGGGACGACGCGGCTGTTTCCGATCGCGGTGAGGCTGCGCCTCTTGCTCTCGGACATCCGCGTCACTTCACGATCCCGACCGCCTTCATCGTGGCGCCGAGGTCCGCGTCCGACTTGGCCATGAACTTGGCGAAGTCCTCCGGTCCCGCGTAGATGACGCCGAATCCGCGCTGCGCCATGAAATCCGTGTAGTCCTTGCTGGCAACGACTTTCTTGACGGCCGCCACCAGCTTGTCGCGCGCGTCGGCGGGTATGCCCTTAGGCGCGGCAATTCCCCGCCATGCGGCCATGGTCCAGTTGCTGCCGGTCGCGGCCTTCAGCGTCGGGACGTTCGGAAACAGCGCCGCTGGCTGATCGGCCATGACGGCCAGGCTCTTCACCTTGCCCGCATCGATCAGCGACCGTGCCTCCGGCAACGACACCGGGGCCACCTGCACGCCACCGGCGACGAGATCCTGCAAGCCCGGGCGCGGCGCCGTTCGAAGGCACCCATGGCACCGACGCCGGGTCGACCTTCATGTCCTGCAGCATGCCGGCGATGGCGAGGTGCCAGATGCCGCCCTGCCCAGTGCCCGAGGCCTTCAGCTTGCCGGGATTGGCCTTGATCGCTGCGACCAGGTCATTCACGCTCTTGTAGGGAGCATCCGCCGCAACTTCGATTGCCGCGGGATCCGCGTTGACCAGACCCGACCGGGGTGAACGACGCGCCGGTGAGCTCGGTCAGCCCCTGCCAGTGCATCATGCCGATCTCGACCGTGACCACGCCCACGGTGTAGCCGTCGGGGGCGGCGCCGGCGATCGCCGCATGGCCGACGACACCGCTGCCGCCGGTGCGATTGACCACGTTGACCGGCTGGCCGATCTCCTTTTCGAGCAGTGCGCCGATGATGCGCGCGGTGGCGTCGGTGCCGCCGCCGGCAGCCCAGGGCACGATCAGCGTGATCGGGCGCTCGGGATACGCGGCGAGAGCGGACATCGAGAAAGCGACAAGCGCGAACGCAGCCGCGGCCAGGCCGCGACGAAGCGAGATGTTCATGAATCCTCCGATTGTGTTGCGAATCGCGGCCGATCTTGCGCCGGCGGTGGCGACGGGCCAGGCAACCATAACAAGACGACTGCAACCGGTCAACGGGTCGGGCCAATTTTCTGCAGCTTCGCGTCGGGCCGGCTGCCAGGCACGCGCATGCGCCGCGAGCACATCACCTGCGTCAGATTCTGCGCGAGACGAATTCTGCGGTGGCCTGCAGCAAGCGCGTGAGGTTTCGCTGCAACGGCGCAAAGCCGGCGGTCTGCTCCAGCGTCGCTTCGTCCATGTATAGCTGGCGATTGATTTCGATCTGCAGGCTGTGCCTGCGTTCCGCCGGCCGCCCGAACTTGCGCACCAGCTCCACGCCCTTGTAGGGATCGTTGATCGCGACGTCGTAACCCATCGCCGCCAGCGTGGTCGCGACGAACGCCGTGAACTCGGGTTCGCAGGTCGATCCGTCGCGATCGCCGAGGACGAAATCCGCACGCGCGCGCCCGGGATCGTCGGACATGACGTCGCCGACGGCGGGCATCGAGTGACAGTCGATGTGCCAGACCGCGCCGAACTCGCGATGCCGTTCATCGAGTGCGGCGGCGACGCTGCGGTGGTACGGCTCGTAGTAGTCGACGATTCGCCGCTGCACCTCGGCCACCGCGAGCTTGCGCGCGTACATCGGTGCGCCGCCATGCGCGAGGCGCCAGACGAGCCCGATGCCGAGCTCGGTCTTGCGCGACGGCGTGACGGGACCCGGCCAGGCACCGGCCAGGAGCTCTGGATCGATGTCGGCGACGTGGCGGTTCGGATCGATGTAGGCGCGCGGGAAACAGCGCCTCGACCAGCGTCGCGCCGAGGCGCGGGCGCCGCCGCGTAGAGTTCCGCCACGTGCGTGTCTTCCGCCTGGCGGACGATGGCGCGCGACGGCAGGTGATCGAAGTCCGACGGATACTCGGTGCCGCTGTGCGGCGAGTCGAGCACCAGCGGGATCGGCGCGGATCGCGGATCGCGGCGACGCACGACGTTCATGGTCGGAAGCACGCTTCGGCGTTGAGCAGGCACGCGGAAAATCGCCCCGGCGCAATGGCTTCGAGTGCGGGAACGACTTCGCGGCAGCGCGCCATCGCGTGCGGGCATCGCGGATGGAAGTGGCAACCCGAGGGCGGCGCCAGCGGCGATGGAATCTCACCGCGAATGGGCATGAACTCGCGCTTTTTCGGCTCGACGCTGCCGACCTCGGCAAGCAGCGCCCGCGTGTATGGATGATTCGGCGTCGCGAAGATTTCCGCCGCCGGCCCGGATTCGACGACGCGCCCGAGGTACATGATGACCACGCGGTCGCTGATGTGTCGTACCACGCGCAGATCATGGCTGATGAACAGGTACGTCAGATTCAGCGCCGCCCGCAGGTCCATGAACAGGTTCAGGACCTGCGCCTGTATCGACACGTCGAGCGCGGCGATCGATTCGTCGCAGACCAGAAACTCGGGTTTGACCGCGAGCGCGCGCGCAATGCCGATGCGCGCGCGTTGCCCGCCGGAGAACTGGTGCGGAAACCGTCGCATCAGCGTGGGATCGAGCCCGACGCGATTGAGCTGGAGCCCGACGTACTCGACCTTTTGCCGCGCACCGATGATGCCGTGCACGACCGGCGCCTCGCCGACGATGTCGACGACCCTGCGCCGCGGATTCAGCGATGCGTACGGGTCCTGGAAGATCATCTGCATCGACAGTTGTCGTTCGCGCGCTTCCGTCGGGCCGAGCGCGGACAGCGACGCGCCGCGCCAGAGGCGCTCGCCGCTCGAGGGCTCCAGGAGTCCGACCGCGAGCCGGCCCAGCGTGGACTTGCCGCACCCCGATTCGCCGACCAGTCCGACCACTTCGCGCTCGCCGACGCGGAGGTCGACGCGATCGACGGCGTGCACGACTTCTTCGCGCGCTCTCGCGCCAAAACGGTTGGCGAGTCGTGCCGCGACGTCCAGCCTGCGCACGAAGCGCTTCGAAATACTCCGCAGCTCCAGCAACGGTGTGCCGCCGCGAACGCTCGCAGCACTCATCATGCGGCCACCGACGGCAGCGGGTGGAAGCAGCGCATCGTACGGCCATCGCTGCCGAGCGCCCGCATCGGCGGGTCCTCGTTGCAGTCTTCCGCGGCATAGGCACAGCGCGATCGAAACGGGCACCCTGCGGGCAGATCGAGCAGCGACGGTGTCATGCCGGGGATCTGCCGCAAGCGCTCGTGCACCGACGCGTCACCGGGGACCGAGTCGAGCAGCCCGCGCGTGTACGGGTGGCGCGGGGCGCCGAGCACCTCCCGTGCCGTTCCGTGCTCGACCACGCGTCCGGCGTACATGACACAGATGCGATCGGCCAGCCCCGCGACGACCGAAAGATCGTGCGTGATCCACAACAATGCAGCACCGGTCTCGCGCGACAGCTTCTGCATCTCGAACAGGATCTGTCCCTGGATGGTCACGTCCAGCGCCGTGGTCGGTTCGTCGGCGATGATCAGGTCCGGTCCGTTTAGCAGCGCGATGGCGATGGCCACGCGCTGGCGCATGCCGCCGGAAAACTGGTGCGGATAGCCGCGCAGGCGCTCGTCGGGCGAAGCGATGCCGACCCGGACCAGCGCGTCGCGCGCGCGCTCGAGTGCGGTCGCGCGCGACACCTTGCCGTGCGCAAGAACCGCTTCGACCATCTGCGTGTCGATACGCAGGACCGGATTGAGCGTCATCATCGGATCCTGGAAGATCATCGCGATGCGGCTGCCGCGCAGCTGGCGCATCGCTTCGGGCGAGAGCGTCGCCAAATCACGGCCGTCGAAGCGGATCGCGCCGCCGACGATGCGTCCCGGCGCATCGACCAGCCCCATGATCGAATATCCGGTCATCGACTTGCCCGAGCCGGACTCTCCGACCAGCGCGACCACTTCGCCGCGCGCGACCTCGAAACTGACATCTTCCACGGCACGTACCACGCCGGCGCGCGTGAAGAAATGCGTGCGCAACCCGTCGACGGCAAGCAGCGGCTCGCTCATGTGATGTCCGGTGCGACGCTGCGCGCGGCTTCGCCCGAAGGAGGCGAGCGCTTTGCTGCAGTGCTCATCGCTGCAGCCTCGGGTTGAGCACGTCGCGCAACTGATCGGCGACGAGATTGATGCTGACGATCGTGAGCAGCAACGCGACGCCGGGAAAGAAGCTGATCCAGTACTTGCCGGACAGCAGGTACTGGTAGCCGTTTGCGATCAGCAATCCCAGCGACGGTTCGGTGATCGGCAGGCCCAGCCCGAGGAAAGACAGCGTCGCCTCCAGCGCGATCGCCGCCGCAACCTGAACCGTGGCCACCACGAGCAGGGGGGGCAGGCAATTCGGCAGCAGGTGACCGAAGACGATGCGCGCAGGCGACAACGCAAGGCAGCGCGCGGCCTCGACATATTCCTTGCGCTTCTCGACCAGCGCAGCGCTGCGGACGGTGCGCGCGTAGTAGGCCCATTGCACCGTCACCAGTGCGGCGATGATCTTTAGCGTGCCCTGCCCCAGCACGGCGAGCAGGATCAGCGCGATGAGAATGGCAGGGAAGGACAGCTGGATATCCGCGATGCGCATGATGAGCGCCTCGGTCTCGCCGCCGAAGTACGCTGCGCACAGGCCCATCGCCAGGCCGATGGTCAGCGCGATCATGGTGCTGATCGCACCCACCATCAGGCTGATGCGCAGCCCGTAAAAGATGGCCGAGAGCATGTCGCGACCCTGGTCGTCGGTACCCAGCCAGAACGTGCCGCCATTGGGGGAATGCGATCCTGGCGGCAGGCGCGCCTCCATCACGTCGAGCTGCGCCAGGTCGTAGGGATTCTGCGGCGAGATCAATGGGGCCAGGAGCGCGGTCGCGATGATCGCGCCGAGCAGCGCGACGCCGAAGACCGCCACCGGATTGGCGACGAAATCGGAGGCGATGCGGCGCAGCGGTGTCTCTACGCGGCTAGCAAGGTGCCCCCCGGGCGGCGCGGCGGCGCTCATCAGTCCCTGCTCTCCGTCAGCCGCACGCGCGGATCCAGCGCCGAATACAGCACGTCGACGAGAAGGTTGATCACGATGAACATGACCACGATGACCAGCAGATACGCGACGATGATCGGCCGATCGAGCAGGTTGATCGAATCGATCAGCAGCTTGCCCATGCCCGGCCACGCGAAGACGCTCTCGGTGACGATGGCGAAGGCGATCACCGAGCCGAACTCGAGCCCGATGACCGTGACGATCGGAATCAGAATGTTGCGCAGTACGTGGACGCCGATCACGCGCGAATTGGTCAGCCCTTTCGCGCGCGCGAATTTGACGTAGTCCTGCAGCAATGCCTCGCGGGTGCCGGCGCGCGTCAGCCGGATCAGCAGCGCGAGTTTGAACAGCGCCAGATTCGTCGCCGGCAGGATCAGATGGCGCCAGCCCTCGATCGAAAGAAAGCTGACGGGAATGCCGAACAGCGACGTCGTCGGGCCGCGGCCGTTCGATGGCAGCCAGCCCAGCATCACCGAGAACACCATGATCAGCATCAGGCCGACCCAGAACGTCGGCAGTGAAAAGCCGAGAATCGATCCGGCCATGATCGAGCGGCCCGTGACTGAATGCGGCTTCAGCCCCGCCCACAGTCCGAGCGGAATGCCGAGCACTATAGCGAGCAGCATCGCCACGATCGCCAGCTCGAGCGTGGCCGGCATGCGCTCCAGGATCAGCCCGAGTGCGGACGTACTGTGCACGAAGGACTTGCCCAGGTCGCCGTGCAGCGCGCCGGCGAGGAACTTCCCGTATTGCACCCAGAGCGGCCGGTCGAGGCCCAGCGTCGCAATCGCGTGCTCGCGTTCGGCCTGGTCGGCCTGGGGATTGATCAGGATGTCGATCGGATTGCCGATCGCGAAGACACCGACGAAGACCAGGGCCGACATGACCAGCAGGACGACGACGGCTTGCAGGCTGCGGCGAATGATGTAGGCGAGCACGCGAAGTAGACGCTACGGGCAAAGCGCTAGATTACCTGAACCGGTGCGCGCAACTGCAACGCGCGTACAGCTGCTGCAATGTCTACCCCTGAACCGCGAGCCACTCGCTCGGACACGGCATGCACATCGCCTTGGCGCTGTCGAGGCTCGTTTCCGGTGCGAGCCACTCCTCGATCTCCTCGTCGCCGATGATGACCGGCATCCGCGTATGAATCGTCGCCATCAGCGTGTTCGGCTGCGTGGTGAGGATCGTATAACTGGCGATGGACTGGTCGCCCTGCTGCCAGTATTCGTACAGCCCGCCAAGTGACACCAATTCGCCGTCCGCGCGCGCGATGCGCAGCTTGGCCTTGCGCTTCTCGCCCGGGATCGCCTTCCATTCGAAGAACGCATTCGCCGGCACGATGCATCGCCGCTTGCGAAACGCCGCACGAAAAAACGGCTTGTCAGGCGCGGTCTCGCTCACCGCGTTGAACGGATTGGAGATCGCCTTCGGATCCTTGACCCACGAGGGCACGAACCCCCAGCGCCGGAGTTCGAGGCAACGCACCTCATCGCGGACAAGCACGACGGGATTGGTCTCGGTCGGGCGCACGTCGGCGTTCGGCGCGAAGTCGAGGTTGCCCGGCTCGATCCGGTAGCGCGAACCGAGGCTCGCCGGTGTTTCGTTGAGTTCGTAACGCCCGCACATGGCAATGGACATTGTGCCTGCATTCGAGGCCGTCCCGCCATGTAGCACCTGTCGTTTCCTACAGTTGTTTCGTCCCCGCGTTCATGGTTGACTGCGCCTGAGTGATCGACAGGCGCCAGAAGACGGTGTCGACGCATGCGCGTCGGCAACCCGCGCCGCGGTCAGGGCTCTCGTTTCTTATGCGTCATGCGATAAGGGGACGCGCATGAGAATTCTCGTCGTGGACGACCATCCACTGATCCAGGTCGCACTTCAGCACGTGCTCGAGGAACTCGACGCCGGGCTCGAGCTGTTCCAGGCGCACGATGCGCGCGCCGCGCGCGACGTGCTGTCGGTGTCGCCGCAGATCGACCTGATCATGCTCGACCTCACGCTGCCAGGTTGCGATGGCTTCGACTACCTGCGGGAGCTGCGCAGCGATTGGCCGGGCATTCCCGTGCTGGTACTGTCTGCGACGCACGATCGCGCGACCATCGAAACCGCGCTCGACATGGGCGCGATGGGATTCATCCCCAAGACCGCCAACGCGCAGTTACTGTTAGGCGCCCTGCGCCTCGTGCTTGCCGGTGGCATCTACGTCCCCACCGAAAGCAGCGGCTTCGACGGCGTCCGGCTGCGCCCGCCAGCCAAGCCCTCGGAGCTGGGCCTGACGATGCGTCAGGCCGACGTGTTGAAGCTGCTGGTCCAAGGCAAGCCCAACAAGTTGATCTGCCGCGATCTCCGGCTGTCCGAAGGCACGGTCAAAGTCCACGTGAGCGCCATCCTGCGCGCGCTGAACGTACACACGCGCACGCAGGTCGTCATCGAACTCGCGCGGCGCGGCGTACGCCTCGAGCCGCCGTCGATGGGACCCCGGTAAAAAAAAGCGCCCCGCGAGGGGCGCCGGAGGACAGACCGAGTTCGGGATGACCGGTTAGGGTCGGGGGGGTGAACCCGGCCTGCGGTTGCTACGTGGAGGGGACGACGACGGCCGTCGCCCTCTCCCAACCCTGGTCCTGCTTATGACAATAGCATTATGCACCGCCGCCGCGTAACTGCAATGCCGTTCGTCGGGCCGCCCGGGCCGGTCGGCACCGGGCATCCGGCGCGAGCCGGAGCGAAAACCGTGCCGGGCCCGTGCCGCGGCCGCCCTGCCTACTGCCCGAGACGCTGCATCATATGCGCCCGAAACTGTTCCATGCGCGCAAGCTTGGAAGCGAATGCGTCCCGTACCACGGCTTTCTGGCTCGCGTCGAAGGTCGCGTAGAGCGCGAGCCAACCGGCGCGCACCGTCTTGCGGGCGGTGTCGTTTTGCTGATGGACTACGTCGACCTGCGCCGCCAACGCGGCGAGATCGGGTTCCGCTTTCGCCAGTTCGGCCTGCGTTGCCGCCTTGATCTGGTCGAATCCGGCGCGTGCAGCCTGCCTTGCGGCCTGCGTCTGCGCCACCATGCCATCAAACTGCTGCTGCTGCGACGTGTTGAGGCTGAGCTTGTCCTTGAGCGTGGCGATCATGGCGACCGGGTCCGCCGGGCCGTGATGCGGCGCCTGCCCTTGCGCCATCGCGTGGGATGCAACTGCCGCGATGCCTGCGGCGGCTGCGAATGCAAACAGGAACTTCTTCATGATGAAGCCTTTCATGGAATGGATTTGGGTTCGCTCCCGTGCCACATGGCACGGCATGCGACTCCCAAGATACCGATCACGTGTTGCCAAACCGTTGCCCCGGCGAGACGCTTTGTAACGCTTCATTCGAAACACGGGAGCATGCGCGACCGCTCGCTGGGGATTGTGTGCGAAACCGGCGCTGTCGTGAGCTTCCCGATGTAAGCATTCATTGCCGGGGCGGGTGCCCGTTACAATTCCACACAAGAGCGACGCCCCACCCGGCGCCAGGCTGACTAGGATGGGATCCATGAAACCGACCGTGCCAAAGATTCTGGTGATCGACGACGATGCGCGCCTGCGCGACCTGCTTGTGCGTTACCTCACCGAACAGGGGTTTCAGGTGCAGGCGCTCGCCGATGCCAGGGACCTCGACAAGAAGCTCCAGCGCGATCCGCCGCATCTGCTGGTGCTTGACCTGATGCTGCCGGGCGAAGACGGCCTCGCCGTCTGCCGGCGATTGCGCGGCGCCGGTGAAATGGTGCCGGTGATCATGCTGACCGCCAAGGGCGAAGACGTCGATCGCATCGTCGGGCTGGAGATGGGCGCCGACGACTACCTGCCCAAGCCCTTCAATCCGCGCGAACTGGTTGCACGCATCCACGCCGTGCTGCGACGGCATGCCGAGCAGTCGCGCCCGGGCGCACCGGCGCTGGAAGGAAAGATCACCTTCGGACCGTACCGGCTCGACCTGACCACGCGCACGTTGCTGCGAGGTGACACCGTGGTCCCGCTGACCACCGGCGAGTTCGGGCTGCTCAAGGTGCTCGCGACGCATCCACGACAGCCGCTCGCACGCGAAAAACTGATGCTGCTCGCACGCGGACGCGATCACGATGTCTTCGACCGCGCGATCGACGTGCAGGTCTCGCGCCTGCGCAAGCTGATCGAGGCCGACGATCTCCGCCCCGCGCTACATCCAGACCGTCTGGGGCTTCGGCTACGTATTCGTGCCGGACGAATCACCGATCGAAGTGCCCGCCACCGGCACCCGGACCTGACGCGGGGCGTCGCTTGAGACTCTGGCCGCGGTCGCTGTTCGGCCGCCTCGCGCTGCTGCTGCTGCTGGTGATCCTTATCAGCCAGGCGACCGCCATATTCCTGTTTCGCCAGGACCGCGCTGCGCTGCTCGCGCGGCAGTTCGACGACACGAAGATCGTGCAGCTCAAATCGCTGCGCGCGGCGCTCGGCCTCCGCCGATCCGCGCAGCACGAGCGCGACGCTGGCCCAATTCGGCCAGGCCTACCAGGCGCGCATCGTGCCGCAGGAAGAAGCGCCGCTGTTCCGCGGGCCGCCCCAGGGGCCGCGCTTCCAGGAACTGGAGGAGCGGCTGAAAACCGAACTGGGACCCGAGACGGAGCTGCGCATCCAGGCGCGGCTGCAGCTGCTCTGGATCAAGCTGCAAGCGGGAGACAGGGCGTACTGGGCGGTATTTCCCCTGCCGCGGCCGGGCGAGGACGCACCCTCGCGCGCCCTGGAATGGAGCCTGATCGCGCTCGTCGTGCTGCTGCTCAGCGCCTACGCCTTCGCGCGCTATCTCGCGCGTCCGCTGCGCCAGCTCAGCGACGCGGTCGCCCGTGTCGGCAAGGGCGAGTCGCCGGCGCCGCTGCCGGAAAGCGGGCCGTCGGAGATCGTCAGTCTGAATCGCGGCTTCAACCGCATGCTCACCAACCTGCGCCAGGCCGAAGAGGACCGCACGTTGCTGCTGGCGGGTGTATCGCACGACCTGCGCACGCCGCTGGCGCGACTGCGCCTCGGCATCGAGGTTGGCATGCACGACGAGACAGGAGCGCGCGGGCATGGTTTCCGACATCGAGGAGATGGACCGGATCATCGGCCAGTTTCTCGATTTCGCGCGGGGCGATCGCGACAACGGCACCGAACTGCGCGAACTCAACGACATCGTCGCGCCGGTGGTCGAGCGCTATCGCCGCGGCGCGCGCAACATCGTCTTTGCCCCCGGCACATTGCCGGCGTTGTCGTTGCGCGCGACGGCGATGTCGCGGCTGGTCGGCAATCTGCTCGACAACGCCTTGCGTTACGGCAAGGAGCCGGTCGAGATCAGGACCGCGCAGGAGGGTTTGTCGATCGTGCTGGACGTGGCGGACCGCGGCCCGGGCATTCCTGCCGACGAGGTCGACCGGCTCAAGCGCCCGTTCACGCGGGAGAATCGGCGCGAACCGATGCTACCGGCGCGGGGCTGGGGCTTGCCATCGTCGAGCGCATCGCGCGCATGCACGGCGGCACGCTGGACCTGTTGCGCCGCGACGGCGGCGGTACGCTGGCGCGCGTCAGGCTGCCGCTCAAAGCGCAGGCATGAACAGGAGCACCGTCGCCATCGCAGCGATGCCTTCGCCGCGCCCGGCAAAGCCCAGTCTTTCCGTGGTGGTTGCCTTGACGTTGACCTGATCGCGGGTTGCACCGAGGTCGGAAACGATGTTGGCGACCATCTGCGGAATGTGAGACGCCAGCCGTGGCGCCTGCGCGATGAGCGTGGCATCGATGTTTCCGAGCGTGTAGCCGGCGGCGGTTGCGCGCCGCCAGACCTGCCGCAGCAGCACGCGGCTGTCCGCATCCTTGTACGCAGCGTCGGTGTCCGGGAAGTGACGCCCGATGTCGCCCTCGCCGATGGCGCCGAGAATGGCATCGCAAATCGCGTGCAGCAGCACGTCCGCGTCGGAATGGCCGTCGAGCCCGCGCTCGAAGGGCACGTTGACGCCTCCCAGCACCAGACGCCTTCCGGCGACGAGCGCATGCACGTCGAAACCGTTGCCGATGCGCGGTGTCCCGCCCTTTGTCATGCGCGCGCCCTGCGTGCCAGTATCGCTTCCGCCAACTCGAGATCCCCGGGATAAGTCACCTTGATGTTCGCGGGACTGCCGAGCACCAGGCGCGGCTTGACGCCCAGCGCTTCGACTGCCTGCGCCTCGTCCGTAATGCTGGCGCCGCCGGCTTTCCTGAATGCGTGCTGCAGTATCGCGTAGCGGAACATCTGCGGTGTCTGGGCGCACCACAGGCCGGCACGATCCTCGGTCGCAACCACGCGCAGCCCGGCGCCCGGCTCCGCGCGCTTGAGCGTGTCGGGAAGCGGAACCGCCAGCAATCCGCCGACCGGTTCATCCTCGAGTTCATTGAGCAGCCGATGCAGCGTCGCGACGTCCACGCAGGGACGCGCGGCATCGTGCACCAGGATCCAGTCCTCCGCAGCGGCCTGGGCACCGATCGCGCTCAGTCCGTTCGCGACCGACTCCGCGCGGTTGCGTCCCCCGCAATACAGCGGCACGACGCCGACCATATCGCCGATCCGCTCGGCGTAGTACGCGTCGTCGCGCGCGAGCACGACGAATAGCGTGTCGAGCGCGATCGATTCATTCAGCGCCCGGATGGCGTGGCGAAGGACCGGCGCGCCCGCGAGCAGGGTGTATTGCTTGGGCACGTCGCCACCGAAGCGCGAGCCCTTCCCGGCGGCGGGAATCAGACCGAAGCGGCGCGGCGCGGTCATCGACATTCCACGACGAGCGGCGCGAGCGCGGCTCTGATCGCTTCCGGGACGGGCGTCGGACGACGCGTCGCGCGGTCGACCCAGACGTGCACGAAGCGCCCGCTCGCCGCGGGCTC
Organism: uncultured beta proteobacterium; assembly: GCA_963821485.1. Taxonomy (GTDB): domain Bacteria; phylum Pseudomonadota; class Gammaproteobacteria; order Burkholderiales; family Casimicrobiaceae; genus PALSA-1003. The sequence continues at coordinate 77,780 of CAWGEB010000015.1, forward strand.
GCTCTCGCCGGCCGCGAACAGGCCGATCTCGTACTTGACCGACGAGCTGCCGAGCTTCGCGACGCGCAAGCCCGGCGTCGATCACGTCCGGAAACGACAGCGGGCGGTTGAAGCGGCAGCAGGTCTCGACCACGATGCCGATCGTCGGCCCGCTCGCGGATGTCGAGCCCGCCCTCGCGGATGAGGTAGCTCGTTGACCACCGTGTCGAAGTACGCGTAGTAGACGACGTTGTTGACGTGGCCGTAGCTGTCGTTGTCCATCCAGCGGGTGGGAATCGCCAGGAAATGGCGAAAATCGGCACGGTTAAGAGAGGGCTGCACGTCGATCAGTCCGACCGCGCGGCCGACCGCAGGCGACCTTCGAAGACTTCGATCCAGTGCCGCACCGGGAGCCGCGTACCGCTGGCCAGATGCGTGAGGCACCCAATGTTGGCGGTGACGATCACGCCGGGAGCACCGGCTTCGAGCGCGGCCAGCTTGTTGGCTTTCAACTGCTGCGACAGATCGGCCTGCAGGATCGAGTAGGTCCCGGCCGATCCGCAGCAAAGATGCCCGCCGCTGACGTCGGTCAGCTCGAGGCCGATGGCCTCGAGGATTTCCTCGACCCTGACCGACCAGCTGCTGTCCGTGCTGCAACGAGCACGGTGCCTGGAACGCGACCCGCTGGGGACCGTGATCCATCGCCACCATCGGCGCAAAGCGCTTCCATTCGGCGGCGACCACCTCCACCGGATCGCGCGCGAGTTCGGAGACACGCTTCGCCTTGCCGGCGTAGTTCTCGTCGTCGCGCAGGAGGTAGGCGTAGTCCTTGACGACGACTCCGCAGCCGCTCGCGGAGGCGAGGATCGCCTCGGCACCGCGCTCGATGTGCGGCCACCAGGCGTCGATATTGCGTCGAACGTAATCGAGCGCCTCTTCGTGCGCGCCCAAGTGTTCGCTGATGGCGCCGCAGCACCCGCCGCCGGCACGCACGAGCGAAATGCCGATGCGGTCGAGCACGCGCGCCAGCGCGGCGTCGATAGACGGCGCCAGCACTGGCTGCACGCAGCCCTCCAGCACGAGCATGCGCCGCGCATGGCGAAGATTCGGCCACGTCTTGCCGGTCGATCGCGCAGGGATCTTCGTCGCAAGTGCGCGGGGCAGAAGCGGACGCGCGAGGCGGCCCGCCAGCAGCGCCGCACCGAACAGGCCCCGGTGTGTGAGCCCCTTGCGCAACAGCCAGCGCATCGTGCGATCCCCCGCACCGCGCTCGACTTTCTGCTCGATCACGCGCCGGCCGATGTCGACCAGTCGCCCGTAGCGCACGCCCGAGGGACATGTCGTCTCGCAGCTGCGGCACGTCAGGCAGCGATCGAGATGCAGTTGCGTGCTCGCGGTGACGTCGGCGCCCTCCAGCATCTGTTTGATCAGATAGATGCGTCCGCGTGGTCCGTCGAGCTCGTCGCCAAGCAATTGGTAGGTCGGGCAGGTCGCCGTGCAGAAACCGCAATGCACGCATGAGCGCAGAATCGCATCCGCCTCGCGCCCCTGGGGCGTGTCCCTGATGAAATCGGCGAGCCGGGTCTCCATGGCGATTCAGAATCCTGCGTACAGGCGGCGCGGATTGAAGATGCCGACCGGATCCAGCGCGGACTTGAGGCGCTGGTGAAGGACGAGCATGGCGGCGGGCAGCGGGTGGAACGCGCCTACCGACTTGTCGGTGCCGCGAAACAGTGTCGCGTGTCCGCCGTGCGCACCCGCCCATGCCCGCAACGCCTGCCCTTGCTCGAGATCGGCGCTACGGTACCAGCGCAATGCGCCGCCCCATTCGATCAGCGGACCGCCGTCAATCTCCGGCGCCGGTGCGTTCGAACGCACGGAGGCGCGCCACAGATCGGCCGTGCGATCACCGAAGAAAGCAATGCGTTGCTCACGCACATCGGCCCAGAAGGCTTCGGCATCGCGCAAGGGTTCGCCGCCGATGCGACGCGCAGAATTGGTCACGGCACTCTCTGCGCCGGACAACCTGATCGTGGCGCGACCGCCATCCCAGCATGTTGCCGAAATCGGCAGCGGCATGCCGCCCCACTCGTTGAATCGGCGAACCGCGTCTTGGGCGGTCATCTCCTGCGAAATCGTCAACTCCGCCCTGGGACGGGGAAGGCAGCGCAGCGATACCTCGACGATCACGCCGAGCGTACCGAGCGAGCCGGCGATCAGCCGCGAGACATCGAAGCCCGCGACATTCTTCATGACGCGACCGCCGAAGGACAAGTCGTCGCCGCGGCCATCGAGCAAGCGCACGCCGAGCACGACGTCGCGCACCGCGCCGGCATAGGGACGACGCGGTCCCGACAGCCCGGCCGAGATGCAGCCGCCGAGCGTCGCGTTCGAACCGAAATGCGGCGGCTCGAAGGCAAGCATCTGTCGCTCGTGCGCGAGTGCCTGCTCGATCTCGGCCAGCGGCGTGCCGCAGCGCGCGGTGATGACCATCTCGGCCGGATCGTAGTCGACGATGCCCCGATACGCCGCCGTATCGAAGCGCTCCCCGACCAGCTCCTGACCGTAGAAGTCCTTGGTGCCGCCACCCACGAGCCGCAACGGAGCATGCGCCGCGGACGCGGCCCGAATGCGTTCGCGCCAGGCGCTGACGGGATCGTTCATCGGCACCGCAATCTGCTCACGGCTTGGGGACCGGCGCCGCGGACGGGAGTTCAATCACTTCGCGCTCGTTCGCGGCGTCGGCCGCCCATTCCCGCATCGGCGGGAACGCGAGCAGCGACTGGCAATAGCGCGCCGACGCGCCCGTCAGCGCGACGCCGTAGCTCTCGAAGCGGAACGCGACCGGGCACCAGAACGCGTCGACGATCCCGAATGCACCGCACAGGAATTCGCCGCCCTGTCCGAAACGCTCGCGCCCCTCACGCCAGATCGCGTCGATGCGCGCGATATCGGCGACGGTTCCTGGCGCGGGCCGTGCCGCTTCGCGCCTGCGCAGGTCCATGCCGAATTGCGTGCGCAGATCGGCAAAGCCCGCGTGCATCTCCGCGGCGACGCAGCGCGCCCATGCGCGCGCGGCATCTGCGGCGGGCCACAGGCCGGGGTGGCGCTCGGCCAGGTATTCGGCGATCGCCAGCGTGTCCCACACGATCGTGTTTCCGTCGTGCAGACACGGCAGGCGTCCGCTGGGCGACGCCGCGAGGATGCGTTCCGACGATTCCGGCCTGGAGAGCAATATCCTGTGTTCCTGAAAGGGAATGCCTGCGGCCCGGAGCAGCACCCACGTCCGCAACGACCACGACGAGTAGTTCTTGTTGCCGATGTAGAGGGTGTACATGCTGGTACCGGGCATCCGCAGTTGCTGAGTGTACCGGCCGACGCCGATGCCTGATCCCTGAGACCTGGTGCCTGCGACAGGTCAGAGCGGCACCGTCTTCCCCGGGTTCATGATGTTGTCGGGATCGAGCGCCCGCTTGATCGCGCGCATCGAATCGACTGCCTCGCCGTGCTCCTGCGCCAGGACATCGAGCTTGTGCCAGCCGATGCCGTGCTCGCCGGTGCAGGTGCCACCCATGGCGATGGCCCGCATCGACACGGATTTCGCCAGCGCCTCGGCGCGGTCGCGCTGCTCGGGCCGCTTGGGGTCGAACAGCACGACCAGATGAAAGTTGCCGTCGCCCACGTGCCCGAGAATCGGCGCGGTCAGTCCGCTCTTCTCGACGTCCGCCTTCGTCTCCATGATGCAGTCCGCCAGCCTCGAGATGGGCACGCAGGCGTCGGTGGCGAATGCTGTCATCCCGGGACGATACGCCTTCGCAGCGTAATAGGCCGCGTGCCTTGCCTTCCACAGCCGCGTGCGATCCTCGGCCAGCGTCGCCCACTGGTGAGCGCTGCCTCCGAACTCGTCGCTGATCGCATGCATCGCCTCGCTCTGCTCGCGCACACCCGCGGGAGAGCCGTGGAATTCGAAGAACAGCGTCGGCTTCACCTCGAAGCCCTCGAGCTTGGAGTAGCGGATCGACGCGTCCATCTGCACGTCGTCGAGCAACTCGATGCGCGCGACCGGAATGCCGGTCTGCATCGCGACGATGACCGTGTTCACCGCGCTCGCCAGGTCGGGAAACTGGCACACGCTCGCGGCGATCGCTTCGGGCACGCCGTACAGGCGCAGCTGGATCTCGGTGATCACGCCCAGCGTGCCTTCGGCGCCGACGAACAACCGGGTCAGATCGTAGCCGGCGCTCGATTTGCGCGCGCGTCCTCCGGTGTGGATCAGCTTGCCGTCCGCCGTGACGACCGTCAGGCCGAGAACGTTCTCGCGCATCGTGCCATAGCGCACGGCGTTGGTGCCCGATGCACGGGTGGCGGCCATGCCGCCGATGGTCGCATTCGCACCCGGGTCGATCGGAAAGAAAAGACCGGTGCCCTTGAGTTCGGCATTGAGTTGCTCACGCGTCACGCCGGCCTGAACCCGGCAATCGAGGTCGCCCGCGTTGACTTCGAGCACCCGGTTCAGTTGCGACAGGTCGACACAGACGCCACCGTAGAGGGCGGCCACGTGCCCTTCGAGCGACGTACCGACACCGAAGGCGATGACCGGCACGCGCGCCGCGCGGCACAGCCGCACGATCGCCACGACCTCGTCGTTCGAGTGCGGAAAGACGACGACGTCCGGCATGCCGGAGTCCGCCAGGCCTTCGCCGTGGCTGTGCTGCTCGCGCACCGCGTGCCCGGTGATCGCCCGCTCGCCGTAGTCCCCGCACAGTCGGCGCACGACGTCGGCGACGACGCCGGGATCGGGACGTACCAGGGTGCTGGCTGTCATCGTGACACTTCCTTCAGAATCGTGGCAGTTCGGGATGCGGCAACTGGCCGCGATGGACATGCATGCGGCCCATCTCGGCGCATCTGTGCAGCAGCGGAACGGCTTTGCCGGGATTGAGCAGGCCGTCGGGATCGAACGCGTGCTTCACCCCGTGGAAGCGCTCAAGCTCGAGTGGCGTGAACTGCGCGCACATCTCGTCGATTTTCTCCACGCCGACGCCGTGCTCACCGGTGATGGTGCCTCCGGCGGCGATGCACAATTCGAGGATTTTCCCGCCGAAGGCGATGGTCTTCTGCGCGTCGCCCTCATGGTTCGCATCGTACAGGATCAGCGGATGGAGGTTGCCGTCGCCGGCGTGAAAGACGTTCATGCAGCGCAGCCCGAACTCCTGCGATAGTTCGGCGATCCGCTTCAGGACCGGCGCAAGGGCACGGCGCGGAATGGTGCCATCGATGCAATAGTAGTCGGGCGAGATGCGCCCCGCCGCCGGGAAGGCCGCCTTGCGCCCCGACCAGAACCTGAGCCGTTGCGACTCGGTCTGCGAAACGTCGACGTGGGTCGCGCCGCAGCGCTGCATCAGCGCGCAAACGCGGTCGATCTCTTCGGCCACTTCCTCCGGCACGCCGTCGGATTCGCAGAGCAGGATCGCCGCGGCATCGAGCGGATAGCCTGCGTGGACGAATGGCTCGACGGCGCCGATGGTCAGCCTGTCCATCATTTCGAGTCCCGCCGGAATGATGCCCTCGCCGATGATCGCGGCGACGGCATCTCCGGCCTGGGTCACGTCGTCGAAAGCCGCGAGCACGCAGCGGGCAGTTTGCGGTTTTGGGGTCAGCTTGACCGTGACCTCGGTGATGACGGCGAGGAGCCCTTCCGAGCCGTTGATCAGCGCAAGCAGGTCATAGCCCGGCGCATCGAGCGCGTCGCCGCCGAATTCGACGACCTCGCCGCTGATCAGCACCGCACGCACGCGGCGCACGTTGTGCACCGTCAGTCCGTACTTGAGGCAATGCACGCCGCCCGAGTTTTCGGCGACGTTGCCGCCGATCGTGCACGCGATCTGCGACGACGGGTCGGGTGCGTAGTACAGCGCGTACGCTTCAGCCGCTTCGGAGATCGCGAGGTTGCGCACGCCGGGCTGCACGACCGCGGTCCGGGTCAGCGGATCGATGCCGAGAATCCGGTTGAACTTGGCGAGCGAAAGTACGATGCCCTGCTTGTTCGGCATCGCACCTCCGGACAGGCCGGTGCCGGCGCCGCGTGCGACGACCGGCACGTGCGCAGCATGACAGAGCTTGAGGATAGCGACGACTTGCGCTTCGTTCTCGGGCAACAGCACCGCGAGTGGTTGCTCCCGAAACAGCGTCAACCCGTCGCATTCGTACGGGCGCGTATCCTCCTGCGTGGTAAGCAACGCCGAGGGAGTCAGGATTTCGCCGAGGGCGGCGATAAGAGATGGTTCCAACACCGCGATCCGATTATTCCACAAAGCGCGCTTCCGGACCACGCATCCGCGACGGGCGCTCGTCTATAATCCCGCGTTACTGGGGCGATGGGGTCACCGTCGATCGACCCGTTCCATGGAACCGACACGATGAATCCAGGCGAAATCTTCGCCAAGACCGAAGAGGGTGTACGCGAGCTAAAGCAGCGCCAGCGAAATCTTCCCATCACTCTGCGCAGTCTGCTGATCATGGTCGACGGGCAGCGAACGGTGGCCGAATTACTGGAGCGCGCGCGCGCCTTGCGCGTGGACGCCAGCGCGTTCGCTGCGCTCGAGCGCGACGGACTGATCGCCAAGCGCTTCAGCGCGCCGTCAGCGGCCGAGTCCGGGGCGGCACCGGTCGCGCGCAGCGAGGACGAGGTGCAGCGCTTTCTTTCCGCGCAGCAGCAGGTCAGCAATACCATCAACTCGCACCTGGGATTCCGTGGCTATCTGATGATGATGCGACTGCAGCGCGCGAGCAACCTGCGCGACCTGCACGATCTGCTTCCGGATCTGGCGCAGGCGCTGGTCAAGCGCCTTGGCGTCGCCGCCGCGACACCGATCGTGCAGGAGCTTCAGCGGCTGATCGTGCACGGCAACTAGCGCCCGTTCTCGGAGCGCTTTACGCGATAGAAGCGCTGGCAGCAAACCGCGGCGCTTTGCGTGCAGGGTGCGCCTGCTCGAACGCGTACGCGAAGCCGATGAGCGTTGGCTCGCTCCATGCCCGGCCGAAAAACGAGATCCCGACCGGCAGGCCCGAGACGAACCCGGCGGGGACGGTGATGCTCGGATACCCTGCAACCGCAGCGGCGGTCGAACTGCCGCCCAGCGAATGGTCGCCGAGAATGCGATCGGTGAGCCACGCAGGGCCGGTCGTCGGCGCCACCATCGCGTCGAGCTTGTTCGCGTCCATGACCGCATCGATGCCCTCGATACGCGCCAGGCGCCGACACGTTGCCAGAGCCTCGAGGTATTCGGCGCTGGTGAGCGGTCCCTTCGCCTCGGCCTTCACGAACAGGTCCTGGCCGAAGTAGGGCATTTCGCGCAGCCGGTTGCGATCGTTGAATTCGATCACGTCCTGCAGGGAATGCACGCTCGCACCGCTCCCGCGTCGCGCCAGATACTCGTTCAGGCCGGCCTTGAACTCGTACAACAGGACCAGCAACTCGGGGTCGCCCAGCTTATCCATGTTGGGCAGGTCGGCCGGATCGACCAGCGTCGCGCCCGATTTGCGCAACACGTCGAGCGCGTCGCGCATGAGCGCATCGACGCCATCGTGGAAACCGAAAAAGTTGCGCGCGACACCGATGCGCGCGCCTTGCAGCGATTTGGGGTCGAGATACCGAGTGTAGTCGTCGGGCACATGCGCGCCACTCGCGGTGGTTGCGGGCTCGTCGGGATCAACCGCGGCAAGCGCCCCGAGCAGGATGGCCGCGTCACGCACGGTGCGCGCCATCGGCCCGGCAGTGTCCTGGGTGTGCGAAATCGGAATGATGCCGGAGCGGCTGACGAGCCCCACCGTTGGCTTGATCCCGACGATGCCATTGATCGACGACGGGCTGACGATCGAGCCGTCGGTCTCGGTGCCGACCGCGACGACACAAAGGCTCGCAGCGACCGCCACCGCGGACCCCGAGCTCGACCCGGATGTATTCCGGTCGAGCGCATAGGGGTTGCGCGTCAGGCCGCCGCGCGCGCTCCAGCCGGAAGTCGAGTAGCTGCAACGAATGTTGGCCCATTCGCTGAGATTGCTCTTGCCGAGGATCACCGCGCCCGAAGCGCGGAGCCTGCCGACCAAATGGGCGTCCTGCGCGGCGCTGCGCACCTGCGAGCGCAAGCGAACCCGCCGTCGTCGCCATGCGATCGGCGGTGTCGATGTTGTCCTTGATAAGTACCGGAATGCCATGCAAGGGGCCGCGCGGCCCCCTTGCCTTGCGCTCGCGGTCCAACGCGATCGCGATGGCGAGCGCGTCGGGATTGATTTCGATGACGCTGTGCAACGCCGGCCCCGCCGAATCGATCGCCTTGATGCGCGACAGATACTTCCGGACGAGCGCATGCGCCGAGTAGCGTCCGGCATTCATGCCATCCTGCAGCCCGGCGATCGTGATTTCGTCGAATTCGAACGGCTCCACACGGGCCCCGGGCGACGCGGTCGCTCCACCGGCATCCACGGTCGGGCACACCGACGCCGACATCGCGGCCGCGTTCCACAACAGCCCCGATTGCAGAAATCGTCGACGGCTGGTCGTCATCGCCGGACCGGCCGTTCAGATTTGGCGAACCGGAATCGCGCGCGTCGTCCCGGGTTGTCGGACATGGCGCCGAACCCGCGCGCCGTCATTTCGCCGGCCGGAACTTGTGTGCAAGCGTGTTCTCATCGGTGCGCGGAACATAGGTGATTCCATTTCGGGTCGCCCACAGATTGACCTGGAAGTGCAGCGGCACGATGCCGGTATCGTTGATGGCAAGTTCCGTCGCGCGCTGCAGCACCGCCTCGCGCTTGGGGTCCTCGACGGTAGCCAACGCCTCTTCCAGCAGCGCGTCCACCTTCGCGTTCGAGTACCGTCCGCGATTCGCCGTGCCGAAGCCCTTGTCCTTGCTGTAGGTCGCCAGCAACGCTTTCAGCGGACTCGACGCCTCGCCCGTCCCGGAGCTCCAGCCCAGCAGCATCAGGCTGAACTTGAGGTCCGTCGCCTGCGCGAAAAACGGCGCGGACGGCATCGTTTCCACCTTGGTGGCGATGCCGACGCGCGTGAGCATCTGGGCTACCGCTTGCGCGATTTTCGCGTCGTTGACGTAGCGATTGTTCGGTGCGTGGATCGTCACCCCGAAGCCGTTCGGATAGCCAGCCTCGGCCAGCAACTTCTTGGCGCCCTCCGGGTCGTAGGCCTCGACCTTGAGATTCTTGGTGACGCCGAACATGCCATCGGCCAGCAACTGGCCCGAAGCGACTGCCTGTCCCTCCATGACCTTGTCGACGATCGCCGGGCGGTTGATCGCCTTGGAAATGGCCTTGCGGACGCGCGGATCCTTGAGTGGGTTCTTCGTCAGCGGCTTGCCGTCCCGGTCGGTGATGAAGGGCGACACCTCCCGATCGCTATCCATGTGCAGGTAGATCAAGCGGTCGGCGATGACCGTATACACGTTGAGTTGCTTGTCGGCGCGGATCTTCGCGACGTCCGTCGTCGGCACGTATTCGATCGCCTGGACGTCGCCCGCGAGCAGCGCGGCGACGCGCGAAGCGTCGTTGGGCAGCAGCCGCAAGGTCACTTTTTCCCAAGGCGTCTTGCCGCCCCAGTACGCGTCGTTGCGCACAAGCTCGATGCGGTCGCCTTTGGCATAGCGGACGAGTTTGTACGGGCCCGTGCCGATGGCGGCCTTGCCGTTGTTGAACTCTTCGGTCGTCGCCTTGGCGGCCTGTTTGGACACGATCGCCACCTGCGTCATGTCGGTGGGCATCAGCGGGTACGGCGCGGCCGTCCTGAAGCGGATCGTGTACGGGTCGACGACGACCATTTCCTTGATCTGCTTGGTATACGCCGTGAACGGCGACGGGCTGTTCGGGACCTGCGGCACGCGCTCGATCGACGCCACAACGTCGGCGGCAGTGAATTCGCTGCCATCTTGGAACTTGACGCCCTTGCGCAACTTGAACTCCCACGTCAACGCATCGACGGTTTTCCAGCTTTCGGCGAGGCCGGGGGTCGTCTTCTGCTTCTCGTCGCGCAGCACCAGGTAGTCGAAAATATGTGCGGCGACGTTGTTGTTGGGCGTGACGTTATGGAAATGCGGATCGATCGCGGTCACGTCGGCACCGATGCCGATGGTCAGGTCGGCGGCGGAACCGGATGCGGACAGCACAAGCATTCCAAGCAATGCGGACAGCGTTGCGAAAACGCGACTGACGAAACCCATCGAACTCCCCATTCGTGCACACGACCGGCGCGCGTCGATCAAGCATAGCCGAACGGTAACGAATTGTAACGTCGGTGCGCACCGTCAACGCCCGCATTGCCGCCCGCGTTTTAGTAAGCGTCCCGCGGAAAATGCGGGCGCAACTTGATGGAGGTAAGCATGAAAAGTCGTATCGCTGGCCTCGCTGCAGCCGCCGTGTTTGCAGCCGGAGTAGTGCTCGCGCCGAGCGTGATGGCAGGCAGCAACGTCGCCGTGTCGATCGGGTTACCCGGCCTGTCGGTTGGGTATTCGAACCGCGGCTTTGGATTCGTTGCTCCGGCACCGTTCTTCGCGCCGGTCCCGTTCGTCACCTACGCCGCGCCGGTGACTCCCTTTGTTCCCGCGCCCGTCGTCTACGCGCCGTACTATCGTCCGCATTTCGTACGCGCGCCGGTCCGTGTCGGGTACTACGGTTACGCGCGCCACTATTGAGCGAGGCTTCGGTCACGGACTCCCGCGATAGCTGATGCGGTAGATGGCGTCGGCGCTATCGTCGGCGACCAGCAGTGATCCGTCCGGCGCGACCTGAACGTCGGTCGGACGGCCCCACGCTTTCTCCCCCTGCAGCCACCCGGTTGCAAAAGGCTCGTAGGCGACCGCCCTGCCCTGTTCAAGGTGTACGAGCGTGATGCGGTAGCCGATCTTGCGACTGCGGTTCCAGGACCCGTGTTCGGCGATAAAGACCTGCCCGCGATATTCCCTCGGAAACTGCGCGCCCGTGTAGAAACGCATTCCCAGCGAGGCGACATGCGGGCCGAGATTTTGCGCCGGCGGGGTGAATTCGCTGCAGGCGCGCTTGCGTCCGAATTCCGGGTCGGCAAGCGTCCCGCCGTGGCAATAGGGAAAGCCGAAATGCAGACCGGCGCGGGTTGCATGGTTGAGCTCGTCGGGCGGCGCATCGTCACCCAGAAAATCGCGGCCATTGTCGGTGAACCACAGCTCGCCATCGCGCGGATCCCAGTCGAAGCCGACGCTGTTGCGCACGCCACGCGCGTAGACCTCGAGTCCGGTTCCGTCACGATTCATGCGCATGATGGTGGCGTACCGGTCCGGATCCGTTTCGCAGACGTTGCACGGGGCACCGACCGGCACGTACAGCTTGCCGTCGGGGCCGAAGGCGATGAACTTCCAGCCATGGTGGGTCTCGGTCGGAAAGCGGCTGGTGACGACCACGGGCACGGGCGGATTCGCGAGCCTGTTCTCGATGTCGTCCAGTCGCAGGATGCGATCGACCGCGGACACATACAGCGCGCCGCCGGCAAAGGCTACCCCCGCGGGCAGCTGCAATCCCGATGCCACCGTGAATACCTGCGCCGGCGTTCCTGGCGCAAACCTAATTGCATACACCTTGCCGGCTCGCATCGAGCCTACGAACAGCGTGCCCTTATCGCCGAACGCCATGCCGCGTGCATTCTCGACGCGCGCCACGACCTCGATGGCAAAGCCCTTCGGCAGCTTGATGTTCTCGAGCGGAAGCTGTTGCGGCTGCGCGCTGGCGAGGGCAGCGAACGTGAATGCAAGAACCATCATCGACAGACGCAGCATCGGAATCTCCTTGCAGCCATGCGCACGAAGACAGCCACCCCGATCATTGTCGCTCACGATCGCAACACCCAGACTTGCGCTTTGTTGATCACTGCCTGGGTCTCGGTCCAGCCGCTGGCGACATCGGTGACATCAAGGGTTTGGCAGAAATCGCCCTGCGCCAGACCACCGTCGTGCCCGACCAGGTCGATTTCCACGAACCCGGGCTGCGTCTGATCCCATTCGGCGAAGGTACGAATCGGGATCTGCTGCTTGAGCAGCGTCCCCGGCTTGGTCCCGCTGCGTCCGCGCACGTTCAGCCGCCGCCGCTCCGCGGCGAGCAACCGGTCAATGCTCGCGGCACTGATCGCGCACAGCTTCTGCCGCATGGCCGGGGCCAGCTGCAGCTCGCCGTGCCGCTCGAGCACCGCGATCAACTCGGGCAACACCGCCGCCAGACGCTTGCCACAAATGCAGTCCATGATGACCCAAATGCGCCGCAATACCGCCAGCACCGCCGCATCGTAGCGCCGCCGCCGTTGCCGTGGTCGACCGTGCGCCCGCTCGCACCGCGCACCCGGCGTCGGGCCGTGACCACGCAACAACCCGACCGCATACCAGCGGTGGTAGCCGGTCAGCGCCACCAGCTCATCGAGCAACCGCCCTTTCTGCTTCTTGCTCGCCCGGCGATACCGCGCCACCATCACCGCCGTTACGGCTCTGCGTTCCTTCATCGTCAACCCCATCTCGCCTCCTCCGCTGTTCCGGAGGGGCCATTTCGCTCAGATTTCTTAGATGAGGCAACGAATCCATTTCACTCAGATTTCTGATGAGGCAATGCGCGGCATTGACATTGACCAGCGCGGTTCCTATCCTGTTCCCTTGTCATGCGCCGAGACAGCAACGTGAATGCCACCGCCATCGCCGAACGCCCAAAGCTCATCGGCCTGGAGCTGATCCGCACGCTGATCGCCTTCGACACGACCAGCCGCGATTCAAATCTCGCCCTCATCGATTGGGTGCGCGACTACCTCGCTGGGCATGGCATCGACTCGCAGCTGACTTTCGACGACGATCGGCGCAAGGCGAATCTCTTCGCGACGCTGCCGGCAAGCGACGGCAACGCGATGCATGGCGGCATCGTACTCTCGGGACATACCGACGTGGTCCCCGTCGACGGACAGCCATGGGACACGCCCCCTTTCGAAGCGACCCTCGTGGGTGACAGGATCTACGGACGCGGCACCTCCGACATGAAGTGCTTTTCGGCGATCGGGCTCGCGTTCGTGCCCGAATTCCTGCGGCGCGGGCTCAAGCGCCCATTGCATTTCTCGCTGTCCTACGACGAAGAGGTTGGCTGCGTCGGCGTCCGGCGACTGATCGCGGACATACGCTCGCGCGGGATCAAGCCGCTGGGTTGCATCGTCGGCGAGCCGACGGGCATGCACCTGGTGGTCGCACACAAGGGAAAGAAGAGCTACCGCTGCCGCGTCCGTGGCCACGAGGCGCATTCATCGTTGACTCCACGCGGCGTCAACGCCGTCCAAGTGGCGTGCGAGATCGTCACGTTCCTCACCCAGATGGCGCGTCGCTTCCGCGATCGCGGAACCTTCGATGCCGCCTACGACGTTCCGTACACGACAGTGCACACCGGCGTGATCCGCGGCGGCACTGCGCTCAACATCGTCCCGCGCGACTGCAGCTTCGACTTCGAATTCCGGCACCTTCCGTTCGACGATCCGGACGTGCTGCTGGCCGAGGTCAAGCGCTTTGCCGCGACCCTGCTTCCGGACATGCACGCCGTCGCTCCCGCCACGCATATCGCGTTCGACCCGCTCTCCTCCATGCCGGGATTCGACACCCACGGCGGCAGCGAAATCGCCGAACTCGGCAAGGCATGCAGCGAAACACACGATTTCGGCAAGGTGTCGTTTGGTACCGAGGCGTCGCTGTTTCACAATGCCGACATCTCGACGATCATCTGCGGGCCGGGACATATCGAGCAGGCGCATCAGCCCAACGAATGGGTTTCGCTCGAGCAACTTGCGCAATGCGAAGCGTTCATGGGCCGGCTCGCCGACCACGTTTGCGCTGCGTGAGCCGGAACTCGCGCGCCTTGCTGCATGCGCGCGCGTGCGGCCGATGACCACCCAGCCCCAGCGCACGGCGCCATCCATCGAGGTCGCGTTTCCCGACCTCGGGCCGTACGCGGCGGGGAACTCGGGTATCCCCTATGTCTGGACGTTTAGGACCGCGGTTCCCGGCCCGCATGTGCTGATACAGGCGCTGACGCACGGCAATGAAGTCTGCGGTGCGATCGCGCTCGATCGGCTGCTCCGCGACGGACTGCGACCGATTCGTGGCACGCTCTCGCTCGTGTTCGCCAACGTCGCCGCGTATCTGCGCTTCGACCGCGCGGATCCGTTCGCGTCGCGCTGCGTCGACGAGGACTTCAACCGGCTGTGGACCGCCTCGGTACTCGACGGACCACGGTCGAGCGTGGAATTGACGCGGGCGCGTGAACTGCGGCCAATCTACGATGGTGTCGATTATCTGCTCGATCTGCATTCGATGTCCGAACCCTGCGCGCCGCTGGCGATGGCCGGACGCCAGCGCAAAGGTATCGTGCTCGCCAGGGCCGTTGCGATGCCGCCGCACGTGATCATCGACGGTGGCCACGCCGGCGGGAAACGCTTGCGCGACTATGATTTCTTCGACGATCCCGAAGATCCGCGCAATGCCTTGCTGGTCGAGTGCGGCCAGCACTGGGAAGCGAGCGCGCCCGCTGTCGCGCGGCAGGCCGCGCTTCGCTTCCTGCTGCATTTCGACATGCTCGACGGCAAAACGAAGGAGCGCGAGCTGGAACCGCTGCCGCAGCAGCCGCAAAGGATCATCGAAGTGACGGCAACGGTGACGATCGCGACCGAAGACTTCAGCTTCGCGCAGCCGGTGCATGGCCTGCAGACGATACCGCAGGCCGGAACCGTATTCGCCACCGACGGCCCGACGCAAATCCGGACGCCGCATGACGATTGCGTATTGATCATGCCCACCCGACGTCCCAAGCGCGGCGAGACCGCGGTCCGGGTCGGCCGCTTTCTCGACTGACTCGAACTATTCCAGCGGGGCGAGCTCTCCGCGCAGCGGCGCCTCGCGCCAATAGCGAGTGTGGTAATCGCGCTCGACGCGCGGTTCGCGTGACTCAGCTTCGCCAAAGCTGAAGGTCAGTGCGCCATCGTAGTCGGTACGATAGCTCCTGATTCCGGCCGCATCGTAGCGTTCGACGACCTCCGGCCGCGGGTGCCGAAATCGGTTGCGATAGCCGGGCGTGAAGACGGCGTAGTGCGGGTGCACCGCAGCGATGAATGCGGGCGTCGATGACGACCGGCTGCCGTGGTGCGGAACCACGAGCAGGTCCGCCTGCAACGCACCCCCGCTGCGGCGGACCAGATCGGCCTCGGTCCGTGCCTCGATGTCGCCGGTAAGCAGCGCGCTGCCCGCGGCATTGGCGACGCGGAGCACGCAGGACAAATCATTCGGCTTGAGTTTCGGGTTGGCATAGTTCGGGACCACCGGATGCAGGATGGTGAACTCGATGCCATCCCAGGTCCACTTCTCGCCCGCCGTGCAGCGGGTTACCGATTCGCCGCGTTCCGTT
Source organism: uncultured beta proteobacterium (assembly GCA_963821485.1). Lineage (GTDB taxonomy): Bacteria > Pseudomonadota > Gammaproteobacteria > Burkholderiales > Casimicrobiaceae > PALSA-1003. The sequence goes on from CAWGEB010000015.1 coordinate 93,209, forward strand.
CGCGCGCGCAGGATCGGGTGATCTTCGGGCAACGACGAGTACAACGATCCGACGGGAACGGTGTCGAGCAGCGACATCGCGCCACCGCTGTGATCGGCGTCCTGGTGGCTGACCACCAGGGCATCGAGCCGGGTCACGCCGATCGAGCGCAGCATCGGCGCAATGATGCGATTGCCGGCATCGGCAGTGTCGTTGTAGCGCGGTCCGGTGTCGTACAGCAGTGCATGCCGACTTGTTTGCACCAGCACCGCGAGACCCTGCCCGACGTCGAGTATGGTCAGCCGAAACGCGCCCGGAGACGGCAACACGGGCACGACGACGAACAGCGGTACCAGCCACACCAGTCCGAGCATGCGGCCCGGGACGCCGCGCGGTGCCAGCATCCACGCGACGCCGAGCGTCCCGGCGATGGCGGCCCAGGCCGGCGGTGCGTGCTGCTGCCATACCGCGGAGGGAAGCGCACTGAGCAGTTCGAGGAATGCCGCGACCCAGGCGAAGACCTGATGCGCGACGACGAGCAGAAGATCCCAGGGTACGACGATCGCGGCCAGCGTCAGCGGAACGACGATGAACGTGACCACCGGGATGGCGACCGCATTGGCGACGGGCGACACCACGGATATCTGCTGGAACAGGATCAGCATCAACGGGATGAGGCCGAGCGTGATTGCGGTTTGCGCACGCGTTGCCTCGCGCCACGCCGGTGCGTGGCCGATGCGGCCGACGCCGATGTAGAGCAGCAGCCCGACCGCGCCGAACGACAGCCAGAAGCCCGGCGTCAGGCTGGCCCAGGGATCCCACGCCAGCACGACCGCCAGCGCCCAGAGCCAGACGACCGAAGCGGTTCCCGGACGTCCGAGCCAGAGTCCCGTCGCGGCGACCGTCAGCATGTACAGCGTCCGCTGCGCCGGCACCTGAAACCCGGCGAGCAGCACGTAGACGAAGGCCGCAGTGACACCGGCGACGGCCGCAGCCTTGCGTGCGGGCAGCCGCAGGGTGAGCACATGGCTGCGCCTCCACAGCCAGAACACGCACGCGCCGACCAGCGTGGCGAAAAAAGTGATGTGCAAACCCGAAATGCTGATCAAATGCCCGACACCGGTGCGATTGAACAGCTGCCATTGCGTCGCCGGAATGGCGCGCTCGTCGCCGATGGCGAGCGCAGCGATCACGCCCGCGTAGGAGCGACCTTCGAGCGCGAAAAGTATCCGCGCGCGTATCGATTCGCGTGCACGTGAAACGTAGTCGGACGCGCGGCCGGCGAAGGCGTCGATCCGATGGTTGGTATCTTCCTTGCGTACGTAGCCCGTCGCACGCAGGTTGTTCTCGAGGAGCCACGCTTCGACGTCGAAGCCGTTCGGATTGACCGTCCCGTGCGGCCGCTTCAGCCGCACGACCAGGTCCCATCGCTCGCCCGCGTGCAGTACAGGGATCGCCTCGGCAGCCGCGTCGTCCGCACCAGCGCGAGCGTAGCCGTTGTACCACGCCAGCGAAAGCGTGGACGGGACGATGGCGTCCGGCGTGACCACCCGCTCGACGGAGAACGCGAAGCGCGTGCCGCGATCGACCGGCTGCGGCAGTTCATCGATCACGCCGATGACCTCGACATCGCGGCCTTCCCAGTCAGGCGGCAGCTGGTCGGCGAGTCGCACTTCGGCCCGCCATGCGGCGTAGCCGAAGCCGGCGAGTCCCGCGGCGGCGGCGAGGCAGACGATCGCGATCGCGCCAACGAGGCGCCCGGCGCCCTCGGGGACGCGCCGCGCGGCGCAAGCCATCGCAATCGAAAGGGCGAGCGGAATCAGCAGATAGAACGAAAGCTCACGCGACGGCAGCGCGGCCTGCTGCTGCAAGCCGATGATACCCAGCGCGAAGGCAAGCAGCGCGAGGCGCATGGCACGCGATCATCCCGGCCCGTCGAAGGGCCGTGCCGCTTCCGCCGCTACCAAAACGAACGGCCGGCGCGGGCGTTGAATCGCCCGGGGCCGGCCGTCACGGTGAAGCGTCTTTTGTTCTGCTAATTCTTCGCGGTCGGCGCCTGCTTCATGAATTCCTGGATCTTGGCGTCGAATTGCCCGTACGGCATCGCGCCGACGATCCGCACGCCTTCGAGCTTGCCGTTCTGCAGGCGACCCAGGACGAATGCCGGCGTTCCGGTCACTCCCGCCAGCTGGCCCTCTGCGATGTCCTTGTCGATCGCCGCCTTGTACTTGTCCGAATCGATGCAGGCCTTGAACTTGGCAACGTCGAGCGAGGCATTCTGCGCGTAGCCGGTGATCTTGTCCGCCTGCAGCTGGTTCGCATTGACGATCAGCGTGTTGCGGAAATCCCAGTACTTGCCTTGTTCGGCTGAACAGCGCGCGGCCACCGCGCCACGCATGGCATTCTCGTGGAAACCGAGCGGGAAGTCGCGGCTGATGAAGCGGATCTTGCCGGTGTCGATATAGTTGGTCTTGATCTGTGCGAACGCGTCGTTGTGGAAGCGTTGGCAGAACGGGCACTGATAGTCGGTGTACTCGACCAGCACCAGAGGCGCGTCTTCCTTGCCCATCGAGTAGGTGCCGGGCACGAACGCGTAGCTCACCTTGTCGTCGACAGGACGCGCGGGCGCCGGTGCCGCCGCCTGCGGCGCCAAGGGCCGGGTCTCGAGGTTCTTCCGGATCGCCTTCAGTTCTTCGAGGATCTGCGCAGCCTGCTCCGATGTCATGCCCTGCGCCTGCACGGGCAGCGCGCCCGCCAGCAGCGCTGCAGCGGCAGCCACGCCGGCAAGGTAACGCAATGTCTTGGTCATCATCATCCGTCCGCTTTCGTTTGGGTTCGGGGACTCCGGGTCGCAGCAGCAGCCGCGACCTGCGGAGAATTGGGAACATCATAAGTTTCACGGCGTTGCCCGGCAAGGAGGCCTGATCGGAGGCTGTTGCCACGGAACAGACGGTCGCGTCGACTTCGTGGCGAGATCCTGGGCGGAAGCGTGGACTCGGGGCATGTTGCCCCTGCAGTCTACAGTCGTTGCTCGACCCAGCTCTTGACGCTGGCGAGTGCCGCGGGCAGCTTTTCGGGCATGGTGCCACCCGCCTGCGCCATGTCCGCACGGCCACCGCCCTTGCCGCCGACCTGCGTTGCGACATGGTTGACCAGATCACCCGCCTTGATCCTGCCAGTCAGGTCCGAGGTTACCCCGGCAATCAGCGTCACCTTCGGACCGTCGGTCGATCCGAGCACGATCGCTGCGGACTTGAACCGTCCTTTCAACTGATCCAGCGTGTCGCGCAGCGATTTGGCATCCGCGCCGTCGATGGCTGCAGCGAGCACCTGCGCGCCGTTCACCTCCACCGCCTGCGCCGCAATGTCGACCCCCTGACTCGACGCGAGCTTGCTCTTGAATTTCGAGAGTTCCTTTTCGAGCGCCCTGAGCTGATCGAGCATCTGCTGGACCTTGGCCGGAACCTCGGCCCGCGATGTCTTTAGCGCTCGCGCCGCGCTATCGAGCTCCGCCTCGAGTTCGTGCGTATGCGCGAGTGCGGCCTCGGCGGTCACCGCCTCGACCCGTCGAATGCCCGCCGCGACGCCTGATTCCGAGACGATCTTGAATGCGCCGATGTCGCCGGTACGCCCGACGTGCGTCCCGCCGCACAGCTCGGTCGAAAAATCACCCATCCGCAGCACGCGGACCTCGTCGCCGTACTTTTCACCGAACAGCGCCATCGCACCCGATTTGATCGCGTCATCGTAGGGCATGAGCCGCACCTCGACCGGGTAGTTGGCGCGAATCGCGCGGTTCACGAGCGCCTCGACAGTACGGATTTCCTCTCCACTCATCGGCTGCGTGTGCGCGAAGTCGAAGCGCGTGCGCTGCGCATCGACGAGCGACCCCTTTTGCGTCACATGCGAGCCAAGCACCCGGCGCAACGCCGCATGCATCAGATGCGTTGCGGAATGGTTCCACGCCGCCCGCTGCCGTGAGTCGCTGTCGACGCGGGCCGTCACCGTATCGTTGACGCGGAGTTCTCCGGTCTTGACCTCACCGTGGTGACCGAAGACGTCAGCCTGGATCTTCTGCGTATCGTGCACCGCGAACAAGCTCAGGCACACGCCGCTCGCCGACAGCTCGCCTCGGTCGCCGACCTGCCCGCCGGATTCGGCGTAGAACGGCGTGCGATCGAGCACGACGATGCCTTGCTGTCCCGTGGCCAGCGAATCGACGGCGCTGCCGTCGCGATACAGCGCGACGACGCGCGCATCCTCGGCCAGCGTATCGTAGCCGTCGAACACCGTCTTTACGCCGTTGTAGTCGAGGCCATCAGCCGACTTGAACGACGACGCAGCGCGCGCGCGCTCGCGTTGCCGGTCCATCGCAAGCTCGAATCCGGCCTGATCGACGCTCATGCCGCGCTCCCGGCAAACGTCGGCGGTGAGATCGAAGGGAAAGCCGAAGGTGTCGTAGAGCGTGAACGCCGTCGCACCGGGCAGTGTCTTCGTCCCGGTCTTTGCGGCGTCGGCAAGCGCGGCCTCGAGCACTTTCATTCCGTGTTCCAACGTGTCCGCAAAGCGCTCCTCTTCGGCGCGCAGCACCTGAACGACATGATCCTGGCGAAGCGGCAGTTCCGGATACGCGTCGCCCATCAGTCGCGAGAGTTCAGGCACCAGCTTGTGGAAGAATGGCTGCACCTGGCCGAGCTGATAGCCATGCCGGATCGCCCGCCGGATGATCCGGCGCAGCACGTAGCCGCGGCCTTCGTTGCTGGGGATGACGCCATCGGCGATCAGGAAGGCGCAGGCACGAATATGGTCGGCGATGACCCGCAGCGACGGTGAAGCGAGGTCGCTGGTATGCGTGTTTTCAGCGGCCACGCGGATCAGGTCCCGGAACAGGTCGATCTCGTAATTGCTGTGGACGTGCTGCAGCACTGCCGCCAGGCGCTCGAGCCCCATGCCGGTGTCGACGCAAGGCTTGGGCAAGGGCGTGAGCGCGCCCTTGTCGTCGCGATCGAACTGCATGAAGACCAGGTTCCAGATCTCGATGTAGCGATCACCCTCGGCGTCGGGCGAACCGGGGGGGCCGCCGGCGATTGCCGGACCGTGATCGTAGAAGATTTCGCTGCACGGGCCGCAAGGTCCCATGTCGGCCATCTGCCAGAAATTGTCGGAGGCGTAAGGGGCGCCCTTGTTGTCGCCGATGCGCACGATGCGGTCGCTCGGCACGCCGATATCGTCCGCCCAGATCGCGTAGGCCTCGTCATCGGTCTGATAGACCGTCACCCACAGCTGCTCGGGCGACAGCTTGTACACGCGAGTCAGCAGTTCCCACGCGAACCTGATCGCGTCGCGCTTGAAATAGTCGCCGAACGACCAGTTGCCGAGCATCTCGAAGAACGTATGGTGCCGCGCCGTATACCCGACGTTTTCCAGATCGTTGTGCTTGCCACCCGCACGCAGACAGCGTTGCACGTCGGCGGCGCGCACGTAGCTGCGCTTCTCGGTGCCCAGGAACACGTCCTTGAACTGGACCATGCCGCTGTTGGTGAACAGCAGCGTCGGGTCGTTGCCCGGCACCAGCGATGCCGAAGGGACGATGGTGTGCCCCTGGCTCGCGAAGTACTCGAGGAACTGGCGGCGGATTTCGGCGGCGGTCATGACGATGAAGGATGGCCCGAAGACAGGATCATACTGGCTGTAAATTCAACATGTTAGCACAGTAATCGTGCCTGGAGCCGCGCTCACTGCCCGACTTTGCGCAAGAACCCCAGAATGGCCGACAGCGAGAATCCGCGGGCTTGCAGAAAACGTACCTGCCGCGCCTTTTCGCGATCGTCGGCAGGCAGCGTGCCGAAGCGGCGCCGCCACAGTGCCTCGAGTACCGATGCATCATCGACACGCATCGTCGCCAACGCGGCACTGATATCGCCGGCGTCCACACCTTTGGCCTTGAGTTCACCGGCGATGCTGCGACGACTGTAGCGCCCGGACTTCTGGTCCGCGAATGCCCGCGCGTAGCGTTCGTCGGACAGGTAACCGAGCGCGACCAGTTCATCGACGACGGCAGCGACGTCGGCACGCGCCGCACCCTTGGCGACGAGCCGCGATTCGAGTTCGGCGCGCGCGTATTCGCGTCGCGCGAGCAAGCGGACCGCCTGTGCGCGCAGCGATGGACCCGCTGCGTTTGGCGCCGCGCTATTCTTCGGGGGCGCCGCACCACGCGCCGCCGTCGGGCCCGTGATACCGACCGCGGCACGGATCTTCGCCTCGATCTCGGCAGCGAGTTCCGGATGCTCCCTGAGATATTCGCGGGTATTGTCCTTGCCTTGGCCGATCTTCTCGCCCTGATACGCGTACCACGCGCCCGATTTCTCGACGATGTTGTGCAGGACCCCGAGTTCGACGATCTCGCCTTCACGCGAGATGCCCTCGCCGTAAAGGATGTCGAACAGCGCTTCGCGGAATGGCGGCGCGATCTTGTTCTTCACGACCTTGACGCGGGTCTCGTTACCGACGACTTCTTCGCCACGCTTGATCGAGCCGATGCGGCGGATGTCGAGGCGCACCGAGGCGTAGAACTTGAGCGCGTTACCGCCGGTGGTCGTTTCCGGGTTGCCGAACATGACGCCGATCTTCATGCGAATCTGATTGATGAATATGACCAGGACGTTCGCGCGCTTGATGTTCGAGGTGAGCTTGCGCAGTGCCTGGCTCATCAGGCGTGCTTGCAGCCCGGGGAGCTGATCGCCCATCTCGCCCTCGATCTCGGCGCGCGGAACCAGCGCGGCCACCGAGTCGATGACGATCACGTCGACGCCGCCCGAACGCACCAGCATGTCCGCGATTTCCAATCCCTGCTCGCCCGTGTCCGGCTGCGAGATCAGCATGTCGCCGACCTTGACGCCGAGCTTGCCCGCGTAGACAGGGTCGAGCGCATTCTCGGCATCGATATAGGCGGCGACGCCGCCGGCCTTCTGCACCTGCGCGACAACCTGCAGGCAAAGCGTCGTCTTGCCGGAGGATTCGGGACCGTAGACTTCGACGACACGCCCTCGTGGCAGACCGCCGACCCCGAGCGCGATGTCGAGCCCCAGCGACCCGGTCGACACGACGGACAGGTCGCTTTGCACCTGGGCCTCGCCCATTTTCATGATCGAGCCCTTGCCGAACTGCTTCTCGATTTGCGCCAGCGCCGCAGCGAGCGCCTTGCCCTTGCTGTCGTCCATTGCGTTCATTCCAGTATTCCTGCCGAGTCCGTTGCTCATGATGCGCCTGTAGGGTTGGGGGCCAGTACGAATCGATTATTGCATAGAACGATCGTTCGATGCCAGTCCTCTCTTGGCCTAGGCCAGACGGTCGATGAGGCCCTCCAGGACGATCCGGACCGATTCCCGTCGTACCCACGCCCGATCGCCCGACAGCAGGCTGCTTTCCGTCTGGACGCCCCTCGGCCCCGCCCAGCCGAAGCAGACTGTGCCGACCGGCTTGTCGACCGAACCCCCTCCGGGCCCGGCCACCCCGGTGACGGCGACCGCCCAGTCGGCCCCGCTCACCCGGCGCGCGCCCGCGGCCATCTCCGCCGCCGTCCGCGTGCTCACCGCTCCGTGTGTTGCGATCGTCTCCGGCGACACGCCGAGCTGTTCGATTTTCGCTGCGTTGGAATAGGTGACAAAACCGCGATCGAACCACGCCGAACTGCCCGCCACGGCCGTGATCGCGCCGGCGACGAGGCCGCCCGTACACGATTCCGCCGTCGCGATCATCACCCGCCGGACCGCCGACAGGCGTCCAATCTCGATGGCCAGCGCATACAGCTCTTCGTCGATACGCATCTCAACCCTGTTCGCCGACCCGGGCACGGTACCAGTAATCGTAAACCGTCGCGAACGCAAAATGGCGATAGAGCGCGAGCGCCGAAGCATTGGTCGCGGTGACCTGCAGGTAGGCGAACCGGGCATGTCGCCGCAGGGCTTCGGTCAGCAGCGCGGCGACGATCGACCGACCGTAGCCGCGTCCTCGATGCGCCTCGGCAGTCTGCACCACGAATAGACCCGCGTGATCCGCTTCGAACTTCACCAGGCCACAGGCGACGACTTCGCCGTCGCGGCGCAGCACCGCACCGGCATGCGGCAACGGATAGGCTCGCGCCCGCTCGACGGACGGTGCGAGCAGTTCCGGCGAAATGTTGAGCAAGTCCGCCACAAGCTCCTGCCACTCCGGCACCGGCATGATGGTTACGTTGGCGACGGCAATCGAAGGCAGCCGCAGACCTTGCAGCGAGCAACGCAGCACCAACGTACTTTCGAATCGCTCCCAGCCGGCGCGTTCGAGCCATGGGTCGAGGCCTGCAGGCTGCGAGAATGGCAGCAGCCGAAAGATCGCCGGCAGGCCCGCGGCGGCATAGAAATGCGTGCAATGGTCGACCTTCTCCTGCAATGGCAGGCTGGACGCATAGAACGGATTGACGCAGCGCAAACGCTTGGTCGGCCCGCGTCGGTAGCCGAGCAGCCATCCGTCGTACACGAGCGACTGAAACGCCCCTGACGCGTTAAGCGACAGTTCTTCGAGGCGTCGCGCCTGGTGCTCGTCCACACCCTGGGCAGATTGTTCACTCATCGCCTCGACTGCTCAGCCGATCAGCCGCTGCCACAACGCGAGCACCAGCAACGCGTAGAGCGCCGCAACGATGTCGTCGGCCATGACGCCGAAGCCACCGTGCCACTCGCGGTCGATAAAGCCCGCGGGCGGCGGCTTCGCGATGTCGAACAGCCGGAACAACAGGAACGCGAACGCCACGCGCAGCGGCTCCGCGCCGACGAAGAACAGCACCAGGACGAAGGCGACGATCTCGTCCCACACGATCGCGCCGTGGTCGCCGACGCCAAGGGCACGGCCGGTGCGACCGGCCGCCCAGACGCCGACGGCGAAGCCCACCACGACAGCACCCAGATAGGCCGCGTCGCTGGCGTATGCGCGCAACGCGGCCGCCAGCGGCAGCGCGACCAGCGTGCCGAAGGTTCCAGGTGCGACCGGCGCCAGTCCCGCGCCGAATCCCAGCGCCAGAAAATGCGCCGGGTGTGCGAACAGGAATCGCAGCGTAGGTGCCTTGGCGCGTTTCATGGCGCGAAATGGTCGAAGGCGCGGGGTAGCGTTGCGAGCTTGCTTCCGGTCTCGTCCCGGACGACGATGCCCGAGTCGCCGTTGGTCGTACCGATGCGAGAAAGTGACAGCCCCAGTGCGCGCGCGATGTCGCCGACGCCCGCATCGCGGCTCTCCGGCACGGTGAAGCAAAGTTCGTAGTCGTCACCTCCTGCAAGCAGGCAGCGCAGCGCGACGTCGCGCTCGGTCCCGGCCAGTAGTCGCGTCATGGCGACGCCACGCGGGATCGCCCCGAGTTCGATCGTGGCACCGAGCTTCGATGCCTGAAGCACATGTCCGAGATCGCCCGTCAGGCCGTCGGAGATGTCGATTGCCGCCGTGGCCACGCCGCGCAGCAGCTCGCCGAGTGCAACGCGCGGTGTCGGCAGCAGCAGAGCGCGCTCGCACGCCGCAAATTCGTCCGCAAGCAGCGCTACTCTTCCCTCAAGATGCGCGAGCGCCAGCGCCGCATCGCCGAGTGGGCCTGAAACCCAGATCGAATCCCCTGACCTGGCACCTGCCCGCAGCAACGCTTTCCCGGTCGGCACTTCGCCGATGATCGTCACGCATAGCGTCAGCGGCCCGCGCGTCGTGTCGCCGCCGATCAGTTCGACCCCATGGGCGTCGGCGAGGGCGAACAGTCCTCGCGCAAACTCGGACAGCCAGCCGGTGTCGATCTCGGGTAAGGCGCCAGCCAGCAGCGCCCATCGCGGCGTGGCCCCGATCGCCGCCATGTCGGAAAGATTCACGGCGAGCGTCTTGTGGCCGATCGCGTACGGGTCGGCATCCGCGAAGAAGTGGCGGCCCGAGACGAGCATGTCCACCGAAATCGCGAGTTCGCATCCGGGCGACGGCGCCACCAGCGCGGCGTCATCACCGATGCCGAGTGCCGCGCTCGTCGCTGGGCGCCGGAAAAAACGCTCGATCAATTCGAATTCGCTGAGCGCCGCCATCGTGACAGGTCGGTCGGGATGCGCGAGGCGACTGCCGACAGGTCGCTAGACCAAACGCGTCCGACTAGACGCGCGCCGCACTGACTTCGGGCGCCCGCGCTGCGGTGGCAAGCTTGTCGAGCACGCCATTCACGAACTTGTGGCCGTCGGTTCCGCCATAGGCCTTGGCGAGCTCGACGGCTTCGTTGATGGCCACGCGGTACGGCACCTCGGGCTGGCGCAGGAGTTCCCATGCGCCGATGACCAGTACGCTCTTCTCGATCGGGGAGAGTTGCGCGGCAGCGCGGTCGCAGTGCGGCGAGATCGCAATCACCAGCGCGTCGAATTCGGAGGTGACGCCCTCCCACATGCGGTCGAAGAATTTCGTGTCGCAATGGACGAACCCTTCCGTCTCGGCGAGCTGCGCGTGTATCACTGCCGGGTCGGTCCCCGACAGCAACCACTGATAGAGGCCCTGCAGCGCCAACTCGCGCGCGCGCGAACGGCTACTCTTCATCGATCGCGTCCAGCAGGTTGGCCATCTCCACGGCGGCCAGCGCAGCGTCGTGGCCCTTGCCATCGGCCCGCGAGAGCGCTTGCGCGTCGCTATCCGTGGTCAAGATGCCGTTGCCGATCGGCGTCCCGAATTCGAGCTGCACGCTGGCCACGCCGGCTGCCGATTCGTTGGCGACGACTTCGAAATGATAGGTCTCGCCGCGGATGACCGCGCCGAGCGCAACCAGCGCGTCGTAATCGCCGGTCTGCGCCATGCGCTGCAGCGCGAGCGGCACCTCGAGCGCTCCCGGCACCGAAGCGACCGTGATCGCGTCCTGTGCCACGCCGGCACCGTCGAGCGCGCGCAAGGCGCCGGCGAGCAGAGCTTCACCGACGTCAGGATTGAAACGTGCGACAACGATGCCCACGCGCATGTGCTCGGCGCGGGTGGTGGGGGCAATCTTGCGGGTAGGCATGGTCAGGGGAATGGACCGGAATTTGGCGCCGCGTCTCTCCCGACACGGCGGCAGCGAACGGTGGATCGGACGCTAGCCTGGAGTGGACCGATGCGGCGGAGGCGACTCCAGGTGACCGGTTACTTCGAGTCCGAATCCGGCCATGCTCGGCATCTTGCGCGGTCGTGCCAGCAGCCGCATCCGACCTACATTGAGGTCGCGCAGGATTTGCGCACCGATGCCGTAATTGCGCAGGTCCATCTTGATGTCAGGCCGCGCCTGGTCGGACAACGCGCGCTGCCTGAGGTCCTGTGCGGACTCGGTGCTATGCAGAAGGACCAGGACGCCGCACTCGGCTTTGGCGAGCGCCGCAAGCGCCGAGGGAATGGTCCACGTGTGCGTCCGGCTCCCGTGATCGAGCAGGTCGACGACCGAGAGCGGCTCGTGCACGCGCACCAGGGCTTCGCGCTCCGGCGTGATCCGGCCGCGGACCAGCGCCAGGTGTGTGGCGTCGGCAAGCTTGTCGCGAAAGGTCACGAGTTGAAATTCGCCTTCCGCAGTATGAATGGGCCGCTCGCCGACTCGTTCTACCAGGCGCTCGGTTTGACTGCGATAGTGGATCAGGTCGGTGATGGCGCCGATCCTGAGGCCGTGCACGCGAGCGAATGCGACCAGGTCCGGCAAGCGCGCCATCGACCCGTCGTCCTTGAGAATTTCACAGATCACCGCCGCCGGCGTCAGGCCCGCGAGTTCCGTCAGGTCACATCCGGCTTCGGTGTGGCCCGCCCGCGCAAGGACTCCACCCGGCTGCGCCACCACCGGGAAGACGTGTCCGGGCTGGACGATGTCGCGCGGCCGCGCGTCGGGCGCGCAGGCGACGCGAATCGTATGCGCACGGTCCGCCGCCGATATGCCCGTCGTCACCCCATCGGCGGCCTCGATCGAACTCGTGAACGCGGTGCCGTGAACGGTGCGGTTCTCGCTCACCATCGGTGCCAGATTCAGCTGGCGGCTGCGCTGCTCGGTCAGCGTCAGGCAAATCAACCCGCGACCGTGCGTGGCCATAAAGTTCACTGCGCCCGGCGTGATGAAATCGGCCGCGATGACCAGATCGCCTTCGTTCTCGCGATCCTCCTCATCGACGAGAATCACCATGCGCCCCGCCTTGAGGTCGGCGATGATGTCCGGCACGGGACTGACGGCCTGCGGCATGGCTGGCGACCCCACCGCGGGGGGGTCCACTGCGTGCAGCCGGGAATGACTCATGTTGGCAGTGCGTCGGTTGATGGGATACGCGCATTATACTGCGGCGCTCGACGCTGCGGCCCGCGGCGCCGACTCGCAGTCTGCTAGGCAGGTCCTACTGCGACGCGCAGTTCCGGCGCCGCCGTTTGGGTAGCGCGTTCAGGCTCGACCCGGAACCATGCGGCGTAGAGCGCGGGTAGGAAAACCAGCGTCAACACCGTGGCGATGACCAGCCCTCCCATCATCGCGACCGCCATCGGCCCGAAAAAATCGCTCCGCGTCAGCGGAATGAGCGCCAATACCGCGGCGGAAGCGGTCAGGACGATCGGCCGGAAACGCCGTACCGTCGCGTCGATGACCGCATTCCACGGCGTGTGCCCCGCGGCAATGTCCTTGTCGATCTGGTCGACGAGGATCAGCGAGTTGCGCATGATGATTCCGGACAGCGCAATCGTGCCCAGCATCGCGACGAAGCCGAAAGGCTTGCCGAACAGGAGCAGCGCGATCGCCACACCGATGAGGCCCAGCGGCGCGGTGAGCACCACCATCAGCGTGCGCTTGATGCTTTGCAGCTGGAGCATCAGCAAAGTCAGCACGACGATGATCAGCGCCGGAACGCCGGCGGCAATCGACTTCTGGCCCTTGGTGGAGTCCTCGATGGCCCCGCCGACTTCGATCGCGTAGCCCAGCGGCAGATTTGCGCGAATCGACGCGAGGCCCGGATCGATCTGGCGGGTGACGTCGACACCCTGCGCCTCGCCGGTCACGTCGGCGCGCACGGTGATCGTCGGCAGGCGATTGCGCCGCCAGATGACGCCGTCCTCGAGCCCGTATTCGATGTCCGCGATCTGCGCCAGTGGGACGGCACTGCCGCCTTTCGTGGGGATCGCGAGGTCTTTGAGAAAACTGAGCCGCGCGCGTTCTTCCGAAGGGCCGCGCAACAGGACTTCGATCAGCTTGTCGCGTTCGCGGAAATACGTCACGTTGAGTCCGGAGAGCGAATTGTTGACGAACGCCGCCAGTTCCTGCGAAGTCAGCCCCGCGGCGCGCGCCTTGTTCTGGTCTAGATGCAGCCGGATGACCTTGGACGGTTCGTCCCAGTCGAACTGTACGCTGGCGGTATTCGGGTTCGCGCGCATGACCTCCGCGACCTGGCCGGCGATTCGCCTCACCGTCGGGATGTCGTCGCCGGAGACGCGAAACTGGACGGGAAAACCGACCGGCGGTCCGTTCTCGAGCCGCGACACCCGGCCGCGCAGACCGACGAAGTCGTTTTCGAACAACTGCAGCACGCGACTGCGCAACTGTTCGCGCTCCGCATTGCTGCGGGCAAGCACGACGAACTGCGCGAAGTTCGACTGCTGCAACTGCTGATCGAGCGGCAGATAGAAGCGCGGACTGCCGGTGCCGACGTAGCTGACGTAGCTTTCGACGGCGCCGTCCTTGGCGAGGATAGCTTCCATTTTCTTCGTCTGCTCGAGCGTTGCCGCAAACGAGGAACCCTCGGCAAGGCGGAGGTCGATCAGCAGATCGGGGCGAGATGAAGCCGGGAAAAACTGTTGCGGGATGAGGCGGAACAGCGCCAGCGAGCCGACAAAGGCCGCAACGGTTACCGCGAGGACGAGCGCGCGATGCGTCACGCACCATCGGACCAGGCTGCGAAAGCGACGATAGAAGCGCGTCTGGTAGACGTGGTCCGCGTCACGATGCCCGGCATCGACCGTCGCGATGGATGCCGGCTCCCCGCGCAGCCGCGCCAGGGCCCGACGCCACCACGGCGGGGCGTGTTGCTGCGCGCGGTCCGGCAGCATGCGATAGCCGAGGTACGGTATCGCGATCACCGCAATCACCCAGGACGCGAGTAGCGCGATCGCCGACACCTGGAAGATCGAGCGGGTATATTCGCCGGTCGATGACTTGGCCATCGCGATCGGCAGGAAGCCGGCGACCGTGATCAGTGTTCCCGTGAGCATGGGGAACGCGGTGCTGGTGTAGGCGAAGCTCGCCGCGCGAAAGCGATCGAAGCCCTGCTCCATCTTCACCGCCATCATCTCGACCGCGATGATCGCATCGTCGACCAGCAGCCCCAGCGACAGGATCAACGCACCGAGCGAAATCTTGTGCAGCCCGATGTCGAACCAGGCCATGAAAGCGAAGGTGACGGCGAGCACCAGCGGAATGGAAACCACGACGACCAGGCCCGTTCGCAGGCCCAGGCTGACGAGGCTCACCGCGAGCACGATCAGGATCGCTTCGGTCAGCGACCGCAGGAACTGATTGACCGAGCGCTGGACCGCGCGCGGCATGCTCGCCACGTGCTCGATCTCGACTCCGACCGGCAGCGCGCGTTGAATGCGGTCGACCGCAGCGTCGAGCGCGTGCCCGAGTTCGATCACGTCGCCGCCGGGCGCCATGGTGATGCCCAGGCCGAGCGCCTCGTTGCCCATGTATCGCATTTTCTGTTGCGGCGGATCGACATAGCCGCGGAACACCCGTGCGATATCGCCGAGTCGAAACGCCCGGCCATTGGCGCGAAGCGTCAGGTCGCTGATCGACTCGACCGAGTCGAAGGCGCCGCTGGTGCGAACGTAGATGCGGTCGGTCGAGGTGTCGAACGCACCCGCCGCAGCGACTGCGTTCTGCGCGCCGAGCGCCTGGATGATCGTGGCGATATCGACACCGAGCGTCGCCAGCTTGGTATCCGACAGCTCGATGTAGATCTTTTCATCCTGCTCGCCGATGAAGTCGACCTTCGCAACGCCGGGAACGCGCAGCAGCTCGGCGCGGATCCGGTCGCCATTGCGCTTCAGCGCCGCATAGTCGAATCCATCGCCGGTCACTGCGTAGATGTTGGAATAGGTGTCGCCGAACTCGTCGTTGAAGTACGGCCCCTGGACCCCGGGCGGGAGCTGGTTCCGGATGTCGCCGATTTTCTTGCGCACCTGATACCAGGTCTCGGGTACCTGCGCCGACTCCGCCGAATCCTTCATCGCGAAGAACACCATCGATTCGCCGGGCTTGCTGTAACTGCGCACCCAATCGATATTCAGCGT
This sequence comes from uncultured beta proteobacterium, assembly GCA_963821485.1. Classification (GTDB taxonomy): domain Bacteria; phylum Pseudomonadota; class Gammaproteobacteria; order Burkholderiales; family Casimicrobiaceae; genus PALSA-1003. The sequence goes on from CAWGEB010000015.1 coordinate 108,500, forward strand.
CTCCTGCAGCTTGCGCTCGATCTTGTCGGTGACTTGCTGTTCGACTTCGCGCGCAGTCGCACCCTGCCAGTTGGTGCGGATGACCATCACCTTGAACGTGAACGGCGGATCCTCCGACTGGCCAAGCTTGCCGTACGACAGCACGCCGATCACTGCGAACACGACGATCAGGTAAAGGACCAGCGTGCGATGGCGCAGCGCCCACTCCGAGAGGTTGAAGCGGCTTGGCGGATCAGGAATCGGGTCGCGCACGGCTTTGCCTGCTGGTCACGATTTCGTCGCATCGTCGAGTGGCCGCACGGGCTGGCCCGGAACGAGCTTGTGCACGCCGGCGGTGACCACCCACTCGCCGTTCTGAAGCCCCGAACGCACGACCACGCCGTCTTCGCGATACATGCCGACCTCCACCGCCCGCAGGTTGACCTGCTTCGACGCGGGGTCGAAAACCCAGACAGCCGGCTTGCCATCCTTCTGATAGACAGACGTGAGCGGAAGCACCGCCGCGTCGACGATGCCCTCGCCCTGCAACACCAGGTTCGCGGTCATGCCCCATCGCACTGCCGCATCTGCATCGACGATCGAAACGCGGACCGCGAACGTGCGCGTTGTCGCATCGACCGCCGGCGCGACTTCGCGGATCCTGGCCTGATAGATCCGCCCTGGGTTGGCCCACAGCACGACGCCCAAGCGCTTGGCCGTATTCAGATCCGCCAGCCGGTTTTCCGGAACGTTGATCAGGACTTCGCGCTGGTCCGCCTGTGCCAGGCGAAACACGGCCTGACCCGCCTGAACCACCTGCCCGACCTCCGCGTTGACCACCGTGATCACGCCGTCACGATCGGCCGCGAGGGTCGCGTAGCTCGCCTGATTCCTGGTGACCGCCAGCTGTGCTTTCGCCTGTTCGTACTTGGCTTTGGTGCTGTTGAGCGAGTTGCGCTTCGCGTCGAGCGCCGACTGGCTGATGAATTTCTGCTCGAGCAGGCCCTGGTAGCGCTCGAATTCGGCCTTCGCAAAAGTGAATTCGGTCTCCGCCGCCGCAACCTGCGCCTCGCGGATTCGGTCTGCAGCCCGGCGTCGGCCGGGTCGAGGCGCGCCAGCAACTGGCCCTTCGTGACCGTTGCGCCGACGTCGACCAGCCGGGCGACGATCTTGCCGCCAACGCGAAAGCCGAGGTCGCCCTCGTACCGGGGTTTGACTTCGCCGGCGTAGACCGTCTGCTCGCCGGAGGCTTTCAGCGCGACCTGCATCATCTGTACCGGTCGCACGCCCTGAGGCGGCGGTTCAGGACGGGAACAGGCGCCGACCGCAAGCAGCGAAAGCGCGCTGGCGACCGACACCAGCAGCGAAATTGTCCGAGCGTTGATCCGCATGTCGTCAGTCGCCTTTGCCATGTCAGTGGTTTGTGCGGCGCGCGGCTCCCGCCAGCGTACCTTCCCAAAGGGCGAACATCGCCCGTTCGAGTTCTTCTGGGTAGTGCCAGGCAAATACGGGCGACGCCGGTTCCCCGGCCTGCCGCTCAGGTGCGCTCGTCGCACTGCCGGCCATCTGCCACAGTCCGAGGATCAAGGCGTAGCTGTGCCGTAGCAGCACGACGCCGTCGCCGGGGGCGAGCATTGCAAAATGGCGTTCCAGGCCAGCGCCCGCACGCTCGAGCCGCGCCGCCATGCGCTGCTTGAACGCCAAGGCAGCGGCAATTGGAACGTTCTGGTCCACGACGCCAAAGCAGCGGCTTGCCAACGGGAGGAACAGAGGCGGCGCGACGATGTGCGCGCGGGTCAGCGCAAAGACGTCTTCGATCGCCACGGCGGCAGGCTGGTCCAGCCGGTCACCGAGCGCCCGAAAGAAACCGTCGATATTGCGCTCATGCAGCGCCAGGAGCAGTTCTTCCTTGCTCGGGAAATAGAGGTAGACGGTGCCTTTCGCGAGTCCCGCTTCCTGTGCGACCTCGGCCATATTGGCGATGCGGTCAGGCGAGCGCAGCAACAGGCGCTCCGCCGCGTTCAGGATCGCGTGGTGGCGTTCGGTCTTTTCACCGACGTGGATGGCCCGCTGTCGCACTACCATGGTGTCATCAAATGACTGTTGGTCATTTAAACAGCGTAAATGACCGCGAGTCAGTTGTCAACACGCCCGCGGTAGACCCTGCCTCAGGTCGGAATCAGTGCGAAAAGACGCTTGAAAAGCTCGCTTGTCGGGTCTCCGAGGTCGCTGAGAACGCTGAAATGGTGCCTGTCCGGCACTAGGAGTGGCCCCGACGAATGGGGCGGATGGCACGCCGGCCACGCGTCCCATTGCAGCTGCGATTGGCGGATGAATTCGCCGGTTTCAGCGGCCCCGACGGCAAGCAGCAGCGGCGCCTCGACCCGGGTCGACAGGCGGACCGGACTCATTGCCCGTGCCGTGGCGGTGTCGAGGCGCAAGTCTGTGTTGATGAACGACACCAGCACGAGCGGTTCGAGATCGAACACTCCGCTGATAGCTGCACCCGCCGCCAGCACGTCTGCCTGCAATCCGTATTTCGACCAATCCGTCGCGAACAGCATGGCCGCCAGATGACCGCCGGCGGAATGCCCCGCGACCACCAGCCGTCCCGTTGGCATGCCATGCTCGCGCCCATGCCGTGCCAGCCACGCTACGGCCTCGCGACACTGCACGACGATGTCGGAAATGCCGACGGCGGGGCACAGATCGTAATTCATCACCGCGACACTCACGCCGCGATCGACCAGCGGCCCGGCGACGAACGAGTGCGAGGACTTGTCGAGCGAGCGCCAGTAGCCGCCGTGGATGAACAGCAGCGAGCCTCGCGGCTGCGCCGCGCGAAAGAGGTCGAGCGTCTGCCTTGGCGCACTGCCGTAGCGCAGGTCGAGCCGAGCATCGAGCCGCGCACGGGCGACTTCGCTCTCGTCCGCCCAACGCGCGAACCATTGCGGGTGGTCGGGACACGCCGCCCGATTGTTGTATCCGCGCTCGATGATTTCCGCGGACGCGGGCGACATCACCCCGCCTGCGGCCCGACGACGCGCACCTTCAGTTCGCCCAGCGACTCGATCCGTCCGACCATCAGGTCTCCCGTGACGACGGCGGCGACGCCGGCAGGCGTGCCCGTGAAGACGAGATCGCCAGGCAGCAATTCGTAATACTGCGACAGGAAATGCAGCATGTGCGGGACATCCCACACCATGTCGGCGAGATCCCCCTGCTGTTTGACCACGCCATTGACCTCGACCGAAATCCGCCCGCGGCTGACGTACCCTACCCGGCTTACCGGGTGGATCGGTCCGATCGGTGCGGCCTGGGCGAACGACTTGCCGATATCCCAGGGACGCTTGATTTCACGCATCGCGTTCTGCAGATCGCGTCGCGTCATGTCGAGGCCGACGGCATAGCCGTAGATAAGCCTATGTGCATCTTCCGGCGCGAGCCTGGCGCCGCGCGCGCCGATGGCAACTACCAGTTCGATCTCATGGTGAAAGTTCTTGGTTGCGAGCGGGTAGTGGATCTCGCCAGTCGCCGGCGGCACGACCGGCACGATGGCATCGGCCGGCTTCGTGAAAAAAAATGGAGGCTCCTTCGCGGCATCGCCTCCCATTTCCTTGGCGTGCTCTGCATAGTTGCGGCCCACGCAGTAGATGTGCCGTACGGGGTAGTACTGATCGCTGCCGGCGACGGGGACGGCGGGAAGCTCCCACGCGGGAATGGCGAATTGCATGAATTAGCTCCTAGAAGTAGGGAGAAGTGAAGTCGCTGCCGCAACGCACTACAACGCGGTTGCGCTCCCGACAGCGTGCGGAATTCTCGTTGCCACGAACCGCCTATGCCGCGTCGGGTTGTCGTTCCGGCGCAGCATCCGCGAACGCGGACAGTGCACGGCAGCGACCATCGATCCGCAGCAAAGTCGGGTAGGGCTCCAGCGGGATGGCGTAGCGCCTGGCATTCGCGAGTTGCGGCACGAGGCAGACGTCGGCGAGGGTCGGCGTGTCACCGTGGCAGAACGCACCGGTTGCGGGGTCGTTCGCGACCTGTGCTTCGAGCGCGGCCAGACCGAGGTCGATCCAGTGGCGGTACCAGGCGTTCTTCGGCTCCTCGCCGACATTGAGCACGCGCGTCAGGTACTGCAGCACGCGCAGGTTGTTCAGGGGATGGATGTCGCAGGCAATCGCCAGCGCGATCGCGCGCACCCTCGCGCGCTCGGCGGGCGCGGCCGGCAGTAGCGGCGGATCGGGGTGGCGTTCGTCCAGGTATTCGACGATCGCGAGCGATTGCGTCAGCGTTGCGCCATCGTCGACGAGCGCGGGCACCAGCGCCTGAGCGTTGAGCGCAAGGTAAGCTTCGGCGCGCTGCTCGCCCTTGGTCAGATGGACGGCAACGTATTCAAAGGCCAGTCCCTTGAGGTTCAGCGCGATGCGTACGCGATACGCGGCGGACGAACGAAAGTAGTTATAGAGCTTCACGGCTCAGGAAAACGCCGCGATGCCGGTCTGGGCCCGACCGAGAATGAGCGCGTGCACGTCGTGCGTGCCCTCGTAGGTGTTGACCGTTTCGAGGTTCAGCACGTGGCGGATCACGTGGAACTCGTCGACGATGCCGTTGCCGCCGTGCATGTCGCGCGCCGCGCGCGCGATGTCCAGTGCCTTGCCGCAAGAATTGCGCTTCATGATCGAGGTTATCTCCGGGGCCGCCTTGCCTTCGTCCTTGAGGCGGCCCAGCCTGAGGCATCCCTGCAGGCCGAGCGTGATCTCGGTTTGCATGTCCGCGAGCTTCTTCTGGATCAGCTGGTTGGCTGCGAGCGGCCGACCGAACTGCTTGCGATCGAGCGTGTACTGCCGCGCCGCGTGCCAGCAGAATTCCGCGGCACCCAGCGCACCCCAGGCGATGCCGTAGCGCGCGTTGTTGAGACAGCCGAAGGGGCCTGCCAGACCGTCGACGCCAGGCAGCAGGTTCTCCTCCGGGCAGAAGACGTCGTCGAGCACGATTTCTCCAGTGATCGACGTGCGCAGGCTGAATTTGCCTTCGATCTTCGGCGCCGCGAGTCCCTTCATGCCCTTCTCCAGGATGAAGCCGCGGATGACGCCGTCGTCGGTCTTCGCCCAGACCACGAACACGTCGGCGATCGGCGAGTTCGAGATCCACATCTTGGCGCCGGACAGCCGATATCCGCCATCGGTTGTTCGAGCCCGCGTGACCATCGACCCCGGGTCGGAACCGTGGTCGGGTTCGGTGAGCCCGAAACAGCCGATCCACTCGCCGCACGCAAGCCTGGGCAGGAATTTCTGGCGCTGGGCCTCCGTTCCGTACGCCAGGATCGGATACATCACGAGCGAGCTCTGCACGCTCATCATCGACCGGTAGCCTGAATCGACCCGCTCGATCTCGCGTGCGATCAGACCGTAGCAGACGTAGTTCATCCCGGCGCCGCCGTAAGTTTCAGGCAAGGTGGATCCCAGCAGGCCGAGTGCCCCCATCTCGCGAAAGATGCCGCTGTCCGTCCGTTCGTGACGAAAAGCGTCGGTGACGCGCGGCAGCAGCTGTTCCTGGGCGAACGCGTGCGCGGTGTCGCGCACCATCCGTTCATCGGCGCTGAGCTGATCGTCGAGCAGCAACGGGTCGCTCCAGGCAAATCGTGGCTTGGTCTGCATGGCTGAAGCCTGAGGAGATTTCTTGGACGTTTCGGGATACGTGGGCGTCCCTGCGACCATGGATTATGGCATGCGCCCAGGGCTGGAGCGGCGCCGCGCGAGCCCGTCCTTCAACAAGCGCCCGGGCACCGCACTGCGTCCGCGAACGCGACGGCTACCCAACCGGTAATGTCAATCCATCCAATGACTTAGGCCAACGGTCGAAGTTCCATTTCTGCGCTGCCGAACTAGCATTCGCCTGACTGCCGCGCGCGCCGGCACGAACAGGATGGGAGTGCCGATGGCAACGATCCTCGAACACCGCGAGACGAACCGGTACGCACCAGGTTTCTCGCTGATCGAACTCATGACAGCCCTGGCCATCCTTGGCGTCCTGCTGGTCGCGGTGCCTCCGGCCTATCGGGAGTGGATCGCCTCCCAGCAGCTCATGAATCACGCTCGGTTCCTCGCGGATACACTCGACATTGCACGGAGCGAAGCCATCAAGCACGGGTTTCGCGTCAACCTTTGCAAGAGCGTGGATCAGCGTCGGTGCGCGTCCTCCGCTGGCGGCTGGGAGTCGGGATGGATCATGTTCGTCGACGAGAATCACGACGGCGAAATCGAAAGCGACGAGCAGGTGATCCGCCGGGAAGGGTCAGCCCCCGACGGCATTACGGTTCGCGGCAACCACCCGGTCCTGAACTATGTCTCGTACACCAGCCTCGGCCACGCCAGATTGCTGGGTGGCGCCTTGCAAATGGGCACCTTTGTGGTCTGCAAACCGGGGCAGAATGCGCTCAAAGTCGTGCTCGCCAACAGCGGCCGCGCGCGGATCGACAAATCGCATGATCGCTGTTTGTAGATACGAACTGAACTGCACAGGATCAGACCGCAACAGACGATCGCCCGGACCGCGCCTGGACGTCTATAACCGTCTGTTCCGCCAGCGATACCTCTAATCGGCTTACATTGCCTGGGACTGCGCTGCGCCATACCATGGCGTTGCGCAAAAAGGGGAAATTGCCGTGCCTATCAGGGAAATATCACCCGCATCGCCCAAGGGCGCCGACAGTTGGCGTCAAGCGCGTGTCGTAGGCGCTGCCGATGGCTTCACCGTGATCGAGGTGATGATCGTGGTCGCGATCGTTGCCATCCTCGCCGCGATCGCATTGCCGAACTACGCCGACTACGTCAGGCGCGGCAAGATCATCGAGGCGACGTCGGCGTTGTCGGATCTGAGAACACGTTACGAGCAGTACTTCCTGGACAATCGCACGTACGTCGGGGGTTGCCTGGTGATCAAGCCCATCGTCAATACCGCCCGCGCCTTCGACATCGACTGCGGTGGCGAGTCGGCATCGACGTATACGGGCACCGCGACGGGCAAGGCCGGGGAAGGAATGGTCGAATTCACGTACACGATCAACCAGGCCAACGCCAAGTCGAGCACCATCACCGCCACCGGCTGGTCGGGCAGCGGCACCTGCTGGGCCGTTCGCAAGGACGGCTCCTGCAGTTGAACGCGCCATGAACAGCATTGCACTCTCCCGCGGTTTCACGCTGATCGAGCTGCTGATCGCGGTTTCGATATTCGCCTTCCTGATCATGATCGGCGGGCCGCAGTACGCGAATTTCATTGGCAACATGCAGATCCGCAACGGTGCGGAGAACACGCTGACCGGTGTCCGGCTGGCGCAGGCCGAGGCGATACGCGGGAATACCTTGGCGCAGTTCGTGCTGGATCCCACGCCGTGCACGGGCGGCTGGCAGGTCAACCGCCTGAACGACGAGACGGGCACCTTCGACCTGGTGCAGTCGTATACGTATGCCGACGGCGCGTGCAAGACGACTGCGAGCACGGCACCCGGCGGCGCCACCACGGTGACCTTCAACGGGCTGGGCCGGGTCGTCCCCAATGCGGATGCGAGCGCATCGATAAGCCAGATCGACGTCACAAATTCTTACGTTTCCGCGACCGATCGTCGCCCGCTGCGCGTCGCGATCACTGCGTTCGTCAACTCGGGCGTCAAGCTGTGCGACCCAAGCCCCGGCGTCGCCAGCGACGATCCGCGCGTTTGCCCGAGTTGATGTCGTGCCACGGAGCCGGATGATGCAACCGTTCAAGCCATTTCGACATGCACAAGGCGGCGCCTATCTGCTCGAGGCGCTGATCGGCATCCTCATCTTCTCCTTCGGCATCCTCGGCATCGTCGGCTTGCAGGCACAGGCCATCCGCTTCACCAACGACGCCGAGTACCGGGCCGAGGCGGTTTACATGGCCAACTCGCTTATTTCGCAAATGTGGACCGATGACCAGGCGACCCTCCCCGCCAAATACAACAGTCCGGCCGGACCGGAGTACATCAACTTCAGGGACAACGTCGTGGCGCCCGCACTCCACGGCGTGATGACAGCGGATCCGATCGTCGAGGTCGACCCGGGCCCTCCCGCACCAGCGGCACCGTCCAAGAACAAGACCGGTGCGCCAAGCCGGGTGGTGCAGGTAACGATCTTCTGGCAAGCGCCGGGGGACCCCCAGCGCCATAACTACATGACCACTGCCGTCATCGGACAGAACTGATGCGACTCGCCATGATCTCCAGACGCCAGTCCTTCCACCGTGGCTTCAGCCTGATCGAGATCATGGTAGGCATCGTCATCGGCATGATCGCGGTGCTGGTGATCTACCAGGTTTTCGCGGCCGCGGAAGGCATCAAGCGCAATACCACCAGCGTCGGTGACGCGCAGCAGAACGGCTTGCTGTCGTCTTTCATCATGGGCATCGAACTCGCCAATGCTGCCAACGGTGTCGCCGATGCGATGCCGCAGCTCGGCACCTGCACGCCGACGGCGGATCCGGCGACGACCTTCCGCCCGATCCCCTTGCTGATCACCGACGGTGGCGCCGATGCAACGCCCGACAGCTTTGTCGTTAACTACAGCGTGTCGCAGCGCGTCGTCACGCCGGTCGAGTTTTTCGGCACGGCCTCTGCCGGGTCCGACTTCAAGGTGCACAGCCTTTCGGGCTTCCGGCCGGGCGACCTGATGATCGCGATCTCGATGAAGGGCGATTGCGCGGTGTCGAGGGCGACGGTGGTGGTCGTCGACCCACAGCCGGCGGCCGAGGATAAGGACGTCGTGAAAATAACGCACACCGGGGTCGCAGTCGATATGCCCGCCGGCGCGTATCTGCTCAACATGGGTCCCCAGGGAAGCGGGCAGCGGGTGAGCTTCGACGTCGCGAGTGGAGTCCTGCGCAGCACGGCGCTATGGGACGCGAGCGGCGCGGCAGTCGCGTCGGCGCCCAACCCTATCGCATCGAATGTCATCAACATGAAGTTGCTGTACGGTATCGCGAATGCCGGCGGCGGCGTCACCTGGGTTCAGGCCACCGGTGCCTGGAGCGCTGCCAACGTCCTGGCCGCGAACACCGCGACGCTGAGCAGGATCAAGGCGGTGCGCATCGGTATCGTCGTCCAGGGCGAACAGTTCGACAAGGCCAAGTACGACCAGGACATTCTTCTCCCGCCGAAATGGAAGCTGTTCCAGGGCGTGCTGGCGACTGCGCTGGAAGGTGCGATTCCCCCGGGGTTCCGCGTGCGCACCTACGAAACCTCCATCCCCTTGCGTAATCCGATGTGGAATCCATCCTCATGAAGCAAAAGCCCCACCTCATACGCCGAGCTTCCTCCGCGCCAATGCAGCGCCAGCGCGGCGTCGTTATGTTCATCGCGCTGATCGTCATGGTCGCGTTGAGCCTCGCCGCCATCGCGCTGGTACGTTCGGTCGAGACCACAAATGCGGTGGTCGGAAATCTCTCCTTCCGGATGGCATCGATCCTGCCCGGCAATTTCGCGGTGGAGAAGGCTGCGGCGGCATTGTTCCAGAACTCCGACATCGCCGCCCTCGTACGGATTGCCGACAAAACCAACGACTTCCTTGCCGAAAACTACTTTGCGACGCGTCAGGCCGACGACTCCCGAGGCGTGCCGAACCAACTGTTGAAGAAGACCGCTTTCGACGGCGCGGGATTGACCAAATACACGGATGACGCGACCAAGACCGAAATTCGCTACGTCATCGAACGAATGTGCACACCCGGCCTACCGGGCGGCTCATTGCCGATCGAAGCGAACTGCGATTTGCTGCCGTCACAGCTTCCCCCTGGCATGACGGCAGGCAAGGGGGCGATCCCGCTGCCCCGTGAACCCTACTACCGGGTGACCATCCGGGTCGACGGCCCACAGAACACGGCATCATTCTTGCAGGCGATGCTGAAGTAGGCGCTCGCTTAAGGGACCTTCTAGGACAATGATCATGGCTAAGGGCATCACCGTACCGCTCTACCGGCGCTGGATCGCCGGTATCCTTGCGGCCATGATCGGGCTCGGGCCGTTGGCCACCCCGGGCTACGCGGCGCTGACGCTGCTAAGCGACCAGCCGTTAAGCGTTCAGAACCAGTCCAAGCCCAACATCATGCTGACCGTCGACGATTCGACGTCGATGCTGTACGACTTCCTGCCTGACACCGCCATCGACAACTATTGCCGTGACGCGACCGGCAACATGAACGCCGCCTGTGGTCGCCTCGACACGAATTTCGACTTCACCAGCATCGGCCACGGCCGATACCGGAGCGGGGGCTATGTCTTTGAACAGTTCGGCTTCCCGTTTCCGGCCTACGATGCGGCCTTCGACGCCAGCGGGCCGGGTGCCGGTTGCAAGCTCTTCCCCGTCCCGACGTCGACGTGTAGCGGCGGGATCGATCCGGGCCCGCTTCCCGGACTCGAGCGCTATCCTGGGCCGCCCGGACCCACGAAGTCGCCGGATGCCGGCAAACCCTACGAGTACTGGACCCTATGGCCGGCGCCGGTACACAACACCGAGCTCAACCACGCCTACTACAACCCGCGGCTGAACTACGAGCCGCCGGTCCAGGCGGACGGCACGCCCTACCCGCAGATGAACGGGCCGAACACGGCAGACTGGACCCACGTCCCCGCCGACCCCTGGGCGACGACGGTCAAGTATGTCGATCTCACTCAACTCGTGACCATCGGGATGTGGTGCAACTCCGACTGGAGCCAGGGGCACGAGAATGACCCCCGGCACTGCCGAACGAACGGCGTCGGGCCCGCGGCGACGTCGTCGTCCGCAGCGAGCGCCGACGGCGACTACAGCTATCCCTGGGCGCCGCCCGGCGTCGACCCGACGACCGGGTCCAGCACCGCCCTGTCGATCGCCTACGCCAAGGTCAACGCCACGACCCATGCCGCGCTCGCAGCGTGGTCGGACACGTCCCCTTTGTTTTCCGCGACCGGACCCGCAAAGGATCCCAAGTATTACTACCAGAACGACAACGTGATCTGGTGTGACACGACCAGTCCGCTGTGGCCGAACTACGGCCCGCTGATCCCGCAAACCTGCACGGACCCGGCGCCGGTCATCACGCCGCAGGCGTGCTTGGGGGTCACCGACCAGACTTGCGGCGGCGGCACCCCGCAGACCTGCGTCGGGGGGGGGCCGCAAACCTGCAACGGCGCGGTGGCGCAGCACTGCGGCAGCCTCGCCCCGCAGACCTGCAGCGCGGTACCGCAGACCTGTAATGGATATGCGCCGCAGACCTGCGAGGCCATCGGCCACCAGACCTGCGATGGTATCGGCCCGCAGACCTGCAACAACATCCATGTTCAGACCTGCGACCCCGTCGGCGAAGTCTGCAATCTTCCCGACATATCCGCATGCACGATCGACTATTACATTCCTCTCGGGTGTGACACTTGCACGCACGAGTGCCCGGCTACCTGCGACCCGCATTATTCCTGCCCGCCTGGCCATTGCAGCCTCACCGGCGGCAACTGCGCGGTCGCTACGGACTGCCCCGGCTTGAACCAATGCAGCTTCACCCACGCCGCGTGCGCGGGTAGCTGCCCAACCGTGCCCGGCAACTGCAGTCTTACCGGTGAGAGTTGCCTAGACGCCGGCATCTGCCCGAACGAAGGGCACTGCAGCCTCGACTCCTCGCTGTGCGACGCGCTTCACCCCTGCGGCACGCTGCCGGGACATTGCTCGACCGTCACGACGACTACGTGTTTCAACGATGCGACATGCCTCGACGCCGGCGCCTGTTCGTCCACCGGCGTGCCCTGCACCAGCGACCTCCCCTTCTGCCCGACGTTGCCCGGCGTGTGCTCGGTCGATGGACTGCCCTGCACCGGCACCTGCGGTCTCGCCGGTGCGTGCAATTTGTCGGGCGCCGTCTGTCACGTCGATGGCGAATGCCCGGCGTTCGGCGGCACGTGCAGCGTCGACAGTTCGCCGTGCACGACCACGTGCCCGGACGTTGCGGGCCACTGCAGCATTCAGACGACGACGGCCTGCGCGGTCGATGCGACCTGCCTGCCTGTCGGCTCCACATGTTCGGTCACCCACGAATCCTGCTCGGGCTCGTACAGCCCCTACTGCGATTTGTCGTATGCCACGTGCTCTGAGCCCGCATATTGCCCGCGCCAGGGTGGAACCTGCAGCATCGACGGTTCGCCATGCTTGCACTTTTTCTCCCCGCCGACGTGGGATTTGACCTACTGCAATCCGATATCCACGGCGGGCTTGTGCTCGATCGACCACACCACTTGCTGGAACGACTCCATGTGCCCGCCGAAACCTTCGGCGTCCGGCGCTGCCGTGTGCAGCGACCTCGTCGCGGGCTCGACCACGGCGACGGTTGTGGTACCGAACGGCAATTTCGAAACGCCTTTCGTCGCCGATGTGGCTGCTCCCGGTGGAAGCTGGGTCTGGGGGGCGGGCACCGCTATGCTGCGATTCCCCAGCGCGTATGGCGCAGCGTCGAGCGGCGACGGTGCACAAGGCGCCCTCATCCAGGGCGCGGGTTCGTTCTCGCAGACCATCGCCATGAGCCCGGGCTCGTATCGCATTTCCTTCCAGGCGGCGCGCCGCTCCTATAGCGTCCCCGCTGGCACCGCCCAGCCGATACTCGTCAGCGTGGATGGCGTCCCGCTGGGCAGTCCCGTGGTGCCGACCCCCGACTTCCTTTTCAACACCTTTGTCTTCGGCTTCGGCATCGCCACCGCAGGTCCGCACACGATTACGTTCTCTGGCACCGACGGCTCGGGCGACAAGACTTCGTTCATCGACCTGGTCCAGATCACTTCCGGCAAGAGCCTGCTCGAAGACGCGGATGGCCCGGGCCTTGTGTGCCGTCACAACAACCAGGCCTATGGCGCCGTTTCCGCCAATCGCTTCAACTATCCGAACACCCAGTTCAACACGGCGGTCACCGCCGGCAGCGGGCCGAATGCCTGCAACGCGTCCCCGCGCTATGCCTTCGTCCCGCGTCACTACTACAAGACCGGCGTGGAATGGTGCGACCGATTCATTGCCACCGCCGGCGACAAGTGGCACGGCTACGGCACGCCGGTCGGCGGCAGCTGCCAGGACTCTGCGGATGCGACGCACACCTTCCCGCGGTTCTATAAGTTCGGCCAGGATCCCGCCACGGACAACTACGGGACGCCCGCGTTCCAGCGCATCGATCTCGACATCACCAAGAAAACGACAGCGACTTATACGCACACCTGGACCGACGACAGCGGCGACGTGCAGACCGTCACAAGGACCTTCGATGGCGCGACGCCTGACGTGTCTGAGATGACCAACTACGCCAACTGGTTTGCGTATTACCGCACGCGCATCCAGGCGGTGAAGACCACGACTTCGCTCTCGTTCAACGAGCTGGACGCGAAGTACCGCGTTGGCTTCCACAACCTGACCAAGCTGACATCGTTTGTGAACATCAGCGACTTCACCCCGGCGCAGAAGACGACATGGTTCACGCAGCTGTTCGGCGTGCAGATCCCGCTCGGCCAGCAAACGCCTTCGCTCGAAGCAGTTGTGCGCATCGGCGAGTACTACAAGAACGGCACGCATCCGCAGCTCGCGGGTTCGACCGACCCGATCGTGCTGGCCTGCCAGAAGAACTGGCACATGTTCTTCACCGACGGTTATACCAACCAGGCCGCGCTGCCCACCACCGTGGTTGGCAACCTGGACGATCTCGTTCCGGCGTTGCCAGACGTGGTGCCGGGCCTGACGACGGGGGCCCCGTGGCCGGCTCCCTATCGCGAGGACCCACTTGGATCGGTGGCGAATTCCTTGTCCGACTACGCCACGTATTACTGGGTCACCGACCTGCGCACGAGCGGTGCGGAGTCGGTGAATAACGTGGCAGTCAGCAGCAAGGACCCGGCGAGCTGGCAGCACCAGAATTTCGCCGCAATATCGCTGGGCACCTCCGGCAAGCTCCCGGCCGGCAGCCAGGCGGTGACGGAGGCGCAGCTCACTGCCGGGACGCTGCAATGGCCGAAGCCGTATCCCACCGTTTTCAGGCCGGACAATTCTGGCGTCGATGATCTCTGGCACGCGTCAATCAATGGACGGGGCAGCTTTGTCAACGCGCAATCCGCCGACGAAGTGAAGCTGGGGATCGGGCAGATCTTGGCTGAGCTTGCGAGCGCGTCCGGCGTGCGCGCTGGGGTCGGCCTGCAGAACGTCAACTTTGGCGCTTCCGCCAGCTTCATCTACCAGGTCAGCTTCGAGCCCAAATGGGGCGGCGGACTGAGAAAGCTCCAGATCAATCCCGCGACGGGCGCCTTCGTCGCCGAAACCTGGAAAGCCGAGACGCAGCTCGACACGCAGCTGCAGGTCATTCCCCACGTTATTGACACACCGTGGTTCACCCAGCGCAAGATCGTCACCCTCAATGAGACGGGTACGGCGGTGCCGTTCCTGTGGGGGAACCTTGGCGGGAACCAGCGCGATTCGCTGGCGCCCGGCAAGCCGGCGGCGCGCGGGCAGGCGATCCTCGAGTTTCTGCGTGGCAACCGCGCCAAGGAAGGCACCAAGCTTAACCAGTTGCGCTCGCGCAACACTGCGCTGGGCGATATAGCCGACTCCGAAGCGGCGTATGTGGGAGTGCCGAACGCGCCTTACCGCGACGGCGATGATCCTGGCTACTTCGCCTTCAAGACGTCGTTCGCTGCGCGCGCGGCAACGATCTATGCGGGCGCCAACGACGGCATGCTGCACGCCTTCGACGATCTCACCGGCAATGAAACCTGGGCCTTCGTCCCGAGCGCATTGTTCCGTGGCGGAACGGCAGGCGGGGACGTCAAGACCGGCCTGGGCGCGCTCGCCTATCAGGACGGCGCGCTGCCGCCGTTCAGGCACCACTACTACGTCGACGGCGCCGTGAAAGTCGTCGACGTCAACGTCGCTGCGCATACCGCGGGCGTGGATTGGCGCACGGTGCTCGTCGGCGGCCTCGGCAAGGGCGGCAACGTCTACTACGCGCTCGACGTGACCGATCCTGCTGCGATCACCTCGGAAGCCGCGGCAGCGACCAAGGTCATGTGGGAGTTCAAGCCTCCGGACATGGGCTACACCTATGGCAAGCCGATCATCGTCAAGACGCACGGATTCAGCGGTGCGTGGGTCGCCATCCTCGCGACCGGGTACAACAACCCGAGCGGCTTGGGCAAGCTCTACTTCGTGCGCATCAGCGACGGCACGCTGCTGAAGACGATGTCGACGGGCGTGGGTTCCGCCGGAACCCCATCTGGACTCGCGCACGCGTCCGCTTACACGAAGGACTACCACAACCAGCTCGCGGAGCAGATCTATGCGGGCGACTTGCTGGGCAATTTCTGGCGGTTCGATCTATCGAATGCCGACCCTGCGTTGTGGACGGTCGGCAGGCTGGCGACGCTGACCGATGGCGGCGGCATTGCGCAGCCGGTGACCTCGCCGCCGCAAATCGAGATCGACGTCGACAACCGCATCGACCGCTGGGTATTCGTCGGCACGGGCAAGCTCTACGATGATTCCGATCTGAGCAGCACGCAGATCCAGACCATGTACGCCATTCGTGACGGAACCCAGGACGCACCGTGGGCATTGCCCTTCCCTGCGGTGACGCGCGGTACGACGCCCGCGACCGACCTGCTCGCGCTGGTGCACGACGTCGGGCACAAGTTCGGGTTGGACAACAAGCCGGACAAGGGCTGGTTCGACGACCTGCCTGCGGGCCAGCAGATCGTCGCCGCGCCGCAGGCCGCAGTGTCGATCATCGGTTACATCGGCTCCTCGGTGCAGACCGATCCGTGCCTGACCGGCATGCAGGCGAATGTCTATGCGCGCGAGTTCTCCACCGGTCAAAGCTTGTTCACCGATAGCGGTGGTGTACCCATCGAAAGCGTTGCGGTACCTGAAGGCGGCGTCGGGCTGGCAATCGTTGCGCTGGAGACGGCGGCGGGCGCAGCGCCGGAGATCAGGTTGGTGGTCACCACGGCGGCCAAGATCTCGCCCAAGATCTTGAAGCCCGGGAAGTCTGGGGCCCTCGCCGACCACCGCATGTCGTGGCGTTTGCTCGGTCAATAGCCGCACGATCCGTGCATTGACCTGCGGCCGCCCTCGCACAAACGGGGCGGCCGCAGTATTTTGTGAGCTTCGAGGTACGATCTTGTGACGACCGCAACGATGGGCGTGCATTCCATGTCGAGTTCTGACGCACGCGACCGCCGGCTCTGGCTGGCGCTCGCCGCGTCGGCGCTCGCGCACTGCGTGGCGTTGCTCGTCTTTGCCGGATTGTTGCTGCCCTTGCCCATGCCGGTCTGGGTCAAGTTGGGTCAGCCGGCGGTGGTTCAGGTGCTGCTTGCGGGACCGGAACCCGCTGCCGTTGCAGCGCAACCCGAAGCACCCGCCGAGATCGCGAAGCCGCGGCCGGACATCGAGCCGGTACCGACGCCGCTGCCGGCGCCCGCTCCGCTACAGGCGATACCGGAGCCGCCCGCACCCGTGCGTCGGACCGACCCGCGCCCGCCCGCCGCGCCCGCAACCGGTGCGGCAACGCCGACCGAAGCGCTGCCCGATGCGGTCTCAGACGACAGTCCGATTCCGCCGGGAGACGTCGCCATCGGCGCGGCGGACACCCCTGCGGTCCTGGGAACCACCCAGGCACTGCGTCTTGCGCAGCGATTTCCGCAGCAGGTGGCCACCAAACCGCGGTTGAAGGATCCGCTGGTCGTGCCCTATCCCGCGCGCGCGGCACGCGCGCATCGCGAGGCGCGCGTGTCGGCGCTGCTGATCATCGACGCAGATGGAAAGGTGCTCGAGACGACGCTCCTGCCTGAGGATCAGCTGTTCGGTCCGACGGTTCGCGACGCGCTGGCCGGCGCCAAGTTCAAGGCGGCCGAGGTCGAATCCCGGCCGGTGGCCCACTGGATGATCCTGGAATTTGTGTTCTCGATGCGGCCGGTGCGCGCGCCGCGATTGCCAGCATCGAACTGAAGTCGCCGCGCCCTAACTCATTGTGGGCATGTGGAAGCCCGGTGCCGCGCTGCCATCGTCGGGCCAGCGCGTGGTGACGGCTTTCGCGCGCGTGTAGAAACGCACGCCGTCCATGCCGTGCACGTGCAGATCCCCGAACAGCGAGTTGCGCCAGCCGCCAAAGGAGTAGAAGGCCATCGGCACCGGAATGGGGACGTTGACGCCGAGCATGCCGACTTCGGCGTCCTGCTGGAAGCGCCGCGCGGCATACCCCGAGCGCGTGAACAGTGCCGCGCCATTGGCATACGGGTTCGCGTTGACCAGCGCAATCGCCGCCTCGAGCGAGTCGACGCGGACGATGACCAGCACCGGCCCGAAGATTTCCTCGCGGTAGATGGTCATGTCGGAACGCGTGTGGTCGAACAGCGTTGGGCCGACGAAGAATCCTGCTTCGTGTCCCGCGATGCCCGGCTTCCTGCCATCGACCACCAGCGTCGCGCCTTCGGCCACGCCGCGATCGATGAGACCGACGATGCGATCGCGTGCTGCACAGGTGATCACCGGCCCCATATCCGATTCGGGACGATCCCCGGGTCCGACCCTGACACGCCGCGCCCGTTGCGCGAGTTGTTCGCACAACGGGTCGCCCGCATCGCCGACCGCGACCGCGACCGATACCGCCATGCAGCGCTCTCCCGCGGAACCATAGGCCGCGCCGATGAGCGCATCGGCGGCGAACGCCAGGTCGGCGTCGGGCATGACGATCGCGTGATTCTTGGCGCCGCCCAGCGCCTGCACCCGCTTGCCATGGCGGGTACCGGTCTCGTAAATGTAACGAGCGATCGGCGTCGAGCCAACGAAAGAGATCGCCTTGATGTCCGGATGCGCCAGGATCGCATCCACCGCTTCCTTGTCGCCATGAACGACATTGAAGACACCGTCGGGAAGCCCTGCCTCGTGCAGCAGCTCCGCCATGCGCAGGCTCATCGTCGGGTCGCGCTCGGAAGGCTTGAGGATGAAGGTGTTGCCGCACGCGATCGCGACGGGAAACATCCACATCGGCACCATCGCCGGGAAGTTGAACGGCGTGATGCCGGCGCAGACGCCCACCGGCTGGCGCAGCGAGAACGTGTCCACGCCGGTTCCGGCATTGTCGCTGAATTCGCCTTTGAGCAAATGCGGAATGCCGGTGGCGAACTCGACGACTTCGATACCGCGGGTGATCGAGCCTTCAGCGTCGATCACCGTCTTGCCGTGCTCCTGCGACACGAGGCGCGCCAGATCCTTCTTGTGCGTCTCCATGAGGTCGCGGAAACGCATGAGAACGCGTGCGCGCCGCAGGGCAGGCGCACTGCGCCAGTCGACGAGCGCGGCGGACGCGGCAGAGACGGCCGCGGCAACGTCCTCGGCATCACCGAGCGGAACGTGGCGGAGAACTTCGCCGGTCGCCGGATTGGTGACTTCGGCATAGCGGGTCGTGTGTGCCGGCACGGCGCGGCCGCCGATCCACAGCGGCAGCCGTTCGAGCGTGGTCAGGTCCATGGCATCCCTTCCTCTGTTTGCCCATCGTGCAGCCGCGCGACGTACCGCGCGAGCACGTCGATTTCGAGATTGACCCGCGCGCCGACCGCAAGCTGCCTGAGCGTCGTCACCGCTAGTGTATGCGGTATGAGGTTGACGCAAAAGCGCCGACCGACGACAGCATTCAGCGTCAGGCTTACGCCGTTCACGGCGATCGAGCCCTTGGTCGCGATGAACCGCGCGAGTGGTGCCGGTGCCTCTACTTCAAGCAGCATGCTGTCGGCGTCGCCCCGCGCGGGCTCGATACGAGTGACGACGCCGACTCCGTCGACGTGCCCGGACATCATGTGGCCTCCGAGTCGATCGCCGACGCGCAGCGCAGTTTCGAGGTTGACGTCGCCGGCATGATCGAGTCCGGTCGTTACGGCGAGCGTTTCGGCGGAAACGTCGAAGCGCAACTCCGCCGCGCCGACCTCCACCACGGTCAGACAGCAGCCCGCGAGTGCGACACTGTCGCCGACTTCGATCTGCGTCAGATCCAGCGACCGGGTATCGACCGTCAGCCGGAGGCCGCCAGACCGTGCGCGCGCTTCGGTGATGCAAGCAATCGACTCGACGATGCCGGTGAACATCAAGGACTCCCGGGAGCAACCCTGGCGATGACGCGCCAGTCCTCGCCGATGGGAATCACTCCACGCACCTGCAGCCGCACCCGCTGGTCGAGGCCGGTGATCGGCAGCGCGTGATCGAGCATGCCGCGCGCGGGATCGCCAAGCAGGCATGGCGCCAGGTAAATGAGCAGTTCGTCGACAAGGCCCGCCGCGAGCAGCGCACCGTTGAGCTTGGCCCCCGCCTCCGCCTGCACCTCGTTGATGCCGCGTGTCCCCAGCGCATCGAGCATTGCCGCAAGATCGATTCGCCCGTTGCCGTCCGGCAAGACCTGCGTTTGCACCTGCGGCGGCCACGGCGCCTTGGGTGAAACGGCACTGAATACCAGGATCGCACCATCGGCCAGCAGCCGTGCTGTCGGCGCCATTTCCGCGTGGCGATCGACGACCACCTTGAGCGGCTGCCGCGACGTCACGACATCGCGCACCGTCAGTCGGGGATCATCCTGGCGCACGGTTCCGATCCCGGTAAGGATGGCGCAGGCACGCGCGCGCCAGTGGTGTCCGTCCGCGCGCGCCGCAGCGCCGGTGATCCACTGGCTGGTTCCGTTCTGCGAGCGCGGTCCGGCCGTCGAGGCTGGCTGCAATCTTCAAGCGCAGCCAGGGCTTGCCGGTCTGCATGCGCTTGATCCAGCCCGGGTTGAGCTCGCGCGCTTCGTCCTCGCGCAACCCGATGTCTACCTCGACACCGGCGTCGCGCAGGCGGTCTGCCCCCTTTGCGGCCTGCGGATTCGGGTCGCGCATGGCGGCGACCACGCGCCCGATGCCTGCCGCCAGCAGGGCGTCCGTGCACGGCGGCGTCCGGCCGTGATGGTTGCACGGTTCCAGCGTGACGTACGCGGTGGCGCCAAAGGGATCGTTGCCGCGCTCGCGTACGTCGGCAAGCGCGCGGACTTCGGCATGCGCTTCGCCAGTGCGCTCGTGCCAGCCTTCTCCGAGCACCTCCGCGCCGCGGGCGATGACGCAGCCTACGCGCGGATTCGGAGTCGCCGTGTACATGCCGTGCTCGGCGAGGCGCAGCGCGCGCGCCATCAGGTCGCCGTCGATGGCGAGCCGCGGCGTCATGCGCCAGCCCTGTCCGGCAAGGTGGTGGTCAACGCGGTTTGCGGCGGGCGGGCGCTGGCTCGACTTCCTTCAGCGCATCGCGGAAATCGGCCACGTCCTGGAAGCTGCGATAGACCGACGCAAAGCGGATATAGGCCACCTTGTCGAGCTTGTACAGTTCCTGCATTACCATCTCGCCGACCTGCCGCGACGGAATCTCACGCTCACCCAGGCCCAGCACCGTCTGCACGATGCGTTCGACGGCCTGATCGACATATTCGGTGGGCACCGGCCGCTTGTGCAGCGCACGCTGGAAGCCGTTTCGAATTCGTGCCACGTCGAAATCGGAGCGCGTGCCATTCTGCTTGACGATCTGCGGAAGCCGCAATTCGGCGGTCTCGTAGGTCGTGAATCGCTTCTGGCAGGCAAGACAACGCCGGCGGCGACGGATCGAGTCGCCCGCCTCGGACACCCTCGAGTCCACCACCTGCGTCTCCGGACTGCCGCAGAAGGGGCACTTCACCGGTATACGGGAAATCTCGCTGTGAGCGCCTTGACGCCGCCGGCTACGCGAGCGACCGTTGCCGCATCGTTCGGTGCGTCGAGCAGATCGGCGATCAGGTGAGCGAGCTCTTCACACTCGATTTCGGAAAAGCCTCGCGTCGTGACCGCGGGGCTGCCGACGCGAATGCCGCTGGTGACGAACGGCTTCTCCGGATCGTTCGGTATCGCATTCTTGTTGACGGTGATGCCGGCGCGCCCAAGCGCAGCCTCGGCGTCCTTGCCGGTGATCTTCTTTGCGCGCAGATCGACCAGAAACATGTGGGAATCGGTGCCGCCGGAGATGATCCGCAGGCCGCGCTCCTGGAGCACCACTGCCAGCACGCGCGCGTTTTCTAGCACCCGCTCCTGGTAGACCTTGAACTCGTGCGACTGCGCCTCCTTGAACGCGACGGCCTTGGCGGCGATAACGTGCATCAGGGGACCTCCCTGCAACCCCGGGAACACGGCCGAATTGATCAGCTTGGCGTGTTCGGCGTCGGCGAGAATGAAGCCGCCGCGCGGCCCTCGCAGCGTCTTGTGGGTCGTGCTGGTGACGAAGTGCGCGGCGCCGACCGGGTTCGGATACAAACCTGCGGCAACCAGTCCGGCGTAGTGCGCCATGTCCACCATCAGCAATGCGCCGACGCTGTCGGCGATCGAACGGAACCGCTCCCAGTCGATGATGCGTGAGTACGCCGACGCTCCGGCGATGATGAGTTTCGGTTTGTGCTCCCGCGCAAGGCGCAGCGCGGCATCGTAATCGATGAGTTCCGTGGCCAGGTCCAGGCCGTAGGACACGACATTGAACCACTTGCCCGACTGGTTCACCGGGGACCCGTGCGTCAGGTGGCCACCATGCGGGAGCGACATGCCGAGCACCGTATCCCCGGGCTTCAGCACGGCGAAGAACACGGCCTGATTGGCCTGCGCCCCCGAATGGGGCTGGACATTGGCGAAGCCGGCGCCGAAGAGCTTCATGGCGCGCTCGATCGCAAGCTGCTCGGCTACGTCGACATGCTCGCAACCGCCGTAGTAGCGCTTCCCCGGATAACCTTCGGCGTACTTGTTGGTCAACTGCGAGCCTTGCGCGGCCATGACGGCGGGACTCGCGTAGTTCTCCGACGCGATCAACTCGATGTGCGCTTCCTGCCGGGCATTTTCGCCGCTGATGGCGTGCCAGAGTTCGGGGTCGGCGTGCGCGAGGGTCTGCGAGCGGCTGTACATGGAAGGGAAGAAACGCGTTGTGAACAAACAATTATTTTACCACTGACGGGGTCGCCGCCGTCCACGTTTACGACAGCTCAAGGCCCGATTGCCAAGGCCAGCGTCGCGGGTTACTCTTCGCCGCGGGTTGCCAGTCGCCAACCGTACCCTCCCGGCGAGAGTTGCGGACGCGGACGCACGTTCCCGGTGGGCACCCGGGGCAGATTCGAGGAGGATTTCACCGTGTCGTCGCTGCTAGCCCTCTCCCGGCTGATCGATCGCTTGAGCGACCGGATCGGCCACACCGTCTATTGGTTGGTACTCGTCGCGGTGCTGATCAGCGCCGCCAACGCCACCGTGCGGAAGGTCTTCAACTACAGCTCGAATTCCTTCCTCGAGATCCAGTGGTACCTGTTTTCGGTGATCTTTCTGTTCTGCGCCGGCTACACGCTGAAGAACAACGAACACGTGCGCATCGACATCATCACCAACCGGCTGTCTGCGCGCACGCGCGCGGGTATCGACATCTTCGGCACGCTGTTCTTCCTGTTTCCGATGGCATTCCTGATCATGTGGCTCTCCTGGCCCGTATTCGTGGAAGCCTACACGCGGCACGAGGTGTCGACCAACGCCGGCGGGCTGATCATCTGGCCCGCGCGGCTGATGGTGCCGATCGGCTTCTTCCTGCTGCTCCTCCAGGGCGTTTCGGAGCTGATCAAGCGCATCGCGTTCTTGAAGGGGATGATTCCCGACCCGAGCGAGAAGATCGTTACCAAGACCGCGGAGGAAGAACTCGCGGAGGAAATTTTGCGTGCACGCGGCGAGCGCGCGCTTGCCGAGGAGATCGAAGGCATCGCCAAGGGTCGGGAGGAGCCGAAATGACTGCCTTCCTGATCGAAAACATCGCCCCGCTGATGTTCGCGACGCTGGTGATCGTCCTGCTCATCGGCTACCCGGTCGCCTTTGCGCTCGCCGCGGTAGGCATCGGATGGGGCATCGTCGGCATCGAGCTTGGACTGCTGCAACCGACTTTGTTGCAGGCATTGCCGGAACGCATCTGGGGGGTGATGTCGAACGATACCTTGCTGGCGGTGCCGTTCTTCACCTTCATGGGCCTGATCCTCGAGCGCAGCGGGATGGCCGAGGACTTGCTGGACACCATCGGCCAGCTGTTCGGCCCCGTGCGCGGCGGGTTGGCCTACGCGGTGATCTTCGTCGGCGCGCTGCTCGCCGCGACCACCGGCGTCGTCGCCGCGTCGGTGATCTCGATGGGTCTCATTTCGCTGCCGATCATGCTGCGCTACGGCTACGATCGCCGGCTCGCGTCGGGCGTCATCGCCGCGTCGGGGACCCTGGCGCAGATCATCCCGCCCTCGCTCGTGCTCATCATCATGGCCGACCAGCTCGGCCGCTCGGTGGGCGACTTGTACGCCGGCGCGTTCATTCCAGGCATCGTGCTCGCAGGTCTTTATGCGGTCTATGTGGTCGGGACGACGATCGCCAAACCCGGCTGGGCGCCGGCGCTGCCCTTGGAGGCGCGGAGCCTGCGCGAGCCCGACGGGTCGTCGGGGAATCGCTCGCTGCTCGTGCTGACGATGATCGCGGTCGCGATCGCCGTTGCCTTCTGGATGATCTACTACGATCAGTACAACCCTGACGTAGCCACGGACGAGCGGATCGTGATCACCGCGTCCGTCGCGGTCGGTACGGCGTTCGTCGCCGCGCTCATCAGCAGGCTGCTCAAGCTCGGCCTGCTGTCGAAGATCGCGGAGCGCGTCACGTTCGTCCTGATCCCGCCGCTAGGGCTGATCTTCCTAGTGCTCGGCACCATCTTCCTCGGCGTCGCCACGCCGACCGAAGGCGGTGCGATGGGTGCCACCGGGGCGTTGATCATGGCGCTCGTGCGTAAGAGGCTCTCGTTTTCGTTGCTCAAGCAGGCGATGAACACCACGGCCAAGCTGTCGACCTTCGTCGTGTTCATCCTGGTCGGCGCGCGCGTGTTCAGCCTGACCTTCTATGGCGTCAACGGTCACGTCTGGGTCGAGCATCTGCTGACCAGCCTTCCCGGCGGTCAACTCGGGTTCCTGATCGTCGTCAATATCCTGATCTTCGTGCTGGCCTTTTTTCTCGATTTTTTCGAACTCGCGTTCATCATCATTCCCCTGATCGGACCCGTCGCCGAGAAGCTCGGCATCGACCTCGTCTGGTTCGGTGTGCTGCTTGCCGTCAACATGCAGACGTCCTTCATGCATCCGCCGTTCGGGTTCGCGCTCTTCTATCTGCGCAGCGTGGCGCCGGCCAAGGAATTTCTCGATCGGTTGAGCGGCCGCAAGATGGCACCGGTCACCACCGGCCAGATCTACTGGGGCGCGGTGCCGTTCGTGCTGATCCAGATCGTCATGGTCGGCCTGATCATCGCCTTCCCCAACATAGTGTCGGGCGGCCTCGCGACCAAGGAAAAGGTCGACATCCGGAACATACGCATCGAGACGCCGGACGTCGTCTCCACGCCCGGCGCCTCGACCTCGGGCGGCGCCAGCGTCGAACAGGACGAGGCGACGAAGGCCCTGGAGAAGGAAATGGGCGGCGGTGGCGAGAAGGCGCCGGAAGCCGCGCCCAACGCGGCACCCCCAGCGCCAGCGCCGGAGAATACGCCGGAGACGAAGAAGTAGAGGGCAAACAAAAGGCGCGTCCGCGATGTCCTCGCCGGACGCGCCCCCGCGCGGGTCCAGGGACCCGCGACCGGTGTTGCGTTAGCTCACTTCTTCTGCGACATCCGCTCCGCAGCGATCATGAAGTTGTCGAAGCGGTTTTCGGCGACGGCGAACCACTCGACCTGCTCGCTGCGGAACTTCTGCCAAGGTACGTAGATCTTCGCGAATTTCTCGTTCTTGGTGGCGATCTCGTCGTAGGTTTCCTTGGTCGCCTTGAAGCACGCGGCCATGATCTCGTTGGAGAACGGGAGCAGCTTCACCCCGCTGCCGATGAGCCGCTTGAGCGCCGGCGGATTGACGGCGTCGTACTTCGCCGTCATATCGATGTTGGCTTCGGCGCACGCCGCGTCCAGGATCGACTGGTAGTCCTTCGGCAGATCGGCGTACGCCTTGGTGTTCACGAACAGCGCGAGTTCAGGACCACCTTCCCACCAGCCGGGATAGTAGTAGTACTTGGCGACCTTGAAGAAGCCCAGCTTCTCGTCATCGTACGGCCCGACCCATTCGGCGGCGTCGATCGTACCCTTCTCCAGTGCGGGATAGATGTCGCCGCCAGGGATCTGCTGCGGTACGACGCCAAGCTTGGTGAGCGGCAGCCCGCCGGTGCCTCCGATGCGCATCTTGAGGCCCTTCAGATCGGCGACCGTCTTGATCTCCTTGCGGAACCAGCCGCCCATCTGCGCACCGGTGTTGCCGGCAGGGAAGCTGACGATGCTGTATTCCTTCAGGAAATCGTTGTAGAGCGCCAGCCCTCCGCCGTGGTACATCCAGGAGTTCTGTTGCCGCGTGTTCAACCCGAACGGGATGGCACAGCCAAAAGCGAACGTGGGGTCCTTGCCGAAGAAGTAGTAGGGTGCGGTGTGGGCGCACTGCACGGTCGCATTCTGTACGGCGTCGACGACACCGAATGCGGGTACGATTTCCCCCGCAGCGAAGACCTGGATCTGGAACTTGCCGTTGGTCGCCGAGGCAACGCGCTTCGAAATGACTTCGGCCGCGCCGAAAATGGTATCGAGGCTCTTCGGAAAGCTCGATGCGAGACGCCACTTGACCTCGGGTTGCGTGCCCTGGGCGATCGCCGGTGCCGCCACCGCGCCTGCAGCAAGCCCCACGCCGGCTTTTTTCAGGAATGAACGACGTTTCATTTCAAAATCCTCCGATGAATGGATGAGTGCGTGTCGGGCCTGCCATGATGGCGGCGCAACCGCGCCTTAATCGCTCTGCGGCCGGAGGCGCGACGAGTGCGTTTCGCCCGGCCCTGAGTCTGGCGCGATTCTAACCGATTTTGGCAGGACGGAATCCCGTATCGCGCGGACGTTTCCCGGCCGGTTACGAGGAGAGCTTGCGCACCGCGTTGAACAGCGACCAGGCCCACCCGGCCTGGCGTTCGATCGTCTGCGTAAAGCGGATGAGATAGCGGGCGTTGCCGGTATCGAGCTCGACCATCCCGCCGGGCAGAAAGCGCACGTCGGGCCCGATCAGGCTGCGCTGCGAAGACTGGCGATTATCGGGATGGGCGGGCACGTAAAGCCCGAAAAACGGCCGGTCCACGGCGGCACGACCCGACTCCAGCGGAGCGATCCAGCTGCGCAGCAGCACCCGCACCATCCGCCTGGCGATGACTTCCACCCCGCAAATGACTTCGTCGACCTGCTGGCGTTGCATTCGCCGGACCACAGCCAGCGACCAGCCTTCCTCGTCGCGAAATGCAATCATCTCACCCAGCATTGCCGGAGCATCGCCGGACGGGGCGATCAACCTGCATCCGCTCTCGCTCAGATCGACGATCTTCCACTGCGAGCCGCGCACGCGGCGGGCGACCGAGTCCGGATTCGCGGCCGGATTCACCATCTGCGTCACTTCGTCGAAGCTGTGCCGGGCGCCGGACGCATCGGCCTCCGGCGACAGCCGGCCGACTTCCGCGACGGCCCGCGTCAAAGCCTGCAGCCCGACGACGACGCGCACCTCCGCATCGGTGGCCTTGCGCGGCGCGCGTGGCGAGAACGCGAGTGCGTCGGGGCCGAGCAGCGCCGCCAGCCGCATCAGCAGCAGTTTCTGCTCACGCGCCGGCAACTCTCCTGGCGCGAGCACATCGTCCTGCTGTTCTGGCAGCACGCGCATCCGCTCGACGATGCGCGCATACACGGCACTCGTGTCAAGGTACATGAGCCGTCCGCCCGCGCGCGGCTTGTCCGCGCGCTTGAGTCCCTGTGAACCGGACAGGTCGATATAGAAATTCGCGCCGGTTCCCGGCGGCGGCACCAGCGACAGCGGTGCGACCCAGTCATCCAGGATGCGCGAGACCCATTGCACCTGGTCCGGCGTAAAGCTGCCGCTGTCGAGTCGCATCAGCAGCAATGCCTTGACGTACTCCTGCTCCAGCGACATCGCGGGTTGCTCGAAGGCATCGCCCCCGGTCGCCAGAGGCTCGCGCTGCCATCCGCGCATCCGTGCGAGTTCATAGAGTTCGTGAAAATCGCGCCACTGTGCCGGGATCCACTGTCCATACCGAAACAGCCGAAACTTGCCATCGAGGCCTCTGTAGTGGGCAAGCCTGATGAGCACCTTGGGCATGACGGTTTTCCAGCGCCGCTGCTCACCGACATGACCGGATTTCAGCGCGGCCTGATATGCGGCGATGAACGCCTTCACCAAGTCGAACACGCCATGCCAGAGCCGCGTCTCGACGCTGGTGGACCGCTGATAGTTGGTCGAGTATTGCGCCGTCAGCTGGGCGATGAGCGGCTCGAGGCGCGCGTCGATGCGCAGGAGCGCCTCGGCCTGACTGGGACCGATGCTACGGCGCGTGCCGGGAAATGACGAGACCAGATCGAGCGCCTCGCGCTGCAAGAGCAGGGCGTCGCCGGCAGGCAGCGTCGCAATCCAGCGCGTCGCGGCCGGTGCATTGCGCAGCGGATCCGACAACGATCGCCGCCAGGCCATCAATCGGTCGCGAATGCCTCGCTTAGCCATGAGAGCGCTTCGCGCAGCTGCTAGTTGCCGGCGATTGTCATCGCGCCGATCAGCATCGACCCGCATTGTCGTGATCCCCGTCTGTCCACGTCGTTGCCGATGGCAACAATGTCGCGGTACATCTGCGCAAGGTTGCCGGCGATGGTGATCTCTTCCACCGGATAGGCGACCTGGCCGCCTTCCACCCAGTACCCGGCTGCGCCGCGCGAGTAGTCACCGGTGACCGGGTTGATCCCCTGGCCGAGCAATTCGGTGACCAGCAGACCGCGATCCATCTTGCGGAGCAGCGCGTCGAGGTCGTCGTCGCCGTGACTCATCAGCAGATTGTGATTGCCGCCCGCATTTGCCGTCGATTTGAGTCCGAGTTTGCGCGCGGAATAGCTGCCCAGGAAATAGCCCTGAACGATGCCGTCCAGGACGACGTCCCGCGGCTGCGTCGCCACGCCTTCGTCGTCGAACGGTGCCGATGCCTGCCCACGCGGAACATGAGGTTCCTCGCGGATCGTGATCCCCGGCTTGAATACCTGCGCGCCGAGACTGTCGAGCAGGAACGAGGATTTGCGGTAAAGGCTGCCGCCGCTGACTGCGTTGACGAAATGACCCACCAGCCCCGTGGCGACGGGAGCCTCGTACAGGACCGGACATTCGATCGTCGCGAGCTTGCGCGCCCCCAATCGGCGAACCGTGCGCAGTCCCGCCTTGCGGCCCACCTCTTGCGCCGCCTCGAGATCTGCCGGCGAACGAGCGGACGTGTACCAGTCCTCGCGCTGCATGGCGCCGTCTTCCTCGCCGATGACCGCGCAGTAGATCGCGTGCCGCGAACTCGAGTAACCACCGGAAAAGCCGTTGCTGTTCGAGTAGACGAACTGCGCCTCGTGCAGAGAAACTGTAGCGCCATCGGAATTGGTCAGGCGCCGGTCTACTGCGAGTGCTGCAGCCTCGCATTCGCGTCCGAGCTCGATCGCCTGTTCGACCGAAAGCTCCCATGGGTGATAAAGCTCGAGATCGCCCCACGCGTGGGCCAGCAACGCAGGGTCGGCGAGCCCCGAGCAGGAGTCGTCCGCGGTGTAGCGCGCGATCGTGAGCGCCTTGGAGACAGCGTCCTTGATCGCCGCCGGCGCGAAGTCCGCAGTGCTGGCATGTCCACGCCGCGCGCCGACATAGACGGTGACGCCGATCCCCTTGTCGCGATTGTAGGCAATCGTCTCGACGTCGTCCTTGCGCACCGTGACGCTCTGGCCGAACGCTTGCGACACCTCGCTTTCGGCCGACGTCGCGCCTCCGGCTTTCGCTTCGCGCAGCACCTGATCGGCCACGTCCGCGAGCATGGCGGCGGAGAGGGGAAAGCGGGTCGGCTGCGAAGTGATGACGGGATTTGGCATGGGGCGGCGCGGGGGATCGGTTATGATAACAAACCCTCTGCGTGCAATACCGTCCGATGCAACGATCCGACGAAACACCCCGCCGACCCGGACAGGTGGCTGCCCGGCGCGTCGACCCTTCCGCGCCGCCCGGCCAAGCGGAGGAGCCACCGTTGGGCGATCCACCGGTGTCCAAGACACGGCGAAAGCACGCCATGCTCGCGCTGCAGGATCTCGGTGAGGCATTGACCGAACTGAATCCGGCTCGCCTGGCCGCGCTCGCGCTGCCCGAGCGACTCGCTGAAGCGATTGCGACCGCGCGAAAGCTTACGCGTCACGAAGCCCGCCGCAGACAGATGCAGTTCGTCGGCAAGCTGATGCGCGAGATCGATCCTTCGCCGATCCAGGCTCAGCTCGAGCAGTGGGCGGTCGCACCCAACGCCGAAAAGGCGCGCATCGCCGCCGTCGAGCGCTGGCGCGCGCGCCTGCTCGACGAGGCCGCTGCGCTCGATCAGCTTTGCGCACAATCGCAAAGTGCCGATCGACCGCGCCTGACCGCGCTGATCGCGCGCGCTGCCGACGAGCGCGCCCGCGGGTCGCCCCCGCATGCTTATCGTGAGCTTTTCCGCGAACTCAATTCGCTGTTGAGTACAGCGGAGCGGCCATGAAGGGGCTCCAGTGAGCGCGACGGGCCGCCCTGAGCGCGAATGCAGTTCCCTGAGCGCGATGGGCGGCGCCAGCGCGAATGCCGAAGTGTGCAGCGAAAAGGTATTCCAGTGAGCGATGATCGTCCGTTGCTGATCGGGCTGGTCTCGATCAGCGACCGTGCCTCCGCCGGTACCTATGAAGACAAGGGCATTCCGGGCCTGCGCCTCTGGTTCGATACCGCCTTGAAAACGCCCTGGCGCATCGAGAGTCGACTGATTCCGGACGAGCAGCCGCTGATCGAGCGCACGCTCATCGAACTCGTGGACAGCATCGGCTGCGACCTGGTGCTGACCACCGGGGGGACCGGTCCCGCACCCCGCGACGTCACACCCGAGGCGACGCTGGCCATTGCCCACAAGCTGCTTCCCGGGTTCGGCGAACAGATGCGGCAGGTCAGCTTGCGACACGTGCCGACCGCAATCCTCTCGCGTCAGGTGGGCGTGATCCGCGGCAGGGCGCTGATCATCAACCTTCCCGGTCAGCCCAAGGCGATCAAGGAGACGCTCGACGGAATCTTCCCGGCGGTTCCGTATTGCATCGACCTCATCGGTGGTCCCTACGTGGAAACGCACGAGTCGGTGTGCGCGGCCTTCCGGCCCAAGAGCGCTGTGCGTACGCCGTCGGTGTGACCGGTGTGACCGCAACGGAGCAGGACACCAATCAGGCGCCGCCCTACGAAGGGCGAAACCTCTACCTCAGCCATCGCGCCCTGCAAGAGGCGGTCGCGCGCGAGGGTGCGGAGTGGGCGCGGCCGCGCCTGGAGGCCTGGGGTGCGAGGCTCGGATCGGCCGAGACCCTTGCGCTCGCAGTTCGCGCCAACCGCTACGGACCCGAGCTCAAAACGCACGATCGTTTTGGCAATCGCATCGACGAAGTCGTGTTCGATCCGGCATGGCACGAATTGATGCGGCTCGCCATGCGCGAGGGCGAGCACGCGGGGCCATGGTCCGAGTCTCGCTCGGGCGCGCAGGTCGCACGCGCGGCTGCGTACCTGATGCACGCCGAGGTCGAAAACGGCACGCAATGCCCGCTGACGATGACGTACGCGGGCATACCCGTGTTGCGCCGCTACGCCGAGGCCCTGCCCCCGCTCGCGACGACGTGGCTGCCGCGGTTGCTGGCGCGGGACTACGACCCGCGCTCGGCTCCGATTGGCGACAAGACTTCAGCCTTGCTCGGAATGGGCATGACCGAGCGCCAGGGCGGATCCGATGTGCGCACCAACGCTACGCGCGCCGTGCGCGACGCAGACGGCACGTACCGGCTGACCGGAAACAAATGGTTCTTCTCGGCACCGATGTGCGATGCGCATCTGGTGCTCGCACAGGCCGGGCACGGTTTGTCCTGCTTCTTTCTGCCGCGCTTTCTCGACGGCGGCAGTCGCAACGCGGTGCGCGTCCAGCGCCTGAAGGACAAGCTCGGCAACCGTTCCAACGCCTCGAGTGAAGTCGATTTCGACGCTGCGGTGGCGTGGCCGTTGGGCGAGGAAGGTCGCGGCGTGGCGGTCATCATCGAAATGGTCCGCCATACCCGCCTCGACTGCGCGATCGGCAGCGCGGGACTCATCCGCGCCGCGGTCGCGCAGGCGCTGCACCACGCTGCGCACCGGCGCGCATTCGGCAAGCGGCTGGTCGAACAGCCGTTGATGCGCAACGTGCTGGCCGACCTCGCGCTGGAAAGCGAGGCGGCGACGACGCTCGCCCTGCGCCTGGCTCGCGCGTTCGACGCGGGTGCCGACACCACGGACGCGGCCTTGGCGCGGCTCGCGACGCCGGCGCTCAAATACTGGATATGCAAACGGGCGCCGACGGTCGTCGCCGAGGCGATGGAAGTGCTGGGCGGAAACGGCTACGTCGAGGAAAGCGTGCTGCCGCGCCTGTATCGCGAAGCACCGCTGAACTCGATCTGGGAGGGGTCGGGCAACGTGATGTGTCTGGACGTTCAGCGCGCGGCGCAGCGCGAACCCGCGGCCGTCGACGCACTGTTCGCCGAGCTTGCGCGCGCTCGCGGCGGAGACGCGCGGCTGGACCGCCATGTGGACGCGCTCAAGGCGGGTTTTGCCGGCGAAGCGAATGAAGCTGACGCCCGGCGACAGGCCGGCAATGTCGCCCTCGCGCTGGCCGCGGCGCAACTCGTGCGCCATGCGCCGGCGGCGGTTGCCGACGCTTACTGCGCCTCGCGCCTGGGCGACAGCGATGCCGGGGGCCTGGGGACGCTGCCCGCGCGCGTCGACTACCCGGCGATCATCACGCGAGCATTGGCTAACTAGCAGCACGGGACGCCGAAGCAACGCCACGCTTCGGCGCCCGGCGGCGTTGCGCCGCCTTCGCGTCAGTTCGTCGGAATGCCCAGGATCTTCTCGGCCTTGGCCAGCGTGTCGACGGACTCCTGATGCTTGCCGGCCTTGTGCAGCGCTTCGCCCTCGGCGCGGTATTTGGTCACGTCCGCCTTTTGCTCGGCAGTGAGCTGCGGATTCTTGGCCAGCGCGTCGTCGATCTTCTTCATATCCATCGGGCAATGAAACGCCAACGCGCTCCCTGCGAAGAACAGTGCGCCGATCAGCAATGCGATGCGAGCATTCATCGTGTCTCCTTGCGTTGTCGAGGCGCCTGAGCCTCCCGGGACTTCGGGCAGGCGCGCACGCCTGCACGTCGATCATAGCGCAGCCGGCGGCTTTTTCAAGCCTCGAGCAGCAGCTCGGTGCGGCTCGCTGGATCCTGCTTGTAGAACCAGGAGTACAGCTCGTAGATCTTGGGATATTCGTGCAGCAGCAGCGTCGGATCGACGAAGAACACTTCAGACAGGACGGCAAAGAACTCGGCCGGATCTTCGGCCGCGTAGGGATCGATCGCCGTTTCCTCGCCTTTCTCGACGCGGGCGCGGAAATGCTCGAACGCCGCGTTCATCGCCTTTTGCCAGGACCGCGGAGGCATTTCCGGGGGCAACGGCGGACACCCGTTGGCGGCGCCACTGCGCATGTCGAGCTTGTGCGCAAATTCGTGGATGACCAGGTTCATTCCAGCGGTCGACCAGTCCGCGCTGGCTTCGACATCCTGCCACGACAGCACGACCGGACCGCCGGGCATCGACTCCCCGGCGAGCGGCTCGTGCCGGCGGTGCACAACGCCGACTTCGTCCTCGAATTCGAGCTCGGCGAGGAATTCGTCAGGGTAGACGATCACGTTCTCCCAGCCATCGTAATAGCGTGGATCCAGGTGCAGGATCAGCACGCAGGCCTGGATCGCGATCACGACCCGCATTTGCGGGGTCACTTCGAATCCGCGCGCGGGAACGACGCTCTTTTCGGACAGGAACAGCACGACCAGCTCGCGCAGACGCGCCAGCTCCGCATCGGTATAGATCGCCAGGAAAGGCAGCGACTCCAGCGCATCGCGCCACGACGCATCGGGTATCGCCGCCTGCGCGAGCAGTCGCCGCCGCTGCCATCTTCTGATCGTGTCGAGCATGGAATCAGGTCATTGCAGCGCTGCGCCGGAGGGTCGGTCAGCGGCCGTCGCGCGACTGGGGCGGATCGATGTCGGTATCCTCGGGTCCGGCGCCGGCGTCGTCGAGGCCGGCGTCGGCATCGTCGGTGTCGGCGTCCGCATCGTAGACCAGCCGCGGCTCGCTGGTCAGCAGCTTGTCCGTTTCCGCCGCCGGAAGCGACTGCACATCGCGCAATTGACGCTCGATCGCGCGGGTACGCACTTCAGCCTTGCCGATGGAATTGCTCGCTTCCTCCAGCTTCTTCCTCGTTGCCGCTAGCACTTCGCCAAATTTGGCGAACTCGGTCTTCACCATGCCCAGCCGCGTCCATACCTCGCTGGATCTCTGCTCGATGGCAAGCGTGCGGAATCCCATCTGCAGGCTGTTGAGCATCGCGGCAAGTGTCGTCGGACCGGTGACATTGACGCGGTAGTCACGCTGGATCGCGTCGGCCAGTCCCGGTCGACGAAGCACTTCGGCGTAAAGACCTTCGACCGGCAGGTACAGGAGCGCAAAATCCGTGGTAAACGGGGGCGCGACGTACTTCCCGTGAATGTCCGCCGCCTGGTCCTTGATCCTGCGCTCGAGGGCCTTGGCGTGCATTTCGACGGCGGCCGGGTCGCCCCGCTCCTGCGCATCGACCAGCTGCTGGTAGTCGGCCAGCGGAAACTTGGCGTCGATCGGCAGCCAGCACGGCGCACCATCCGCGTCTCGCCCCGGCAGGCGGATCGCGAACTCCACGCGCTCGTTGCTGCCGGGTCGGGTGGCAACATTTTTATCGTACTGCGAGGGGATCAGGATCTGCTCGAGCAGGTTTTCGAGCTGCACTTCGCCCCAGGTGCCGCGGGTCTTGACGTTGGTCAGCACTTTCTTGAGGTCGCCGACCCCCGCAGCCAGCGACTGCATCTCGCCCAGTCCTCGATGGACCTGTTCGAGCCGGTCCGACACCTGCTTGAACGACTCGCCGAGACGCAATTCCAGCGTCGCCTGCAACTTCTCGTCGACCGTGGATCGCATCTTCTCCAGCTGCTGTGTGTTGTCGCCGCGCAACTGTTCGAGCTGCTTTTCGAGCGTCCTGCGTACCGCGTCCAGTCGTTGCTCGTTGCTCTGCGTCAGCGTCGACAACCGCTCGTTCTGCACGTGCACCATGCTGGCAAGCTGATTCTGCAGCGTTTGCGAGAACTGGCCGATCGTCGCCCCCAGTTCCCCGCGTGCCGTCTGCGCATTGCCGGTCGACTCGGTGCGGGCCTGGACAAGCTCTGCGCGCAACTCGCGCTCGAGTCGCTCGTTCTGGGCGCCAAGCAACTGCAGTTGGGCCCTCAGCTCGGCGCCGTCGACTGCCGTGCGCGCAAGTGTTCCGATGCGGAGCAACACGATGACGAGCAGGACAGCGACCACGACGAAGCCGATGGTCAAAGCGCCGAACAGGAAAACCGCATCCACGCAGCGAAGTTTACGTCGTCAACGCGATGACGGCAAAGAGGCCGCATGGCTGTCGCCGACCTTGCTGCGACCAACCGGACCGCTATGCTGCTTCGCGACTCGCCTTCTTGCGCTCGTGCTCGAGCAAATAGCGCTTACGGATGCGGATCGACTTCGGCGTGATTTCGACAAGTTCGTCGTCGGCGATGAATTCGACTGCGTATTCGAGCGTCAGCTGGATGGGCGGCGTCAGCGCGATCGCCTCGTCTTTGCCGGAGGCCCTGACATTGGTGAGCTGCTTGCCCTTGATCGGGTTGACGACGAGGTCGTTGTCGCGGCTGTGAATGCCGATGACCATGCCTTCGTACAACTTGTCGCCAGGTGACACGAACATGCGGCCGCGTTCCTGCAGTTTCCACAGCGCGTAGGCGACCGCGTCCCCCGCTTCGGCCGAGATCAACACGCCGTTGCGCCGCTCGGGAATCTCCCCCTTGACGGTGGCGTACCCGTCGAAGACGTGACTCATGAGACCCGTGCCGCGCGTGAGGTTGAGGAACTCGCCCTGGAAACCGATGAGCCCGCGCGCGGGGATGCGGTAGTCGACGCGCGTTCGGCCGCGTGCGTCGGACTCCATGTGCACGAGTTCGCCCCGGCGGGCACCAAGTGCCTCCATGACGGCACCCTGGTGCGCGTCTTCGACGTCGACAGACAGCTGTTCGAAGGGCTCGCGCTGCTCGCCGTCGACTTCGCGCACGACCACGCGCGGACGGGATACCGCCAACTCGTAGCCTTCGCGACGCATGTTCTCGAGCAGGATCGTCAGGTGCAACTCCCCGCGTCCGAAGACAGTGAAGACGTCGGTGTCGGCAGTATCGTCGACACGCAGCGCGACGTTGGTAAGCAGTTCCTTGGCCAGCCGTTCGCGCAGGTTGCGGCTGGTGACGTACTTGCCTTCCTTGCCGGCCAGCGGCGAGGTGTTGACCTGAAACTGCATCGACAGCGTGGGCTCGTCCACCGCGATCATCGGCAGCGCCTCGGGTGCATCCACTGCGGCGATCGTCGTGCCGATCGACAGGTCGTCAATGCCGGTGACCAGCACGATGTCGCCGGCGGACGCCTCCTCGACCGGACGCCGCTCGAGGCCCGAGAATCCCAGTACCTGGCCAATCTTGGCGCGCGTGCCAGGCCCATCACCGTGCAGCACCATGACTTCCTGCGCGGGCTTCAGCCGCCCACGGCGGATGCGCCCGATCCCGATACGGCCAAGGTAACTCGAATAGTCGAGCGCACTGATCTGAAACTGCAACGGCGCATCGGGATCGCCAGCCGGCGCTGGAACCTTGGCCAGGATCGACTCGAACAGCGCTCGCATGTCGGTCCCCGGCGTTTGCGGGTCCAGCGATGCATAGCCATGCAGCGCCGACGCATAGACGACCGGAAAATCCAGTTGCGCCTCGGTCGCACCTAGCTTGTCGAACAGTTCGAAGGTCTGGTTCACGACCCATGCCGAGCGCGCGCCGGGACGATCGACCTTGTTGACCACGACGATCGGCTGCAGCCCCAGCGCGAGCGCCTTGCGGGTCACGAAACGCGTCTGGGGCATCGGGCCCTCGACCGCATCGACGAGCAGCAGCACGCCGTCGACCATCGACAGCACGCGCTCGACCTCGCCTCCGAAATCGGCATGCCCCGGGGTGTCGACGATGTTGATGTGCGTGTCGCCGTACTCGATGGCGCAGTTCTTGGCGACGATGGTGATGCCGCGCTCACGTTCGAGATCGTTGCTGTCCATGACCCGCTCGGCGATGTGCTGGTGGGCCGCGAAGGTGCCGGCCTGGACGAGGAGCTTGTCGACCAGCGTTGTCTTGCCGTGGTCGACGTGGGCGATGATCGCGATGTTTCGGAGCTGACGAGCGGCGGTCATGGTGCGCTGCGGGATGGAAACCGTCTATTGTACCAAGCCGCGTGGGCCGGCCGCAAAAATATTTGCAAAATCCGGTATTTACGCGTAACATGCGCGGCACTCGGTGGGCCTTCCGGTCACCGCCGATCCCCAGACGGGCGCGTCGCGCCACCGCGCGTCGAGCCCGTTGCCAACACAACGTTGAGTAGAACGTTGGAATTCGCAGCCTGGACCGGAACTCGCGAACAGCGAGTGGGCCGCGCCAGGAGCCCCACCGATGAGCAGTACCCCGAGCTTCACCGAGCTCGGCCTCAGCCCGGAGATTCTCCGTGCCGTCGCCGAAGCTGGCTATACGACCCCGACGCCGATTCAGGCGCAGGCGATTCCGACCATTCTCGCCGGCAAGGACGTGATGGGCGGCGCCCAGACCGGCACCGGCAAGACCGCAGGGTTCACCTTGCCGATCCTGCAAAAATTGCTGCCGATGGCCAACACCAGCCCGTCGCCGGCCAGGCACCCGATCCGCGCCCTGATCCTGACGCCGACGCGCGAGCTCGCGATCCAGGTCGAGGAATCGGTCAAGACCTACGCCAAGTACACCGGCCTGCGCTCTACGGTCGTGTTCGGTGGCGTCGACATCAAGCAGCAGCTGCCCATCGTGCGCGCGGGCATCGAAATCCTGGTCGCCACACCCGGTCGACTGCTGGATCACATCGAACAGAAATCCCTGTACCTGGGCCAGGTCGAGATCTTCGTGCTCGACGAAGCCGACCGCATGCTGGACATGGGCTTCATCCCGGACATCAAGCGCATCATGGCCCTGCTGCCGGCGACCGCGAAACGGCAGAACCTGCTCTTCTCGGCGACCTTCTCGATGGACATCAAGAAACTCGCCGACCAACTGCTCAATGCGCCGCAGCTCATCGAAGTCGCCAAGCGAAACACGACCGCGGATACGGTGTCGCAAAGCGTCTACAAGACATCGACCGACCAGAAGCGGGCGCTGCTCGAGCATATCGTGACCTCGCGCAATCTCTGGCAGGTGCTGTGTTTCGTGCGCACCAAGCATGGCGCTTCGCGCCTGGCGCGCCAACTCGAGAAAGACGGCCTGAAGACGACCGCGATCCATGGCGACAAGAGCCAGGCGGCGCGGCTCGAGGCGCTGGACGATTTCAAGGCAGCGAAGGTGCAGGTGATGGTCGCAACCGATGTCGCTGCGCGCGGACTCGACATCGACGACCTGCCCCTGGTCGTGAACTACGAACTGCCCTACGTGCCCGAGGACTACATCCACCGCATCGGTCGCACCGGTCGCGCAGGGGCGTCGGGCGAAGCCATCTCGTTTTGCGCGCCGGAAGAAGAGAAGCTGCTCACCGAGATCGAGCGGCTGCTTAAGCGTTCGATCCCGGTGGTGGCTGCGGAACCCGACGCGGTCAAGCACGAAGCGCGTCCGCGCCGCGAAGCCACGGCTTCGCGCACTCCGAAACCCGGATCGCGTGTCGACGGGCATGTGCCGGAGCCACGCCGGCAGCGCGACGAAAGCGTGTTCGATCGCAACCCCGACCAGCCACTCGTGTCGCGTCGTCCGGAGCACGCCCCAGCGCAGGCGTTGACGTCCGCCACGCATCCGGCACGGCGCGACCCTTCGCGCAGCGCGAAACCCATCGCGGCGCTGCTGATGAAGCGCAGCTCGACCGAACCCGAAAAAGTCTAGGCGTTCCCTACTTCTGACTTCCGCCATCATCGCCCACTGCCGTGCCGGCTTCGAGGCTGAGTGCGCAGCGGACATAGCACGCACTGCGGCGGCGGCAGGCGCTTCGCTTGCGATCGACGCACCG
This sequence comes from uncultured beta proteobacterium, assembly GCA_963821485.1. GTDB lineage: Bacteria > Pseudomonadota > Gammaproteobacteria > Burkholderiales > Casimicrobiaceae > PALSA-1003. The sequence goes on from CAWGEB010000015.1 coordinate 146,848, forward strand.
CTCGGCCGGGCCTTCGTTACCGCAACGGGTCGATTCGACGCCACGCGCTGGACCACCGCGCTGGCTGCGACTCCGCCGGTGTTCGTGCGGTCGCTGGCCACCGGTTCGGGCCCGCACGAACTTTCGAACCGCGATCGCATTACGCCCCTCGCCGCGCTTGCCGCGAGCCTGGGTCCGCCCTATCAATGCGTCTGGCTCGAAACCGCCGACACCAATCAAGCGAAAATGCAGTCGGGATTGTGCCGGCGGCTGGCGCCGTTGCTGCAGCGTGCCATGCAAAGCGCCGGCTTGCTTGCGAGCGGCGACGCGCGCCTGCCTCGCCTGCACGTGCTTTTCGACGGCGCCGACCGCGCGTGGCTCGGAGTCAGTCGTCTGCCGACCGGCAGTCCCTGGCCGATGGGCATACCGCGACTGGCAATGCCGCGCGAGGCGCCATCGCGCTCCACGCTCAAGCTCGCCGAAGCGCTCATGACCTTCCTCGACGACGACGAGCGTATGCGCTGGCTGCGCCCCGCGATGCGCGCAGTCGACCTGGGCGCCGCGCCCGGTGGCTGGACGTGGCAACTGGCGCAACGCGGCCTCAACGTCGTCGCGGTCGACAATGGGCCACTCAAGGGCGCCGTCGCCGATGATCCGCTGGTCCAGCATCTGCGCATCGACGGACTGACGTTTCGCCCCAAGCGTCCTGTCGACTGGATGGTGTGCGACATGGTGCTGCAGCCATCGCGAATTGCCACGCTGGTTGGAGACTGGATGGCGGAAGGTGCCTGCCGCAGGACCATATTCAATCTCAAGCTGCCGATGAAAAAGCGCGATGCGGAGGTGCAGCGCTGCGCTGGCATCATCCGCGATGCGCTAGCCCAGCGACGAGTGAAGCACGTGCTGCGATTTCGGCAGCTCTACCACGACCGGGAGGAGATCACCGGCTTTTGCGCGCGGGTCGACTGATCCGGATTGGGGATCGTCTCAGCGCCCGAGCCGGGTCAACTGATCCTTCAGCCTCGCCAGTGTCGCTTCCAGCCCGACAAGTCGCGCGCGCTCCTGCGCGACGACGTTCACCGGTGCCCGGCCCACGAATCCCTCGTTCGCCAGCTTGGTCTTCAGTTTCGCAATTTCCGGGGCGACCCGCTCGACTTCCCTGGACACGCGCGCCACCTCGGATGCGATATCGATTTCGATCTTCAGCATCAGCCTGAACTCGCCGACTATCTGCACCGGCGCGTCCGTTGCGGGCAATGCATCGACGATCTGCACTTCGGACAGCCTTGCCAGCGCAGCGACGTAGGGCGCGAAACCGGCCAGTTGCGAGGCGTTTCCCGTCGCGACGAGCGGCACTTTCTGCGCCGGTGAAAGCTTCATTTCGCTGCGCAGGGTGCGACAGGCGTTGACCACGTCCTTGAGCAGCGCCATGTCGACGTCGGCAGCGGCGTCGACGCGATCGAAGTTGGCTCTCGGGAATGGCTGGATCGATATCGATGCGCCCGCTTTGCCCGCGAGCGGCGCGATCGACTGCCAGAGTTCCTCGGTGATGAAGGGAATGAACGGGTGCGCGAGCCGGAGCAAGGCTTCGAGTTCGCGCACCAGAATGCGCCGCGTGCCGCGTGCGGCGGCTTCGTCGCCGGCTGCATCGGCGCGCTGCAACTGCACCTTGGCCAGTTCGACGTACCAGTCGCAGAACTCGTCCCACGCGAACTCGTACAGGGCTTTCGCCGCGAGGTCGAAGCGGTACGTCGCCAGATGTTCCGCGATATCGCGCTTGGCGAATTGCAAGCGGCCCAGCAGCCACCGGTCGACGAAAGTTGTCGTCGCCGGCGAAGATGCATCGAGGCCGACGTCCTTGCCCTCGACGTTCATCAGCACGAAGCGCGTCGCGTTCCACAACTTGTTGCAGAAGTTGCGGTAACCCTCGCAGCGGCTGAGGTCGAAATTGAGCGTGCGGCCGAAGGTCGCGAGGCTCGCGAAGGTGAACCGGACCGCGTCGGCGCCGAACGCGGGAATTCCGTCGGGAAACTGCTTTCGAGTGCGCTTTTCGATCGCTTCGCGCTGTTTCTCGATCACCAGACCCGAAGTCAACTTGCGGACCAGCGATTCGAGGTCGGTGCCGTCGATCAGGTCGAGCGGATCGAGCACGTTGCCTTTCGACTTCGACATTTTCTGGCCGTCCTCGTCGCGCACGATCGAGTTGATGTACACGTCGCGGAAAGGAACCTTGCCGGTGAAATAGGTCGTGGTCATGATCATCCGCACGACCCAGAAGAAAATGATGTCGAAGCCGGTGATCAGGACCGAACTCGGCAGGAAGGTCCTGAGTTCTACCGTGTCTTCCGGCCAGCCCAGCGTCGAATGGCACCAAAGCTGCGACGAGAACCATGTATCGAGGACGTCCTCGTCCTGGCGCAATGCGCTTGCCGGAACGCCGGCCTTGCGCGCAGCCTCGTCCGCGTCGCGAGCCACGAACATGTTGCCCGCGTCGTCGTACCACGCCGGAATGCGGTGGCCCCACCACAGCTGACGCGAGATGCACCAGTCGTGCACGTTGTCGAGCCAGTGGTTGTACGTCGAGGTCCAATGTTCCGGAACGAAGCGGATGCTGACCGGGTCGCCAGTGACCGGATCGGGAAGGCTGCCATTGACCGCGTCGAGGCAGATGGTCTTGAACGATTTTCCCGGAAAGTGCGCGTGGCCTGCGGGCGCCGGCCGGGACATTGCGACGAACCACTGGTCGGTGAGCATCGGTTCGACGATTTCGCCGCTGCGCTCGCAGCGGGGGACGACCATCCTGTGCGGCTTCTCCGCCGCGACGAGTCCCGCGGCCGTCAGGTCGGCGAGAACCGCCTTGCGCGCGGCATAGCGATCCAGCCCTCGATATTTCTGCGGCGCGTTGTCGTTGATGGTCGCCTGGAGTGTGAAAATCGTCAGCGGCTCGAGGCCATGGCGCTGACCGACTTCCCAGTCGTTGAAATCATGCGCGGGCGTGATCTTCACGCAGCCGGTGCCGAATTCCTTGTCCACGTAGGCATCCGCGATCACCGGAACGCGCCGCCCGGCGAGCGGAAGCAGCACCTGCTTGCCCACCAGATGCGCGTAGCGCGCGTCGTCGGGATTCACCGCGACCGCGACATCGCCAAGCATCGTCTCGGGACGCGTTGTCGCCACGGCGAGATGCCCGGAGCCGTCGGCGAGCGGATAGCGGATTTCCCACAGCGTGCCCGTTTCCTCCTCGCTCTCGACTTCGAGGTCGGATACCGCCGTGCCCAGCTTCGGGTCCCAGTTGACCAATCGCTTGCCGCGATAGATGAGTCCATCCTCGTACAGACTGACAAAGGTTTCGACGACCGCGCTCGACAGCCCCGGGTCCATGGTGAAGCGCTCGCGCGACCAGTCGCAGGACGCACCGAGCCGCCGCATCTGATGCGTGATGGTCGAACCGGATTCGGCTTTCCATGCCCAGACGCGCTCGACGAAGCGTTCACGGCCGAGTTCGCGGCGCGAGCTTCCCTGAGCCAGCAATTGATTCTCAACCACGATCTGTGTCGCGATCCCGGCATGGTCGGTGCCAACCTGCCACAGCGTGTTGTCGCCACGCATGCGGTGATAGCGGATCAGCACGTCCATCAACGTTTGCTGAAACGCGTGCCCCATGTGCAGCGTGCCGGTGACGTTCGGTGGCGGGAGCTGAATGCAGTACGGCGGTGCGCCGGCGTTCATCGACGCCTTGAACAGGCCGTTCGACTCCCAGAACGGGTACCACCGGCCTTCGATCGCGTGCGGTTCGAACGTCTTGGCGAGTTCCATCGTAGGACCGGTTGATTCGGACGCAAAAGCTCGAAATTATAAGGGAAAAGCAGTCATTGCCCTGACCGGCACGCATCGCTGCGCGGAATCCGCGTCGATCGATCCGGCGTCATCACCGCTACAGATCGCGCCCGATCGCATGGGCGATGGCGCGCAACTGCACCATGAGCGTGGCGAACTCCGCGGGTGTGAGCGCCTGGTCCGCATCGCACCATGCCTCGCATGGATTCGGGTGCACCTCGATAAGCAAGCCATCGGCGCCCGCGGCAACCGCGGCGCAGGACAGCGCCGGAACCATCCACGCCTTGCCGCCGGCGTGTGACGGATCGACGATCACCGGCAGGTGCGTTTCGCGCTTCAGGACGGCTACCGCGGTCACGTCGAGCACATTCCGGTACGCCGTCTCGAAGGTACGAATGCCGCGCTCGCAGAAAATGATGTTGTGATTGCCTCCCGCGGCGATGTATTCGGCAGCCATCAACCACTCGCTGATCGTCGCCGACATGCCACGCTTGAGGATCACCGGCTTGTTGACGCGCCCGACTTCCTTCAGCAGATCGAAATTCTGCATGTTGCGCGTACCGATCTGAATCAGATCGACATCGTGTTGCAGAAATGTGTCGAGCATGCGCACGTCCATCAGCTCGGTCACGATCGGCAAACCGCATGCGTCCGCCGCCGAACGCAACAGTTCCAGACCTTCGATGCCTTTGCCCTGGAACGTGTAGGGGCTCGTTCGCGGCTTGAACGCCCCGCCCCGCATGAGGCGTGCGCCCGCCGCCTTGACGCCCTTGGCGGCGGCGATCATCTGCGGCGCGGTCTCGACCGAGCATGGACCGCCGATCACCTGTACGACGTTACCGCCGATCGGCACGCCGGACACGTCGACGATCGTATTCGACTTGTGCCACTCCCGCGCGACGATCCGGTACTGCTTGACGATGTGCATCGATTTCTCGACCCCGGGCATCGGATCGAACATTTCGGGATCCAGCTTGCGCTCGTCCCCGATCGCACCGACCAGCGTACGTTCGGTTCCGCGCGACACGTGCACCTCGAGCCCGTGCGCGCGGATCTTCGCTTCGACCGCTTCGATTTCGGCGTTGCCTGCTTCGGGTTGCATCACGATAATCACGATGTTGTCTCCTGGTTGTGCAAAAAAATCGGGCGGCCCGTGGGCCGCCCGATCGTTGGTGAATTCGCTGAAATCTACCGGTGAGCGCGGCCCTCGGGAATGGTCCCGAAGTAAAAGACAAACGCGTATGCCCAGACGCGTTCGATTCCGGATCGCGAAGAGCAGGGGGCGTGCAGCAGAGGCAGGCAGGCGTTCACGAAATAAAGTCTAGCATGAAATTCGACCGGGGCCCGAGAACACGCTCAGCGATGATCGTTTCGCCATTGCGCGATTTCGCGTTCGATCGCTTCGGCGACGTAGCTGCGCACCAGTTTGCCGACCTGATCGTTGATCTCGCCGACGAGCTCCGCGCTGGCGCGGTCGACGATCGGCTGCAGGTGGCGCGCAAGCTGCTCCTTCAGGCCGGTGTCGGTGAACAGGTCGATGCGTTGCAGCACCTGCATCGAGATTTGCTCCGCCAGCGCGCGCCAGCGCGCGTCGGAAGGCGTCGCCACCTGTGGAACGGCCGCCTGCTCCGCGATCGCGGGTTGCGCAGCGGGCACGATCGCCTCGGCATGGCTGACCAAGAGCGGCGGCAGGACCTCCAGCGCCGACGGCGGCGGCGCAGGTTCAGGCGCATTGGACATTTCCGGCGGCGGCGTAGGCGCCGAACCTGAGCCTTGTGCGTCGCACGAGAGGGTAGGTCGAGCTCCACCTCCGGCTCCTCCGATGCTGCTTCGGCTGCTGCCACCGGGTCCGGTACCTTCAGCGTGACCGGTGGGACCACGGCGAGCGTGTCGGGGGATTCCCCGGTGACGCTGTGCAACGTCGGGTCGATGGTGTCCATGACCAGCCAGTCGGACGGATCGCCCTCGAACACGGAGGTCACCGCCGCAGACCGCGTGACGAGCGGCGAGACCGCACCAGTCGCCTCGACCCGGTCGGTCAAGACCGGAATATCTGCCGATAGCGGGCCTAGCTGCGACGGCGTCGTCGCGACCGCATCCGTCAGCAGTGGGATGTCGGTGTCGACGCGCCCTCTATTCTTGCGCATCAGTGCATCGGCCTGCTCCAGCAATTCGCGTGCGGTCGGCACTATGCGGACTCCGCCAGGCGGTGCGTGCGCAACTCGTATCCGCGCTCGCGATAGAAACGATAGCGACTGCGCGCCGCAGTCGCCTCCGCGTCGTCCGTGCCGACAATTTCCGCAAGGCGCTCGAAGCGGGAAAAGAACGGGGGTGGCGACGCATGAAGATTGATGAGCACCGCTGCCGGGCCTTGGTGCTCGAGCGCATGGTCCACCCAGATCGGGGTCTCTGCCGCGAGGCGGTGATCAGCCCTGCAGTGGGGCAGGAAGCCCACGGGCGGATGCAGCCAGAGCAATCGGTCCAGTTTGTCGGTGACAGAGGCGTCGGGGGTGAGTACCCGAACGCTGCCATGTTGCGCAAAGGCCTTGGCGACGAGCTTCGCCGCGACCTCGAGACGATCGTTTACGTGCGTGTAGAAATCGATCGCAGTCATGGCGCGCGTTACCGCATCAAACGGTGGTCTCCTGCGCCAGCAACCATGTCGTCAGCAGCGCCACCGGCCTGCCGGTCGCACCTTTCTCCTTGCCTTCGTTCCACGCCACACCAGCGATGTCCAAGTGCGCCCAGTCGAATTTCTTCGCGAACTTGGACAGGAAACAGGCCGCGGTAATGCTGCCGCCCGCACGTCCGGTGCCGACGTTGGCGAAGTCCGCAAAGTTGCTGTTGAGCCCGTCCTGGTAGTCATCCCAGAGCGGCAGCTGCCAGCCGCGGTCGAACGATTCCTCGCCTGCGTTCAGCAATGCGCGCGCCAGGCCGTCGCTGTTGCTGAAAATGCCGCAGGTGACGTGGCCCAGCGCGATGACGATCGCTCCGGTCAGCGTGGCGATGTCGACCACGGCAGCGGGTTCGTATCGTTCGGCGTACGTGAGCGCATCGCACAGGATCAGCCGGCCCTCGGCGTCGGTATTGAGCACCTCGATCGTCTGCCCGGACATGCTGGTTACGATGTCGCCCGGCTTGGTCGCCCGCCCGCTGGGCATGTTTTCGCAGGTCGGGATCAGGCCGACGAGATTGATCTTAGCCTTCAGTTCAGCGATCGCGAGGAAAGCGCCGAACACGCTCGCCGCGCCGCCCATGTCGTACTTCATGTGATCCATGTCGGTGGCCGGCTTGAGCGAAATGCCACCGGTGTCGAAAGTGATGCCCTTGCCGACAAGCACGACCGGCGGCTGCTTCTTGCCCGCGCCCTCGTACTCGAGCACGATGAACCGGGGCGGCTGATCGCTGCCGTTGGTCACCGAGAGGAACGAGCCCATCTTCAATTCTTCGATCTGCGCGCGCTCGAGAACCTGGCAGTTGAAGCCGAGTTCCTGCGCAAGTGCCTGTGCGCGTTCGCCGAGGTAGGACGGAGTGCACACATTCCCGGGCAGATTGCCCAGGTCACGCGCCAGGTCCATGCCATGCGCGATGGCAAGGCCGCGAGCCGACGCCGCCTCCCCTGCCGCAAGGTCGCTGCGTTGCGGCACCGACAGCGTGAGCTTGCGCAGCGGTCGCCGCACTTCCGCCGGTTGGCTCTTCATCTGGTCAAAACGGTAGACGGCCTCCATCGCGACCACCACCGCATGCTCGACGCGCCACGCGACTTCGCGGCGCTTGACCTTTTCCTCGGTCAGATAGACGACGGCTTCGTAGGACCCGGTCTCGTTGAGCAGGCGAACGGCGGCGCGCACGGCACTGCGGAATTCCCGTTCGCGGAAATCACGCTCTTTGCCCAGCCCGACCAGCAGGACGCGGTCGGCGAGCGTGCCCTTGACGTTATGCAGGAGCAGTGTGCTGCCGAGTTTCCCCTCCATGTCGCCGCGACGGATGATCTCGCTGATATAGCCGCCGGAGGCCCGGTCGACCAGGTCCGCCGAAAGGCTGGGCTTCCGGTTGTCGAATACTCCGACCACGACACAGGCGCTCCGCTGCTTCTCCGGGCTGCCACTTTTTATGGTAAATTCCATCGCCGTTCCCTCGAACGAAAAATTTGCCTTTAGGCGGCACGAGCAGCATTATCGGCAAATCATCCCAAAAAAGTCAAAATATTTCCGTCGTCATGGTGTTCAGGCGCAGTCTGGTAAGAGAACTGACGGCTACAGCTGTTGGGCTGTTTCTGGTTTTGCTCGGCATCCTCTTCACCAACTTGGTTTTGCGCCTCCTGGCGCGTGCCGCAGGAGGAACTGTGGCACCCGAGGGTATTCTCGCGCTTTTGGGATTCAACGCACTGTTTTATTTCAACATTTTGATATCGGTTGCGTTGTTTTTCACGGTGTTGCTGACGTTGTCCCGCTGGTATCGGGATAGTGAAATGATCGTCTGGTTTACCTCCGGCCAGGGTTTGACCGCATGGCTCAAGCCAATCCTTTGGTTCGCCAGCCCCTTTCTGCTTGCGATCGTCGTTTTGTCACTGTGGCTATCGCCGTGGGCGGAGCAGCGCCGTCTCGAATATGAACGGCAGCTGGAGTCGCGTGAAGAGCTGTCATTGCTCGCACCGGGCCTATTCAAGGAGTTCCGCCAGGCGCGTCTGGTCGTTTTCATAGAGAGCATCAACAGTTTCGACGGCACGATCCGCAACGTTTTCCTTCATTCGATCGAGGGCGACAAAGACGTGACGACCGTCGCCCGTTCGGGCCGGCTCGAGGATGCCAAGAACGGCGACCGTTTCATCGTGCTGGAAGACGGCCGACGTTACGAGGGCGAACCCGGCACTCCGGAGTTCCGGGTCGCGGAGTTCGGTCGGCTGGGCAAGCGCATCGAACCTGCGGAGGTGCGAGCGCTGCCGCTTTCGCTCAAGGCCTTGCCGTTTTCGGCGCTGATCGCGGGCGACAGCGCCCCCCAGCGCGCGGAACTGTTCTGGCGCATCTCGGTGCCGGTAAGCGCGTTTCTGCTCGTTCTGCTGGCGATTCCACTTTCGTACGTCAATACGCGGGTGGGTCGGTCGTTCAACCTGTTCGCCGCGGTGTTCATCTACATGCTCTACAGCAACTGCCTCAACATCGTGCAGAGCTTCATCGCGCAGGGTCGGCTGTCGGTCGCCGCCGGACTGCTGCTCATCCACCCCATCGCGGCGACGCTCATCATCGTGCTCTTCTACCGGCGCCTGTCGGTCACCGGCTGGTTGCTTCGCCGCCGTCCAGCATGAAGACGCTAAGTCGCTACATCGGACGCGAAGTGCTGTATGCAACGCTGCTCATTTTCATCGCCTTGCTGAGCCTGTTCGCGTTTTTCGACCTCATTCACGAGCTCGGCAACGTGAGCAAGGACGGGTATCCGCTAAGCCGTGCACTGCTGTTCGTCGGCCTGAACCTTCCGGGTCATGTCTACGAGCTCATGCCTACTGCAGCGTTGATAGGAACGTTGTTCGCGATCGCGCAAATGGTCAGCAATTCCGAGTACACCGTCATGCGGGCTTCGGGCGCGTCCCTGACGCAGATCACCGCCGCGATCATTCGCATCGGCATCCCGCTCGCCGTGGCGACCTTCCTCGCCGGAGAGTTTCTCGCCCCACCCGCGGAACGCCTCGCACAGCAGGTGCGGCTCCAGACGCAAGGCGCGCAGACCCGGATCTTTGCCCAGCAATTCCAGTCCGGGTTCTGGTTCAAGCAAGGTCGACAGGACGCGTCGTCGACAGATCCGGCGGACCACGACCAGACCTTTGCCAACATCAAGAACCTGCTCGCAGACAACACGCTGCTCGGGGTGCGCATCTACCAGTTCGATGCCGACATGCGCCTGCGCGCGCTGCGCGTCGCCGATTCGGGGACCTTCGTCAGCGATGGTCAATGGTTGCTGAAGAACGTCAGGACCACTGAGCTTGCCGGCGACGGCGCCCGGGTGAGCCGTGCCGAGGAATGGATCTGGAAGACCGTACTCAAGCCATCGATCCTGACCGTATATCAGGTCGCGCCGGAAAAGCTCGAAATGACCTCGCTCTACGACAACATCAGCGTCCTCGGAAGCAATCAGCAGAAGACGTCGCGCTTCGAGATCGCACTGTGGAACAAGATTTTCTACCCTGCCGCAGTGCTGGTGATGATGGTGCTCGCGCTGCCCTTCGCGTACTTCCAGCGCCGTGCCGGCGGCGTGGGCTTTCGTATCTTCGCGGGGACGATCCTCGGTCTCATTTTCTTCCTGCTCGGACGCTTATTCTCCTACCTCGGCGTCATCAATGACTGGCCACCCTTGTTTTCGGCTGCGTTTCCTGTCGGCGCATTTGTCGTGGTTGCCGCGACGATGCTATGGTGGCTGGAGCGTCGCTGAATTCAGGAATTCATCAATCCTGTGGACGAAAAAAATCCCCGCCGCGGCGGGGATTTTTTCCTGGGCGGTGTCCCGAAACGGAATCTAGGGCGCCGGAACGATATTGACGACTTTTCGGCGCTGGACGCCCTTGGTCACGAATTGCACCTGGCCGTCGACCAGCGCGAACAGCGTGTGGTCCTTGCCGATGCCGACGTTCACGCCGGGATGAACCTGCGTTCCGCGCTGGCGAACGATGATGCTGCCGGCGAGGATCGCTTCACCGCCATAGGCCTTGACGCCGAGGCGCTTGGAATGCGAATCGCGGCCGTTGCGGGAACTACCGCCTGCTTTCTTGTGTGCCATTGCCGTGTGTCCTGTTCGGTGAGCGTCAGCCGACGATGCCGTCGATCTTGAGCTCGGTGTAACCCTGACGGTGTCCCTGGTGCTTCTGGTAGTGCTTGCGCCTGCGCATCTTGAAAATGCGCAATTTCTCGCCGCGGCCGTGGGCCAGCACGGTCGCAGTCACCGTTGCACCCGCGACGGTGGGCTGACCAAGGCGAACGCTGTCTCCGTCCCCGACCAGCAATACCTGATCGAGGATAACAGCAGCGCCGACGTCCGCCGAAATCAGTTCTACTTTGAGTTTCTCACCGGGGGCAACCTTATACTGCTTGCCGCCGGTTCTTATGACCGCGTACATATGGATACTCCAACGAGCTGTTGCGCGAAAAAGTTTGCTATTTTAGAGGCTTAGGCGAGGAATGTCAAAACCGCCAGGCCCCGGCCATGGCCCTCGCGGTAGCGCCTGCTGCATCGGGTACACTACAAAGGCCCCGAGTTTGGCGCCGCACACCACGTCGGCGCCGTCGATCGCAGGTTACCCGCCCGCCCGTGACCATCCCGCTGCTGCAAACGATCCTCCGTGACGATCTGGGTGCTGTCGATCGTGTCCTGCGCCAGGCACTCGACTCGGACGTGGTGCTGATCCGTCAAGTTGCCGAGTACATCATCGACGGCGGCGGGAAGAAATTGCGTCCCGCGCTGCTGTTGCTGACCGCGCAGTCGCTCGGCTATCGCGGTGCGCACCATCACACCCTTGCGGCGGTCGTGGAGATGATCCATACCGCGACACTGCTGCACGACGACGTGGTGGATGAATCCGCATTGCGGCGCGGGCACGCGACCGCCAACGCGAGTTTCGGCAACGCCGCGAGTGTCCTCGTCGGGGACTTTCTGTATTCGCGTGCGTTTCAGCTCATGGTCACTGTCGACAACATGCGAGTGCTGCAAATCCTTTCCGACGCGACCAATGTCATCGCCGAAGGCGAAGTCATGCAGCTCATGAATTCCGGCAATCCCGAGGTCGACGAACGGCGCTACCTGGACGTCGTCCGGCGTAAGACCGCCAAGCTGTTCGAGGCGGCAACGCGGCTGGGTGCGGTGCTGGGCAACGCAGCACCCGCCACCGAGCGGGCGCTGGCGAATTACGGCATGCACCTCGGGACCGCATTTCAACTGATCGACGACGTGCTCGACTACACCGGCGACCAGGCCGCGATCGGCAAGAATCTCGGCGACGATCTGGCGGAGGGCAAACCCACGCTACCGCTCATTCGCGCGCTCCAGGTGGGCATGCCGGCACAGGTGGAAATCATCCGCAGCGCCATCAGCAGCGGGCGCCTCGCGGATTTCAGTCCGGTCCTTGCCGCTTTGCGCCAGACCGGAGCGCTTGATTACGCGCGCGCGCGCGCCGAGGAAGAAAGCCGGCAAGCCGCCTCGTGCCTGGACTTGCTGACGCCTTCGACATACCGCGAAACTCTGCTAGAATTGTCGGCTTTCGCAGTAACGCGAACCGCCTGACGTCACAGGCCGCGCAAGCGGTATCGGCGCGGCGATGCTGCGGACATCGGGGTGTAGCTTAGCCTGGTAGAGCGCTACGTTCGGGACGTAGAGGCCGGAGGTTCAAATCCTCTCACCCCGACCAGCAATCCTGCTGGTCTTCTCGCCTTGACGTAAGTGCCGCCCTGGCTTGAGTGCCATTAGACTTGATTGACCGCCCCGGAGAAACCCATGTCATTGCCGCGCGCCTTGCTTGCCACGTTGTGCTTCGCCGCACTTGCCCTGAGCGGATGCAGCAAGAGCAACAACAGCAGCAGCGGCGACGCACAGATCCGTGTCGTCAACGCTTTCTTCGAAGCGCCGTCGCTCGATTTCGTCGTTGGCGGGACCAGGCTCGCGACTGCGTTGCCGTTCCAGGGCCTCAGACCCTACCAGAGCGTTAGCAACGGCACGCAAACGTTCACCGTCACCGTCACCGGCGCGAGCACGCCGTTGGTCAACTCCAGCAACACCATCAACGGCGGCGCCAACTACACCTACGTCGTCTACGGCCCGCTCACCAACGTCGGCGCCATTTTAGCGGTCGATTCGTTCAACGATCCGGGTAGCGGCTTCTACGCGGTGCGCGCCATCAACACCGCTGCCGGCATCGGCCCCATCGACGTTTATCTCACGCCGCCGGGCGCCGACCTGACCGTCGCCGCGCCAGTCGTAAACAACGTCGCCTACGGCGTGGCGACCCTTTTTGTGGCGGTGAACATTGGCGCAAATTTCGAGATCCGGATCACGCCGTCCGGCACCAAGCAAGTCATATTCGATTCGGAGCCGAAACTCTTCGCGGAACATTCGGGCACGACCATTCTGGCCTACAGCAAGGGCAGCGGGACGCTGGTCAACGTGGCGCTGCTCAACAGCGACAACGCGGGGGGCGGCGTCATCCTCGACAACCTGGTCGCACAGTACAAGGTCATCAACGCCAGCCTGGTAGCCTCGCCCCTGAACATCTTCATCGACGGCAACCTGCAGCTCTCCAACATTCCGATCGCCGGCGTATCGAACTACCAGCAGACCGCCTCCGGCGCCCACGCCATCACGGTGCAGGCGCAGGCAACGCCTGGCGCGACGCTGCTCACACTCAATCCGACGCTGTCCGCGGCCACCGATACATCGATCGCGCTGGTCGGGCCCGCCGGCAGCATGAACGGGGTGGTGCTTCTCGACGACAACCAGCCGCCGGCCACGGGCAGCGCCGGCGTGCGCTTCGTGAACACTTCGGCCAGCATTGCCGCGGTCGACGTCTATGTCAATTTCAGCAGGCAGGTGGCCGGGCTGGCGATAAACACTGCATCGTCGTATCTCAACCTCACGGCATCCGCCCTCACCGGCACGGCGTACGAGTTCGACTTCAACGTCGCCGGCACGGTGACCTCACTGCTCAAGTTGCCGGGCGTCGTTCTCCTTCCGACACACAAGTACACCGTGTATCTCGCCGGCCCGACCGGGGCGCTGCAAGGCATCGTCACCCAGGATGACTGAAGCGGGCCTTGCGCGGCGTGCCGCCATCGTCGGCCCCGAGTCACCGCGCATGTCGCGGGCCGCTCGTCGCGGGCTGGCGGCCAAGGCTGCGCCGTTGCGACTCGAAGCCTAGTCCGGAGAAGTCATGCGTCTGCGGCATCTCGCCCTCGTAACGTTCTGCGGCATCGCGCTGCTCCTGACCGCGTGCAACACCGGCAATGGCGTGGTCACGCTGGCGAGCACGAAGTCCAATCTGCGCATCGTCAATCTGATCCCGTACGCGGGCGCTCCGATCGACGTCACACTCGACGACAACGCCTTCGCGTCGGGACTTGTATTCGAGAGCCTTTCGCCGTATCAGCAGATCAACGCAGGTGCGCATACGATCAAGGCCACGGTCGCCGGCAGCGTCTCCAATCTGATCCTCTCCACCGTAGCGACGCTCGGCGAGGCGAACTACACCTACGTCATGTCCGGCCCGATTACGAATCCTCTCGGCGAGCTTTTCGACGATACGGTGCTCGATTCCGGCAGTGGTAACTTCAATCTGCGCGTACTCAACGCAGCGGCCGGGATCGGCGCCGTCGACGTCTACCTCACCGCACCGGGCGCGAACCTCGACCTCGTGTCGCCGAGCGTGTCCAATGTCAACTACGGCGATAGAACCGGATTCGGGACGCTGCCGATCGGCAACCTCCAGCTTCGAGTGACACCCGCGGGCTCGAAGGAGGTCATCTTCGATTCACCGCCGCAGAACTATGGCGAGCGCGCATCGTTCCAGATTGTCGTGTACTCGCGCGGCAGCGGCACGCTCGCCAACGTCGCCCTGCTCAACATCGACGGTGCCGGCGCGGGATCGATCATCAACAGCCTGCTCTCGCAATACAAGGTGATCAACGCGTCGACCGTCGGTTCGCCCCTGAACGTGTTCTTCGACGGCATTCTGAAGCTGTCCAACATTCCCTTCACGGGCTCGACAACGTACCAGCGAACCGCAGCCGCGCAGCACACGCTGAACGTGCAGGCCACGGCCACGCCGGGAGCGACGCTGCTGTCGATAACTCCGACTCTCGTACCCGCGATGGACGCGTCGATCATTTTCGAAGGGCCGGCGGGTGCGCTGACCGCGACCGTGCTGTCCGACAACAACCTGCCCCCGGGAACCGGCAACGCACGGGTGCGTGTCGTCAATGCCACGGCCAGCATACCTGCGCTCGACGTGTTCATCGACTTCAGCAAGCAGATATCGGCGTTGCCGCAGAACTCGGGCGCGTACTCGCTCGAACTTGCAACGGATTCGACGACCGGCACGACATTCCAGTTCTCGTTCAATGTCGCCGGGACTGCGCAAACGTTGCTCACGCTGCCCGCGGTGACGCTGATCGGGACCAAGACCTACTCCATCTACGTTGCGGGCTCCGGTACGACCCTTTCCGCAGCAGTTACCCAGGACAACTGATTTCCGGTGCGCAGCCGCACGCCGCTCGCCGAAGCACTACTTTCCGCACACACGCCGATGATGCAGCAGTATCTGCGCGTCAAGGCGGAGCACCCGGACAAGCTCGTGTTCTACCGGATGGGCGATTTCTACGAGTTGTTCTTTGACGACGCCGAGCGCGCAGCACCGCTGCTCGATATCACGCTGACTTCGCGCGGCGCCTCTGCGGGCACGCCGATCCCCATGGCGGGAGTGCCCTATCACGCGGTCGAGCAGTACCTCGCGAAACTGATCCGCCTCGGCGAATCGGTCGCGGTTTGCGAACAGGTCGGTGATCCCGCTGCATCCAAGGGCCCGGTCGAGCGGCGGGTGATGCGCATCGTCACGCCGGGCACGGTCACGGACGCGGGGCTGCTCGATGCGAAGCGCGAAAACCTGCTGGTCGCCGTCCATACGTCGAGACAGCGCGCCGGCGTGGCATGGCTCGATCTTGCCGGGGGCAGGCTTTCAGCCACCGACGTGCCGCTCGCCGGACTCGCCGCCCTGCTCGACCGCATTGCACCAAGTGAACTCGTCTACCGCGATGGCGAATCGCTTGCCCTTCGCGACGCCATACCGGCGCGCGCACTGCCGCCGTGGCAGTTCGACGCGGACGCGACCGTACGAAGGCTGTGCGAGCATTTCGGCACGCGCGACCTGTCGGCCTTCGGTGCGCAGGACGCTCCCCTCGGCGTCGCCGCCGCCGGCGCGCTCCTGCACTACGCGCAGGGGACCCAGCAAGTCCCGCTGGCGCACGTGCGCACGCTGCAGGTCGAGCAGGCCGCCGATTATCTCGCCCTCGATGCCGCAACCCGGCGCAGCCTCGAGATCACGACCACACTACGCGGAGAAAGTGCGCCGACCCTGCTGTCGCTGGTCGATCGCTGCATCACCGCCGGCGGCAGCCGGTTGCTCCGAAACTGGCTCGGCAATCCACTGCGTGCGCAGGAGCAGGCGGCGCGACGTCATGCCGCCATTGCCGAGCTCGGCTCGCATGGCGATCTCGCGCAAGGGATCGTTGCCGGACTCCGGCAAACGGCAGACATCGAGCGCATCACCTCGCGCATTGCGCTGGCCACTGCGCGCCCGCGCGACCTGTCCGGGTTGCGCGATACGCTCGAACGGCTTCCGGCAATCTCCGCCATTGCGCGTGAATGCACGTCGACGCTACTGGTCGAGGCGTTGGCGGGTCTGGCCGTCCCGGTGCACTGGCGCGAACTGCTGGTCCGCGCCATCCAGCCGGAGCCCGCCGCGGTCGTTCGCGACGGCAACGTCATCGCCAGCGGATATGACGCGGAACTCGACGAGTTGCGCGCGTTGCAGGACAACTGCGGCGCATTCCTGGTCGAACTGGAATCGCGCGAGCGCACGCGCACCGGCATCGCCAGCCTCAAGGTCGAATACAACCGTGTCCACGGCTTCTACATCGAGGTCACGCACGCGCACACGGAAAAGATTCCCGACGACTATCGCCGCCGGCAGACGCTGAAGAACGCGGAGCGCTACATCACGCCGGAGCTGAAGGCTTTCGAGGATAAGGCGTTGTCCGCGCAGGAGCGTGCGCTGGCCCGAGAAAAATCGCTCTACGACGCCCTGCTCGCCGCGCTGTCGCCGGCGATTCCTGAGTTGCAACGCGCTGCGCAGGCGCTGGCGCTGCTCGACGTGGCGTCATCGCATGCAATCGCTGCGATGGAACTCGGCTGGACGCAGCCTGTGCTCTCCGTCGAACCCGGCATCGACATTCGCGGCGGCCGGCATCCGGTCGTCGAGACGCAGGTCGAAGCGTTCATCGCCAACGATCTGAGGCTCGATCCGTCGCGGCGGCTGCTGATCGTCACCGGCCCCAACATGGGCGGCAAGTCCACATACATGCGCCAGGCCGCGGTCATCGTGCTGCTCGCCTACAGCGGGCTTTTCGTTCCGGCCGCATCCGCGCGCCTTGGCCCGATCGACGCGATCTACACCCGGATCGGCGCCTCCGACGACTTGGCTGGGGGCCGCTCCACGTTCATGGTGGAAATGACTGAAGCCGCCGTCATCCTCAATCGCGCGACGCCGCAGAGTCTGGTGCTGATCGACGAAATCGGCCGCGGCACCTCCACCTTCGATGGCTTGGCGCTCGCCTGGGCCATCGCGCGCGAACTGGCGCTGACCAACCGCAGCCTGGCGTTGTTCGCAACGCACTATTTCGAGTTGACCGCATTGCCGGCCGAACTCGAGGGATGCGCCAACGTGCACTTCGACGCGGCCGAGCACAAGAACGGCATCGTTTTCCTGCACGCAGTCGAGGACGGTCCGGCAAACCAGAGCTACGGCTTGCAGGTGGCGAAACTGGCGGGCGTGCCCGCGGAAGCGTTGCGCCAGGCCCGTTCGTTTCTGGCGCGGCTCGATCAATTCAGCGTGCGACGTGACGTCCAGTCCGACTTGTTTTCCGCCACCGCGCCACAGTCCGCCACCGCGCGTCCGGACGCGCCGGTACTCGACCGACTTGCAGCGCTCGACCCGGACGCGCTGTCGCCGAGGGATGCGCATGCCGCGCTGTATGAACTCAAGCGGTTGGCCGAACTTGGCGACAACTGACGCTTCTCTATGCGTCGCGCACAACGACGCAATGACTTCAAGCCCCGTCAGTGGTGGTGTCCATGCTCGCCATGGACATGCCCGTGCGCCATCTCCTCCGGCGAGGCCGGTCGCACGTCGAGCACCGTGCAGTCGAATCGCAGGCGCTGGCCCGCCAGCGGGTGGTTCCCATCCACGACCACCTTGCCATCGGCGATATCGGTCACCGTGTACACGCGCTGATCGTCGCCGTCTTTGGCGTCCTGGTCGTTGCCCTGGCCCGCATAGCCCTCGAATTGCATCCCGACCTTGACCTCGGCGGGAAAGCGGTCCTGCGGCTCCACGCGCACCAGTTCCGCGTCGTACTCGCCGAATGCGTCCTCGGGTTCGAGCGTGACCGAACACAGGTCACCGACCTTTTTCTGCGCAAGCGCCGCCTCGATCTTCGGAAATATTCCGTGATGCCCGCCATGCAGATAGGTGATCGGCTGCGCCGATTCCTCGATCAATTCGCCGGTGGTCGAAAATAGCTTGTATGAAAGCGTGACGACGGTGTTTGAAAAGATATTCATGCGGAAACGCTGAATGGAATGAGTGAGGAGAAATTGGCGGTCGGCCGGCAAATCCGCACGTCGATGCAGTTGATATCTTAGCGCAAAGCCGATGAAATCGCGCCCGCTATAATCGCACGATGACGAAGACTGAAGCGTTCGGCCATCTTGGCGGCCTCACTCCGGCGGCGTTCCTCCGTCGCCATTGGCAGAAAAAAGCATTGCTGGTGCGCCGAGCGATTCCGGGCGTCGCCTGCGTGTCAGCGCCGGAATTGTTCGCGCTCGCGGCGCGCGACGACGTCGAGTCGCGCATCGTGCTGCGCGCGCACAGGCGCTGGTCGACGTTCGAGGGCCCTTTCCGCAAGTCCGACTTCAGGCAACTGCCGGACAAGGGGTGGACGCTGCTCGTGCACGGGGTCAACCTGCACCATGCTCCCGCCGACGCCTTGCTTCGTCGCTTCGCGTTCATCCCGTACGCACGCCTCGATGACCTCATGGTGAGCTACGCGGTGCCGGGCGGCGGCGTCGGTGCGCATTTCGATTCGTACGATGTCTTCCTGCTGCAGGGCGACGGGCGTCGACGCTGGCGCGTGGGCCGACAGCGCGACCTGTCGCTTCGTCCCGGCGTGCCGCTGAAGATACTCGCGCGATTTCATCCCACCCTTAACTGGACGCTCGGCCCGGGCGACCTGCTCTACCTGCCGCCGGATCATGCGCACGAAGGCGTGGCCGTCGACACCTGCACGACCTACTCGATCGGTTTTCGTGCGCCGTCGGCGCAGGAGCTGGGAACGTCGTTCCTCGACTGGCTGCGCGACAACGTGGAACTCGAGGGCCGTTACGCCGATCCCGATCTCAGCGCCACCGACGAACCCGCGCGGATCGGTGCACGCATGCAGACGCAATGTGCGGCCATGCTCGCCGCAATGCGCTGGGATCATTCGACTGTGCGGCGCTTTGTGGGCTGCCATCTGACCGAGCCGAAGCCGTCGGTGGTCTTCGAACGGCCGCGGCATCCGGCACCACTGCTCCGCTTTACGCGCGACGCGCGGCGTCGAGGCTTGTGCTTGGACGCTCGAACACAAATCCTATACGATGACCAGAACATGTACGTCAACGGCGCGTCCATCGCCTGGCCACGAGGGTCGGGCTCCGTCCTCAGGCTGCTGGCCGACCAGCGCCGCATTGCCGGAGCCGAACTGAGCGGCGCAGCGGTGCTTCGCGTCCTGCATGAATGGTATTGCGATGGATTCCTCGCCTTCGCCTGAACCAATCGTTGAACCGCGCGTGGTCATGCTGACCAGCGTGACCGAGCAGACCGCGGCGATCGACGAATTGATTCCACTGGCTCGCCGCCAGATCCGGGTGTTCGACCGGGATCTGGCGCAGACGGGATGGAATTCCGCCGTGCGCGCGCAACGCCTCGGCGCCTTTCTCCGACAGGTGCGGGGACGCCGTCTCGACATCATCGTCCACGACACGCGCTATATCGAGCGTGCCTGCCCGCGCATACTGGAGTTGCTGCGCACCTTCAGCGATGTGATGTCGATACTCAAGACCGGCGATGACGCGAAGGGCGCGACGGATCCACTCGTGCTCGTCGACACCATGCACTACCTGCACCGCTTCCACTACGAGCAGCCGCGCGCCGCGCTGGGTATTGCGCAGCCGGAGCAGGCGCAGCCGCTGGTCAATCGCTTCGGCGAGATCTGGGCGACGGGCGAGGTCGGCGTCTCCGGGCACCGTGCTGGGCCTCTGAACCAAGCACGGGGCGATCCTTCCACGACCAGACCGGGGCATGGGTCAGCCGCCGCCGCGGCACCTCGATCTTCCTTGGTGCGGGCGAAGCTGATCTGATTGAATCCATTGTAGTTTTATGGTAGACTACGAATTGTCGGTGTTTGCTGTGCCGTGTTTTTCGCATCCTTGGACCGGCCAGGTCGTCATCCGATTTGCGAGCGTGTGCTCGCCTCATTCCATACTCGAGTAGGGGACCAAAATGAAGAAGTCCGCTTTATTCGTTGCCGCGCTCGCGCTCGCGCTGACCGCCTGCGGCGATAGCAACAAGGCTGCGTCCGACGCCGCGAAGGCAGCCAGCGACAAGGCTGCGGCCGATGCCGCGAAGGCCGCCAGCGACAAGGCCGCACCCGCCGCGAAGGACGCCGGCACTCCAGCGGGCACCGCCGCGATGGACTCCACCAAGGACTCGGCCGGAAAGGCCGTGGATGCGTCGAAGGATGCATCGATGAAGGCCGCACCGCCAGCGGAACCGGCCAAGAAGTAAGCGCGCTCGCGCAGGCGCAAAGCCCGCCTTCGGGCCGGCTTTGCGTTTTCGTTGCATCAAAGCCGGCCTGCGGGCCGGCTCTTGCTTTTGCACGCCACCACCGCGCGGCGGCGCAAACCGGCGTCGAAGACGCGGGTCCTACAGCGGCGCGCCGATCCGCTCTGCGACTTCGCGATACTTGCCGATGACGTTACCGAGATTGCGGCGGAAGCGGTCCTTGTCGAGCTTTTCCTGGGTGCCCTGGTCCCACAGCCGGCAGCCATCCGGAGTGAATTCGTCGCCCAGTAGCAACGGCCCCTGTGGATCGTCGAGGGCGTGACCGAATTCGAGCTTGTAGTCGACGAGATCCATCCCGGCATTGGCGAACAGCGGTTTGAGCACCGAGTTGACTTTAAAGGACAGCGCCTTCATTTCCGCGATCTCCTTGGCCGTCGCCCATCCCAGCACGCGGATATGTTCGTCGTTGACCAGAGGGTCCTTCAACGGATCGCTCTTGTAGAAGAATTCGAAGATCGGTTCCGGGAGCACCGTGCCCTCCGGAATGCCCAGGCGCTTCGCCATCGAACCTGCGCAAATGTTGCGCACGACGCATTCGACCGGCAGCATCTTTAGCGCGCGAACCAGCGAGTCGCGATCGTTGAGCAGCCGCACGAAGTGTGTCCTGACGCCTGAAGCCGCCAGCTTCTGCATGATGAAGGCGTTGATCTTGTTGTTGGTCTCGCCCTTCTGCTCGAGTTTTTCCACCCGTTCACCATCGAACGCGCTGGTGTCATCGCGATAGTGCATGACCAGCAGCTGGGCATCGTCGGTGGCGTACACGGTCTTGGCCTTGCCCCGGTAGAGTTCCTGCTTCTTTTCCATCGCCGCTCCTACGTCGTGATCAAAGAAATTCTCGCCAGCCGAAGCCTTCGTGCTGGTCGGCAATGCCGATCCACTCGTTCGCGCAATTGAGCGCTCCCGCCAGCGCCGCGCTGGCGAGCTCGCGTTTGTTGTTGTGCTGGGACAAATGCGCCGCGAAGAGGTGCTTGAGGCGGGAGTTGTCGAGGCGCGACAACAGCGCCGCGGCAGCGTCGTTGTCCAGGTGGCCGAACTTGCCCGAGATGCGCTGCTTGAGCGGATAGGGATAGTCGCCGTTGGCCAGCATCTCGCGGTCGTGATTGCATTCGAGCACGAGCGCGTCGCACCCCGACAGGCTGGCCTCGACATGCGCGGTCGACACGCCTAGATCGGTCAAGACGCCAAGGCGCCACCGTCCGTCGCTCAGCACGAACTGCACGGGTTCGCGCGCGTCGTGCGGCACCGGAAACGGCCGCACCTCGATCGCGCCGACCGCGAACGCGTCGTGGCTGTCGAAGCCGCAAACACGCGGCAGTGCGGCAAAGCGCTCGGCAACCGCGGACAGGGTGCCGAAGGTCAGCCATACGGGGGTTCCGAAGCGTCCCGCGAACGCGGCGACGCCCCCGATGTGATCGCTGTGTTCGTGCGTGACGACGATGGCCGAGATGGACTCGGGTGGAATCGCCAGCCGGGCGAGGCGCGCCAGCGTGTCGCGGACGCCGAATCCGCAATCGACCAGCAGTCGTGTCCCATCGGCTTCGACGACAAGGGCGTTGCCCTCGCTGCCGCTGCCTAGGCAGGCGAAGCGCACGGCGCCGTCACTTCAACTGGTCTTTGAGCAGCGCGAGGATCTTGTCGCTGTTGACCGATTTGTCCGGTGCGCCCGCCGGGTCCTGTACCGTCACCACGCTCTTGGGATCGGCCTGCGTCACGACCACGCGGTATTGTTCGGGCTTGACGTCCTCGGTTTTCCAGAAAGCAAGTTTTTCGAGCCAGCCCTTTTCGCTTTTCTTCGCGTCGAGGTCGGGGTTCGCATAGCGGACGAAGTACAGCCCCTTGGAGCGATCGCGATCGACGACGGTGAATCCGGTGCGGTCGAGTGCCAGACCCACGCGTCTCCACGCCCGGTCGAACGCATCGTCGACCACCAGCTGGCTGGCGCCGTCCTTGCCCTTCTCGATGACCGCACGCTCGGGTTGCTTGGTCAGCGTCGCGATCGACTCGGTGGCCTTGTCCTCGGGTGTGCCGAATGCAATCATCAAGCGCCCGAGGAATTCCGCTTCGAGGTTCAGGTCTGCCGGCGTGGCCTGCCACTGAAAGTCTTCGGGGAGACCCTTGTCGGTCTTGGTCGGAAGCTGCGCTGCGCCGTGATGGCTGATGAAGATCTCTACCGTTCCAGGCTCGGTGCCACGTTCGATCCGGGTACGAAACTTGTCGCGCTTGTAGGTATCGTTCATGAAGCTCACATACTTGCTCATGAACCGCTGCAGGAAATCCTGCGGAACCGCGGCGCGGTTTTCGGCCCAGTCGGTTTCCATGATGCCGAGGGTCGGCTGCTCGCTGGCCACCACAAAGCCGTTCTTGATCCAGAAGTTGCGGACCGTGTTCCAGGCCACGTCCTCGCTGGTCTTGACGACCAGGTAGCGTTCGCTGCCGGCGCGTGCCAGGCGAGCGTCGGCAGAAGCAGGCAGCACCTCGCTGGGTTTCGTCGTGGCGCGGGCGGCTGCCTGGCCGGATGCGGTCGCCACCTGGTACCGGTCGTCGTAAGTCGGCGTCGACAGGTCCGGCGGGACCTCGAGCGTGGGTGTGCTGCCGGACGATTTGTAGTCGATCTTCTTTCCGAGCGACATGGTCATCGTCTCGCAGCCCGCGAGCAGCAGGCCGACGGCGAACAGCGCCGCGCATTTCAGCAGGGAACGAGGTGTCATGCATGATCTCCTAGAGGCAGCCCGCTTCGCGCAGCGCAGCACGCACTACGGCGTGATACTGCACATCGAGCGCGGTCAGGGGCAGTCTCAGCGCGGGGCCCATATGCCCCATCTCGGCGAGCGCCCACTTGACCGGAATCGGGTTGGCTTCGACAAACAGTTTCATGTGCAGCGGCAACAGCCGTGCGTTGATTTCGCGTGCTTCCAGGATCCTGCCTGCGCTTGCCGCCGCACACATGTCCGCCATCGCACGAGGTGCAACGTTCGCCGTCACCGAGATGACGCCGTGACCGCCGAGCAGGATGTACGCGAGCGCGGTATCGTCGTTGCCTGACAGCAGCGCGAACGGCTTGTCCTTGGGCAGGCGCCGCTGCAGATCGACATGGCGCACCAGATCCGAGGTCGCATCCTTGACGCCGGCGATTCCTGGAACCTGCGCCAGGCGAAGCAGCGTTTCGTTACCCAGGTCGGCGACCGTGCGTCCCGGAACGTTGTACACGAGCAGCGGCAGTTCGACCTTTTCGACAATCGCACGAAAGTGCCTGTATAGGCCCTCCTGTGAGGGCTTGTTGTAATAGGGCACGACCGAAAGGCCGAAATTCGCACCGACCTTCAGCGCGTATCGGGTGAGCTCGATGGCCTCCGAAGTCGAGTTGGCGCCGGTGCCGGCGATGACTGGAACGCGTCCTGCGGCATGCTCGACCGTCGTCTTGATGAGCAGGCAATGCTCCTCGAAATCAACCGTCGGCGATTCGCCGGTCGTGCCGACGATCACGATGCCGGACGTGCCGTTCGCGACGTGAAAATCGATCAGCTTGCGCAGCGCCGGCAAGTCGAGAGCGCCGTCGGCCTGCATCGGCGTCGCGATCGCGACCAGACTTCCGTTCAGCATCGAGGACAAGCAGAAACACCCGTTAAACTTACTATTTTACCCCATGGTGCCCGGACCGCGCGCGGCCCTGTGTAATCCGGGACTCAGACCGCTGTCCCGTCCCGAGGTTCAAGCGGGCAGCAGCGGCGGCCACGCACGTCCCATCCCGACCGCGGCGATGCGCTGGAGGACGGTTGGCCGATCGCCCGCGACGATACCTTGCTCGAAGCTCACGACGACAAGGCGCTCGCCAAGGACCGTCAGCAGTTCTCCGGGCGACAGCAGGAAATCGGGATTGGCGGGCTTGCCGTAGGCCTCGTTGCCACGGGCGAATGTTTCGTAGAGAAGCACGCCGTCGTCAGCCACGGCAGCGACGAGTTCGGGCCAGAGCGCGCGATGCAGGTAATTGGTGACGATTACGGCATCGTAGCGCTCCCCCGCCAGCGGCCACGGGCCGGCTTCGATATCGGCGACCAGAGTCGTGATGCGCGCGATTCCGGCGAGTGCAGCGAGCGCCGCCGCATCGCGGTCGACTGCGGTGACGCGACATCCGCGCGCGGCGAAATACACGCTGTGGCGCCCCTGACCGCAGGCCACATCGAGGACGCGGCTGTTTGCTTCGACGAGGGGCGCAAAGCGGACCACCCAGGGCGAAGGCGTGCCGGCGCCGTGGCCAGTCGCGGGCCACGGCGTCATGCGACCCGACGGCGCCGCGCCACAGGCTGCGCCTCCGTCGACGTGTCGGCAGCAGCCTTGTCCGCGCGGGCCTCCTCGATCAGCCAGTCGATGAAGGACTGCGCCTCGGGTCGGATCGGCGACTGCGCGCCGCGGACGACGTAGTACGCGCGCGGTGTCGTGTACTTGCCGCGCAGGGGAGCGACGAGGCGGCGTTCCTTGAGCAGATTGTCGATGAGCGGCAACCTGCCCAGCGCCACGCCCTGCCCGTCGAGCGCGGCCTGGATCACCTGATCGAAGTGACTGAAGCGCAACGAGCCGGCGGGGTTCAACTCGCGCACGCCCACTGCCGCCAGCCACGCCGACCAGTTGAGCCAGGTAAAGCGTCCGCCAGCGTCATCGATGTGCAACAACACGTGGCGCGCCAGGTCCTCGGGACGCCGGATCGGACGCGCTCGATCTGCGGCAAGCGCGGGACTGCATACAGGCAGGATCCGCTCGCCGAACAGTCGCGGCGCGGCCGGCGGCGCCATGGCCTCGGAGCAATAGCGCACGGCGAGATCGATTCTCTCGCGCTCCAGATCGACGATGCGGTTGTCGGCGGAAATGAACACGTCCACTGCAGGATGCTTCGCCCGAAAGTGCGCCAGCCGGGGAATCAGCCACAACGACGCAAACGGCTGGTTGGTGGAGACCGTCAACGGCAGCGAAGTCTGCTCACGATGGATCTTGCCGACCGTCTGCGCCAACTGCTCGAGCACGGACTTCGCCGTCGCGTGGAGAATCTGTCCCGCATTGGTCAGCCTTAGCTCGCGATGGCGTCGCTCGAACAGGGACACGCCGAGCTGCTCCTCGAGCGTCTGGATCTGCCGGGACAGCGCCGACTGCGTGACGAACAGGTCCTGCGCTGCGCGCGTGAACGACAGGTGCCGCGCGGCCGCGTCGAAGCCCTTGAGCAAGTCGAGCGATGGCAGTCGGGCCGGCGCGGTACCCCATTTATCCATTCCAAATACTCATGCTATCGATGCACCGTTTTCGTTTGAAGCGCCGAGGATCGACGCCGATAATCCTTCCTACCGACCGAGCGTTTCCGGGTCGGAAGCCGAACCCAGATGCATGCATTATATGCATTGAAAAGGAGAAGCACCATGCCATTCGACTTTGCACCCAAGCTCCGCCACCGCAGTACCTTCCTCCCTAGGCGCGGCAGCCTCGTCCTCGACGGTGCCGAAGGCACGGTCATCAGCGTCGACAGCGGCTGCCTGTGGGTGACGCTCGAGCGCGACCCGCGCGACATCGTGCTGGTCAGGGGCATGCGCTTCGAGATCGACCGCAGCGGGCGCACGGTCATCGCCGCCGAAGAAGACTCCCGGCTGCGGCTGACTCCGGCGCCGAAGCCGGCGGGGCGGGTCTTCGCAGCGTTACGCGTGGCATCGCGGCGGGCTTTCGCTCGCACGATCAGCACGTTCTGGCAGAAGATGGCGAGCCGGCAAGTGCCCTATTACTGAGGCCTGGCCGCAGTCAGGTCGACGCGCGTGCGGCCAGGGCCGCCCTGTCGTCTGCCCGGGTGTCGCGCCGCCCGCGTCAGCGCTTGCTGAACACGATGGTGCCGTTCTTTTCCGCGACGTGGATGGTATCGCCGGCCCCAAACTTCCCGCCAAGGATCTCCTTCGCCAGGGGGTTCTCGATTTCCTGCTGGATGGCACGCTTGAGCGGCCGCGCGCCATAGACCGGATCGAACCCGGCGTCGGCCACCTTGGCCAGCGCCGCCGGCGTGACATCGAGCTTGATCTCGAGCTTGGCCAGCCGCCCTTCGAGACTCTGCAACTGGATCTTCGCGATCGAGGCGATGTTCTTCTCCGACAGCGCGTGAAACACGACGATCTCGTCGATGCGGTTGACGAACTCCGGCCGGAACTGCGTCTTGACCTCGGCCATGACCGCAAGCTTGATCACGCCGTAGTCGTCGCCCTGCATCTGCTGAATCATCTGCGAGCCCAGGTTCGACGTCATCACGATGACCGTGTTCTTGAAGTCGACGGTGCGTCCCTGACCGTCCGTCATGCGGCCGTCGTCGAGCACCTGCAGCAGCACGTTGAACACGTCCGGGTGCGCCTTCTCGACCTCGTCGAGCAGGATCACGCTGTACGGCTTGCGCCGCACGGCTTCGGTCAGATACCCGCCCTCCTCGTACCCGACGTAACCGGGCGGCGCGCCGATCAGCCGTGCGACCGAGTGCTTTTCCATGAACTCGGACATGTCGATGCGGATCAAGTGCGATTCCGAATCGAACAGGAATGCGGCCAGCGCCTTGCACAGCTCGGTCTTGCCGACCCCGGTCGGCCCGAGGAACAGGAACGAACCGTAGGGACGGTTCGGATCGGACAAGCCCGAACGTGAACGCCGGATCGCGTCCGAGACGACGCGCACGGCCTCGTCCTGCCCGACGACGCGCTTGTGCAGTCCGTCCTCCATCTGCAGCAGCTTCTCGCGCTCGCCCTGCATCATCTTGGAAACGGGTATGCCGGTAGCACGCGAAACGACTTCGGCAATCTCTTCGGCGCCGACCTGCGTGCGCAACAATTGCGGTCTTTTCGCCTGCTCACCGGCGAGCTTCTTGTCGGCCTTCTTCAATTGCGCCTCGAGCTGAGGCAACTTGCCGTATTGCAGCTCGCTGACCTTCTGCCAGTCGCCCTTGCGCTTGGCCTCTTCCATCGCAAGCTTGACCTTGTCGATCTCTTCCTTGATGTGCTGGGTGCCGACGACTTGGGCCTTTTCCGCCTGCCACACTTCGTCGAGGTCCGCGTACTCGCGCTCGAGCTTGGCGATTTCCTGTTCGATCAGGTCCAGGCGCTTTTTCGACGCCGCGTCCTTCTCCTTCTTCACGGCCTCGCGCTCGATCTTGAGCTGGATCATGCGCCGCTCGAGGCGGTCCATGACTTCCGGCTTCGAGTCGATTTCCATCTTGATCCGCGCCGCGGCCTCGTCGATCAGGTCGATGGCCTTGTCCGGCAGGAAACGGTCGGTGATGTAGCGGTTCGACAGCTCGGCGGCGGCGACGATCGCCGGATCGGTGATCTCCACGCCGTGATGGATTTCGTAGCGCTCCTGAAGGCCGCGCAGGATCGCGATGGTCGACTCGACGCTGGGTTCACCCACGAGTACCTTCTGGAAGCGCCGTTCGAGCGCGGCATCCTTTTCGATGTATTTGCGGTACTCATCGAGCGTGGTCGCGCCGACGCAGTGCAGTTCGCCGCGCGCGAGCGCCGGTTTCAGCATGTTGCCGGCGTCAATCGCACCTTCGGCCTTGCCGGCGCCGACCATCGTATGCAGTTCGTCGATGAAAACGATGGTCTGGCCTTCGTCGGCGGCGATGTCCTTGAGCACCGCCTTCAAGCGCTCCTCGAATTCGCCGCGATACTTGGCCCCGGCGAGCAGCATCGCCATGTCGAGCGAGAGCACGCGCTTGTTCTTGAGCGTTTCCGGCACCTCGCCGTTGACGATGCGTTGCGCCAGCCCCTCGACGATCGCGGTCTTGCCCACGCCGGGTTCGCCGATCAGCACCGGGTTGTTCTTGGTCCGTCGTTGCAGGATCTGGATCGTGCGCCGGATTTCGTCGTCGCGCCCGATCACCGGATCGAGCTTGCCCAGGCGCGCACGTTCGGTAAGGTCGATGGTGTATTTCTTGAGTGCTTCGCGCTGGCCTTCGGCCTCCTGCGAGTCGACGCTGCCGCTGCCGCGCACGGCCTCGATGGCCGCTTCGAGCGCCTTTTTCGTCAGGCCGTGTTCCTTCAGCAGCCTGCCGGTATCACCCTTGTCGTCGGCCAGCGCCTGCAGGAATAGCTCGCTGGCGATGAATTGGTCGCCGCGCTTGGTCGCGATCTTGTCGGTTAGATTGAGCAGGTTGCCCAGATCGCGCGAGACGCTGATCTCGCCGCCCTGTCCTTCGACTTTAGGCAGGCGCGCAATGGCCTTGGCGAGGCCAGCCTTGAGCGCAGGGACGTTGACCCCGGCCCGGGCCAGCAGGGACCCCGTGCCCGCATCCTCCTGGTCGAGCAGCGCGGACAGCAAGTGCTGCGGCTCGATGAAACCGCTGTCGTTGCCCAGTGCCAGGCTCTGCGCGTCGGCGAGCGCCTGCTGGAACTTGGTCGTCAGTTTGTCCAACCGCATGCTTATCTCTCACGAGGCTCGTATAGGTTGCTTACATGGGGAATTTCTGTGCGATTTCAAGCCATTTCCAGCACCGCGCGCCTGCTTCCTCGCCTCGAAGATCGGCGTGCTAGCATCGTAGTCGTGTATCCCCTGCGCCACAAACCGCCAAGCCTCCGACATTCATGAAGCAACCGGAACGTGACGCGCTGTCGGAATCGGCCAGCGCGCGGCCCGAACCGACCAACGCCGGATTTCTGCGCGTGCTGGCTGCCGTGTTCTCGAGCTTCCTGGGAATCCGCAGGAAAGCCTCCGGCGAACGCGATATGGTGACGATCAAGCCGATCCACGTCATCGTCGCCGGCCTGCTCGGCGCGGCAGTGTTTGTCGCCATCCTGGTGACGCTGGTGACGATGATCACGCGCAAAGCCTAGCGTATTCCGCTGCAACCAGCTCGGCTGCACGTTGCAATTCGTCGGTGGTGGTCAAAATGTCCGGACAGAGTCGAAGCCCGGGTCCCCGTGCGTCGCAGACAAGGCCGCGCAGCGCCAGCGCAGCGGCGCATCGCGCCGCGGCACCGGCAGCCTGGACGGCAAAGTCGACCACGCAGAAGGCACCTGACTCCGCATCGCCACCGACCACCGGAACGCCGCCTTTGCGCAGGCGTTCGACCAGTTTGCACTGCAACGCCAGGGAGTAATCGCGAAGCCGCTCGGCACCCAGACCAAGTGTCAGCAGCTGACCCGCGCGCGCCTGATACCAGGTCAGGATCGGCGGCGTCGACTCGAGAAAGGCGTCGCCGCCCTCGGCCCAACGCGGCGGCTCCGGCCGCAGATACGTGAACGGCTCCTGCTTCGCGAACCAACCGATGTCGAGCGAGGTGAGACTGCCGTCGAGGTGCCGCGGATGCAAATACAGGAAGCATGCCCCGGGTCCGCCCCGCAGATACTTGTAGCTGCCGCCGATCGCGAAATCCGCGTCCAGTTCCGCGATGTCGACGGGAAAAACGCCGAGCGAATGGTAGACATCGACCAGCACCCGAGTGCCGGCGTTGTGCGCCGCCCCGATCAGCACAGGAAGCAACGGCAGGACTTGTCCCGTATTGAACACGACCTGCGACACCACGAGCAGGTCCGCTCCGGCCTGCACCGCCTTCAGAAGATCCTCGGCCGCGAACAGTCCGCCGCTACGGGGTTCGACGAAGCGCAGGTGTATACGCTTGCGCCTGGCGTATTGCCGCAGAATGACGTCGATCGAGTCGAATTCGCCGCGCGTCGCCACCACGCGCGGCACCGTGTCATAGGTGTTCAGGATGGCGCGCAAACCCTGCCCGGCGCTGGTCTTCGGCACGATGCAGTCCGCGCGCGGCGCGCCGAGCAGTCGCGCCAGCCGGCCGCGATACGCGTCCATTTCAATGGTCCAGTCGTCCCACGCGTGCCCCAACCGCGTTTGCCACAATTCGACCGCCTCGACGACGTCGTCTGCCGTGGCGTCGAGCGGACGGCCTAGCGAGTGGTTGGCGAGATAGATCTCCCCGGCGTTGCGTCGAAGCACGCGGGAGAACAGCGGCGCGATGTGTCGCGCCAAGCCATGCGCGGTCAGCGGACCGGGACCCAGCGCGGCCATGGCGGCTTCGATCGGCCCCGGTGTCGCCACCGATGTCTGGACGGGGGCGTGCATCAACCGCCAATCACGGTTCGCACGTCGAGCAACTCGGGAAAGAACGAATGCTCGAGCGCGCGCTTGAGAAACGCCACTCCGCTCGATCCACCGGTGCCGTGCTTGTATCCGATGATGCGCTCGACGGTCTTCAGATGGCGGAAACGCCAGAGCTGAAAACTCTCCTCGACGTCGACCAGCTTTTCCGCCATTTCGTATGCATCCCAGTAGCGTTGAGCATCGTCATAGATCGTCTTGAACACGGCGACCAGCGCCGCATTGCGCCGATGCGATTGCGCGAAATCGCGCTCGATGCATTCGCGCGGAACCGGCAGGCCTCGGCGCGCGAGATGGCACAGGAACTCATCGTACAGCGAAGGTGCCCGCAGCAGTGCGTCGAGTTCCGCGTGGGTCGTCGCGTCATGGCGGAAGACTTCGAGCAGGGCCGCATCCTTGTTGCCGAGCAGGAACTCGATCGCCCGGTATTGCGCGGACTGAAACCCCGAGGAGTTTCCGAGCACGGGTCGAAATGCCTCGTACTCGGAAGGCGTGAGCGTCTCGAGCACGGCCCACTGCTCGAACAGCTGCGTCTGGATCAGCTTGACCCGCGACAAGATCTTGAAACAGGCGTCGAGTTGATCCGCACGCACG
Source organism: uncultured beta proteobacterium (assembly GCA_963821485.1). Taxonomy (GTDB): domain Bacteria; phylum Pseudomonadota; class Gammaproteobacteria; order Burkholderiales; family Casimicrobiaceae; genus PALSA-1003. The sequence goes on from CAWGEB010000015.1 coordinate 178,064, forward strand.
AATCCGATCGCCCATTTAAGCTCGTGGATCATGAGCTTCATCCATAGCTCGGACGTCTGATGCTGGATGATGAACAACATCTCGTCGTGGCGCGGAGGGGTCGTCGGGGTTCCGGATAGCGGCCTTTGAGATCCTAGCAACGTGTCCAGGCAAAGATAGCCGGCATACGTCAATCGATCGCGAAAATCCGTGACGATGCCAGGCTCGAGGCGGTCGTGTGACATGTCAAGGTGATGGATGGCGAAGCCGCAGTATAGGAATCGGGCAACCAAGTGTCCACCGACGCATGGAATCGCTTGCCGACGCGAACGTGCTTCACGGCGGCGTCTGCTACCATTCAAGCATGCGCAATGGCCTCGCCGAATTGTGGCGGATCCTGATGCGGGGTGCGCGGCTTGCACCGTTCGCCTGTCTGCTCGTCGCATGCGGCGAGCGGAGCACGACGCCGCGCATCGCGTTGACCGATTGCCGCCTGCCCAAGCTCGCCAGCGCCGCCCGTTGCGCCAGCATCGAGGTGCCGGAGGACCGATCGTCGCCGGCTGGCCGGAAGATCTCCATCGCGATCACGGTGCTGCCGGCAACGACCCTGAGCCCGAAGCCCGACCCACTGTTTATGCTCGCAGGCGGACCCGGCCAGTCCGCGGGCGCGTTGGTGCCGCTTGCCGGCATGCTCGGCGGCGTACGGCGCAACCGCGACATCGTGCTCGTCGATCCGCGCGGCGCGGGCAAGTCCGCGCCACTGCGCTGCGCCGCGCTCGCCACGCGCGACCCTTTCGACGAACTCGGCGATGGCGATGTTGCCGACGCTGCGCAGCACTGCCTGCGCGAAATCCAGGCGACCGGCGACACGGATCTCGCGCAGTACAACACGCCGGCGCTCGTCGCCGATGTCGACGCCGTCCGGCAAGCGCTCGGCTACGAACGGATCAACCTCTGGGGCGGCTCGTACGGAACACGGGTCGCGCAGGAATACCTGCGGCGCCATCCGCAGCAGGTGCGAGCGATGGTGCTCGACGGCGTCGCGCCGCCGGATCTGCGCACCGGTCTCGATGTCTGGTCGAGTCGCGATGCGGCGCTGGCGCAGTTGTTTGCCGCGTGCGCCGAACAGGCGTCCTGCCAGCGCGCGTTTCCCGATCTCGACGCGACGCTGGCCGCACTCCGGGCCGTCCTCGGCACGGGGCGACGCGTTGCCGTCGACGACCCGCGCACGGGGATTCGCCGTGAGGTACAGCTGGATTTCGACCGGGTCGTCGGCGCGCTGCATGCGCTGATCTACGTCCCGGAGTTTGCGAGTCTCATCCCGCCGCTGCTCTCGCGGGCACAGGCGGGCGATTTTGGTCCGCTGGCCGCCGCGTCGCTGCTCGTGACCGGCGATGTCGGCCGAAGCGTGAATCAGGCGCTGCACTTCGCCATCACCTGCGCCGAGGATGCGCCACGCATCGACGCCGCCGAGGCCGCAAAGACGTTCGCGACTCTGCGCGCGCCGTCGCTCGCGCAGCGCAACCTCGCCGCCTGCGAAGGTTGGCCGCGCCCGCCCATGCCTGCGGATTTCAACGCGCCGGTCGTCAGCGACAAGCCAGTCTTGATCCTGTCCGGCGGGCTCGACCCGGTCACCCCGCCGGCGAACGGCAAGAAAGTCGCCGCGACGCTGTCCAACAGCCGGCACGTCATCGCCGGTGGATACGGCCACATCGTGTCGCCGCATGCCTGCGCACCCCGGCTGATCGAGAAGTTCATCGACGACGGTGGATTCGAAACGCTGCCGCAATCGTGTCTCGACCACTTTGCGACCAGCACGCGGCCGCCCCTGTTCTCTTCGCTCCTGCAGACGCAATGATCGCCGTCGATGGACTGGTCAAGCGCTTCGGCCGGAAGCGCGAGATTGCCGCGGTCGACGGCGTGAGTTTCCTGGCCCCGAACGGGGCGATCACCGGTCTGCTGGGACCGAACGGCGCCGGCAAGACTACCTTGCAGCGCATGCTGTCGACGCTGGTCGCGCCGGACGCCGGCAGCGCCGTCATCGACGGCCTCGATATCGTTCGGGATCGATATCGCGTCCGTGCGGGCATCGGCGTGCTGTCCGACGCGCGCGGCCTGTATACACGACTCACCGCGCGCGAGAACGTGCGCTACTACGGCCGTTTGCACGGCATGTCGGGGGCCGCGCTCGAGACGCGCATCGAACTGCTGTTCGCGGGTCTGGGCTTAAGCGAACTCGCGGACCGGCGCACGCAGGGCTTCTCGCAGGGCGAACGCATGAAAGTCGCCATCGCCCGCGCCATCGTCCACGATCCCGCGACGCTGCTGCTGGACGAACCCACCAACGGCCTCGACATCATGAGCATCCGCAGCCTGCGCGAACTTCTGCACGGATTGCGCGTTGCGGGAAAGTGCATCCTGTTTTCAACGCACGTGATGCAGGAGGTCAGCGCGCTGTGCAACACGATCGTGATCATCGGCCATGGTCGCGTGATCGCCAGCGGCACCGCGGCGGAGATTCTCGCGCAGGCGAACCAGCCCACGCTCGAGGACGCGTTCGTCTCTCTGCTGGGTTCGGGTGAAGGATTGGCCGCGTAGGCACGCCATGCAACACATCCTCACGGTGACGCTGAAGGAGTTGACCGACACGCTGCGCGATCGGCGCACGATGATGGTCACGCTGCTGACGTCCATCGCCGCAGGACCGCTGTTCCTGATCTTGATACTGAACATGGCCGCCAACCAAGCCGAGCGCGGGCGCGAGCTCAAACTGCCGGTGCAGGGCGCCGACCATGCGCCGGCGCTGGTCGCGTTTCTGGAGCGCCAGCAGATCGTCGTGCAGCCGCGCGCCGCCGGACTACGAGACCAGGATCCGCAACGGCGACCTCGACGTTGCACTGGTGATCGACGAGACCTTCGAGACCGATGTCGCGGCGGGGAAGGTGGCGACCGTGCGTCTGGTCTACGATCGCTCGCGCGACCGGGCACGCGCGTCGATCGAGGCGGCCGAGGCCGCACTTCGGGCCTACAACCGGCAGTGGGGAACGCAGCGGCTGCTATTGCGCGGCATCGTGCCGCAGGTTGCACTGCCGCTGGAGGTCGAGGCTATCGACCTGGCCACGCCGCAACAGTCGGGCGCGCTGATCCTGTTCCTAGTCGCGTATCTACGGGCTGTTCGCCTCGCTGATGGGCGGTATGGCGCTCGCACTCGACGCGACCGCAGGCGAGCGCGAGCGCGGATCGCTGGAACCGCTTCTGGCCACGCCGCTGACTCCGCTCGAAATCGTCACCGGCAAATGGCTGGCGATCGTTGCCTTTGACGCGATGGTCGTGCTGCTGACGCTGGCCGGCTTCTACCTGACGCTCAACTTCGCGCCGCTGCCGGCGGTCGGCGTTCCCTTCCTGTTCGGCGCCACCGAACTGATGCGTTTCCTGGCCATTCTCGCGCCCCTGATGGCGATGCTGCCTGCGGCGCTGCTGTACGTGGGTACGCGCGGACGCACGCTCAAGGAAGCGCAGGCCAACGTGTCGGTGCTGCTTTTCATCGTCAGCATGCTGCCCGTGGTCCAGCTGTTCTTGCAAAAGAGAGAACCGGCATGGTTGCTGTGGGCGCCGGTTTCCGCGCAATACACGCTGCTGTCGAGGGCGTTGCGCGGCGACGCGATCCCCGCGCTCGACTGGCTGCAGAGCGCTGCCATGCCGCTGCTGCTCACTGCGCTCATGCTCGTCGCGGTCGCGCGGCTGCTCGGCCGCGAGACGGCGCTGGCTGAACGTTAGCCACGCGAGCCCGCAGCGAGGGGCCCCTTGCGTAGCAAGGGGATCGCGCGAGGCGAGTCGGGGCAGGCGGCCGAATCGTCGCCTGACATTCCCATGGCACCGGCAAAAGGAGGCCGCGAGCCGACCGCATGGTTTCGTTCAAGCCAATTGACGCAACACCGTCAGCGGCGGCTGCCGCAAGGTGCTACGCGTGCCGAACCAGCCGGCGATCGCCACGCCGACGGCACCACCGACGATGCCGATCACCCACAGCCACGGGTTCCAGTGAAACGGAATCTGGAACACGCGATCGGCAAGCACGTAGCCGATGATCGTGGCGCCCACGGCAGCGAGCATGCCGGCCAATCCGCCGATGGCCAGAAATTCGGATACCTGGGCCGCGCTGAGCTGGCGTTGACTGGCACCGAGGGTGCGCAATATCGCCGCATCGTAGCGGCGCTCGTCCTGCGTCACGGCAATCGCGGCTTCCAGCACGAGAATGCCCCCGAGCAGCGTGAACAGGAACACGAACTCGACTGCACGCGCGACCTGTTCGATGATGGCCTGGACCTGATGCAGGATTTCGCCGACGTCGATGACCAGCACGTTGGGAAACTCGCGCAGCAGCGGTGTCAGCCAGGTCGCATTGCCGGTGGGCACTCGCACCGCGGCGATGTGCGTGGTCGGCAAGCCGTCGATGACGCCCGGTGGAAACACCGCGAAAAAATTGACGCGGAAGCTGTCCCACGCCACCTTGCGCAGGCTGGTCACCTTGGCGCTCAGCCGCGTGCCGACAAAATCCCAGGTCAAGGTGTCGCCGAGCTTGATCTTCAGCGTCTCCGCGATACCGTCTTCGAGCGACATGCCGCCGACTTCGCCCGGCTTCCACCACTTGCCGGCGACGATGGTGTTGCTCGCCGGCAGGTTGGCCACCGACGACAGGTTGAACTCGCGCTCACCGAGCCGTCGCGCGCGCTCGTCGGGCAGACTCGTCGTGTCGAAGGGCACGTCATTGATCGCGACCAGCCGCCCTCGCACCATCGGATACAACACCGCGTCGACTGCCAGCTCACGCCTGAGCAGTGCGCGCACACCCTCGACCTGGTCGGGCAGCACGTTGATCAGGAACACGGTAGGCGCGTCGGCAGGAAGGCTCGCCCGCCAGCTTCGCATCAGGTCGCCGCGAACCAGCGTAAGCAGCAACAGTGCCATCATGCCGAGTCCCAATGCGCCGATCTGCATGCTCGCACCCAGCGGACGCCGGCGCAGATTGGCGAGACCGTAGCGCCAGCTGTAGCCGCGCTGCGGCAACAAGCGCAGGGCGGCGACCAGGATGCGCGCGATCAGCGCGGCGGTCGCAAGCAGCGGCCGCAACGCCGCCGATCATGATGAGCGCAATTTTCGCATCCTGCGCCTGGGCGGCGATGAGCAGGGCGACGGTCGCGGCACCGAGCGCGTACGCCACCACGCCCGCCTGCTCGCGGCAGGCCGAGGTCGCGACGCAGAACGCGCAGCGGCGGCACGCGCGCGAGTGCGACCAGCGGCGGCAACGCGAATCCGAGCAGCAGCACGATGCCCGTGGCGAACGCCGCGACAGCGGGCCACGAACGTCGGCGGCGGCAGATCGGCGCGAACCATCGATCCGAGCAGGATCACGAGCAGTTGCTGACCGCCGAGCGCGACCGCGCAACCGACCACGCTTGCGCCGATGCCCAGCACGATGAACTGCAGCGAGAACAAGCGCCAGGATCTTGCGTTCGCCCGCGCCGAGGCAGCGCATCATCGCCGCCGCATCGAGATGGCGCCGGAGATAGCGCGACGCCGCCATCGCGACTGCGGCGGCGGCGAGGATCGCGGCGACCAGCGCGGCGAGTCCGAGGAATTGCTCCGCGCGTTCGAGCGTCTGCCGCACCTCGGGACGCAGGTCGCGGATCGACTCGATGCGCTGTCCGCGCTCGAGCCGCGCCTTGGCCCAGTCGCGGTACGCGTCGCTGCCCGACGCCGGCGACGAGCAGCCGCCACGTCGCCCGGTTTCCAGGCTGCAGAAGCCGCGTCGCGGCGACGTCGTCGATGTTCATCAGCAGCTTCGGCCCGAGCGTGAACAACCCACCGGTGACCTCGGGGTCCTGCTGCACGATCGCGGCGACCGTCAACGTCGTTTCGCCGACCGCGAGCCTCGCGCCTTCGCTGCACGTCGAGCCGCGCGGCGAGCCGCGCGTCGACCCACGCCTCGCCCGGCGCCGGGATGCCGCTCGCGACGCGGCCCGCGGGGTCGGAGCCGCATCGGCGAGCGTGATCGCGCCACGCAGCGGATAGCCCGCGCCGACGGCCTTCACGTCCGCAAGCACCGCATCGCCACCGCCCGACGTGCGTCGGGCTGGCACCATGCTGTTGAAGCGGATCGCGGGTACGACATCGAGCCGCGCGCGCACGCGCTTCGCGCGCGTAAGTCACTCCGGCAGCGGCCGGTCGCCCGACAACAGCAGATCCGCGCCGAGCAGCACGTTGGCTTGCCGCGTCAGCGCGACCTTTGACGCGGTCGGTGAAAAAGCCGACCGTACCCACGCTCGCGACCGCGAGGACCAGTGCCGCGAACAGCACCGACAGCTCGCCGGCGCGCCAGTCGCGACGCAGCATGCGCAGCGCGAGGCGGCAGCGTGTTCATGGTCGGGCTGACGCGGGAGTTTTGCCGGCGCCGTCTCGTCGGCGACCAGCTTCCGCCGCGCGCAGCGAAGCCTGCGGCTGCAGCGCGACGCCAGCGCGACGTCGTGCGTGACCAGCAGCAGCGTCGTCCCTCGCTCCCGATTGAGGTCGAACATCAGGTCGGCGATTTCGCGCGCCGGTTGCGCCGTCGAGATTGCCCGTCGGTTCATCGGCCATCAACACCTTGGGCTCGCCGGAGAATGCTCGCGCGATCGCCACGCGCTGCTGCTCGCCGCCGGAGAGCTGCTTGGGGTAGTGCGTCAGCCGCGCCGGCCAGTCCCACGCGCGCCAGCCATTCGCGCGCGCGCGCGGCGGCGTCGGGCGCGCCGGCGAGCTCGAGCGGCAGCATGACATTCTCGAGCGCGGTGAGCGCCGGCAGCAGCTGAAACGACTGGAATACGAAGCCGAGCCAGCGTTGGCGCAGCGCCGCGCGCGCATCCTCCGACAGATCGTTGAGCGCGGTATCGCCGAGCCACACCTCGCCCGAGGTCGGCCGATCGAGGCCCGGCGAGCAGGCCCAGCAGCGTGGTCTTGCCCGAACCCGGACGCGCCGACGATGGCGACCGACGCGGCGGCCGGCACTTCGAAGCTCACCGCGTCGAGTATCGTCAGCGGCGAATCGCCGCTCTGCACGCGTTTGGTCAGGTTGCTGGCGCGGATCACGGCGCCGGAGACAATGGCTCGAGTATCGTCCATGGGGTGGAGGTTGGGCCGCGGCCAGGCAACGCAAGTCGCGGCATCGCATTGTACCGGTGCGCGGGCCGGGGGCCCGGCTCGGCGATGGCGGGCGCGGGCCGGCGCCGCGCACGCGCCTGCTAAGATGGCGGCAGCCGTCTGACGCAATCCACCATGCTTCGCCGCCTGATTTTTTCCTTTTGCGCGCTGCTCTGCGCATGGTCCGCCCTGGCCGCCGCGACGGCGTCACCGGTGATCCTGATCCTGGGCGACAGCATTTCGGCGGGTTACGGTCTGCCCGCCGATGCCGGCTGGCCAGCGTTGCTGCAGCGCCGGCTCGCGTCCGAGCGCTATCCGCATACGGTGTTCAATGCCAGCATCAGCGGTGACACATCGGCGAGCGGTCGCGCCCGACTCGACGCGCTGCTGGCGCAGCATCGCCCCGCCATCACCGTGATCGAGCTCGGCGGCAACGACGGCTTGCGCGGAGGCAGCATCGAGGCGATGCGACAGAATCTCGACGCGATGGCTGCCACCGCGCAAGCACAGGGTTCGCGCGTGGTGCTGGTCGGCATGCGCATGCCGCCCAACTACGGACCCGCCTATGTGCAGCGCTTCGATGCGAGCTTTGCCGACGTCGCCAAGGCGCGCAAGACCGCGCTCGTCCCGTTTCTGTTCGAAGGCTTCGCCGACAACGAAACGATGTTCCAGCCCGATCGCATCCACCCGGTTCAGGCGGCGCAGCCGAAATTGCTCGACAATGTGTGGCGCGTGTTGAAACCGTTGCTCGGTCCGCCCGGCAAGACAGGATGAGTGATCGCCGCGAAAGCGCACTGCGTGCGGATGTCGGCGCACTCGCCGAATTCGCGGACCGCATCGACGTGCGCAGTTCGGCCGAGTTCGCGCTCGACCACGTGCCGCGCGCGACCAGCCATCCGGTGCTCGATGACGTCGAGCGCGCCGAAGTCGGCACGCTGTACGCAACCGCGCCTTTCGAGGCGCGCCGGCTGGGCGCGGCGAAGGTTGCGCGCAATATCGCGCGCATGCTCGAAACCGACTTCGCCGGCAAGCCCCGCGACTGGCGTCCGCTGATCTATTGCTGGCGCGGCGGTCAGCGCAGTCGCGCGCTCGCGCACATTCTCAACGAAATCGGCTGGCACGCGATGCAGCTCGACGGCGGCTATCGTGCGTATCGCAGGTACGTCGTGGCCGGACTGGAGGCGCTTCCCGCGCGCTTCGATTTCGTCGTCGTGTGCGGCCTCACGGGCTCGGGCAAGAGCCGGCTCATCGGTGCGCTGGCGACCGCAGGCGCGCAGACGCTCGATCTGGAAGCGCTTGCATGCCACCGGGGATCGCTGCTCGGCGGCATGCCCGGCGCGCCGCAACCGTCGCAAAAGGCCTTCGACAGCGCATTGCACGATCGCCTCCAGCGTCTCGATGCTGCGCGCCCCGTGTTTGTCGAGTCCGAAAGCCGGCGCGTCGGCAGCGTGCAGCTGCCCGACGCATTGCTCGCAGGAATGCGCACTGGCCGCACGCTGACGTTGCGGGCCGCGCTCGCGCAGCGTATCGCGCTGCTCAAGCAGGAGTACGGGCATTTCATCGCCGACGCCGCGCAGCTCGAGCAACGGTTGCGGCCCCTGACGCCGCTGCACGGCAAGGCGACGCTCGCGCGCTGGGCCGCGCTGGCGGCGGGGGCGATTGGGACAGCTTGATCGGCGAGTTGCTCGAACGGCACTACGACCCGGCGTACGCGCGTTCGCTCCACGCCAATTTCCCGTCGGCGCAGCACGGGCAGGACGTCGACGTTCCCGACGCATCGCAAGCCGGACTGCAGGTGCTCGCACGGGATATCCTGGCGGCAGCCGAGCACGGGGAATCCGCACCCATCGCCTGAGGAGTCGCTGCATGAAGAGCTACGCCTATCGCATCGTCAACGTCTTCGCCGAGGAGCGCCTCGGCGGAAATCCGCTGGCGGTGGTCGAAGACGGCCGCGGTCTCGACGACGCGACGATGCAGGCCATCGCGCTGCAGTTCAACCTGTCCGAGACGACGTTTATCCTGCCCTCCACCACCGCGAACGCGCGGGTGCGCATCTTCACGCCGACGTTCGAAATGCCGTTCGCGGGCCACCCGACGCTGGGCAGCGCGCATGTCGTGCGCGATCTCGCCGGCTCGGGTGACGCCGTGACGCTGGAGATGATCGCCGGCATCGTGCCCGTGACGGCAGAGGGCGATCGATGGACACTGCAGGCCAAGGCCCCGCGCACGCGCGAATTGGCGGCAGCGCGCGGCGACGTTGCCGCCATGCTGGGCCTGGTCGAGGCCGATCTGGGCGCCAAGGCGCTTTGGGTCGACACCGGTAGCGAGCAACTGGTGGTCCCCCTTGCCAGCGCGACCGCGGTTCGGCGGGCAACGCCGGATGCGGCAAGACTCGCTGCGCATGGCAGCATCGCGCTGCCCGGCGGGGGGACGCGGTCGATGGCGTATGTCTGGGCTGCCGACGGACCCGGCAAGGTGCTTTGTCGCTTCTTTTTCCAGAAGCACGGCGCGGTGGTGGAGGACCCGGGAACCGGCTCGGCGTGCGCCAATCTCGGCGGCTGGCTGGTCGCCACCGGCGCACCGCTTCCGCAGTCCGTGTCACTGACCCAGGGCCAGGCGGTGGGCCGAACCTGTCACCTCGGGCTGCGCGTCGACGAGACGGGTGGCATCTTCGTCTCCGGCCAAGTGATCGAATTTGGACGCGGGACATTCCGGTTGTAGCAGGCTGTTACAACCGGGCGTACCGGCCCGTCAACACGCGGCTACACTGAGGCGTTGTTGCTGTGCGCGTCGACCAGGGCGCGCGCCCGGAGGCTCCATGCGCTGCAACGCTTTCCGATGGATGCTCGCGGTCTGCGCGACCACGGCCGCGGTATCCGCAACCGGTGCCCAGTCACCGGGCGGCACGCTCGGTTACGACGACGCGCGCCACTTGCTGAACCGCACCGGATTCGGCGCGACCCAGCCCGAAGTCGAGCGCTTTGCCCGCATGACGCGCGAGGAAGCGGCGCGCAAGCTGCTTGCGGAGGCGCGCACCACCGCCATCACACCGCCGCCCGCCTGGGTCGGCAGCAGCGAAGCATTGCGTTATCCGCGCGCTGGCGACAAGGCCACGGACATCGAAAAGAAGATGTTCCAGCAGCAGCAGGTCCGCGAGGGCCTGGACTTGCGCGGCTGGTGGCTAGCCGAGATGCTCGCCACGCCCTCCCCGCTGTCGGAGCGGATGACCCTGTTCTGGCACAACCACTTCGTCTCGAGCCAGCAGAAAGTGAAGCTGGCCGAACTGATGTACCGGCAGAACGTGACGCTGCGCGCCCACGCGCTGGGGAACTTCGGCGAGCTGCTGCACGCCATCGCGCGCGATCCGGCCATGGTGGTCTACCTGGACAGCGCGCAGAACCGCAAGGGAATGCCCAACGAGAATTTCGCGCGCGAGGTGATGGAATTGTTCACCCTCGGCGAGGGTCACTACACCGAACAGGACGTCAAGGAAGCGGCACGCGCTTTTACCGGCTGGAGCATCGATCGCGGCACCGGCCAGTTCGTATTCCGGCGATTCATTCACGACGACGGCGACAAGACAGTACTCGGCCGGACCGGCAACCTCGACGGCGACCAGGTGCTCGACATCCTGCTGGCGCAGCCGCAAACCGCCGAGTTCATCACGCGCAAGCTCTGGCGCGAGTTCGTCTCGCGCGATCCCGACGAGACCGAGATCGCGCGCATTGCGCGACGCTTCCGCGATTCGCGTTACGACATCAAGGTCGCGCTGCACGCGCTGCTCGTTTCCGATGCGTTCTATGCCCCGCAGCATCGAGCCGCGCTGATCAAGTCGCCGATCGAACTGGTCGTCGGCACGCTCAGGCAGTTCGAGTTCAAGCCTGCGCATACGCTGCCGTTCGCGGTCGCCGCCGCTGGTATGGGACAGAATCTGTTTTCGCCGCCGAATGTGAAAGGCTGGCCCGGCCAGGAAACGTGGATCAACTCGAGCACACTGCTGGCGCGCAAGCAGTTCCTCGATCGTGTCTTCCGGACCGACGACACGGAAATGAAGCCAACTGCAGTAGCGATGGATACACAGCCGATCGCGCCTGTGCCAAAGCAGGCCATCATGCCGGCCGGCGCCCAGGACGAGGACAAGTTGCGGCAGGAGCGCTTTCGCCGGGCGATGGATCGCGGCCTGAATAGCCTGCAGTTCGACAGCGCTGCGTGGCTGGCGCAATTCAGCTCGTCGCCGGACGCAGTGCAGCGCGCGGACGCGGCGACACGACTATTGCTGGCGACTGCGCCGCAAGGCGTGCCCGACCCAGCCGGCGAGCCATTGACGATGGTGCGCGGCATCGTGCTCGACGTGTCGTACCAGCTCAAATAAGGCATGGACCGCCGCGATTTTCTCAAGCTTGTCGCGACGACCCCGCTGGCCGCGTCGTCAGCAGCGGGGCTGGCAGGACTCGCGCCCAACATCGCGTGGGCGCTGGCGCCGGCCGGCGCGAACTATCGCAATCTCGTCGTGCTGGTCGAACTCAAGGGCGGCAACGACGGACTGAACACGGCCGTTCCCTACGCCAACGCAACGTACTACGCGCTGCGCCCGAAGATTGCGATCCCGCGCGACCAGGTGCTCGCGCTGTCCGACAGCGTAGGCCTGCATCCGGCGCTCGCGCCATTGCTGCCGTTCTGGAAAGGCGGGCAGCTCGCGGTCATGCAGGGCGTCGGCTACCCCGAACCCAACCTGTCGCACTTCCGCTCGATCGAGATCTGGGACACCGCGTCGCGCAGCGAGCAGTACCTGCAGGAAGGATGGCTAACGCGAACGTTCAGCGGCGCGCCGACGCCACGGAGCTTCGCCGCCGATGGCGTCATCATCGGATCGCCCGACCTCGGTCCGCTGGCGGGTGCGGGAACGCGCGCGATCACGCTGAACAACACCGAGCAGTTCCTACGGCAGGCGCGGCTGGCCACGCCAGAAGGCCAGTCGCGCAACAAGGCGCTGCAGCACATCCTCAAGGTCGAGGCCGACATCATGCAGGCTGCGTCGCATCTGACCGCGGGCAGGACGTTCACGGCGGAGTTCCCAACCACAGGATTCGGCGCAGCGATGCGCACGGTGGCGCAGGTCATCGCCAATCAGGCCGGGGTCGCGGTGGTGCGCGTCACCCTGGGCGGCTTCGACACGCACGCCGGCCAGCCGGCGACGCAGGCGCGACTGCTGGGCGAGCTGGCGACCGGCATCGTCGCGCTGAAGGCTGCGCTCGACGAACTCGGGAAATGGAACGAAACCCTGATCTTGACCTATGCTGAGTTCGGACGCCGCCCGAGGGAGAATCTGTCCAACGGCACCGACCACGGCACGTCGAGCGCACACTTCGCGTTGGGCGGTCGCGTGGCGGGAGGACTCTACGGCGAGCAGCCGTCTCTCGATCGCCTGTCCGCCGACGGCAATCCGGCCTATGCGATTGATTTTCGCAGCGTCTACGCGACGGTGCTCGAAAAGTGGTGGGGTGTGCCCTCCACCGGACCGCTTGGCGGCAAATTCGCCCCGCTACCGATGATCAGGGTCTGACGCGTTCACCCTGGCGCGGAGCAAGGACCTGGAGTGTCAGCCTGCGTTGGCGTCCCACACCGCAACAAATTCCTGCCAATGCGGCTGGCCTGATACGACCACCTTCTCGCGCGCCAGCGATATTTCCGCCGCGTACTGGCCGGCAGTGAGCGTTCCGCGCAGGAGCTGGAAGCGCAAATACAGCAGGTACGTGTTCATCGCGTCAGTCTCGCAATAGCGTCGGATCTCATCGATCTTTCCAGCGGCAAACGCGGCGTGAACCTGACTGCCGTCGATGCCGAGCTTGCCCGGGAAACCGCACAGGCGCGCCATGCCATCGAGACCCGCCGCTGCGCGGGGCTGATACATCGCCAGCACGTCCATTAGATCGAGATGCCGCGTGTGATAGCGGCCGAGATAGCTGTTGAACCTGAATTCGCGGTCGTCGTCGCCCCAGTCCCAGAACTTCGCCGCGGTGACGCCGTGGATCATCGCGCGGTGATTTAGAACCGGCAGATCGAAGCCGCCGCCATTCCACGAGACGAGCTGCGGCGTGTAGCGGTCGATGCCGTCATAGAAGCGGCGGATCAATTCGGGTTCGGGGTCGGAAGCTTCACCCAGCGACCAGACGCGAAACGAATTGCCCTCGCGCATTGCGCACGCGATCGCCACGACCCGATGCAGGTGCAGCGGCAGGAAATCGCCGCCCGTGGCGGCCCTGCGCTGCTGCAGTGCCCAGGTGACGACGTCGGCGTCGGCGAGCGTCGTGGGCAGGCGATGGAATCGGCGCAACCCGTCGACATCGGGGATCGTCTCGATATCGAAGACGAGCGTCGGTGTCATGATCACCGCGACCCGTGGTCAGCCCGGGAACACACCCGTGGACAGGTAGCGGTCGCCGCGGTCGCACGCGATGAAAACGATGGTCGCGCCAGCGACTTCCTGCGCGACGCGCATCGCGACCGCGCACGCGCCGCCCGATGAAATGCCGGCGAAGATGCCCTCCTCGCGAGCGAGCCTTCGCGCCATCTCCTCCGCTGCGGACTGCGACACGAGTTCGACGCGGTCGACGCGCTTCGCATCGTAGATCTTCGGCAGATACGCTTCCGGCCACTTGCGAATGCCCGGGATCTGCGAGCCCTCGTCGGGCTGGCAGCCGATGATCGCGATCGAAGCATTCTTCTCCTTGAGATAGCGCCCCGCGCCCATGATCGTGCCGGTGGTTCCCATGCTCGACACGAAGTGCGTGATCGCGCCATTCGTTTCGCGCCAGATCTCGGGCCCCGTCGTCCGGTAGTGCGACAGCGGATTGTCGGGATTGGCAAACTGATCGAGGATCACGCCCTGTCCTTCGGCGCGCATGCGCTCGGCGACGTCGCGCGCCGTCTCCATGCCTCCTGCCTTCGGCGTGAGTATGATTTCCGCGCCGAACGCGCGCATGGTCTGGCGCCGTTCGACCGAAAGGTGCTCCGGCATGACGAGGATCATGCGGAAGCCGCGCATCGCGGCGGCCATCGCCAACGCAATGCCGGTGTTGCCCGACGTCGCCTCGATCAGGGTATCGCCCGGCTTGATCTGTCCGCGCTTCTCCGCCTCCACCACCATCGACAGCGCGGGACGGTCCTTGACGGACCCGGCGGGATTGTTCCCTTCCAGCTTGGCGAGAACGACATTCGACGTGTCGCCGGGGATGCGCTGCAGGCGGACCAGCGGCGTATTGCCTACCGTGTCCTCGATCGTCTTGTACATGGTGCGAGCTTCACGAAATGCGAGCCCGATTGTAACCGACCTCTTGCGGCACCCTTGGTACGACGCGATCTATCGCACCCGCAGAAATGCAAACCCCGCCTCGCGGGCGGGGCTTGCTGCAAACGCCATGCGACTATTTCGTGGTCGTGGTCTTTGCGTCCTTGGCGTCCGCGGCTTTCGCATCCTTGGTCGCCTTGTCGGTCTTGGCTTTCGTGTCCTTGGCGTCGGCGGCTGCCGGCTTGTCCTTGCTGGCAGCGGCATCCTTTTTCGCCTTGGCGGCGGCGTCCTTGGCGTCTTTCTTGGCCTTGGCGTCGGCGTCCTTCGCGTCTTTCTTGGCCTTTGCGTCGGCGGCCTTCGCGTCCTTCTTGGCCTTTTCTTCGGCTGCCTTCGCATCCTTCTTAGCCTTGGCGTCCTTGTCCGCAGCTTCCTTGGCCTTGGCGGCGGCTTCCTTGTCCGCCTTGGCCTTCTCCGCCTTGGTCATCTTGGCATCCTTCGCCGCGGGCGCAGCTGGCGCTGCGGCGCTGGAGCGGCTGTCTTAGCCGCCGCGGGTGTCGCAGGTGCCGTCGCTGCCGGAGCCGGGGCCGCCGCCGGTGCCGCGGTCTTGGCCGCAGGCGCAGCTGGGGCCGCTGCTGCCGGTGGGGGCGCGGCAGGGGTCGCGGGCGCAGCCTTCGCGTCGCTCTTGGCCGGCGTCGCGGCGACGGGCGTCGATGGGCCGCTGACCGAGATCAAGCCTTTGATCTTGTCGAACGTGCCTTCCTTGATCCCGCTGACCTTCATGATGTCTTCGGGCGTCTTGAACGGCCCGTTCTTGGCGCGGTAGTCGACGATGGCCTGCGCCTTGACCGGACCGATTTCAGGCAGTGCGTCGAGTTCTTCCTTGGTCGCGGTATTGATGTTCACGGCGGCGAGTGCGAACGCCGAGAACAGGAGCATTACCAGTAGCAGAATGAATTTCTTCATGAACCCCTCCGAGCGGATAGTTGCCCCATCACAGGCGGCGGCTGGCGCACCGGTCGTGGCCGGGGCCTTGAACGCTGGGGCGATCTTATGCGTTGACCTGTGATTGCGCAAGGAGCGCTTGCACGCAGCGCGGAACGCCTTCGTCGATCGGCGCAAAGGGCGCGGCGTATCCCGCGCCGCGCAGGCGTCCGACGTCGGCCAGCGTGAAGCTCTGGTACTTCTCCGCGAGCCCATGCGGAAACGCGATGTACTCGATCGCGCCGGCCTGATGCAGCGCGTCGAAAGGCAAGGCTGCGGCACCGTCGGCCTGGCGGCAGGCATTGATCGTCGCTGTCGCCACCGCATTGAAGGAGGCCGCCGTGCCGGTGCCGAGATTGAATATGCCGCAACGGTCGGGATGGTCGAGAAAGTCGAGGTTCACCGCAACCACGTCGTCGACGCTGACAAAGTCCCGCAACTGCTCGCCCGCGGAGTAGCCGCCCGATCCCTCGAACAGCTGCACCTTGCCCGAACGCCGATACTGGTTGAAGAAGTGCCACACCACGGAGGCCATCCGACCCTTGTGCGCTTCACGCGGGCCATAGACGTTGAAATAGCGGAAGCCCGCGATCTGCGCCGTATGGTCGGGCAGCGCCGCGCGCACGTACTGGTCGAAAAGCAGCTTCGAGTAACCATACACATTGAGCGGCGACTCGCAGGCCCGCTCCTCGCGGAACCCGCCGCTTGCGCCGTACACCGCTGCCGACGACGCATAGAGCATCGGCACGTCGTTGTCCTGGCAATGCTCGAGCAGCGCGACCGAGTAGCGATAGTTGTTGGCGAGCATGTAGCGCCCGTCGGTTTCCATCGTATCCGAACACGCTCCCTGGTGCAGCACGGCCGCGATGTCATCGTCGAAATCGCCATCGCGAAGTCGTTGAAGAAATTCGTCCTGATCCAGGTATTCGGCGATCTCGCAGTCGACGAGATTGCGGAACTTGTCCCCGTGTTCGAGATTATCGACGGCGAGAATGCGCTTCTCGCCGCGGGCATTGAGGCCCTTCACGAGATTCGAGCCGATGAATCCGGCGGCACCGGTGACGACGATGTACACGTTGAATTTCCGCCAGTCTACAGTTCGATGTCGACCTTGCCGATTTGCGTGCTGACGCACGGAACGCGGGGCAGGATTGCGCTCAGCAGCTCGTAGCCGACCGTGCTCGCCGCCGCCGCAACATCGTCCACCGGTAAGCCCTCGCCCCACAATATCACCGGGCTGCCGATGGTCGCCTCCGGCACATCGGTCAGGTCGATCGTCATCATGTCCATCGAGACGCGCCCGGCGGTGCGCACCTTCTTGCCGCAGACCAGTACCGGCGTGCCGTTGGGGGCGTGCCGCGGATAGCCGTCGCCATAGCCGCACGCAACGACCCCGATGCGATGCGCACGCGCCGCGGTATAGCCGCCACCGTAGCCCACGCTGGCATTGGCCTTGAGGTCTTGGATGGCGATGAGCTCGCTGCGCAGCGTCATGGCCGGCGTGAGGCCAAGCGTCTCCGCCGTGTCGTACGGAAACGGCGACGAACCATAGAGCAGGATGCCGGGACGGACGTAGTCGCCGCCGACTTCATCGAAGCGAAGCACGCCGGCAGAGTTCGCGACCGACCGTGGATAGGGCAATCCCTTGCACGCGGATTCGAATACCTTGAGCTGTTCCTGCAAGCCGTCGTCCTCGTCCGCACGCGCAAGATGCGTCATCAGCCGCAGCGCAGCAACGCTCGCCGCCTTCGACAACCGCTCGGCGACGTCCGACACCTCTTCGGGTTTGAATCCCAGCCGATTCATGCCGGAGTTCACCTTGATGAACACTTCGAGCGGCCGCGACAGCGTTGCAGTCTCCAGCATGCGGACCTGATCAGTGTGGTGCACAACTACGGCGAGGCGGCGTGCGGCGATCTCGGTCAACTCGCCGGAAGCGAAAAATCCTTCGAGCAGCAGGATGCGTCGCGCATAATGCTGTTCACGCAGCGTCACGGCTGCCTCGAGTTCGAGCAGTGCGAGGCCATCGGCCTCGACCAGCGCAGGCAGCACGCGCAGTAGTCCGTGTCCGTAGGCGTTGGCCTTCACGACCGCCAGCACCTGCGCACCCGGAGCGCGTTGCCTCGCGATGCCGAGGTTGGCACGCACGGCGGCAAGGTTGATCTGGGCCAGGATCGGGCGAGTCATGACTGCGCGAAATTGAACCTGCGCCAGCCGGTTTGGTCAGAGAAGTGAAACGTGGTATAAGGCGCGAGCCGCTGCGCCGAGTGAACAAAAGCAATTATACACATGCGCGGCGCGCGCATCCCGGCAGCAACGACCGGGACGGAGGAAAGGGCGAGAACTCGCGCACACGAGGACAATGAAGGCCGGGTTCTACACCATCATGGCGGCGCAGTTCTTTTCGTCGCTCGCCGACAATGCGCTGCTCGTCGCTGCCATCCAAATGCTGCGCGATCTCGACTCGCCCGCGTGGATGACGCCTGCGCTCAAGCAGTGCTTCGTGATCTCGTACGTACTCCTCGCGCCGCTGGTCGGCGCGTTTGCGGACTCCATGCCGAAGGGTCGCGTGATGTTGATCACCAACGGCGTCAAGATCCTTGGCTGCTCGCTCATGCTGTTCACCTTGCACCCCCTCGCGGCCTACGCACTGGTCGGCCTCGGCGCGGCGGCTTACTCCCCGGCCAAGTACGGGATACTCACCGAGCTCCTGCCGGCGCGGCAGCTCGTGGTCGCCAATGGCTGGATCGAGGGCACGACCGTCGCCTCGATCATTCTCGGCGTGCTGCTTGGCGGCATTCTGATCGCAGGCCCGGTGTCCGGGTTCCTGCTCGCCATCGACATTCCGCATATCGAGACCGGAATCAGTACCCCGCCGCAGGCCGCGATCGCCGTGATCATGGCGTGCTACGCCATCGCCGCACTGTTCAACTGGTACATTCCCGACACCGGAGTCGCGCACCGCGCGCCAAGCAAGAATCCGTTCTTCCTGATCCGCGAATTCGGTCACTGTTGCGCGCTGCTGTGGCGCGACAAACTGGGCCAGATCTCGCTGGCGACGACGACGCTGTTCTGGGGCGCTGGCGCAACGCTGCAATTCATCGTCATCGACTGGGCGGCGTCGCACCTGTGCTACAACCTGTCGCGTGCGTCCTACCTGCAGGGCGTGGTCGCGATCGGCATCGCTCTGGGCGCGGTCGCGGCCGCGAAGCTCGTGTCCCTGCGCAACGCGGTCAAGGTCCTTCCGCTCGGAATCCTGATGGGGCTTGGCGTGACGGCGATGATCTACGTCATGCGCCTGGAGACCGCCGTCCTGTTGATGACGCTCATCGGCGCCTTTGCCGGCTTCTTCGTCGTGCCGATGAACGCCCTGCTGCAGCATCGCGGACACGTGCTGATGGGAGCGGGGCACTCGATCGCCGTTCAGAATTTCAACGAGAACATCGGCGTGCTGATCATGCTCTCGTTCTATGCCGTGCTCGTCTACCTCGGACTGTCGACCAACACGGTGATCGTGCTGTTCGGCCTGTTCGTTGCCGGCACCATGGCGCTGGTGATGTGGCGCCACCGCGTCAACCTCGCGGCGGGCGATGTGCTGCACCTGATCGGCGGCGAGCACCCGAAGCCAACCCCCGGGCGTTAGAGTATCAGGGGCTGATCCGGCAACTCGTTGGGCCCCGCGCCTTCGCGCGGAAAGTGGTGCGTCAGCAGTGCATTGATCGCGTCGATACCGTCGACCGCACCGTCGCTGAAGCGCTTTTCCCGGAACGCCGCCTCCATGCCGCGGCAGATCGCCTGCCACGCGTCGTCACCGACCTTGCGGTGAATCCCGCGGTCCGCGACGATTTCGACGTCACGGTCCGCCAGCAGCAGATAGATGAGTACACCGCAGTTCTCCTCGGTGTCCCATACCCGCAGTCGACTGAATACCTCGATTGCGCGCTCGCGCGGCGTCTCGCCGCGGACGAGCTGCCCCATCGGCAGCGAGCTTTCGACCACGAAACGCAGCTGCCCGCTGTGCGTTCGTTCGCCTTGCGCGATCGCCGCCTCGATCCGTTGCATCACCGTCGTCGGGAACGCGCGTCGCGCCGACCAGTGATCGGTGACCAGGTGTCGACCAAAGCGAAGCGGTTTGCGCTCGTTCATCTCATCGCTCTCAGTTCCATCCGCCCGACGCGCCACCGCCGCCAAAGCCACCGCCGCCGCCCGAAAAACCGCCGCCACCACCACCGCCGAAGCCCGCCACCGCCCATGCCGCCGCCGGCCATGGGGCCCCAGCCTCCGCGCCCGCCAAGCACCGAGAACAGAATGATGAAAAACGCGACGACGCCGGCAACGCCGGCGATCAGCAGCGACCCGGCGACGAACCATGCGGCGACGCCCGCGATGCCACCGCCGACCAGCGAGCCGCCGAGATTGCCGAGTATCGAGCGCAGGACACCGCCGACGATCGGCACTGCAACCAACAGAACGATGAACAGCGTGCCGAAGTCGATGTTGCCCGAGCGCGCCGGCTTGCGCGCCGTCTTGCCGGCAGGCGGCAGCGGGTGGCCGTCATCCACCACCTTCATGATGCGATCGACTCCCGCGTCGATGCCGGCCGCGAACTTGCCTTGCGAGAACAGCGGCGCCACGGTTTCGCCGATGATGCGACGCGAGGTGACGTCGGTGAGCACGCCCTCGAAACCGTAGCCGACTTCGATGCGCATGCGCTTGTCGTCCTTGGCGACGATGAAGATCGCGCCGTTGTCCTCGCCCTTCTGCCCGATTTTCCAGGCGTCCGCGACGCGGATTCCGTAATCGTCAATGGTTTCCGGCGCAGTGCTTGGCACGACCAGCACCACGAGCTGGTTGGTGGTGCGGGCCTCCCAATCGCGCAGCTTGGCATCCAGCGCCTGCCGCTCTCCGGCCGACAACGTGCTGGTTAGATCGTTGACGTGCCCGGTCAGCGGCGGGACGGGCCGCAGCCCGTCCTTGTTGGCATCCCACGTCGCGGCGCCGGCAAAAGAAAATGCAGCGGCGGCGAGCACAGTCGCTGCCAGACGCGACAGCGTTCGCGCGTTCACCATGGCGCGGGGCTCCAGCTCCACACGCCGCGCCGCGCAGCGCTAGTTCTTGGCCGGTGCAGGCGCCGGCGCAGCCGCAGGCTGTTTGCTGAAGTCGACCGTCGGCGGCGCCGCAATCGCCTTTTCGTTGTCCACCGCGAAGTTGGGCTTGGCGTCCATCTTGAACAGCATCGCCGTGAGGTTGGTCGGGAACGAGCGCACCGTGACGTTGTATTCCTGCACCGATTTGATGTAGCGGTTGCGCGCGACCGCGATGCGATTCTCCGTTCCCTCGAGCTGTGCCTGCAGGTCGCGGAAGTTCTGGTCCGACTTGAGGTTCGGATAATTCTCGGCAACGACCAGCAATCGCGACAGCGCCGATTGCAGTTCGCCCTGCGCCGCCTGGAACTTGGCGAAGGCCGCGGGATCATTGATGAGTTCGGGCGTGGCCTTGATGCTGCCGACGCTCGCGCGAGCATTGGTCACCTCGGTCAGAACCCGCTCTTCCTGCGCGGCATAGCCCTTGACCGTATTGACCAGGTTGGGCACCAGGTCGGCTCGACGCTGATATTGATTGAGAACCTCGGACCACGCCGATTTGATCTGTTCGTCCTGGCGCTGCAGGTCGTTGTAACCACAGCCGGACAGTGACAGCACGACGACGATCGCCGCGATTGCACCCGTCGTCGAACCGAAGATCTTGCGCATGGTGAACTCCCCTGAATGTGGCGGAGCGGGCGATTCCCGTCCGTCGTCAGTTGGGGGCCGCCGGTGCAGATTGCAAGTCTCCGTCGGCTTGCAGCCTGCGCATCGTGGCCCGGGCAAGGCAGAGATCTTCCCACGCCTTCGCCTTGTCGGGCAAGTTGCGCAGCAAATACGCAGGATGATAGGTCACGATCAGCGGGACCGACCGATAGCGGTGAATGCGCCCCCGCATGCTCGCGATGGTGGCGTCGACGCCGAGCAACGTGGTCGCCGCGCTCTTGCCGAGCGCGATGATGAGTTTCGGACGAATCAATTCGATCTGGCGATCCAGATACGGTTGGCACGCTTCGATTTCGACCGGGGTCGGCGTCCGGTTGCCCGGTGGGCGGCATTTGAGCACGTTGGCGATGTAGACGTATTTGTCCCGTCGCATGCCCAGCGCCGCGAGCATATTGTCCAGCAGGCGGCCGGCCTGACCAACGAAGGGCTCGCCCTTCGCGTCCTCTTCCGCGCCCGGCGCTTCGCCCACCAGCAGCCATTCTGCGTGAGACGTCGCCCACACCGGGCACGGTATGGTGGCGAGTCTTGCAGAGCGTGCACGCGTCGCACCGGGCTACATCCGCTGCAAAGTCGGACCAATCCAGTGCAGCGATGCGCGACCGTCGGTCGAGAAGCGCGTGTGTGCGTTCGGCGGCAATTTCTGCGGGCGGAGCCTCGCGGGCCACGAGCGCCGGCCCGTGCGAGCGCCGGGTATCGCCAGCACGCGATCGCCACTCGGGCAGCAGCCCGAGTTCCTGCAGGATATCGTAGCGATCAGGCATGATGCCTCAGCGATCTCGCAGTGCACGGCGTAGCACCAGCGCGTCTTCGCGCGTGGCGCCGGTGCGGGTGGCGGGATAGTAACCTGCACGCCTGGCCACGGGGACAAAGCCTTCCGCGGCGTAGAGGCCGATCGCGCCGATGTTGGACTCGCGCACTTCCAGGAAACACTGGTCCGCGCCGAGCACCGCGGCATCCACAAGGAAACGCCGCAGCAATTGCCGCCCGATGCCGCGCCGGCGTAAGGTATCGACGACCGTGAGATTGAGCAATTGCGCCTCGCCCGGCGCGAGCATCAACACGCCGTAGGCAACGATGCTGCCGTTCACTTCGCCGACCAGCGCGCCGTAGCCTGCGGCAAGCGCGTCGCTAAAGTTCCCCGGCGTCCACGGCGCGACGTGCGCGCCGGCTTCGATTCGCGCCACCGCCGCGACGTCGGCCTCGCGCATCGGTCGCCACGCAATCTCCGGCAGCGAAACCGCGGACGCCGCAAGCATCGCACTCACCGGAGGGCTCCTGCGGCACGCTCCGCCGTTGTCAATGCCACGCGGTGGCGCACATAAAGCGGTGCCGCGGCACGCGCATCGACACCCCTGCCCGCTGCAAATTCCGGCAACGCCAACGCGCCGATGGCGCCGGCGGCAGGCACGATCGTCGCGTCGCAGCCGCTAAGCACGCCATCCAGCCTCGCGCCAAGCGCAGGATAGGCATCGAAGCCGCCGCCCGCGCCGAACCAGTTCGAACCCGGTGGCAACGGCGCCGATTCCGGCGCGATCACCGTCGGTGCGACGCGCGCGCGCCACGACGCGCCATCGTATTCGTAGGCTGCGACATAGACCTCGCGCATGCGCGCGTCCAGCGCCGCGATCACTCGGGCATTGCCATCGCGCAGGCGCGCGAGTTCCGCCATCGCCTCAAGTGTCGGGATGCCGATGATCGGCAGGCCCGCGCCAAGGGCCAACCCTTGCGCGACACCGCACGCAATGCGCAGGCCGGTGAACGACCCGGGTCCCGACCCGAAGGCGATGCCGTCGAGCGCGTTGACGGCAATTCCCGCGTCGGCGAGCATCGCCTGGATCATCGGCAGCAGCAATTCGGAGTGGCGCTGGCCTGCGACGACGCTGCGCTCGCCGAATCCATCCTCGCCGCCCAGCGCAACGGAGCATAGCTCGGTCGACGCATCGAGTGCCAGTATCCTCATCGAACAATTCTACCGTGTCGCGGGGCTGGCGCCGCGGCCGGTACAATCCGGCACTCGTCGTCTTCTGCGTTCACGGAACAGGCATGGACCCGGTTGTCATCACTGCGCTCGACCAGGAAGGCCGCGGCATCGCGCGCGTCGACGGCAAGGCCGTGTTCGTCGAGGGTGCGCTGGTCGGGGAGCGCGTCACCATCGAGGTTTTCCGCCGCAAGCCCAGCTTTGAGCAAGCCCGCGCGGTCGAAATCCTGGCACCGAGCGCCGCGCGCACGACGCCGCGGTGCCCGCATTTCGGCGTCTGCGGCGGCTGCAGCCTGCAGCACGTGGACGCCGCTGCGCAGGTCGCAGCCAAGCAACGCGTGCTCGAGGACGCGTTCTGGCACATCGGTCGTGTTCGCCCGCAGACCATGCTCGCGCCGATCCACGGCCTGACGTGGGGCTACCGGCAGCGCGCGCGCCTCTCGGTGCGGGATGTCGCCAAGAAAGGCGGCGTGCTGGTCGGATTTCGCGAGAAGAAATCGAGCTACGTCACCGACATGACGAGCTGCGTCGTGCTGCCGCCGCGCATTTCGGCGCTGCTGCCTGAGTTGCGCACGCTGGTGGCGAGCCTGTCGATCCACGACCGCGTGCCGCAGATCGAACTGGCGTGCGGAGAGAGCGCCGAGGGGCCGGTCGACGCGCTGGTGCTGCGAAACCTCGCCCCGCTGACACCCGCCGACGAGCGCGTGGTCGTGGCGTTTGCCGATCGCCATGGCGTTCACATCTGGCTGCAGCCGGGGGGTCCGGCGACCGTCCGGCCGTTCCATCCGCCACAGTGCCGCCTCGCCTACGCGCTCCCCGACTTCGATCTCGAATTCGCGTTTGATCCGACCGATTTCACCCAGGTCAACGCCGCCATCAATCGCGTGCTCGTCCGGCGCGCGATCGGCCTGCTGGATCCGGGTCCAGGCGAGCGCATCGCCGACTTCTTTTGCGGGCTCGGCAACTTCACCCTGCCTATCGCACGCCGCGGCGCGAGCGTGATCGGCATCGAAGGCAGCGCCTCGCTCGTGCGCCGGGCGGAAGCCAACGCAGCGGCCAACGGTCTGGCTGGAAACGCGAGCTTTGCAACCGCCAACCTGTTCGCGGCGACCGCCGACAGCCTCGCAGCGCACGGTCGCTTCGACAAGGCGCTGATCGACCCGCCGCGCGAGGGGGCGATCGAACTGGTCAAGGCATTGCCGGCGGACGGCCTGGCGCGGATCGTCTACGTCTCCTGCAATCCAGCGACGCTGGCGCGCGACGCTGCGGTGCTGGTGAACGAACACGGATATGCCTTGCGCGCTGCGGGCATCGCCAACATGTTTCCGCACACCGCGCACGTCGAGTCGATCGCGTTGTTCGAGCGCTGAGATGCAAAGAAGAAGGGCGCCCGCAGGCGCCCTTCTCTGGCTTCTTGTCGGCGATCAGTCGCGCTGCCCGGAGAAGATCAGCAACAGATTCAGGATGTTCACGAAAATGTTGAAGATGTCCAGGAACAGACTGATCGTCGCCATGATGTAGTTGTTCTGGCCGCCACGCACGATCTGGCTCAGATCGTGCAGCAGGTACATCGAGAAGATCAGCACCGCGACCGCCGAGATCGTGATGGCGAGCGCCGGCACCTGGAAGAACAGGTTGGCGATCGACGCGACGATCAGCAGGATCACGCCGACGAACAGGAACTTACCGAGGAAGCTGAAGTCCCGTTTCGACACCGTCGCGATGGCCGCCATGACGAAGAAAACGGCCGCGGTCATGCCAGCCGCCAAGGCGACCAACTCGCCGCCGTTCTTCAATCCGGCCGCGTACTGCAGCATCGGGGCGAGCATCACACCGGAGACGAAGGTGAAACCGAATACCGCGGCGATGCCCCAGCCGCTGTTGCGCAGCGCCGACACCACGAACAGCATGCCGAACATCGCCCCGAACATCAGGAGCGGCGCCATGATCGGCGAGGTCTTGTACAGCGACGCGAAGTTCATCGACATGCCGAGATACGCCCCGGCAATCGTCGGCAGCATGGACAGTGCCAGCAGCCAGTAGGTGTTGCGCATCACGCTGTTCTGGTCGAGCGCGATGGCGCCGCCGGGGCCTGGAACCTTCCAGGTCGACTGCGAATTCTCGATCGGAACCGGCTTCAGTTGCGTTTCCATAATTTGCCCTCTACCAAGGCGACGGAATTCCGTCACTGCATTAGACTAGCAGAATTGCGCCAGGTTTCAACTTTTCACCGTGGATTGCCCGCGGCCCGGGCCCAACGGATGGGTGGCAGAGCGGTCGAATGCACCGGACTTGAAATCCGGCGAGGGTGCAAGCCCTCCGTGGGTTCGAATCCCACCCCATCCGCCACATATTGGGCTGTGCAGCCCTGAGACAAGGGTTACAGATCGTACCTAAGACATGGGTGACACCCGTGCGCCAAACGGGTTGTCCAGGGGTTGCAAGGTCTTCTGCTCCAAGTCGATGTAGCCCAGATCGTACTGCATGAAGCTGACGATCCAAATACCCTCGTCGACCTCCTTGATGCCGACGCGCTGACCGGCCAGTACGTGTGAGATGTTGATGCGTTTGCGGTGCATGCAGATGCGGCCGCAGGCGGTGACGACGACGTCCCGATCGTGCAGCGGGTAAGCGAGGTCCGGCAGCCCGCGATAAGTTCTGGGCGAGGCCGCATACATTTCGGCTGGTGTTTGCATGCCCAAAGCTTCGTGCGGCCGCTCGGTGTTGAATTCCTGAACGAAGGTGTCGAAGCGAGCCTGTTGTTGCAGGCTGTTCATGCCTGGCGGGCGGGTGGTTTCTTGTTTCAAGGTCAGATGCATGCGCTCATGGCGTCCGTTCTGCTGCGGATGGCCGGGCTTGATGCGTTCGATATCGATGCCCAGGCGCAGCCACCATACGGACAGCTTGGACAGGTTGAACAGGGCATTCGGGCTGGCGAAGGGGACGCCGTTGTCGGAGCGGATGGCGGCGGGCAGGCCGCGCTCGCGGAACAGTTGCTCGAAGGCGGTGATGGCGGTGTCTTCGCGGGTAGATTCGAGGGCTTCGCAGAGCAGCAGGAAACGCGAGGCGTGGTCGGTGGCGGTCAGGGGGTAACAGTAGCGACCGTTGCCGAGCTTGAACTCGCCCTTGAAGTCGACGCACCACAGCGCGTTGGGCGTGCCGCCGGCGGACAGCGGCGTTCCGTGGGGCCGCTGCCGCGGGCGGCGCAGCGCCTTGACCAGACCGTGCCGGTGCAAGACGGCATGGATGGTGCTCTTGGCCGGGATGCGCAAGTCCCCGTCCAAACGGCGCACCAGCAGCTCCCGAATCTTGCGCGCACCCCAATGCGGCTTCTCACGCTTCAGGGTCACGATGAGGCTCTCAATCTGGGCCGGCAGCTGATTGGCATAGCGTACCGGCCGGCGCGAGCGGTCGCTCAACGCCTCGCCGCCATGCTCCTTGTACCGCGCGAAGATCTTGTAGCCGGTCTTGCGGGAGATGCCAAACTCCCGGCACACATCGGTCATTGCCTCGCCATCGAGCAACTTGACCACAAACCGCAGGCGCTCGTCCATCACCGAACATTCCTTCCACGGCATAGACACCTCCCGCTAAAATGCGGAAAGTGTTACCCATGTGTCCGGTACGTTCTGTTACCTATGTATCGGGCCGCATAGGGCATGCGGACGCTCAAATCAAGCCAAGCGTCGCGTAACAGAATGTGAGCATGCAACTTCCACGCTAGAGTACGGTCTGTAGCGAGCGAAGCCGAACCGGTGCGCCGCCGGTTTGGGCCATTCCACCTGGAATTCGTTTCCCGCGCTCACCGCGCACCTGAATGAACACGCTGTCGATGCGCAATTCCTGCATGAACCTTGCCGCGCTGTGCACCGTGCTACTGTTGACCAGTGCGCACCCGAGTCACGGCCAAGCGATCGTCGCCGCCGGCGCGGCGGAGTCTGGCCGCGTGATCGTCAAGTTCAAGGCCGACTCCCCCCTGGTCGGTGCACAGGCGGTCGATGTCACGGAGGCTGTGGGCCGCGCACGCGCACTCGGCGCGCGCCTTGGCTTGAGTATGCGTTCCGGCGCAATGGTGGGCGAGCGCACGCACGTGATGTCCGCCGAAGGCCTCAGCGCCCAGGCGCTCGCGCAGCGCCTTGCACGCGAACACGATGTCGAGTATGCCGTGCCGGATCGGCGCGTGCGGATCCAGAGCGCGCCCAACGATCCGCTGTACGCCAGCGTCGTGGGCGGCAACGGTCCGGCGGTCGGCCAATGGTACCTGCGGGCGCCGAGCGGCGCGGTGAAGTCCTCGATCGACGCCGAGACCGCATGGAACTTCACCACCGGCAATCCGGGTGTCGTCGTGGCGGTGCTCGACACCGGAGTCCGCTTCGAGCACCCCGATCTGCGCGCGGTGGCGGCCGGGGGCAACCTGCTTCCAGGCTACGACATGGTCAGCAACGTCGACGAGGCCAACGACGGCAACGGTCGCGATGCGGATCCGTCCGATCCCGGCGATTGGGTGACGCAGGCGGAGATCTCGAACCCCGCCAGCGTGTTCTACCAGTGCAGGACGAGCGCCGCAAACAGCTTGTGGCACGGCACGCTCACTGCAGGACTGATCGGCGCGCTCACCAACAACAGCGTGGGCATGGCCAGCGTCGGGCGCAACGTGCGGGTGCTGCCGGTGCGCGTGCTGGGCAAGTGCAGCAGCGGCAGTGAATCCGACGTCATCGCCGGCATGCGCTGGGCCGCCGGAATGCCGGTGCCCGGAGTCCCGGCCAACCCGAACCGGGCACAGGTTATCAGCATGAGTCTAGGCGACGACCAGCCCTGCGACAACGCCTATCAGGAGGCCGTGAACCAGATCATCGCCGCCGGCACGGTCATCGTCGCCTCCGCCGGCAACCAAGGTCACGACGCCGGCGCGCCGGCCAATTGCGCCGGCGTCATCGCCGTGGGCGCGCTGCGCCACGACGGCACCAAGAGCGGTTTCTCCAGCGTGGGGCCCACGGTTGCGATCAGCGCGCCAGGCGGCAACTGCGTCAACACCGCGCTGAGCGCGCCTTGCCTGTACCCGATTCTGTCGACGACGAACTCCGGTACAACGACGCCGGTCGCATCGACGTATACCGACAGCTTCAATGCGCCGCTCGGCACCAGCTTGTCGGCGCCGCTGGTGTCCGGCACGGTGGCGCTGATGCTTTCCGTACAGCCGGCGCTGACGCCCTACCAGGTCCGGGCACTGCTGCAGTCCACCGCGCGAGTGTTTCCCCCGGTCGGCAGCAGCAGCGACGGCACCGCAGTCGCGCAATGCACGGTGCCGCAATTCGACAGCACCGGCACTCCCATCGACCAGTCGTATTGCTACTGCACCACCGACACCTGCGGCGCCGGCATGCTCGACGCGGGCGCCGCCGTCACGGCGGCAATCGTCGGTTACCCCGCGGCCGGCGTGCCCGCGGGTGGGCTGTGGTGGGCGGCGCCGGCAGGGTCCGAATCGGGTTGGGGGATCAACGTCGCTCAGCAGGGCACCATCGTCTTCGCCACCTGGTTCACTTACGACGCCAGCGGCAAGGCGTGGTGGCTGTCGATGACGGCCACCAAGACGGCGAGCAGTCCCGATACCTACTCGGGCCAGTTGATCGAATCGCACGGCCCGCCATTCAGTGCAGTGCCCTTCGATTCGACCCTGGTGACACGGCCGATCGTGGGAACGGGGACGCTGAGTTTCAGCGACATCAACCGCGGCAGCTTCAACTACGTCGCCAAGGGTATCGCGCAGAACAAGACGCTCACGCGGCAGAACTTCGGCGCGCCTCCGTCCTGTGCCTTTGCCGTTGCGCCGGACTTCAGTGCGGCAACGAACTACCAGGACCTTTGGTGGGTCGCCGCCGAAGCGGGATGGGGCATCAACTTCACGCACCAGGGCGACAGCATCTTCGCCACCTGGTTCACCTACGACGCGGACGGCTCGCCGATGTGGCTCTCCGTCACGGCGGTCAAGACGACCGCGGGCGTCTACAGCGGGCAGCTGATCCGCACCGCCGGCCCGCCGTTCAGCGCGGTGCCGTTCACTCCCGCGCTGGTGACGCGCCCCGTGGTCGGTACCGCGACATTCACGTTTGCCGACGGCAATGCGGCAAGCTTTGCGTACACGGTCAACGGCGTCGCGCAGACCAAGCAGATCACCCGCCAGCTCTTCGCACCGCCCGCGGGCACCGTCTGCCACTAGGCGCAAACCGTGGCGCAAACCGTGCCGGAAACCGCTCAGCCGAGCGGGACGACCTTGACCACTTCCTCGACGGTGGTCGAGCCGGCGTCGATTTTCGCCGCGCCGGAAACGCGCAGCGGTTTCATGCCTTCCTTGTAGGCCTGCTCGCGCAAGGCGGAATCCGATGCCTCCTTGTGGATCAGCTGGCGCAGTGACGGCGTCATGGTCATGATCTCGTAGAGTCCCATGCGGCCATAGAAACCCGTCATCCTGCACTCCAGGCAGCCCACCTGCTTGTGCGGCTGCCGCGGCAGGTCGGCGACGAACGGCGCAGTGAGCATCCGCCACGTATCGTCGTCCGGCGGATCGGTGGGCGTCTTGCAATGGGTGCAGAGCGTGCGCACCAGGCGCTGCGCCATGACCCCCAGCACGGTCGAGTTGATCAGATACGGCGGCACGCCCAGGTCCAGCAGTCGCGTGATTGCCGTCGGTGCGTCGTTGGTGTGCAGCGACGACAGCACCAGGTGCCCCGTCAGCGCAGCCTGCACCGCCATGTCGGCGGTGTCGCGGTCGCGGATCTCGCCCACCATGATGATGTCCGGATCCTGCCGCAGCAAGGTACGCACGCCGCTCGCGAAATCGACACCGATGATCGGCTGCACCTGCATCTGGTTGAACTCGGGTGCGATCATCTCGATCGGATCTTCGATCGAGCAGACGTTGACGTCCTCGGTGGCGAGCAGCTTCATCGTCGAATACAGCGTGGTCGTCTTGCCCGACCCCGTCGGACCCGTGACGAGAATGATCCCGTACGGCTCCTTGATCATCTTCTCCCAGCGATCGCGATCCTCGTTGCTGAAGCCTAGCTCCTGAAAATCGCGCACCAGCACTTCGGGCGTGAAGATGCGCATCACGACCTTCTCACCGAAGGCGGTCGGCATGGTCGAAATGCGCAATTCGATCTCGCCGCCGGCCGGCGAAACCGTCTTGATGCGCCCGTCCTGCGGCCGGCGCCGTTCCACGATTTCCATGCGCGCCAGCAACTTGATGCGGCTGGTCATCGCCAGCAGCACCGGGATCGGAATCGCGTAGACCTGATGCAGCACTCCGTCGATGCGGAAACGCACGACGCCGAGGTCGCGCCGTGGCTCGAGATGGATGTCGGACGCGCGCTGTTCGAACGCGTATTGCCAGAGCCAGTCGACGATGTGGACGACGTGCTGGTCGTTGGCGTCGAGGTTTCCGCGATTGCCCAGCTCGACCAGCTGCTCGAAATTGCGTGCCAGCGAGACCTCGCCCCGCGACGTCTCCTGCGCCTTCTTCATCGACCGCGCGAGCGTGAAGAACTCGCCGACGTAGCGACGGATATCCTGCGGGTTGGCGAAGACCAGATCGATCCGCTTGTGCAGGATCTGCTCGAGTTCGTCCGCCCACGCGCGCACGAACGGTTCGCTGGTCGCCACGGTCAGCACGCCCGAGGTCACCGCGACCGGCAGGATGCGGTAGCGCTCGGCGTAGGCGTTGGACATGGTCTGCGTCACGGCGACCAGGTCGATCTTCAGCGGATCGATGTGGTGATACTTGAGTTTCAGGCGGGCGGCGAGCCATTCGACCAGCACGTCGAGGGTCAGCAGCTTCTTGGTCCCGGTCAGCGACCGCCATTTGCGGTCGGCGATCAGCTCGAGCACGGTTTCGAAGCGCTGCGTGCGCGAGCGCCCGAGCAGTTCGGCGTCGGCCGCGGAGACAAGGCCGTCCGCGACCATCAGCTTGAGAATGTCCTCGAGCCGCAGACGCCGGTCGGCAGGCTTGGCGGGACGCGCCGGAGCCGCCGCGTCGGGGGTGGGCGCCGCGGGTGTTGCCGCAGCGGCAGCCTGCTTGTTCGATGCCATCGACATACTATAAACCGAACCGCCCCCATGCGACAGCGGCGCTATACTCGCCGATCGTACGCCGCCGCGTGCCGCCCCGGTCTTCGATGCCCGCCCAGCTCGTCGCCATCCACGCTGACATCACCACGCTGCCGGTGGACGCCATCGTCAATGCCGCCAACACCTCATTGCTCGGTGGGGGCGGCGTCGACGGAGCCATCCACCGCGCGGCAGGTCCGGAGCTGCTGGCCGAATGCAGGACCCTCGGCGGCTGCGCCACCGGCGAGGCGCGCATCACCCGCGCCTACCGTCTGCCGGCAAGGCATGTCATTCACACGGTAGGCCCGGTCTGGCGGGGGGGCGCCAGTGGTGAGGAGGCGCTGCTCGCGGCGTGCTACCGCAACTCGCTGGAACTCGCCGTGAAGCACGCCGTCGCCACGATCGCCTTCCCCGCGATCAGTTGCGGAGCCTACGGCTATCCGCTGGAACGCGCCGTGCCGGTCGCCGTCGCGACGACTCGCGGCTTCGCGCGGCTCGATTGCTTCGAGCGCATTGTATTCGTGGCCAGCAGCACCGCCGTATTCGCGGCCTATGCGACCGCACTCGCCGCGGGCGCCACCGGCACCTGAAACACCTCGCGCAGGTACGCTACGTAGGATGGATCGTAGTCCATCGCCTTCGACGGCTCGTCGCTGATCTTCGCGACCGGCTGACCGTTGCAGCGCGTCATCTTGATCACGATCTGCAGCGCCTCGTAGCCGACGTCGTTGGTCAGGTTGGTGCCGATGCCGAATGCCGTCTGGCTGCGTCCTTTGAAATATCCGTACAGGCGGATCGCGAGCGGAATGTTCAGGCTGTCCGAAAAGACCATGACCTTCGAATGCGGATCGACGCGCATTTTCTGGTAGTGCGCGATCAACTTCTCGCCCCACTCGAACGGGTCGCCGGAGTCGTGGCGCACGCCGTCGAACAGCTTGCAGAAGAACAGGTCGAAGTCGCGCAGAAAAGCGTCCATGCCGCAGATGTCGGACAGCGCGATGCCGAGGTCGCCGCGGTATTCGCGCGCCCAGGTGTTGAAGGCAAACACCTGCGAGTCCCGCAGACGCGGACCGACCGCCTGGCACGCCTGGAGGTATTCATGGGCCATCGTGCCCAACGGGGTGAGTCCGTGCTGCAGCGCGAACAGGACGTTGCTCGTGCCGACAAACTTGGGGCCGATGCCGTCCTTCAGCGTACGCAGGACTTCGTCCTGCCACTGGCGCGAAAAACGCCTGCGCGTGCCGTAGTCCGCAACGCGGAATTCCGGGTCGGGGACCGCGTTGATCTGTGCGATCTTGGTCTGCAGCCGCTTGCGGCCCTCGGCCAGATCCGTGCGTGGTCGCGTATTGCGAAAATACACTTCGCTGACGATTGCCAGCAGCGGCACTTCGAACAGGATCGTATGCAGCCACGGGCCCTCGATCTTGATTTCGATTTCGCCGGACGCGGACGGCGCCGCGCGGACCTCGACGAAGCGCTCGTCCAGGTGGAACAGCCCCAGCAGATCGACGAAATCGCTTTTCAGGAACCGCCAGCGCCGCAGGTAATCGAGTTCGCGGTGGGAAAAGCGCAGGTCGCACAAGCCGCCGATCTCGCGCTTGATTTCATCGATGTACGGGGTCAGGTCGACGCCCGGGGTGCGGCACTTGAACCTGTATTCGACCTGCGCTGTCGGAAAGTGATGCAGCACGACCTGCATCATCGTGAACTTGTACAGGTCGGTGTCGAGCAATGACTCGATGATCATGCGGTGCGGCCGTGACGGACGAGGGCGTCATGTTACCCGCTGTCACATGGGGTCGCCACCGGACCGCGCCTTGCCACGATGGCAATTCCCGCACCGGCCGGCTATGATCACGAATCCGCCCCGGCACGCCACGCCAGCGCCCTCGAACCGCCTCTTTCGCCTACGTGCGGGACTTCCCCCATGCTCGTCAATTGCGTCGCGTACCAGGAAGGAAGAAAGCTCGCGGACATCCCCAAGGAGGACATCAGCGAGTACCTCAAACGACCCGACTGCTTCGTCTGGGTCGCGCTCAAGGACCCGACGCCCGCGGAACTCGAGGAGATGCGCGAAGAGTTCTCGCTGCACGAGCTGGCGGTCGATGATGCGCGTGCCGGCCACCAGCGGCCGAAGATCGAAGAGTACGGCGATTCATTGTTCGCGGTCCTGCAGGCAATCGAACCGCGGGAGGGCGAGCTTCAAGTCGGCGAAGTCGACATATTCGTCGGAAACAACTACATCCTGTCGGTGCGCAAGAACAGCGAGAAAGGCTTCGCCGACGTTCGCGCGCGTTCCGAACGCGAGCCCCACTTGCTTAAATTCGGCTCGGCGTATGTCTTCTATGCGTTGATCGACAAGGTGGTCGACCGGTATTTCCCGGTCCTGGACGAGCTCGAGACCGAACTCGAAGCGATCGAGGAGCAGATCTTCGTCAAGAACCAGGCGCGGTCGAACATCGAGGCGCTCTACGCGCTGAAGAGCAAGCTGATGACGCTCAAGCACGCGGTCGATCCGTTGATGGAAGCCGTGGGCAAGCTCTACGGGGGCCGCGTGCCGCAGATTTGCTCGGGGATGGGCGAATACTTCCGCGATGTGTACGACCATCTCCAGCGTCTCCACGCAACGATCGAGGGCATCCGCGAAATGCTCGCGACGGCGATCCAGGTCAACCTCGGCATGATCAGCCTGAACGAAACCGAAGTGACTAAGAAGCTCGCAGCGTGGGCCGCCATCATCGCGGTGCCGACGATGATCGCCGGCGTTTACGGCATGAACTTCAAGCACATGCCCGAACTCGAGTGGGAGCTGGGGTATCCCTTGGCGATGCTCGCCATGCTCGGGATCGATGTCTGGCTATACTTTTGGTTCAAGAGGATTCGCTGGCTCTGATCAGCGAAAGTGCCCTTTCTCATCGACAGAGACTGCGGTAACCGGAATGATGCGTTTCCCCGCAGGCGCCTGATGCCACGTCGGCTGCAGCGTGACGTGATCGATGTGAAACTGATCGGCGAGCACGCGTTGCGCCGCGGCCAGCGTTTGCGGCCACTGGGTCGGCTCCGCGATCAGCAGGTGCGCGGACAATGCGGCGCGATCGCTGGTCATCTGCCATACGTGCAGGTCGTGCACGGCGGCGACGCCGGGAACGCGAAGTAGCGCGCGCCCGACGGTCTCGTAGTCGAGGTGCGCCGGGACGCCTTCCATCAGCACGCCCGTCGATTGCGCGAGCAGGCTCCAGGTCGAGCGCACGATCAGCAGCGAGACACCCAGCGACAGGATGGGGTCGATCGGCGTCCACCCCGTAGCGATGATCACCGCACCCGCGACGATCGCGGCGACCGAGCCGAGCATGTCCGACAGCACGTGCAGCAGCGCCGATCGCGTATTGAGCGAGTTTCCCGAACGCGACAGCATCCAGGCCGCGACAAGATTGACCAGCAGCCCCACTACTGCGATGCCGAGGACCATGCCGCCCGAAACCGGCTGCGGGACGAGCAACCTGCGCACCGCTTCGATGACGATGAACACGACCAGCGCCAGCAATGCGAGCGCGTTGACGAAGGCGGCGAGGACCTCGGCGCGTGCGTAGCCATACGTCGCGCGGCTCGACGGCGGCCGCCGCGCGACCCAATGCGCCAGCAGCGCGAGACCAAGCGAGGCGGTGTCGGTGAACATGTGGCCGGCATCCGACAGCAACGCCAGCGAACCCGCCATCCAGCCACCGATAGCCTCGATCACTCCGAAGCCCCCGGTGAGCGCCAGCGCCCAGCTCAGCGCGCGCCAGGTGCCCGGGTCGGACGGTCGCGGTGCATGCGAATGCGCGTGCGCGACCGGGTCCCGCGCCACGTGGCGATGCGGGCGGGGCGTGGAGCGGGAATGCGGATGCATGGTCAGGACAGGGGGCGAATGACCATTGTCAGCCAACGCCCCGCACGGCGCAACGCGCGCGCCAATCCTTCGCGTGCCTCGGCTCCGCGGCGCGTCACATCTGGCGGAAACGATGGGCGAACGCGCGGCTGACGGCGAGGGCCTCCGGCCGCGTCTTGAGCTTGAGCTGAATGCGCCCCGACAAGTCGCGCGTTGTCGCCGCGACATGGGCAACATTGACAATCGTGCCGCGATGGACCTGCCAGAAGCGGTCGGGATCGAGCTGTTCGAGGAGATCCCTGAGCGACGTGCGAATGAGCGATTCCCCATCCCGCGTGAAGACACTCGTGTATTTGTCGTTGGCCTGGAAATAGCACACTTCGTCGATGGCGATCAGCCGAACTTGATTGCTCACCGATGCGCGAATCCACGTCAACCGCGACGGCGCCGCCGCATTCCCGCCCAGCGCCGGCAGCGCCCGCGACAATGCATCGAGGGCATGCTTCAGTTCATCGCCTGCGGGTGGGTTGCGAAGCCGCTGGCGCAGGCGATGCACGGCCTGCGCCAACCTTTCGTCGTTGACCGGCTTCAACAGGAAATCCACCGCAGCGCGCTCGAATGCCTCCACCGCGTACTGGTCGAAGGCCGTGACGAACACGACATGTACGCCCTCGGCGACGCGGCGCGCGACCTCGAGACCGGTCAAGCCCGGCATCCTGATATCGAGGAAAAGTACGTCCGGATCTTCCTGCTCGATCAGCCGAAGCGCTTCGGGCCCGTCGCCAGCGATTCCGACGATCTCGAGTTCAGGCCATGCAACCGCAAGCCGGTCGCGCAGGTAGGCAGCAAGGTGTGGTTCGTCGTCCGCGATAAGCGCGCGGGGCGCATCTGGCTGAGCGCCACTCATTGGAGACCTCCGCGCTTCGCGCTTCGGTATTCGCGCTCGGGGCGGCCCATCGCGCTCATTGGAAACCTCCGCGCTTCGCGCTTCGGTATTCGCGCCCGGGGCGGCCCATCGCGCTCATGCCGCCGACCCCACCGGCAGGGTCACGATCACCCGGGTTCCCGGTTCCGCGTCTTCCATGGTCAGTCGCGCGGTCGATCCATACAGCGCGGCGAGCCGCTGCCGCAGGTTGGCCAGACCGATGCCGGTCGACATGTCCCGCACAGCGGTACGCACACCGAGTCCGTCATCCGCGACGACCAGCGTGATGTCGTCGCCAGCGCGGCTCGCGCGCACGACGACCTCACCTCCGCCAACCTTCGGCTCGAGACCATGTTTGATCGCGTTCTCGACCAATGGTTGAATGAGCATCGGCGGCAACGGCAACGCTTCGAGCTCCGGCGGGATCTCGATCCGGTAGCGCAGACGCGAACCCATGCGCAGCACGATCAGGTCCAGGTATGCACGCAGCAGCTCGAGTTGACTGCCGAGCGTCGCCTGCGTCGTGCCGGCAGAGGCGGCGGTCCCGCGCAGGTAGTCGATCAGCCGCTCGACCATGCGTTTTGCCGTCGCAGGGTCGGTATCGATCAGGCTGATCACGTTGGCCAGTGTGTTGTAGAGGAAATGCGGCTGCACCTGCGCCTCGAGCAGCTTGAAGCGGGCGATGTGAAACTGCCGCTCCGCAGACTCAACGCGCGCACGCTCTGTCTGGAACGCCGCCTCGGCACGGGCGCGCCGCTCGCGCATATGAAAGATCGATGCCAGGAGCGCAGAGATGAGTACGCTGAGCAGTAGCAGGCCGATAGCGCCCTGGGCCGACAACATGTAGCGCTTCGCGTCGTGCCATTCGAGCATCGTAAACGCGAGCCACTGGCCGGCAAATACGCAAACGACGGATACCACGCAATAGTAGAGCGAGACGATGCCGGACGACTGCCGGCATAGCCAGTTACTGAGCATGCGCCCGCCTGCCGCAAACGAGCCGTGGATCAGCAAGCCGATGCAATTCGCGATCAGCATGCACGTACCGAACACACGCAGGATCGCCCCCTCCGGCTGATACAACAGCGAAAGGAGGGTGAAGAGCACCGCAAAAAGCGAGTTCCAGATCAGCGTGTACAGCAAATTGCGCAATGCACTTGGCGGAAAACGCTGGAAGTACGGAATAGATCTCCAGCGGGTGCCTGGAGCGCCGCCCCGCCTTCGCTCCGCTTTCCGGGCCCTTGCTTTGCGTTTCGATATGTCGGTTCATGTTCGTCCTCTGCACCGCCGATTTGCCGCCCCACGGGGTGCCTCTGCCACACTCCGATTGTCCGCGGCGGCACCCCTCTGGAGAAGCCATGGCGCGACGAACTGCACGAATCGAGGAGCGAACGAGCCGGTCCTCGACCCGAACGGAAGCTTGCCGTCGACCGTCCCGCCGAGATGACGGTCCCACGATACCGACTAGAATACGTTCATGAACCGGATTTCCGACACGGCGCTGGTCGGCAGGATTGACGCGTTGCTCCCGCAGACCCAATGCCGCCGTTGCGGCGAGGATGGTTGCAGGCCCTATGCGCAGGCCATCGCCGGCGGTCGCGCCCCGATCGACCGCTGCCCGCCGGGCGGCACGGAGACGATTGCCGCGCTGGCCGAACTGCTGCACGTGCCTGCACTGCCGCCCGATATCTCGCGTGGACTCGCCGAACCGTTCGCGCTCGCGTTCATCGACGAAGCGACCTGCATCGGCTGTACGCTGTGCATCCAGGTTTGTCCGACCGACGCGATCGTCGGCGCGGCCAAGCTGATGCATACCGTCCTCGCCGACCGCTGCACCGGATGCGGGCTGTGTTTGCCGCCCTGCCCCGTCGACTGCATCGCGATGCCGGCAGCCGGTCGCGACTGGACCCTCGCCGACGCCGACCGGGCGCGCGAACGCTACGACGCCCGGCGCGAACGGCTCTCGCGAAAGTCGCCGGCACCCGCGCCCGTACCGATCGCGACGGCGAGCACCCGCAACGAGCGCCGGGCCGCCGTGGCCGCCGCGCTGCGCGCGCGCGCGCTCACGGCGATGAACGCCGCCAAGCGACGCGAGATCTACGAGCGCCTGCGCCGGCAGAATCCGCACCCGCGCGGCGAACTCGAGTATCGGACGCCATTCGAACTGCTGGTTGCCGTTGTGCTCTCCGCGCAAGCCACCGACCGGAGCGTCAACCTCGCGACGGCAAGGCTGTTCCCGCGCGCCAATACCCCGAGCGCGATACTGGCGCTGGGCGAGGCCGGGCTGATTCCCTACATCCAGACCATCGGCCTGTTTCGCACCAAGGCCAAGAACGTCATCGCGCTATGCCGGCAATTGCTCGCCGAGCATGGCGGCGAGGTACCGCAGGATCATGCGCAGCTGGTCAAGCTCCCAGGCGTCGGCCGCAAAACCGCGAATGTCGTCATGAACATCGCGTTCGGACAACCGACCATCGCCGTCGACACGCACATTTTCCGCGTTGCGAACCGGACCGGCCTCGCGCCTGGCAGGAATCCGGATGAAGTCGAGCGCAAACTGGTGAAGTTCACGCCGGAGGAATTCCGGCACGACGCGCACCATTGGCTGATCCTGCACGGCCGCTACGTGTGCGAGGCACGCAAGCCGAAGTGTCCCGGCTGCATCATCGTGGACCTGTGCGAATTCCGGCAAAAGACCGCGCCCGACGCGGAACCCGGCCAACAAAAAAGGCGCCGCAAGGCGCCTTGATTGCCGACCGCGTTGCGTTACGCAGCTGTCAATGCTTGGTCGCGACGACGGGCGGTTGCGACGAATAGTAGGCCGCCAGGTTCTCGATGTCCTGCTTCGAGAGCGTCCCGGCGAAGCCCGCCATGATCGCATTCTTGCGGGCACCCGACTTGTAGTCGCGCAGCGCCTTCGACAGGTAGTCCGGGTACTGACCGCCGATCCTGGGAAAGTCGGGAGAGGCGCTGTTGCCATCCATGCCGTGACAAGCCTGACAGACTTCCTTGGCCTTGGCCGCGCCGGCCGACGTGTCGGCCGCAACTGCGGTGCCGCTGCTGCCCGCGCCGAATGCCATCAGTGCCGAGACAACAAATGCAAATGTCCTCATGGTCGGGCTGTCACTTGCTCGCCGTCATCGCGGCACCTGCGGAATAGTAGGCTGCGAGATCGGCCATGTCCTGGTCGGACAGCGAGGCGGTGATCGCGCGCATGCTCGGGTGTGTACGTTCGCCGCTCTTGTATTGCTGCAGCGCCTTGACGATGTAGGCGGCATGCTGGCCGCCGATCTTGGGGACCTTGTAGACCTCGGGATAGGCAGTGCGCCAGCCCAGTATGCCGTGGCAGCCGGCACACATCTGGGTCTTCTTTTCCCCAGCCGCGGCATTGCCCACGGGCGCGGCGGCCTGCGCGTGAACGACCGCAGGCGCGGCGACAATCGCGGCGAACACGGCGGCAAGCAGCGGTTTGTTCATCATGGAAGGATCTTCAGTGCGGTACGTTTCGCCGGGTGGCATGCAACGACTCGAAACCGCGTCATTTTACGCGGTAGCGGATAACGTGGTCAAACTAGCGTTCGAGCAGTTGTCGCTTCGGCTTGACCTCTTTCCACTCATCCGCATCCGGCGGAGCGGGTTTGCGTTCGATGATCGGCTTCCACAGCTTGGACAACTCGGCATTGAGCGCGGTGAAGTCCTTCTGATCGTCGGGCACGTCGTCTTCCGCGAATATCGCCTCGACCGGGCACTCCGCGACGCACAGCGTGCAGTCGATGCATTCGTCGGGATCGATGACCAGGAAATTCGGTCCTTCACGGAAGCAGTCGACCGGGCAGACGTCCACACAATCGGTGTATTTGCAGCGGATGCAGTTCTCGGTGACGACGTAGGTCATTGCTTCAAATTCCGTTGCGACGACGGCATTGATTCTACCAAATCGGCCCCAAGCTAGTCGCCGATAGCCCCGACGGTTCGAGAGCGGCTTGCGCCGGCTCGGGCTTTCCGCTACTTTAGCCTTGCAATACCTGGCGCCGGCGCAAGTCGGTCGGGGTCAAAGCGAGGAACCCATGAGCGACCATATCAAGCACGTCAGCGACGCAAGTTTCGACACCGATGTCCTCAAGGCGGGCATGCCCGTGCTCGTCGACTACTGGGCGGAGTGGTGCGGCCCCTGCAAGACGATCGCGCCGATCCTCGACGATGTGGCAAAAGACTATGCGGGCCGGCTTACCGTCGCCAAGCTCGACATCGATGCCAATCCGGGTACGCCGGCGAAATACGGCATCCGGGGCATCCCCACCCTGATCCTGTTCAAAGGCGGAGAAATCGCCGCACAGAAGGTCGGCGCACTCTCGAAGTCGCAACTTACGGCTTTTATTGACAGCAATCTATGAACCGGCTAGGCTTCTGACCCATTGAACTGCGTCTGACGGAGCTACGCCTCCGCCAGACGTCACCACCGGCGCCGCTGGGCAGTCCCCGGCGCCACCCTCCCAGATCGATTTGCGCGGCCGCGGCTTCCCCCGGGCCGCCCCGTTCCGCCCCCTCCCGCCCCCAGTCCATCCATGCAACTGTCCGAACTCAAGTCAAAGCCCGTAACCGAACTCGTCGAGATCGCGAACACCAACGAGATCGACGGCGCCAACCGGATGCGCAAGCACGACCTGATTTTCGCGCTGCTCAAGAACCAGGCGAAAAAGGGCGAAAGCATCTTTGGCGACGGAACGCTGGAAGTCCTGCCTGACGGCTTCGGCTTCCTGCGCTCGCCCGACACATCCTATCTCGCCGGCACCGACGACATCTACATCTCCCCCTCGCAGATACGCCGCTTCAATCTGCACACGGGCGACACGATCGAAGGCGAGATTCGCACGCCGAAGGACGGCGAGCGCTATTTCGCGCTGGTCAAGGTCGACAAGGTCAACGGCGAGCCCCCGGAGAACGCGAAGAGCAAGATACTTTTCGAGAACCTGACACCGCTGTTTCCGGACGAGGTGCTGGTCCTCGAGCGCGACATCAAGGCCGAAGAGAACATGACCGGCCGCATCATCGACATCATCGCGCCGATCGGCAAGGGCCAGCGCGGACTGCTCGTATCGTCGCCCAAGTCGGGCAAGACGGTGATGCTGCAGCATATTGCACATTCGATCGCGGCAAATTATCCCGAAGTGATGCTGATCGTGCTGCTGATCGACGAGCGACCCGAGGAAGTCACCGAAATGCAGCGTTCGGTGCGCGGCGAAGTCGTGTCGTCGACGTTCGACGAACCGGCTACGCGCCACGTGCAGGTCGCCGAGATGGTGATCGAGAAGGCCAAACGCTTGGTCGAGCACAAGAAGGACGTGGTGATCCTGCTCGATTCGATCACGCGCCTGGCGCGCGCCTACAACACGGTCGTGCCCGCGTCGGGCAAGGTGCTGACCGGTGGTGTCGACGCCAACGCGCTGCAACGCCCGAAACGCTTCTTCGGGGCCGCACGCAACATCGAGGAAGGCGGTTCGCTGACGATCATCGCCACCGCGCTCATCGACACCGGGTCGCGGATGGACGACGTGATCTACGAAGAGTTCAAAGGTACCGGCAACATGGAAATCCACCTCGACCGGCGCATGGCGGAAAAACGGACGTACCCGGCGATCAATGTCAACCGCTCGGGCACGCGCAAGGAAGAACTCCTGCTCAAACCCGAAGTCCTGCAAAAGGTTTGGGTGCTGCGCAAGCTGCTCTATCCGATGGACGACCTCGAGGCAACCGAGTTCCTGGTCGACAAGGTCAAGCAGACCAAGAACAACGCGGAGTTCTTCGACAGTATGCGTAGAGGCTAGGCATCGAGTTTGAACTCGGTTCTCCGCCTTCGGGGTCGCATCCCAGCGTTGCACGCGGGGCCCCTGCTCCGCCCTTCGGCGTCCTAGTTCTTCTACAGTATGGGCAGGGGATGATGATGTCGCTACGTCGAATGCTCGCCCTTGGTCTGTTCCTTTGCGCCCCCGGCCTGCGCGCGGCCGCGCTCCCGCCGGTCGAGCCGATGCCGACGCTCGACGCGGCGACGCTGGCCCCGGTCCTGGTTACCGGCTACGGCTATGTCGTCGACGCGAGCGTGCCCGTCGTCGGTTACATGGGTCAATTCACCCTGCGCGCGTCCGCCGGCACCTTCAGCGCGGATGGCACCGAGATGCTTGCAATTCGCATCGGCGAGCTGGCGGCGATTGGTCAGCTGAACCAGTTGAGTCAGACCGGCGTATTCGCCGACGCGCTCGCCGCCTCGGCCATGAAAACCGGCGCGGCCATCGGACAAGCAGTGATGAATCCGGTCGCGACGATTTCGGGCATCCCTGCGGGCGTGGGACGATTCTTTCAATCTGCGGCGACGACGATATCGCGTGCCACGGAATCCACGGGAGATACGAGTTCGTCACAGGTCGCCAATACCGGCAATGCCGCGATGGATCTGCTTGGCCTGAACAGGGCCAAGCGGCGGATTGCCAAGCAGGTCAGCGCGGATCCCTATACGACGAACCCGGTACTCGCGAAGCAACTCGATGACCTGGCACGAGCCGCACTCGCGGGCGGTGTCTCGCTGGACGTGGCCTTGGCGGTGTCGACGGCAGGCGTGGCGACCGCGATTTCCGCAACAGCAACGGTCAGCAACCTGGTGTGGGACCGATCGCCCGAAGACATTCGCACCATCAACGAGCAGAAACTGACCGCAATGGGCATTGGCGCGGATACGGTCCGCGCTTTCGTCACGAATCGCTGGTTTACGCCGACGCTCTCCGTTCCATTCGTCGAGCACCTGTCACAACTTCCGACAGCAAACGGTCGCGCGGCCGTGGTTGCGCTGGCGAGCACTGTCGCCAGTGAAGGCGAAGCACGGTTCATGCTCAATGCAGTTAGCATGGCACGCCAGCTCAGCACTGCGAGTGACCCTGTCGTCGCGCTCGAGTTGGCGGGTCGGATCCTGGTGGTTCGCGCGCGCAGCGGGCGCGTGGAGGTACCTGCGCCTGTGGACTATGTCGTCTGGACCGAAGCGGTGAAGTCGTTTGCGGAGCGGAAATACGTGAAGGGTACCCGGCGCACCATCCTCATCACCGGGCTTGCATCGACGCGAGCGCGCGAGGCATTGCAGGCAACCGGATGGTCCATCCAGGAACACAGCAAACGATGATCGCGCCGCATTTCAGCGATTTCGCCGACCCGACGACGGGCCGGTTCGTCGGCTTGGGGGCCGGCAATTGCCTGGAGGCTGGCAACCGCCCCGCTTCCGCTGCGACACGGCGGCCAAGGCCTTGAATTCAGGTGGCCTGACCCCATCTCTGGTGGCGTCCGGGATCGTTGCGCTGCAGCACAAAAACCTTCATAATTGATCAGTTTTGCTGCGCGATGGTGGCCCCGACCGGGCCCGCCGCGGTTTCGGCGCAAGAAAAGCAAATTGAGGACGGTCAGGGGGCAGCGCATAGCATGTTGCGCCAAACTATTGAGGCATTTGATGAAAACTGGCATTCATCCGAATTACAGCGAAATCCAGGTAACGTGCAGCTGCGGCAATACCTTCGCGACCCGTTCGACCGTGAACAAGCCGCTGCACGTCGAAGTCTGCGCGGCCTGCCACCCGTTCTACACCGGGAAACAGAAGATCGTGGACACCGCGGGCCGCGTCGAGAAGTTCCGGCAGCGCTACGCAACCAAGACCACCACCGCGACCAAGACCGCGCCGAAGGCGGCGTGACGGTCACGTCGGACGTGTCCGTGTGAAAGGCAGCTTCGGCTGCCTTTTTGTTTACTGCCGCGATGCCTCTCACCGACCCGACTCGCAGCCCGGAGGACGCATCCGAACTGTCGCCGTCCGGCCCCTACCGTGCGCTGAAGCAGGCTGGACTCGTGCTCCTTTGCGCGGCATGGATCACGCTGGGCCTGTTCGGACACGACCCATGGAAACCCGAAGACGCGACGAGCCTCGGTGTTGTCGTCGAGGTGCTCAAGTCCGGTGATGTCGTCGTGCCGAAGCTTGCCGGCACGCCGATGCCCGAGCGCGCACCCCTGTTCCATGCGCTCGCCGCCGGAACTGCGGCAGCACTGAGTTCGGTATTGCCGGTCCATGATGGCGCCCGCGCTGCGAATGCACTATGTCTTGCGTTGACGCTGTGGCTGCTGGCGTTGGCCGGCCGCGAACTCCATGGCCGCGCATTCCGGTGGTTGCCGGTGCTCATCTTCATCGGCTGCGTCGGACTGTGGGACCGCGCGCATTTTCTCAGCCCCGACGTGGGCCTGCTCGCAGCGTATGCGCTTGCGCTCTATGCCCTCGCGCTGGCGCCACGGCGGTTCGCGCTGGGCGGCGTGCTGCTCGGCCTCGCCGCTGGCCTCGCTTTCCTGTGCCGAGGCGCGCTTGCT
Organism: uncultured beta proteobacterium; assembly: GCA_963821485.1. Classification (GTDB taxonomy): domain Bacteria; phylum Pseudomonadota; class Gammaproteobacteria; order Burkholderiales; family Casimicrobiaceae; genus PALSA-1003. The sequence continues at coordinate 222,557 of CAWGEB010000015.1, forward strand.
CCCGCGCTCATGGCGCTGACGGCAGTCCTGTTGCCGCTATTCGACGCGTGGCGCCGGCGCCAGTATGTGGCGACGCTGGCAATCGCCGTCGCCGTCGCGGCGCCCTTGATCGTCGCGTGGCCACTTGCGCTGTACGGACGCGATCCCGAACTCCTTGCGCAATGGCAGCACGCACATAGCATCTATCGATTTTTCGGCCAGACCAACGACGCGCCGCCGGTCGAAATATTCTGGTACCTGAAGAACCTGCCCTGGTTCGCCTGGCCGGCGCTGCCGCTGGCGCTTTGGACACTGTGGATACGCCGGCGCGGTGACCATGGCGGGCTTGGCTCTGCAGGCGTCGCACTGCCGTTGACCATGACGCTCGTGCTTCTTGCCGTGCTGTCGACGGCGGCCGCGGAACCGCGCGCGGTCTTGGCCTTGCCGCTGCTCCTGTCGCTGTCGCTGCTCGCCGCCGCCGAAATCGACACGCTGCGCCGCGGCTTCTCGGGCGTACTCGACTGGTTCGGCATCTTGACCTTCGGACTGGTCGGGCTATTGGTGTGGGGACTCTGGCTGGCATCGCTGCGGGTCGGCCTACCCGAGCCCGTCGCTAAGCTGTTCCACGACACGCAACCCGGATTCCAGCCGCCGGTGTATTGGTTGCCGTTGGCGATCGCGATTTTTCTGTCGCTGCTATGGATTGCATTGGTACGCCCCGCTCGTCGATCCAACCGTCGCGCGGTGCTCAACTGGGCCGCGGGCATGACGCTGGTGTGGGGCCTGTACATGACCATCTGGCTGCCGTATCTCGACTCCCGTCGCAGCTACCGTCCCGTGGCAGAAGCGCTCGCCGTGCATCTGCCGGCGACCGGGTGTATCGCCAGCCACAATCTGGGCGATCCGCAGCGGGCGCTGTTCGCGTATTTCATCGGCCTGATCACCGTACGCGATGAACTCGAGCCCGGCCACAACTGCAAGGCGCTGCTCATGCAGGTAGGACGCGAAGATTCCGACACGCCTCCCGATTCTGCGTGGGAGCAGGTGTGGGAAGGCCGGCGCCGTGGCGACGACACCGAGCGCTTCCTGCTGTTTCGCCGTTCCGACGTGCGACGGCCATCATGAAATTCGTCGACGAAGCATCGATCGAGGTCATCGCAGGCGACGGCGGCAACGGCGTCGCCTCCTTTCGTCGCGAGAAATATGTGCCGCGCGGAGGCCCCGACGGTGGTGACGGTGGTCGCGGCGGCAGTATTTTCCTGCGCGCCGATCGCAACATCAACACGCTGATCGACTACCGCTACGCGCGCATCCATCGCGCCAAGCGCGGTGAGAATGGCCGCGGTGCGGACCAGTACGGCCGCGGCGCGGACGACATCATCCTGCGCGTGCCGGTCGGCACGGTGATCAGCGACGCCGAGTCCGGCGAGCCGGTCGCCGACCTCGCGGTCGACGGCCAGGTCGCGCTGGTCGCCAAGGGTGGCCAGGGTGGCCTCGGCAACATCCACTTCAAGTCGAGCACCAACCGCGCGCCGCGCCAGGCGACTCCCGGCGAAAAGGGCGAGCAGCGCATGCTCCGGCTGGAACTGAAGGTGCTGGCCGACGTCGGGTTGCTCGGCATGCCGAACGCCGGCAAGTCCACGCTGATCCGCGCGATCTCCGCCGCGCGCCCCAAGGTTGCCGACTATCCGTTCACGACGCTGGCGCCGAATCTGGGTGTCGTTCGCGTCGACGAGAACAAGAGCTTCGTCGTCGCCGATATCCCGGGCCTGATCGAAGGCGCCGCCGACGGCGCCGGGCTCGGGCATCGCTTCCTGCGTCACCTGCAGCGCACTCGCCTGCTTCTGCACATCGTCGACATCGCGCCATTCGACGGTGAGGTCGATCCGGTCGCCGATGCGCGGGCCATCGTCAAGGAACTCAAGCGTTACGACCCTGCGCTCGCGGAAAAGCCGCGCTGGCTAGTGCTGAACAAGCTCGACCTCGTCGACGAGGACCAACGCCTGCAGCGCGTGGCGGCGTTCGTCAAGTCGTATCGCTGGAAAGGCCCGGTATTCGCCGTCACCGCGATCAACGGCGACGGCTGCCGTGACCTCATCTATGCCATCTTCGACTGGTTGCAGAAGCAGCCGGCGGCATCCGCCGTGCCGGAGGCATCGTGAACGCAGCGGCAAACGCATCGATTGTCGCGACTGCACGCCGGCTGGTGATCAAGGTCGGCTCCAGTCTCGTCACCGGCAACGGTCGCGGCATCGACCACGCCGCGGTCGCTCGCTGGGCGGAGGAAATCGCAGCGCTGCGACTGGCGGGCAAGGAGGTCGTGCTCGTGTCATCGGGAGCGATCGCCGAGGGCATGCAGCGACTCGGATGGAACGAGCGACCCGCGGCGATGCATGAACTGCAAGCGGCTGCAGCCGTCGGCCAGATGGGCCTCGTGCAGGCCTATGAGGTGGCGTTCTCGCGTTTCAACCTGCACACCGCGCAGATACTCCTGACGCACGAGGACCTCGCGGACCGGCGCCGCTATCTCAACGCGCGTTCGACGCTGCTCACGCTAATCGGACTCGGCGTCATCCCGATCATCAATGAAAACGACACCGTCACCACCGATGAGATCCGGCTCGGCGACAACGACACGCTGGGCGCGCTGGTGACCAACCTGATCGAGGCCGACGTGATGGTTCTGCTCACCGATCAGCCCGGGCTGTTCAGCAGCGACCCGCGCAAGGATGCGACCGCCACGCTGCTGCGCAGCGCGCTCGCCGGCGACCCTGCACTGGAAAGCATGGCCGGTGGTGCCGGCTCGCAACTCGCGCGCGGAGGAATGCTGACCAAGGTCCTCGCCGCGAAGCGTGCCGCGCGCAGCGGCGCATCCACCGTCATCGCCGACGGACGCGAAGAACGCGTGCTGACGCGACTTGCCGCCGGGGAAGCGCTGGGGACGCAACTCATCGCCGAGACGTTGACGCTCGCCGCGCGCAAGCAATGGCTCGCGGATCACGTGCGCACGGCCGGGCGCCTCAGGCTCGACGCGGGCGCGGCCCGTGCCCTGCTTCGCGATGGCAAGAGCCTGCTGCCGATCGGCGTGGTCGCCTGCGATGGGTCGTTTGAACGCGGCGAGATCGTCGGCTGCTTCGACCCGGAGGGTCGCGAAATCGCGCGCGGCCTGATCAACTACAGCATGGCAGAAACGCAACGCATCCTGCGCAAGCCATCGTCGGAAATCGCGGCCGTTCTGGGCTACGTCAACGAGCCCGAACTCATCCACCGCAACAACCTGGTCCTGCTCTAGCGTTCTCCGGGCGGCGTGGAGTACGGTGAGGGCATCGCCGAATGCGCCCAACCGTAGAGTCGCTCACGACGGGTTTGCGGACGGGGGTGCAGGTAGCGCTCGAGCTCGGTCAAGGCGCGGCGATAGACGTCGCGCTTGAACTCGATCACGTTTTCGAGCGGGATCCAGTACTCGTGCCACCGCCACGCGTCGAACTCGGGGCGGTCGCTCGAGCGCAATGACACATCGGTGTCGCGTCCCGTCAGCCGCAGCAGATACCAGATCTGCTTCTGGCCGCGATAACTGCCACGCCACTCGCGCTTGATCCAGTGTTGGGGAACCTCGTAGCGCAGCCAGTTCCGGGTTCGACCAAGAACCTTCACATGGTGCGGCTCCAGCCCGACTTCTTCCTTCAGTTCCCGAAACATCGCCCGCTCGGGCGTCTCGCCGGGGTTGATCCCGCCTTGTGGAAACTGCCACGAATGCTCGCGGATCCGCTTGCCCCAGAAGACCTGATTCTTCGAGCTCGCGATGACGATGGCGACGTTCGGGCGATACCCGTCACGGTCCAGCATCGCTACCACCTTGATTCTGCAAGTTAACGCAATTCTTGCACAGTTCCGGAAGCTTGCAAAGCCCGTAGTTGCTAGTTGTTAGCGTCGCGCGGACTCCTGCGGCGTGACGTGCAACACGAGTCTGCGGTCGCGGCGCAGTACGGTGATCCCGACGCCGTCGCCGATGCGACCACCCGTCAGCAGTCGATGCAAGTCGTCGATGCCGGTGACCGGCGAGTCGCCGAATGCGACGATGAGGTCGCCCTCCTTGATTCCGGCCGCCGCCGCCGGCGATCCACCTTCGACCGCAGTGACGCGCACACCGGATTCGTGCTCGAGTCCGAAATGACGCACGACGCGCCGCGCGATCGGCGTGTCTTGTCCGCCCAGGCCCAGATGCGCCCGCCGCACGCGGCCCTCCCGGATCAGCGCGATGACGACGCGCTCGGCGGTGCTGGCGGCGATGGCGAAACAGATGCCCTGCGCCGGCAGGATCACCGCCGTGTTGACGCCGATGATGTCGCCCGCGGAATCGACCAACGGTCCACCCGAATTGCCCGGGTTGAGCGCGGCATCGGTCTGGATGATGTTGTCGAGCAGGCGCCCGGTCTGCCCGCGCATGGAACGGCCGAGCGCGCTGACGATGCCTGCGGTCACCGTATGCTGGAATCCGTACGGGCTGCCGATCGCGATCGCGATCTGCCCCACGCGCACGCCCGAGAAATCGGCGAAGCGGCCGTAACTCAAGCCCGGCGCGCCGATTTTGAGCACCGCGATATCGGAGTCCGGATCGTCGCCGACCAGTTCTCCCTCTGCCGTGCGCCCATCGGGCAAGGTCACTTCGAGCGCGCTCGCGCCGCCTGCGACATGGCTGTTGGTGACGACATAGCCGTCGGGGGTAATGATGAATCCGGAGCCGGCGCCTTCGCGCGGGGCGCCGCGCTGCGCTGTGCGTTCGACCCGGATGTGGGCGACCGCCGGGCTGGTCCGCTCCACGGCCGCGCTGACCGCAGCCGAATAGGCGTCGAGCAGCAAGCTGTCGCGAACCTTGCCGGCGGGAGCGGCCGCGACCGCTCCCGGGTGGTCGGACTCGTCCAGCAACAACCGGGGACGCGCCAGGCCGGTGAAACCATCGAGAGGCGCCATGACTGCAACGTGATGCCTGCCGGCGCCGAATTCAAGTTCGTGCCGGCCGCCGCGCCGCCGCGGGCTCGCTGCGCGGGCTCGCGCCGCGGCCTCCTTACGCGCCGGCCACGAAATCCATCACCGAGCGTCGGCCGCCCTGCGTCGACTCGCCTCGCGCGATCCCCACACTTCGCGTGGGGCCCCTCGCTGCGGGCTCGCGCCGCGGCCTCCTTACGCGCCGGCCACCAAATCCATCACCGAGCGTCGGCCGCCCTGCGTCGACTCGCCTCGCGCGATCCCCACACTTCGCGTGGGGCCCCTCGCTGCGGGCTCGCGCCGCGGCCTCCTTACGCGCCGGCCACCAAATCCATCACCGAGCGTCGGCCGCCCTGCGTCGACTCGCCTCGCGCGATCCCCACGCTTTGCATGGGGCCCCTCGCTGCGGGCTCGCGCCGCTAGATCAGCGCCCGCTGCCGGTCGACGCTGGCATCCACCACGGTCAGTGCAGTCATGTTGACGATGCGGCGCACCGTCGACGACGGCGTCAGGATGTGAACCGGCTTGGCGACACCGAGCAGCATCGGGCCGAGGGTCAGCCCGCTGCCGGCCGCCACCTTGAGCAGGTTGAACGATATGTTCGCGGCGTCGATTGTCGGCATGATCAGAAGGTTGGCATCGCCCTTGAGACGAGAATTCGGAAGCACCGCGCGCCGCACTTCGCCCGACAGCGCCGCATCGCCGTGCATCTCGCCGTCGACCTCGAGGTCGGGATCCATGACGTTGATCAACGCCAGCGCCGCCTGCATCTTCTTCGCCTGCGGGTGCGCACTGGAACCGAAATTGGAGTGCGAAACGAGCGCGACCTTCGGCGTGATGCCGAAGCGGCGCATTTCCTCCGCCGCAAGCAACGTAATCTCGGCGACTTGCTCCGCGGTCGGATCGGCGTTGACGTAGGTGTCGGCGATGAACACGGTGCGCTCATGCATGAACACGGCATTCATGGCCGCGCACACCCGCACGCCCTTGCGCAGACCGATGACCTGATCGATGTAGTACCGGTGCGATTCGTGCGTGCCAAAGGTGCCGCACAGCATGCCGTCGGCGTCGCCCATGTGGATCATCATCGCGCCGATCAGCGTCAGCCGCCGGCGCATCTCGATCTTGGCCAACTGCTCGGTGACACCCTTGCGCCCGGTCAGACGGTGATATTCCGTCCAGTAGGCGCGATAACGCGGATCGTCATCGCTGTTGATGACCTCGATCTCGCGACCCGGCCGCAGGCGCAGGCCGAAGCGCTCGAGGCGTTGCGCGATGATGGCCGGACGGCCAATAAGGATCGGCTTCGCCAGCCCTTCGTCGACGACGACCTGAACCGCGCGCAACACGCGTTCGTCCTCGCCCTCGGCGAAGACGATCCGCTTTGGCGATTTCTTCGCCGCCTGGAAAATCGGCTTCATCAGCAGGCCGGAGTGATACACGAACTGCATCAACTGCTGGTGATAGGCGTCGAAGTCGGCGATCGGTCGCGTCGCCACGCCCGATTCCATCGCCGCCCTGGCGACCGCAGGCGCGATGTTGACGATGAGCCGGGGATCGAAGGGCTTCGGGATGAGGTACTCTGCGCCGAATTTCACATCGTCGGTTCCGTACGCGGCGGCGACGATGTCCGATTGCTCCGCCATCGCCAGATCCGCGATCGCGCGCACCGCCGCGAGTTTCATCGCCTCGTTGATCGTCGTGGCTCCGACGTCGAGCGCGCCGCGAAAGATGAATGGGAAGCACAGCACGTTGTTGACCTGATTCGGAAAGTCCGACCGGCCGGTCGCGATGACCGCGTCGGGGCGCGCCTGCTTGGCGAGGTCGGGCATGATTTCCGGCTCGGGATTGGCCAGCGCCATGATCAACGGCTTGTCCGCCATCAGCTTCAGCAGCTCCGGCTTGAGCACGCGCGCCGCTGAAAGGCCCAGGAAAATGTCCGCCCCGGCGATGATGTCGGCGAGCTTGCGCGCGTCGGTCTTCTGCGCGTAGCGCGCCTTGTTCTCGTCCATCTCCTCCTTGCGTCCCGCGTAGACGACGCCCGCAATATCGGCGACCCAGACGTTCTCGCGCTTGATGCCCAGCCCGACCATCAGGTCGAGGCAGGCAAGCGCCGCCGCGCCGGCACCTGAACACACCAGCTTGACCTTCGCGATGTCCTTGCCGACGACACGCAAGCCATTGGTGATCGCTGCGCCGACGATGATCGCGGTGCCATGCTGATCGTCGTGGAAGACGGGAATCTTCATCCGCTCGCGGCACTTGCGTTCGACGTGGAAGCACTCCGGCGCCTTGATGTCCTCGAGGTTGATGCCGCCGAAGGTCGGCTCGAGCGCGCAGATGATGTCGACCAGCTTGTCGGGGTCGCGCTCCTCGATCTCGATGTCGAAACAGTCGATGCCCGCGAATTTCTTGAACAGCACCGCCTTGCCTTCCATCACCGGCTTGCTGGCGAGCGGACCGATCGCCCCCAGACCCAGCACCGCGGTGCCGTTGGTGACGACGCCGACGAGATTGCCGCGCGCGGTGAGGGTGCGTGCCTCGATCGGTTCGCGGACGATTTCGTCGCATGCCGCCGCCACGCCCGGCGTGTACGCCATCGCCAGGTCGCGCTGATTGGTAAGCTGCTTAGTCGGCAGGATCGATATCTTGCCGGGTGGGTACGCGCGGTGGTACTCGAGCGCGGCTTCGCGGATGTCTTTGTCCGACATTGCAATGTCCCTTCAGGCTGGTCAGGGCGCGGCCAGAGATGATAGCAGAGGCAGTGCGGAGTCCTCCGCCCTGCGCGGAGTCGGTATAATCGCGCCTTGACGGTCCGCAACGTCCCGGCCGCGGTCCCCCTCTTCCCAATGTCACTGTTCTGGATCTTGGCCGCACTGCTGCTTGTCGCCACGCTCGGCACCCTGGCCTGGCCGTTGCTCCGGGGCAGGCCTCGCGCCGACGCGCCCGACGCTGAGGCGGCGGCGATTGCCGTGCTCCGCGACCAGAAGCGGGCGCTCGACCACGAGCGCGACGCCGGCGAAATCTCGGCCGCAGAGCGCGATGCAGGGCTGACCGAACTCACGCGCCGGGTCACCGAGGAGACCCGTGACGGCGTCGCGTCGAATGCGCATTTCACCGCGCGCCGGGCGTGGCTCTCGGCCATCGTGCTCGCGCTCATCATTCCCGTCGCAGCGCTATTGCTCTACCAGCGTCTCGGCAATCCCGGCGCCACGCTCGTCGCCGCTACGTCGGCCGGGCACGACGTTACCGAGCAGCAGGTCGTTGCGATGGTCGACGCACTCGCGCAGCGACTGAAACAGCGTCCGGACGACGCCGACGGCTGGGTGCTGCTCGCCCGCTCGTATCAGACACTCGATCGCTTTCCCGAGGCCGCCGATGCCTACGCACACGCCAATGCGCTGATCGTTGATGACCCGAATCTTCTCGCCGACTATGCCGACGCGCTCGCCATGGCGCAGGGTCGAAGCCTGTCGGGCAAGCCTGTCGAGTTGGTCGACCGCGCGCTCGCGATCGACCCCAAGCACAGAAAGGCACTGGCACTGGCCGCAACCGCCGCCCTGGAAAGTCGCGATTTTTCGAAGTCGCTCGACTATTGGCGGCGGCTTGCGGGCGAGTTGCCCGCGGGTTCCGAGGAAGCGCAAAAGGTCGCCAGCGTAATCGCGGAGATCGGCGCCGCGCAACGCGAGGGCAAGACTTCCCTTCCGGTGAACAGCGGCCAGCGAAACGCGCGCCCGGTCGATGCAGCCGCCGCAGCACCTCCGGTGGCAAGCAGCAAGCCCGCCGCCGGCACGATCAGCGGCCGGGTCGACATCGCGCCATCGTTGACATCCAAGGTTGCACTCTCCGACACGGTGTTCATCTACGCCCGCGCGGCGGAAGGCTCGCGCATGCCGCTTGCCATCCTGCGCATACCGGCAAGGGAGCTGCCGAAGGATTTCTCCCTGGACGACAGCATGGGCATGGCACCCGGCGTGAAGCTGTCCGCGACACCGTCGGTCATCGTCGAAGCGCGCATTTCGAAAAGCGGCAACGCCATGCCGCAGCCGGGTGACCTGCTCGGCCGCAGCGCACCCCTGAAGCCGGGCGCGACCGGTCTGCGCATTGCCATCGACCAGGTGGTGCCCTAGACAGGCTTCGCGCCGCTATCTCGCGCATTGACTGACGCCGATCAAAGTCGGCGTCGGAGGCTCGGCTATAATCCGGGCTCGATTTTCCACGACGGGGCGCCATGCTGGAAGCGCAGCACATTGCCGCGCAGCGCGGCACCGCCACGCTGTTTGCCGGGATCGACTTCACGCTGAAGTCCGGACAGGCACTGCTGGTCACAGGTCCCAACGGCAGCGGCAAGACGACGCTGCTGAAAGTCGTGGCCGGACTGGCGCAACCCTCGGCGGGCACGCTCGAATGGCGCGGTGCCGCGGTGGTGCCCTTCGCCGCGGACGCGCGCGCATGCACGCTGTACATCGGCCACGCAACGGCCCTGAAGGACGAATTGACCGCCGAAGAGAACCTTGTTTCGCTGGCCCGGCTGCACGGCGCGGCCGCAGACGTCGCGACGGTAGGCGACGCGCTCCGCGCGTGGAAGCTGGAATCGCAGCGCGCGCTACCCGCGCGCTTCCTGTCGCAAGGCCAGCGCCGGCGTGTCGGTCTGGCGCGCCTGCGGCTGGTCGATCGTCCGCTCTGGGTGCTCGACGAGCCGACCAGCGCGCTCGATGCGGCAGGGGTAGAGACATTACAGGGACTGCTGGCCATTCACCTCGCTCGCGGCGGCGTCGCCGTCATCGCCACGCATCACGACCTGGTCCTGCCGGTCGGATCGAGCCGAGCGCTGCAGCTGCAATGAGCCTGTCCGCCGCCGCGTTCGCGGATGCGCCGCCGGGTGGCGCGTGGCAGGGCATCGCGTGGGCGGTTGCACGCGACCTGAAGCTCGCGCTGCGCTCGCGACCCGAACTCGGCGTGCTCCTGCTGTTCTACGTCATCGTCGTGATGCTGTTCCCGCTCGGTGTCGGACCCGAGCCAGCGCTCCTGCGTGCACTCGGTCCCGGCGTGCTATGGGTGGCCGCGCTGCTCGCGTCGCTGCTGTCGCTGTCGCGATTGTTCGCCGTCGATTTCGTCGACGGAACGCTGGAACAGATCGCGCTGTCACACTACCCGTTGCCCGCGCTGATCGCGGGCAAGATTGCCGCGCACTGGATGTCGACCGGACTGCCACTGGTGGTGATTTCGCCGTTGCTGGGATTGCAGTTCGGACTGGCCGTGGACGAACTCGCGGTCCTCGCGTTCGGTCTGCTGCTCGGGACGCCCACGCTGTCGATGCTAGGCGCGATCGGTGCTGCGCTGACGCTGGGTGCGCGCGGTGGCGGAGGCCTCATGGCTTTGCTGATCCTGCCGCTGTGCGTACCGATCCTGATCTTCGGTGCCGGAGCGGTCGACGCGGTGCGCGGCGGTCTGAGCGCAGCACCACAACTGTCACTCTTGGGTGCCGCGTTGATCGCCGCAGCGGTCGGCGCGCCGCTCGCCGCATCCGCCGCAGTGCGCATCGCGCTCGACTAGCGCGTAGCAAGACAATGAGCACGTCGATGAACTGGTTCCGTTTCGCTTCACCTGCTTCGTTCTACCCGCTCGCGGGCCGGCTGGCTCCCGGATTCGCCATCGCCGCCGTGGTCCTCGCGGCGATCGGACTTTGGCTCGGGCTGATCCTGGCGCCGACCGACGCACAGCAGGGTGAGGTCTACCGCGTCATCTTCATCCATGTGCCCGCCGCGTGGATGTCGATGTTCATCTACGTGGTCATGGCGTTCTGGTGCGCGATCTCGCTCGGATTCAACGCGCGGCTCGCGGCGATGCTGGCGCAGGCACTGGCGCCGACCGGCGCCTTGTTCACCGCGATCGCGCTGTGGACCGGGGCGCTCTGGGGCAAGCCGACCTGGGGCACGTACTGGGCCTGGGATGCGCGCATGACCTCCGAGCTGATCCTGCTGCTCCTCTATTTCGGCTACATGGCGCTGCGCAACGCGATCGACGACCCACGGCGTGCCGATCGCGCCAGCTCCGTCCTCGCACTGGTCGGCGCAGTCAACGTTCCGATCATCCACTTCTCGGTCAAGTGGTGGAATACCTTGCACCAGGGCGCGAGCGTGAGCGTGACCGCCGCGCCGAAGATGGCGACGATCATGCTCACCGGCATGCTGGTCATGACCTTCGCGGCATGGTTCTATTCCATCGCCGTCGTGCTCGTTCGCGCGCGGGCTATCATTCTCGAGCGCGAGCGCGGCGCGCTTTGGATCGGCGAGGCGGCACGATGACGAAACTGGTCGATTTCTTCGCGATGAATGGCTACGGGTACTACGTCTGGGGCGCATACCTGGTGAGCGCGCTGGCAATCGCCATCGAAATCGCCTTGGTGCGCGCACGCTACAGCGGGTCGCGCCGCGCGGCGCTGGCGCTGGACGCGAGCGATGAAGCCGCGTACTCGACGCTTCGCCTGGATCGGCGCGGGACTCGCCGCGCTGGCGATTGCCGCTGCGCTGGTCCTGAACGCCTTCCAGTCGAACTTGGTTTTTTTCTTCTCGCCATCGCAGGTCGCCGCCAAGGAAGCGCCGCAGGGCCGCGCGTTCCGCATCGGGGGAATGGTCGAATCCGGGAGCCTTGCCCGCGAGCCGAACTCGCTGACGGTGCGTTTTCTCGTCACCGACACGGCGAAGGCCATTCCGGTAACCTATACCGGTCTGCTCCCGGATCTGTTCAAGGAAGGAAAGGGCGTCGTCGCGCAGGGCACCCTCGGGCCCGACGGCGTGTTTCACGCGACCGAGGTATTGGCCAAGCACGATGAGAACTATATGCCGCCCGAAGCCAAGTCCGCCGTCGACACTGCACAAAAGGGGATGACCATGAAAAGCCTGCGCGAACCTGCATCGAGCACGCGATGATCCCGGAACTCGGGCACTTCGCACTGATCCTGGCGCTGCTGGTTGCGATCGTGCAGGGAACGCTGCCCCTCGTCGGCGCGGCGATCGATGCGCCGCGCCTGATGGCGCTGGCACGGCCCACGGCGCGCGCGCAGTCGCTGCTGGTCGCGCTGGCTTTCGGTTGCCTCGCCTGGTCGTTCGTCAGCAACGATTTCTCGGTACAGAACGTCGCGACCAATTCCAATTCGCAATTGCCGTTGCAGTACCGCATCGCTGCGACGTGGGGATCGCACGAAGGATCGCTGCTGCTGTGGACGCTGATGCTGGGCGGCTGGAGTTTTGCCGTGACGATGTTTTCGCGCAACCTGCCGCAGGCATTGCTCGCGCGGGTGATCGCGGTGATGGGGCTCGTCAGCGTCGGCTTCCTGCTGTTCCTGCTGTTCACTTCGAATCCGTTCGAGCGGCTGGTTCCCCCTGCAGTGGACGGTCGCGATCTCAATCCCTTGCTGCAGGACCCGGGCATGGTGTTTCATCCACCTCTCCTGTACATGGGCTACGTCGGATTTTCGGTGGCATTTTCCTTCGCCGTCGCCGCGCTGATCGGCGGCCGGCTCGACGCCACCTGGGCGCGCTGGTCGCGGCCATGGACGACCGTGGCCTGGAGCTTCCTGACCATCGGTATCGCACTGGGCAGCGGCTGGGCGTATTACACGCTCGGCTGGGGTGGCTGGTGGTTCTGGGACCCGGTCGAGAATGCGTCGTTCATGCCGTGGCTCACCGGCACCGCGCTCATCCATTCGCTTGCCGTGACCGAAAAGCGCGGTGCGTTCAAGAGCTGGACCGTGCTGCTTGCCATCCTTGCCTTTTCGCTTTCCTTGCTCGGAACCTTCCTGGTGCGCTCCGGTGTGCTCACCTCGGTGCATGCCTTCGCGACCGATCCCGCGCGCGGCGTGTTCATCCTGGTGTTCCTGGCGATCGTCGTCGGCGGCTCGCTGGCGCTGTTCGCGTGGCGTGCCGGCAGCGTGGGGCTCGGCGGCGTGTTCGGCGTCGTGTCGCGCGAATCGATGCTGCTCGCCAACAATATCTTGCTCATCGTGGCGATGGCGAGCGTGCTGCTGGGCACGCTCTATCCGCTGTTCCTCGATGCGCTCAACCTAGGCAAGATCTCGGTTGGCCCGCCCTATTTCGATGCCGTGTTCTACCCGCTGATGGCGCCGGCGGCGTTCCTGATGGGCATCGGTCCCGTCGCGCGATGGAACCACGCGCCGCTGCCGGAACTGTGGACGCGGCTGCGCTGGGCGCTTAGCGTTGCTGCGGTGACCGCGCTGATACTTCCCTTCGCCTTGGGGCGCTGGACGCCGCTGATCGCGTTCGGCCTGTTCCTGGCGCTGTGGATTTTCGCGAGCACGGCGGCTGGCCTGCGCGCGCGCCTCGCCAACACGCAACGACGCGGCCTGTGGGCCGCACTTGGCGCGAACTCGCCTTCGTACTACGGAATGATGCTCGCCCATGTCGGCGTCGGCGTGTTCATTGTGGGTGTAACGCTGGTGAAGGGCTATGAAGTCGAGCGCGATGTGCGCCTCGACGTCGGTGAAAGCGCGGTCGTGGGGGACTACGAGTTCAAGTTTCTCGGCGTCAAGCCTGGACTGGGGCCGAACTACCGGGCCCTGACCGGCACCGTCGAGGTTCATAAGGACGGGCGCCTGATCGAGACGCTCAAGCCGGAGAAGCGAATCTACAACGCTTCGGGACAAACCATGACGATCGCCGCGATCGACACCGGGGTTCGCGGGGATCTGTACGTTTCGCTGGGCGAGCCCGTCGCGGCCGGCGGCGCAGACAACATTGCAGGACCGTGGAGCGTGCGCGTGTACCTCAAGCCCTTCATCGACTGGATCTGGATGGGTGCGCTGCTGATGGCGCTGGGGGGATTCCTTGCCGTGTCCGATCGCCGCTACCGGCTGGCGATAAAGCGCAGGGCAACATTGCCGGTGGGTGGCGCGGGCGCGGCGGCCGCGGCCGACTGACCAGGGAAGATCATGAAAGCAGCGCGCTGGTCGATCCCGCTCGGAATATTCGTCGTCCTGATGGCGTTCCTGTACGTCGGGCTTGATCGCGACCCGCGCGAGGTCCCGTCGCCGCTGCTCGACAAGCCCGCGCCAGCATTCGCGCTCGCTCAGCTGCACGACCCTGCACGCCAACTCACGAATGCCGACCTGCAGGGCAAGGTGTGGCTGCTCAACGTCTGGGCGTCGTGGTGCGCGTCGTGCCGGGACGAACATCCGCTGCTGATGCAGCTCGCGGCGTCGAACATCGTTCCGATCTACGGTCTCGACTACAAGGATAAGCCCGACGCCGGCCGCGCGTGGCTCGCGCAGAACGGCAACCCGTACGCCGCGTCCGCGCTCGACCTCGACGGTCGCGTCGGCATCGACTACGGCGTCTACGGCGTGCCGGAAACGTTCCTGATCGACAAGAACGGCATCGTGCGCTACAAGCAGATCGGTCCGCTGACCGCCGAGTCGCTGCAAAAGAAGATCCTGCCGCTGGTCAAGGAATTGCAGAAGTGACCCGAATGCAGCGACTCGCCTTCGGGCTGCTTTGTGCGCTCGCATTCGCCGCGAGTGCAGCCAAGATGGATGCGCCGTCGGCCGATGTCGCATTCGACCTCAGGCTGAAAAGACTCGAATCCGAATTGCGCTGTCTGGTTTGCCAGAATCAGACGCTGGCCGACTCGAACGCCGAGCTTGCCGATGACTTGCGCCGCGAGGTGCGTGGATTGGCGAAGTCCGGTAAGAACGATGACGAGATCAAGGCGTACCTCGTCGCGCGCTACGGCGACTTCGTCCTTTACAACCCGCCGGTCAAGAGCACGACCTGGCTTCTGTGGGGCGGTCCCTTCGCCTTGTTATTCGGTGGCGGATTGCTCTGGTGGACCGTGCTGCGGCGGCGCGGGCGTGCCGAGGCAGGACCCGCAGCGCCGACAGATCCAGGCGCCGATGCACGCGCACGCGAGCGGCTGGACAAAGACGACGACGAGCCGCCGTCCGCGGGCTGACGCAATCCGGCGCGCACTGGCAACTTATCGGGATGCCGTCGTTGCTGACCGCCCTGCTTTCAGACATCCACGGCAACCTGGAAGCCCTGAATGCGTGCCTAAGTCACGCTCGAGGCCGTGGCGCGACGCGCTTTGCGTTTCTCGGCGATCTCGTCGGTTACGGTGCGGATGCACGCGGTGTCGTCGAAGTTGTCGTCCGCTACGCTGCCGAGGGGGCGGTGGTTCTCAAGGGCAATCACGACGAGGCCATCGAAGGCAGCGGCGGTTATTTCAATGAGGCGGCCCGCGCGGCGATCGAATGGGCGCGCGAGACGCTCACCCCGGACCAGAAACGCTTCCTGGCGGCGCTGCCGCTTGTCGTGCGCCAGGGAGAGGTCTGCTACGTTCACGCCTCGGCTGCCGCGCCAGAACGCTGGGACTACATCGACAGCCCGTCGGCCGCCCGGCGCTGCGCCGACGCGGCAATGCTCGCCTACACGTTCTGCGGGCATGTGCACGACCAGGTACTCTACTTCGAAGGCGCGCATGGACGAATGAAGGAGTTCCGACCAGTCCCGGGCACGCCGATCCCGGTGCGGGACCATCGACGTTGGGTCACCATTGTCGGGTCGGTGGGACAACCGCGCGACCGCAATCCGTCGGCGGCCTATACGCTGTTCGACGTCGAACGCCGCGAAGTCACATTCTGTCGCGTCGGTTATGACGCCGGCGCAGCGGCCGACAAGATTCGCATGGCGGGCCTGCCTGGCTCGCTGGCGATTCGCGTCGAATCCGGAATATGACGCCAAGGCCCGGATCGTGCGCGATCAGGTAAGACCGGGCGCGGTCGTCGACGGCTACCGCGTCGCTGATTGCATTCACCAGGGAGGAACGGGCCTGATCTACCGGGTCGAAGCGCCTGCAGGCAGCGATCCCGGATTCCCGCTCGTGATGAAGGTCCCGCGCCTCGGCCGCGGTGAGCCGACGATCGGCATCGAGGGATTCGAGACGGAACAGACGATCCTGCAGACGTTGAACGGTCCGCACGTGCCGCGCTTCGTCGCGACAGGAGACGTCAGCGCGACGCCATACATCGTCATGGAGTGGATCGAGGGTCGTTCGCTCGCAGACCTCATCGCCGGCACACCACTTCCGCCGGAAGCAGTCGCGCGCATCGGCGCTGCGCTCGCGGATGCCGTCCACAGCGTGCACGCCCAGGAAGTCGTCCACCTCGACCTCAAGCCCGAAAACTTCCTGTTGCGACCGTCGGGCGAAGCCGTATTGCTCGACTTCGGCTTCGCCCATCACGCGCGCTATCCAGATCTGCTCGGCGAGGAACTGCAGTTCGCAGCGGGGTCGGCAGCGTATGTATCGCCCGAGCAGTTGCGCGATGACCGTAGCGATTCACGCAGCGATCTATTCGCGCTGGGCGTGCTGCTCTACGAACTCGCAACCGGCAGACAGCCGTTCGGGGAGCCCGAAACGCTAACCGGGATGCGGGACCGGCTCTGGCGCGAGCCGGTGCCGCCCCGTGCCGTGAACGCACGCGTGCCGCCATGGCTGCAGGAGGTCATCCTCCGCTGTCTCGAACAGGATAGCGAAGTCCGCTATCAGTCAGCAGCGCATATCGCCATGGACCTGCGGCACCCGGATCTCGTGGCCCTGTCGGCGCGGGCCGAGCGAACCGAGGTCCCGGGTATCGGTCAGCACTTGAAACGATGGTGGCGTGCGCGGCGCGCGCGTGATCACCGCACACGATCGCGTGACGGCCCGGCGACGCGTGCTGCGGTAATCCTGGTGGCGGTGGATACCGAGCACCCCGACGACGATCGCCATTCCCCATTGCGATGGGCGACCGAGCAGATCATCTCGCTCAGTACCGAATATCGGCTGATGTGCGTGTCCGTGATCCGCAGCGCGCCTGTCGGCGAGGGCACCTCCGAGCTGGAGACCGCGACCGGGCGGCATCTCGAGCACAAGATGCGGTTGCGGCACTGGGTCGAGCCGTTGCAACTGGATTCGTCGCGCATTTCGCTGCATGTCGTCGAGGCCGCCAATGCCGCCGATACGCTGCTCGAGCTGGCCCGCGCCAACCATGTCGACCTGATCGTTCTGGGTGCGCCGGGACCTTCGTCCCGGAAGAAGCTGGGGTGGTGGCGCTCGGTCGCGTCGACCGTCACCGCTAACGCGCCCTGCAGCGTTCATGTGGTCCGCGTCTCCGAGCGCCGCACACAGCCGCCGACCTGAATCGACGCGCGCCGACCGCGACCTCGCTCTGTGCGCTACCGCACAGACCGCCCGTATTGTTTGGCGGTAAGCTTAAAAGTGATATTGCGTTGCCTTCGCCGATCAGCTGACCGGCGACACGGGCGGCGGCGTATTGCGCGCTGAGACCGGAATGGGCACTAGACAAGACCAACATGGTCGGCGAGTTCGAGAAGGCGCTTAGCAAATGTTGGCTCACCGATCATCGATGCGGCCGCGCATAAATCTTACGACCGAAGATTGGGGCGAAATACCTGTCGGCGCAACGGTTCAGGCACGAGTAGCCGATCGAATCCCTGCGACCCGTGGGCTGCCGGCCGTCCTGCGCGAGGTCAACCGGCCCCAGTTGACTTGCGCGCTGTGCACGCAGCAGGACGCCTGCATGGCAGCGGGACTCGACGCAGACACCATGCGTCAAATTGACAAACTCCTGACCGTCCGCAATCGCCTGCGAAAGGGTGAAACGCTGATTCAGATCGGTGCCCACTTCACGTCCCTGTTTGCGATCCGCTCGGGTTCGTGCAAGACCGTGTTGCTGTCGGAGGACGGGCGCCTCCAGGTTTCCGGTTACCACCTGCCGGGCGAAATCATCGGTACCGACGGCATCGGCAACGACCGCTACGGTTGCCAGGCGGTTGCGCTCGAAGACACCGAAGTTTGCGCACTGCCGTTCGACCGGATCGAGGCCCTGGGCCGGGAGAACGCGGGATTCCAGCACAATTTTCACCGCCTGCTGGCGCGAGAGATCTCACGCAAGCGTGCATTGATGCTGCTGCTCGGGACCATGCACGCCGACCAGCGGATCGCTACATTCCTTCTCGACCTGTCGCGGCGTTACGAAGCGCGGGGCTATTCAGCATCCGAGTTCGTGCTGCGGATGACGCGCGAGGAAATCGGCAGTTATCTGGGACTGAAGCTGGAGACCGTAAGCAGACTGTTCTCGCGCTTGCAGCACGAAGGGCTGGTCCAGATCCAGGGACGCGTCGTGAAATTGCTCGACTTGGTCGCGCTCAAGCGTCTGGTCGCATGTTCCAACTAGCCTAAGACAAGCAGCGCCCAGGCAGCACTGATGGTCGCGAGCAGTGCGATCCCGAAGATCATCACCTTGGCACCTGCCCTGGAGTGAAAGCCAAGGTGATGGAGGCTGTGGTACATGCGCAGGCCGCCGTGCCACATGAACAGCGACACCACCGCCAGCAAAGCGAGCTTGCCGAACCAGTTCCTTGCCAGCGCCAGTACGTTGGCATAGCTGAGCGCGTCGGCCGGGAGCAGAAAACCGGTCGGGACCGCAATGCCGGTGATGAACACAAGCATTGGAGCGATCAGCGCCGCAAGCATGCCACCGGCACCGAACAGTGCCCAGAAAATCGGCGCATTGGAGCGTCTCATCGCGTCGCCCACCATACGAAGCAGAACAGTGCGATGCTCGCGACTGCGGCCGCGGCGATGCCGGCTCCGACGAGGAGTCTTGGCGGAACATCGATATCCGGCGTCGTTTTCGGTAGCACGCTGAACCACGTCCACGTGTGATAGACCGCAAAGACGAGCAGCACCAGATTCAGCAGTATTGTCAGCGGATGCGTCGCATACGACCACCACGCTGCGTACGCCGCGGGGCCGCGCGCCAGCGCGACGATACCGGAGAGCAGCCACAACGCGTACACATAGAACAGCGGCGCGCTTGCCTCTCGAATCATGTACCTGACGAAGAACGGGTTCCTGCGCCACCATCCGGCCATCGGCCGCACATAGGTGCGGGTCGAACTCATCGCGTTCCTCCATGTGGCGTCAGGAAGCGCAGGAAATAGTCGAGCGTGCTGGCGACCTTGTTCTGGTTGATCGCGTGGGCTGGATCCACGCCCTTGGGGCAGACTTCGGAGCAATAACCCACAAGCGTGCAACCCCACACGCCCTCATCCGCGTTGGCCAGCTCCATGCGCTCAGCGCGCCCTGCGTCGCGCGAGTCGGCATTGTAGCGATGCATCAGCGCAATCGCCGCTGGCCCCGTGAAGCCGGAGTCGAGTCCGTATTGCGGGCATGCCGCATAACAGAGCAGGCAGTTGATGCACTCCGAGTAGTGATAGTACTTGTGCATTTGTCGCGGCGTCTGCAGGAATTCGCCCTCCGCGTTCGATTTCTGCTCCTTTGGGATCAGGTACGGTTTGATCGCGGGCAGTTTGTTGCGGACGAAGTCGGTCTGGTCGATCGCCAAATCGCGCAAGATCGGAAAATGATTGAGCGGTTCGACCCGCACTTTCGCCGGGTAGTAGTTGCGCAGAAAGGTGTGGCAGGAAAGTTGCGGCACGCCGTTGACCATGCTCCCGCAGCTGCCACAGATCGCCATACGGCACGACCAGCGGAAGGTCAGGCTGCCGTCGAGCTCGTCCTTGATGTACTGCAGGCCTTGCAGCACCGACATGTCGTCGGTGAATGGAACCTGGTAGCTCTGAAAATGCGGCTCCGCGTCCGTCTCGGGATTGAAGCGCAGGCATTCGATCTCGATCGTTTTCCTGATTTCCGCCATCGCCTCGCCCTCAGGTCAGCACCGCCTGCTTGCCCGCGCCACCGTACACGCGCTTTCGCGGCTGCGACCGGGTGATCGCCACGGGCATGGTATCGATGCGCGGCGCACCGTCGCCGCCATACACTGCGAGTGAATGCACGAGATAGTTGGCGTCGTCGCGCTCCTGGTACTCGTCCAGACGCTGGTGCGCACCGCGCGATTCCCTGCGCTGCAGCGCCGAATGCGCAAGCGCCTCGGCGACGTCGAGCGTGAATCCGAGCTCGATCGCTGACAGCCACTCGGTATTGAACGCGCGGTTGTGGTCGTCGAGCTTGATTCCGCGCCGGTAGCGCGCGCGGAGCGCCGCGAGCCGGTCGCACGCGACCTGCATCGTATCCGCCATTCGATAGATGCCGACGCCGGTTTCCATCGTGTCCATCATCTCCCTGCGGATCGCGGAGACGCGTTCCCCCTCGCGTCGATCGAGCAGACCGAACATCCACGCGCGGGCAGCCTCGGCCTGCCCGCGGATGCCGTCGCTGCCGGCGTCGCCCACACTTCTCGCATACCTGGCGGCCTGCTCGCCCGCAACCTTGCCGAAGACCAGCAATTCGGCGAGCGAATTCGAACCGAGGCGGTTGGCACCGTGAATCCCGACGCTGGAACACTCGCCCGCGGCGTAGAGGCCGGCCAGCGGCGTTTCCGTCTCCTTGTTGCAGAGGATTCCGCCCATAGTGTAGTGCACCGCGGGCCGCACCGGGATCGGCGCAAGCACGGCATCGACCCCGACGAAGGTCTTCGCGACCTCGGTGATCAGAGGTAGGCGCTCGAGGATCTTTGCAGCGCCAAGGTGCCGTAAGTCCAGGTTGACCGCGCTGCCATGCGGTGTCTGCAGCGTGCGGCCCTTCTGTTCCTCGTGCCAGAACGCCTGCGACAGGCGGTCGCGCGGACCCAGTTCCATCGCCTTGGCGCGGGGAAACGGCTCCGGCGGCCCGAGGCCATAGTCCTGGAGGTAGCGATAACCATCCTTGTTGGTCAGGATCGCGCCCTCGCCGCGGCAGGCTTCGGTAATAAGGATGCCGGTCCCGGGCAGCGCCGTCGGATGCCACTGCATGAACTCCATGTCGCGCAGCGGCACGCCATGCCGATACGCAATGCCCATGCCGTCGCCGGTGACGATGCCCGCGTTGGTGTTCTGGCGGAACATGCGGCCGGCACCGCCGGTGCAGAAGACGGCGGCCTTGCATTCGAAAAGGAACAGCTCGCCGGTAGCAATTTCGATCGCAAGCACGCCGCGCACGCGGCCATCCTCGACGATCAGGTCGGCGCAGAAGAATTCGTCGTAGCGCGTGATTGCCGGATACTTGAGCGACGTCTGGAACAGCGTATGCAGGATATGGAAACCGCTCTTGTCGGCGGCAAACCATGTGCGCTGCACCTTCATCCCGCCGAAGAAGCGTACGTTGATGTGACCGTCTTCCTGGCGGCTCCATGGGCATCCCCAGTGCTCGAGTTGCACCATCTCTTCGGTGCAATGCGCCACGAAGTAGTCGACGGCATTCTGATCGCACAGCCAGTCGCCGCCCGACACGGTGTCGTCGAAGTGGTTATCCAGACTATCGTCGGTGCGGACGACGCCCGCCGAGCCGCCTTCTGCGGCGACGGTGTGACTGCGCATCGGTACGACTTTCGAGACCAGCGCAACGCGCAAGCTCGGGTCGCTCTCGACCGCGGCGATGGCAGCGCGCAACCCGGCGCCGCCTCCGCCAACCACGACCAGATCCGTCTTTACGACTTGCATCCGATTCCCCCGCCGGTCCCCATATACCATGCCGGTTTCGCCGCCATCAAGCTAAGCCTGGCGGAACGCCGGACCCTTGACCTGCATCAATGGAGTTTCCGACAGGAGGGTCAGGATACGTTCTTGGCGGCAGCGCAAGCGTTGCAGGAGGAGAAGGATGTTCCAGGTGCGCATCCACGGCCGCGGTGGCCAAGGCGTGGTGTCCGGCGCGGAAATCCTGTCCATCGCAGCCTTCATCGAAGGGCGCCACGCGCAGGCGTTCCCCAGCTTCGGATCCGAGCGCATGGGTGCACCGGTGATGGCGTTCTGTCGCATCGACGACAAGGAAATCCGTTTACGCGAACCGGTGCTCAACCCGGACGCATTGATCATACAGGATCCGACATTGTTGCATCAGGTCGATCTTTTTCAGGGGCTTCGTGCTGGCGGCCATGTCCTCATCAACTCGACGCGCAGCCTCGACGAGCTCGGGCTGGGCGATTTCGCAGGACGATTTCACCGCAATCGCATGCGCACCGTAGCCGCCACCGAACTCGCGCTCAAGCACGTCGGGCGCGCCGTGCCCAACGCCGCGCTGCTCGGCGGATTTGCCGCCATGACCCTGCAGATCAAGCTCGAATCCCTGATCGCGGCCATCGGTCAAAGGTTTCCACCGGCGGTCGCCGAAAGGAACGTCGCCGCGGCCAGCGAAGCGTACGCGCTGGTCGGTCGTGGCATGGAGGCCGCCGTTGCTTAAGCAGACCGAAGGCTCGCGCGCCATGGCCGAGGCGATCGCGCTCTGCCGCCCCGAGGTCATTTGCGCCTACCCGATCACGCCGCAGACGCACATCGTCGAGGCGCTGGGTGAGATGGTCAAGGCGGAGGCCTTGGTCCGTTGCGAATTCATCAACGTCGAATCCGAGTTCGCGGCCCTCTCGGTCGCGATCGGCGCATCGGCGGCCGGTGCGCGAACCTACACGGCGACATCGAGCCAGGGGCTGCTGTTCATGGCCGAAGCCGTGTACAACGCGGCCGGGCTGGGCCTGCCCATTGTGATGACCATCGGCAACCGCGCCATCGGCGCGCCGATCAACATCTGGAACGACCATTCGGACAGCATGTCGATGCGCGACGCCGGCTGGATCCAGCTCTACGCAGAAACCAACCAGGAAGCGCTGGACCTGCATATCCAGGCCTTCCGGCTGGCCGAGGAGCTGTCGTGTCCGGTCATGGTCTGCGTCGACGGTTTCATTCTCACCCACGCCTATGAGCGCGTCGACGTTCCGGATCAGAAGGACGTGGACAGTTTCTTGCCGCCATTCGAGCCGCGACAGGTGCTCGACCCCGCCGAGCCGGTCACGATCGGCGCCATGGTCGGGCCCGAGGCGTTCACCGAGGTGCGCTATCTCGCGCACCACAAGCAACTGCGCGCGATCAAGCTGATTCCGGAACTTTCGGCGGCGTTCAAGGCCCGGTTCGGGCGCAAGTCTGGCGGATTGGTCCGGACCTACCGCACCGTCGACGCGGAAACGATCATCGTCGCGCTCGGCTCGGTCAACGGCACCATCCAGGAAGTCGTCGATGAGATGCGCGAGGATGGCGTCAAGATAGGATCGCTTTCGATCTGCTCGTTCCGGCCCTTCCCGCTTGCCGCGGTGCGCGAATCGCTGCAACACGCAAAGCGCGTCGTCGTCCTCGAGAAGTGCCTCGCCGTCGGACTGGGCGGCATCGTCTCCGACGGCGTGCGCAAGGCATTGTCCGGCGTTACCCTTAAGGGTTACACGGTGATCGCCGGACTGGGCGGGCGCGCGATCACCCGCACATCATTGCGGCAACTGTTCGAGGACGCAGGCAACGACGAACTCGAGCAGGTCACCTTCCTCGACCTGAATGCCGACCTGATCCAGCACGAACTCGAGCGTGAAGCGCGAACACGACGCACCGGTCCGACCGCGGAAGCGATCCTGCGCCGGATCGGCACCGTCGCATCGCAGATCAAATGAAGCAGCCGCCAGCAGGCGAGGCCGTCATGGAAATGCAACCCGTCAAGTTCTATCAGACCGCCACGTTCACCGTCGGCAATCGGCTGCTGTCGGAGAACGAACGCTCGGTCCAGGCCAACATGGACCGGACCAACTCGCTCAACTCCGGCCATCGTGCATGCCAGGGATGCGGCGAGGCGCTCGGCGCGCGTTATGCGATCGATGCGGCGATGCGCGCCGCATCCAACCAGCTGATCGCCGCCAACGCCACCGGCTGTCTCGAGGTGTTTTCCACACCGTATCCCGAGACGTCGTGGCAGATACCGTGGATCCATTCCTTGTTCGGCAATGCTGCGGCGGTGGCGTCCGGCATCGCCGCCGCGCTGCGCGTCAAGGGGCGCCGCCACGTGCGCGTGATCGCGCAGGGCGGCGATGGCGGCACCACCGACATCGGCTTCGGTTGCTTGTCCGGGATGTTCGAGCGCAACGACGACGTGCTCTACATCTGCTACGACAACGAGGCATACATGAACACCGGCGTCCAGCGGTCGAGCGCGACGCCGGCAGCGGCGCGCACTGCGACCACACCGGCCATCGGTCACGCGCCGGGCAATACCTTCGGCCAGGGCAAGAGCGTTCCGCTGATCGCCATGGCGCACGGCATCCCCTATGTTGCGACGGCAAGCGTCGCCAACCTGCGCGATCTCGAACGCAAGGTGACATTTGCGATGGGCATCGACGGTGCGCGCTACATCCACATTCATGTCCCCTGCCCGCTCGGCTGGGGCTCCGACCCGTCCGACACAATTACCGTCGCGCGGCTCGCTGTCGAGTCGGGCTTGTTCCCGTTATTCGAAGCCGAGCACGGTGAAATCACGGGCCGCACCAAGATCCGCCGCAAGGTTCCGGTGGATGACTATCTGCGATTGCAGAAGCGCTTCGCGCATCTGTTCGCCGACCCGCCCGAACGCGGCCGGCTCGCGCTGATCCAGGCGATCGCCGACCGAAACATCGCTCGCTTCGGCCTCGTCTAGGGGTATCGCCAACATGGACAAGCCGTTCGCAATCACGCTCGATGTCGGTTCGAGCCTGGCCAACAAGACTGGCGCGTGGCGGACCAACCGGCCTTTGTACCTGGACCGTCTTCCGCCCTGCAATCACGCCTGCCCGGCGGGGGAGAACATCCAGAGCTGGCTCTACCACGCCGAAGGCGGCGACTACGAGGCTGCATGGCGCGTGCTCGTCGCCGATAATCCGCTGCCGGCGGTCATGGGCCGCGTCTGCTATCACCCCTGCGAGGATTCCTGCAATCGCGGCAAGCTCGACGAGCCGGTCGGGATCAACTCGGTCGAGCACTTTCTCGGCGACGAAGCGCTGAAGCGCGGATGGAAGTTCGATACCCCACCCGCCGACTCGGGTAAACGGGTGCTCGTCGTCGGCGCGGGACCTTCGGGACTGTCGGCTGCGTACCAAATGCGGCGGCACGGCCACCGCGTCACCATCGTCGAAGCGGGGCCGCTCGCTGGCGGCATGATGCGATTCGGCATTCCAAAGTATCGCCTGCCGCGCGAGATACTCGATGCGGAAGTGCAGCGCATCCTCGATCTCGGCATCGATCTGGAGCTCAACCACAAGGTCTCCAACATTCTCGAGACAATGCAGCAAGGTCATTTCGACGCCGCCTTCCTTGCCGTCGGCGCGCACATCGCCAAGCGCGCGTACATCCCTGCCGGAAGCGCCGCCCGCATGCTCGACGCGGTGTCGGTGCTGCGTGGCATGGAGGGCGAAGACAAGCCGATGCTGGGGCGCCGCGTCGTCGTCTACGGCGGCGGCAACACTGCCCTCGACGTCGCGCGTACCGCCAAGCGCCTCGGTGCGACCGAAGCCATCATCGTCTACCGCCGCACCCGAGAAAAGATGCCGGCGCACGATTTCGAGGTCGAAGAGGCATTGCAGGAAGGCGTCCTGATCAAGTGGCTTTCAACGATCCGCAACATGGCCGATGAGGGCACCTTGACGGTGGAGAAGATGGCGCTCGATGCCAAGGGGTTTCCGCAGCCGACCGGCGAGTTCGAGACGCTGGAATCGGATTCGCTGGTACTGGCGTTGGGGCAAGATGTCGACCTCTCGCTGCTCGACGCCGTACCCGGGCTCGCCATCGAAAACGGCGTGGTCAAGGTTGGCCCGAACATGATGACCGGCTACGCGGGCATTTTTGCGGGCGGCGACATGGTGCCCTCGGAGCGCACGGTCACCGTTGGGGTCGGTCACGGCAAGAAGGCGGCGCGATACATCGACGCCTGGTTGCGTGGCCAACAATTCCAGCCACCCGCGAAACACGAGGTCGCGGAATTCGGCCTGCTCAACCCCTGGTACTACAGCGACGCGCCGAAGACCGTACGGCCGCTGCTGGACCTGGCCAGGCGGACATCGACATTCGAGGAGGTCGTCCACGGGCTCGACGAGACCAACGCCTTGTTCGAGGCCCGGCGCTGCCTGTCCTGCGGCAACTGCTTCGAGTGCGACAACTGCTACGGCGTGTGTCCCGACAATGCCGTGATCAAGCTCGGCCCGGGCAAGCGCTTCGAATTCAATTATGATTACTGCAAGGGCTGCGGCATCTGCGTATCGGAGTGCCCCTGCGGGGCGATCAAGATGGTGCCCGAAAGTATCTGATACCATCACCGCTGCACCGCGTCCCCCGCCAGGATAGTCTTCGACCAACACACGTGTAGGGCGCTCCTCGCCATGCCTCCCAACGATAGCAGCTCCTCGCCTCCCGCGGCAGTCGGCGCCGCGCTCAATTCACTACCGGTTCCTGCCTACCTGCAGGAGACGTATTGGTGGGCCTACGTCCATCCGTGGGCGGTTCGCATCTTCGAGCGGGGGTGGCTGGTCAACCTCATTCTCCTCGGCAATTACGCGCGCCTGCGAAACGCGGCGCTGGACGAGATCGGCTCGCCGCCGGGGGCGCGCACGCTGCAGGTGGCCTGCGTCTATGGCGATTTCACCGTTCGGTTGAGTGAACAGATCGCCGACAACGGGATGCTCGACGTCGTCGACGTCATGCCGATCCAGCTGCGCAACTTGCAGGCCAAGCTGCCGGTGGGCACCAGGGCGTGCCTGCTCCACCGAGATTCGACCGCGCTGGGGGTCGAAGATGCGACTTATGACCGCGTCGTTCTGTTTTTTCTCCTGCACGAGCAACCGCTGGCGGTCCGCCGTCGCACTGTGGAGGAAGCGGTCAGGGTCACCAAGCCGGGCGGGAAGATCGTGGTGGTCGACTACCACCGGCCGCACCGCTGGCACCCTTTGCGCGCCGTCATGCGCGGCGTGCTGCGCCGGCTCGAGCCGTTCGCGCTCGACCTCTGGGACACCGAGATCGAAGGGTACCTTCCTGAGGGCGCTCCACTACAGTCCGTGGTCAAGCAGACCTTCTTCGGTGGACTCTATCAGAAGGTCGTTGTGACGCGTTAGGCCCGGCGGGCTTTGCCTCTGCTCGACAACGCAATCCTGTCGCCGACGTGCTTCACCGACGGGCACTTCTTGCCGCTGGGATCGCAGCCTGACGTCCTGCCCGTGGCGACTGAGTGTCGCCAGATCGACTGTCCGTCCCTGTGCCCTGTATCAAATCCGCAACAAGCTAGACCACCTTATCCGTAAACTTTGACGCAGATCATGGACGCGGCGACATACTTGCTTACAAACTACTTACAGTCTTAGCCGCTGGTGCATTGGTCAGGCGAGACGAACCGGCTGAGGGCGATTTCGAAGCATCGTTCCGGCCCACGCAATGATCGCACTGTCGGGAAGAGAGACTGGTCATGCGGCTGACGAGTTCTGTGGCGGAGCGCGGGCTGGCTCCGATCCTCCTGGCTACGGTTCCGTGCATTGCGCCGCCCCGGCACCAGCAGGCGCGCCTCAGCAGCGGCGACCCGGTTGGCGCTCTACCTCAAGAGCCACCACGACGACACCCCAGGCATCCTGCAGGTAACGCGTGCATCAGCACCTCGCGCGCGCCATGGCGCTTGGCTGCCGACGCGGGTGCCACAAGTCCGAAGCACACCGAGGGAGGATAGTCATGCGATTCAAGACTTACATCACCGCGACGGGAGTCATGGCGATCCTCGGGATGTTCCTGGCAGCGCCGGCGCTTGCGCAACCGGCCCCGACCCAGGCTCCTCAAACCAAGCCGATTTGCGCGAATTGCCACGAGGACAAGTGGCACGCGATTGACCTCTCGGCGCACGGCGCGAAAAACGACGCCAACGGCAGCATGTGCCAGGCTTGCCACGGCGACGCCTCCGAACACCTCAAGGACCCGTTGAAGGCCAAGCCGGCCAACCCGTTCGCCCAGGGCAAGCCGGCCGCGGCCCAAGCCGCCGTATGCCTGAGTTGCCACAGCGGCAATCGCAATCTCGCCTTCTGGACCTCCGGCAAGCACGCGATCAACGAGGTCGCGTGCAGCAACTGCCACAGCATCCACGGGCAAACGATCCTCCCGACCTACAACGGCGTGAACTTGAAGGCACAGGCGGTGACGATCAACAAGTTCGTCACGACGTTCCTGCCGAACCAATCGGAAGTTTGCGGCACCTGCCATCAGCATATCCGCGCGGAGACGTTCAAACCCTCGCATCACCCGATCATCGAGGGCAAGATCAAGTGCAGCGACTGCCACAACCCGCACGGTGCGCTGTCGCCGGTAATGGTGAAGCAGCCGACGATCAACGACCAGTGCTGGTCGTGCCACGCGGACAAGCGTGGACCGTTCGTGTTCAACCACCCGCCGGTGCAGGAGAACTGCGCGACCTGTCACAACCCGCACGGCTCGGTTCACTACAAGCTGCTGAGGGAGCACACCCCGAATCTGTGCCAGGACTGCCACGACGGATCGCGGCACCCGGGAACGATCTACGGTGCTGGCGGGGGCTTCACCTGTCAGGCGGGGATGACCACCGACCAGGTCAACTATCCCGGCTGCTTCGGCAAGCCCGTGGGGTCGTTGAGTTCGGCCGTCAACACCCGGCTGATCGACCGCGCCTGCGTGAACTGCCACAACCAGCTTCATGGCTCGAACGCGCCGGGCAACCGCGGCCAGTTCTTCCTGCGATAAGGTGAGGAGGGAACAATGAGCAAGAAACTGCTTTCCACCCTGATCGCCAGCCTCTTTGCGGCTGCGCCGGCATTCGCGCAGAGCGACGAGGACCCCATGCGGGTCGAGGGCACCGCAACCGCCGGGGGCATCTACAACCGCCAGAACGCGAACGACAAGGCCAAGCTCCAGGAGTACCAGGACCTCGGCAACGGCGTGCTGTCGAATGTCGGTGTGCGCGGCCGCAACTCGACCAACTGGTTTGAAGGCTATGGCGAGAATTTCGGCCGCAGCGACCAGTACATGTTCATCCGGGGCGGCGTTTACGGCGTCTTCAAGGCCGGCGCGTATCTGGACGACATGCCCCACGACTTCTCGACCAACGCCATCACACCGTACGCCGGTGTAGGCAGCGGCCTGCTGACGACGACGTTCCCGCAACTCGATCCGAACAATTGGCAGTCGTTCAACCTGGGCTACGAGCGCAGGAATGCTGGCGGCTACCTCGAATGGCAGAGGAACAGCCCGTGGTACTTCCGCGTCGATGGCAGCCAGGTGAAGTTCGACGGCACCAAGGTGGGCTCGTCCTCGAACTCATCGAGTCCTGGCGGCGGCTATACCGCACTGCCCTTCCCGGTGCAGACCAGCACCAGCAACGCCGGCGTCGAGGGCGGGTACCAGACGAGCAAAGCGACTTACGCGCTGCGCTGGGACTACAGCAAGTTCGACAACGCGATCGAGACGCTCAACCGGTCCAACCCGGCCTTCGGCGGCCTGCTCGACGCGATACAGCTTCCCCCCGACAACACGTTCAACAAGTTCACGGCGACCGCCAACTACCGCGATCTGCCGTGGAGCTCGGTGATCGCGGCCCGGTACACGTGGGCGAAGACGACGAGCAATGTCAACATTCCGACCACCCAGCTCAACAGCTTCCCGACGGTGCCGGCGAACAACCAGACGCTCCCGGACCAGGGCACATTCAACGGCGAGACCGTCAACCAGGCTTTCGCGCTCGGATGGACGGCGCATCCCATCAGCAACGTCGACACGCGCGTCTACTACTACTGGACCAAGCTGCAGAACAAGTCCACCGAAATCACCTTCGGCGACGCGCCGACGCGGCCGTTGCCGAGCGGCCTCGGCTGCGGCAATGTTCCGCCGACCGCGGGGTCCCCTCCGGCCACGGCGTGGCCCGCCGGCAACTGCGAGCCCGATCCCTTCAACTACACCAAGAACGACGTCGGTTTCGACGTCTGGTGGCGCTTCGCGCGGGGTCAGCGGGTGGGCTTCGGCTACGACTACTGGAACGTGAACCAGACGCGGGTCGACTACGACAAGGCGCACGCCAGCACGGTGTTCGTCGAGTACAAGAACACCATGTTCGACACGGTGAGCGGCCGGCTCAAGTACCGGTATATCAAGCGCGACTCGACTCACAACTTCAGCAACGCCGGCGTCAGCCCGAGCGACCCGAACTTCCTGCTGCCGTTCACGTCGGCCTTCGA
>CAWGEB010000016.1:0-475537 GCA_963821485.1 uncultured beta proteobacterium
TGTTACTGCTACGCGCTTGCCGCTACCCTGGCTCGCGCCCCTCGGTGACCTTACGTCAGGACGAATCCTGTGTTCGGGGCACCATCTGCGTAGGACGCCTCGACTGCTGGCGATTAAGCTCTTGCGAACTCCTACGGTCTTTGACGGCTCGCGACACGATATTCCGCGTCGTGCTCCCTCAAATAGTTCTTTCCAGTCCTTTCCCGCAATCGGCGCAGGGCCGCCACAAGCCGATTGCCAAATCATCAAAGTCTTAATGCTGTGGCGCCTGTTGCGTCAACCCAGTCGTATCGACCCGGACACCTGCGCCCATCGTGGAGGAGACGCTGATCTTCCTCAGGTAGATGCCCTTGGTGTCCTTCGGCCGCGATTTGTTCAATGCGTCGATCAAGGCCATCAGATTGGTCTTCAGCTGATCGGGCGTGAACGACGCGCGGCCGATCGTGCACTGGACAATCCCTGCCTTGTCGGTCCGGTACTGCACCTGGCCGGCCTTGGCGTTCTTCACCGCCGTGGCGACGTCCGCCGACACCGTGCCCACCTTCGGATTCGGCATCAAGCCGCGCGGGCCCAGGATCTGGCCGAGCTGGCCGACGACCTTCATCGCATCCGGGGTCGCGATGGCGACGTCGAAATCCATGAAACCTTCCTTGATCTTGGCGGCGAGATCCTCGAAGCCGACGATGTCGGCGCCGGCGTCGGTGGCCGCCTTGGCCTTGTCGCCCTGCGCGAACACCGCGACGCGCACCTTCTTGCCGGTGCCCGAAGGCAGCACGACCGACCCGCGGACGGTCTGGTCCGACTTCTTCGCGTCGATGCCGAGGTTCACCGCGACGTCGACCGATTCGTCGAATTTCGCCGTGGCGGTCTCCTTCACCAGCTTCAGCGCTTCGTCGATTGCGTAGGACTTGGCATGATCGACCTTGCCGCGCACGACCTTCATGCGCTTCGACAGGTTCGCCAGTGTCTTGTCTTGTGTGGTGGCCATGTTATTTCACCCCTTCGACCGTGATGCCCATGCTGCGCGCGCTGCCGGCGATGGTGCGCACCGCTGCGTCGAGATCGGCGGCAGTCAGGTCGGGCGTCTTGATCTTGGCGATTTCCTCAGCCTGCGCGCGCGTGAGCTTGCCGACTTTCTCGGTGTGCGGCTTGCTGCTGCCCTTTTCTACCTTGGCCGCCTTCATGATCAGCACCGTCGCGGGCGGCGTCTTCATGATGAAGGTGAAGCTCTTGTCGGCGAACGCGGTGATCACCACCGGGATCGGCAAGCCGGCTTCCAGTTTCTGCGTCTGCGCGTTGAACGCCTTGCAGAATTCCATGATGTTCAGGCCGCGCTGGCCCAGCGCCGGGCCGATCGGCGGGCTCGGGTTGGCCTTGCCCGCGGGCACCTGCAACTTGATGTATCCGACGATTTTCTTCGCCATCGATTTCTCCTGGTGGGTGCAAGCGGGCGCGATGCGCGCCCTCCCCGGTTAAACCTCGACTACGCCTTTTCGACCTGCGAGAAGTCCAACTCCACCGGCGTCGAGCGGCCGAAGATCGTGACCGATACGCGCAGCTTGCTCTTCTCGTAGTTCACGTCCTCCACGTTGCCGTGGAAGTCCGTGAACGGGCCATCCTTGACCCGCACCGCCTCGCCCAATTCGAACAGCACCTTCGGACGCGGCTTCTCGACGCCTTCCTGCACCTGCCGCAGGATGCCGTCGACTTCCTTCTGCGTGATCGGCGTCGGCTTGTTGGCCGTGCCGCCGACGAATCCCGTGACCTTGGGCGTGCTCTTCACCAGATGCCACGTGTCGTCGGTCATTTCCATCTCGACCAGGACGTAGCCGGGGAAGAACTTGCGCTCGGAGATCGCCTTGGCGCCGTTCTTCATCTCCACCACTTCCTCGACCGGCACCAGGATCTGCCCGAACTTGTCGGCGATTTCCGATCGCTTGATCCGTTCGGTCAGCGCCCGCTGCACGCTCTTTTCGAAGCCGGAGTACGCATGCACCACGAACCATTTCTTGTCGGCCATCATTCCACTCTCCCCGTCAGCAGCTTGATCATCCACGCCAGCGACGTGTCGATCGCGAACAGGAAGAGCGCCATGACCACAACGAACGCAAACACGACCAGAGTCGTCTGAACCGTTTCCTTGCGCGTCGGCCAGGACACTTTGCCGGCTTCCTGCCATGCTTCCTGGCCAAACGCGAACAACTCCTTGCCGCTCGCGGTAAACCACGCCACGCCAGCTGCAGCCAGCAAGCCGCCCAGCACCATCAGCACCCGTAGCACCTGCGCCGTGTCGCTGAAGTAGTAGTAACCCCAGACACCGGCGATCACCAGCGCCACCGCCAGCGTCATCTTGATCTTGTCCATTTCAGGGATCGGGAATCGGGAATCAGCGAGACCGGCGCAAATCCTGCGTGCCGTGCTCGACTCCGTTTCTCCGTCGCTCGCCTTTCTCTCTAGCTACGCCGTTCAACGCCAGTCACGGATACCCGCATCGCGATACCTGAAACTGGCAGGCCAGGAGGGAATCGAACCCCCAACCTGCGGTTTTGGAGACCGCCGCTCTGCCAATTGAGCTACTGGCCTAAACGCGGCGGGCAAAAGTGAAACCCTACTTTTGCCCGATTAATCTTCCTGCGAATCGCGGGCGGAGCCCGACGATTCGCAGCGGAAACTGCCACTATTCAATCACCTTCGCCACGACGCCGGCGCCGACGGTACGGCCGCCTTCGCGAATCGCGAAGCGCAGCCCCTCTTCCATCGCGATCGGGGCAATCAGCGTCACCGTCATCTGGATGTTGTCGCCGGGCATCACCATCTCCGTGCCTGCCGGCAGCTCCACCGAACCCGTGACGTCCGTCGTCCGGAAATAGAACTGCGGACGATAGCCGTTGAAGAATGGCGTGTGCCGTCCACCCTCTTCCTTGCTCAGCACGTAGACTTCACACGTGAATTTCGTGTGCGGGTTGATCGAACCCGGCTTGGCCAGGACCTGCCCGCGCTCCACTTCCTCGCGCTTGGTACCGCGCAGCAGCACACCGACGTTGTCGCCCGCCTGGCCCTGGTCGAGCAGCTTGCGGAACATTTCCACGCCCGTGCAGACCGTCTTGAGCGTCGGATGCAGACCGACGATCTCGAGCTCCTCGCCGACTTTCACAACGCCGCGCTCGACGCGCCCCGTGACCACCGTGCCACGGCCGGAAATCGAGAACACGTCTTCCACCGGCATCAGGAACGGACCATCGATCGCGCGCTTCGGTTCCGGAATATAGGAATCCAGCGCGTCGGCGAGCCGCATGATCGAACCCTCGCCCATGTCGCTGGCGTCGCCTTCCAGCGCCATCTTCGCCGAACCGATGACGATCGGCGTCTTTTCACCGGGAAACTCATATTTCGACAGCAGCTCGCGGACCTCCAGCTCCACCAGTTCGAGCAGTTCCTTGTCGTCGACCATGTCGGCCTTGTTCAGGTAGACGATGATGAACGGCACGCCCACCTGGCGCGCGAGCAGGATGTGCTCGCGCGTCTGCGGCATCGGGCCATCGGCCGCCGACACGACCAGCACCGCGCCGTCCATCTGCGCCGCGCCGGTGATCATGTTCTTGATGTAGTCCGCGTGGCCCGGGCAATCGACGTGCGCGTAGTGCCGCTTGGAGGTTTCGTATTCGACGTGCGCCGTGTTGATCGTGATCCCGCGCGCTTTTTCTTCGGGGGCATTGTCGATCTGGTCGTAGGCTTTCGCCTCGCCGCCGAATTTTTTCGACAGCACCAGCGTCAGCGCCGCGGTCAGCGTGGTCTTGCCGTGATCGACGTGGCCGATCGTTCCGACGTTCAGGTGCGGTTTCTTCCGCTCAAACTTGCCCTTGGCCATGATTCCAGCTCCTTGCTTCACTGTTGCCGCACCAACTGGTCCGTGGTGCCCACGGCGCGGATTGAACGCGCGACCTCTCCCTTACCAAGGGAGTGCTCTACCACTGAGCTACGGGGGCGCTATGCGATGTGCCCTTCCAACCGGACCGCCTGCGCGGCCCGCTGCTGCAAGTCCGTAACCTGTTGATTCTTATACACGTCTGGAGCGGGTGAAGGGAATCGAACCCTCGTCGTAAGCTTGGAAGGCTTCTGCTCTACCATTGAGCTACACCCGCTTCGCCTTCAGTACCCTTACGTAACCAAGCACTTGCCGCTGCCCTCGCCATCACCCTTGCCACCGCACCACACGCGTTCAGGATTGCCCGCTCGCTTGCCCCGCTAACTGCTCGGCTCCACTGGTGGAGGGGGAAGGATTCGAACCTTCGAAGGCAGAGCCGGCAGATTTACAGTCTGCTCCCGTTGGCCACTTGGGTACCCCTCCGACGAAACCGCACATTCTAGCAATTTCCGTTCCGGAGTGTCAAATTCGTTGCTTTTCTTCGCTGATTTCGGGCACAGGTGCGCCCGGCGCGCCAAATAACATGCCGGAATGACCTGCGACTTCGGCAACCGGCGTCCGGGCTGAACGGCCGCCAAGTGTGTCGAACGGGGGCAAGACCTCGGGTGGATCGAACTCCACTGGGGACCCGATCAGCGAGCGTGAATCAACTCGACACCATCGCCGCGGTTGGGCGCGTGCGGACCCACGGTCGGTAGCCCGACAGTGTTGGCTCGCGGGCTACTTCGCGGCGGCCTTGGTCTGTTCGTCGATATCCGCGCTGATCCGCTTCAGGGCATCTTCGAGCGACATCTCGCCGACGATCGCCTGCCCGAGTCGCGCTGCGGTCGGGTTGAAGATCGCACGATTGAGCTTGTAACCCTGAATCTGATACGCGACCGGCGACAGCTTAGGAACTTCGGCGACGAACACGTTGAGCGCGGCTCGCGCCTGCGGCGAGATCTTGTAGTCGACGCCCTTCTTCGCCACGCTCGCGTTGGCGGGAATGTTTTCGGTGCGCGCCATGTACTCCGCGTACACCGGCTCGCTGGCAAGATAGTCGAGGAAACGCCCGACATCCTTGGGATTCTTGGTGCGCTTCAGCGCCACGAAGGCGGCGCCCCCAGGAATACCGGTGCATGCCGCCGGTCCGCACGGATTGGGCACGGCGGCCCAGTCGAAGTTCTTGCCGATCTGCGAGTCCATGCGGCGAATCTGCCAACTTCCCGACAGGTACAGTACGACACGGCCGTTGGCAAACTCCTCGAACGCGTCGCGATAGGTCGAGCCGCCGACGCCACCCCACACCTCCTTGGGCATGGTGCCGTCGCGATTCCAGTCGTACAGCTTCTTGGCCATCGCGCGATAACCGTCGTCGACGACCAGATCGCCCTTGGCATCGAAATACTTGGCGCCCATGCTGATCGCCGGCCCGGCGAAGCGATGCCCGCTGCGATCGAAGGCAACCGCGAAGGGAACCTGCGTGGCCTTGGCCACCTTGCGCGCGGCGTCGATCCACTGGTCCCACGTCGCCTGCGGTCCCGGCAAAGGAATGTTCGCCTGTTCGAACAGCGTCTTGTTGACGTACGGGCCGGTGACGGTGAGTTGCGTCATCATGCCGTAGATACCTTTGTCCGTCGGTGACGGACGCATCCAAGGCAGCGTCTGGCCGAAGTTGGCTTCCCAGTATTTCGGATCCTTCACGTAGGGCGTGATATCGAGGTAGTACTTCGACAGGCCGCCCAGGTCAGTGACGCGGGCGATGTCGGGACCCTCGCCGGCCGCGAGTTGCACCGGCAGCTGCTCGAGGATCGCCTTGTACGGCACCTTGTCGACGACGACCTTGACGTCGGAATTCTGCGCTTCGAAGCGCTTGGCCAGGTCCTGCGTGACCTCGCACTCGTTGCCGTCCGAATAGCATGCGACGCGAATCTCCCCGGCGCGAGCGGCGTTCACCAGGGTAAGCGATGCAATTCCTGCAACCAAAGCAATGAGGCGGACTAGCGCGCGCATGGGGAGATCGTCCGGAACCCGCTCCGAGGCGGTGAACATAGGTGAATTGTAGACCAAGTCGGAAGCGCAAGAGGCCGAGAGGCCGGTAGGCAGCTTCCCGGTCGGACCGGAATGGTGGCCGCGGGAATCCCAGACCTACGGACACCGCGCGTTGCAAGCAAGAAGCTCGTCTAACTGCACGCCGAGCTCCGGGAAGCGAAGAACCCGCAATCGCGGGAATTGCTACCGCACCATCTTCTCACGAATTTTTTTCAGCGCGTCGATCAGTCCGTTGACTCCGGTCTTCGACAGCCCAGTCTTATCGCAGTCGAATTCAATCAGCAACCGCTTGGCATCCTCGGAGACATGGCAGGTAATCGTGCCGCTCTTGCCGAGATCGAACTTCTTCTTGATGCTGGCCATGGCAACGGCTCCCCAACCCACAAGACGCAAGTGTAGCGTAGCGTGCCGGGTCGATTGTTACAGCGCGTCGAGGCAGCCGCTTGACGGGTGGTTGTTGCGACGAGCACTACGAGCGCTTCAAGCCTCCGGCCACGAGTCGCGGGCGGGCGGAGAAGCGCTGCGGACGTACAGCAAGTTGGCTCATTTCCGGTAGACCGAACAGTCCGCTTCCGGCATCTGCTGCAAATTCGGGCACCCAGTGTCTGCCGGGGCCGCCCAGGTAGACGTTCTGCCGCTTGGTGACGGTGCTCGTCACGCACACCGCGTAATTTGCGGTCCAGTTTCTTTCGCCGGCAGACGCGTTTGCGCGTCGAACGAAGAGCATGAACGCTTCATGCTTGAATCCCAGGCGACTCAGCTCGGCCTCGAAATCTTGCTTTTCTCCGAGTTGCTCCATCGCCCTGCTATCACCCTCACAGCGGACAGCCATAATGACCTCCGAGGCGACCAAGGTCACCATGATCAGGCGCGGTGATGACAGGAATATGACAGATCACGAGGAACTTTCGGCAGTCGGTGAAGCTGCACTTGTCGCCGCGGAGTCGAGCAACGGGCGCACTCGGCGTAGCGGCAGCAGCACCGTGAACTTGCTTCCTTGACCTGGCTCGCTCTCGATGACGAGTTCGGCCTGGTGCCGAATCAACACGTGCTTGACGATCGCCAGGCCGAGGCCGGTACCGCCCGTACTCCGCGACCGGCTGCGATCGACGCGGTAGAAGCGTTCCGTCAGCCGGGGAACATGTTCCGAAGCGATGCCGATCCCGGTATCGGCAACGCTGAACTCGCCGCCGCGTTCGGTCACGCGCCAGTCCAGGGCAATGTTTCCGCCCTCGGGCGTGTAGCGCACGGCATTGCTCACCAGATTGCCGAATGCACTGGCCAGTTCTTCGCGGCTGCCGAGTACCGTGGCCGCATCACCGATGTTCAGCGTCACCTCCTGTCGGCCGGCCGACAGCGCCTTGGCATCCGAGGACAGCTCGAGCAGCAATGGCACGATAGCGAATTCTGTCTCGGCCGCGATGTTCTGCTCGCTTTCCAGCGAGGAAAGCGTCAGCAGATCGTCGACCAGCCGCTGCATGTTCTTCGCCTGCTCCTGCATGAGCGCAAGATAGCGGTGCCGTTGCCTCGAATCCAGGGCAACGTCGGCGAAGGTCTCCAGGAATCCGGTGAGCACGGTAAGCGGTGTCTTGAGTTCGTGCGAAACGTTGGCGATGAAATCCCGGCGCACGCGAGCGACGGCTTCGAGCCGCGTGACGTCCCGGCTCATGAGCAACTTTTCCTCGACACCGAAGGGCACGATCTGCACCGACAGCGTGGATGCCCCCTCGCGCATGGACAGGAAGACGACCGGTTCATGAAAGTCACCGCTCGCGAGGTACTGGACGAACGCCGGCTGGCGAACGAGGTTGGCAATGGGCGCACCTTGGTCCTGGCGAAGGTCGATGCCCAGGTGCGCCTCCGCCCTCGGATTGGCCCATTGGATGCGATCGTTCGCGTCGAGAACGACTACGCCTTCGGGCAGCGCTTCCGCGCCGCGCACGAAACGGTCGAGCGCGAGCCGCAAATCGCGCTGGCGCGCGCTGCGCAGCCGCACGCGACGGTAGAGCGCCGCATATGCGAGCGCCCAGATGCCGCGCCCCTCCGGCACCGGAATATCGATCGGCCCGGCGGCCCATTTTGCGAGCTGGTGCAGCTGCCAAAGGTGCCAGCCGATCGTGGCGAGCAGCCCCAGCGCTACCACTGCGAATGCGATCTCGACACCTTGTGCAAGCCAGATAACCGCACCGACGACGACCACGACCATCGGCACGGCCAAGCCACGAAGCCAGAGGGGGATCATCGACGTGCGCCTCGTCGCTGAAAGATAGCGTTATTTTTGTGCGGCGAGCCGGTAGCCGCTGCCCCGCACCGTCTGGATCATTTGTTCGTGACCGGCAGGCTCCAGCGCGAGCCGCAGGCGCCTGATGTGGACATCGACCGTGCGTTCCTCGATGTAGACGTGGTCGCCCCATACCTGATCGAGCAACTGCATGCGGCTGTGCACCCGTTCGGGCCGCGCCATCAGGAACTTCAGCAGCCGGAACTCGGTAGGGCCCAGCGTCACGGGAACGCCACCCGCGGTCGCGCGGTGCGTGACCGGGTCGAGTGCGAGCGTGCCCACGCGCAGCGCCTC
Organism: uncultured beta proteobacterium; assembly: GCA_963821485.1. Classification (GTDB taxonomy): domain Bacteria; phylum Pseudomonadota; class Gammaproteobacteria; order Burkholderiales; family Casimicrobiaceae; genus PALSA-1003. The sequence continues at coordinate 8,532 of CAWGEB010000016.1, forward strand.
CTGCGCGGACTCCGGTGCGCGTCGCCGCAGGACGGACTTGATCCGCGCCTTCAGTTCGCGCGGACTGAACGGCTTGGTCACGTAGTCATCGACCCAAATCTCAAGGCCGGCGACGCGATCCGCCTCGTCGTTGCGCGCCGTGACCATGATGATCGGCAATTCGCGAGTGCGCGCGTCGCCACGCAAGCTGCGCGCGAACGCAAGCCCGGACTGGCCCGGAAGCATCCAGTCGAGCAGGATCAGGTCGGGCAGCGCACTTCTGATCTGTGCCTGCGCGCTCTCGGCGTCGGCGACCGCATGTACCGAGAACCCCGCGTCCTCGAGGTTGACCCGCAGCAGTTCCTGGATCGCGGGCTCGTCCTCGACGACCAGAATCGATGCGCTCATCTTGAGCCCCTCGTCAGTTTCACTCGGCAACCTCTGCTCGGATCTGTTCCGCGGTTGCATGGCGCACGTCCTTTCCCATCACGACGTGCACGACATTTTCGGCAATGTTCTTGGCATGGTCGCCGACGCGCTCGATCGACTTGGCGATGAACACGATCTCGAGCGCCGGCGTGATCGTTCGCGGGTCTTCCATCATGTAGCTGATCAACTGCCTGAGTATCGACAGGAAGGCGAAATCGATCGCCTCGTCGTTGCTGACCACCTGTGCCGCCGCCTCCACGTCGAGGCGCGCGAATGCGTCAAGCGCCAGCTGAAGATTATCCTCGGCCAACTCCGCCGCGCGAGTAATCTCGTGGAAGCGCACGTTGGAAAGGCGCTCAGGTCGCTGCATCTCCTGCGCCCGGTATGCGATCTTCTTGATTTCGTCCGCGGCGCGCTCCAGCTCGTTGACGATCTTGACCACGGTCAGGACCATGCGCAGGTCGATCGCCGTCGGCTGGCGCTTGGCGATGATCTGACTGCATTGCTGGTCGATGTTGACCTGCATCTGATTGATGGCAAGCTCGTCGGTCGCGACGCTGTCGACCAGGTCCACGTCGACGTGCTTGAGTGCGTGGATGGCCCGTGCAAACTGGGTCTCCACGAGGCCGCCCATCGCCATCACGCCGGAGCGGATTTCCTCCATCTCGGCGTCGAACTGCTTGTAGGTATGCTCACTCATTGTTTTCCTCGCTGTCGCGCTGCCGCCAGATCAGCCGAATCTGCCGGTGATGTAGTCCTCGGTTTCCTTGCGCTTCGGCTTGAGGAATATCTCGTCGGTGGCGCTAAACTCGATGAGTTCGCCGAGGTACATGTACGCAGTGTAGTCGGATACGCGCGCGGCCTGTTGCATGTTGTGGGTGACGATGGCGATCGTATAGTCGTTTTTCAATTCCGAAATCAACTCCTCGATCTTGGCGGTCGAGATCGGGTCGAGCGCCGACGTCGGCTCGTCGAGCAGCAATACCTCGGGCTTGACCGACACCGCGCGCGCGATGCAGAGGCGCTGCTGCTGGCCCCCGGACAGCGCCATTCCGCTCTGCTTGAGCTTGTCCTTGGACTCTTCCCACATCGCCGCCTTGGTAAGCGCCCACTCTACCCGCTCGTCCATCTGCCGCCCGCTGAGGTTCTCGTACAGCCGTACTCCGAAGGCGATATTGTCGTAGATGGACATCGGAAAGGGTGTCGGCTTCTGAAATACCATGCCCACCTTGGCGCGCAGCGTGTTGAGGTCGGTCCGGCTGTCGAGCACGTTGCGATCGTTGAGCAGGATTTCACCTGTCGCACGCTGCCCCGGGTACAGCGAATACATGCGGTTGAAGGTCCGCAAGAGTGTCGACTTGCCGCAACCCGAGGGACCGATGAACGCCGTCACCCGCATGTCGGCAACTTCGAGATTGATATTCTTCAGGGCCTGGAACTTGCCATAGAAGAAATCGAGATTCCGCACCCGCATCTTCGGTTGCGCGGCCGGCGATCCATGCGAGACAGCCACCGGCCGCGCGACCATCGTCGTTTCGAGATTCACAAGTTTCCTCTTCAGCGAATCGATGCCTGCCGGAACACCGAGCGGGCAAGTATATTGATGATGAGCACGGCGAGCGTGATGAGCAGTGCGCCGGCCCATGCCAGCGTCTTCCAGTCTTCGTAGGGGCTCAGCGCGAACTGGAAGATGACGACCGGCAGGTTTGCCATCGGCGCGTTCATGTTGGTGCTCCAGAACTGGTTGTTGAGCGCCGTGAACAGCAGCGGCGCCGTCTCGCCGGACATCCGGGCGACGGCGAGCAGGACGCCGGTGACGACACCTCCGCGCACCGCCTTCAGCGTCACCATCATGATCACCTTCCACATCGGCGCCCCTAGCGCCACGGCGGCTTCCCGCAGGCTGTTGGGCACCAGATGCAGCATGTTTTCGGTCGTACGAACCACGACGGGAATGGCGATCAGTGCCAGGGCGAAGGATCCGGCCCAACCCGAAAAGTGATTCACCCGCGTTACGTAGATCGTATAGATGAACAGCCCGATCACGATCGAGGGGGCCGAGAGCAGGATGTCGTTGATGAACCGCGTTGCATTGGTCAACCAGCCATCCTTGCCGAATTCGGCAAGGTAAATGCCCGCAAAAATGCCGATCGGCGTGCTGATGAACGTCGCCACGAACACGATGATCACGCTGCCGTAGATGGCGTTTGCAAGACCACCGGCAGACCCGGGCGGCGGCGTCATCTCGGTGAACAGGGTGGGCGACAGCGCGGTGAAGCCCTGGTAGAAGAGCACCCCCAGGATCCACAGCAGGAAGAACATGCCGAAGCCCATCGTGAGCAGCGACATCGCGAGATTGAAGCGGTTGGTCAGAAGGCGGCGGCGGTAGCGATTGTTCACGTCTTCCCCGGCTCAGGTCTTCTTGCCTTCGCCCTTGGCGAGCTGAGCGATCAGCATGCGCGACAGCGCGAGTACGATGGTCGTGAGCACGAAGAGCACCAGGCCGAGGGCAATCAGCGACGCGCGGTGCACCGGATCCGCGGCCTCGTTGAATTCATTGGCGAGGGCGGAGGCGATCGAGTTGCCGGGTGCGAACAGCGACGCGCTGATCCGGTAGGCGTTGCCGATGACGAAGGTGACGGCCATCGTCTCGCCGAGCGCGCGCCCGAGACCGAGCATGATGCCGCCGATCACGCCGACCTTGGTGTAGGGCAGCACGACGTTCCAGACCACTTCCCAGGTGGTGCAGCCGATTCCGTACGCCGACTCCTTGAGCACCGGCGGAACGACGTCGAAGACGTCGCGCATCACCGACGAGATGAACGGAATGACCATGACGGACAGGATGATGCCCGCGGACAGCATGCCGATGCCGTTGGGCGCGCCTTGGAACAGTGGACCCAGTAGCCAGAGGTCGCCGAAGAGCCCGGTCAACGCCGGCTGGATGTAGTCCCCGAAGATCGGCGCAAAGACGAAAAGGCCCCACATGCCGTAGATGATCGAAGGAATCGCAGCAAGCAGCTCGACCGCGGTGCCCAGCGGCCGCTTGAGCGATGCCGGACACATTTCGGTCAGGAACAGCGCGATGCCGAAACTCACCGGCACGCCGATCAGCAATGCGATCGCCGAGGTGACGAGCGTCCCGTAGATCGGCGCCAGCGCGCCGAAATTGCTTTTCACCGGGTCCCATACGTTGGTGGTGAAAAAGCCGAAGCCGAACTTGTCGAAGGCGGGAATGGCCGAATACCCGAGTGCCAGCAGTATCCCGAGCAGGGTCGCGAGCACGAGCACCGCGAAGAACATGGTCATGCGCTCGAACAGCCAGTCCTGCCACTGGCCGGCGGCCTGCCTCGATGCGGGCGGGCCCGGATCGCGCTGCGCGCGCTGGATGCTCACGGGGACGGGGATTGCAGCAGAGGTTGCCGAGGCGGCCATCATAACTCCCAACGCGGGTACCGGTCGCGAACGCGCTCCGCGACCGGCGATGAAACGTCAAGCTGCGACGCACGCGTTGTTGACGCGTGCCAGTGCACCCGTCTAGTTCCAGACCGCCTTGCCGGACGCGTCCTTCAGCTGCGACTTCCATGCCTCGCCGACGATCTTGGAGACACTTTCAGGCATGGGCACGTAGTCCAGTTCCTCCGCCATCTTCTGGCCATTCTTGTACGCCCAGTCGAAGAACTTGATGACTTCGGCGGCGTTCTGCGGCTTGTCCTGCTTGATATGCATGAGAATGAACGACGCGCCGGTGATGGGCCAACTGTCCTTGCCGGGCTGGTTCGTCAGGATCTGGTACATCCCAGGGGCCTTCCAGTCGGCGTAGGCTGCGGCCGCCTGGAAACTGTCGTCGTCCGGCTTCACGAACACGCCGTCCTTGTTCTGCACCGACGCCACATTCATCTTGTTCTTCTTCGCATATGCGTATTCGACGTAGCCGATCGAACCCTTGATGCGCTGGACGTACGCTGCCACGCCCTCGTTGCCCTTGCCGCCGACGCCCTCGGGCCAGGCCACCGCCGTGCTGGCGCCCACCTTGTCCTTCCATTCCGGGCTCACCTTCGACAGGTAGTCCGTCCAGATGAAGGAGGTCCCCGAGCCGTCCGAACGACGCACGACGGTGATCGGATCGGCCGGCAGCTTGATGCCGGGATTGAGATCCGCGATGGCCTTGTCGTTCCAGGACTTGATCTTGCCGAGATAGATATCGGCGAGCACCGGCCCGGTCAGCTTCAGCGCCCCGGACGGAATGCCCTCGACGTTGAGCACCGGTACCACGCCGCCGATGATTGCCGGGAATTGCATCAGACCCGCAGCCGCAAGGTCCTCCGGCTTCAGCGGCATGTCCGAAGCGCCGAAGTCGACGGTCTTGGCCTTGATCTGTGCGATGCCTCCGCCGGAGCCGATCGACTGGTAGTTCATGCCTACACCCGTCTTCGCCTTGTAGGCTTCGGCCCACTTGGCATAGATCGGGTAGGGGAACGTGGCACCGGCACCGGTGATGTCGACGGCCCGTGCATTCAGGCCGAAGGCAAGCGCGGAAACGGCGAGAAAACCTGCGGTGTATCGTTTGAAATTCATGGAATGCGGCCTTTTCGTGTCAACGAGCAGTGCCCGCGATTGTGACAAGCGCGCATTACCGCAAGATGACAACGGCAGGGCAGCGGCCCTATGCAAGGCGGCGCATGGCGCTGCCGCGAGTACGGATACTTCCGTGTAATCAGCGACTTGAACCCGACACCGGGGCCGATTGCAGTACGGCTCGCGCTGGCGCGCTCCGCCTTTAGGCTGCGAATCCCGCTTCGTACCAACCACGGCTTGCATTGACCACGCGCACGACCAGGAGCATCACCGGCACCTCGATCAGCACACCGACGACCGTCGCCAGCGCCGCGCCGGACTCGAAGCCGTAGAGGCTGATTGCGGCCGCGACGGCCAATTCGAAGAAATTCGACGCCCCGATGAGCGCCGACGGCCCGGCGACGCAATGCGCGACGCCGAAACGTCGGTTGAGCCAGTACGCCAGCCCCGCGTTGAACAGCACCTGGATGAGAATCGGCACCGCCAGGACGGCGATGACCAGCGGCTGGCGCAGGATGGCCTCGCCTTGGAATGCAAACAGCAGGACGATCGTCGCCAGCAGTGCCGCGAGCGAGAACGGCGCGACGCGCGCGAGCGTCGCGCGGTACGCTGCCTCGCCGCGCTGTATCAGCCAGCGCCGCCACGCCTGCGCCAAGGCCAGCGGCACCAGGATGTACATCACGACCGACAGCAACAGCGTGTCCCAGGGCACGCTGATCGACGACACGCCGAGCAGCAAGGCGACGATTGGTGCAAAGGCGAAGATCATGATCGTGTCGTTCAGCGCGACCTGCGTCAGCGTGAAATTCGGTTCGCCGTCGGTCAGATTGCTCCAGACGAACACCATCGCCGTGCAGGGCGCTGCGGCGAGCAGGATCAGCCCTGCGATGTAGCTGTCGATTTGCGCCGGAGGCAGGAACGGCGCGAACAGGTGGCGGATGAACAGCCAGGCGAGCAACGCCATCGAGAACGGCTTGACCGCCCAGTTGATGAACAGCGTGACGCCGATGCCGCGTGCGTGCCGCCGGACTTCGTGCAGCGCACCGAAGTCGATCTTGACCAGCATCGGCACGATCATCGCCCAGATCAGGATTCCGACCGGGAGATTGACGTGCGCGAACTCCATGCGCCCGAGCGCCATGGACAGCCTGGGCGCCAGTTGCCCGAGCGCGATGCCGGCGACGATGCACAAGGCGACCCAGACCGTCAGGTAGCGCTCGACGAATCCGAGCGGCGCACGCGGCGCCGCGGGCACGATCACGTCTCTGCGCGCCGGCGGCGCGCTGCGGACCGCAGGAGTCACGACGCCTTGCCGATCTCGCGCAGCCTGTTCTGCAAACTGATCCGGTCGAGCTTAGCCAGCGGCAGGCTCGTGAACAGCCGAATGCGCGTGAGCAGCGTGTGACACGCCTCGGAGAACGCCCTGCGTTTCGCGTCATCGCTGCCTTCGACCGCGGCCGGATCCGGCACGCCCCAGTGCGCCGTCATCGGTTGACCGGGCCACACCGGGCACACTTCCCCGGCGGCGTTGTCGCAAACGGTGAGCACGAAATCCAGCGGCGGCGAACCGGTCGCGCGAACTCCTCCCAAGTCTTGCTGCGCAGGCCTTCGATGGGCATGTGGTTGGCCCGCAGCAGCTCGAGCGCGAGCGGGTTCACCTTGCCGGTCGGGTGGCTGCCGGCACTGAAGGCATTGAACCGGCCCTGCCCCGATTGCCGCAGAATCGACTCGGCCATGATGCTGCGCGCCGAATTGCCGGTGCACAGGAACAGCACATTGAACGAACGTTGCGTATCGCCATTCGCCATGGTCGTCGCCCCGATTCGGGAACGCGAGCTAGTTGCAGCAGGCCGTCTTGGCGCTCTTGGGCACGGCGACCGCTGCTGTCGCTGGTGCGGTGGCGCAGCAGGCATCCGGCGTGCTTGCGCCGGCATGGGTGCCGCCGAACAGGGGAATGCTGCCGAGTGAGTGGAACGATTCCCACGCGATGCCGGCTGGGTCCTTCACCCAGTACTTGTCGGATTTCGCGTAGCAGCAGTTCGCGCCCATTTCCGCGACGACACCACGGTCCGCCGCCTCAAGCTGGCCGTGCAACGCTTGGAGTTCCTCGCCGCTGTCGACCTGGAAGCCGAGATGATTGATGCCGATGTCGGCGCCACGCTGCGAAATGGCGAAATTGACCCGGGGATCCTCCAGCATCCATTTGGCGTAGTCGACCTTCGTCACCGTCGGCTCGGCGCCGAACAGCGTCGAATAAAAACGAATGCTCTGGGCGAGGTCGGGCACCGCGACGTGAACGTGAAAGCGTTTCATGCGACTCTCCTTCGTGAAGGCGCCGGGACTCGCTTGCCAGCGGGCGCACGGCGACGGGGTTGGATCGTGGGCGCACACGCCGTTGCCTCGGCCGGCGCGCATTCGGTACTGCAGGCGCCACTCGCGCGACAGCAGTTCTCGGTCAGATAACCGACCAGCGCATTCATGGCCTTGAAGTCGGCGCGGTAGACGATGAAGCGTCCCTGCGGTTCCGCCTCGACCAGACCCGCGTGCGCGAGTTCCTTGAGGTGGAAAGACAGCGTCGGCGCCGCGATCCCGAGCTTGTCGGCGATGCCGCCGGCTGGCAGCCCGGCGGGGCCAGCCTCCACCAGCAGGCGGAAGACAGCGAGGCGCGTTTCCTGCGCCAGCGCAGCGAGTGCAATCACGGCGGATGTCGTTTTCATGTTTCGAACAATATGGAAATAACAGAGCCGTGTCAAGCCCGACATCGGACGCGCGGTCTTATGCGGCTGGCTGGGTGCTCCGGGTGCCGGCCACGGCCCACGCCGGCCAGCCGATCGGCCAGCGCAATTGCTCCGCCTGTGCTCGGAGGCGCGCGAGTTCCGTGTGCAGTTCCCGATCTTGTGGTTTGGCGGCGAGGTCAATCAGGGTTCTGCCGCGGGCGATCAGGAAGTCGGTGTAAGGCAACGGTTCGCGGCGCGTATATGCCGCCATCGCCTCGACGTACTCGAGCGCACGCGGCCATTCGCAGCGCGCGATGGCATCCTCGATCGCCAAGCGGTAGTACGCGATCTGGCTGTGTGCAACGCAGCCCTGCTCCAGCAATGACTGCGCCTCCGTGGCGTAACGATCGCGCGAGCGCGGATCGTCGGCCATGCGCTGGAACAGGCCGAGGATCATGGGCCCGCAAAACCCCATGCCGAATTCGCGCGCAAGCGCCAGCGCGTCGACGAGGCATTCGTGAGCCTCCGCGGCGTGACCTCGGGCGTGCAGGCTCTCGGCCTGGTGTGCCAGGAGTACCGCGAGATAGCGCTTGGTACCCAGCGCCTCGGCCAGCGCACGCCCCTGCAATTGATAAGGCTCGGCCTCGGCAAAACGCGCGCAGGCTGTGAGCAGGAGTCCGCTCGACTGCATGGCGATCATCTCGGAATACCGATCGCCGATTCGTACCGCGGCATCGCGCGATGCGAGCATGTCGGCCAGCCCCGCGTCGAACTCGTTCCGAAATACGCGGCAATGTCCGACCATCACCCGATTGGCGATGGCGACGCGCAAGAAACCTTGCTTATCTGAAAGTGCGACGCAGGCGCGAAAATTCTCGAATGCCGTGCGCATCCGACCTTCGAGGTAGTACGCGTCGGCAAGACCCGAGAGTGCCCTCGCTTCCCATTCCTTGTCTTCAAGCGAGATTGCCAGTTCACGCGCAGCCTCGTGCGCCATCCGGCATTCGTTGACGCGGCCGAGCGCGAAGTACAGGTTGCCGCGAGTGCTGTGAAGTTCGGCGAGTTCTCGCGTGAGTCCTGCCGCTCGCGCCAGCGGTTCGGCCTCGTCGAGCGCCGCCAGCGCCACGTGGACACCTGCGATCAGCCGCTGTCCCGCCGCCACGCCGAGAAGCGCCCGGCACCGTTCTGCGGGATCGACCGCGGCCGCAAGCGCGGCCTGATACGCGTCGACCGCGGGCGTGCCAGCGCCCGTCTCGCGCAGCAACTCGCCGCGCAGCATGTTCAGCGCATAGACGTCCGCCGGTAATTTCGCCAATTCCGCGCCGCGCCCGGCCAGCGACAGCGCGCTGTCGAGCTGCAAACCCGCAGCCTGCGCGCGGGCGGCTTCCAGATACGCCTGCACCGCCTCCGGTGCATCGGCGCGATCGAGGTGGACCGCGCGCAAGCCGGGATCTCGCTCGCCGAACCAGGCGGCCGCGGTGCGATGCAACTCGGCGCGACGCGCCCGCGTCAGCGACGCGTAGACCCCATCTCGGATCAGCGCGTGCCCGAACAGGAATTCGTCGCCTTCCTCGCGCACCAGCGAATGCGCGAGCAGATTGTCGCAAACGTAGTCGGGCATATTCGCCAACAGCCGCACCAGCGCCAGCGAAAAACGCTGGCCGATCACCGCCGCCGCACGCAAGGCAGCACGATCGCGCTCGGGCAGGCGATCGACGCGAGCGAGCACCAGGCTGTGCAGCGACGCCGGCAATGCGTCCTTGTGCTCGTCCGCGGCGCTCAGCAGTTGCTCCAGGAAAAGCGGGTTGCCGCCGGCGCGCTCGATGCACTGGCGGGCATAGAGCTGCGAGGTCACCAGCAACCCGCTCGCCAGGGCCACCGCATCCTGCGCCTGCAACGGTCCGAGTTCGATGGTGGTCAGCGAGGCGCCCTGGATCGCCGCACGCCATGCTGCGGTGAGCGGGTCGCCATCCGGCCGCGTCGTCATCGCCAGGACCATGGGCAGGGTTGCTGCCGCACGGGTCAACGCCGCGAGGTGGTCGAGCGTCGTGCGATCGGCCCAGTGCAGGTCTTCGACCACCACGAACAACGGCTGGCCGGCGCTCAAGCTTCGCACTACACGCAGGAATGCATCGGTCCGCCCGCGCTGGCGCGCCGCGTGATCCATGGCTTCGTACAGCGCACGTGTCGCTGGCGGCTGCGGCAGATCGAGGAGGTCGCACAGGAAGGCTCGCCCGGTCGCTCCGGGCTCGTCCATGGCAGCGATGCGCTCCAGCGCCGCGAGGCGTTCCTCGATGATCGCTTCGGGGCCGATGCCGACCATGCTTGCGAGCAGTTCGCCAATCGCGTCGCGCCCTTTTCCCATGCCGAAGTCGAGCACGAGCCCCGTGTGGCAGGCGAAGCCGTCTGCGCGTGCGACCCGGCGCAACTCCGCGATCAAGCGCGACTTGCCTATGCCGGCGTCGCCGCGTACGCAAAGCGAACTGCCCTCTCCGGTCCTGCGACATTCGTGCAGCAACGCACTCAGTTGCGCGAGCTCGGCCCGGCGGCCGACAAAGGGTTGCCCGGTCTCGGCCTGCGCCGTGGCGTTCAGGTCCACCAGGCGCCACACCGAGAGCGGAGCATCCACACCTTTCACTTTCGCGTCGGCGATGGGTTCGCACCGCGCGAAGCGCTGCGTCGCGCGGTGTACCGACGCGTCGAGCACCGTTTCTCCCGCACCGGCAAGTTGCAACAACCGAGCGGCGAGGTTCACCGAATTGCCGATGACGGTATAGGCACGATGCCGTGCGCTGCCCAGGCCGCTGGCGATGACTTCGCCTGCGGCGACGCCGATGTGCACCGCGAGATCGCGCCGCACCGTCGCGCCGAGCGCAGCAACCGCGCGATGGATGTCGATGGCAGCGCGCAGCGCACGCGCACCGTCGTCGCCGTGTGCGACCGGCGCGCCGAAAACCGCCATCACGCTGTCGCCGATATGCTTGTCGATGGTGCCGCCGCATCGCTCGACGATTTCGTCGACGGCCTCGAAGTACTGTTCGAGCAGCCGGTGCACCTCTTCGGCATCGAGCTCCTGCGACATGCGCGTGAAACCGACCAGGTCGGCGAACAGCACCGTGACCGGTCGCCGCTCACTCTCCGTGCCATCGCCACCCGCGGGTGGTTTCGTCGTAGCGGGGCTACGACAGCCAGCGCGGCACCGCACCCGCCGCAGAACTTTTCATCGGGTTCGTTGAGAAAACCGCAGGCGGCGCATGCCACCGGCAGCGCCTTGCCGCAGTCGGCACAGAAGCGTCGCCCGGCGCGATTGGTCGATCCACAGCCGGCGCAGGTGATCACGGCTACGATCCGTTCAGGCGGCGAGCAGCGATTCGCCCGGCCGCACGCGCGTGAAGCGAACGGGGACTTGCTCGCAATGCAACTCGCCGTCGCGTTGAACGATGCGCGTGTACGCCGAGGCTTCCGCAGCACCCGACTGCGGGAAGTCCACGCGGAAGTGCGCCCCGCGCGAATCTTCCCGGGTCCGCGCGGCGCGAACGATGGCGCGGCTGACCGCGACCAGGTTGCCGAGGTTGAGCCAGTCGTGCCAGCTCAAGTTGTAGGCGCGATCGCGCGCACCGGCGGGCAACGCTCCGGCGTCGAGTTCGCCGGCGAGCGCGGCGAGGACCGCGTCGGCGCGGGCGAGGCTCGCCGCATCGCGCACGATCCCGGCATCGTCCCACATCGTCGTGTACAACCGTTCACGCATGGCCTCGATGTCGCCGGCGGCGCGCGATCGAAACGGGCCTTCCGCGCACGCGATCGCCGCGTCGATGGCTGCTTCGTCCGGCGCGTGCAACTCGCCTTCGCACACAACCCACGCCGCCATCACGTCGCCGGCGATGCCGCCGAAGACCGTCGAGTTGGCGACGCCGTTCCCGCCGAGCCGGTTGGCACCGTGTACTCCGCCCGAATCCTCACCGGCGACGAACAGACCGCGCAGCGCGGTCCTGCAGTCGGCCGTGAATTCCACGCCGCCCATCATGTAGTGCGCGGTCGGGACGACTTCAACCTTGCCTCCTGCCAGGTCGAAGCCGCAATCGGCGCAGCGCTCGACCATGCCCTTGAACTGGCGACGCACGCTGTCGGGGCCGAGGTGGCCCATCGCCAGCCACACCCCGCCGTTCGGCGACGTGCGCCCGGCTCGCATCTCGGCATAGATGGCACGCGAGACGATGTCCCGCGTGGCACGTTCGCCGCGCGAATCGTAGTTCTGCATGAAGCGCTCGCCGCCGGCATCGAGCAGGTGCCCGCCGGCGCCGCGCAGGCCTTCTTCGAGCACGGTCCCGGTCATGCGCGTGTGCTCGCCGGCCAACAGCCCGGTCGGGTGGAACTGCACCATCTCCATGTCGCGCAGTGGAAGGCCCGCGGCGAGTGCCATCGCCAGGCCATCGCAGCTCTTGTCGCCCGAGGGTGTGTGGTAGCGATACATGGTCGGCCCGCCGCCGGTCGCGAGCAGGACGGCCTTGGCGGCGACATACACGTACGCGCCGTCGCGCACGTCGACCAGAACGACACCCGCCAGCGTCGTCCCGCCCGCGTCGGGAATGAAGGCGAGCGCGCGGTGCTCCTCCAGCCGGTGGATGCCGCGTGCCCAGACCTGCTCGGAGAGCCGGTTGATGATCTCGATACCGGTCAGGTCGCCCTTGTGCACGGTGCGGTCGAAGGTCTGCCCCGCGAACGCCTTCTGGTGAATGGTGCCGTCGGGATTGCGGTCGAAGAAACAGCCGAGCTCATTTTCCAGTTCATGAATGCGCTCGATCGCGCCGTTGACCAGCGTCCACGCCAGATCCTGATCGGGCAGCCACGCGCCGCCGATGATCGTGTCCATGAAATGCCGCTCGACCGAATCGCCCGGCGCGAGCGCCACGTTGTAACCCCCCTGGACCATGCGCGTGCAGCCGCACTTGCCGAGCAGACCCTTGACCGAGATGGTGATCGACAACGAAGCATCGGTGGCGTGCGCGTGCAACGCGGCAAACAAGCCGGCGCCGCCGGCGCCGAGGATCAGGATGTCCGTCTCGATGCGGCGCAGCGTTATGCCTCCACGTCCACCCCGAAGCGTCGCTTCGCGCCGCGGCCCGGCGGCGCTCATCATCTCTTGACCCCGAGCGCGGCGAGCGCCCGGTCGCGGCGCGAGCGCGCGGCGGCGTCTACCGCGGCATAGAGGCTGCCGCCGTGGCTGTCCATGGCGACCGTGAGCGGGCCGAAGTCGCGGATCCGAAAGCGCCACAGGCTCTCAGGATTGAGTTCGTCCAGGTCGACGTCCTCGATCGCCTCGACCCACGTCGTTTCCAGCGCCGCCGTGCCGCCGATGATCGCGAGGTACGCGCCACCGAGCTCAGCGAAGGCGGCGAGCGAGTCCTCGCCCAGCCCCCCCTTGCCGATGATCAGGCGCACGCCGCATTGCGAGAGCAGCGGCCGCGTGAAGCGCTCCATGCGCGACGAGGTGGTCGTGCCGATGCAAACGGGTGCGTAACCGACCGGATGCTCGGGTGAGGACGCGACCTTCTTCACGTTCGGCGCGGTATGGATCACCGCGTGCCCGTGGAGGTCGAAGCGCGTCGCGACGCCGCGATCGAACATGGCGATCTGCGTCGCATCGCGAATGCCGAAGAGCGCGCCTTGCAGAGTGACGGTATCGTCGATGCGCAAGGTGCGCACCTGCTCCTGCGAGATCGGCGTGGTCAGTACATAGTGGGTCATGTCAGTGCAGGGATTCGCGGTGACGATCGATCCAATACGCCCAGGCCAGGAACAGCCAACCCAGAAGTCCGCTCAGTGCCAGCACGTCGACGCTCGGCGGTGGCGGCCCGAAAACCGACATCAGGTAAATCGCGGCAAGCGTCACGACGAAGGTCCAGAACAGCACGCTTCCCATGCGATCCCGGGGGCGCGTCGCCCGCGCATAAAGCACGGCGCCGAGACCGAACAGCGCGAACTCCGCGACCAGCGTCGCCGTAACGGAGTACCAGAGGCCCAGACCATAGAGCTCCCCGCCGGGCCACAGCGGCATGTCGGCCCGATGCGAGACGAAGTCCAGAAGCCAATGCGAGATGACCAGCGCAAACAGCCACCACGCGCCGTTGCCGTCGCGTCGCAGCGCGTAGTAGACGCCGCCGAGCAACAGACCCCAGGCGACGTCCGCGCCAAGGCTGTGCGAATAGGGATAGGAAACGAACAATAGCGGCGTGACCGCCGTGATCCCCGGGACGATTTGCACCTGCTCCCAGCCGAGCAGGAGAAAGATGGGCCACAGACCATCCGCCCACTGCGCAGCGAGCGTCAGCGTACCGAGCGAAGGCTTCGGCGCGACGTACTTCGCCGCCAATGCCAGACCGACATGTCCGATGAACATCTCGTGTGAACGCCGGCGCCTCAGAATCCGTAACGGACTCCATGCGCATCGATGGTCGCCGATGCACGTCGCGCGGAATGGCACTGCATGTTGACCGCGACCGGATTCATGGTGATGTGTGTCGCCGCGAGCTCGACGTGCACGGCGAATGCCGTCGCGTCGCCGCCGAGCCCCTGCGGCCCGACGCCGAGCATGTTCACCGCGGCCGACAGTTCGGCTTCGAGCTGCGCGCCGTCAGGGTCGTCGCAACGCGAACCCAGCGGTCGCGTTGCCGCGATTTTCGCCAGATGCACGCACAAGTCCGCCGTGCCGCCGACGCCGACGCCGACGATGGTTGGCGGGCAGGTCCTGCCGCCCGCGTCGAGCACGCAGTCGATGACGAAAGTCCGGATCGCATCGACGCCTTCGGCTGGAACCGCCATTTTCAGCCAAGAATTGTTCTCGGAGCCGCTGCCCTTGGGGATCATCTCGATCCGCACCCCGTCGAAATCGGCAGCATAGTCGACGTGGATCACCGGCACGCCGATGCCGCACGAGGAATGCTCGTTCTTGCGCGTGAGCGGATGGACGATCGACGAGCGCAACGGGTGCTCGCGCGTGGCCCGCTCGCAGCCGCGGCGTATCGCATGCTTTACCGCAGGCCCGTCGACTTCCACGCCACGCCCGATCGTGACGTTGTAGATGGGGATGCCCGTGTCCTGGCACAGCAAATTGTCGGTAGCCTCCGCTACCGCGATATTCCGGATCATGGTCGCCAGCACGCCCTGCGCCTTGGTGCTGGTCTCGTGCTGCGCGAGCGTTGCGAAACCGGCCTTCACGTCGTCGGGAAGAATCTTGAGCGCGCGGATGTAGAGTTCCTTCGCGACATTTTCCACGGCAGCAGGGTCGATGCGCATCGACGCCCTCAGACCAGATTGAGCGCGAACAGCAGCGCGCAGAACGCCGCCGCGCCGCCGGCGGCCGCGAGCATGGACTTCTGCGCCTCGCCGTTCCAGCCGGCGAACTCGATGACGAGCAGGCGCAGCCCTCCGGTGAGGTGTGCGGCAAGGAAGAATACGAGCGCGATCTCGGAGGCCTTGAGCAGCGGCTGCTGCGCCCAGGCGAGGAACGCGTCGAGCGCACCCTCGCCCGCCAGCGCCTGGCTCAGCGCGAGGAAGTGCAAGGGCAGAAACAACGCGAGCATGATTCCCGATACGCGATGGACGAGAAAGGCCCAAAACGCGGGATGTCCGCGGTTGCGCCAGTCAGATCGCATCATAGCGCCACCGCGGCCACGGCGCGCGCGCCGAGCCCGAGCAGGCCGAGGCCGACGACGCACCACATCAGGTTGACGGCGCGCCCGCGCCACCCCAGCCATTCGGCCGCGACCGTGCGCAGGCCGAGCGGTGCATGAATCGCGGCCGCCACGACGAACAGTGCATAAAAGGCCGTCCAGCCGACGCTGCCGCGCGTTCGGCCCAGGATGGAGGCAGCGCTCAGACCGCCATGGACGGCAACGATCATGGTAACCAGATGCACAGCGACGCAGACGGCGAGGACCGCTGCGCTGACACGCTGCGCGACCCAGGCCCGGGCCTCCGCACGCGCGGTCATTGGCGTGCCCCCACGCTTGCGGCCTCAGTGACAACTGCGGCCGCTGCGCTGCCCCCCGAGGGGGCGGAATTCGCGCCTTGGGGCGGCCCTGCGGCGCTCATAGCTGTCCCTTGAGCACCGCCAGCGCGGTCGCACGCTTGAGGCCCGCGATCGCCGCCGTTGGCGACAGATGCTTGGGACAGCGCTCGGTGCAACTCGCATGCGTATGGCAGGCGTGGCAGCCCGCGTCGCCAGCCACCGCAACGAGCCGCGCCCTCTGCGCGCCATCGCGCACGTCGCGTTGCAGCGTCCATGCCCGATTGAGCGCCGCCGGGCCGAGGTAGTCCGGGTTCCACGCCACGACGTCGCATGCCGAATAGCACACTGCGCAGCCGATGCACTCGATCGCGGCATCGACGGCTGCACGTGCCGGCGAGTCCGGCGGGATCTTCGCGAAATCGTCGTGGCGCGTCGAGGTGGGCTTGAACTGCCCCTTCGCCCGCGCCCATTTGTCGAAGAATTCGCGCATGTCGGTGACCAGGTCGCGCACGATCGGCAGGTTGGCCAGCGGCGCGATCTCGAGCCGATCCTCCTGTGCGACCGTCTCGACATGCGTGCGACAGGTCCAGCGCGCGACGCCATTGACCGTCATCGCGCACGAGCCGCACATGCCGACGCGGCAGGCGAAGCGATACGCTAGCGACGCATCGAGGCGGCGCTGGATATAGGTGACGACGTCGAGCACGGTCTGTGAGCCTTGCCGCGGCACGGCATAGCGCTGGAACCCGCCCTCCGCGCGACCGCGCCAGACGCGCACCTCGAGCATGGTTTCAGGTCCGCGCATCGCCGTGATAGAGCCGAACCGTGTGCCGCGCTTCCGCAAAAAACAGCCAGCGCTCGGCGAACAGGCCCATGATGCACAGGGCAGCCACCGCGGCGGCGGCGACCGCACTGCGCATGTCCGTCGCGAAGGCAACGGCGGGAATGCCGAAGGCGAGCGCCAACGCGCACGCACGCAACGCGGTTGCATGCTTGCGGGCAAGCGTGAAGCCGAATTCCTTGGTCAGAAAGGTGCCATGCGTATGTCCGGCATCGAACAGCCGTGCCTGCGCCACGGTCATGCCGGGTGGGCGCACGCCTTCGCGCACGCCGATCGCACGTTCCAGCGTCACCGCATCGGTCGCGTCGCGCATGGCGCGCCAGTAGCCGATTTTCACCGCGAGCGCCGCAACGCCGAGCGCAATCGCCAGGACTACGAAAGGCACGGGACGCGCGCCCTGCGCCAGCGCCAGCGCCAGCAGCAGGAGCGCCCCCGACCAGTGTCCGAGCAGCAAATAATTCGCCGGCGTCCAGCGCGTGTGCCATTGCCGGATCGGCTTGAGGCTCGCGTAAATCATGGCCGTGCAGAACAGCACGGCCCAGCAAAGCAGGCATGCCAGCGCCGCGATCGGCAGCCTGACCGCATCCTGCGCGCCGACCGCGGCACTGCCGCCATAGACGATTGCCACACCGACCAGCGCTGCCGCGAAAACCGCTTCACGAGAGAGCCAGGAGGTGCGAAAGCGCGAGAAAGCGCGCCACGCATTCGATGGCTTGGCCAGATGCAGTGCCGAGCTCGACAGACCGATGACGATCAGCGCCAGCGCCAATGCGATGCCAGTGGTGAACGCCGGCCCGGGCAGGGTTTCGACAGGACACAGATCCGCCAGGGCGAGCAGCGACAGCAGACCCAGCCCGGCACCGGAAATCACGGTGAAAAATATGATGCTGAACGTTGGTTTCATCGCAGCTAACGGCGGATGGCGGGGTCCGCCAGGCTCGCCAGCCCGCGTTCGAGCAGCGCGCGCGCGTCGTCGAGGCCGACGATCGGTTTCGGCTCGCGCGGCGGCAGGTAACGGTTGACCGGTTCATAACCCAGTTCGGAGAGCAGGCCGAAGCCGTTGCGCGATGCGGACAGGCGGGATACTTCCGAGTCCGGGTCGTCGAAATCGCCGAAGAAGCGGGCGTGCGTGGGACACGCGAGCACGCAGGCCGGCTGACGCTCTTCCGGAGGCAGCAGCTCGTCGTTGATGCGATCGACGCACAGCGTGCATTTTTTCATGGTGCCCGAGGACGCGTCGAGTTCCCTCGCACCGTACGGGCACGCCCAGGCGCACAGGTTGCAACCCATGCACTTGTCCTGGTCGACGAGGACGATGCCGTCCTCGCGCTTGTACGACGCGCCGGTGGGACACACGGTGACGCAGTCCGCGTCGGCGCAATGCATGCACGACAGCGGAAAATTGATCGTCTTGCTGGCGGGATACTCGCCGACCTCGTAGTGCCGCACGCGGTTGAACCACACGCCCGAAGCTTCCGCGCCGAACGGTTCGTAGTCGGAGAGCGGACCGCTCACCGGCGACGACGTGTTCCATTCCTTGCACGCCGTGGCGCACGCATGGCAACCCACGCAGGTGTCCAGATCGATGACGAGCCCCAGCTTCACCGTGCTGGCCCCGCAATTCGACTTTCCGGAGCCATCAGGCGTCGCTCCCGGTGGTAAAACGCAGGACCGCCGGTCGCGCGCCATCGTCGCCGGGCAACGGCTTCACGGCGGGAAACGTCGGCCAGATTCCCGTTTCTCCCTGCGCGCACTTGCTGACCCTGACGCGCAGGTCGAACCACGCGGCCTGGCCCGTGACCGGGTCGGAGTTGGTCATCCGGCGCTCGTCCTTGCCGCCGGGCAACAATTCGGAGATCAGGTGGTTGAGCAGGAAACCGGCGGTTGCTTCGCTCGCGTTCTCGTTCAACCCCCACGTTCCGGCCTGCTTGCCGATGGCGTTCCAGGTCCAGACCGTGTTGGCCTCGCAGCCCTCCATGGTCCTGAGCTGGCAGCGGATCCTGCCGTGATGCGATTCGATCCACACCCAATCGTCGTCGGCCAGTCCGAGCCCGCGCGCGGTACCGCGGTTCATGTACAGCCGATTCTCGGAGATGATCTGGCGCAGCCACGCATTCTGCGCGTCCCAGGAGTGGTACATCATCATCGGCCGCTGCGTGATGGCGTGCAACGGGTACTCGTCGGCCACGCTTTGCGACGCGGCGCCCGACCGCGCCGGTTGGCGATGCGCACCCTCGAGCGGCGCGTACCAGAACGGGAGCGGGTCGAAGTACGTCGCCAGCCGCTCGCAATCTTCAAGCGACGCCGGTTGCGGCCCGTCGTAGAGCCGTTGCCCGGCGAGGCGGAATTTCTGCAGCGGCTCCGAATACAACTGCAGGATGACCTGCACCGGCGGCGTGCCGAACAGCGCGTGCTTTTCGGCGAACTCGAGATAGTCCTTGTTCGCGAAGCGGTAGTAACGCATGTTCGCGGGCCAGGGATAGGTGAAGAACGACTGGTTCTCGATGTATTTTTCCCACTGCTTCGGGTTCGGTTTCCCGCGCAGCGCCGACTCGCCGTTTTCGCCGCGCCAACCGGCGAGAAAACCGATGCCGGGAAACTTTTCGTAGTTGACGATGAAGTCCCGGTAGTCGGCGAACTTGCGCGTCCCGTCGGCATGCGTGAACGCCGGAAACTCGAGCCTCGACGCCAGTTCCACCAGCACGTCCTGCCACGGACGCACGTCGCGATCCAGCTTGAGGATCGGATGCCGGATCGAGTCGGCCGCGACATCGGGCTCGGAGATCGGCCGGTCGAGCAGCGAAATCGCGTCGTAGCGCTCGAGGTAGGTCGTGTCCGGCAGGACCAGGTCCGCGAAGCCGACGGTTTCGGAGTGGAAGGCGTCGACGACGACCACGAACGGGATCGCGTACTCGCCGTCGGTGCCCTTGCGCACGAGCATGTCGCGGACCTCCGCCGTGTTCATGCTCGAATTCCACGCCATGTTGGCCATGAACAGCAGCAGCGTGTCGATCGGGTACGGGTCGTGGTTGGCCGCGTTGGTGATGACCATGTGCATCAACCCGTGCGCGGACAGCGGCGTCTCCCACGAGTACGCCTTGTCGATGCGCAGCGGCCGTCCCTGCGCATCGATCACCAGGTCTTCCGGCCGCGTCGGGTAGCCGTTGGGCATGCGCTTGAGCGGCGTGTCCGGCGCAAAGATGACGGCGGGGTCGTTCTCCGGCAGCGAGCGGATCGGTATGCGGCGCGGATACGGCGTCTTGGCGCGAAAGCTGCCGGGATTCTCGAGCGCCCCCAGCAGCATCTGCAGCACGTGCAGCGCGCGACAGGTGTGGAATCCGTTGGAATGCGCCGAGATGCCTCGCATCGCATGCATCGCGACGGGGCGGCCGATCACCTTGTCGTGGGTACGCCCGTGCATGTCGGTCCAGCGGATCGGCAGCTCGACCGCCTGCGTGAAGGCCACCTGCGCCATCTCCAGTGCGAGCCGGGTGATCGTCTCGGCGGGAACACCACATTCCTTTGACACGCGCTCCGGGGAAAAGCGATCGTCCAGATAGCGTTCGGTCGCAAGTGCGAACACGGTCTTGGCGCGACGGCCGTCGGCAAGCTCGGTGGTCGCATACAGCGCCGGCGCAATCTCCGGCAGATTGCCGTTCACGAGCAGCTGCGCGTGCTGGTCCCACACCAGCGGCTCGCCGTCGGCCCCGCGCGCGAACAGGCCGTCGCCGGGCATGCCGGGCGTCTGCACGACCAGCCACGGCGCGTTCGTGTAGCGGATCAGAAATTCCCAGTCGACCAGGCCGCGCTTGAGCAGGACGTGCACGAACGCAAGGGCCAACAGCCCGTCGGTGCCGGGCCGGATCGGCACCCATTCGTCGGCAATCGCCGAGTAGCCCGTGCGCACCGGATTGATCGACACGAATTTCGCGCCGCGGCGCTTGAGCTTGTCGAGCCCGATCTTGATCGGGTTCGAGGAATGGTCCTCGGCGACGCCCCACAGCAAGAAATACTTGGCGTGCTCCCAGTCCGGCGCGCCGAATTCCCAGAACGAATAGCCGATCGTGTACAGCCCGGCCACCGCCATGTTTACCGAGCAGAAGCCGCCGTGAGCTGCCCAGTTGGGCGTGCCGAATTGCTGCGCCCACAACCCGGACAAGGCCTGCATCTGGTCGCGTCCGGTGAAGAATGCGAGTTGCGTCGGATTGTTTGCCCGGATCTTCGCCAAGCGCGCGGTCAGCAGATCGAGCGCCTCGTCCCATTCGATTTCGACGAAGTCGCCGGCGCCACGCGCGCTGCCTGGACGGCGCTTGAGCGGCTTGGTGAGTTTCGCCGCCGAATACTGCTTCATGATCCCGGCGGACCCTTTGGCGCAGAGCACGCCCTGGTTCACCGGATGATTGAGATTGCCCTGGATGAAGCGAACGCGCTCGTTCTCGACCGTCACCTTGATGCCGCAACGGCACGCGCACATGTAGCACGTGCTGAAATACGTCTGTTGCCTGGCGCGATCGTCGAAGGGTATGCGAACGGTCATGCGCTCATGCCCGCCCGCCGCAGCTCACTGCAGTACCGCGCGCGCGTCGACGTAGCGATAGCCGAGCGCTTCGGCCACGGGCTTGCAGGTGACCTGGCCGAACGCAACGTTGAGACCGTTGCGCAGGTGCGGATCGTCGGCCAAAGCGCGGCGATAACCCTTGTCCGCGAGCGCAAGCACGAAGGGCAGCGTCGCGTTGTTCAAGGCAAAGGTCGACGTGCGCGGTACGCCACCAGGCATGTTCGCGACGCAGTAATGGATCACGCCATCGACGACGTAGGTCGGATCGGCATGCGTCGTCGGATGCGATGTTTCGAAGCAGCCGCCCTGATCGATCGCCACGTCGACGATCACCGAACCTTTTTTCATCTTCCTGACGAGGTCTGCCGTCACGAGTTTTGGCGCCGACGCACCCGGAATCAGCACACCGCCGACGACGAGGTCGGCACTGGTGACGTGGCGCTCGATCGCGTCGTGCGTCGAGAACACCGTGTTCAGCGGCCGCCCGAATTGCCGCCACAACGCGCGCAGCACGTCGGTATTGCGATCGAGCACCCACACTTCGGCCCCCATGCCGAGCGCGATGTGACATGCGTGCGAGCCGACCACACCGCCTCCCAGGATGACGACCTTCGCCGGGTCGACGCCCGGCACGCCACCGAGCAGAACACCGAGGCCTCCATGCGCCTTTTCGAGGAAATATGCGCCCGCCTGGATGGCCATTCGTCCCGCGACCTCGGACATCGGTGCGAGCAACGGCAGGCCACCTCCCGGAGACGTCACTGTTTCGTACGCAATGCACACGGCGCCGCTCGCGATCAAGTCACGGGCCTGGTCGGGATCAGGCGCGAGATGCAGGTACGTGAACAGCACCTGGCCTTGCCGGAGTACCTTGCACTCGGCTGCCTGCGGCTCTTTCACCTTGACGATCATTTCGGCTTGCGCAAAGACCTCCGTGGCGCTGGCGGCAATCGTCGCGCCCGCGCGCCGGTACGCTCCGTCGTCCATGCCGATACCCAGCCCCGCGCCGGTCTCGACCGTGACCTGATGACCGTGCGTGCAGATCTCGCGCACACTCTCCGGCGTCAACCCTACTCGGTGCTCGAGGATCTTGATCTCTTTCGGGACGCCGATGTGCATTGTCGATCCGTGCGGTGGCAAGCGGTAACGCCGTTGGGGTAGTCGTCTTTGCACGCTGCGTGCCTTCGCGACTGGCGTAGAATCCTAGCATAGCCCGAGCGGGAGGCCCGTTGCGCCGCCCGCCTCCAGCGCCCCCAGGAGACCGCCATGACCCATGCCGACACGACCCTGAAAGATCTGGCCGAAAAACACGCACCCGACCGTCTATCGTTCGACGAGTACTGGATGCCGTTCACACCCAACCGCGACTTCAGGCACGACCCGAAAATGGTCGTCCGGGCGGACGGGATGTACCTCTGGAGCGATCACGGCGACAAGCTCCTGGACGGCTCGTCGGGATTGTTCTGCGTCAACGCCGGGCATGGCCGCCGGGAGATCGCCGATGCTGTCGGCGCGCAGTTGCGCGAACTCGACTTCATTGCGCCCTTCACCCGCGGCCACCCGAAGCAGTTCCAGCTCGCGACGCGCGTCGCCGAGCTCACCCCGGGCGATCTGAACCGGATCTTCTTCGTGAACTCGGGATCCGAGGCCGTCGATACCGCGATGAAGGTTGCCCTGGCGTATCACCAGGCGCGCGGCCAGGGCGGCCGAAACATGTTCATTTCACGCGAGCGCGCGTACCACGGCGTCAACTTCGGCGGCGTGTCGCTGTCGGGCCTGATCAACAACCGCCGCAAATTCGGCCCGACGCTTCCGGGCATCGGCCACATGCGCCACACGCACCTCAAGGAAAACTTCTTCGTGCCCGGCGAGGGCGCGCACGGCGTCGAACTGGCCGAGGACCTGCTGCGCTTCATCAATCTTTACGGCGCCGAGAACATCGCCGCGTGTTTTGTCGAGCCGATCGCCGGGTCCACCGGCTGCCTCGTGCCGCCCAAGGGTTACCTGCAGCGCCTGCGCCAGATCTGCGATGCGCACGGCATCCTGCTGGTGTTCGACGAGGTCATCTGCGGCTTCGGCCGCACCGGCAAGGCCTTCGCCGCACAGAGTTTCGGCGTGACGCCGGACCTCATGACGATGGCCAAGGGCATCACCAACGGTGCGCAGCCGATGGGCGCGGTCGCCATCAGCGAGCGTATCCACGACACGATCTTCGGGGCCGCCGCCGAGGGCGCCATCGAGTTCTTCCACGGCTACACCTATTCGGGACACCCGGCCCCCTGCGCCGCCGGTCTCGCGACACTCGACATCTATCGGGACGAAGGATTGTTCGAGCGCGGCGCCGCGCTGTCGCCGTATTTTCTGGATGCTCTGTGGTCGCTCAAGGGCTTGCCCATGGTGTCGGACCTGCGCGGCTACGGCCTGCTCGCGGCGATCGACGTGCCGTCCGACGGGACGCCCGGGCGGCGCGGCCATGCGCTGCAGAAAAAGCTGTTCGACAACGGCCTGCATCTGAAGGCTACAGGCGATTGCGTCATCGTCGCGCCGCCGTTGATCGCCGAACGCAGCCATGTCGATGTCATCGTGGACGTCCTGCGCAAGACGCTGCAGACGCTGTGATTGGTGGGGTCGCCTCCCCGCGGCCTTGCGCGAAACTGACCGCGATGCCGGTGCCGGGCATCGGGCGACGGCTGCACCCCGGCGGAAACCGGTCATCGGCGGAGGGTTGACAGTACCACCGCCGTTTGCCACGCTGGCCCCATGGTTACCCGTCCGCACTTCCAGCGGCAAGTCGAGAGAGTGCGGAATTTTCCGGCGCTGCCGACGGCGATCGTCTATCCCTGCGATCGCGACTCCCTGCAAATCGCGCTGTCCGGACAGTTCGCGGGCTACCTGGCCCCCGTGCTCGTCGGACCCGAAGGGCGCATCGCCGATGCCGCGGCGCAGGCCGGCCTCGATCTCTCGCGGGTCACGATCGTCGACACGCCCGACGAGCCCTTCGTCGCGGCGCAGCGCGCCGTGGCGCTCGCGTGCGCAGGCGACGTGCGGGCGCTGATCAAGGGCAGCCTCTACCCCGATGACCTGATGCGCGCGGTGGCTGCACCCGAGGGCGGCCTGCGCGGCGAACATCGTCTCACGCACGCGTTCTTCGTCGACGTTCCCGGCTTCGCGCGTTCGTTCCTGCTGTCGGACGCTGTGCTGAACATCGCGCCGAGCCTCGCAGCCAAGCGCGAGATCGTGCAGAACGCGATCGACTTCGCGCATGCGCTGGACAACGCCAACCCCCTGGTCGCGGTGCTCGCCGCCGTCGAAGGGGTGACCCCGGCGCTGCCCGCCACCGGCGACGCCGCCGCATTGGTCAAGATGGCCGCGCAGGGCCTGATCACGGGCGGCACCATCGAGGGCCCGCTGACCGCGGACACCGCCATGTCGGCCGCCGCGGCGCGGGCCAACGGTGTCGACTCCAAGGTCGCGGGCAACGCCGACGTGCTGATCGTGCCGAGCCTCGAGGCCGGCGCGCTGATGCTCCGGATGCTGACCGGCATGTTCGGCGCGCTTGCCGCGGGCATCGTGCTCGGCGCAAAAGTGCCGGTCGTCCTCGCCGCCCGCGGCGAGTCGATGGAAGTCCGGATGGCGGGTTGCGTGCTCGCGTCGCTCGTGGCGCAGAGCTCCCCGGCCGCCGATACGGCGCCTGCGCGGCAGCCGGCAACGGTCACCGAACCCGGCGTTCGCGTCGCCGCCTGACGCGGCCCGCGCGAATCAGCGCGGCCGCACGCAGTCGACGAAGTAGGAGAGCTTGCCGTCGTCGCTGCGCTCCACCAGCCCGTGGATGTCGGTATCGAACCCGGGAAACTGCTGGTTGAAATTGCGTGCGAACTGCAGGAACTGCACGATCGTGCGGTTGAAGCGTTCGCCCGGAATTAGCAGCGGAATCCCCGGCGGATAGGGCGTCAGCAGCACGCTCGTCACCCGGCCCTCGAGATCGTCGATCGCGACGCGGTCGATTTCCCGGTGCGCCATGCACGCGAACGCGTCCGACGGCTTCATCGCCGGCAGCATGTTCGACAAGTACATCTCGGTCGTGACGCGCGCCACGTCGTTGGCCTTGTACATGTCGTGTATCTGCTGACTGAGATCACGCAGTCCGATGCGTTCGTACTTCGGATACTGTGCGCAGAAGTCCGGAAGGATCTTCCACAGCGGATGGTTCTTGTCGTAGTCGTCCTTGAACTGCTGCAACGCCGTCACCAGCGTGTTCCAGCGGCCCTTGGTGATGCCGATGGTGAACATGATGAAGAACGAGTAGAGCCCGGTCTTCTCCACGATGACGCCGTGCTCGGCGAGGTACTTGGTCACGATCGATGCCGGGATCCCCGTCTTCGCGAATTTTCCTGAGACATCGAGTCCGGGCGTGATGACCGTCGCCTTGATCGGGTCGAGGATGTTGAAGCCCGGCGCGAGCTCCCCGAAGCCGTGCCAGCGCTCGTTCGCCTTCAGCATCCAGTCCTCGCGCTTGCCGATGCCTTCCGCCGCGAGCCGTTCCGGTCCCCAGACCTTGAACCACCAGTCCTTGCCCCACTCGTCGTCGACCTTGCGCATCGCGCGGCGGAAGTCGAGCGCTTCCATGATCGATTCCTCGACCAGCGCGGTACCTCCGGGCGGCTCCATCATCGCCGCGGACACGTCGCACGACGCGATGATCGCGTATTGCGGCGAGGTCGACGTGTGCATCAGGTACGCCTCGTTGAACATGTGCGTGTCAAGCTTTCGCGTCTCCGAGTTCTGTACGATGATCTGCGACGCCTGCGATATGCCGGCCAGGAGTTTGTGCGTCGAGTGCGTCGCGTAGATGATCGCCTCCTTGCTGCGTGGACGGTCCTTGCCGATCGCGTGCATGTCCCGGTAGAACTCGTGGAACGCGGCGTGCGGAAGCCAGGCTTCGTCGAAGTGGAGCGTGTCGATCGCGTTGCCGAGCGTCTGCTTCAGCATCTCGACGTTGTAGGCGATGCCGTCGTAGGTACTTTGCGTGATGGTCAGGATCCGCGGCTTCTTGTTCTTCACCGCGTTCGCGAACGGGTTCGCCTCGATCTTCCTGCGGATGTTCTCCGGCTTGAATTCGTCGAGCGCGATCGGGCCGATGATGCCCAGATGGTTCCGCTTGGGCGTCAGGAAGACGGGGATTGCGCCGGTCATCGTGATTGCGTGCAGGATCGACACGTGGCAGTTGCGATCGACGACGACGATGTCATCCGGTGCCACATTGGCGTGCCACACCATCTTGTTCGACGTCGACGTACCGTTGGTGACGAAAAAACAATGGTCGGCGTTGAAGATGCGGGCGGCGTTGCGTTCCGACGCCGCGACCGGGCCCGTATGGTCGAGTAGCTGGCCCAGTTCGTCGACCGCGTTGCACACGTCCGCCCGCAGCATGTTCTCGCCGAAGAACTGGTGGAACATCTGGCCGACGGGACTCTTCAGGAACGCGACGCCGCCAGAATGCCCGGGGCAGTGCCACGAATACGATCCGTCCTGGGCGTAGTTGACCAGCGCGCGGAAAAACGGGGGCGAGAGCGAGTCGAGGTACGCCTTCGCCTCGCGGATGATGTGCCTGGCGACGAATTCCGGCGTGTCCTCGAACATGTGGATGAAGCCGTGCAATTCGCGCAGCACGTCGTTCGGAATGTGCCGCGAGGTCCGCGTCTCCCCGTACAAGTAGATCGGGATCTCGGCGTTCTTGAAGCGGATCTCCTGGATGAAGGCGCGCACTTTGAGTATCGCGGGATCGAGCTCCGGGCCAGGAGTGAATTCCTCGTCGTCGATCGACAGGATGAACGCGGACGCACGCGACTGCTGCTGCGCGAACTGCGAGAGATCACCGTAGCTCGTCACGCCCAGTACCTCCAGGCCTTCCTTGACGATCGCGTCGGCGAGCGCGCGAATGCCGAGCCCGGACGCGTTTTCCGAGCGGAAATCCTCGTCGATGATGACGATCGGGAATCGGAATTTCATTGCCGCAATCCTGTTCCGGGTCGCACCGGATCGGTATCCGGCGACACCCCGCGCCGTATGGGGCGCCGGTTGGAGAGCGGCGAATTATGGGACGATTTGCCGGTGGTGGCTACCGCGACGTCGGCAGGAGGCGCGCCGGCGGGAAAAACCGTTGCCGGGACGCAACACCGGGACGCAACACCGGCGCAACACCGCCTGGCCCGCGCGTCAGATCTTCGGCAAGGTCACGCCCTGCTGCCCCTGGTATTTCCCGCCGCGGTCCTTGTACGAGGTCTCGCACGCTTCGTCGGATTCGAAGAAGATGACCTGGGCCACGCCTTCGTTGGCGTAGATCTTCGCCGGCAAGGGGGTGGTATTCGAGAACTCGAGCGTCACGTAGCCTTCCCACTCGGGTTCGAACGGCGTCACGTTGACGATGATGCCGCAACGCGCGTACGTCGACTTGCCCAGGCAGATCGTGAGCACGTTGCGCGGGATGCGGAAGTACTCGACGGTGCGCGCCAGGGCGAACGAGTTCGGCGGAATGATGCATGAGTCGCCGTGGAAGTCGACGAATGACCGGTCGTCGAAGTTCTTCGGGTCGACGATGGTCGAGTTGAGGTTGGTGAACAGCTTGAATTCGTTCGAGCAGCGGATATCGTAGCCGTAGCTCGACGTGCCGTAGGACACGATCTTCTGGCCGTCGACTTCACGCACCTGGCCGGGCTCGAAGGGCTCGATCATCCGCTTCTCCCGGGCCATCCGGCGGATCCACGTGTCTGGCTTGATCATCGGCTCAGCATCCTCTGGCGCGACCGCGTCAGGTGTTCTGGATGACGATGTTCGGAAACTTGGCCGAGAAATCCTCTGCCTTCTGCGCGACGAACACTGCAGTCTTGCGCGCGATGTCGCGGTAGATCGCCGCGATGGGGCCGTCGGGGTCGGCGACGACCGTCGGCCGGCCCGAATCCGCTTGTTCGCGGATGTGAATATCGAGCGGCAGCGACCCGAGAAACGGTACGTTGTAGTCCTTGCACATCTTCTCGCCGCCCCCGGCACCGAAAATGTGTTCCGCGTGGCCGCACTTGGAACAGATGTGGATGGCCATGTTCTCCACGACCCCGACGATCGGCACACCCACCTTCTCGAACATCTTCAGGCCCTTGCGCGCATCGATCAGTGCGATGTCCTGCGGCGTGGTCACGATCACGGCGCCGGTCACGGGCACCTTCTGCGCGAGTGTGAGCGCGATGTCGCCGGTGCCGGGCGGCATGTCGACGAGGAGGTAGTCCAGGTCGCGCCAGTTCGTGTCCTTGAGCAACTGCTCGAGCGCCTGCGTCACCATCGGCCCGCGCCAGACCATTGGCGTATCCACGTCGATCAGGAACCCGATCGACATCGCCTGCAGGCCGTAGGCTTCGAGCGGCTCCAGCGTCTTGCCGTCCTTCGATTCAGGCCGGCCGCTGATGCCCAGCATCGTCGGCTGCGACGGACCGTAGATGTCGGCGTCGAGCACGCCGACCTGCGCACCTTCCGCCGCGAGTGCCAAGGCCAGGTTGACCGCCGTCGTCGACTTGCCGACGCCGCCCTTGCCGCTCGCGACGGCGATGATGTTCTTGACTCTCGGGACGAGCTTGACACCGCGCTGTACCGAGTGCGAGCCAACCTTCTGGCTGATGGTCACCGTCACCTTGCCTACGCCCGGCAACTGCGCAACCTGGCCGTGCACCAGCTTGCGCAAGGTCTCGTGCTGACTCTTGGCCGGATAGGCCAGCAAGACGTCGACGGCGACATTGTTGCCGTCGACCTGGATCTTGCGGATCGATTTGGTCGAGACGAAATCGCGGCCGGTATTGGGGTCCGGAAGCGCGCGCAAGCTGGCCTGAACGTCGGCCTCGGTGATCGGCATGGAAGGCGATGGGGTGGCGAGATACGGAGCCTCAAAGTCTAACGAAAAAGCGCGTCGCTCGGTACTCATCGTGCGGTCGCGCTGCTAAAATGTATGATTCCCCTTCTAGAACAAAGGTCTTCCCCGCATGTCACGCCGCACCCTGTTCGTGACGACCGCGCTGCCGTACACCAACGGTCCGTTCCATATCGGCCACATCATGGAATACATCCAGGCCGATATCTGGGTGCGCTTCCAGCGCATGCAGCCGGACACGGTCGTCCACTTCGTCTGCGCCGACGACACGCATGGGGCGGCGATCATGCTCCGGGCCGAAGCGGAGGGCATTGCGCCGAAGGACCTGGTGACCAGGATCTCGGCGACACGACCGAAGCAACTCAAGGGCTTCCACCTGAGCTTCGATCATTGGGGCAGCACCGACTCGCCGACCAATTTCGCCCTGTCGCACGACATCTATCACAAACTCAAGGATGCGGGACTGATCTACACCAAGGCGGTCGAGCAGTTCTTCGACCCGGTGAAACAGATGTTTCTGCCGGACCGCTATATCCGGGGCGAATGCCCAAAATGCGGTGCCAAGGATCAGTATGGCGACGCCTGCGAGAACTGCAGCACGCTGAACGCGCCGACCGACCTCATCCGCCCGTACTCGACGCTATCGGGATCGACGCCGGTACTGAAGGCGTCCGAGCATTTCTTTTTCCGGCTCTCCGATCCGAAGTGCGTGCAGTTCCTGCAATGGTGGACGCAACAGGACGCGGCGGGGCGCGAGCGGCTGCAGCCGGAAGTCTTCAACAAGGCCCAGGAATGGCTCGGCCCGAACGGCAAGGGCCTCGCCGACTGGGACATCTCGCGCGACGAGCCGTACCTCGGCATCCCGATCCCCGACGCGCCGGGCAAGTACTTCTACGTCTGGCTGGACGCGCCGGTCGGGTATCTGGCCAGTCTGAAGGAGTACGTCGACAAGGGCGAGGCGCGCGCCGTGGGCGAGACCCGCAGCTTCGAGCAGATTCTCGCCGACCCCGCGACGCGACAGATCCACTTCATCGGCAAGGACATCGTCTACTTCCATACACTGTTCTGGCCGGCAATGCTCAAGTTCGCCGGCGCGCCGTACAAGGTACCCGACAACGTCTACGTGCACGGCTTCCTCACCGCGCTGGGCGAGAAGATGTCCAAGTCGCGCGGCACCGGCGTCAGCCCCGACTACTACCTCGACCTCGGCCTGAATTCGGAATGGCTGCGCTACTACATCGCCGCCAAGCTCAACGACAAGGTCGAGGACATCGACTTCAATCCGGATGATTTCGTGGCGCGGGTCAACAGCGATCTGGTCGGCAAGTACGTCAACATCGCGAGCCGCGCGGCAAAGTTCATTACCGAGCATTTCGACGGAGCCGTCGAACTCACGACTGCCGAAGTCGGATCGCTGCGCGAGGCCTTCAATCCGGGCCTCGTAGATGCGCACGCGCGCTACGACGCCCGTCAGTACTCGCAGGTCGTGCGCGACGCGATGTCGGCGGCGGATCGCATCAATGAAGCCTTCGACCAGGCGAAGCCGTGGACCTTGGCGAAGGATCCTTCACGCCGCCAGGAATTGCAGAGCATCTGTTCGCGCGCATTGTTCGGGTTCAAGTACCTCACCGTGATGCTTGCCCCGATCCTGCCGGAACTCGCGTCGCGGGTCGCGCGCCAATTGTTTGGTCTCGATCGCGACTTCAAATGGGCGGACGCGTTCGAACCGCCGACGCGCATTGCTCCGTTTGCACACTTGATGACGCGCATCGATCCCAAATTGATCGACGTGCTGATCGAGGGCCCGAAAACGGCAGCACCGCCGCCGCCATCCCAACCCAATCCTGTGAGCGGGGAGGGAGCGAAATCCCCCGCGGCGGTCGGAGCCGGCGAAGCCGCCGCACCGCCGATATCGATCGACGAATTCTCGAAGGTCGAGTTGCGCATCGCGCGGATCGTCAACGCCGAGCACGTCGACGGCGCGGACAAGTTGCTGAAGCTGACCCTCGACCTCGGCGAATCCCGACAGCGGACGGTGTTCGCCGGCATCAAGTCGGCGTACAAGCCGGAGGACCTGATCGGCCGCCTCACGCCGATGGTCGCCAACCTTGCCCCGCGCAAGATGAAGTTCGGATTGTCCGAAGGCATGGTGCTCGCCGCGTCCGGCGACGGGCCCGGCATTTTCCTGCTCGCGCCCGACTCGGGTGCGCAGCCGGGCATGCGCGTGAAGTGACGCGCATGTCCAAGAGCGCTGTGCGAAGCGTCGCAAAGTGATCAGCGCGCTTCCGCTCGTCATCGCCTGCATCCTTGCCTGGATCGCGATCGGCGCGCTGGGCCTGGCACGGCCACGTAACCTGATCTTCGCCGGGCGGGTGCTGTTCGCTGCCGGCGCCGTCGTCGGCTTCATGCTGGCGATGGTCGCGTTGCTGGCGCTTGCCGATCCCCCGCAGTCAATGCTGCTGCCGCTGGGGCTGCCCGATCTGCCGTTCCACGTGCGGCTGGACGCGCTGTCGGCGTTCTTCCTGTTTCTGCTCGGCTCGGCCGGCGGCGGCATCTCGATCTTTTCCACCGGCTATTTCCGCGCCAGTGAAGGCACCGCGCCGGGACTGCTCTGCCTGCAATACCACGCCTTCCTTGCCGCGATGGCGCTGGTATTCATCGCCGACGACGCCTACTTGTTCATGGTCGCCTGGGAGACGATGGCACTCGCATCGTTTTTCCTGGTGACTACCGATCATCGCATCCCGGAAATCCGCCGTGCCGGCTTCCTCTACCTCCTGATTGCGCACATCGGCGCGCTGGGGATCCTGTTGTCCTTCGGGGTTCTGCAAGGCGGTAGCGGAGACTACAGCTTCGCCGGCATGCGCGCGGTCAGACTGACGGAGAACTGGGCCTCGGTCGCCTTCCTGCTCGCGCTGCTCGGCTTCGGCGCGAAGGCCGGACTGGTTCCTTTGCATGTCTGGCTGCCCGAGGCGCACCCCGCAGCGCCGTCACCGGTCTCGGCACTGCTGAGCGGCGTGATGCTGAAGACGGCGATCTACGGGCTGTTGCGCGTGTGCTTCGACCTCTTGCACGCGCAGCTGTGGTGGTGGGGCGTACTCGCGCTCGGGCTCGGCCTCGTCACCGCGCTCTTCGGCGTGATCTTCGCCGCGGTGCAGACGGACATGAAGCGGCTGCTTGCCTATTCGTCGATCGAGAACATCGGCATCATCGTCGCCGGCATCGGCCTGACGATCCTGTTCAAGGCGTATGGCAAGACGCTGCTGGCGGCGATCACGCTCGCCGCAGTGCTGTATCACTGCCTCAACCACGCATTCTTCAAGAGTCTCCTGTTCCTTGCGACCGGTTCGGTCCTGCACGCGACCAAGGAGCGCAGTCTGGGCAAGCTGGGCGGCCTGATCCATCGCATGCCGTGGGTGGCCTGGCTGGCGCTGATCGGTACGCTGGCGATCGCCGGCCTGCCGCCATTGAACGGATTCGTGTCCGAATGGCTGTTGCTGCAAGCATTCCTGTTCACGCCAAGCCTGCCGCAATCGTTCGTGAACATGCTCGTCCCTTTGGCCGCCGCGGCGCTCGTCCTTGCCGTAGCGCTCGCCGCGTACGTCATGGTCAAATTCTATGGGGTCATCTTTCTCGGGCAGCCGCGAGAGCCAAATCTGGCCTATGCGCATGACGCCGGCCGCTTCGAGCGCGTCGCGCTCGCCTGGTTCGCGCTCGGTTGCGTGCTGCTCGGACTGTTTCCCGTCACCGTCATTGCCTACATCGACGCGGTCAACATCACGCTGATCGGCTCGACGGTAGGCGGGCATGGCGAGAGCTGGCTGCTGCTCGCACCCGTGAACGCCGACCGCTCCAGCTACAGCCCGATCATCTTCCTCCTGGTCATCGTCGCCGTGGTATTGCTGACCATCCAGACCGTACACCGCCACTACCACGGCCGCCTGCGTAAAGGACCGCCCTGGGATTGCGGCTTCGCGATGCAGACGCCGCGCATGCAGGATACAGCCGAGGGTTTCGGGCAGCCGATCCGACAAGTGTTCGAGGTCTTCTTCCGGATGGACCGCACGCTGCCGTCTCCATTCGACGCCAAACCGCGATACCTGGTGACGCTCGGCGATCATTTCTGGTTCTGGCTCTACCTGCCGATCGCGCGGACGACCGACCTGCTAGCACGGATGATAGGCCTGATCCAGCAGGGCCGGATCTCGGTGTACCTGACCTACAGCTTCTGCACGCTGCTGGCGCTGTTATTTTTCGTCCGATGAGCGTGCGATGACACCTGTCGGCTTTCTCCTGCAGCTACTGCAAATCGCGATCGCGCTGCTGCTCGCCCCACTGCTGGTGGGCTGGGTCAACATCTGCCGCGCGTGGCTGCAGAACAAGAGTGCACCGTCGCTCATGCTGCCTTATCGCACGATCCGCAAGCTGTTCCACAAGGACGCGGTCGTTGCCGCGAACGCGTCACCGATCTTCCGCATCACGCCATACATCGTATTCGGGGCAATGGCGCTTGCCGCGGCGATCGTTCCCTCGCTCGCGACCGACCTGCCGTTCGCCCGCGCTGCCGACGCGATCGCGCTGGTAGGCGTCTTTGCGCTGGCGCGCGTCTTCATCGCGCTCGCCGCCATGGACATCGGGACCGCGTTCGGCTCGCTCGGTGCACGACGCGAGATGTTCGTCGGCTTCCTAGCCGAACCGGCGCTGCTGATGGTGCTGTTCACCGCGTCGCTGATTTCGGGATCGACTTCGCTGCCCACGATCGTCGACACCCTGGCCCATCGCGAGATCGCCATCTATCCGAGTCTGGCCTTCGCCGGCGTCGCGTTCACGATGGTCTCGCTCGCCGAAAACGCGCGCATCCCGGTCGACAATCCGGCGACACACCTCGAGCTGACGATGATCCACGAAGCGATGATCCTCGAGTACTCGGCACGGCACCTGGCGCTGATCGAATGGGCCTCGGCGCTGAAATTGTTCAACTACTCCTGCATCGGGCTTGCGCTATTCCTGCCTTTCGGCATCGCCGAGCGGGGTGCCGGCTGGCAGGCAATCCTGGCCGCCACCCCGGTGCTCGTGGTCAAGCTGGCGGTGGGCGGATTCGCGTTGGCGACCATCGAGACCTTGTCGGCCAAGATGCGGATCTTCCGTGCGCCGGAATTCCTCGGCACCGCGTTCCTCCTGGCAGTGCTGGGCATGCTCGTCACGCAACTGCTCGGCGGATGACCTGAGGCCATGATGCCGACTCCGCTTTGGGCGCAGCTCATCAACCTGCTCGCGGCGGTGTTGCTGCTGCTCTCGTTCGCGATGCTCGCGCAACGGCGCGTGCTGACCCTCATCGACCTGTTTGCGACGCAGGGCCTGGCACTGGCCTGCTCCACCGGCATCGTCGCCTTCGCCACCGGCCAGCCGCATCTCTATTGGTCGGCCGGCCTGACGCTGCTGCTCAAGGTCGCGCTGCTGCCGTGGATCCTGCATCGGCTCATCCGCCAGCTCGACGTCAAGTGGGACGTCGAGGGACTGATCAACATCCCCCTGACGATGCTGATCGGCATCGTGCTCGTGGTCTTTTCGTTCAATCTCGCCTTTCCGATTGCGCAGCTGGCGAGCACGGTAACCCGCGCGACGATCGGCATCGCGATGGCGAGCGTGATGCTGTCGTTCCTGATGATGATCACGCGGCGCAAGGCGATTCCGCAGGTGATCGGGTTTCTGTCGATGGAGAACGGCCTGTTTTTCGCGGCCACCAGCGCCACCTACGGCATGCCGATGGTGGTCGAACTCGGCATCGCCCTCGACGTGCTCGTCGCCATGCTGATACTCGGCGTGTTCTTCTTTCAGATCCGCGAGCAGTTCGACAGCCTCGACCTCAAGCACCTCGAAAAACTAAAGGAAGGCGAGTAGGCGTTGATCGAGATTCTCGCCGTGCTCGGCCTGCCGGTTACCGGGGCGCTGCTGCTCGCGGCGGTCGGCGACCGCAAGCAGGCCCCCGCGGTCAACGTCGCCGTGTGCGCGTGTACGTTCCTGGCCGCGGTGGCGCTGACCCTGCGCGTGATCCAGGATGGCCCGCTGCTGGCGCTCAACCGGCAGTTCTTCGTCGACCCCTTCAACGTGTTCCTGGTCGCGCTGACCGCTTTCGTCGGTTTCACGACGTCGATCTTCTCGCGACCGTACATGCGTATCGAGGAAGAACGCGGTCACCTCAACGCAGCGCGTCTGCGCCTCTACCACAGCATGTTCCAGCTCTTCAACTTCACGATGCTGCTGGCCCTGCTGACCAACAACATGGGCATCCTCTGGGTCGCGATGGAGGCAGCGACCTTGACCACGGTGCTGCTGGTGTCGCTGTACCGCACGCCGGCGAGCCTGGAGGCGGCGTGGAAATACTTCATCCTCTGCGGGGTCGGCATCGCACAGGCGCTGTTCGGCACGATCCTGCTGTATTTCGCCGCGGAAAAACTTCTCGGCGCCGGGGGCGGCGCGCTGCTATGGACCGAACTGAACAACGTGAAGAGCCAGCTGGAGCCGACCGTGCTGTCGCTGGCCTTTGTCTTCCTGCTGGTCGGCTACGGTACCAAGGTCGGGCTGGTGCCCTTGCACAACTGGCTGCCGGATGCGCATGCCGAGGGCCCGACCCCGGTCTCGGCGGTGCTCTCCGGGCTGCTGCTCAACGTCGCGCTGTATGCGGTCGTGCGCTGCAAGGTCCTGGTCGAAGGTTCGCTGCAGACCTCGTTCGCCAGGGAGCTGATGATGGGCTTCGGCCTGCTGTCCGTTGTCGTCGCGGCGTTCCTGCTGTCGCGGCAGAAAGACATCAAGCGGCTGTTTGCGTACTCGTCGATCGAGCACATGGGCATCGTCACCTTCGCGTTCGGGATGGGCGGTCCGATCGCGAATTTCGCGGGGCTGCTGCACATGACGGTGCATTCGCTGACCAAGTCGGCGATCTTCTTTGCCGTGGGCCACGCAACGCAGAAGGCGGGCACACAGTTGATGGAAGGCATTCGAGGTCTGATCACGGAGAGCCCGATGATCGGTTGGGGGCTCGCGCTCGGTTCGCTGGCGATCCTCGGCATGCCGCCGTTTGGCGTGTTCGCCAGCGAATTCCTGATCCTGACCACTGCGATGCGCGAGCAGCCCTGGGCGACGCCGCTGCTGTTGCTGGCGCTGGCGGTTGCGTTCGCCGCGGTGTTCTCGAAGGTGCAGCCGATGGTGTTCGGAGAAGCGTCGGTAGAGCGCCTGCCGCACCGGCCGGCGATGACACCGGTGTTCGTGCATCTCGCGCTGGTGCTGATGCTCGGCCTGTGGATCCCGCCGTTCCTGGCCGATTGGTACCGCCAGGCTGCGCGGCTGATCGGATGACGACGCGATGAACGTCGCACCACTCGGCATCTCCGCCGCCACGATGCTCAGCGCGGTTCCGGCACAGCGCTGCCCGGTGAGTTCGGGGCAACTGCTGACGGCGTGCCGGCTGGCGTGGGAACAGGGCGGGCAGCTCGCGGCCCTATGGGCCACCGACGATCGTGATCGCCAGCGCGGCTTCTGCGTGCGGGTCGTGCTCCGCGACGCCGATGGCTTCACGCTGCTCGAGCATGTGCTGCCCGACGAGGATGCGCGCTATCCCGACCTGTCGCCGATTTTTCCCGCGGCCAACCGGATGCAGCGCTCGGCCTTCGACCTCGTCGGCGTGCAATGCGATGCCGACGATCAGCGGCCCTGGACGTGGCAGGCGGCGTGGCCCATCGATCAGTTTCCCCTGCGCCGCGATTTCGAGGCGTCGCCCAAGTGGGGACCCGGCCAGGAAGATTACCCATTCGTCAGGGTCAGCGGCGATGGCGTGCACGAGATTCCGGTGGGACCCGTCCATGCCGGAATCATCGAGCCCGGGCACTTCCGCTTCCAGGTCGTCGGCGAAAAAGTGTTGCGGCTCGAGGAGCGCCTGGGCTACGTGCACAAGGGCATCGAGAAGCGCTTCGAATCGCTGCCCGCGAACGACGCCTACCGTCTCGCGGGCCGGGTGTCCGGCGATAGCACGGTCGCCTACGCCTGGGCCTACGCGCAGGCGCTCGAAGCGATCGCCGAGGCGGTTGTGCCGCCACGCGCGCTGTGGCTGCGCGCGCTCTGCCTCGAGCGCGAGCGCATCGCCAATCATCTCGGCGACCTCGGCTATCTCGGCAACGACGGCGGGTTCGCGTTCGGGTTGTCGCAGTTCTCGCGGCTGAAAGAGGATGTCCTGCGGCTGAACGCGCAGGCCTTTGGCCATCGCCTGCTGATGGACGTCGTCGTGCCCGGCGGCGTCGCGCGCGATCTGGCCGATGTCGACGCGGCGGCGATGCGCGAGCAATCGAAGTCGCTGCGGCGAGAGGTTCGCGTCCTGCGCGGCATCTACGACGATCACGCCGGACTGCAGGACCGGTTCCGCGCGTGCGGCGAAGTGTCGCGCGAACTCGCCACGAAGCTCGGCCTGGTCGGATTCGCCGCCCGTGCGAGCGGACTCGGGGACGACCTGCGCTGCGACTTTCCGACACCTCCCTACGAGACGCTGGTCGTGCGCAAGGCGACGCACGCGCGGGGCGACGTCGCCGCGCGCGTTGCGGTGCGTTTCGACGAGCTGGTCGAATCGCTGCGGCTGATCGAACTCATGCTCGACGCCATGCCCGGCGGGGACGTGGTCGCGAGCGTGCCGGAGGCGCCTTCGCTGCGCTTCGCATTGGGCGCGATCGAGGGCTGGCGCGGCCCGGTGCTGATCGCGCTCGAGACCGGCCCGGCAGGGACGATCCGTCGCTGCCACGCACACGACCCATCATGGCAGAACTGGCCTTTGCTGGAGCACGCGGTGATCGGCAACATCGTTCCCGACTTCCCGCTGATCAACAAGTCATTCAACCTGTCCTATAGCGGGCACGACCTTTAGCCATGTTGCACATCCTTCATCAGATCGCGAAGACCGGCATCAAGACCGAACCCGCGCCCTCGCCCGCCGAACAGATGGTGATCGTCGCGCGCTTGCAGGAAAATATCTTGCGCACCCTCGGCCGGGCGCTGACCATCCGTCAGGTCGACGCCGGATCCTGCAACGGCTGCGAGCTCGAGATCCATGCGCTCGCCAATCCGTACTACAACATAGAGGGTCTAGGCATCCGCTTCGTGGCCAGCCCGCGGCATGCCGACATGCTGTTGGTCACCGGCCCGGTGTCGAAGCACATGGCGATCGCGCTCCAGCGTACCTACGATGCGACACCCGATCCGAAGTTCGTGGTCGCGGTTGGCGATTGCGGCTGCACTGGCGGCATTTTCGGCGAGAGCTATGCGAGCCTTGGCCGTGTCGGCAACGTGATCCCGGTCGACGTCGAGATCCCCGGCTGCCCGCCGACGCCGACCGCACTGTTGGGCGGGATCCTGGCCGCGATCAGCGTCCACGCGCCACCTCCCGGGCCCGATGAGGGGCGTGATGAGCCACGCCTTGGACTGGCGCTCGATCAGGGCCAAGACGGCTGAACCCGTACGCCACGCCATACGCCGCTGTACGCAACGGCGGCCGTTCGCTCCGGCTCCCAACCGGATTTTCGGGGACGTCTTGAAAACCATTCGACCGGCGCCATCTTGCAGGGGTGCGCGGCGCTTCAGCCGCCAACCTTCCAGGAGATTGACTTATGAGCCGTCTGATTCGTTACTACAGCCCCCTCGATCGGGTCTTCGACCGTGCATTCGGTTCGATTGCGCCATCCTTCAACGGTGACGCCGCCGTCGGGCCCGGTTCCATCCCGTTGGATGTCGTGGAAACCGCGGAAGCCTTCGTCGTCAAGGCCGACCTGCCGGGAATTCCCAAGGACAAGATCGAAGTGAATGTCGAAGATCGCAACGTGACTATCGGCGCCGAAGTGCGCGCAGAAGTCGACGCCAGCGGCAAGGCACTCTGGCAGGAGCGGACCGTCGGCAAGCTGAGCCGCGCCATCCGATTGCCGGAAGCGGTCGATGCCAACGCCACGCAGGCGACGCATGTCGACGGCGTGCTGCAACTGACGCTGCCGAAGATCGCCAAGGCCAACGCCAGGCAGATCACGATTCAGTAAGGCAGTAGCGCGGCAATTCCCGGCAGGAAGCGCGGCAATCACCGCGCTTCCTGCGATTGCTTCGTCGTCGTTCCGGATCAGACGGTAAAGAAGGTGATGGCGGCGGTTGCCAGGTTGTACATCGCGCCGCTCATCTTGATGGTACCGGCCTGTTCGAGCCCGCGCAGGATGCTGCTCTTTTCGCGGATCTGTTCGATCGTCAACTCGACGTTCTTCTTCGCCACCGCGTCGACAAAGGCATAGTTTTTCGCAGAGCGATCTCCTTCGTACTTCGTCGCCATGACGGCCGGCTTGATCTTGGCGAGCAGCCCGGTCAGGTTCCCGAGCTCGACATTGTCGATCGCGCCCTTGATCGCGCCGCAGGCCGTGTGTCCCATGACCAGCACGACCTTCGCGCCGGCAACCTTGCACGCGAACTCCATGCTGCCGAGGATATCGTCGTTCGCGATATTGCCGGCCACGCGCGCATTGAAGGTGTCCGCGATGCCGAGATTCATGATGACTTCCGCCGGCGCGCGTGAATCGATGCAGCTCAGGATGACGGCTGCCGGGTACTGACCGCCGGCCGAGGCCTTCGCCTCGCTGAGATAGTTGCGCGCTCGCGTGAAGCCTTTGCGGAACTGCTCGTTCCCGTTCTTCATCGCGGCGAGGATCTGGTCCGGCGACATCGCGGCACGCTGCTCCTTGGTCAGCGCATCCGCGAACGCCAACTGGGTCTGTGCCATGCCGCCCACAAGACCAAGCGCCGCCACGGCGCTCGATTGCTTCAGAAAAACCCGGCGCCGGTCGTGGTGGATCTTGATGCTGCGATCAGGCCTGTCCGCCATGTCGTATCCTTGATGGTGAATGAACTGCGTAGATGAACAGATAAGAGCAACGCTGGGTGAACAGACGACCCAGCTTCTCGCGCGCGACGCGGATGGCCATGCGATCCTACCCGAGCAGATCGATCGCCTTCTTGCCGCGTCCGGCGCGCACCGGTTCGGCGCGTGCGCCGCGCCGCGACTCATGCCGTTCGAGCGCGGGCTTGAGATAGCGACCGGTGTAACTGCCCGCCGCTTCGGCCACCTGCTCGGGCGTGCCTTCGGCGATGATGCGCCCGCCACCGGCGCCGCCCTCGGGGCCGAGGTCGATGACCCAGTCGGCGGTCTTGATCACGTCGAGGTTATGCTCGATCACCACGACCGTGTTGCCATGGTCCCGCAGGCGATGCAGCACCGTGAGCAGCATCTCGATGTCGTGGAAGTGCAAACCCGTCGTCGGCTCGTCGAGAATGTACAGGGTTCGTCCGGTGTCGCGCTTGGACAGCTCGAGCGCGAGCTTCACGCGCTGCGCCTCGCCACCCGATAGCGTGGTTGCCGACTGCCCGAGCGTGATGTAGCCGAGGCCGACGTCGAGCAGCGTGCGCAGCTTGCGTGCGACCACCGGCACCGGCTCGAAAAACGCGAACGCCTGCTCGACCGTGAGCGAAAGCACGTCGTGGATGTTGCGCCCCTTGTACTGGACCTCGAGGGTCTCGCGGTTGTAGCGCTGGCCGTGGCACACATCGCACGGGACGTAGACGTCCGGCAGGAAGTGCATCTCGACCTTGATGAGGCCGTCGCCCTGGCACGCCTCGCAGCGGCCGCCCTTGACGTTGAAGGAGAAGCGGCCGGGGCCGTAACCGCGCTCGCGCGCTTCCTTCACCTGCGCGAAGATCTCGCGGATCGGCGTGAACAAGCCGGTATAGGTCGCCGGATTCGATCGCGGCGTGCGGCCAATCGGGCTCTGGTCGACACTGATCACCTTGTCGTAGAACTCGAGCCCGTGCATTTCGGTGAACGGCGCGGGCTCGGTCGTGCTGCTGTACAGGTGGCGCGCTACCGCCTGGTAGAGGGTATCGTTGATCAAGGTCGACTTGCCCGACCCCGACACGCCGGTCACGCAGACGAACAGGCCCACCGGCAACTTCAGCGTCACGCCTTGCAGATTGTTGCCGGTCGCACCGGTCATGCTCAGCACCCGCTTGGGATCCGCGCGATGCCGCCGCTCCGGCATCGGAATCTGCCGATGCCCGGCCAGGTACTGCCCGGTGAGCGAGTGCGGCGCATGCCGGATTTCCTCCGGCGTGCCCTGAGCGACGATCTGGCCGCCGTGTTCCCCCGCACCGGGGCCCATGTCGACCACGTGGTCCGCCGAGAGGATCGCGTCGGTGTCGTGCTCGACCACGATCACGCTGTTGCCCAAGTCGCGCAGGTGCTTGAGCGTTTCGAGCAGACGGTCGTTGTCGCGCTGATGCAGGCCGATCGACGGCTCGTCGAGCACGTACATCACGCCGGTGAGCCCTGATCCGATCTGCGAGGCGAGGCGGATACGTTGGGCTTCGCCGCCGGAAAGCGTCTCAGCCGAGCGGTCCAGCGAAAGATAGTCCAGGCCGACGTTGTTGAGAAACTGCAGGCGGCTGACGATCTCCTTGACGATCTTGTCCGCGATCGCCTGGCGTTGCCCTTCGAGCCGCAGCGTGCCGAAGAATTCGCCGGTCGCCTTGAGCGGCCAGTTGCTGATCTCGAAAATCGCGCGCCCGCCCACCTTCACGTGGCGTGCCTCGCGCCGCAGCCGCGTGCCTTCGCACTCCGGGCACGGCTTCGAATTCAGGTACTTGGCGAGCTCCTCGCGCACCATGACCGAATCGGTCTCGCGATAGCGCCGCTCGAGGTTGGGAATGATGCCTTCGAACGCGTGTTCGCGCACCGTCGGCTTGCCGCGGTCGGACAGATACGTGAACGCGATCTTTTCCTTGTCGCTGCCGTACAGCACCATCTGCTGGATCTTGTCCGGCAACTTGGCAAATGGCTTGTCCAGATCGAAGCCGTAGTGCTTGGCCAGGCTTTGCAGCATCTGGAAATAGAACTGATTCCTGCGGTCCCAGCCCTTGATCGTGCCGGAGGCAAGCGAAAGCTGAGGAAACGCCACCACGCGTTTAGGGTCGAAGAAACTGATCGAGCCGAGACCATCGCAGCGCGGGCAGGCGCCCATCGGGTTGTTGAAGGAAAACAGCCGCGGCTCTAATTCCTGCAACGAGTAGCTGCAGATCGGGCACGCGAACTTGGCCGAGTACAAGTGCTCCTCGCCCGAGTCCATCTCCACCGCGACGGCGCGGCCGTCGC
Organism: uncultured beta proteobacterium; assembly: GCA_963821485.1. Taxonomy (GTDB): domain Bacteria; phylum Pseudomonadota; class Gammaproteobacteria; order Burkholderiales; family Casimicrobiaceae; genus PALSA-1003. The sequence goes on from CAWGEB010000016.1 coordinate 50,767, forward strand.
CATTGCGCAACGCGGTCTCGAACGACTCCGCCAGCCGCTGCTTGAGATCCGGTCGGATGCGCAGGCGATCGACCACGACTTCGACGGTGTGCTTCTGGTTCTTGGTGAGCTTGGGCACCGCGTCGATTTCGTACACCTTGCCATCGACCCGCACGCGGACGAAGCCCTTGGCGCGCAGTTCGACGAACAGCTCGAGCTGCTCGCCCTTGCGGTTCACCACCACCGGCGCGAGGATCATCAGCTTTGTTTCCTCGGGCATCATCAGCACCGTGTCGACCATCTGCGAGATCGTCATCGCCGCGAGTTTCTGCTCCGGATGGTCGGGACAATACGGCTCGCCGACGCGTGCGTAGAGCAGGCGCAGGTAGTCGTGGATCTCGGTGACGGTGCCGACGGTCGAGCGCGGATTGTGCGACGTCGCCTTCTGCTCGATGGAAATCGCCGGCGACAGGCCTTCGATCAGATCGACGTCGGGCTTTTCCATCAACTGCAGGAACTGCCGCGCATACGCCGACAGCGATTCGACGTAGCGGCGCTGCCCTTCGGCGTAGAGCGTGTCGAAGGCCAGCGAGCTCTTGCCCGATCCGGACAGCCCGGTGATGACGATCAGCCGGTGTCGCGGCAGATCGAGGTTGATGTTCTTGAGATTGTGCGTTCTGGCGCCGCGAATGCGGATGTATTCCATGTTCTTCCTGCGATGCGGGATGCCTGCGCCTGCCGGGCCGGAAGCCTGCGGGAGACCTGCTTGAAATCCCTGCTAAAAACCAGCCACTCGGTGACAGCGAACGCGAAGGCAACCTGCTAATATACTCTCTTCCGCGCGCTGTTTCCAAAGTTGGTTGTGCCGGATGCGGGAGGGCCCGATCGGCCCCGATCTCGCCTCATCCGAGCGTCTGATATCGCCCAAGGCCGCGTGAGAATATCATCGAACGAACTGTCTACGTCTGGTTGGGGGACTGCAATGGCTTCAGTGAACAAGGTGATTCTCGTCGGCAATCTGGGACGTGATCCGGAGACGCGCTATACCACCGGCGGTGACCCGATCACCAACGTGTCGATCGCCACCACCGACACCTGGAAGGACAAGAACGGCGAGAAGCAGGAAAAGACCGAGTGGCATCGCGTTGCGTTCTTCGGCAAGCTCGCCGAGATCGCGGGCGAGTACCTGAAGAAGGGCAGCCAGGTCTACGTCGAGGGCCGCCTGCAGACACGCAAGTGGCAGGACAAGGAAGGTCAGGACAAGTACACCACGGAAATCGTCGCCGACCGCATGCAGATGCTGGGCAGTCGTAGCGGCAGCGGTGGTGGCGCACCGTCCAGCGCGAGCGAACCTCCGCCCGAACGCGAACGCGGGTCCGGCGGCGGAGGAGCAAAATCGGGCGCCACCCCGGCAAAGAAAAACGTCGACGACCTGGACGACGATATACCGTTCTAGCGTTCCTGCTACTGCGGAACCTTCTGCCAGCTCGAGTCCGGATCGAACAGCGTCATCGCGCGCGCGATCGAACGCGTATCGCGGCCGAGATTCTTTTCGTAGACGACGCCATCGTGATTGCAGATGAATGACATCACGCCCGACACGCCCCACCGCGCCGGATACGCAACCAGTGCGAAACCGCCGATCATCTTGCCATTGACGCGATAGTCGTACGCGCCGCCCTTCGCCGCAGGCCCCTGGCCCATGAGAATGCGGAGGTGATAGCCGTGGTACGCCTGCGGCGCGCCCGCAGCATCGAGCCCATAGCCTTCGCCCGCGGCGCGCGTGATCAGCGGCCCGAACGGACTGGGTGGCTCGCCTTCCGGCGTCGGCCAGTACAGGCCGTCCTGTGTCCCCGGCGTGCTGACCAATCGGGTTGCGTATTCGAGCAAGCCATTGCGGTCACGGTCCTTGGTGGCGTATTCACGCTGCGCATCGACGTAGGCGAGGCACGTCTGGATCGCGTCGAGCTCGTTCTCGCCGATGCGGCGATTGACGATTTCTTCGGCGCCGGCATGCGCGTCGAAGCTCCATCCCGTCGCGCCCTTGGCCAGCGGAAATGCAAACGGATAATCGTTGGCGCCGAGCAGCAACGTGGCCTTGGCGTCGCCGCTGCGCTCGAATTTCACCGACTTCTCGTACGCGCCGACGAATGCGCTGCGTGTCTCGCCGTCCGCGACCCTGTCGCCGCTGTAGATGAGCTTGCCGCTGCCGGGCCCGAGCACCGCGTAGATCTGCTTCCAGTCGCCCCCTTTCATCGCCTCGTACAAGGCACGCGCCGCGTCTTCCGGCGTAGCGAAACTCTGCTGGGAGATCCTCGCAGCTGGCCTGGCGGCCGGTTGCGCTTCGGCGGCAAGCGCGAGGCCGGCCGGCGCCAGCGACACCATCCCCAGGATGAACAGTGCCGGTGCGATCATTCGCATCACGGTGGCCGAACATTCCAGGCGAAGTCTTTGATATCTGGACTGGATCACGTCATCTCCCTCTGTCGCCACCGCCGCCGTGCCCGGCGCCGCCACCACCACTACCCGCATTGCGGGATGGCGCCGTGTTCATCGTGGCCCGGCTCTGCGCGCCTCGATTGCTGTATTGCTGCGTCTGCGGTCGCGACTGGTTGGCGTTGAAGGTCGGTGCGGGACGCGATTGGCTCGCACCGGCGCCGGCGGACTGACGCGACATCGGCGTCGATGTGCGATCGACCGGGCTGCCGCCGGTGCCCGCGCCGGGCCGCGTCACGGTGGTGCCAGCGCCAGGTCGTTCCATCGTGGTCGGACGGTCGGGAGGCCGCGTCGCGGCGGTCGTTCCGGGGCGGTCCATCGTGCCCGGGCGCGGTGCCGCGTTGCCGGACTGCACCTGCGTCGGCCGCGTCACGTCGCGGCCACGATAGGCCTCGCGCGACTGCACCGCGGCATTGTTGGTGTTCAGGTAGCGGTTCTGCACGTTGGTGTCGCGATACGCGACGCCTTTGCGATGCTCGGGCTGATGCTGCCAGTTGCCGTTGTGATAGCGATTCTGATACTGCGGCCGGTTGTAGAAATAGTTGTTGTTGACGTTGATGTTGATGCTGCCGCCACGCCAGTTCGGGTTCGCCCACCCCCAGTGATTCGAAGAGACCGCCCACGCCGTGCCCCAGACGAACCCGATGCCGAACGCCGGACCTATCGGCGGATAGCCGTAGATCGGCGGCGGATACCAGAACCATGGCCGGTACGCCGGCACCCACCACGGTCCGTAGATGACCGTCGGGTTGTACACCGGCACGTACACGACCTGCGGCTGCGCCGGCTCGATGATGATCGTCCTATCCTGCACCACCACCTTCTGCTGCGGCGAGTCCTGCAGGTTGCCCGCTGCCTGCGCCCTGCCGCGCAGCGACTGCACGGTCTGCATGACCTGCGCCTCGTTGGCGAGGAACGCGTCGCCCAGCTGCTGCGTCCAGTCGAGCTTCTCGTTCATCATCACCAGCACCTGCGGAAACGCCGCCAGCGACATCACGCTGGGATCCCAGGTCTTGGCGCCGAGCGCCTGGTCCAGCGCGTCACCCTTGAGCGAGGGGTTCTGTTGCACGAAGCGCGCGGCCTCGACCACCTCGAGCGGATAGGTGGACGCCATCAGCACCTGCGACAGCAGTTGATCCGGATACAAGGCGATCGGCGCGAGCAGCGCGTCGAGCTGATCCTGCGGCAGTGGCGTCGGCGCCATTGCGGCACCCGGGGCGGGCGGCGCGTTTTGCGCCTGGGTCCACGCAGGCGTGATCGCGCAAGCGACCAGCAGCAGCGCGAACCAGAGTGGGCAACGTCGAGTCATGAGGTCTCGCCTGAGTAATTCCGAGTACGGACCGAATATGCGCCCATTGTGCACGCCTTCGGTGACATGGCGACCGCCGGCTTGCCTGGGGGCGGCAGCTCAGGCCAGCGCAGCCTGACGGCTCACCGCGCCAACTGTCGCGGAGGTCGCCTCGATAACGCCACCACCAAGGCACACCTCACCGTCGTAGAGCACCAGGTACTGGCCGGGCGTCGGCGCCCATTGCGCCGTCCCGAAACTCGCGCGCCAGCGATCAGGTCCAGCGGACTCGACAGCGCACGCCACCGCCTCCATTCGATAACGCGTCATGGCAGACAGACGTTGACCGGGCGCCGGCGGCGCGCCCGAGATCCAGTGCAGCGTCCCGGTATCGACTCGGTCAGCGTACAGCCGCGGATCGTCGTGGCCCTGAACGACGACCAGCGCATTGCGCGCGGCGTCCTTGCCGGCGACAAACCATGGCTCGGCGCTGCCGTCACGCGTCCCGCCGATGCCCAGGCCCTGGCGCTGGCCCAGCGTGTAGTACGCGAGTCCGGTATGGCGACCGACGACCCCGCCTTCGGGCGTTTCGATCGGCCCGGGCTCGCGCGGAAGATAGCGCGCGAGAAAGTCGCGAAAGGGCCGCTCGCCGATGAAGCAGATGCCGGTCGAGTCCTTCTTCGCGTGCGTTGGAATGCCTTGCTCGCGCGCCATCGCGCGTACCTGCCGCTTGCTCAGATCACCGACCGGAAACCTGGCCGCGCCGAGCTGCCGCTGCGTCAGCTGATGCAGGAAATAGGTCTGGTCCTTGCCGCTATCGACCGCCCTGAACAATTCTACGCGGCCGTCGATCGATCGCACGCGTGCGTAGTGTCCGGTCGCAATGGCGTCGGCACCGAGCGTACGCGCAAAGTCGAGGAAAGCGTTGAACTTGATCTCGCTGTTGCAAAGTACGTCGGGGTTGGGCGTGCGGCCTGCGGAATATTCCTGCAGGAACCGCGCGAAGACTCGCTCGCGATACTCGGCGGCGAAGTTGATCGCCTCGAGTTCGATGCCGACCACATCGGCCACCGAGGCCGCGTCGACCAGGTCCTGGCGCGACGTGCAGTAGTCGTCGGTATCGTCGTCTTCCCAGTTCTTCATGAAGACGCCGATGACTTCATGCCCTTCGCGCTTCAAAAGCCACGCCGCGACCGACGAATCGACGCCGCCGGACAGGCCGATGACGATGCGCTGGAGCTTCGGGCGGGATCGGGTCGTCACCATGGGTCAGCCTGCACGCGCGACGGTGGGCGCATCAAAAAAAATGCAGGGGCCGCAGCCCCTGCATCTGTACTTGCTAGAGCAACGAGTTAATGCTTACTGGCCGGGGCCCGACTTCTTTTCCACGTTCTTCAGGTCCTGCTGCCGCTCAGTCTTCGTGGGAACGGGCTGCGCCTTGGACGCGGCCGCTTCCGCCGCGGCTTTCTTTGCATCGTAGCAATTTTCGCAAGCCATGTTGTCGAGCGCAGTCAATTCCGACTGCTTCTTCGCCCGCGCAGCCTTCTTGGCGGCGGCTTGCTCTTCCGGCGTCATCTTCGCCCACTTGGCCTTCGCCTCGGCCGAGGCCGCTTTGGACTGCTCGGTCTGCATCTTGCTCAGCGGCAGCATGCTGTCTGCGCCTGCCTGAGCCAGCACCGACGCAGAGCCGAAAACGAATGCGCTGCTGCAAAGGGCAATTATCAGCTTGTTCATGTGTTGTTCCTCAATGGTTGGTTCGGGTCGATCCGTCGTTTCCGCGCTTGCCCGAACTGTTGGCTCGGAATCTGTAAATGGCAAAGCTTAATGATTATATTGACTTTTGCGACGATATGCAACGGCCGAAAGCAGCGTTTCGCAGCGGCCGTTGCAGTCGCGCAACGTTACTTTATTTGCTGGTTGCGGCCTTTGTCGCGTCAGCCGTCGAAGTCGGCGCCTTTGTTGCAGACGTCGCTTGCGCGGTCGGCGGATGCTTGGCCTTCTTCTTGGACTTTTTGGCAGCCGGGGTGGCGCTGGTCGAAGTCTTCTTGACGTCGGTGCTCGAGTCGGTCTTGGCCGCCATCGGGGCAGCCGCAGGTGCCGCCGCAACCGGGGCAGGAGACGCCGCCGGCTTGGCCGGTGCAGTCGTGGCCGGGGCCGTGGTTTGTGCAGCTGCCGTCAGCGACACGACAAATGCGCTTGCAATCAGCGCGCTCAACAGCTTGGACATGTTATTTCCTCAGTGTGGTTTGGGTTTGTCGACACTCATCTGGATTCGTGTCGCCGCCATTAACGTGGCCCTTTCCCCAACGGTTGACAGCTTGGATCAAGCTTCATGTCGCCGGGCAGGCCTCCAACTGACGATTGGCCAGCCTTGGGCGGCGGCATGCCTGGCCAGGATGGGGTCGGGATCGACGGCGACCGCATGCGTGACTGCGGCAAGCAGCGGGAGGTCGTTATGGGAATCGGTATAGAACCAGGACTCGGTAAAATCGCGCAAACCGCGTTTTTGACGGGCGAGCCAGGCCTCCACACAGCTTATCTTGCCGGCCCGGAAGCAGGGTTCCCCCGTGATGCGGCCCGTGAAGCGCCCCTCGACCATCTCCGGCTCCGTCGCGACAAGATTCGAAATGCCCAGCTTCTGCGCGATCGGCTTCGTCACAAAGCTGTTGGTCGATGTCACCACCGCCACCAGGTCGCCGGCGGCAAGGCGCTGGCGGACGATGGCCTGGCCGGCAGGCAGCAGCATGGGCTCGATCTTCTCGGTCAGGTAGCGGTCGCGCCAGGCGAATAGTTGCGCCGGGTCGTTGTCGGCCAGCGGACGCAGCTGGAAGTCGAGGAACGCGCGGATATCGAGCCGCCCCGCCTGGTAGTCGGCGAAGAACTCGGCGTTGCGGCGCTCGTAGGTGGCAGCATCGACCGCGCCGACTTCGATCAGGAACTGGCCCCAGCCATAATCGCTGTCGCCGGCCAGAAGCGTATTGTCCAGATCGAACAGCGTCAGCCGTTGGCGCGTCGTTCCCACTCGAGTTCCTGTTGCAGCCAATCCTTGATCATCGGCACGGTAATCGGCCGCTTGGTTGCCAGCGAACGGCGATCGAGCGCGGCGAGCGTCGCCAGCAGCGAGCGCATGTCGCGGCGCCCGTGCCGCAGCAGGTAATCGATCACGTCGCCGGACAGCGAAAATCCGCGTTCCTTCGCGTAGACCCCCAGCGCCTTCGACTTGTCATCGTCTGCGAGCGGAAAGACCTCGTACACCAGGCCCCAGCCCAGACGCGTACGCAAGTCCTCGCGCAGGGGGAGCGCCGCCAGGGGAACACGCGATGCCGCGATCATGCGGCCGTGCCGCTCCTGCAGTGCGTTGAAGCGCGTGAACATCCGCCCCGCCGACGCGGCGTCGGCTTCGTCGACGCGGTCGATCGCGATCAGCGCACCGGCCGGCGTCGCGTCGTCATCGAGATCGTGCGGATGCGCAAAGTAGCGCGCCGCGAGGCCCCGCTCCCGGGCCAGCGCCACCGCCGCAGCCAGAAGGTGACTCTTGCCGGACGCTGGCGCACCCCACAACAGCAAGCCCGTCGCGTTGTGTTCTCCGGCGATGAACGCCGGCAGCACGGACAGCAGCTCTTCGTTGCGCCCCGGCAGGAAGTTGGCGAGACACGGCGGCTCGGGCACGGCCAGTTCGAATACCAGCTGTTCCACTAGTGCGGCGGTCGAGAAGTTTGCGTAAATGCCGATTCGAACATAGTGAAGTTTCTGGGCCGCCGTACTAGCAGCCTATTGATACAAATCGGAATCGCGATAGAGATCGCGCAGGTGGCGCAGCCCGACGAGCAGCGCGGCGCTCGCGGGCAGTGCGAACAGCACGCCGGCAAAACCGAACAGGTGGCCGAACGCAAGCAGCGCGAAAATCACGGCGAGCGGATGCAGGCCGATGCGGTCGCCGACGAGCCAGGGAATGAGCACGTAGCCTTCGAGCAGCTGACCGATGCCATAGACCGAAAGCACCGCGAAGAACCCCGGCCACCCCGAGAACTGGAGCAATGCCGCGACCACACCGAGCACCAAACCGAGCCCGAAGCCCACATAGGGGACAAAGACGAGGAGACCGGTCAGGATGCCGATCGGCAACGCGAATTGCAGCCCGGCCAGCGACAGTCCGATCACGTAATACGCCGCCAGCACAACCATGACCCAGAGCTGGCCGCGGGCGAATTCCGCCATGACGTCGTCGATCTCGATCGCGATCGTCCTCACCTTGGCGAACCAACTGCGCGGCAACAGCTCACCGATCTTGTCGACCACGAGGTCCCAGTCGCGCAGCAGGTAGAACATCACGACCGGAATCAGCGCCAGATTGATGACGATGGCGAGCAACAAGGTGCCGCCGGCGCGGATGCCCGACCACAGCCGCAACGACACGTCGTGCATGCCGGTCACGTTTTGGGCGATCAGGCGCCTGAGCGCCGGCAGGTCGAGTTGCATGTCGAGACCGAACTTTTCGCGCAGCCACGGCGAGACCTTGACGAGCGCGGTGGTGGCAAGCTCGGGCAAGCGCCTGGTCAACTGTATGAACTCCGTCTGTACCAGCGGCGCAAGGACCAGCAGGAGTCCGAGCAAGAGCAGCAGCATCACCAACATGATCACGAGCGTGCCCACGGTTCGCGGCACGCGATGACGCTGCGCCCAGGTGACCGCAGGACTGCCGAGATACGCGAAAAGGGCGCCGATCAAAAACGGCGTCAGAATCGGACCGAGCCAATGCAGCAAGGCCGCCGTCGCGAGCACAGTGCCGCCCAGCCAGAGATAGTGCGGAAGGCGCAGCGGGCGTGCCGGCGTCGAGGCGGGCGCCTGCGACGCATTGGTATCGTCTGACGGCGGGTTGGGGGGAATCATTTCCGGTAAAATCGAGGCGAAAAAGTCGCTCACTGTACCCCGCGCGACGCGACGACTCAATCATCCGATGCCCGCCAATCAACCTTCATTGTCCTATCGCGACGCCGGCGTCGACATCGACGCGGGGGATCGCCTGGTCGAGGCGATCAAGCCGTTCGCGAAGCGTACGCTGCGCCCGGAGGTGCTGGCGGGAATCGGCGGCTTCGGCGCGCTGGTCGAACTGCCGAAGCGCTTCCGGGAGCCCGTCCTGGTCTCGGGCACCGATGGCGTCGGCACCAAGCTGAAACTCGCGTTTGCGCTGAACAAGCACGACACCATCGGCATCGATCTGGTAGCGATGAGCGTCAACGACATCCTGGTGCAAGGCGCCGAGCCGCTGTTCTTCCTGGACTACTATGTGTGCGAACGCCTCGACGTCGAGGTCGCGAGCGCGGTCATCAAGGGGATCGCGGCGGGCTGCGAGCAGGCAGGCTGCGCGCTGATCGGCGGCGAAACGGCCGAGCACCCGCGGGCGTTCGTCAGCGGAGAGTACGACCTCGCCGGTTTCGCGGTGGGTGTCGTCGAGAAATCGCGCGCCATCGACGGCACGCGCATCGCCGCGGGCGATGCACTCATCGGGCTTGCTTCGAGCGGGCCCCACTCCAATGGCTTTTCACTTATACGCAGCATCCTCGAGGCATCGGGCGCGGACCTCGCGCGATCCGTCGCGGGTGTCGCCGATGCGCGAACGCTGGGTGCAACGCTGCTCGAACCGACGCGAATCTACGTCAAGCCGGTGCTCAAGCTGCTCGCCGAGTTCGACATCAAGGGAATGGCGCACATCACCGGCGGTGGGCTCACGGAGAACACGCATCGCATGTTCCCGGATGGCCTGAGTGCACGCATCGACTCCGCGCGCTGGGTGCGGCCCGCAATCTTCGACTGGCTGCAACGCACGGGCAATGTCACGCCCGCCGAAATGCATCGCGTGTTCAACTGCGGCATCGGCATGGTGCTGGTCGTGGCCAGCGACGCGGCGCCCGCCGTGGTCGCGCGCCTTCTGCAACTGGGCGAGACCGCAACGCTGATCGGCGCAGTGGAACAGCGCGCGACCAATGCGCCGGGCACCGTGGTCGTCTGATTTGCTGCCGCCGTCAATGGATTCCCGCTTGCGCGTGCACGGCAGAACATGAAGCGCGTCGTGATACTGATTTCCGGCCGCGGCTCCAACATGGCCGCGCTGCTCGTGGCAGTGCGTGACGGAAGGATCGCCGCGACCGTCGCCGGCGTCATCAGCAATCGTCCGGACGCCGCCGGGCTCGCGCACGCCGCACGCCATGGCGTACCAACGACAGTCGTCGACCATCGCCTGTTTGCCGATCGCGCCGGCTTCGAGCGCGCGCTGGCGGCGGCGATCGACGCGCTGGCGCCGGATCTGGTCGTCATGGCGGGGTTCATGCGTATCGTGTCCGCAGGCTTCGTCGAGCGTTACGCGGGGCGCCTGATCAATGTCCATCCGTCATTGCTTCCGGCCTATGCCGGTCTCCACACGCACCGGCGTGCGCTGGCCGATGGCGTCAAGATCCATGGCTGCACCGTGCACTTCGTGACCGCGACGGTCGATCATGGGCCGATCATCGCGCAGGGTGCGGTGGCGGTGCACGAGGACGACACCGAGGCCACGCTCGCGGCGCGCGTACTCGAGGTCGAGCATCGCATCCTCGCGTCTGCGGTGCGCTGGTTTTGCGCGGAGCGGCTGGTCAGCGCGGGGCCGGGCGTGCGCGTTAATGGCTCAGTGGCCCACCTGGCGACGTTGACGGTACCTGTCGCCGACTGACCCAGATCCCTGGCCACACGCACCCTCATGACAACCGCCCACGCCAACGCCTTCGACTACTGGATTCGCGACCCGGCCCGCAACCCGAAGCGCGTGCTGCTGCTCGCGCTGGCGATTTCGCTGCTGGTGCACCTGGCGCTGACGCAGTGGCCGATTCGCACGGAGGACGATCCCGCCGCGTCAGCGCCGCTGGCTGTGGCGATTACCGAGCTTCCCGCGCCCCCCTTGCCGGCCGCGCATCCAGCCGCGCCCAAACCCAAGCCGAAGAAGCGTCCGGCGCCCGTGGCCACGGCGGAAGCACCGTCGGCCACGGTGGTACCGGAACCCGCGCCCGAGCCGGTCGCAACCCCGGAACCCGAGCCCGCCGTGGCCGAATCCGCGCCGGCACCGCTCGACGAGCCGGTGGCAGTCGCCGCCCCCGAACCCGCGTTGCCCACGAAGACGCTACCTCCGCGCGTCGACCTTTCCTACAGTGCATTCCTCGGCACGCACGGATTCCTCATCGGCCAAGCGGTCTACCGGCTCGATCACGCGCGCAACGACTATTCGATCACCACCGTAGCCGAGGCGCGCGGCCTCGCGTCGCTGTTCTTCTCGGGCCAAGGACGCGCCACGAGCGTGGGCACGATCACGCCGAGCGGCCTGCAACCGACGAGCTTCAGCATCGCCCGCACCGGCACGAGCAAGGACCGCAGGGAGTTCGCGATCTTCGATTGGGAAAGCGGAATGGTACGGCTCAACGACGACAAGTCGGCGCCGCTGGAACTGCCGACCTTCGATCCGCTGGTCGTGCTCTGGCAATTCTACTTCGCGCCGCCCGAGAACGATGAAATGCAGTTCAACATCGCGACCACGCGCAAGGTGTATCACTACGGGTTCCGGCGGGATGGGACCGAAACCGTGACGCTCCCCTTCGGCGATGTCGAAACGGAAATCTGGCGGCGGCAGAATGGCGACGGCGCGATCGACGCGCAAGTGTGGCTCGCGCCTTCGCTGCGCTTCGTGGCGGTGAAGGTGCGACTGTCCAACGCGCGCGCCACCGTCGAACTACTGCTCGACAGCATCCGCGTCGACGAATCCGTCGCGCAGCAATGAGCGCCGAAGGGCCGCCCCAAGGCGCGCGCCCCCTTCGGGGGAAGCGGCGCGCAGCGCCGCACGGGGGACACCGTACGAGCGCCTCGGGGCCGCCCCGAGGCGCGAATTCCGCCCCCCGCGGGGCCGCGCAGCGGCCGCCCCGGCCACTGAGGCCGCAAGCGTGGGGGGATCACCCAAGCCTGCGCGCCAGCCAACTCGGCGCGTTGTCCGACGCGCTCGCCGCGGTGTTGCCGTTGACCGAGCCCGCGGACACGACGCTCCACCATTTCTTCCGTCGCAATGCCAAGCTCGGCCAGCTCGATCGCGCGTTCGTCGCCGATGGTGTTTTCGCGACGCTGCGTCGACTGCGCTCGCTTTGCGCACAGGCGGAATCGAGCGCGCCGCGCCGGCTGGCAATAGCCGTCACGCTGCGCGAGCTCGGCCTGAGCCTGCGCGAGCTCGAAGGCGCGCTGTCCATCGAAGAACGCGCCTGGGCAGGCGCATTCCGCGCACGCAAGCCCGCGCTCTCGGCAGCGGAAACGGCGGAACTTCCCGAGTGGCTGTGGGAGCGGCTCTGTGCCGCCTATCCGGCCGCCGAGTGCGATGCGTTGACGCGTGCCTGGCTGTCGCCCGCGCCACTCGATCTCCGGATCAATCCGCTGTCCATCCAGCGCGACGCGGCGCAGGCAGCGCTGGCCGCCTCCGGCATCATCGCAGAACCGACGCCGTACTCGCCGCTGGGCCTGCGCATCCAGGGACGGCCGGCGTTGCAGCAACATCCGCTATTCAAGTCGGGGGCGATCGAGGTGCAGGATGACGGTAGCCAGTTGCTGGGCCTGCTGGTTGCGCCGCGGCGAACCGACATGGTGGTCGACTTCTGCGCGGGCGCCGGCGGCAAGACGCTGCTGCTCGGCGCATTGATGCGCTCGCAGGGGCGCGTCTACGCCTTCGACGTGTCGGCGCGACGACTCGCACGCCTCAAGCCCAGGCTTGCGCGTTCGGGTCTGTCCAACGTGCAGCCGGTGCTGATCCAGAACGAACGCGATACCCACGTCAAGCGACTGGCCGGGAAGATCGACCGCGTGCTGGTGGATGCGCCGTGCAGCGGGCTCGGCACCCTTCGCCGCAATCCGGACCTGAAGTGGCGACAGACACCCGAGGGACTCACCGAACTCACCGCGAAGCAGGCGCGCATTCTCGCGGCCGCCGCGCACATGGTGAAAAGCGGCGGCCGCATCGTCTACGCCACCTGCAGCGTACTGCCCGAGGAAAATGAAGCGATCGTCGAAGCTTTTCTCGCAACGCACCCGCAGTTCGCGCTCGGCAACGCCGCCGCCGAACTCGCCAAAGCCAGGGTCGCCCTCGACACCGGCCCGCTGCTTAAGCTCTATCCGCATCGCCATGGCTGCGACGGCTTTTTCGCGGCCGTGCTGGAGCGCACGTGATCAAGCCGCAGCGCAGCGGGTCGCGCGCGATCGGTCTGTTCGCGCTGGTCGCACTGGTCGCTGCCAGCGCCGCCGTCGCCGAACCATCGATCGACAAGCACTACCCAAGTGTCGGCAGCGTCGACATCGCGTTCACGCCGGGAGACCGGATCGACCGGCTCATCGTCGGCGAGATCGATCGATCGCGAAATGAAGTAGTGATGCTGGCGTACAGCTTCACCGACCGCGCGATCGCGCGCGCTCTCGTGCGCGCGCGCCAGCGCGGAGTGCGGGTGCAGGTGGTCGCCGATCGCGAGCAGGCGCGCGCCTTGCCGCAGAACGTGCTCGCGGACCTCGCGGCGGGCGGCGTCGACGTATGGCTTGACGGAAATTTCCAGGCTGCGCACAACAAGGTGATCGTCATCGACGCGGAAGCGCCGCACGCGACGACGATCACCGGCAGTTACAATTTCACGATCGCCGCGCAACGCAGCAACGCGGAGAATGTCATCGTGCTGCGCGACAACCCGGCCGTCGCGCATGCGTACCGCGACAATTGGGCGCGCCTCAAGGCCGGCGCGACACCTTGGACCGAAACGGCTCGGCCGTAGGCACGCATTCCTTCGCGCACGGCGACGATTTTGAGTTGCGCTAGAATCAAACGATGTTCGCCCCACTGAACCTCGAGCGCATCCAGACGGCGCTCGCCAGCCAGAACGGCTGGGTCGAACTGAGCGTGATCTTCGCCTGCTATGCCGTTGGCTGGTTGATCGATCGCCGCCTGCACGTGTCGAGCCCGGGCGAATCGAGAATGGCCAAGATCGGCGCGGGCAGCGTCAACCGCCTGATCTTTCCACTCGCGACGTTGGCATTGCTACTGCTGGTGCGCGGCGCCGTGCCGCAGTATCGCGAGTCCGCGTTCCTTCCCATCGCCGTTCCGCTGGTCATCGCGCTGGCGGTGATCCGCCTCTGCGTCTACGCACTGCGGAACATGTTCGGGGACGACAAGCCGCTGCCGCTGTCGGAGCGCACGGTCAGCTTTACCGTCTGGGGCTTGCTGCTGCTCTACTACCTCGGCATCACCCAGGAAATTCTCAGCGTCCTGGAGGCGGCCGAGCTCACCATCGGCCGCTCGACCATCAACCTGCGCGACCTCGGCCGCGACGCAGTGATCGTCATGCTCGCCCTGATGATTTCGCTGTGGATCTCCGGATTGATCGAGCAATGGATCCTGCGCATGCCCAACGTGGACCGCAACGTTCGCGTGGTCATGGCCAAGTTCTTCCGCGCGGTGCTGCTCGTAGTCGGCGTGCTGATTTCCCTGCCGCTGCTGGGCATCGACCTGACGGTGTTGTCGGTGTTCGGCGGCGCGCTGGGCGTCGGCATCGGCCTGGGCCTGCAGAAGCTCGCCAGCAACTACATCGCCGGGTTCACCATCCTGCTCGACCGCTCGATTCGCCTCGGCGACATGATCACCGTCGACAATCGCTTCGGCGTGGTCACCAAGCTCACGTCGCGCTACGTCGTCGTGCGCAGCCTCGACGGGATCGAGGCGATCGTGCCCAATGAAACGCTGGCGACCACCACGGTGCTGAACCACTCTTACACCAGCCGGGACGCTCGGCTCGCGCTGCCGCTCCAGATCAGCTACGACAGCGATCTCGCCCTCGCGATGCGACTCGTCGAGCAGATCGCGCTGGCCGAGCCGCGCGTCCTGCGCGCGCCGAACCCACCTGCCGTCGTGGTCCTGCGCTTTGCTGAAAGCGGCATCGACCTCGAACTCGGCGTCTGGATCAACGACCCGGAGAACGGCCTGGGAAACCTGCGCTCGACGCTGTACGTCGCCATCTGGAAGGCATTTGGCGCCCACGACATCAAAATCCCCTTTCCACGGCGGGACATTCACGTTCTGGACTTGGGCAAACCGGCCTCGCCCCCATGTAAAGGTGATGAGTCCAAGTTGCCGAGAAGTTTGTAATTCATTGATATAAATCAATCTTTCTTAGATTCCCAGCGCCGTGACGGCGTATCGTGTAAAATGCGCAGCAGTTGCGAAGCCGGCCCGCAAACCGAGCGCCGGCAGATGCATGCCTATTACAAGAATCCATGACCTTTGATCCGCTTTCACTCCTCGCCAACGGCCTGATGCCACTGCCGTGGTGGGGTTACATCGTCGTAACGCTGGCGCTGACGCACGTCACCATCGCCGCCGTGACCATCTATCTGCATCGCAGCCAGGCGCATCGGGGCCTGGACCTGCATCCTGCGATCGGCCATTTCTTCCGGTTCTGGCTTTGGCTGACGACGGGCATGCTGACCAAGGAATGGGTCGCCATCCACCGCAAGCATCACGCCAAGGTCGAGACAGCCGAAGATCCGCACAGCCCGCAGACCCGCGGCATCAAGAAGGTGCTGCTGGAGGGCGCCGAACTGTACCGCGAAGAATCCAGGAATGCCGAAACGCTGGAGAAGTACGGCGTCGGCACGCCCGACGACTGGATCGAACGCAACGTCTATACGCCTTACTCCTGGCAGGGTTGCGGCCTGATGCTCGTTGTCGACCTCGTTCTGTTCGGGCCGATCGGCGCCACGATCTGGGCAGTCCAGATGGCCTGGATCCCGGTCACCGCGGCGGGAATCATCAATGGCATCGGCCACTACTGGGGCTATCGCAACTTCGCCTGCGAAGACGCCAGCCGCAACGTCGTGCCTTGGGGCATCCTCATCGGCGGCGAGGAACTGCACAACAATCACCATGCCTACGGCACCTCGGCGAGGCTGTCGTCGCAGTGGTACGAACTCGACATCGGCTGGATGTACATCCGCGCCATGGAAATGCTTGGACTGGCGAAAGTGCGCAAGCTGGCACCGCAGCTCAAGTTCGATCGTGCCAAGCTGCAGGCCGACCTCGATACGCTGCAGTCGGTGATTACGCACCGCTACGCGGTACTCACGAGCTACGCCCGTTCCCTGAAACAGGCCTACGTGATCGAGGCGGAGAACCTGCGCGAACGCGCACGGCGCGGCGAATTGACCAGCGGCGTGCCGAGCCTGCGGCGCCTGCGCCACTGGTTCCACGCCGACCAGACGAAGCTTCCCGAAAGCGATCGTGCCCGACTGGAGTCGACGCTCGAGCACAGCAAGGCGCTCAAGACCCTGTACGCGATGCGGCAGGAACTGACGATGCTGTGGGCACGCTCCAACGACTCGCGCGAGCAGTTGCTTGCCCGCCTGCAGGATTGGTGTCATCGCGCCGACGCGAGCGGCATCGTTCCGCTGCAGAATTTCTCGCGCCGGCTGCGGAGCTACGCGTAACGCATCATCCGCGAGACAGCACGATGCAAAAAGCCCGCCGGTTGGCGGGCTTTTTGTTTGGGCTTTCGCCCCGGAACAGGCCGGGACCCGGCATCACTTGAGTTTGGTTTCCTTGTACATGACGTGCTTGCGGGCGACGGGATCGAACTTCTTGATCTCCATCTTCTCCGGCATCAGCTTCTTGTTCTTCGACGTCGTGTAGAAGTGGCCGGTGCCGGCCGACGATTCCAGTTTGATCTTTTCGCGCATGGCAATGCTCCGATGACGACAGAACGTGCTCTAGACGTGCTCGCCGCGAGCGCGAAGCTCGGCAACGACGACGTCGATGCCCTTCTTGTCGATGGTGCGCAGCGCCGCATTGGTCAAACGCAGGTTGACCCAGCGGTTCTCGCTCTCGACCCAGAAGCGGCGGCGCTGCAGATTCGGCAGGAACCGGCGCTTGGTCTTGTTATTGGCGTGGGAAACGTTGTTCCCGACCATCGGGTGTTTCCCGGTGACTTGACAGACTCGAGCCATGGCCCGCTCCAACTCGTTGAATTTACGACAGCCTTGAATGATAACGTGAATCCGTTGATAACTCAAGTATCCAGGTTGAACGGGCCGCGTCGTATGCACGCTATCGCACCTTGCTCAGGCGAGCAGCAATGCGCGTTTGCCAACCCGGACCGGTGGCTCTCCAGCGTTCAATGACGTCGGTCGGCAGCCGAATTGAAATGAGCTTGCGCGGGTTCGGCGACTTTGGCCGCCCGCCCTTATTCACGATCGCGCGGGTCAAAGCCTGCTCGGTAATCTCGGGCAGCTCCTTGTATTCATGAGGCCGGATCACATGGGCATCGACCACAGCGAGATCAGACTTCAAAGTACGGCGCGAGGCGGGTTTTCTCACGATCGTTGGCCTTTCGCATGCTGAAGACGTGGCGAGTAGCACCTCGAGGGGTGTACCCAATGACAACCAAGCGTCCGTCAGCATGCCGTAACAAATGAATCGGGGTTCACCGTAGCGCTTGCGCGTGTCTTCGATCTCGACCGTGGTGCCCTCAAATACCAATTCAGCGTCTTCGAAGTCCAGTCCGCGATCCTTCAGCGTGCGGTCACGCTTCGTCGGATCGAAGGACACTCGCATCGGTTATTGTATATACAAAAACACACCAAGGCAAGGCAATCAGGCGATGGCGTCTGTGCGCGAATGAGTTCGCTTCTACAGCAATCCCCGCTCGGCAAACGACACGGTACGAGTGCCCGCAACGATGAAGTGGTCGAGCGTCTTGATCTCCACCAGCGATAGCGCCTGCTTCAGGGTCTGCGTGAGCAGCTCGTCCGCCCGGCTCGGCTCGGCGACGCCGGACGGGTGATTGTGGGCGAAAATCACTCCCGCAGCGTTGTGGCGCAACGCGGACTTGACCACCTCGCGCGGATACACGCTGGTCTGCGTCAATGTGCCGCGGAATAGCTCTTCCGATTGCAACAGACGGTTTTGCGAGTCGAGAAACAGCACGACGAAGACTTCGTGCGGACGACTGCCGAGCAACAGGCTCAGGAATTCGCGGACGGCGCGCGGCGAGGTCATCGCATCGCGCTCACCGATCTGTTCGGATAACGACCGGCGCGCCATCTCCACCACCGCTTGCAGCTGTGCGTATTTGGCGGGCCCGAATCCGCGAATTTCCGAGACGTCTTCGAGCGACGCCGCAAACAGACGGTGCAGGCCGCCGAAGCGTTGCATCAGATCGCGGCCGAGCTCGACCGCACTCTTCCCCGCGATGCCCGTGCGCAGAAAGATCGCCAGCAATTCGGCTTCCGACAGCGCGCCTGGGCCCAGCTTGAGCAAACGCTCGCGCGGTCGTTCGTCTTCAGGCCAATCCGCAATGCGCATGATGTCCCCTAATCCCTCTGTAATCCCTATGTACCCATGCCTCGGGGCATATTAAACTGCGGCACGCCCTGCCCCAATCAACCAAACGGATGACCACAAGCATTTCTGCCCGCCCGCTGCGCCGCGTCGTGCTCGGCATCACCGGCGGCATCGCCGCGTACAAGGCAGCGGAACTGACGCGGCTGCTGGTGAAGGAAGGCATCGCGGTCGATGTCGTCATGACGCAGGCGGCGACCAAGTTCATCGCGCCGATGACCTTGCAGGCGCTCTCGGGCAATCCGGTGCTCACCGATCTGTGGGATTCCGGCGCGGCCAATGCGATGGGTCACATCGACCTGTCCCGGCACGCCGATGCGATCGTGGTCGCGCCTGCCTCCGCCGACTTCCTCGCCAAGCTGGCGCATGGCGAGGCCGACGATCTGCTGTCCACGCTATGCCTGGCCCGCGACTGCAGCCTGCTGGTCGCACCGGCGATGAACAGGCAGATGTGGACAGCGGCGGCGACGCAGCGCAATGTGGCGCAGATTCGTGCCGACGGTGTCGACATCGCAGGCCCCGGCAGCGGCGACCAGGCTTGCGGTGAGATCGGCGATGGCCGGATGCTCGAGCCCGAAGAGATTCTCGCCGCATTGATCGCATCGGCGCAGCCGAAGCACCTGGCCGGCAAGCGCGTGCTGCTCACGGCCGGCCCTACCTTCGAGGCGATCGATCCCGTGCGCGGCATCACCAACTCGAGTTCGGGAAAAATGGGATTTGCGCTGGCGCAGGCGTGCGCCGAGGCGGGCGCGACGGTGACGCTGGTTGCCGGGCCGACGACCTTGGCCACGCCAGCAGGGGTGACGCGAGAGGATGTGACCAGCGCCGCCGACATGGCTGCCGCGGTCGACGCGCGCATCGCTTCGGCAGACGTCTTCATCGCGGTCGCGGCGGTGGCGGATTACGCGCCGGCGGAGCCGCGCGCGTCCAAGATGAAGAAGGCGGACGCGATGCTGACGCTGGAACTCAAGCCCACGACGGACATCCTCGCGCGTGTCGCGGCGCGGCCCAAGCCACCGTTCTGCGTCGGCTTCGCGGCCGAGACCGACGACGTGATGAACAACGCCGAAACCAAACGCCGGCGCAAGAAGCTGCCGCTGCTTATCGCCAACCGCGCGCAGGATGCGCTGGGCAACGACGAAAACGAAGTGACGCTCCTGGACGACGCCGGATCGCACGCCTTGCCGCGCATGGGCAAGCTGGCCCTGGCGCGTGCGCTGGTCGCGGAAATCGCGGTGCGGTTGCCTACACGTTAGAATCGACGAGATTCAATCACGACTCCTTTCGCGTCTGATACTCGTATCGATGCCACGCACGAAGCCTCGAAGAGCCTTTAGTGGCTTGATCAGAACGAATACGATTCGATCGTCCAGCGCGACGACCTGAAATTTCTGGCCGACGCCAATCCCGAGCGCCTTGCGCACATCGCAAGGAATGACCACCTGGTACTTTGGCGAGATGGTTACTGTTGTCATACTTTCAGTGCGCAACGGCTTGTCGTCCCGGACTCGGATTCGAGCACTCGACGGAAAGCTTCGGCCGAGGCCAAGTCGACGTGGACCTTATCATTATTACTCTTTGCTGACTTGCATCGTCGTAGTATCGCGATTGGGTATCACGCAAGGCGTTTCCGGAACCAATCGGCCAGGTGCTCTTCCGTCGTTGTCTTCCCCGCGACTTGCCGCATGATTTGCACTGCTTCGGCCTGATCAAATACAAGAACATATCCGTTGTCGGCGAGGAACAGCCGCGCAGCGACCCAGCCTGTGCGCTTGTTGCCATCGACGAAACTGTGGTTGGCGGCAATGCCCCACGCGTACGTCGCGGCCAATGTTGCGGCGTCAGGGTCGCCATATGTCGCTAGGTTCCTTGGTCTGGCGAGTGCCGCATCAACCGCGGCCCAGTTGCTAGTACCTGCCGCTCCTCCATGTTCCACCAACTGGCGATCATGAACGGCCTTGATCACATCGACATCAATCCGTCGCCAAGACCTCACTTTGCAAGTGCGCGGAGAATGTCGCGATCGGAGCGCATCACATCCTCCGCAAGTTGCATTTGCCGTTCGAATTCGGGGTTATAGGGTGTCAGCCTGTAACCCCCCTCAGGCATTTCGGTCAGGAAAAGCGTGTCGCCCTTTTTCACCTTGAGCCGATCCCTGACTTCCTTGGGAAGGATAATCCCGACTGAGGAGCCAACGGTCGTAATCTTGAATGCAAGCATGAAGGGTATCCAAGCAAAGGTGTCTATATAATGTATGTTATATAGAAGTACATTGGTTCGGTGAACCTTCGCAACTGCGGAGTAATGGTCAATGACGAGCGCGGCCGATATGGCCCGGGCGATTGACGCGCATTGCGTCTAGACGTTTCAGTCGCGCGTTGAGCCATAATCAACCTTTCGGCACGCTTGGAGCTCCTCATGTTGCTTACCGCAGTCCTCATTCCCTCCGCAGAGGGTGGATTTACGGCACTGAATCCCGAGACGGGCACCACCACGCAGGGGGAATCAATGGAGGAAGCGCTTGTGAATCTTCGCGAAGCGACGGAGCTATTTTTGGAGGAATTCCCGCTGAAGACGTCAGGGCAACCAATCGTCACGACGTTTCAAGTGGCGGTGAATTTTCCTATCGATCGAACAATCGTTGTACACTTATCATCGATACTGCATTTGTGCAACGATTGTGGCATGCGCCGTGGCATTCCGCGTCTAAGAACGTCGCCCAAAATGGGCGAGAAAAAAACCGGAGCAAACCGTGACAACGGCAACCAT
The DNA here is from genome assembly GCA_963821485.1 of uncultured beta proteobacterium. Lineage (GTDB taxonomy): Bacteria > Pseudomonadota > Gammaproteobacteria > Burkholderiales > Casimicrobiaceae > PALSA-1003. The sequence continues at coordinate 71,727 of CAWGEB010000016.1, forward strand.
CGCCCTCAAGGTTCTCGACGAGCGCATCCGTCCCCACCTTCCCGCATACGCGACCCCCGGCTCCGCCGGCATGGACCTGCGCGCGTGCATCGATGCGCCGATCACGCTGCAACCGGGCCAGACCGAACTGATCCCCACGGGGATCGCCATCCACATCGCCGAGCCGGGCCTGGCCGCGGTCATCCTTCCGCGATCCGGGCTCGGCCACAAACACGGAATCGTTCTCGGCAACCTGGTGGGTTTGATCGATTCGGACTACCAGGGGCCGTTGATGGTGAGTTGCTGGAACCGTGGCAGCACCGCGTTCGAGCTCAAGCCCATGGAAAGACTTGCGCAACTCGTAATCGTGCCGGTCGTGCAGGCAATGTTTCAGGAAACCGATGCCTTTGCGGCGAGTGAACGCGGCGGTGGAGGCTTCGGCAGCAGTGGTCGCAGGTAGGTCGTTGACGAGATTGCTATCAATGATTACAATGCAATCATTGATAGCGGCCGACCGAAAGGTGCATTTGCATGGCAAGTATCACCATTCGCAATCTTGATGAATCGATCAAGGGGCGGCTTCGTGTGCGCGCCGCGCATCACAAGCGGTCGATGGAGGACGAGGCCCGCAAGATTCTTGCGGCCGCGCTAACCGGCGAGCAGGAAGCCGAGCGCAGCCTTGCCGAAGCCATTCAAAAACGCTTCCAGGCATTCGGCGGCGTAGAGCTGCAACTGCCGCAGCGGCAAGCCATGCGGACGCCCCCCCGTCCCGGCAAGTGATAGTACTCGACACCAATGTCGTCTCGGAGCTGATGAAGGCGGCGCCCGACGAGCGTGTCATACGCTGGGTCGGGGCGCAGCCGGCACGTGCGCTGTACACGACCAGCCTAACCCAGGCAGAAATTCTTCACGGCATCATGCTGCTGCCCTCGGGCAAGCGGCGCGTGGCCATCGCGGCAGCGGCGGACGCCATGTTCTCGGATGACTTCGGCGGTCGCATCCTGGCGTTCGGAAGTGACGCGGCGCGTCCTTACGCAAGCATTGCGACGACCCGGCGCCGCGCCGGGCATCCGATCTCCCAATTCGACGCGCAGATCGCCGCCATCGCTCTAGCGGCGGGTGCAACGGTCGCGACGCGGAACGTAGAGGACTTTGATGACTGCGGCGTCAAGGTGGCGAACCCATGGGAGGCTTGAACGCACCGCACACGGCGCTCAAGCCCAGGGAAAGACTGGCCCAAATTGTGCTTGTGGCTGTGGTTCAGGCATCCTTTGTCGAAGTGAAAGACTTCCATGAAACCCAAAGAGGTAGTGGCGGGTTTGCAAGCAGCGGGCGGGCGTGACCATGGACTGCGCGATCGCGCCGGCGTCCGCACCGGCGAAGGCGCTTCGATGAAATTGGTCAAGGGCGTCGAAAGTTCGACGTACAAGTCGGTCAAGTCGACCGCCGACCTCGCGGTCAACGGCGCCCCGCCGATGTTCGCCGAGCCGCTTCACGTCGGCCGGCCCAACATCGGCAATCACAAGCGTTTTCTGCAGCGCGCGTCCGACATCCTGGACAGCGGCTGGCTTTCCAACAACGGACCGATCGCGCAGGAATTCGAGCAGCGGATCGCGTCGTTCCTCGGCGTCAAGCACTGCGTTGCGATGTGCAACGGAACGATCGCGCTCGAGATCGCGACGCGCGCGCTGGACCTGAAGGGCGAGGTCATCGTCCCGTCGTACACCTTCATCGCCACCGCGCACGCGCTGCAGTGGCAGGAGATCACGCCGATTTTCGCCGACATCGATCCGGCGACACACAATCTGGATCCGGCCGCCGTCTGGCGCATGATCACGCCGCGGACCACCGGCATCATCGGCGTGCACCTTTGGGGCCGCGCCTCTCCGGTCAAGGAACTCGAGGCGATCGCCAGGGAACACAAGCTGCGCTTGATGTTCGACGCGTCGCACGGATTCGGCTGCAGCCTGAACGGCAAGCTGCTCGGCGGTTTCGGCGAGTGCGAGGTCTTCAGCTTTCACGCCACGAAGTTCTTCAACACCTTCGAGGGTGGCGCGGTCGTGACCAACAACGACGCGCTCGCCGACAAAATGCGCCTGATGCGCAATTTTGGCTTCTCGGGCTACGACAACGTGATCTACCCGGGAACCAACGGGAAGATGACCGAGATCGCCGCGGCGATGGGCCTGACCAACCTGGAAGACCTGGATGAATTTGTCGCGCTGAACCGGCGCAATTATCACTGCTATCGCGACGCCATCGCGTCGATTCCCGGGCTGAGCGTGCTCCAGTACGACGAATCGGAACGGAACAACTACCAGTACCTGGTCGTGGAAGTGGCGCCTTACTTCCCGGTTTCACGCGATCGAATCGTCGAGATCCTGCACGCCGAGAACATCCTTGCCCGCAAATACTTCTGGCCGGGCTGCCACAACATGCAACCCTATCGCTCCTACTATCCGCACGCCGGAATGGTGCTTCCGAACACGACCTGCGTCGCCGAGCGCGTCGTGGTCCTGCCCACGGGATCGATGCTGCAGGTCGACGCGATCCTGGGAATCACGTCCGTGCTCGCCGCCCTCGGCTCGGGCAAGGTGTGATCGCGGCTCACGCGCGCCCTCGTTCGCACATCAGGAAAATGCTCGAGCACAGGTCGGGATACCGCTGACCCAGCTTGTAGCAACCTTCCAGATACTCCTTCGAGATGATGTCCGTCTTGAGCAGTCGATCCCACTGAAAATTGGCGAGCGCCTTGAAGAAGATTCCGGAACGGAACGAGACCTGCAAGCCCCGCCGCGACCGCGTCGCGCTCGAGCGTGTCCAGCGAGTAGGTGCAGCGATGGCCGTGGACGGCCTCCTCCGGTGTCACCGCTGCGTTGTGCGTGATGAGCCCCATCAACACCGCGATCTGTCGTGATGGTGCATTGGCGTTCGGACAGACCAGGAAGAGCCGGCCCTCCGGCGCGAGCCACTCGCGGTTGATGCGTCCGAGGATGGCGACCGGGTCGTCGACATGTTCGAGGACGTGGGTGAGGACGATGTTGTCGTAGGTGGCGGGCAACTGTGCGGTCTCGAAGCGCGCGTTCAGGAACTTGACTTTGCCGCCCACCTGCGTCCGCGCAGTCTCGATCGCCTGGTCCGACGCCTCGACGCAAGTGATATCGTCGAAATGCGCCAGCAATCGACGCGTGAAATCACCTTTGAAACTACCGAGTTCGAGGCAATTCCCCGGACGGAAGAACGGACGGAAGGACCTCAGCATCAGTGGATGCATGACGTCGAAATCGAAGTTGTACGCGTACTTGCTGCCTGCCACGTCGGCAAGTTCAAGGTTGTAGTCCCGTTCGGTCGTCATGATCGGCGGCCGTCGTGGAATTTCAGTTCCATCACCACGCTTTTCCCCTCGCGTTCGATTTCGGAAAATCCGAATTTCTCGTACAAGCGGATCGCTCGTGCACTCTCCTGGCTGACTTTCAACCGCAGCGCCTCCATGCCCTCGCGCCGTGCGCTTTCGCGGCACAACTCGAGCAACGCCAGCGCAATACCACGGCCCGTGAACTCCCTGACGACGCTCACGCTGCTAATGTAGCCGATGCGCGTGCCGGCATCGTTCATGTACGCGGCGACCAGCCCGACCAGCGCCTTGCGCGACCACGCCTCGAAAGTCCTCGCCCGTGCTTTGAGCTTGGTCGAATACTCGCCGATATCGACCTTGAGACTCAAGTCCGGGGAAAAATCCCGGTCACATCGCTCCAGGTGCGCCTCGATGTCCTCCCTGGTCGCGCGCCCCTCGTGATACTCGATACCGTCGTCGTTCATTCGAGGATCGCGATGCCGAAGCCGTGGCGGCCGAACTCGTTGCCGTTGTAGAGCAGGTAGGTGCGACCTTCGCATTCGAACATGTTGGGATAGCACTGCATGTCCGAGTCCCAGTCCGCGACCGACACGTCGATGCCGGCGCCCGCGTCGTCCCGGGTCCATTGCGACAGGTCGTCGCGACCACGCGTGACCAAGCCGATACCCACGTGCCTTGTTCGTCCGGAAATCGGTCGACTGTCGGTAGCAGAAGATCATGTGATAGCGGTCGCCGATTCGCGCCACCGTCGGCAGCGCCTGGCTCTCGTCGGCATCGAGGCTGTCGGGAATGATCTGTCTCGCCTCCTCCTTCTCCCAGGCGACGGCCATCAGCGAGAAACGGCGTGGCCGATCTTGTAGGTGCGTTCGGGCACGCCGCCTTCCGCGGCACGCTTCCACGCGGTCCCGAAGATGTACCACATGTGGAACCGATCGCCATGGAACTGGACGAATGCGTCGCCGACGAGATAGGGCTCGTGCAGCGATGAGGTCAGCACGGGACCGTCGCCGAGCTTGCGGAAGGTGAGACCGTCGTCGTCGCTCTCGGCCAGCCCGATCGAGGTTTCCACGGACACCGAAGTCCGACGACTCCATCCGCAGGTGTATCCGTAGATCCTGCCGCTATGGCGCAGGACATTGATCGGAAAGATGCCGTGCTCGTCGAAGCATCCGAGCTTGCCCAGCGGGATCACGGTGCTGTCGCTGACGCGGATGACTTGCCGGAAGTCCTTCGAGAAATCCGCGAAGCAGACATGGCTCAGGTACTTGCCGTTGCGCGGATCGCGCTCTCGCGACGAGAAGTAGATCCGCACGAAGTCGATCGAAGACCAGCGCCTGCGGCGACTGCGCGAATTGCTGCGCAATGGTTCGGGAGTTCGAATTGGGTTGGATCGAAGATCTTGCCCAGCTTCTTCCATTTCAACGGCGCACTGGCGGGCTGCATCACAGCTTCCCATCCAGCTGCGCGATGCCGAAGCCTTCACGACCGACCTGGTTGCCCAGGTAGAACATGTAGGTCTCGCCGTCGAGCTCGAAGACGTGCGGGATAGCTGATCATTTCCGAATCCCAGCCTTCGTCGGACACGTCGATGCCCGCCTTCGAATCGTCGCGGGTCCAATGCAACAGGTCGTCCGAGACGGCATAGCCGATCCGATAGCCGTTCTCCTTGCCGCGAAAGTTCGCGCTGCGGCGGTAGCAGAAGAACATGTGGTACCGGCCGCCGCGAAAGATACACGTCCGGACTGGCTTGCGCCTCGTCTTCCTCCAGGCGGCTCTGGATCAGGTCCTTGCCGGCCTTGGTCCAGCGCATGCCGTCGGTCGACGCACGCCATGCGGATCTTGTACACCGGCTCCGGCGCGACCGTCGACCATCCTTCCACTTGCGCCCGGCGATGTAGAACAGGTACCAGCGGTCGCCGAATCGCCGGATCTTCGGGCCGCTCAGCACGAATGGCTCGTCCAGGGAATAGGACAGGATCGGGCCGCGACCCAGCTTCGTGAAACGTCTCGCCACCATCGACGCTCGTCGCCGCAGCCGATGGCGACGTTGAATGGAACGGACTCGCAGCGCGTCCATCCGCCGTAGTAGGCGAGAACCTCGCTCGCCGTCGCGGATGACCGACACGGGATAGATGCCGAACTCGTCGAATTCCCCGAGCCTCCCCAAGCGGAAGGATCGGCTTCGCCGCGAGCCCGCAGGATCTCGAACAGGTTGGTCCGCTTCAGGTCGACGAACGCGGTGTAGCTGCAGTACTGTCCGTTCGCGTCGGCCGGCGGCCGGCAGGAAAAGTAGACGCGAACGAAGTCGTCGAACAGCAGCGTGCACGGGGCCTGCGCGAACTCGTGCAGCCACGCGCGCCCTCGGATCTCCCGCGGATTGAAAACCCTTCCCAGTTTTTTCCACTTGAACATGTCGTCGCATCCAGGTTTTTGAACGGCATCGGGTACACACCTGCGAACGCGCCTAGACGAGCTCGAAGCGGGTTTCGAGAAACTCCCGGATCCTGCCGACCGGGTTGAACATCATCACGTCGATGATGGACAGCCCGGGGACGAACGGATCGTCGAACTGCGGATAAACGATCTCATGCGACTGGAGAAACTTGAGTTCGACGCCCGAGGCAAGGAATTCCTCCCTCGAATAGAGCTTCTGGCCACCGATCGCGTTGACGTACACGTTTGCGCCCGCCACCTTGCACAGTGCAAGCACCCGTTGCTCCGCCTTCAACGCCGGATCGATATCAAAGTTCGATGATGGCACGATGCGCGTGCCGATGCCGAGGTAGCGACAACACTCCAGCACGGAATTGTGGATGTAGTCGAACAGGTTTTGCAGCGGCGACATGATGGTCCTTTCAACCATCGGGAACGCCTCCGGAAAGTGTGGCGCCCTCCGGTATGCCTCGCGCAGCTGATTGACCAGCTTGTCGCGATCGAAGTCGTCCGCGACCGCACGGTCCTTCACATCGAGGATGTCGGCGTCCTTGCGCACCGGCAGCGTGAACACGACATCGGCGCCGTTGCGCAGGAGGCGGTTGCGGTTGATCCACCCCTTCTTCGTGTACTTGATATTGTCGTAGATGATGAACAAGTCCACCGAGGCGATGAGCTGGAAGTATCCGAGGTAAGGAAAGAAATACGGCTGCATGATGGCGGCTCTCATGGCGACGATACTGACCAGTTAGATCCGCGAGGTGCGTCGGTGAGGCCCTGATGCGTCCAGCATTCAAGGTGGAGAAGAAGCCAAAACCTGTTGCGATCCAACTACACTGCCGCGTACAGCACGGTCTCTTCGTTGTGAATGCTGTAGTGGTCAAGGAATAGCCGGTATCCGACGCCGAGGGAGTCGATCCATAGGGGGATTGAAAAAAAGTCCTCGGGCCGATGGTAGAGTGAGATTGCGAGCTTTGGCTTCCAGCGGCAGATCGAGGATTCCGCGCCTTGTAACGCGCTAAGTTCGCTCCCCTCGATGTCCATTTTGATGAAGTCGAGTTGCGGCAAGGTGTTGCGCGCTGCCAGTTCGTCGATCGTTGTTGTCGGTACTATACCCATCACGATGCGCGCGCCGGGATTGATCATGTCATTCTGGGGCAATTGTGCGACATCGTTGACCTCATCCGCCAATCCGACTGGAAAGATCGATACGCGCGGGGCCAGGGATGGATTCATCGCCACCGCCTCCCGCATGATTGAGCAGTGCTTGGGCAACGGATCGAAAACGTACACATGACCGCGTTCGCCCACGACATCGGCGAAGCCCAACGCGGTGTCACCGAAACAACCGCCAGCGTCGATGACATGGTCACCCGGTGCGGGAGCGATCTTTACCCCGTCACGCTCGAAGTAATACTGTCGGTAAAGAAAGGTCCAAGTGGCGTTCTCTTTCCAGCCCTTGATCCGAATGTCATGCCCATCTCTCGGAACTTGATAGATCGAGAGCGGGCCGAACGCACCGACGTCCTTTGTCTCCTCTACGCGCCAGAGCTCCGCGGCCGCGATCTGCGCACGATTCTTCGGATTGTTAAACGGAAGCCGCACGTGCATATGGCCGAGCACTCGGAACAGGAGCAATTGGTCGTACAAGGCTCGCGATGCCTCATCAACCAAAAGCATGCGTGCCTGATAGAACTGCTCAACATTGTCCAGCAGAAATGAGAAGTACGCTGCATGCCGGTCGTAGAAAAACACGTTTGGAGCGACCCCGAGGTAACGGTCCGCGTCGAAATTGTCCTGCTCGTGTGCGTGCATCAGCTCAAACATGCGCGCGAGCAGCCCGCGCTGCCACTGCTCGCATGCCAACGCGTCGTCAGTCGCCGGAATGACGTCTTCTTCGCTCGGTGAGGTCGAACTCGCATAAATGTTCTTGAGAAGTCTTATGAGCATAGCGTCGTCACCTCATCGAAAAGTTGTGACCGATGTTTGCGGCATTGGTGGTGGTGCTCATTGGTCGTTCGACAAGCCGTGCCCGGTCCTAGAGGAATTTACGTCAAAAGACTCTGCCGGCAGTCCAGCGCACCAGCGCTGCCACATAGTTCGCAATGCGCGTTCCAGCCCGGCCGCAATGGCTCCTGGATCGCGGATCGGCGATTGTTCAATGCGCTGACGCAGACCCGCGCGCACCCCTGCCAGTGCGACGAGGTCGCGCGCCCACTGCACACCCTTCGCCTCGAAGTCCGCGGCATCCTTCGCCACGAACGCGTCCAGCCCGACCTGACCGAGCATCGCCGCGCCCTGTCGGCCCGCTGCGGTCGGACCCGCGAGCGTCAGCGTCGGCGCGCCCATCCACAGCGCATGGTTGGTCGTCGTACCCCCGGTATACGGAACCGTATCCAGACACATGTCGACTTGGTGATGCAAAGCTAGATACGGCACCGTGCCGCAACGCGCATGGAAGCTCAAGCGCTCGGGCGCCATGCCTTCCTCGGCAAACCAGCCGAGCAACGCATCGTAACCTCCCGCCGGGGGCATCCCGCCAAGCAGCATTCGCGCATCCGGCAGCGCCCGCAGCAGTCGCGACCATAGCGCGATCGCCGAACGGCTCAGCTTGCCGATGCGGTTGAAGCTGCCGAAAGTCACGTGGCCCTTGCTCAGCGCCGGCAGCGCATTGACCGCCGGTGCATTGGCGTCTGGAAGAAACGGCACATTCGCTGGCAGGTATACAAGCTTCTCGGTGAATTGATTGTCGAATACACCCGGCAGCAGAAAATGTCGGTCGGCGATGTAGTAGTCCATTGCGGCGAGCCCCGTCGTGCCGGGATATCCGACCCAACTCGCCTGTATCGGTGCCGGTTTGCGCGCAAATGTCAGCAACCGATTTTCAGACGTGTGCCCGGAAAGATCGACCAGGATGTCGATGCCATCCTCACCAATCTTCTGCGCCAATTCAGCATCAGAAAGAGTCGAAATCGCGTGCCAATACCGAAAATATCCACGCAGACGTGGCGTTGCACGGCCTTCGATAGCATGATTGTAATAAGCATGCAGTGACAATTTCGGCGAGCGTGCGAGTTTCGCCAGAAGCGGTTCGATGAAGTAAGCGACTGCATGATCGCGAAGATCCCCTGACACAATGCCAACCTGAAGACATCTTTCTGGGTCGCGCGCATTACGATGTCGCGGCCAACTGGCTCTTAGCGGCGACTCAAATCGCGCGCCAAAGCTGCGATGCTCCTCGAGTAGCACTTGTAAATTGACCCCTTCCATGTGACTAAGGCAGAACAACTGATTGCTCATGGCCATAGAGAAATCTGGTTTAAGCTCGAGCACTTTCCGATAGCTCACCAGCGCCTCGTCCAGCCGACCAAGAGCCATCAGTGCACTGCCAAGATTGTTGTGAGCCTCGAAGTAGTCATGCTTGATTTCCAGCGAGCGCCGGTAACTTAGAACCGCTTCATTTGGCTTTCCGAGGTCCTTTTGCGCGTTGCCAAGGTTGTATTGCGCCTCAAGGAAATTCGGGTCGATTTCCAGTGCCTTGCGATAACTGGCGGCCGCCGCCTCAAGTTGGCCAAGGTCATGCAGGGCCGATCCCAGGTTGGAATGCGCCTCGGCAAAATCCGGTCGGATCGCCAGTGCGCGCCGATAACTCGCCGCCGCAGCATCAAACTGTCCAAGCTCCTTCAATGCATTGCCAAGATTGCTATGCGCTTCAGTCAGGTTGGGATTGATCGCCAGTGCCAGACGATAGCTCGTTACCGCGCCGTCGAGTTGGCCGAGGTCCCGCAGTGCATTTCCCAGGTTGAAATGCATCACGGCAACATCGGGCCTCAATTCGAGCGCCCGGCGGTAGCTCGCTACCGCTTCCGTGGTTTTGCCAAGGCCTTGCAGGGATACTCCGAGGTTGTGATGAACCTCGAAGTTCTGTGGGTTGATCTCTAATACCCGGCGATAACTCGCCGCGGCGTCGGCATTCTGTCCGAGCGCGCGCAGCGCATTGCCAAGGCTGGCGTGGACTTCAGCATACTGCGGGTTAAGCGCTAGCGCCCTGCGGTAACTCCCAACCGCGGCCTCGGTCTGTCCGAGGCCTTCCAGCACCACACCCTGCGCCACTTCGGCATCCGCAAATTCGGGCTTCGCCGCGATCGCCTTGCGGTATGCCGCGAGCGCCTCTTGCGGGCGACCCGACCGCACATAGACATTGCCCATGTTGTAGTGGGCGGATGCGTACGCCGGGTCCTGCGCCAGAGCAGTCGCGAACGCGTCCAGTGCTCCTTGCGTGTCGCCTACCGCCAGCAGCAAATTGCCTCGATTCAGATGCCCCCGCGCAAGCGTCGGCGCCAGACGGATCGCTGCCTCGTAATGCTGCATCGCCTCTTCCATGCGGCCAGCGTCTTCACAGGCGTTCCCTTCGCCGAGCAGGCGCAATGCCTCCTCGGCGGCTGCCTCGGCCTTGACGCCGCTCTCACCCGCACTCACGGTCGTACCCGATCGAAATCGCTCAAACAAGCCCATCACCTAAACCTTCGCCATGGCAATTTCGCTCACATCGATCGTTTCCGGAGGGAGCCCGGCGCACCAGCGCTGCCACATCATCCGTAGCGCGCGTTCCAGCCCGGCCGCAATGGCTGCTGGATCGCGGATCGGCGATTTCTCACAGCGCTGGCGCAGACCCGCGCGCACCCGTGCCAGTGCATCGAGATCGCCCGCCCAATGCACACCTTTCGCCTCGAAATCGGCCGCGTCCTTGGCCACAAATGCCTCCAACCCCACATGGCCAAGCAGTGCAGCGCCTTGCCTGCCCGGCACGGTCGGACCGGCGAGCGTCAGTGTCGGCACCCCCATCCACAGCGCGTGGTTGGTTGTAGTGCCACCGGCATACGGAACGGTATCCAGACACATGTCAACCTGGTGATGCATTTCCAAATAAGCCCCGATGCCACAACGCGGACGAAATGTTAAGCGCTCATGAGCAATGCCTTCTTCGGCAAACCAGCCAAGCAGCACATCGTACCCACCCTCTTGTGGCATGCCCCCTAGCAGCATCCGTGCATCAGGCAGCGCCCGCAGCACTCTCGACCACAACGCGATCGCCGAGCGCGTTAGCTTGCTCACACGATTGAAACTGCCGAACGTCACGTGCCCTTTACTGAGCGCAGGTAGTATGTTGATCGCAGGAGCACGAGTGTCCGGAAGGAACGGCGCACTCGCTGGCAGATATACGATCCTTTCCGTGAATTGGTCGTCGAAGGCCCCAGGCGGCAGAAAGTGGCGATCAGCGATGTAGTAATCCATCGCGGCCAGTCCCGTCGTGCCCGGATAGCCCATCCAGCTCACCTGTATGGGCGCAGGCTTGCGCGCAAAGCTTAGCAGGCGATTTCCCCCGGTATGCCCAGATAGATCGATCAATATGTCGATGCCATCCCCACCAATCTTCTGCGCCAGCGCTTCGTCCGAAAGGCTCGAGACCGCGTGCCAATGCCGGAAATAGCCGCGCATTCGTTTTGTCACACCGTCTTCAACGCTGTGATTGTAGTAGGCGTCCATTGACAGGAGCGAACTACCCGCCAAGTGCGCCAGCACCGGTTCGATAAAGTAGGCGATCGGATGCGCACGCAGGTCGCCTGACACGAAGCCAATCCGAACGCGCCGCTCGGTGTCGCGCGAGTTGGGGTGTTGTGGCCAATTGGCAACCAAGGGCAATTCAAACCGCGCGCCAAAACCGCAGTGCTCTGCAAAAAGAGCCTCCGAACTAATTGCCTCGTTATGACTAAGACAGAACAATAAGTTGCCATACACGTCGGAATATTCGGGCCTAAGTTGCAATACGCGTCGATAGCTTGCGACCGCCTCGTCGAGTTGCCCGAGCTCCTGCAGAACAATTCCAAGATTGAGGTGCGCCTTAGCGTCATCGGGATTCACACCTAGCACTTGGCGATAGCTTGTCACCGCATCGTTGAGCTTACCCAGGTTCCAAAGAGCATTGCCAAGGTTGCCACGAACGTCGTGCAGATCGGGATCCATTTCCAGCGCCCGGCGATAGCTCGCCGCGGCGTCGGCATTCTGTCCGAGCGCGCGCAGCGCATTGCCAAGGCTGGCGTGGACTTCAGCATACTGCGGGTTAAGCGCTAGCGCCCTGCGGTAACTCCCAACCGCGGCCTCGGTCTGTCCGAGGCCTTCCAGCACCACACCTTGCGCCACTTCGGCATCCGCAAATTCGGGCTTCGCCGCGATCGCCTTGCGGTATGCCGCGAGCGCCTCTTGCGGGCGACCCGACCGCACATAGACATTGCCCATGTTGTAGTGGGCGGATGCGTACGCCGGGTCCTGCGCCAGAGCAGTCGCGAACGCGTCCAGTGCTCCTTGCGTGTCGCCTACCGCCAGCAGCAAATTGCCTCGATTCAGATGCCCCCGCGCAAGCGTCGGCGCCAGACGGATCGCTTCTTCATAGCGCTGCAACGCGTCCTCGAGCCGAGCATCGTCCTCAAGGGCATTACCTTCGTCTATCAATCGCGCCGCATTCTGCTCCGCGGGTGTCATAGGGCTCCGGTAGCATGATTATCGGGCTGCGGTATAGGTTTGGGCTCCCAACCATGTAATGACGAGATCGCAGGAATCTTCACTCGTTGCCTCAATCACCCAGTCCAAGAATTGCTCGCTGACCGTCAGTAGGCTGGCTACTAAAAGCCAAGGCGCGCAGTTCGAACTCTTCCTTGGCAACGTAAATATATGTGTTTGTAAAACCCGCTCGCAGGAGTACTGCTCGCAGCGACCGGGCCGTGAAACCGGTCTTGTGTGCATAAAAGTCGACACCAGAACGTTCAATCTGCAACCCCCAACCGTACATCACATCGCACACCGTAATTGACCCGGCAGGCGATACGTACAAGACATCTTCAATATCCATATCGCGCTCGACAACAGTCTTAATAACAGTTTCCATATCCGGCACTCTGATATCGGCGAATCCATCCGCCTTCAAAACGTGAATGAACCCTTGCAGCACTTTCATGCCGTCGTGCTTGTAATAGTGTTCGAGGTTATGTGAGCAATAGATTGCGTCAAACTGCGCGGGGGCTAGCGTGTTCAGCAATCGTGCGTCGCAAACAATATCCGGGCATCCCTTGGGGTCGATGTCGAGGAGCAAGTGTTGCCAGCCGTTGAAATACTCGGGAATGGGAATGTTCTTATTGTTTCCGCCCACATTTAGTACCCGTGGTGTGTTGATCAACATCGTCTCCGGGTCGCCTAGCGGACAGTCAACTTCAATTTTCTGTTTGCCCAGTAACCGGTGCAAGACGGTTCTCAACATTTTGCGCTCTCGTTGGTCGCCTCAACTCTAATCAAGGGTGTGTCGAGACTTGCGACCGACATGCCCTGCTAAGGACACTACATGCTCACTCATCAATGGCAAGGTCTTTTGCACCATCTTGCCCACATCTGACGATATTGCGCTTCGATGCCGCGCACGAATCTTGGCTCGTCCATCAGGGGTGATCGGCGCATTTGTTCTCGTAACCCGCAACGCAATGCGGTGAGTCGAGGCACATCTCGTGCCAGCGCCGTTGCCAGGTGCACGTACTGTTCCGGAGAGTGCGCAATGAACTCGGGAAGCCCCGCCGTGGCCAGCAGGCTCACACCGCTTCGCGCGACCGAATGCCCGCCTGCCAGCACGATGACGGGCACCGACATCCACAAAGCGTCGCAGGTCGTCGTCGCCCCGCTGTAGGGCGTGGTATCCAGGGCGACGTCGACCTGATTAAGGAGTCGATAGTACTCCTGCATCGGTACGCGCCCGATGACATCGATGCGATCGCGCGTCACGCCTTCGCGGGCGAAGTCGGCCAGCAATTCATCCCGAGCGCGCCCCTCTGGTGCCCCGACCACGAGCAGTCTCGAGTCCGGTATTTGAATCAGGATTTTCGACCACAGACGCCGGACCGATGGCGAGAGTTTGGCGAACTGGTTGAATGAGCCAAAGGTCGCGAAACCGTTGCCCGTCATGGGCGGCGTCGATGCGGGGTCGGGAGAAAGATACGGTCGATAGCACCACTGGCTGTCCGGCATTGCTGCCAGGATTTCAGTATGCAGTTTTGCAGAGTTACCTTCAGGATCGGTGTGCCGGTCGCAGAGGCGATAGTCGATGGTCTTCAATCCCGTCGTACCGAGATATCCCAGCCACGTCACCTGGACCGGCGCGGGCTTGCGCGCAAACACGTCCAGGCGGTTTCTCCCGGTGTGTCCGGAGAGATCGACAAGGATGTCGATCGCATCCGACCGGATCAACTGCGTGGCGGCCGCATCGTTCACACCTCGAATGTCGCGCCAGCCATCCGCCGCACGCCTGAATTTCTCGGTCAGATCATCCTGCAAGTCCGTGTTCGAGTAGCAAAATACCTCGAAGGATTGCCGATCGTGTTCTTCGATTACGGGCAGGGCGAAGAAGGCTACCGCGTGGCGGCCGTAATCGCCAGAGACGTAACCCACCCTCAACTTGCGCGACGCCGATCGCACGTTGGCGAACGTCGTGAACGGTTCCGGTGCGTGGCGCTGAAGGGTGGCGCCGATCGCTTTCTGCTTTTCGAAAATTGCCTGTGGGAGCAGGTCGTCCCTGAACAAGAGCGTAAGCAGCAGTGTGCTGCAGGCCTCGATGTATGCAGGATCATCTTGCGCTATCGATTCCAGCAGTTCGCAGGCTTCGGTCGGCTTCCCTTTGTCGCGCAGCACGCCTGCCAAGGCGTGCATGGCCGCGCCGAAAGCGGCGTGCTTTTCGCACGCGGTTCGCAACGTGAGCTCGGCTTCGTCGAGCCTGCCCGCTTTCTGCAGCAGAAGCCCCAGGTTGAGCAGGTAGCCCGGATGCTCGGGAGCCTGCCTGAGCGCGGTGTTCAGCGCATCGATGGCCTCGGCGTTTCTGCCCTGAAGTTCCAGTACGTGGGCGAGAGCGACATACGCGTCAGGAAAGATGGGCCGATGCCGGATGGCGGCAGCCAGCGATGACTCCGCGAGCCGGGCACTGCCGGCGTTACTGAGCGCAAGACCGCGGTTGTAATGCGCGGGGGCATTGTCCGGCTCCAGCGCCAGCGCGCGATCGTAGGCCTCGATCGCCTTGCCCGGTTCCAACCGGAGTGCCAGGACGATGCCGAGGTTGAGCCATCCCCTGGCATGGTCGGGCGCGACACCCGTGGCCTCGATGTAGCGTTGAAGCGCGGAATCGAGGTCGCCACGGGCCTCTTCCTCATTCCCCGCGTCGATCAATCGGTCGGCGAGTTCACAGGACTTCTGCAGGTCAGGAGGTTCGATTGCGGCACGGTTCGTCATGCATGTCCAGCGGATGCAATGCTCCAGGATCGTCGGATTGAGTCGTCCAGCCGATCGGATTATATTGCGTGGAGCATTTTTTCATACGCTAGGCTCGATGCCGCGTCGGTTCGACGGGCACGTTTCATGCGACTCCTGGCTTTCTCCGCAGCGGAAGGACGACCGAATGCTTTGGTTTGGAAAAAAGAACGCACTGATCGACGAGTTCGGCACTCGACTTGCCACCGAATTTTCGAAACGGGTACCGATGCAACCCGACGTTCGGATGGTCAAAAAACACGGTCCCGAAAAGTATGCCAAGGCTATCGAACACGCGCTCGGCCAGACGGTCGCATTTCAGCGCGAGAACAAGCTCGGCGTCTACGGCAAGGCGCGGCTGTTCAATGCGTTCAAGTGGGAACTCAAGCGCCTTGGCTATCCGGACGACTTCATCGACGGCGCGACCGCTGCGATCCTGAATTTTGCCGCGGCGCGTCCCGCCCGTCCCTAGGCGTTTGGGGCATCGCGTCAAGGTCAGGCACGACTGTTGCTAGCACTCTGTGGCGTACACGCGATGAGAATTGGCGAACCAGAACGTGTAAAGGAGGCCTCCTGGTGAGCAAGCTGCCAGCGGTCGATCAAGCGTCCCTGAGTGACAAAACTTGGGGGCCGCCGTCCACGACGTGCGCATAAGTCGTCAGTAAGTGACGTCGGGCGTCATGTGCATACGGGCAAGCTTTCACCTAGGTTTCAGTCCGGCACGCAGAATCGTCGATCTCGGCCCATTTTGTCGCTACCCGGCGACGCGCAGCGCGTCCCGGCCGCCGCCCGAATTCCACGATCTCTCATAGCAGAACACCTACGTCACGACTACGTTGGCATAGCAATTGCTCAACACTGAGAAGCATCGGACGATGCCAAGGGTTTGGGAGTACTTACTCACTAACGGAGACGGCAAATGAAACGTGTACAACAAGGCTTTACGTTGATTGAACTGATGATCGTCGTTGCGATCATCGGTATTTTGGCGGCGATTGCGCTGCCGGCATACAGCGACTACGTGGTCCGGTCGAAGGTGACCGAACTGGCGGTTGCTGCGTCGGCGTGCAAGACGTCGATTACCGAGTACTTCTCGTCGCAAGGCGCGCTGCCGACAACGATGTCTCAGGCTGGGTGCACGAACTCGGCCACGAAGTATGCTGGCGCGCTGTCGATTAACTTTGGCACGGGAGCAATCACGGTCGCGTCTGCCATTACGGGCGCAGCCGGCAACTTTGTTCTCGAACCCACATCGGCTCCGGTCGTCGGCACGCCGATCGACTGGACTTGCACTACCTCCTCGATCGCCCCCAAGTTCCTCCCCGCCAACTGCCGCTCGTAAGTTCTCTTCAAGCCTTTGGCGTATGTACCAGAAGGGCCCCCAGTCGGGGGCCCTTCTGCTTTTGGGGCCACTGCCTCCTGACGATGCCGCCGGTTCGACCGTTACTGCGTCGTTCACACGGAAGCGGGAATCCACCTTGTGAACTGAACGCCAATCGATCCCCCTGAGGCCTGCCCTCGAATGCCTGAATCGGGCGGGGCGACAAACGATTGCCCAATGGCTCAATCGCACGCCAGCTTTGTTTTCATCCGCCTATTAGATCTTATATTAATAACTTGATATTTCTGTGAAACGTATTTACAAATAAACACTTATCATGTACATTTCTTATGTAAATTCGTAATATAAATAGCAAGGCTCAGTGCGCCCTCGCAACCAAGCCGTCCGCGACCAACTTCTCCCTACGTTGAAGCGGCTGCGGCGCGCCAGCGCGACGCAGTTGGCGCAGGCACTGCACATCGCCGTGCCCACAGTCCACAAGTTGCTGGCCGAACTGCCCCCCGATCAAGTGCTTTCCGCAGGTCTGTCGCGGCGTACTCGATATGCGGCACGGAGGCCATTGCGCGGCGTCGCAACCGATATTCCGCTGTATGCGATATCCCCGGAAGGTGAGGCAGCGCTGGTTTCCGGCCTCGCACTTGTTTATCCCGAAGGCACCTTGCTGCCAATGAACCACTCTGGGTGGCCCGTCCCCCCGGCGTCGCGCGACGGGTGGTGGGATGGTTTGCCCTTCCCGATCTACGACATGCGGCCACAGGGTTACCTTGGACGCAATTTCGCGCGCGTGGAACATGAGCGCTTGGGCGTGCCGCAAAATCCGAACGACTGGACAGACGATGACGTTGTCTACGCGCTTAGCCGCGCTGGTTCGGACACGCCCGGCAACTTGCTGCTTGGCGAGGAGGCCTACTCGCGGTGGCTGCATAGCAAGCTCGCTCCGGTCGAGATGTTGGTCGAGGGCGTGATCGGCGAGCAGTATGCCGAGCTGGCGCACAACGCGTTGACCACCGGCGTTGCTGCCTCCAGCGCCGCCGGCGAATTCCCGAAGTTCACCGCCGTTCGTCAAAACGGACAGGCGACGCCCCATGTGCTGGTCAAATTTTCCGGAGCCGGCAACTCCGCGGCCGAACGCCGTTTGGCGGACCTCCTGGTTTGCGAGCACTTCGCGCTCGAGTGCTCGGCCGGGTTGCCGGGCGTAACCAGTGCTCGCACGCGCATCGTGGCGCATGCGGGCCGCGTATTTCTCGAAGCGGAGCGATTCGACCGGGTCGGGCTGCATGGTCGCTTGCCGGTGTGCACGCTCGACGCTCTCAATGCCGCCTTTCTAGGCAGCGCGTCGACTGACTGGTCGATCCTGGTGTCGTTGTTGCATCGAGAAAATCTCATCGACTCCCGCGGGGTTCAGGCGGCTAATCTGCTCTGGTGGTATGGGCGATTGATCGCCAACACCGACATGCATCTCGGCAACCTGAGCTTCTACATATTGCCGACGCTTGGCCTTGCGCCCACTTACGACATGGTGCCAATGGCCTACGCTCCACTGCCAGGCGGTGAAGTGCCCCCGCATCAATTCGCCCCGCAATTGCCGCAGCCGCCGCAGCAAGATACTTGGCGTACGGCGTGCGCGTCCGCCGTCGAGTTTTGGCGACGGGCGAGCGCGGACGTTCGTATCAGCGAGCAGTTCCGGTCCGTCTGCGCCGCCAACGGTCATCACCTGACTGAAATCATGGCGGCCTTATGACCAGGGGTCAGCTCGGGCCGGCCGCAGGCGGCAAACCGGTGAACTCCAGCCGCGCGCCGGCGATTTCGATGACGTCCCCCGGCTCGAGTACGGTTTCAGCGCCTTCCGGCGCTGCGCCGTTGACCAGCGGCGGGCGGTCGCCTTCGACCAGGCTCAGCGCATAGGTGTCGCCCGTCCGTATGACCAGGGCGACTTGCACGCCTGCCCTGCCGATGGTGGTCCGGACCTTCGGGATGGGGATGGAACGGCCCTCGCCCGGCCCGGATAGCACCTTGAACGAAGCGACTCGTGGCGGCGCACGCGGCGCCTTCCGGACCGCAATGGCCTGTGTGCTTTCCGATGCCGGCACGGGCGCTGCCGTCCGACCGGCAGCGGCGTTCGCGGCAACGCGGTCGCGCCGCATGGCGCTGGGGCTTCCCTCGCGCGGCTGCTTCACAAAGGGCTTGGCCGCTTCGACGCGCTCGCCCAGGTCGCCGACGGCGCTTCTGGTCGGGCCGCGGACGGTGCCCGCCGCCAGGACCGCGTCATCGTCCACGCAAAAGACGAGCATGTGCCGGCCGATGTCGATCTGGTCGCCGTCGTGCAGGAAGTGCTTGGAAACCGGCGAACCATTGACCAGCGTGCCGTTGGTGCTGCCCAAGTCCTCCAGGAAGGAATCGGCAAGGATCGTGACCACCGCGGCGTGTTCGCCGCTGACCGCGAGATTAGGCAGGCAGATGTCGTTGTCGGCACGACGTCCGATGGTCATCCGCTCGCGCTTGAGCGGCACGTCCAGCATGGTGCCATCCGCCGACAGGACGACGAGCTTGCTCATATCGCGCCGTTACGCCGGCTTCCGGCTCATCCAGCGCTGAAGCCAGCCACCGGTGGGCAGGAAGTCCAGCGGCACGCGCACGATGATGACCGAAATGTTGTCGCGCCCGCCATTCTGGTTGGCCACGTCGATCAATTCCGCGGCGGCTTCGGCGAGATCGCTGCGCTTGGCGGCGACGATTTCCTGTACCGCGGCCGGATCGACCATGTCGGTCAGCCCATCCGAACACAGGACGTAGATGTCCTCCGCCTCGACCCGATATTCGGAGATATCCGGCGGTACGACCGCCTCGATGCCCAGGGCGCGCGTCACGAGGTTCTTGTTCAGCGAATACTTGGCCTGTTCCTGCGTGAGCATGCCGCTGTCGATCTGCTCCTGCAGCAGCGAATGGTCGTGCGTGAGCTGCTCGAATTTGTCGACGCGCAAGCGGTAGCAGCGGGAGTCGCCGATGTGGCCGATGCTGACCCGATTCTGCACGAACACGGTGGCTACCAGGGTGGTGCCCATCCCTGCGCATTCGGGTCGCGCCTGCGCGGCCTCGTAGATTCCCTTGTTCGCCAGCGCGATCTGTTGCTGCAGCAGCAGTGCGGCGTGGGTGAGCCCGCTGCCGATGTCGACCTTGGAGAGTTCGCGGCCGGAATTCAACTCGTCCAGCATGCCCTTGCTGATGACATTGACCGCGATGCCGCTAGCGACTTCACCGGCGCTGTACCCGCCCATGCCGTCGGCGAGCACCGCCAGCCCCGCTTCGCCGTCGACGAACACCGAATCCTCGTTGTGCGTGCGCACCATGCCCGGATGGGAGAGGCTGGCGACGTCGAGCGACGGGCGGGCGCTCACCGCGCGCTCCCCCGATGCAATGCGCTGCGCGTGGCGGATCGAGGCAAGGTATTCATCGGGCGCGAGTTTACGCTGCAGTGCGCCGCCGCGCGAGCAGGTTCGCGGATCGCGTGCCTCACGCGTCTACGCCTCGCTCGTGCCACGGCGGCGGCTCATGGCAAGGCCCAGCGTCACGACGACGATCACGCCGACGATCGGCGCGAGCCAGACATATCTGGCCGCGTTTGCGGCGAGCCACGGCGCAATGGCGGGGTCCTCGACCGCCATCTCACCCGCGATGAAGCCGAGCAGGCCGCCTCCGGCGATGACCAGGATCGGAAAGCGCTGGATCAGCCGCATGATGACCTGGCTGCCGACAACGACGATCGGAATGCTGACGATCAGCCCGAACACGATCAGTGGAACGCTGCCCTTGGCCGCGGCCGCCACGCCCATCACGTTGTCCAGGCTCATCACCAGGTCGGCCACGATGATCGTCCAGACGGCGGCGAGCAACCGGTCGCTGGCCTTCACATGGTGCTCGCCCTCGTCGTCCTCCGCGATCAGCTTGACGGCGATCCAGATGAGCAGCGCGCCGCCGACAAGCTTGAGGTACGGATTGGATAGCAGGCTCATCGCGAAGAACGTGAGCACGATGCGCAGGACGATGGCGCCAAGCACGCCCCAGAAGATCCCCTGCCGTCGCCGGCGCGGCGAGAGGTTGCGGCAGGCGAGCGCGATCACCACCGCGTTGTCACCCGAAAGCAGGATGTTGACCACGATGATCTGGAAGACCGACAGCCAGAACTGCGGGGCACCCCACTCAGGCATCATTTCCCCGTGTCGGCGATCGCATCGGACTACAGCACCGACTGCAACAGCTTGCCCATCTCTGCGGGATTGCGCGTGACCTTGATGCCGCACGCTTCCATGACGGCGAGCTTCTCCTGCGCCGTGCCCTTGCCGCCGGAGACGATCGCGCCCGCGTGACCCATCCGCTTGCCGGGCGGCGCGGTCACGCCGGCAATGAACCCGACCACCGGCTTTTTCATGTTGCCCTTCGCCCATTCCGCCGCGATCTCTTCGTCGGTGCCGCCGATCTCGCCGATCATCACGACCGCGTCGGTTTCCGGATCGTCGTTGAAGAGTTTGAGAATGTCGATGTGCTTGAGGCCGTTGACCGGGTCGCCGCCGATGCCGACCGCCGACGACTGCCCGAGACCGAGCTCGGTGAGCTGCCCAACTGCTTCGTAGGTCAGCGTGCCCGATCGCGAAACGACGCCGATGCGCCCCTTGCGATGGATATGGCCAGGCATGATGCCGATCTTGATCTCGTCCGGAGTGATCGTGCCGGGACAATTCGGTCCGAGCAACAGCGTTTTGCTGCCCTGCATGCGGTAGCGCGTGCGGATCATGTCGCGCACGGGAATGCCTTCGGTGATGCAGATCACGAGATCGAGTCCCGCGTCGACCGCCTCGTCGATCGCCGCCGCGGCGAATGGCGGCGGCACGTAGATCACGCTTACCGTGGCGCCGGTCGCCTGCTTAGCCTCGCGCACCGTGGCGAAGATAGGGATACCCTCGAAATCCTCGCCGGGCTTCTTCGGATTCACACCCGCGACGAAGCAGTTCCTGCCGTTCGCGTAGTCGCGGCATATCCGGGTGTGGAACTGCCCCGTCTTGCCGGTGATGCCCTGCGTGATGACCTTGCTGTTCTTGTTGATCAGAATGCTCATTACTTCCCCTTCGTCGCGGCGACCACCTTTTCCGCGGCTTCGGCCATGTTGTCGGCGGTGATGATCGGCAACCCCGACTCGGAAAGAATCTTCCGGCCCAGCTCTTCGTTGGTTCCTTTCATGCGCACGACCAGCGGCACCTTGAGCTTCACTTCGCGCGCCGCCGCGACGACACCAGCGGCGATGGTGTCACACTTCATGATGCCACCGAAGATGTTGACCAGGATCGCCTTCAATCCCGGGTTGCTAAGCATGATCTTGAATGCCTCGGTGACCTTCTCGGCGGTCGCGCCGCCGCCGACATCGAGAAAGTTCGCCGGCTGCCCGCCGTAGAGCTTGATCGTGTCCATCGTCGCCATCGCCAGCCCGGCACCGTTGACGAGGCAGCCGATATTGCCGTCGAGCGAGATGTACGAGAGATCGAATTTCGACGCCTGGATCTCGGCCGGATCCTCTTCGTCCAGGTCGCGCATCGCCACGATGTCGGGATGGCGGAAGAGTCCGTTCGAGTCGAAATTCAGCTTCGCGTCGAGCACGACGACCTTGCCGTCGCCGGTGACGATGAGCGGGTTGATCTCGGCGAGCGACGCATCGGTTTCGTCGAAGGCGCGGTACAGCCCCTGCAGGATCTTGCGCGACTGCGGCACGCTTGCGTCCGGAATTCCGATCTTGCGGGATACGTCGTCCGCTTCGCCGTCGGTGAGTCCTTTGGACGGATCGATGAACACCTTGTGGATCTTCTCCGGCGTGTGGGCCGCGACTTCCTCGATGTCCATGCCGCCTTCCGAGCTGGCCATGAGCACCACCCGTTGCGTCGCGCGGTCGACGACCATGCCGACGTAGAGTTCCTTCTTGATGTCGGCGCCCTCCTCGATCAGCAGTCGGCGCACCTTCTGACCCTGCGGACCGGTCTGATGCGTCACGAGCTGCATGCCCAGAATCCTGCCGGCGAGTTCGCGCACCTCGGGAATCGATTTCGCGACCTTCACGCCGCCGCCCTTGCCTCGCCCGCCGGCATGGATCTGCGCCTTCACCACCCAGACCCTGCCGCCGAGCGTTTCGGCCGCCTTGACCGCCTCGTCGACGGAGAACGCGGGAATGCCGCGAGGCGTCGGCATGCCGTAGCGGCGAAAGATTTCCTTGCCCTGGTATTCGTGGATTTTCACGCGGATTCCTCTGCGGTCGAACGCTATGCGGCGCCGCGGTACCACTGCGGGTAGTAGCGACGCACATTTTCGGTGGTGGTTTCGAGCGCGTGGCAGCGATCGAGTTGGAAGGGTCTTGCACCATCGGGCTCGATCTCGCGCCGCAGCCCGGCGAACATCTGGATCGCCGCCGTCGGAGCGTGCGAGAGCATCTCGGTCACATGGCTGCAGCCTTGGACGCCGCCCATCGCGTCGTACAGCGCCTTGCGAAATCCGTGCAGCAGGCTGGCGCCGACGAGTTTGCCGTAGGCGGCGCAGATGCGATCGCACGCGCCGGGATACGGCATCGCATCGAACGTCACCTCGATGCCCTGGATCACGCCATCGCGCGCAATGACCAAGCGCGCCCAGATGTCGTGCACTGCCTCACCCGGAGCGCGCACGCCGGTCAGCAATTCGTATTCATGATCCTTGACATCGGTCAGGCGGCCTTCGATATCGAACAGACCATCGGGGCGCCGAAAGCATTCGTAGCGCGTATGGCGCGTATGCAGGCGCGTGCGATCGGCCAGGCTGTGATTGAGCGGCATCGGAAGTTGGACGTGGCAGTATCGTAGCCCGTTGGCTGCATGCCGGCACGACCGGCGCCGCTTCGGGTACATAGCCCCGAATGCGTGGCGACGATCGTGGCTACAATGTCGATGGTGCCACCTGCCCCGTCATTCTACGCGGCGGCGGCACAACAGACAACGAGGAGGAGCGGCGCGAGCCCGCAGCGAGGGGCCCTGCGTGAAGCGCGGGGATCGCGCGTGGTGAGTCGACGCAGGGCGGTCGACGCGCAAAACGGTCCCGTGCACACTTGTTCAAAGGAGGCCGCGGCGCGAGCCCGTAGCGAGGGGCCCCACGCGCCGCGTGGGGATCGCGCGTGGCGAGTCGACGCAGAGCGGCCGACATCCGATGCCAACTTCAGGAAACCGCTCAAGGAGGTCGCCATGTCGTTCGTGCTTGCCCTGGACCAGGGCACGACCAGTTCCCGCGCCATCGTGTTCGATCACGCCGGAGCGATTCGCGCCGTCGCCCAACAAGAATTCGCGCAGCACTATCCGCAACCCGGTTGGGTCGAACACGATCCGACCGAGATCTGGGCGACACAGTCGGCGGTCATGGTCGAGGCGCTTGCCAAGGCCGGCGTCGACGCAACGGAGGTGGCCGCAATCGGCATCACCAACCAACGCGAGACGACGGTGGTGTGGGACCGCAAGACCGGCAAACCCATCGCCAACGCAATTGTCTGGCAGGACCGGCGCACCGCCGGCACCTGCGACGCGCTGCGCAGCGCGGGCCATGCCGAATTGATTCAGCGCAAGACCGGGCTGGTCATCGATGCCTATTTTTCCGGCACCAAGCTCAAATGGCTGCTCGACCACGTGCCGGGCGCGCGCGAGCGCGCGCAGCGCGGTGAACTCGCTTTCGGCACCATCGACAGTTGGCTGGTCTGGAATCTTTCCGGCAGCGCGAGTCACGTTACCGACGCCTCGAATGCGAGCCGCACGCTGCTCTTCGACATTCATCGCGGAGCCTGGGACGACCAGTTGCTCACCCTGCTCGACATCCCGCCCTCGGTGCTGCCGACGGTCGTCGACTCGTCTGGCATATGCGCGCACGCCGCGTTGCGCGGCGCGTCGGTGCCGATCGCGGGCATTGCCGGTGATCAGCAGGCGGCGCTGTTCGGCCAGGCCTGCCTGTCGCCAGGGCTCGCAAAGAACACCTACGGCACCGGATGCTTCCTGCTGCTCAACACCGGTAGCGGGGCCGTCAGGTCCAGGAACAATCTGCTCTCGACCATTGCCTGGAAACGGAGTGGCGTCATTACTTATGCGCTGGAAGGCAGCGTATTCATCGGCGGCGCGGTCGTGCAGTGGCTGCGCGACGGATTGCAGCTGGTACGCACCGCGCACGAGGTCGAAGCGCTGGCGGCGAGCGTTCCCGACAGTGGCGGCGTGTACCTGGTGCCCGCATTCGCCGGGCTGGGCGCGCCGCACTGGGATGCCTACGCCCGCGGTGCCATGTTCGGGCTGACGCGTGGCACTACGGGCGCGCACCTGGCGCGTGCCGCGCTCGAGTCTATCGCCTATCAGAACGCGGATGTGCTGTCGGCGATGGAAGCGGATGCTTCGGTCAAACTCGAGGAGTTGCGCGTCGACGGCGGTGCCGCCGCCAACAACCTGCTGCTGCAGTTCCAGGCGGACATACTGGGCGTGCCCGTGGTGCGGCCGACCGTGCTCGAAACCACCGCGCTGGGAGCTGCGTATCTGGCCGGGCTCGCGGTCGGGTTCTGGCGAGACGACGCGGAAGTCGCCGCCAAGTGGCAGGTCGATCGCCGCTTCGAACCGACGATGTCGCGCGACCAGGCGCACGCAATGCGGGCGATGTGGAACAAGGCCGTTGCGCGGGCGAAGGACTGGGCGAACTAGATCGGTGTCATCCCGGCGGAGCCTGCCCCGGCGCAGGCCGGGGGCCGGGATCCAAGTTTCAGAAACAGCTCATTGGGCCCCGGCCTGCGCCGGGGCGACCGATTCGAGCACGCGCAGAATTCCGGCTTGCATTTGCGCCAAAGCGTGCATATACTCCCAATATGCGTGCATATGCCCCAATCGACGCGCCGACCCGCCGATGACACCCGTCGCCCCCGATTCCGCAGTCTCCCTCCCCTGCGCCTGCGGACGCATGCGCCGCGCCGCGCGCGCGCTGACGCAGCTCTACGACGACCTCATGCTGCCGTCGGGCCTGAGGGTGACGCAATTTTCGCTGTTGCGGACGCTGCAGCGCACAGGCACCTCGACCATGTCGGACTTGGCGGAAGCGCAACTGCTCGACCGCACCGCCCTGTCGCGCAATCTCGACCCCCTGCTCGAACGCGGCCTGGTCGCCATTGCGGCCGGCCGTGACGCGCGGACGCGGGAGGTGTCGCTGACCCGCGCCGGCGAGCGGGCGATTCGCGCCGCGCTGCCGCACTGGCAGCGCGCCCAGGCGCAGGTCGCCGGGAAAATTGGTGCCGCCAAACTCCAGCTGCTGATCGACACGCTGGGGACGATCGAAACGCTGCATCCAGGTCAGTTCGGCAACTCGGACTGACCAGCCGTCATTGACATAGCTTTGCGAGGAGACCCCGTGTCCTCATCTTCGAATCGCGCCGACTGGCGCACCCCGACCGTCGTGCTGATCTGTTGCGGTCTGATCGTCACGCTGTCGATGGGCATTCGCCATGGCTTCGGCCTGTTCCTGCAGCCGATGAGCGCGGATCTGCATTGGGGACGCGAAAGCTTCGCGCTCGCCATCGCCGTGCAGAATCTAGTCTGGGGCGCAACGCAGCCTTTCGCCGGCATGCTCGCCGACAAATACGGTTCGGGTCGCATCGTACTCGGCGGTTCGCTCCTCTACGTGCTCGGCCTCTTGCTGATGGCGCATCCGACCGGGCCGGCAACCTTCATCCTGACGGCGGGCGTGCTCATCGGCGTCGGCATGTCGGGCGTGACCTTCAGCATCATCGCCGGCGTGCTCGGGCGCGCCTATCCGCCCGAAAAGCGCAGCATGGTCCTTGGCATTTCGGCAGCAGCGGGTTCATTCGGGCAATTCGCGATGCTGCCGCTGACACAAACCCTGCTCTCGCACCTCGGCTGGTACGGCGCGCTGCTCACGCTGGCGGCGATCGGCCTTCTCATGGCGCCGCTGGCCGCGGCGATGGTCGAGAAGCGTGATTCGCAGGTCCACGCTTTCAGCCAGTCCGCCGGACAGGCGATCGGTGAAGCGCTGGGACATCGCGGCTATGTGCTGTTGACGATCGGCTTTTTCGTCTGTGGCTTCCAGGTGGTTTTCGTCGGCGTGCATCTGCCCTCGTACCTGATGGACAAGGGACTGCCGGCTAATGTCGCGGTCACCGCGCTCGCCCTGATCGGACTGTTCAACATCATCGGCACGTACTTGACCGGATGGCTCGGCGGAAGAATCCCGAAACACTACATCCTGTCGTTCATCTATTTCGCGCGCGCAGTGGTGATCGCGGTTTTCCTCTGGCTGCCTCTGTCGCCGTGGAGCGTGTACGCGTTCGCGGTGGCCCTCGGGTTACTCTGGCTGTCGACCATACCGCCGACGAACGGGATCGTCGCGCAGATCTTCGGCGTGAGGTACATGGCCATGCTGAGCGGCGTGTCGTTTTTCAGCCACCAGATCGGCAGTTTTCTCGGTGCGTGGCTTGGCGGATTCATGTTCGACCGCACGGGTAGCTACAACCTCGTGTGGTACCTGTCGATCGCGCTTGGAATCGTTGCTGGGTTGTTGAATCTGCCGATCGACGAGCGCGAGCTCAAGCGCCCGCAACTGGCGGCGAAGCCTGGCTGAGCCAAGACGCTCTGGCTACGGAGCGATGCGGTCGATCGCGTCCGTGATGATCGAATCCACCTGCCATTCCCGCAACCTAGAGACGTCCGCGGGATCATTGGGCGTATAGGTAAGCACCCGGTAGCCGGCGCGATGCGCGGCAGCGACGAGCGTCGCGTCCAGCGCAACATAGTCGACATCGATGGCGATGCATCCGAGCGCCGCCAGGCGCCGTTCCCAGTCGGCGGGAACCTCGTCGAGCAACAATGCGCGCGGCAATTCAGGTACGGCGGCGCGCGCCGCCGACAGCGAATCCTCGGAAAACGACGACAGCAGCGGTGCGAGGCGCGCATCGCGCCAGAGCTCGCGTGCTTCGGTCGCGACCGCGGTCCCGGTTGCGCGCTCGTGTCCCGGCATCGGCTTGATCTCGATGTTGCAGGCGACGTTGTTGGCAAGCGCCCAGTCCGCGATGGCGGCGAGCGTGGGCAGGCGCTCTCCTGCGAATGCGGGCGAATGCCAGCTCCCTGCGTCGAGTTTCGCGAGTTCGCTCCAGCGCATCGTGTCCGGACGGCCCCGGCCGCTGGTCGTGCGATCGAGCGTATCGTCATGCAACAGGAAGGTCATGCCGTCGCCGGAGAGTTTGACGTCGAACTCCACCATGCGGTAACCGTGCGCGAGTCCGGCACGCATGGCGGCGAGCGTGTTCTCCGGTGCGAGCTTGCCGCCGCCGCGATGCGCGATGAAGTTGGGGTACGGCCAGGGCGTCACTGCGTCAACCGGCTGCCCGAATCGCTGTCGAAGAAATAGACCTTGTCACGCGCGGCGGCGAGCGCGATCGGCTCGCCCACCTCGGCATGCGCACCTTGCGCCAGCCGCGCGATGATCGAGCGGCCGGCGACGGCCACGTGGATCAGGGTATCGGCGCCCAGCGCCTCGACGACTTCGACACTGCCGACGAGGTTCGCCTCGCTCGGCTTGCACGGCGCAAGGTGCTCGGGTCGGATGCCCACGGTCACGCGTCGCGCGGACTCGATCTTGCCCGGGATGGTCACGCTGCCGCCACCGTCGAGCGCGACGCGTCCCGCGCCATCGCTCTTGCCATCGAGAAAGTTCATTGCCGGGGAGCCGATGAAGCCGGCGACGAACACGGTCGCGGGGTTCTGGTAGACCTCCATCGGCGTACCGATCTGCTCCGCCCGGCCGGCGTTCATGACGATCATGCGATGCGCAAGCGTCATGGCCTCGACCTGGTCGTGCGTCACGTAGAGGCTGGTCGTGCCCAGGCGCCGATGCAATTTCTGTATCTCGAATCGCATCTGGACCCGCAGCTTCGCATCGAGATTCGACAGCGGCTCATCGAACAGGAACACGGCGGGTTCGCGCACGATCGCGCGCCCCATCGCCACCCGCTGTCGCTGGCCGCCAGACAGTTGGCGCGGCTTGCGCTCGAGCAGCGGTCCCAGCTCGAGGATCTCCGCGGCGCGCTTCACCTGCGCCTCGATGTCGCTGCGCGAGAGGCCGCGGATCTTCAGGCCGTAGGCCATGTTCTGGAACACGCTCATGTGCGGATAGAGCGCGTAGTTCTGGAACACCATCGCGATGTCGCGGTCCTTGGGTTCGAGCGTGTTGACCACGCGATCGCCGATGACGATCTCGCCGGCGGTGATGGCTTCGAGCCCGGCAACCATGCGCAGCAGCGTCGACTTGCCGCAGCCCGATGGCCCGACGATGACGATGAACTCGCCGTCGGCGATGTCGACCGTGACGCCGTGGATCACCTCGGTGTCGAGGTAGGTCTTGCGTAGGTCGCGCAGTTGGACCTTGGCCACGCTATTTCTCCGTATCCACGAGACCCTTGACGAACCATTTCTGCGTCAACAAGACGAGCAGCGCCGGGGGCAGCATCGCAAGCATGGCAGTGGCCATGACCAGGTTCCACTCGGTCGCCGCATCGCCGCCGGCGATCATCCGCTTGATGCCGATTACCGTCGTGTACATCGATTCGTCAGTCGTTACGAGCAGCGGCCACAGGTACTGGTTCCAGCCGAAGATGAACAGGATCAGGAACAGCGCGGCGATGTTCGCGCGCGACAGCGGTACGACGACGTCCCAGAAGAAGCGCATCGGCCCCGCACCGTCGATCCGCGCCGCTTCGGCCAGTTCGTCGGGGATGGTGAGGAAGAACTGTCGGAAGAGGAACGTCGCCGTCGCGGATGCAATCAGTGGAACCGTGAGACCGGCGTAAGTGTCGAGCATGTGCAGGTCCGAGACGACCTGGTACGTCGGCAGGATCCGCACCTCGACCGGCAGCATCAGCGTGACGAAGATCATCCAGAACGCCAGCGCGCGAAACCGGAACCGGAAGTAGACGATCGCGAACGCCGACAGCAGCGAAATGGCGATCTTCCCGATGGCGATGACCAGCGCCGACACCAGGCTGTTGAACATCATGCGGCCGACCGGTGCCGACGTCACATTGCTCGAGGCGCCCTGGAACAGCACCGTCGCATAGTTCTCAATCAGGTGCGATCCCGGCAGCAGCGGCATTGGCGATTGCAGAACCTCGTCCACCGCAAGCGACGAGGCGACGAAGGTCACGTAGACGGGCAGCGCCACGATGGCGACGCCAAGGATCAACAGCACGTGACTGAAGAACGTGAGCAGCGGGCGGTTTTCTATCATGGCAGGCGATGGGCTGTGCCCATCAGTACTGGACCTTGCGTTCGACGTACCTGAATTGCACGACGGTAAGGGCGACGAGGATGACGATCAGCACCACCGACTGCGCGTAGGAGCTGCCGAGGTCGAGGCCCTTGAAGCCATCGGCGAACACCTTGAAGACGAGAATCTTCGTCGCTTGCCCGGGCCCGCCGCCCGTCGCGGTGTCGATGATGGCGAAGGTTTCGATGAATGCGTAGATGATGTTCACGACGAGCAGGAAAAAAGTCGTCGGCGACAACAGCGGGAACA
Source organism: uncultured beta proteobacterium (assembly GCA_963821485.1). Taxonomy (GTDB): domain Bacteria; phylum Pseudomonadota; class Gammaproteobacteria; order Burkholderiales; family Casimicrobiaceae; genus PALSA-1003. The sequence goes on from CAWGEB010000016.1 coordinate 101,774, forward strand.
CGATCGTCACGAAACGCCTGACCGGACCCGCCCCGTCGATCGCCGCCGCCTCGATCAGCGACTTCGGTATCGACTGCAAGCCGGCCAGGAAGAACAGGAAGTTGTAGCTGATCTGCTTCCACACGGCAGCGACGATCACCATGATCAGCGCATGGTTGCCATCGAGCAACGGATCCCACGGAATGCCGAATCCCTTCAGCCAATGGGCGACGACGCCGAGCGTCGGGTTGAACAGGAACAGCCAGAGAACGCCGGCGACGGCCGGCGCAACCGCATAGGGCCAGATCAAAAGCGTCTTGTACACGGTTGCGGCATGGATCACGCGGTCGGCGAGGACCGCGAGGAGCAGCGAAATCGACAACCCCAGCGCCGCGACGGAAATCGAGAACACCGCCGTCACGCGAAACGACGCGAGATACTCGTCGTTGCGAAACAAGTCCTTGAAATTGTCGAACCAGACGAACTGAGTGCTGATGCCGAACGCATCCTGCACCATCAACGATTGATAGACGGCCTGCCCCGCGGGCAAGAAGAAAAAGACCAGCGTGATCGCGATCTGCGGGGCGATCAGCGCATATGGCAGCCAGCGCGATTCGAAGCGGGCGCGTTTTTCCATGGGTCAGACGTTCACTGCGCTATCGTGCCACGCGGCGAGCAATGACAACCGTGCCACACGTCTCCACCGCATGCCCCGCAAGGCGCCGGGTCAGTCCGTCGGCACCAACCCGGCTTTCCGAACCCCGACGCGTTCACCGCGCCGACATGCTAACCGGCGTTGGCCTTGTTGAAACGCTCGATGATCTCGTTGCCGCGCTTGACGGCGTCGTCGAGACCCTGCTTCGCCGTCTTCTTGCCGGCCCACACGGCCTCGAGTTCCTCGTCCATCACATCGCGGATCTGAGGGAAATTGCCGGCGCGAACGCCGCGCGAATTGTTTGTCGTCTTGACGATCATCTGCTGGACTGCAACGTCGGTACCTGGATTCTTTTCGTAGAAGCCAGACTTCTTGGTAAGCTCGTACGCGGCCATGGTGATCGGCAGGTAGCCGGTTGCCTGCGAGAACTCCGCCTGGACGTCCGGCCGCGACAGGAACGTAAGGAACTTGGCCACGGCCTTGTACTCGTCCTTCTTCTTGCCGCTCATCACCCACAGGCTCGCGCCGCCGAGAATCGTGTTCTGCGGCGCGCCAGGGACATCGGCATAGTAAGGCAGCGTCGACTCGGCGAACTTGAACTTGGCCTGCTGCTTGATCGTCGCGTAGGCCGCGGACGAGGTCGTCATCATCGCGCACTCGCCGCTGTAGAACTTGGCTTCCGGCTCGTTCTTGCGCCCGCCATAGACGAAATAGCCCTTCTTGATCCAGTCCTGCATGTTCTCGATATGGCGAATCTGCACCGGCCCGTTGAACACGAGCTTGGCATCGGAACCAGAAAAACCGTTGTCCTTGGTGAGGAAGGGCACGTTGTGCCAGGCGGAGAAGCTTTCGAGCTGCGTCCAGGTCTGCCAGCCGGTCGTGAACGGACAGGCGTGACCCGAGGCCTTGAGCTTGGCCATCGCGGCGACGACCTCCGGCCAGGTCTGCGGTGCGCGGTTCGGATCGAGCCCCGCCTTCTCGAACGCGTCCTTGTTGTACCAGAACACCGTCGTAGAGCTGTTGAACGGAAACGACAGCATCTGCCCCTTGGGGTTCGTGTAATAGCCGGCCACCGCCGGGACGTAGCTTTTCGGATCGAATTTCTCGCCGGCTTCTGCCATCACTTCGTACGCGGGTTTGATGGCGCCCTTGGCTGCCATCATCGTACCGGTGCCGACCTCGAACACCTGCAGCAGCGCCGGCGCGTTGCCCGCGCGGTAGGCGGCGATCGCATTGGCCATCGCTTCCGGATAGCTGCCTTTGTAGACTGGAGTGACCTTGTATTCGCTCTGGCTCTCGTTGAACTGCTTGGCGAGCGCGTTGATCCGATCGTTGTTGCCTCCCGTCTGCGCGTGCCAGAACTGGATCTCGGTGACGGCCTGGGCCTGAGCCGCAAACGCCAATAGCGCACTGACAAACGCGGCGCGCATGATCCTCATCGTGGAATACGTCATTGCTTCATCCTCCAGGACAAATATTTGATTATGGGTGTACCGGGTGACGATTCTATTGCAAAACGCGGTGCTTGACGTCAGTCGGCCGATCCGGGCTGCGGCTTTGTCGCAGGATGTGCCGGTGCCGGCGAGCCCGCAGCCGGCGACTCCGCGAGCGCCCTCCGGCGCCCGGCGAGGAAGGTATACGCCGTGGGCACGACGAACAGCGTCAGCAGCGTGCCGAAACTCATGCCACCGACGATCACCCAGCCGATCTGCGTGCGCGATTCGGCGCCCGCGCCCGTGGCCATCGCCAGCGGCACGGAGCCCAACACCATCGCGCCGGTCGTCATCAGGATCGGTCGCAACCGCAGCGTCGCGGCGTCGACGACGGCGTCGAACACCCCCTCGCCTTTCGCCCGCAGCTGGTTGGAGAATTCGACGATCAGGATGCCGTGCTTGGTGATCAGGCCCACGAGCGTGACCAGGCCGACCTGGCTGTAGATGTTGAGTGTTCCCCCCGCCAGCCAAAGCACGAACAAGGCGCCGGTCATCGACAAGGGCACCGACAGCATGATCACGAACGGATTGCCGAAGCTCTCGAATTGCGCCGAGAGCACCAGATAGATGAAGGCGAGCGCCAGCACGAAGGTGAAGTAGATCTCGCCGCCCGACTTGCGGAACTCGCGCGACTGGCCGTCGAGGTCGGTCTGCGCGGTCGGGGGCAGCGCACGCTTGGCCGCGTCGTCCATCGCGTTCAGTGCCTCGCCGATCGCGTAACCTGGCGCCAGCGTGCCCGTGACCTTGACCGCGCGCAGGCGGTTGAAGTGGTTGAGCGATTGCGGTGCGACGCCCTCGCGGACACTGACCAGGTTCGACAGCTGCACCATGCTGCCGTCCTTGGCGCGCACGTAGGTATCGCTGATGTCGGCAGGCGTCGAACGATCCAGCGGCGCGACCTGCACGATCACGTCGTATTGTTCGCCGTCCTTCTTGAAGCGTGTCACCTGCCGGCCGCCGAGCATGGTCTCCAGCGTGCGCCCGACGGTGTCGACGGCGATGCCGACATCGGACAGCTTGTCGCGGTTGATCGCGACGCGAACTTCCGGCGTGTTGAGCCGCAGGTCGATGTTCAGATTCTGCACCCCGGGGTACTTGCGCGCCTCGTCGAGAAAGCGGTCGACGACGCGTTGCAACTCGGGATAGGGCACCTGCGACATCAGAACGTATTCGATCGGCGTCGAGCGGAACGGCTGGCCCAGCGACGGGGGATTGACGGCGAACGCCAGCGCGCCCGGAATGCCAGACATCTTCGGACGCAGCTCGTCGGTGATCTGAAGCTGCCGCTTGCTGCGCTCCTCCCACGGCTTGAGGCGCAGCACCGCGATGCCATCGACGACCGTCGGAAAGCCGGCGATCGCGGTGTACGCCGCCGCCTCCGGTATCGTGGCGTAGAACGCCTCGATCGATTTCAACTGGTCCGCGGTGTATTGCGGCGTCGACCCTTGCGGCGTCGACACGAGTCCGAGAATCACGCCGCGGTCCTCGAGCGGTGCCAGCTCCGACTTGAGCAGCAGGAAGAACAGCGCACCCAGTCCCGCCACCACGAACCAGGCGACGACGACCAGCCAGCGCGCGTGCAGCAACGCGGTCAGCGCGCGACGATACGCCTGCGTCAGCCCCTCGATCCAGCCTTCGATGGTGTTGAACAGCCAGGAGTGTTTTTTCTCGTGGCGAAGCAACAGCGAGCACATCATCGGGGTGAGCGTCAGCGCGACGAATCCCGACACCAGCACCGCCCCGGCCAGCGTCAGGGCGAACTCGATGAACAGCCGGCCGGTGCGCCCGGTGGCAAACGCCAGCGGCGCAAACACCGAGGTCAGCGTGAGCGTCATCGCGATGATGGCAAAGCCGATCTCGCGCGCCCCCTGGATCGCGGCCTGCTTGCGTGGAACGCCTTCCTCGACGTGCCGGAAAATGTTCTCCAGCATCACGATGGCGTCATCGACCACCAGGCCGATCGCCAGCACCATGGCGAGCAGGGTCAGCGTGTTGACGGTGAAGCCGAACGCGTACATCAGGCCGAACGCGCCCACCAGCGACACGGGAATCGTCACGATCGGGATGAGCGTGGCGCGCAGGTTGCGCAGGAAGAAGAAGATCACGAGCACGACGAGCACAATCGCCTCGACGATCGTCTCGAACACCGAGCCGATCGATTTTTCGATGAATACCGAGGTGTCGTAGGCGACGATCAGCCGCATGCCCTGCGGCAGTCCGGCATTCAGCTTGTCGACCTCGGCGCGGACGGCCTTGGACAACTCGAGCGGGTTGGCCACCGCCTGCTTGATCACGCCGATGTTGAGCGACGGCTTGCCGTTGAAGCGCGACACCGTGCGCTCGTCGACCGCGCCGATCGCCGTATTGCCCAGGTCGCGAATGCGCACCGGATAGCCGCCGACGTTGGCGACGATGATGTTGCTGAACTGCTCGGCGGTCTGCACGTCGGTCTCGGCGACGACGGTGAATTCGCGCGCCGTCGATTCGATGCGGCCGGCGGGAATCTCCGCGTTCTGGCGCCGAATCGCGTCCTCGACGTCCTGCACCGTGAGCTTGTACGCCGCCAGGCGCGTGCGGTCGATGTTGATGCGCATCGACACGCGCCGCTCGCCGAATATGCGCACGTCGGCCGCGCCCGGCAGCACCGACAGCCGCGGCTGTATATAGCGCTTGACGTAGTCGGAGGCCTCTAGCGTCGACTGCGAGCCGGCCTCGACGGCGATGTAGATCACCGGATTCGAGTCGGCCTCGACCTTAGCGATGATCGGCTCGTCGATCGAGTCGGGCAGCTTGCCGCGCGCCCGCGCCACCTTGTCGCGCACGTCTGCCGCCGCGGAGTCGGGGTCGCGCTTGAGCGTGAAGCGCACGTTGATCTGGCTGATCTCGGAGCGGCTCTGCGAGGTCATGACTTCCACGCCCTCGATGCCGGCGAGCGAATCCTCCAACGGCTTGGTCACCTGCGATTCGACCACCTCGGCCGACGCGCCGCGGTAGGTCGTCTGCACGCTGACGACCGGTTCGTCGATGCGCGGATATTCGCGCACGGACAGCCGCGTGTACGAAATCAGCCCGATGAGCAGGATGACCAGCGACAGCACCGTCGCAAGGACAGGTCGCTTGACGCAGATTTCGGGCAGTTGCATCGATGCAGTCAGTCAGTGATCAGGACTTCGGCGTCGGCGGCGCAGCGGCTTCGGTCTTCCGGGGCGGCGTGCCGGCGCCCTGGCCCGCCGTGGCCGTTTCGGGCGCCGCGGTTCCAGCGATCTGCACCGGTACCCCGTCACGCAGTTTCAGCTGGCCGGCCGTCACCACGACATCGCCGTCCTGCAGCCCGTTGACGACCTCGGTCTTGCCGTCGCGGCGTTGGCCGATGTTCACCTTCGTGCGCTGCGCCTTGCCATCGACGACGCGATACACGTACCACTCGTCGCCCTGCGGCACGATCGCCTGCTCGGGCACGACTAGCGTTTCCTGCAGGTCCTGCGTCAGCAGGCGCACGCGCGCGAACATTCCGGGTCGCAGCACCGTGCCCTGGTTGCGCACCTGGGCGCGAATGACCACGGAACGTCCGGCCGCATCGATCAGCGGGTTGATCGCGAACACGGTGCCTTCGTAGTTCTTGCCCGGCATCGCGTCGAGCGTCAGCTGCAGGGTCTGGCCCACCTTCAACTGCGAGAGGTAGATCTCGGGAACGCGGAAGTCGACCTTGAGCGTGTCCACCGCCTCGAGATTGACCATGTCGGCGCCTTCCTTGACGTAGTCGCCGATGCTGACCGAACGCAAGCCGATGATGCCGGAGAACGGCGCGACGATGGTGAGCTTGGACAGCTTGGCCTCGGCCACCGCGAGCACCGCTTCGCTGACCCGAAGATTGTTCTCCGCCTCGTCCCGTGCCTGGCCGGAAATGAAGCCCTTTTTCTCGAGGTCGATTGCGCGCGCGTACTTCGCCTTGGCCAGCGTGAGGTTCGCGCGTGCCTGCTGCGCCTCCGCTTCGGTGACCGAGGGATCGAGCTTGACCAGCGGCGCCCCCTTGGCGACGCGTTCGCCTTCGCGGAAGCTGATGGCGCTGATGCGACCTGCCACCTCGGGCCGCAGGGTGATCGATTCGTCGGAGCGCAGGCTGCCCACCGCGGTGATGCCCTGCGGCATTGAAACCTTGGAGACCTTGGTCGCCTCGATGGAAACGCCCGCGCCGGGTGAACCGGGCGGCGGCGCGAAGGTGCCGGGGGCCTTGGCCGCGACGCCGGCGCCCGTGTCCCGCTGGCCGAGCCAGTACCCGCCACCGACGGCGACCGACAGCAACACGACCGAGACAACGCCGACGACTTTTTTGCTCATGCGGTAATGGGGCGAAAGGCTCGAAAAGGGTAATCGATAATTATGCGCTGCCTGCTGTAACGCGGCAAATCGACGCGGGCGTTACTGCTAGAATCGGTCATCGTAACGAACCACCCCATGTCGGAGGAATCTTGCGTCGCGCGTTGTCCATCGTTCAACTTGCCGGGGCCTCGATCTTCGTCGCCATGCTGCTGGTCCCCGTCGCCGCCATGGGCCAGTCCTATCCGAACAAGCCCATCCGATTGGTCGTCCCGTTTCCACCCGGCGGATCGCTCGACGTCGTCGCCCGCGCGATCGGCCAGAAGCTGACCGATGCGTGGGGCCAGCCGATCATCATCGACAACCGGCCCGGCGCCGGCGGCAACATCGGCGCCGACCTCGTCGCCAAGAGCGCACCGGACGGTTACACGATACTCGAGGGGGCGTTGTCGACGCACGCGGTCAATATCAGCCTCTATGGCAAGCTCCCGTACGACCCGATCAAGGACTTCGCGCCGATCACGCTGGTCGCGATCACGCCCAATGTGCTGGTCATCAATCCGGCCGCCCCGTTCGCGACCGTCCCCGAACTGATCGCCTTCGCCAAGGCCAATCCGGGCAAGTTGTCCTTCGGCTCCGGCAGCAACGGCAGCGCCGGCCATCTTGCCGGCGAGCTGTTCAAGACCGATGCGCACATCGATATGGTGCACATCCCTTACAAGGGTGGCGCGCCGGCACTGCAGGCACTGCTCGCTGGCGACACGCAACTCATGTTCGACAACCTCGCCAATTCGATGCAACAGGTTCGGGCCGGAAAACTGAAAGCGGTCGCCGTCACCACAGCGAAGCGCTCGACGCTGGTGCCCGAACTGCCGACCTTGTCGGAAACCGGGCTGCCAGGCTTCGACATCTACACCTGGTGGGGGTTCATGGCGCCGGCCGGCACGCCCAAAGAAATCATCGCCAAGTGGAACGCCGAAGTCACGCGCATCCTGAGCACGCCCGAGATGCGGGCGTTCTTCGCGCAGCAGGGCGCGGAGCCGGCGCCGACGACTCCCGAGCAGTTCGAGACGCTGATCAAGAGCGAAATCACCAAGTACGCGAAAATCGTCAAGGAATCGGGCGCGAAGGTCGATTGACCCGATTGGCAAACGAGGCAAAGGGAGGCAACGATGAATCAAACCTGGCGCCGCTGGGCGCTCGCAGTGGTGACGGCATGCATCGCACCCGGCACCTTCGCGCAGGCTTATCCGAACCACGCGATCCGTCTGGTCGTGCCATTTCCCGCCGGGGGCACCACGGACATCCTGGCGCGCGATGTCGCCAAACAGCTCACCGAAACGCTGGGCCAGGCGGTGGTGGTCGACAACCGTCCCGGGGCAGGCGGCAACATTGGGGCCGACCTCGTAGCCAAGGCTGCACCCGACGGCTACACGCTGCTGATGGGCACCGTCGGCACGCACGCGATTAATCCCAGTCTGTACGCGAAGATGCCCTATGACCACGTCAAGGATTTCGTGCCGGTCGTACTCGTTGCAGGCGTGCCGAATGTGCTCGTGGTCAATCCTTCCGTGCCGGTGAATACGGTGGCCGATCTGATCAAGCTGGCGAAAGCCAAGCCGGGCACGATCAATTTCGCGTCCTCGGGCAGCGGCACGTCGATTCACCTGTCCGGCGAACTGTTCAAGACCATGGCGGGCGTGGACATGACGCACGTTCCATACAAGGGCAGCTCGCCCGCGCTTACCGACCTGATGGGCGGCCAGGTGCAGATCATGTTCGACAACCTGCCCTCGTCGCTGCCCTTGATCAAGTCAGGCAAGCTGCGCGCGGTCGCGGTGACTTCACTCAAGCGCGCGCCGGCGCTGCCGGATGTGCCGACCGTGGCCGAGTCCGGGCTCCCTGGGTTCGAAGCCAGCTCGTGGTTCGGCATCCTCGCACCCGCCGGTACGCCCGCGCCGATCGTCGCCAGGCTGAATACCGAAGTGAACAAATGGTTACAAGGCCCCGAAGCCAAGCAGCAACTCACGACGCAGGGGGCTGCGGCCGCCGGCGGCCCGCCCGAGAATTTCGTCGCGCATATCCGGGCGGAAACCGACAAATGGGCGAAGGTGGTCAAGGCCTCGGGCGCGAAGGTCGACTAGCCGCGACCGATTCATCGAAATCGCAATCCTGGCCTGCGCCAGGGTGACCCGCGTTTCTTCGGGAACCACGACAATTCCGTGCTGTCGGATGTTAACGGCCAACGGGCCACAGAGGAGCACGATCAACATGACCTACAGGATTTCGATGGCGAGCATTGCCGCGTTGGCGGCGCTTGCCGCACAGGGTGCCGGCGCGGCCGATTTCGTCGACATTGCACCGGTCGTCGCCACCGCGCCGATTCTCGAGAAGGTCAATACGCCGCGCCAGGAATGCTGGAACGAGCAGGTGGTCACGCAAGCCCCCGCTAGCGGTGGCTCGCCGCTTGGCGCCATTATTGGCGGCATTGCCGGCGGCGTGGTCGGGCACCAGATCGGCAGCGGTCGCGGTAATGCCGTAGCAACCGGCATCGGCGCGGTTACCGGCGCGGTCATCGGCGACAAGGTTGACCCGAATGGCGGAGTGTTCAGTGGCAACGCCAATGCGGGAACGCGCGAGCAGGTCGTGCAGCGCTGCCGCACGGTCGACAACTGGCAGGATGTCGTTCGCGGCTACGACGTCACGTACCGTTACAACGGCCGCGATGTGAGCGTGCGCCTGCCGTACGATCCGGGCCCGAATGTGCGGGTGGCGGTCAGCCTGGTTCCCGAGGCGCGGCCGCCGGTGTCCTATAACGGACCACCGTACAACGCGCCGCCCAACGCCATACCCTACCCCCACTGATCCCTGCGCTCTTTCGCACGAACGGCCGCCAGCACTCGCCGGCGGCCGTTTTTCATCGCCGGTTCCAAACCGTGCAGGCCAGCACCAGCCACGCCGCAATGAACGCCATTCCGCCGAACGGCACGACCGCGCCAAGCCATGACCAGCCCGTCAGCGCGAGCGCGTACAGGCTGCCGCAGAACAACAGCAATCCCGCCAGCAGCAATCCGGCGACCCATGAGAGCCGCCGATTGTCCGGCCAGTGCAGCATCAGTACCCCCACACCGAGCAATCCCAGCGCATGCCAGAAATGGTAGTTGACCGCAGTCTGGTAGACCGCGAACGCTGCGGGGTCGAGACGCGCTCGCAGTGCGTGCGCGCCGAACGCGCCGATCGCCACACCGGCCGCCAGGGCCGCCGCGGCGGCAACGAGGCAGTTCCGGGCATTCATCGAAATGGCGCCATTTCGACTACAATGTTTGCGTCATCGCTCAAGGATAGCATCGTGGCGCCGGAACCCTCGCTGGCCCCCATCCAACACATCCATCCCGGCAAACGCCTGTCGGACGCTGTCGTGCACGGCTCGACGATCTATCTCGCCGGACAGGTCGCGAGCGACCCCAGCGTCGACATCAAGGCGCAGGCGCGCGATATTCTCGCGCAGATCGATCGCCTGCTGGAAGAACTGGGTAGCAACAAGCAGCGCCTGCTGACGGTGACGATCTATCTCGCCGACATGGCCGACTTTGCGGCGATGAACGAGGTGTGGGACACCTGGGTGCCGCAAGCCGACCTGCCCGCGCGCGCGACGGTGCAGGCCAAGCTCGCCAGGGCGGAATACCGCATCGAGATCCAGGCCATTGCCGCGCGCTAGCACTAACGAGTACCAACGAGCATCAATGAGCAGACACCGAGCGATACGACCATGACCGCCACCACCGCACCTACCGCCGTCGCCAAACCCGGCGCGGCCAGCCTGAGTCTCGCACCGACGCCGGCCGCCGCGCCGCTGCCTGTTACGCGCGCGATGTTCGACGAATACATGGTGCCGTGTTTCGCGCCGGCGCAATTCATTCCGGTGCGCGGCGAAGGCTCGCGCATCTGGGACCAGCAGGGGCGCATGTACATCGACTTCGCCAGCGGCGTCGCGGTGACCGCGCTCGGCCATTGCCATCCGGCGCTGGTGCGTGCGCTCACCGAGCAGGCGCGCACGATCTGGCACGTCTCCAACTGGATGACCAACGAACCCGCCCTGCGGCTGGCGAAAAAACTCGTCGACGCGACTTTTGCCGAGCGCGTGTTCTTCTGCAATTCGGGCGCGGAAGCGAACGAGGCCGCACTCAAGCTGGCCCGGCGCTACGCGCACGATCACTTCGGCGCCGAGAAGCTGCGCGTGATCTCGACGCTCAACGCGTTCCACGGCCGGACGCTGTTCACCGTCACTGCGGGCGGGCAGGCGAAGTATGCGAGCGGATTCGGGCCGCAGCCGACCGGATTCACGCACATCCGCTACAACGACGTCGCCGGGCTCGAAGCGGCGTTCGCCGAAGAAGGCGGCGACGACGTGTGCGCCGTGATCCTCGAACCGATGCAGGGCGAAGGCGGCATGATCCCGGGCACGCCGGAATTCCTCGCGGCGGCGCGCCGGCTGTGCGACGAACATGACGCGCTGCTCATCTTCGACGAAATCCAGAGCGGCATGGGCCGTACCGGCGCATTGTTCTCGTACATGCAGAAAGGGGTTGTGCCGGACATCCTGACTTCCGCCAAGGGACTGGGCGGCGGCTTCCCGATCGGCGCCATGCTGACGACGGCGGAAGTCGCGAGCGCGTTTTCGGTGGGCGTGCACGGCACGACCTTCGGCGGCAACCCGCTAGCGTGCGCGGTCGCAGGCGCCGTCTTCGACATCGTCAACACGACCGAAGTGCTCGACGGCGTCAGGGCCCGTCATGCGCTGTTCATGGAAGGCTTGCGCACGATCAACGCGCGTCGGCAGGTCTTTGCAGATATCCGCGGCGAAGGCGTCTGGCTCGGGTGCGAGCTGAAGGCACCGTGGCAGGGCAAGGCGGCCGCGGTGATGACCGCCGCCAGCGACGCCGGACTCATCGTGCTCATGGCCGGGCCCGACGTCGTGCGCATCGCGCCATCGCTGGTGATCAGCCTCGACGAAATCCTCGAAGGACTGGCGCGCCTGGAGACGGCGCTCGGCAAGGCGCTGACGTAGCAGGCGGTAGCACTGCACGCAGCCCTTTCGGCGATTGGCGAGTTCATCGAGCGCAAGCCTGCGCTCGCGGCCAGCGCACTCGTCGCGCTGACGCTGGTTACGCATAGCGTGATCCTCGTCACGCCGGGATTTTTCACCAGCGACGAGTGGCGGAAGTTCGACCACATCCAATCCCGCGGTTTTTTGGATTTCGCGCTGGCCTACGCGTCACTCCACCCCGGCTCGGAGTTCGCGTACCCGGTGCGTCCGATCGGGTTTTTGCAGCAAGGCTTCGCCGCGCAATGGATGCAATCCGCACCGTGGGTCGCGCACCTCGTCGGGATCCTGAACCATGCGCTGGTCGCGCTGACCTTCGTTTGGGTGCTGCGCCGCGCGGGCGTGGCGACTGCGATCGCGGGGCTCGCCGGTGTGTTCTTCGTGCTGTCGCCGCTCACGACCTTGGCGACCGGCTGGCTCGCCGCGTCCTTCGACCCGCTATACGTCCTGTTCCTGCTGCTGACCGCCGCGGTGATCGTGCGCTTGCCGGCGGAAGGCATGACGCCGCGGCGCGCGCTTTGCATCGTGCTGGCGACGACCGCGGCGCTGCTGTCGAAGGAAACCGCGGTCATCGCACCGGTCGGCGTCCTGTTGCTTGGCTATCTCATGCGCACAGCCAATCCCGCGGGTTTCGCCTGGCGGCCGTTCGCCTTCGCGCTGGTGCTGGTGTTGATCCCCGTATCCGCATACGTGCTGTTTCGCGCGCCGTCGATCGCAGGTTCGTTCGCCGACAATGCCACCGGCGCGTATGCGCCCGACCTCACCAACATTCCCGCCAACGCAATCCGCTACTTCGCGTTTCCATTTCGCCCGCGGCTGGTCGAAATGTCGGAAGGTGCCTTCCGGTCACCGTGGCAGCCCGCGGCGGCTGCGTTCGTGCATCTGCTGCTCGTCGGCGCGGTGTATCGGCTGCTCGGCCGTGCCTTCGCCCTCGCGTATCTGGCCGGCTATTTCCTGTTCCTGGCGCCGATCCTCGCCTTGCCCAACCCGGGACCGCATTATCTTTACGGCGCAGGCCTCGCCATGTCGCTGGCGCTGGCGGCGGTGCTCGCCCGCCTGCTGGCTGCGCGCCGCGAGTATCTGGCCTGGTTTGTAGTTGCGGGCGTTGCCGTACTGTATGCGCATAACCTGGCGATTCAGACGCTGCTGTTCCAGCATGGCCGCTGCCAGTCGAGGTTCCTCCACGATGTCGACGCGCTGGTTGCGCTTGGCGCGGCGGCGGGTCCGACAGCAATTCGCGTCGTGCCGGACGATGGCGCGCCCACGCGCGTCGCCATTCGTGCCGTGGCCGCCCGGGAACGCTACAGCGCGAATGGCATTGCACTCGTCACCTTCGAAGGCACCGCCGGCAATCAAGCCACGCCGCTCGATCGGGGCGCGACCCGCGTGCGCATGACCACATCGTGCAATCTCGTCGCGGAATGACTTGGCGGCCTCCTTCTGCCGGCGCGGCCGGCGTTGCATGACGCGTCGGCTATTCCTGCGCGTGCGCCGGCAGCCGGCGATGGTGACGCACCGGCGACCAGATCACCACGGCGACCGACAATGCGAGCCCCAGCACGGCGACGGTAAGCAAGGTCGCACGCAGGCCGACCGCAGTCGCCAACGCGCCACCGACCAGGGCACCGAGCGGCGCCGATGCCACGCCGAAAAAGCGCATCGTCGCGGTCATGCGCCCGAGCAGGCGGTCCGGCGTGATCGCCTGTCGCAGTGCGAGGTAGTTGATCGCCCACTGGATCGCACCGAAATCGAATACGAGCATCGCGGCGCCCAGCGCGAGCGTAGCGATCCATGGTGGGCCGCCGATGAGCCCGAATGCCTGCCACCCGATCGCGGTCATGATCAGGCCGTTGACGAGCATGGGGCCGACGCCGTACCTCGCGGACAATCGCTGCGCAAGCGCAGACGCCAGCACGCAACCGAGGCCGCCCATCGCGTAGGCGAAGCCGATGGCGCCGGCGGACAGCGACAATTCGCGCGTCGCGAACAGGATCAGCACCGCGATTTGCATCTGGTGCAGAAACTGCCAGAGTCCCGCGAGCCAGGCGAGCGCCAGCAGCGTGCGATTGCGCGCCACGAGTTTCAGTCCTTCGCCGATCTCGCGCCAGACGCCCGCGCGTGCCCCCGGGTGCGGAACGTCGTTGCGTCCCTCGACCCGGCGCAGCAGCAACGCCGAGAGGAAAAACGCCACCGCGTCGACCACGATCGCGAACGGCGCCGTCAGCAGTTGGATCAGACCGCCGGCGATGCCCGGCGCGATCAGCGCAGCCGAAGTCTCGCCGAGTGCCGTCTTGGCGTTGGCTTCGACCAGGCGCTTGCGCCCGGCCAACTGCGCGAGCAGCACCTGGTAGGCCGCGCCGCCGATGACGTTCTGCACGCCGCACAGGAAGCCGACGGCGAACAGCACTTCGATCGACAGCGTGCCCAGCCACGCGGTCACGGGAATCGCGAGCAGCGCGAGCCCTCGCCCGATGTCGCTGACGATCACGATCGGCAGCTTGCGCACACGGTCGAGCAGCACGCCGGCATGCAGGCTCACCAGAGCGAAGGGCAGCGTTTCGAGCGCGACCAGGATCCCCATCTGCATCGGGGTCGCGCTGAGCAGCAGCGCGGCGGTCAGCGGCAGCGCGAGATTGGTGATCTGCGCGCCGAAGGACGTGATGGTGAGCGAAGTCCACAGCTTGCGGAAATCGGCCGACAGCCAGAGCCCGCGGAAGCGGTGTCGAAGCAGTTTTTTCAATCGTTCGGTCTTGGGCATGGCATTTTCCTCCTGCCGCAACGCAAAAGCGCGCGGCCGCCGATGTTCCGACACCGGCGGGACGAGAAATACGGGGAAGATGCGCCCGGAGGTCAGGTCCCGCCACACCTGGCGGGTCCCGCTCAGGCGGCTAGGGCAACAGCGGCGCCAACATCGGCCGCGCACGCGCGAGGCCGGAGTGATGCGCGTCGATGGCAATGTCCCACGCGAACGCGCGCGCCGCGATTGCTTTCGCGGTGACGATGGTCGTCGGCGTTCTGGTCATGGAAGCATTCCTCGGGTTTCGGTGGATGTTGGCCCGATTGTAATCGGGGACGTCGCGGCATTGCAACGCCGCCGCGGCATGCAGCGCGATTCCGGCGCGCCGTTGTTGTATGCGCGCGACGCTACTGCTTCTTGAGCGTCGCTTGGCGCATCGCCGGCTCGAGGTCCCAGTACAACCAGGGATTGGCGTTAAAGGGACTGTATTTGTAGCCGAGCAACCACGGCCAAGTGAGGATATTTTCGTACCGATATGCGAGCAAGTGCCACGGCCCGTAGACGCTCGCCAGCTCCGACATCTTGTGCAGCAGCTTGTTGCGCTCCGGCCCGTTCGGAAGGCGTTTGCCCTCGTTATAGGCCTCGTTGAATTCAGGCAAATTGAAGCGAGGAAGGTTCGACAGGCCCGCGTTGGGACCGTACAGCAAACCCATGACGCCGAAACCTTCCGGGGAGGACGCGGTGTTGCCCAGGCCCCACATCTGCAATTGCCCCGCGCGCGACTGTTTCAGCAGGTCGGGAAACTTCTGCTTCACGAATTCGGCACGGATCCTGATCGACTTCAGGCTCTTGTTCCAAAGCTCCTCGAGCTGGCGGTCGAAGGCCGAAGGCACGGAACCGATTTGCAGCGTGAACGGCTTGCCGTCCGGAAGATCGCGCCAGCCATCGCCATCCTTGTCCACGTAGCCGAACCTGTCGAGCAGCGCGTTCGCGGTCGCGACGTCGAATTTGGCGCGCCCGTTGAACGTCGGATCGTGTCCGATCATGTTGGGTGCGATCATCTGCGTGGCCGGGATGCCCTGCCCCTGGCGGACGATCCTGATCTCGTCGTCGACGTTGTACGACATGCTGATGGCCCGGCGCAGCGCGATCTTCTCCTTCGTGTAGCCACCGACCACCGGATCCTCCATGTTGAAATACTCGAAGGTGATCGCGGGCTGAATCCCCCGGGCCAGGATGATGCCCTTCTGGGCAAGCTCCGGCTTGAGCTTGTTGTTCGTGTCGAGCACGTTCAGGATCAGGTCCGGTGGGACTGGATTGGAGATATCCAGCTCCCCCTTGATGAACGCGAGCAGCCGCGGATTCGACTCTTCCAGAATGCTGATCTCGATGCGGCCGATCGCGGGAATGCGTTTACCCTTCATCACCGCCAGGATGTCCTTGTCGGCGGGATCGCTGCTGTCCGGAAAATGCATCTCGCGGAAACTCGGACTGGCTTCGAGCGTCATCTTCTGCGCGCGGCGCCATTCCTTGAGTACATACGGGCCGGTGCCCACCGGATTGGCCATGACCCGATGAGCTTCGTCGCCGTATTTCTCGACGACTTCGCGGGCGACCGCCGCCGTCGTCACGCTGGTCAGGTCGTCGAGCAGATCGTAGTCAGGCACCTTGAGCTTAAACTGAATGGTGTAGCGATCGGTGGCGCGCAGGCCCTGGAACTCGAGATCGTAGATGTTGGCCCCCGAACTGGCGGCTTTCATGAACTCGGTATCGCCGACGAAGCGGTCGTGGAGGATTTCGATGTTCGGCGCCCGCACCTTGGGGTCGGCCAGACGCTTCAATGCGTAGACATAGTCCGCAGCCGTCAGCTCGCGCTTCTTGCCCTTGAACGCGGGGTCGTCGCTGAAGTAGATGCCGGGCTTGACCTTGATGGTCCACGTCGTGCCATCGGCGGAGATGTCCGGCAGCGCCACGGCCGTGTTGGGAATGATCTTGAACGGTCGCGCGAGGTAGTCGTAGCGATAGAGGGGGTCGAAGATCACCCGCGCCACCGTCGCCGAATACAAGTCGCTCATGGCCTGCGGATCGAAGCCGGTTTCCGCGCTCGGAAACGCGGCGCGCAGCGTCTTGTTCATGTCCGCGGCGCAAACAGTTGGCGGACACGCCAGCCGCGATCGTGACGAGGGCGGCGAGCAGCAGGCGTCTCATGATCTACAGCAGCTTCTCGACGTCGCCGGCAATGGCTTCCGGTTCCACATTCGGTGCGTACCGCTCGACGACGTTGCCCTTGCGATCGACCAGGAACTTGGTGAAGTTCCACTTGATCGCCTCCGAGCCGAGCAGCCCGGGCTTTTGCTTCTTCAGGTACTGGTACAGCGGCGCCGCATTGGCGCCGTTGACGTCGATCTTGGCGAACAGCGGGAAGGTCACGCCATAGTTGATTTCGCAGAAGGACTCGATCGCTTTCGCATCGCCGGGTTCCTGCGCGCCGAACTGGTTGCACGGGAAGCCGAGCACTTCGAGCCCGCGGGCATGCATCTTCTGGTAGAGCGCCTCGAGCCCCTTGTACTGCGGCGTGAAACCGCACTTGCTGGCGGTGTTGACGATCAGCAGCACCTGGTCCCGGTATTGCGCCATTTTCCGCTGCTTGCCGTGAATGTCGTCGACCACGAAATCGTAGACCGTTGCCATGGGGAGCCTCTGAGCGTTGCGTCGAACGATGAACCGGCGCAATTATGCCCGTTCGCCCGACACGCCGGAAGCGGACTCAACCCGCCGCCGACCCGTAGCCGCCGCCGCCGGGCGTCTGGATGACGAACAGGTCGCCGGGCTGCATGTCGACCTGGCACGTCGCGCCGTAGTCCTCGCGCCGGCCATCGACGCGCTCGACCCAGTTGCGACCGGTAGCGCCCGGCATGCCGCCCGCGACGCCGAAGGGCGCGATGCGCCGGTGATTGGCAAGCATGACCGCCGTCATGCGCTCGAGAAAGCGTACGCGCCGGTCGCCGCCGTCCCCGCCGCGGTGCGCGCCCGCGCCGCCGCTGCCGAGGCGGATCCGGTAGGACTCGAGCCGCACCGGGAAGCGCCACTCCAGCACTTCCGGGTCGGTCAGCCGCGAATTGGTCATGTGCGTCTGCACGACGCTCGCACCATCGAAGTCGGGTCCGGCGCCCGCGCCGCCGGAAATCGTCTCGTAGTACTGATACGCGTCGTTGCCGAAGGTGAAATTGTTCATCGTTCCCTGCGACGCCGCGAGCACGCCGAGCGCGCCATACAACGTGTCGGTCACCGCCTGCGAGGTCTCGACGTTGCCCGCGACGACGGCGGCGGGATAGCGCGGCGCGAGCATCGATCCCTCGGGGATGACGATGCGCAACGGCTTGAGGCAGCCGGCGTTCATCGGAATCTCATCGTCGACCAGCGTGCGGAAGACGTAGAGCACCGCGGCCTTGCACACGGCCGAGGGTGCGTTGAAGTTCGTCGCCTGCTGCGCGCTGGTCCCGGCGAAGTCGATGGTGGCTTCGCGCGCCGTCTTGTCGATGGAAATGGTCACGACAATCGTCGCGCCGCTGTCCATCTCGTATTCGTAGTGCCCGTCCTTGAGGACATCGAGCACGCGGCGCACCGCTTCCTCGGCGTTATCCTGCACGTGACGCATGTACGCGCGAACGACCGCCAGGCCGAAGTGCGCGACCATTTTCTTCAATTCGCCGATGCCGCGCGTGCAGGACGCGACCTGCGCCCGCAAATCGGCAAGGTTCTGGTCGATGTTGCGTGACGGATACGGACCTGCGCCGAGGATCGCGCGCAGCTCATCCGCCAGGAAGCGTCCGCCGGCGACGAGCTGTACATTGTCGAGCAGCACGCCCTCCTCCTCGACACGCGTCGAATCCGGCGGCATCGAACCGGGCGTGGTGCCGCCGATGTCGGCGTGATGCCCCCGGCTCGCCACGAAGAACTCCGGTCGAATCGTGACGGAACCCTCTCCCCTCGTGTCCGCACGGATTTCAGGATCCAGGAAGACCGGCGCGATGACCGTGACGTCGGGCAAGTGGGTGCCCCCGTTGTACGGCGCGTTCAGCACGAAGGCGTCGCCCGGCTGCATCGTGCCCGAGCGCGCGGCGATGATCGTCTTCACGCTCTCGCCCATCGATCCCAGGTGCACCGGCATGTGGGGCGCGTTCGCGATCAGGTTGCCCTCGGCGTCGAACAGCGCGCAGGAGAAATCGAGCCGCTCCTTGATGTTGACCGAATAGGCGGTGTTGGCGAGCGTGACTCCCATCTGCTCCGCGATCGCCATGAACAGGTTGTTGAAGACTTCGAGCAACACCGGGTCCGCAGTCGTGCCGATCGCATGCACGCGCAGGAGCACCTCGGCGCGCTCGAGCACAAGATGGTCGCGGGCACTCAGCGTCGCTTTCCAGCCGGGCTCGATCACCGTCGTCGCGTTTCTTTCGGCGATCACCGCGGGGCCGGCGATGACATCGTCCGGCCGCAGTGCATCGCGCAGATAGACGGGCGCCTCGCGCCAGGCTCCCGCCGTGAAGATTCGGCCGTGCTTGGCCGGCATCAACGCGCCGGCGCGCGGAGTGAATTCCGGAACGGCCTCGTCGGGGCTCGCCACGACACCGACCGCCTCGACCGCCACCGCCTCGATCACGAGCGGTTTGTCCTGCATCAGGAACCCGTACTGCGCGCGGTAGCGGCGTTCGAATTCCGCGGTCAGCGCGACGATGGACGCGGCATCCGGTCGCGAGCCGGGCGGCTTGACGTACGGAATCTCGAGCGTGGTGTCGGTCCCGTCGTATTTGAGATGGACCGTGCGCAGCAGCTCGATCATCGGCGCGCGTATGCCCTGCGCCTCCACTTCGTCGCGCGCGGCTTGGGCGAGCGCGGCGAACAGCGGTTCGGCGGTCTCGAGCGCAGCGACGTCGAGCACGGCTTCGACCGCATGCTGGCGCAGCGCGCGCACATCGGCGAGGCCCATCCCGTACGCGGAGAGCACGCCCGCGAGCGGATGGATGAACACGCGCGTCATGCCGAGCGCGTCGGCCACCGCGCACGCATGCTGACCGCCCGCGCCGCCGAAGCAGCAAAGCGTGTATTCGGTGACGTCGTAGCCGCGTTCGACCGAAATGTGCTTGATCGCGTGCGCCATGTTGTCGACGGCGATCTTGAGGAAGCCCTCGGCGACTTGTTGCGGCGAATGCGGCCGGTTGGCGGCACGGCTGACCGTTTGTGCCAGCGCTTCGAAACGCGCGCGCACGATGTCGGCGTCGAGCGGCAGATCGCCGCCCGCGCCGAACACCGCCGGAAACAGCGCCGGATCGATCTTGCCGACCATGACGTTGCAGTCGGTGACGGTCAGCGGCCCGCCGCGTCGGTACGACGCCGGTCCGGGATTCGCCCCGGCCGAACCGGGGCCGACCCGGAAACGCCCGCCATCGAAGGCGCAGATCGAACCGCCGCCGGCGGCCACGGTGTGTATGCGCATCATCGGCGCGCGCAATCGCACGCCGGCGACTTCGGTCACGAAGGCGCGCTCGTATTCGCCGGCGTAGTGCGTGACGTCGGTGGAAGTGCCGCCCATGTCGAAGCCGATGATCTTGTCGAAGCCCGCGAGGCGCGATACCTGCACCGCGCCGACGATGCCGCCGGCAGGGCCCGACAGGATCGCGTCCTTGCCCTGGAAGCGATGCGCGTCGGTCAAACCGCCGGAGGACTGCATGAATTGCAGGCGCACGCCGGGCAGCTCGGCTTCCACCTGCGCGACATAGCGCCGCAGGATCGGCGACAGGTACGCGTCGACGACCGTCGTATCGCCGCGCGATACCAGCTTCATCAGCGGACTGACTTCGTGGCCGACCGAGACCTGGCCGAAGCCGATCGCGCGGGCGCGCGCGGCAAGCGCGCGTTCGTGCTCGGGAAAGCGGTAGCCGTGCATGAGCACGATCGCGCAGGCGCCGACCCCGGCCGCGTGCGCAGCACGCAGCTCCCGGTCGGCGGCGTCGATGTCGAGCGGGACGACGACTTCACCGTGCGCGCCGATGCGCTCGTCGACTTCGATCACCCGCTCGTAGACCAGGTTCGGGAGGACGATATTGCGCACGAACAGCTTCGGGCGATTCTGGTAGGCGATTCGCAATGCGTCGCCGAAACCCCGGGTGATCACCAGCGCCGTCCGCTCGCCGCGGCGCTCGAGCAGCGCATTGGTCGCCACCGTGGTGCCCATCTTGACCGCCTCGATCGCCGCGCCAGGGAGCGGCGCGCCTGGAGGCAACCCGAGCAGTTCGCGGATGCCGTGCACTGCCGCGTCGCGGTAGCGCTCTGGATTTTCGGACAGCAGCTTGTGCGCGACCAGCTTTCCATCGGGCCGGAGCGCGACGATGTCCGTGAACGTGCCGCCACGGTCGATCCAGAATTGCCAGCGGGTACGGAGCGATGGGGTCATGATGGCTATCGCATTATATCGGCGGTGCCTGCTCGCCCCCCGCCGGCCAATGTGGTACAAATGCGGCGTTCGAGCCCTGTCATGCCGTCGCCATGCACCGGGCGCTTCCACGATCCGACCCGCAGGAGCATTCGATGAAAACGACAGGCGTCATGATCGCCGCGCTCGGCTTTGCATTCACGCTGAGCGCTGCCGCACAGACCAGGTGGGATTTGCCGACCGCGTATCCAGCGACGAATTTCCACACCGAGAACGTTACCCAGTTCGTCGCCGACGTCGACAAGGCGACCGGCGGCAAGCTCAAGATCACGGTGCACCCGAATGCGTCGCTGTTCAAGGCGAACGAGATCAAGCGCGCGGTGCAGGGCAACCAGGCGCAGGCCGGCGAGATCCTGCTGGTGAACTTCGAGAACGAAGACGCCTTCTTCGGCCTCGACGGCGTGCCCTTCCTCGCGACGAGCTACGCCGACGCGATGAAACTCTACAAGGCCGAAAGAAAGACGCTCGAGGACAAGCTCGCCAAGCAGGGCATCAAGCTGCTGTACACGGTGGCCTGGCCGCCGCAGGGCATCTACACCAACCGGCCGCTCAACAGCACGGCCGACATGAAGGGGCTCAAGTGGCGCGCCTACAGCCCGGCGACCTCGCGCATCGCCGAACTGGTCGGCGCGCAGCCGGTCACGGTACAGGCCTCCGAGCTTACCCAGGCGCTCGCCACCGGCGTCGTCGATTCGTACATGTCGTCCGGTGCGACCGGCTTCGACACGAAGACGTATGAAAGCATCAAGAATTTCTACGACACCCAGGCCTGGCTGCCGAAGAACGCCGTGATCGTGAACAGCCAGGCGTTCGATGCGCTGGACAAGGCGACGCAGGAAGCGCTGCTCAAAGCGGCCGCCGACGCGGAGGTCCGGGGCTGGAAGATTTCCGAGGAAAAGAATGGCTGGTATCTCGACCAGCTCAGGCAGAAGGGCATGATCATCTTCAAGCCGAACCCGCAACTCACCGGTGATCTCAAGAAAGTCGGCGACATCATGCTGCAGGACTGGCTGAAGAAGGCCGGTCCTGACGGACAATCGGTGGTCGACGCGTACAAGAAGATGTAGCGCGCATGCGCCGGGCACTCGACGCGCTCTACAACGCCGCCGCCTACGTGGCGGCGTTGTTTTTGGTCGGCACGCTGGTGATGGTGCTGCTGGGCATCTTCGGTCGCCTGCTGAGCTTCCAGGTGCGCGGCACCGACGCCTACGCAGGCTACTTCATGGCGGGCGCCGGATTTCTCGCCCTCGCCAGCACGCTGGTGCGCGGCGAGCACATCCGCGTCACGCTGATCCTCGAACACGCGGGCGTGACCGGCAAGAGGTGGCTCGAACGCTGGGCGCTGGCCGTCGCGTTGCTGCTGTCGCTCGCCTTCGCCTACTACAGCGTGCGTCTTGCCTGGCAGTCGCATGCCTACCACGACATCTCGACCGGCAACGACGCGACGCCACTGTGGATTCCGCAGCTGTCGATGGCCATCGGCAACGTCGTGCTCGCGATCGCGTTCCTCGATCAATTCGTCGGCGAACTGCGCGGCACCCGGATCATCGCCAAACCCGACGCCGAACCATTGCACATCGAGTAATTCGTGGAATTGTTCATCACCGCCCTGCTGATCGTCGCGCTGTTCGTCCTGCTCGGCAGCGGCGTCTGGATCGGCATCGCGCTCGCGGGCGTGGCGTGGATCGGCATGGAGCTGTTTTCGTCGCGCCCGGCGGGCGACGCGATGGCTGTCACCATCTGGGGCTCGGCGTCGTCGTGGACGCTGACCGCGCTGCCGCTGTTCGTATGGATGGGCGAGATCCTGTTCCGCACGCGGCTGTCCGAGGACATGTTCAAGGGACTCGCGCCGTGGCTGGAGCGCGTCCCGGGGCGCCTGCTGCACACCAACATCATCGGCTGCACGATCTTCGCCGCGGTATCCGGCTCGTCCGCGGCGACCTGCGCGACCATCGGCAAGATGACGCTGCCGGAACTGCGCGGCGCGCGGCTACCCCGAGGACATCACGATCGGCACGCTGGCCGGCGCCGGCACGCTCGGCCTGCTCATCCCGCCGTCGATCATCATGATCGTCTACGGGGTGTCCGCGAACGTCTCGATCGCACACTTGTTCATCGCCGGCGTGATTCCCGGGCTGCTGCTGGCGTCGCTGTTCTCGGGCTACATCGTGGTGTGGGCATTGCTGCATCCGGACAGGATTCCGGCGATCACCACCCACACTTCCATCGCGCAGAAACTGCACGCGTCGCGCCATCTCATCCCGGTCGTCCTGCTGATCGCGATGGTGCTTGGCTCGATCTACGCCGGCATCGCCACGGCGACCGAGGCGGCGGCGTTCGGCGTCGTCGGCGCACTGCTCATTTCGGGCGTGCAGCGATCGCTCAACTGGACCACGTTCCGCGACAGCCTGATGGGCGCGACGCGGCTGTACTGCATGATCGCGCTCATTCTCGCCGGCGCCGCGTTCCTCACGCTGGCGATGGGCTACATCGGCCTGCCGCGCCACCTCGCCGAATGGATCGGCGGCCTCGGTTTGTCGCAGCTCGCGCTGATCGTCGCGCTGATGATCTTCTACGTCATCCTCGGCTGCTTCCTCGACGGCATCTCGATGGTCGTGCTGACCATGGGCGTCATCCTGCCGACGGTGGAGAAGGCAGGGATCGATCTCGTCTGGTTCGGCATCTTCATCGTGCTGGTGGTCGAAATGGCGCAGATCACCCCGCCGGTCGGCTTCAACCTGTTCATGCTGCAGGGCGATGACCAAGAAGCAGATCACGTGGATCGCGCGGCAGGCGCTGCCGATGTTCTATCTCATGATCATCGCGACGCTGATGCTCTACTTCTTTCCGCAGCTGGTGACCTTCCTGCCGCACCAGATGAAGTTCGCCTGATCGTTCATCATGCGCGACCGAGTAGCCCGGCAGTCCATGCCCTCACCCCTGCCCCTCTCCCCGAGGGAGAGGGGTTCAACCTTCGCCGCCAAGCTGGAAGACGCCGTTCGCCGTGCTCGGGATTCGCACCGCGGCCGGCGCCGTGACCGGTCTCGCCTACCTGCCGGCAGGCGAACGCGCGATGGCACCCACCGACGCCATCGCCGAGCGCATGTGCCGTCAGGTCGAACGCTATCTGGCCGATCCGCAGTTCCGGTTCACCGTGCCGCTCGCGCCCAAGGGCACCGACTTTCGCCGCCGCGTGTGGGAGGCGCTGGCGACGATTCCCGTCGGCGAGTCGCGCACCTACGGCGAGATGGCACGCCGGCTCGCCACGGCGCCGCGTGCCGTCGGCGGCGCCTGCGGTGCCAACCCGATCGCGCTGGTCATTCCGTGTCATCGCGTCGTCGGCAGCCAGGGCGCACTGGGCGGATTCATGGGCGTCACCGACGGCGATCCGATCGCGATCAAGCGCTGGCTGCTCACACATGAAGGCTATCGTTTTGGACGGTAGCCAACGTCCATGCGCTCCGCAAACGAGTTGATCGATGCCTTCTGCGACCAGGTCTGGCTGCAGGACGGACTCGCCGCCTCGAGCCTCGCGAGTTATCGCCGCGATCTGACGGCGTGGGCGGACTGGCTCGCGCGGCATGGCGGAAAGGATCTGCTCGATGCCGCGCGCGGCGACGTCGAAGCCTTTCTCGCCGCACAATTCCGCGCCAGGGCCAAGGCGACCTCGATCGGTCGCCGGCTGTCGTCGCTGCGCCGCTTTTATCGCTTGCAGATGCAGCAGGGCACGGCCAAGGCCGACCCGACGCTGCGCGTGCAGGCGCCGAAACTGCCGCGCCGGCTACCGAAGAATCTGTCCGAAGCACAGGTCGAGTCGTTGCTCGACGCCCCCGATACCAATACGGCGCTGGGCGTGCGCGACCGGGCGATGCTCGAGACGCTGTATGCCTGCGGCTTGCGCGTGTCCGAACTGGTCGGACTCAAACTCGCGCAGGTCAGCCTCGACATGGGCGTGGTGCGCGCCTTCGGCAAGGGCAGCAAGGAACGCATGGTGCCGCTCGGCGAGGAGGCGGCTGGCTGGATCGAGCGCTATCTCGCGACGGCCCGTGTGGAGCTGGCAGCGCACGCCACCACCGATGCCGTGTTCCTCACCGCGCGGCACGCGCCGATGACGCGGCAGGCCTTCTGGCAGCTGGTCAAGCGCCACGGCACGACGGCCGGGATTCCGCGCGCGTCGCTATCGCCGCACGTGCTTCGGCACGCGTTCGCGACGCACCTCCTGAACCACGGCGCCGATCTGCGCGTCGTGCAATTGCTGCTCGGACACGCCAACATAACGACGACGACGATCTATACGCACGTCGCACGCGAGCGCCTCAAGCAGTTGCATGCCAGGCATCACCCTCGCGGATAGATGAGGATGTCTGTATGGTCGGTGCCAATCGTCGCGTACGCGCCGGCTGAAGTACCGACTGAGAGCACGTAACGCGCTGACATACCGAGTATCGTGGAATGCTGCTTCATTCCGTCACGCTCCATCGAGGCTTCATTTTTGCAGCTCCAGCCGCGAAAGTTCCCGGATAACCCCGTCTTGTCCGCGTGCAACCAGCATCGCTGGCGCGCCTGTTCGCACAACATATCCTTGGAATCCACGCAGCGTTGGAATCCCCAGGCGCAGCGAGTTACCTGGCGCGCTTCCCGCATTGGTAAACGCCGCTCGCCCGATCAATGTCCCGCCTGAATCGGCAAACCACAACTCCGCCTCTTGTTCGCGCGCCGCCAGTGTTTGCGGCAACTCGCCCGCTATCAGTCTGGCGCTGGTACCGACCGGCCAGCCCAGGTCGTAATGCGTGGTGTTCGCCGCCACGGTCAGTGGTGATCTCCCCACGTCAATCCTGTCGCCAATCCGCATGCTCCACTTGTCAGCGAACATGCCGAGATTCCGGTTACGCATTTCATCAACAACGCGATACGTCGTCGCGGAGTCACTATCCGAGATCTCGCGCACCTGCGCATCACTTCCGATTCCCAGCTTCATCGCAACGCCCGCGAGGGTCGATGCTCTATACACTTCGGCAGCCCATTGATTGTCCCAGCGCGCAGGCGACACTGCGGCCAGCGAAAATAGGATCACTGCGATCGCTGCGGCATATTGTTTGAGTCGATGGGCCTGCACAAGTCGGGGCAGCAAGTAGATGCACACCCCGAGCCAGGTAACGGATGACCAAAACAGATAACGATCGGCAAATACCTGCCACGGATACTCGAAGAAATATCCTGTCCTGGAAATGGCTATCAATGCGTTCGTGACGAATCCAAAAACGACCAGGCCGAGACCATACAGCTCCGATTCGACGAACGGCATACGGCGACTCCACTGTCGAATCGACAAGACGGAGACGAATGCAACGCCAACTGCGCCCGCTATCGCCGAGACCGCCGCCCGGAAACCCAGATCTGCAACAGACAGCCGAAGGAGCTCCGCAAATACCGCACCAATGCGAGCAATTGCAAAGAAGATTGCCGCTTGAAAGGAAAAGCCCGATGTATGTCCCCGAACTCCCTCCGCACCGGGAAGTACCATGTAGTAGATGAGGAATGTTGCAAAGGCAGACAACACGACTGACAGCAGGGGAAGCCTCCCACATCGACGGAGAACAGCGACGATCGCCACCGCAGCAAAGGAACTGATTCCCGTTCCGTATGAGAATGTCGCAGCAATGCAGGCGACAATTGCCCCACTCCACCATCTCGACGACCCCGTTTCTGGGGCGCGCACTGCACAATGAATGGCGACGATAGCGAAGAAGGTTACATAGAACACGTGCATTGCTTCGTACGCGTGCATGAACATGCGAGCGTTCGCGTTCCAGAAAAACATTGTGCAAATCGCGCAAACACCCGCTGCTTCGACCACGGAATTCCCACGAAGGTCACGTCTTATCGCCAGCAGAAGCATCGCCATCACGGCACCGGCTGCGAACCATGACGTCAGTGCTTGCATGAGTTGCGTTCCGCCTAACCAATTCAGCTCGAGGTATCGCACGAGACCGGGCAAGACCGGTCGATGTCCGTTCTCCAGTAGCAATACGCTCTGAGGAAATGGGATCGTCAAATGGCGAAGATTGTTCCGGAATTGATCCATAAATGGATAGCGCAGGCTGAACGCCAGGACCGTCGAGGCTGTCAGCGCGAGATGATAGATCGACAGAGCGATGAGCGTTGTCACAACCGCCCATCTGGTTGCGAATTCGGGCGCGACGTGCTTCACGAGAAGTGATCTGCAGGGATCAAGTGAGGCCGATCGACAATTTCGATCAGAGCGCGCAAGCCGCGAGGATTCTGCGCAACGATCGGCCTAGACGCTGCGCGCCATAGTGCGCAGGTCCACCTTCACCTGCGCAATCGTAGGACGCATGCACCGTGCTCATGAGGATTGGATCGTTCCGGTTCCGGCAGTCGAGTACACGCCGGCTGAAGTGTCGTCGTCAATGGTGGCTCACCGTCGCGTTTAGAAATCATGGTGCTTGTCAAGGTCCAGCGTAATTGCCTACGCGCTCGCAAAGCACGAACATGCGTTCGTCGGCATCGTTGCCAACCTGTCCGACGCGGTGAGAGTGCTTCACAACCAGCCGCAGCGGCGCAACAGGCGCTCCAGGCCAGCCGGCGAGAAGATCCAATAGTTCGCGGGATCGTCGTTTGCCTCTCGCCGGACGAGCGGATAGGCGATCGGGCGGTGGCAATACCTTGGCCGTCAGACCGCGCTGTTGCCACTCTGGTGCTAATCAGCGCCTGTCGACAATGCTGGGCAAGACGAATTAGCGCTAGCGCCGGATTCCGGAGGTGATACAGAATGCCGAGAAAGATGGCAAGATCATAGTCCTGGCTCAATTCGAAGCCCCAGTCGATGTCGCGCTCGATTAAGGATCCCCGGTGCGTGAGTAGCGTCGACGTACGCCGCAGTCCCTCGCAATCATTGAAATTCGTAGGAGCATTGTCGAGGAAGTCGACCTGGCAGCCCAGACTATGCAGCAGAAAGCCGATGTCTCCGTCTGCAGCGCCGATGTCCAGAACTGAGCCCCCATGAGGAACTATATCCAGCTCGGGCGGGAGAAAGCCAGAAAGAATGGATACATTGTCGAGACTGGTATATGGATACCAGCGGATATCGGTCACCGATTTGCGTATTGCGAACAGGTGCTTGCGAAAGGCAGGCTCGGCGGCAGTGATTTCTGACATCAGCATGGGGCGTTCTAGGTCCGCGGTTGAAGACTGCTCGGTAACTCGATGGTCGACTTCATCGCCGAATCTCCGTGCCGAAGGGCGGCGCGGCGCAAGCAGCGATCGGATTTTCCTCCGCGGGTTGCGATGTGTCCATCCTGAGACCCGGTAGTGAGCGCAACGACCCTTCGGACGTGCCCTTTGCAGACCTGAGGCGTATGTTCGACCCTATGCTTGTCGACATGGCGACCCAATGACGCTCCCGCTCCTACCGAACGGACCAGAGACGGATGCGCTTCGCTCCGCCTTTCTTGCCGACGAGGGCGAGTCGCTCACGC
Source organism: uncultured beta proteobacterium (assembly GCA_963821485.1). Classification (GTDB taxonomy): domain Bacteria; phylum Pseudomonadota; class Gammaproteobacteria; order Burkholderiales; family Casimicrobiaceae; genus PALSA-1003. Next base: position 130,048 of record CAWGEB010000016.1, read on the forward strand.
GGCTCCTGCCGCTCGCCGCTTTGTCGCCGGAGGGTGCGACTCGCGCTCATGCGCGCGCTCGCGCCTGGGTCGAAGCCGTGCGCGCGCAATATGCTGTGACCGCCGGAATGGAATCGTTCCTGCATCAATACGACCTGTCGACCGAGGAAGGCGTGCTCCTGATGTGCGTGGCGGAGGCGCTGCTCCGCATTCCGGATGCCGCCACGGCAGACCGGCTGATCCGCGACAAGCTCTCCCGCGGCGATTGGCATAAGCACCTCGGGCAGAGTCCGTCGATGCTCGTCAATGCGTCGACGTGGGGCCTCATGCTCACCGGCAAGCTGACGCAGATCGATGCCGAGACCGCACGCGATCCCGCGGCGTGGTACGAGCGCGTGGTCGCCCGCGCAGGCGAACCCGTCGTGCGCGTGGCGCTCCGGCAGGCGATGAAGCTCATGGCCGAACAGTTCGTGATGGGCAGGACGATCGGGGAAGCGCTCGCCCGCAGCCGCACCGCGCCTGAAGCCGGCTATCGCTATTCCTACGACATGCTCGGGGAGTCGGCGCTGACCTCGGCCGACGCACGCGACTATCACGCCGCCTACGCCAACGCGATCGACGCCATCGGCGCGGCGCACGTAGCGGGTGCGTCGGTGTTCGCGCAGCCGTCGATCTCGGTCAAGCTATCCGCGCTGCACCCGCGCTACGAACCGACGCAGCAACGGCGCGTGCTGGCGGAACTCGCGCCACGACTGCTCGAGCTGTGCGACCGCGCGCGGAAATACGACATCGGGCTCACCGTCGACGCCGAGGAAGCCGAGCGGCTGGAACTGTCGCTCGAGATCTTCGCGCGGATGCGGCGCGATGCGAGCCTCGCCGGATGGAACGGCCTCGGCTTCGCCGTGCAGGCGTATCAGAAGCGGGCGTTGGCGGTCGTCGACTGGCTCGTCGCGCTGGCACGCGAAGGTGGCTGGCGACTGCCCGTGCGGCTGGTCAAGGGCGCGTACTGGGATACCGAAATCAAGCGTGCGCAGGTGCAGGGCCTCGACGGCTATCCGGTATTCACGCGCAAGGCGCACACCGACGTGTCGTACCTGGCCTGCGCGCGACGCATCCTCGCCGCGCACGCCGAGCTCTACCCGATGTTCGCGACGCACAACGCGCACACCGCCTCGGCCATCGTCGAGTACGCCGATGCGTGCTCGGTGCCGCGCACCGACTTCGAATTCCAGCGCCTGCACGGCATGGGCGACGCGCTGTACGAACAGATCGTGCCCGCCCGCCGCCTTGGCGTCGCCTGCCGCGTCTACGCCCCGGTCGGCAGCCACAAGGAACTGCTGCCCTATCTCGTGCGGCGGCTGCTCGAAAACGGCGCCAATACATCGTTCGTCAATCGCATCGCCGACCCCAATGTGCCGATCGACGAAATCGTCGCCGATCCGGTCGCGCGCACGATCGCGCGCGGCGCCGCGCCCAACCCGTTGCTGCCGCTGCCGCGCGATCTGTTCGCGCCCGAACGCGTCAATTCGCGCGGACTGTCCGTGGCCGACCAGCCGGCGATGACGGCGCTCGACCGGGCGTTCACGGCCAGGCGCGACGCGCGCTGGACCGCGGCGCCGATCATCGGCGGCGAGCGCGTCGCGGGCGCCGCGCTCACCGTCGTCGGACCCGCCGATGCGACCCGCGCGCTCGGTACCGTCGTGGTCGCCGGCAGCGCCGATGTCGACGCAGCGATTCGTCGCGGCCTGACCGCGCAACCCGCGTGGGACGAGCGCGGGCGGCGCCGCCCGCGCCCTCGTGCTCGACCGCGCCGCCGAGCGGATCGAGCAGGCGCTCGAGGAGTGGGTCGTGCTGCTCGCGCTCGAGGCAGGCAAGACGCGCGCCGACGCCATCGGCGAGGTGCGCGAGGCGGCGGATTTCTGCCGCTACTACGCGGCCCTCGCCCGACGCCAATTCGCGCTTCCACTCGCGCTGCCCTCGCCCACCGGCGAATCGAATGCGCTCTCGCTGCACGGACGCGGCGTGTTCGCCTGCATCAGTCCGTGGAATTTTCCGCTGGCGATTTTCGTCGGGCAGGTTGCCGCCGCGCTCGCCGCGGGCAACGCCGTGATCGCCAAGCCGGCGGAGCAGACGCCGCTGATCGCGGCGCGCGCGATCGAGCTGCTTCTTGCCGCCGGAGTGCCTGCCGATGCGCTGGCGTTGCTGCCGGGACCGGGCGAAACGGTCGGCGCGGCGCTGGTCGGCGATGCGCGGATCGCCGGCGTCGCATTCACCGGCTCGACCGAGGTCGCGCGCGGAATCGCCCGCACGCTCGCCGAGCGCAGCACGCTGGTCCCCTTCATCGCGGAAACCGGCGGCTTGAACGCGCTGATCGTCGACAGCTCGGCGCTGGCCGAACAGGTCGTCGTCGACGCCGTCACTTCGGCTTTCAACAGCGCGGGCCAGCGGTGCTCGGCATTGCGCGTGCTGTTCGTGCAGGAGGACATCGCGCCGCGCGTGCTGGAGCTGCTGCAAGGCGCGATGGACGAACTGGTCATCGGCGATCCGGCCGATCTCGCCACCGACGTCGGGCCGGTGATCGACGCCCAGGCAAAGGAAGGCATCGAGGCGCACGTCGCGACGATGGCAGCGGCGGGCAGGCTGCGTCATCGCGTGTCGCTGCCCGCGACCTGCGGCGCGGGCACGTTTGCGGCGCCGGCACTGGTGACGCTCGATCGCATCGATCAACTGACACGCGAAATCTTCGGGCCGGTGCTGCATGTCGTGCGCTATCGCGCGGAGACGCTCGACGCGGTCGTCGACGCCATCAATGCCACCGGCTACGGCCTCACCCTGGGCATCCACAGCCGCATCGACGACACCGTGCGCCGCATCGCGTCGCGCGTGCGCGTGGGCAACGTCTACGTGAATCGCAACATCATCGGCGCGACGGTCGGCGTGCAGCCTTTCGGCGGCGAAGGACTGTCGGGGACCGGCCCGAAGGCGGGCGGCCCGCACTACCTGCTCCGCTTCGCGGTCGAGCGCACGCTGACCATCAACACGGCGGCGGCAGGCGGCAACGCCACGCTGCTCGCACAGGAGGTCGACGGCTAGTCTCTTCTTCCCGCGCTCGACCGTGACGCCGATCTGCCTGACCCCAGGCATCGGCGCGAGCTTGGCGACGCTCACCCGTACCCACGGCGCGCCGAATTCGCGGCGCACAATTTCTGCGACGGCATCGCTGAATCTTTCCAGCAGCTTGTGCGGATGGTCCGCGGCGAATGCCTGCAGCCGCAGGACGATGGCGGCGTAGTTCACGGCATCGTCGAGCTTGTCGCTCGTGAACGGCGTCACCGACGGCATCTCCAACTCGATGTTCAGCAACAGCGGCTGCGCGATATGCTGCTCCCATTCGTAGACGCCGATGCGCGTCTCGATGCGCAGATCGTGGATGAAGATGGTGTTCATGGGCAGCGGGTGAGCCGAGGCGGATGCGGCGCAGTGCTTTGCTACAATGCACAATGTCGCGTCGCCCGGCATTGTAAATGAATCCGTCGCTGGCCACCCTCGCCGTCGTCGTCGCCGCCTATCTGATCGGATCGATTTCATTTGCGGTAGTGGTCAGCAAGCTGTTCGGCCTGCCCGACCCGCACGGCTACGGCTCGGGCAATCCGGGTGCCACGAACGTGCTGCGCACGGGCAACAAGGCGGCGGCCGCACTGACGCTGTTCGGCGACGGACTCAAGGGTTTCGTCGCGGTGCTGCTCGCCAACCGGCTCGGCATCAGCTGGGGCGATGCCTCGCTCGCCACTGCGGGCGCGGCAATCGCGGTGTTTCTCGGTCACCTGTATCCGATCTACCATCGCTTTGCCGGCGGCAAGGGCGTGGCCACGGCGCTGGGGATCGCGTTCGCGCTCGCCTGGCAGCTCGGGCTCGCGCTGTGCGTCCTGTGGCTCATCGCCGCACTGCTGACGCGCATGTCCTCGGTCGCGTCGTTGACTACCGCCATCGGCGCGCCGTTGTTGGGCCTTTACGTGCTCGGCAACTGGCCGGAGGCGTGGGCGCTGTTTCCGATTTCCGCATTGCTCATTTGGCGCCATCGGGAAAACATCCGCAAGCTGCTTGCAGGCGAGGAACGCCGCATCGGCCAGAAAGGGTGATCGTGCGCCGCGAATGGCCGCTGCTGGTCAGCGCTGCGACCACGGCGCTGTTCCTGTTCTTCGGCAAAGGCTGGCTCGCCGATCTGTCCGGGACCCTCTGGTTCGGCAGCATGCTCGGCTGGCTGTTCGGCGCGGTCATGGTCTCCGCCTTCGCCGTCGTTCGCCACGCCGAAGCCCTCGCCGAGCGTCTCGGCGAGCCTTACGGCACGCTGGTTCTCACGCTGTCGATGAGCGGCATGGAAATGATGATGATCGCGGCAGTGATGCTCACTGGCAGCGGCGAGTCGTCGCTCGCCCGCGACACGATGATGGCGATCGTCATGATCGTATTGAACGGCCTGGTGGGCATCTGCCTCCTGCTCGGAGGTATCAGGTATCGCGAGCAGTCCTACAACCTGTACGGCGCAAACGCATTCCTGGCGGTGATACTTCCGCTGGCGGTGCTGGGCCTGGTGCTGCCGAACTTCACCGTCTCCACCGCGGGACCGACCCTGTCGCTGCTGCAGGCAAGCTTCCTGATCGTGATGTCGGTCGGACTCTACGGCGTGTTCCTGGCGATGCAGACCAGCCGGCACAGGGACTATTTCGTTGTCCCTGGCGAAGTCACGGATGCAGGCCACGATCACGCCGAGGTCGGCTCGATCGGCTATCACGCGTCGTTCCTGGTCGCGTACGCCGTTCCGATTGTGCTGCTGGCGAAGCAGATCGCCGTGCCGATCGATTACGGCATCGGCGTCCTGGGTGCGCCGGCGGCGCTGGGCGGGCTGATGGTGGCCGTGCTGATCCTGTCGCCGGAATCGCTGGCGGCGATACGCGCCGCCCGCGCCAACAAGCTGCAGCGCTCGATCAATCTCGCGCTCGGGACGGCGCTGTCCAGCATCAGCCTGACGATCCCGGCGGTGCTCACCATCGGGCTGCTGACCGACCGGACGATCATCCTCGGGCTCGACGCAGCCAACAGCGTTCTGCTCTGCCTGACGCTGGTGGTCAGCATGCTCACCTTCGCGCTTGCCCGCACCAACATGCTGCTGGGCGCCGTGCACCTGCTGCTGTTCGTCGCGTACCTGATGCTGATCTTCGATCGCTAGGCAGAAACCGAAGGAGCGTAAACCGGCGCTTTAAAACAGGCGCGTTATGTCGCGCTCAGAATAGGTGGCGCAGGCGATACTTCAATCGGTGCAGCGCAAGGATCAGCCGCCAGCTGCGCGAGTTGGCGATGGCGTGCAGTTCAATTTTCCCGCCTTGATTGTTGCTCATGAAGTTGCGCAATCGCTGCTCTTTTTCTATCAGCAACTTCTGGTACATGGCAATCAGACCGTCCCGGCCCTGGGTGCGAATGTGCAACTCCAGCATGTCCTCATCGGTCAGTGTATGGCCGGCCCGCAGGTTGGCCGGGAGTGGCTGGGGTACATAGAAAGTGGTATGCGGCGCAACCACTTCTTCGGCCGGCCTGTCCTTCGAGTACAAATAGATCGAAAACGACTTTCTAGAAAGATGCTGCTTGTCCGGTGGCAGCGTGATTCGATCGAATCCGTGCCACGAATACTCATTGGTCTCAAAAATGACTGCGCGATTGAAAAGTGGAAGGAAGCTCGCAATCTCGTCGATAGCGGGATTGCGCGGGTCGGAGTGCAACTCTATCGCGCCGCCCCAAGCCTCTTCCCATTCCCGATTGAGATAAATCAGCAGGTTGATGCGTCGATGCAGCATGGTCCGCTCGTCGATGTTGAAATCGACGTGCGCATCGAGGCCTTGCCCGGAAAGGTTGTTGTGCGTTCCGCCGCCAAACAGCGTCTTGTCCGCGATCAAGTCCGCGATGCCGGTAAATGCGGTCATCGCATCCAGGAAATCCTTTGAATTGATGTATTCATAGAAATGCCGGTAGAAAGTGCTGATATCGGCAACGCGCTCGACCACTGACTTGCGGCCGACGAGACCCATTTCGTTCGTCGCACGCGCTTCGTCGAACGCAGGGAAGTCGCGGAGAAGTGCGTCGCAATGTTCCAGTTCGAGAAAATTGTCGATCGCAACATGTCGAAACGGCTTCGCCTGCAGAAATTCCCTTTGAATTTCGCCGGCACGCCCAATTACCGCTGAATTGATCATTTTGTCCGGTTTAGCGAAAGGGTGCTCGACGTTGGCAGCATTCTTGATCGGTTGCTCCGAAATTTTCGGGACAGTCTCCGACTCCGACAAATTATAGCGTCGCCTGCGGATCACCGCCAAACCAGCTGGTAAGAATACGCACGGACATTACCCGCTCTGGTCCGACAACAAGCGAATCGACAATCAGAGAGTCCAGACGAATTGAATGTTCATCGGCAGGCATCGCGACTTCGCGCGCAACAGGTTTTTTCGGAATGCCGTGAGGCGACCACGGCGCGTTTTCGCACCGCCGGCGAGGACTTGATGCAGCGTCAGTCGTCCGTCGACAGCTTGCGGACGAACGCGGAAAGCACATCGGCGTTGACATCCGACACCGCCACCCATTCCATCGCCGAACCCGCCGCGCGAGCGACATTGAATCCGCGCAGCGTGCGCAAGGCGGCGCCCGGAACGCGCGAGGACTGTGGACGCACGAACACGTCGACGAAGTGATCGCGGTAGCGATAGACGAGTGTCGCGACGGGCTGGCCGTCGAGATAGTCGAGCCGTCCGCCCACGAGCACGAACCCCGACGCCGCGAGCTCGCGCACGGGCGGTGAATAGTCGAGGCGCGCTGACAGCCACGGCTTGACCGTGTGCTGGTCGGAGGAGGCGACGTCGACCCGGTGATTGCCGAGCGTCGCCCGCACGTGCGCCGCCACGGCCTCGGCTGCCACGTCCTGCTGGGCGCGCCAGTCCACGAATGTCGTGCCGACGACCCACGCCAGCACCGTCGCCGCGCATCCTCCGAGCGCGCCGCTCAGGAGCCAGCGCCAGCGCTCGCGCGGCGCGGGTGGCTGTCCGCCGCTGCTGGCAGCGGCCAGCACCCGTGCACGCAGCGCCGGGGATGCCCGATAGACGGGGACATCGGTGCGAATCCGCGCGCGCAGCGCGAACACCGCGTTGCTCGCCGCTGCGCAATCGGCGCAGGTCGCGAGATGTTCCCTGATCGCGTCGGCGCGGGGTCCGTCGAGCTCCCCGTCGGCGTAGGCGACGGCCAATGCAGACGCTTCACCGCAGTTCATTTCGCTGTTCACCGCTGAGCTCCCGCGGCGTGCCCGCCGATGGCATGCAGCAGCGGCGAGCGTTGCAGCATGCCGCGGGCGCGCGCCAGCCGGGACATGACGGTACCGACGGGGATATCGACGATGCGCGCGATCTGCTTGTAGGACAATTCCTCGATCTCGCGCAGGATCAGCACCTCGCGATAGACCAGCGGCAAGGCTGCTACCGCATCGGCCAAGGCGCGCGACTCGGCATTGCGCATGGCCGCGTGCAGCGGATCGACCGCCGCAGGATCCACCGCCGCGGCGATCGCGCTGCCGTCATCGCGGGCAATCTCCGCCGGACGGTTGCGCCCCAGCCAGTCGTAGGTCGCGTGGCGCACGATGGTGAGGAACCACGCCCGCGCATCCCCGTCGCGCATCGCTTCGAGATAGCGCATGGCGCGCACGCATGCATCCTGCACCACGTCCTCGGCGTCGTGCGCATCTCGCGTCAGCCAGCGCGCAAGGTTGTATGCGGCATCGAGGTGCGGCAGAACGAGTTGCTCGAAGCGCGGGTGTCTGGAGGGGGCCATGATCCTGTAATACCTCGCCGCCTTCGAGTTTATTCCAATGGGAATATTTCCGACGCCCGATCGGTATGACACGGGTAGGCGGTAACGCCCCTTCCAAGGAGAGTCCCATGGCACCTGCGCGCGAACACCCGATCACCCGATTGCTGAAGGCCATGCTGTTGGCCGTGCTGTTGCCCACTGGCCTGCTGGCGATGACTGCCGCCGCACTGGCAGCGGGACCCCAGGCCTACGTCGGCAATTTCAAGGACAACACCGTGAGCGTCATCGATACCGGCACCGGAAAGGTCATCGCGACCTTGCCTGTCGCCGCCGGACCGCATGGCATGACGCAAACGCCCGACGGTCGCACGGTCTTCATCAGCGGCGACGGTTCGTCCGAAGTCAGCGTGATCGACACCGCGACCAATCGCGTCACGCGTTCGATCGACGTCGGCAAATCGCCGCATGGCCTGGCGATGACACCGGACGGCCGCACGCTGCTGGTCGGCGTGTACGGCGAGGATCGGGTGGCCTTCGTCGACACGGCATCCAACATGGTGATCGGCACCGTGCCGGTGGCCAAGCCGCACACTATCGCGATGCGCCCGGACGGCAAGACCGCCTATGTGGCATCGCAGGAGCCTGGCAAATTCGCGCTCGTCGTCGTCGACCTCGCCGCGCGGTCGGTACTGCGCTCGGTGGCGCTGGACAAGCCGCCGCGCGATCCCGAATTCGCCGCCGACGGCCGCGCGCTCTACTTCACGCTCGCAGGCACCAATGCGGTCCAGGTGCTGGACCCGGCGACGGACAAGATCGTCGCCCAGATTCCGACGGGCGCATCACCGCACATCGCCTCGCTGTTCAGCGGCGCGTCGGCCGGTACGGTCGTCGTCCAGGGACCGGGCGAATTGTTGCTGTTCGACCCCGCGACGAATACTCCGCTGCGCTCGATCGCCGTGGGCAAGCAGCCACACTGGATGGCCGCGACGCAAGACGGCAAGAAGGTTTTCGTCACCAACGAAGGTTCGAACGACGTGACCGTCGTCGACCTCGCCACCGGCGCGACGACCACGATTCCCGTTGGCGTAGCGCCGCGCAAGGTCGTCGTGCAACGCGCGGCGGCCAAGACTGCCGGCGCTGCGGTGTCGATCGCGAATTTTGCCTTCGCTCCCGGCGATATCAGGATCGCGCCGGGCGCGACGGTGACCTGGAGCAACGACGACGGCACAACCCACGGGATCGCATACAAGGACGGCGCCAAGGGCACCGACGTGCTGCTGCCCGGCCAGAAATTCAGTCGTACCTACGACAAGCCGGGCACCTACGACTACGTGTGCTCGGTGCACCCTTACATGATGGGCAAGGTCACCGTGCAAGCGCAGTGAGCGTCGCCAACTCCCACCGCGGCCGGATCGTGAACGCGTAGTCGGCGGGCGCGCCCGCAGCGAGGCGCAACGCGCCGACCAGCGCGATCATCGCGCCGTTGTCGGTGCAAAACTCCAACTCGGGAAAGAACACCTGCGCGCCCTGCGCGTTCGCGGACTCGACCAGCCGCCGGCGCAGCGAACGATTGGCGCCGACGCCGCCGGCGACCACGAGCCGCGTCATGCCCGTGGCGTCCAGCGCGGAAAGCGATTTCGCGACCAGCACGTCGACGATCGCGTCCTCGAACTCGCACGCGATATCGGCCTTGCGCTGCTCGGTCATCGGCTCGCGCCGTACCAGCGTCAGCACGGCGGTCTTGAGCCCCGAGAAACTCATGTTCAGGTCGCCGCTGTCGAGCATCGGCCGTGGCAACGCGAAGTTGCGGCGCGACCGCGCTCGGCGAGGCGCGCCAGCGCCGGGCCGCCAGGATAGGACAGGCCGAGCAGCGTCGCCGTCTTGTCGAAGGCCTCGCCTGCCGCGTCGTCCTGCGTCTCGCCGAGCAAGGCGTACTCGCCGATGCCATGGACGCGCGAACAGCTGCGTATGGCCACCGGACACCAGCAGCGCAATGAAAGGAAAATCCGGCCTGCGGCTCTGCCAGCAAAGGCGACAGCAGATGGCCTTCGAGGTGATGCACGCCGATCGCGGGCACGCCCAGCGCGAACGCCAGCGCATTGGCGACGCTTGCGCCCACCAGCAGTGCGCCCGCGAGTCCCGGTCCCTGCGTGTAGGCAATACCGTCGAGATCGGCAAGGACGTGACCCGCCTCCGTCAGCACCGATTCGGCCAGCGGCACGACGCGGCGAATATGGTCTCGCGACGCAAGTTCCGGCACCACTCCGCCGTAGGCATCGTGCATCGCGATCTGCGAATGCAGCGCGTGCGCGAGCAGGCCGCGCGCGCTGTCGTACAGCGCGAGGCCCGTTTCGTCGCAGGACGTTTCGATACCGAGGATGAGCATGAGCTACCCGGCGAGTGGCGCTGGCAACAGCGGCCGAGTATAGCGCCGGCACTCATTGCCGGCTAGATCGGCGCGTGAACCGACGTGTCTAATGGCCTGTGAACCGCGCGGCTTGCGCGACCTCGCCGCCGCTTGTTATAATCTTTGGCTATTCCAAGCACTTGTAGCCTAAGGATTCGACCAATATGCCTAGCGTTCGCGTTCGCGAGAACGAGCCTTTCGAGGTGGCCCTGCGCCGCTTCAAGCGCACCATCGAGAAGACGGGCCTGCTCACCGAGCTGCGCGCCCGCGAGTTCTATGAAAAGCCGACGGCGGAACGCAAGCGCAAGCTCGCCGCTGCGGTCAAGCGCCACTACAAGCGCCTGCGCAGCCAGCAGTTGCCGCCCAAGCTCTACTGAGTCAGGCTGAGCAGTCGATCCATCCGGGGGCGAAGCGATTCGCCCCTTTTGCATTCGAGGCCGCCGATGTCGCTCAAAGCTCGCATCACTGAAGACATGAAAAACGCGATGCGGGCGAAGGAAGCGACGCGCCTGTCGACCATCCGCATGCTGCTCGCGGCGATGAAACAGCGCGAAGTCGATGAACGCATCGAACTCACCGACGCCGACGTCGTGTCCATCATCGACAAGATGATCAAGCAGCGTCGCGAATCGATCGCCGCTTTCGAGACGGGTGGACGCGCGGAACTCGCCGCGGCGGAGCGCGCCGAGATCGACTTGCTGCAGGCGTACAGGCCGCAGCAGCTGCCAGAGGCCGAAATCGACGGTTTGATCGCCACGGCGGTCGCCGCCGCGGGGGGCGGCGGCATGGCGGCGATGGGCAAGGTCATGGCCGCGCTCAAGCCACAGCTCGCGGGACGGGCCGACATGACGCAGGTCTCGGCCAAGGTGAAGGCGCGGCTGGCCGGTTGATCCTTGAAGCCGGCCGAATCCGGGCTCGCGGATCCGGCAGCGTCGCCTATAATGGAATCAGGGCACCCAGAATGGCCCGGGGGTAGAAGGGCCGACAGCGCGCCAACAGCGATAAGGCGATGATTCCGAACGATTTTATTCAGACGCTGTTGGCCCGGGTCGATATTGTCGCGGTCATCGACGGGTACGTGCCGCTAAAGAAAGCGGGCGCTAACTATGCCGCCTGCTGTCCGTTCCACACTGAGAAGTCGCCCTCGTTCACCGTCAGCCCGACCAAGCAGTTCTACCACTGCTTCGGCTGCGGCGCGCACGGCACCGCCATCGGCTTTCTCATGGAATACGCGGGCAAGACCTTCCCCGACGCCGTCGAGGAACTCGCCCGCGATGCCGGCCTCGAGGTTCCACAGGTCCGCGCGGGCGATGTCCCGGCGAGGCGCGCCGAGACTGCGGACCTGTCGGGCGTGCTGCTCGAAGCAGCCAGGTTCTACCGGGCCGCACTGAAGGACTCATCCCGTGCCATCGACTACCTCAAGGGGCGCGGCCTCACCGGTGAAGTCGCGGTGCGCTATGGCATCGGCTATGCCCCGGACGACTGGCAGCCGCTGGCCAAGGCCTTCACCGACTACCAGGACAAGGCGCTGGAAACGGCGGGGCTGATCATCACCGGCGAGGGCGTCAAGCGCTACGACCGTTTTCGCGACCGAATCATGTTTCCGATCCACGACGGCAGTGGCCGCGTGATCGGCTTCGGCGGCCGCATCCTCGACCAGGGCGAGCCCAAGTACCTCAATTCGCCGGAAACGCCGCTGTTTTCCAAGGGCCGGGAACTGTACGGCCTGTTCCAGGCACGCCCCGCGATCCGCAGCGCGGGCAAGGTGGTCGTGGTCGAAGGCTACATGGACGTGGTCGCGTTGGCGCAGCATGGCGTCGAATACGCGGTCGCGACGCTGGGCACGGCCACGACGCCCGTCCACGCGCAAAAGCTGCTGCGGATGACCGATTGCGTGGTGTTCTGCTTCGATGGCGACGAAGCCGGCCGCCGTGCCGCGTGGCGTGCCCTGGAGAACACCCTGCCCGTGCTCGCCGATGGCAAGAGTCCGAGCTTCCTGTTCCTGCCCGACGGCGAAGATCCGGACGACTACATCCGCCGCCGCGGCAAGGCGGCATTCGAAGAACTCGTCGCCAAGGCCTTGCCGCTGTCCGATTTCCTGCTGTCCGAGCTGGCCACGCGTCATCCGCCGAACTCGTCCGAGGGTCGCGCGGCGCTCCTCACCGCAGCCAAGCCGCTGCTCGCGCAGCTGACCGCGCCGATCCTGAGCGCGCTGCTGCGCCGGCGGCTTGCAGAAATCGCTGGGCTCACCGAGATCGAAATGGCCAGCCTCGTTCCGCAACCAGTCACCGCGCCGAAGAGCGCAGCGCGCACGTCGCCGCGCGAGGCGCCCTCGCTGATCCGCGGGTTGGCACAGTGCCTGCTGCTCGATCCCATGCTTGCGCGCCGGGTCATCGTGCCCAAGCCTGCGGGCGCCGGCGCCGAGGGCGCGGCGCTGGCCGAGTTGGTGACTTTCTGCGAGCACGGCGATGCACCGCTGACAACAGCCGGAGTCATGCAGCACTTCGCCGGCACGCCCTCGGAGCCGTTTCTGGTGGCCGCGCTCACCGGGGGAGCAAGCGAGGGCTTCTCCGGGGAATTGCTCGAAGTCCAGCTGGTCGAAGGAGTGAAGCGGTATTGGCTCTACGCCGCCAAGCGGGGCGAGACCGACTCGCCGGACAATATTGCGGTCGAATTGTCGCCGGAGGAGACCGAACGGGCACGCCAGCGCAATCTGGCGCGTTCGGCGAGCGACCCGCCGCGTGCCTAGGCTGAACTGTTGAACGAATGTTATAATTTGCGGTTTCCCCGCGCCACCCCCATGTAGGGGGAGACGACACAACAACCGCGTGCCGCCTTCGGGTGTGCCCGCGACGAACGCAGGACGACCATGGCCAAAAAGCACTCGAAACCCGTCAGGAAAACGCGCGCCAAGACCGCGCGGTCTGCGACTGCTGCCCGCACGCTGCGCAAGGCGAAGCCGAAGGCCAAGACCGCTACCAAGTCGTCAGCGCGTTCGGGCGGTTCGGCCAAGCGGCGCCCGTCCAAGCCTGCACGCTCGACGCGCAGCGCGAGCAAGCCGGCCAAGCGCAAGGCCGCGCCGAAAGCCAAGGCGCGCAAACCCAAGAAAACCCTGGCCAAGGTCAAGCGCACGTCGCGCCCCGCCGCCAAGGGCAAGGCGCAGAAGCCGGTCGCGGCCAAGACCTACCCCAAGGCCCTGCCGAAGACGGCGGTCAAGCCTCCGGTCAAGCTCGCTGCGAAGCTGCCCGGCAAACCAGCGGCCAAGGCCAACGGCAAGACCCCGGGCAAGGTTCAGGCCGGCGCCAAGGGCGCACCGGCGGCCGCAGCCACCGTCAAGCCATCGGCCGGCGAAATCGCCGCCCGCCTTTCGGCGCGCCGCACGGAAAAGGCGCTCGCCGAGGGCAAGGCACGCGGCAAGAACGGCGGCATCGACCTGCGCAAGGTCGAATTGACGCCGGCCGAGGCCGAAGCGCGCAAGACGCGCCTGAAGAACCTGATCGTGCTCGGCAAGGAGCGCAGCTACCTCACGTACGCCGAGATCAACGACCACCTGCCCGACGACATCCTCGACGCCGAACAGATCGAGGGCATCATCTCCATGATCAACGACATGGGGATCCAGGTCTACGACGAGGCTCCGGACGCGGAAACGCTGCTGATGTCGGAGGCCGCGCCCACCGCCGCCGCCGACGATGTCGATGAAGAAGCCGCCGAAGCCGCGGCGTCGACGCTCGATTCCGAATTCGGCCGCACCACCGACCCGGTGCGCATGTACATGCGCGAGATGGGTTCGGTCGAGCTGCTGACCCGTGAAGGCGAAATCGAAATCGCCAAGCGCATCGAGGATGGCCTCAAGTACATGATCATGGCGATCTCGGCGTGCCCGATGACGGTGGCGCAGATCCTCGATCTCGCCGCCAAGATCGAGCGCGACGAACTCAAGATCGACGACGTGGTCGACGGCCTGATGGACTTCACCGAGAACGTCGCCGCGATCAGCGACGACGACGACGAGGAAGACGACGAGGAGGCCGAGGACAACAGCATCGCGATCGCCGCCGAGAACCTCGAGCGATTGAAGGTTGCCGGGCTCGAGCGCTTCGGCGTCATCCGCCGGCTCTACACGCGCATGCTGGCCGTGCTGCAGAAGGACGGGCACAAGGCGCCGAAGTACATCGAGCTGCAGAAGAAGATCTCCACCGAACTGATGCAGATCCGCTTTTCCGCGCGCCAGGTCGAGCGCCTGTGCGACAGCGTGCGCTGCGAAGTCGACAACATCCGGCAGACCGAACGCAAGATCCAGGACCTCGTGGTGAACAAGGGCGGCATGCCGCGTCCGGAGTTCATCAAGAAATTCCCCGAGCACGAGACCAGCCTGCGCTGGATCGACCGTGAAATCGCGGGGCACCACAATTACAGCGAGGCGCTGACGCGCTACCGCCAGGCGATCGTCGAACAGCAGCACAAGCTGCTCGACCTGCAGAAGCGCGTGATGATCCCCTTGAAGGACCTGAAGGAGATCAACAAGCAGATGTCGACCGGCGAAGCCAAGGCGCGCAAGGCCAAGCGCGAAATGACCGAGGCCAACCTGCGCCTGGTGATCTCGATCGCGAAGAAGTACACCAACCGCGGCCTGCAGTTCCTCGACCTGATCCAGGAAGGCAACATCGGCCTGATGAAGGCCGTGGACAAGTTCGAGTATCGCCGCGGCTACAAGTTTTCGACGTATGCCACGTGGTGGATCCGCCAGGCGATCACGCGTTCGATCGCCGACCAGGCGCGCACGATCCGCATTCCGGTGCACATGATCGAGACGATCAACAAGATGAACCGCATCTCGCGCCAGATCCTGCAGGAGACCGGACAGGAGCCCGACCCCGCGCTGCTGGCCGAGAAGATGGAAATGCCGGAAGAGAAGATCCGGAAGATCCTCAAGATCAGCAAAGAGCCGATCTCGATGGAAACGCCGATCGGCGACGACGACGATTCGCACCTGGGGGACTTCATCGAGGACGCGAGCACGGTCGCGCCGGTGGACGCCGCGGTCAACGCGTCGCTGCGTGACGTGTGCAAGGACGTGCTGGACACGCTCACTCCGCGCGAAGCTAAGGTGCTGCGCATGCGCTTCGGCATCGAGATGAACACCGACCATACGCTCGAGGAGGTCGGCAAGCAGTTCGACGTCACGCGCGAACGCATCCGCCAGATCGAAGCCAAGGCGCTGCGCAAGCTGCGCCATCCGTCGCGCTCCGAGAAGCTGCGCAGCTTTCTGGAGGGAGAAGGCTGATCGATCGGGCGGTCGACCGCAGGAAACACAAACGCCCCGCAATTCGGGGCGTTTGACCTATGGCACTACGCGCACGGCGATAACGCTTGATGCCCTGGTGGGGAATAACACCGCCAGACCGTCGGCTGTCTGCTCTACGACGCTGGCGCACGAATACGCTACCGCGCACGAGCGCGCCGCTGCGGCTTCAGCTCCAGCGTCACGAGCATCAACTCCCGGTCGTCGGGATCGGGCTGGACGACGAACCCGAGTGCCTTGTCCAGGCCCAGCATTGGCTGATTGATCCCGAGCACGCTGCCGACCAGCCGCTTGAAGCCGCGTCGGCGTGCGCACTCGATGAGCATCTTCATCATCGCATGGCCGAGTCCCCGTCCCTGCCAAGCGTCGGCGAGGGCGATGGCGTATTCGGCGCTCTCCTTGTCCCAGTTCGCCACGAAGCGCGCCACGCCAACGATGCTCTCGGTGCCCGCCGAATCATCGAGCGCCACGAGCGCCAGCTCGCGATCGTAGTCGACCTGTGTGAAGCGTGCGAGCATTTGTGGCGTGAGACTCGGCAAATGCTGCAGGAAGCGAAAGTAGCGGCTTTGCTCGGACAGCCCACCGACGAATTTCTGCTCCATCTCGGCGTCTTCGGGCCTGATCGGCCGCACCCGCAGCGTCTCGCCGCTCTTGAGTTTGATCTCGGTTTCCAGTTCCACCGGATACGGGTGTATTGCCATGTGCCGGTAGCCATCCGGCAGCGCCGGGCGGCGTGGGTCGATAATGGCGCGCGCGCCAGCGACGTTCGCTACGCCGTGCGCGTCGAGCGCCAGAAGCAACTCGAGTTCGACCACCCACGGCAACGCGCAGGCGAGCGCGGAAATCTTCAACAGCAAATCAACCAGCGGCTCGAGGGCGCCACCGAATTCGACATGGCTCACACCACGAACCAGGTCGATGGCCAAACGCCGATTCAGCGGCGGCAGCATGATGGAAAGTTCGGCCGTGCGCGTCGACGCGCTGCCGAAAGCGACAATCGGCCCGAATACGGTATCGGTGTACAACCCGATTCTAGCCGCATGGTCCACGGCCGGCTGAAAATCGCTCCGCACGATGATCGATATCTTTTTTCTCCCCTTGCGCGTCTTCTGTGGCATGGCGCACAGATCGGCGTACGCGCGCTCTACCGCGGCGGCACTCCGCAAATGCGCGCGCACCGGGCCGACGTCGCCTTCGACTTCGAGTTGCAGCGCGACCGGGTAGCCGATCCTGCGCGCTACGGCCTGTGCATCTTCTACCGATGCGACGACAGCCTGCGGCATCTTGATGTCGAATGCGGCAAGCAGGAGCTGCGTCTCGCCGATGCTCAACGCCACCCGCTCGGCGGCAAGCGCACGCATGCGCACCCGCAACGTCGATTTGATATCGGGCGCGGGCATTTCGGGCTGCGGTGGTGGCACCTCGAGCAACCACTCCTGATTGCGTCGATACGCGGCCATGAACGAAAAGGCCTCGACGGCGCTTTCGGGTGTGTAAAAGCTTACCGCGCCACCAGCTTCGAGGGCCGCACGGGCCTCAGGTCGATCGACGGCACCGAGCCACGCCGCCAGCAGCGGCTTGCCCGCGTCGTGCGCTGCTGCGGCGACTGCACGCGCCGTATCGGTGGCCGGCGCGGCCGGCACGGCCACGTGCAAGGCCAGCACGGCATCGACGCCGGGGTCGTCCAGCACCGCGCGCACTGCGGTGGCGAACTGCGCGGGGGTCGCTTCGGTTTCGATGTCGACCGGATTGTTCAGCGTGCACTTGCAGGGCAGCAACGACTTGAGTCTGGCGCAGGTCATGTCGGAGAGCGTGGCAATTGCCACCCCCGTTTCGGCGGCACGATCGGTGGCCATCAACCCGGGACCGCGGCCGTTGGTGACCACGCCCAGACGATTGCCACGGGGAATGCGGCCTGCCGCCAGCATCATCACTGCGGCAAAGAGCTGGGTATACGTATCTACGCGCACGGTGCCAGCGCGGCGCAATGCGGCGGCGAAGACAAGGTCCGGTGGGAGCGTGCCGTAACCGGGCTCGGTGCGAACTGCAGCTGCCCGGCCCGCCTTGAGGACGACCACCGGCTTGGTACGAGCTGCGGCGCGTAGAGCGGACAGAAAGGCGCGCGCATCGCGCACGGTCTCGACATAGAGAACGATGCCATCGGTTTCAGAGTCGGCAAGCGCGAATTCGAGGATCTCGCCGAAATCGACATCGGCGGCTGCGCCGAGTGCCGCGACCGATGCGAAGCCGATGCCTGCCGCGCGCGCGAAGTCGAGCAGGGCGCTGGCAACGGCGCCCGACTGCGAGATCAGGGCCAAACGGCCGGGCAGTGCGTCAACGGCGCCGAAGGTCGCGTTGAGTCCGATCGAAGGCCGCATGACGCCGAAGCTGGCGGGGCCCAGCAAGCGAACCCCTGCGCTTCGTGCGCGCCGAGCAAGTTGCCGGCGCCAGCGCAGATACGCGTCGGGTTGCGCACCCGGCGCGCCCGTGAGGATAACGGCAGCGCGTGCGCGGCCGCGACATTGTGTGATGATTCCTGGTACCGCGTCCGAGGGCGCGCAGATCACCACGAGATCGACCATCCGATCGATCGCAGCCAGCGAGCGGAAGACCTTTCGCCCGAGCACGTTGTTGTGGTTGGGATTGACCAGGTGCAATTGGCCCGAGAACCCCCCGGAGACAAGGTTCTCGCAGACGATGCGGCCAAGGGAGCCCGCCCGGCCGGAGGCGCCGACCAGCGCCACCGATTTCGGTGCCAGCAGGGGTCGCAAATGATGCGTCGGGTTCATGCCGACCACAAGTCTAGCAGGCCGCATGAGCGCGACGGGCCGCCCCGAGCGCGAATACCGGAGCGCGCAGCGCGAAGGTCCTGCAGCGAGCGCGACGGGCCGCCCCGAGCGCGAATACCGGAGCGCGCAGCGCGAAGGTCCTGCAGCGAGCGCGACGGGCCGCACCGGGCGCGAATGCTTCACCCTGAGCGCTCGGGGCGGCCCGAACGCTGGTCCCGAGTGCGTCGGCTATAATCGCGCCGCGTTCAACCGCAGGACGATTGCAGGTTGCCCGCGGGCCTGTAGCTCAGTTGGTTAGAGCAGAGGACTCATAATCCTTTGGTCGCTGGTTCGAGTCCAGCCGGGCCCACCAGTCCGCCGCGTCAAGTCAGCGGTTCTTCAAATACCGTGCGTCGTCGAAGCTGATGACCCATCGCGGGCGGTAGACGACCATCAGCGTGAGCACCATTCCCGTCAGCATGGCCTCGCCCCACGCGAGGTAGAGGAGGTACGGCACGTATTCGCCGAAGACCAGGCGTGCCGGCAAACCCGCACCGAACGCAAGGGCGCAGGCCGCCGCCAGTCCACCTGCGCCCAGCGCAACGCCCGCGCCGAAGAACGTCCCGACGAAAATGTAAATGAAGAAGTTGGGTGGCAGGCGGCGTTGCGCGAACACGTGCACCCTCCACGCGACCGCTACCGGTATCGCTGCCATCGTGACGAACCCGATACCGGCGTTTTCCCAGTTGCCTCCGTGTATGGCGATTTGTAGCGGCACGGCGATCGCCGACCCGAACAGCGCGAATTGCGGGCCAGCTACCAGAGTGAATGCGGTCACTCCGAGAAGATGGAACGTGAAACTGTCGCCGATGGTCGCCTTGATCGCCCATAACACCATCTGGCACAGAATCATCCCAGACACGACGTGAAAATGCTCGCTGTCGGCAAGCCGCTTCCAGGGTGCCGTGCGAAAAGCCCACAGCATGACAGGGATGGTCGCGGCCCAACCGGTCACCACCCACTTGGATGTCAGCGGAACGGCGGTCACGTCCATCGGCGAACCGGTAGCAAAACCCTGTTGCGATGCATATGTCGGCTTCGGGTCGGCTTGAGCCGTCCAGGTCTTGGAAAAAAGCGCAACGGTGCCCGTCGCTCACTCAAACCAAACAGAGCGGCAGCCGCAGTTGCTCGTCACGGCTGCTCGACGGCCTTCTCCAATGCCAGCTCAATCGCCTGCTCGAGCGTTAAAGCGCGACCGTCTTGCCACGCGTGATCGAAGGCAGCGTCATCGCCCAGGGCCGCGCGGGCGGCGGCCACGCTTCGGTCGTGGTCGCGCTGCTCTTCGGACTGCAGCGGCAATCCGATCTCCTCCCGCAATCGCTCTTCAGCGCCCCAGATGCGGGCTGCGCGGAGCGAGTCGCCCGATCCAGCGGCCGCTGTGGACACTCCCGCCAACGCGTCAGCGATTAGCGGACCTTCGCCCAGCTCCGCGCAAATGGACAGGCTTTGCTGATGGTGCGCCTTGGCGGAGGCAAAATCACGGATGGCGGAAGCAACCATCCCCAAGTTACCCAGAGAGGAGGCGACGGCACTTCGATCCCCCAGCTCGTGCGCGATTGCCGTGCTCTCTTCCAGCAGCGCTCGGGCCGCCGGATAGTCAGCCCGGCCGAGGGCCACGAGGCCCAGGTTGTTCAGCGCGCTGGCGATGCCCTTCCGATCCCCGATCTCGCGCCGGATCGACAAAGCCTCCTGATGCAATGCCCATGCAGCGGAATAGTTGTCTTTGCGATAGGCCACAATCCCCAGGTTGTTGAGCGCGTTGGCGATTCCAACCCGCTCACCGAGCTCCCGCATGGTCGCCAAGCTCTCCTCAAAGAACGTCCCGGCAGTGGCGAGGTCGCCCTGCTCGAGACTGATAAGACCCAAGTTACCAAGCAAGACGGCGATGCCATCGGCGATCTC
Organism: uncultured beta proteobacterium; assembly: GCA_963821485.1. Classification (GTDB taxonomy): domain Bacteria; phylum Pseudomonadota; class Gammaproteobacteria; order Burkholderiales; family Casimicrobiaceae; genus PALSA-1003. The sequence goes on from CAWGEB010000016.1 coordinate 150,311, forward strand.
CCAGGTCCCGCATGATCGCCAGACTCTCGTGGAGCAGCGCGCGGGCGGCGGGATAGTCGCCTTGGCGCCGTGCGAGGTCCCCCGCCGTATTGAGGGCTTTCGCGCGCTCCGAGGCTCGCTCGCCTGCGCCCGACTTTGCCAGGACCCGCGCACACCAGCGCCGGCCCTCGGCAAGATATCCCCGCATATACCAGAACCGGTGCAACGCTGTAGCAATGCGCAGACCTGCGCTCGATCCCGTTACTTGCGAGATCCCACGCCAACGCCGCCCGCATATTCTCGTGTTCAGCCTCCAGACGGAGCAGCCAGACGGCCTGCTCTGCGCCCGTCAATTTCGTTCGCGTTCTCGACCAGCGCCACGAAGTAGCCCAGATGCCGGTCCCGCACGCTTTCATCTTCGCCGGCGGCAACCAAGCGCTCTCCCGCGTACTCGCGGATCGTTTCCAGCATCGCGAACCGTGGTTCGCCGTGGGTCTCGGTCTCGTTCAGAAGACTCTTGTCGACCAACGACTCCACCGTCTCGAGGACAAGCAGGTCGCTTTCGGGGTTGCACACCGATGCAATCGCCTCCAGCGTGCATCCGCCGACAAACACCGACATTCGCCGAAACAGCTTCTGTTCAGCGGCCGTCAGCAGGTCATGGCTCCAATCGATCGCGCTGCGCAGCGTCTTCTGCCGTGCCGGCAGGTCGCGCGCGCCACCCACCAAGAAAGGTCAGCCGATGGCTCAGCTCGGCCAGCATCCGCTGCGGCGGCAGCACGCGCACCCGCGCGGCGGCCAGTTCGATCGCCAAGGGCAAGCCGTCGAGCCGGTGGCAGATCTCGGCAACCGCAGGAGCGTTCTCATTGGTGACCGTGAAGCCGGGCTTCACCGCCACCGCGCGCTCGATGAACAGCGCCACCGCTTCGTACTGCGTGAGTACGTTCAATGGCGGCAACTGCTTCGAATCGGGAAGCGACAACGGCGCAACGGGATAATCCGTTTCGCCGGACAGGCGCAAGATTTCCCGGCTAGTGACCAACACCTTCAATCGCGGCGCCGCGCTCAGAAGATCGCTGACCGACGACGCGGCATCGACCACTTGCTCGAAGTTATCGAGCACGAGCAGCATCTGTTTCTCGCGCAGGTAATGCTTGAGTTGGTCACGCAGCGGCCGGCCCGCGGCTTCGCGCACATCGAAAATCTGGGCGATCGCAGGCAACACGAGGGCGGGATCGCTCAGTGCAGCGAGCGGGACGAAGAACACGCCATGCTCGAACTCATCGACCAGGTCCGCGGCGGCTTGCAGCGCCAGGCGCGTCTTGCCCGTGCCGCCGACGCCGGAAAGCGTGAGCAGGCGCACCTTGCCGCGAGACAAGTGTTCCTTGATGGCGCGGATCGCACCCTCGCGACCGATGAACGGCGTCGCCTGCGCCGGCAGGTTGTTGGGGCGCGCGTCCAGAGTCTTGAGCGGCGGGAAGTCAGCGGGGAGATCGGCAGCGATGACTTGAAAAACGCGCTCCGGCCGGATCAGATCTTTCAGCCGCCGCTCGCCCATGTCGCGCAGCACGACATTTGCCGGAAGTTGGTCTCGCACCAACTCCTCGGTCGCCAGCGAAAGCAGGATTTGGCCGCCGTGACCGGCCGCCATCAACCGCGCCGCGCGGTTCAGGGCGGGGCCATAGTAGTCGCCATCGCGTTGTTCCGCCGTACCGCTGTGCAGGGCCATTCGTGACTTGATGGAAAGCTCGCGCCAGGCGTGCGCGTTCAACGCGCGTTGCGCAGCGAGACATGCCGTGACTGCATCCGTCGCGGTCCCAAACGCGCCGAGTGCACCATCGCCAGTGGATTTGACGAGATAGCCGCCGTGCGCCTCGATCGCGCGGCGCAGGATCGCATCGTGCTGCGCGAGCGCCTGTTGCATCGCTGCGTGCTGCGTCTCCCACAGCCGCGTGCTGCCCTCGATGTCGGTGAACAGGAAGGTTACGGTGCCGGTTGGCAACGGGCGACCGACGTAAGCTGCCGCAGACATGGGGTGCGGGGAGCGGGCCTAGGATCCCGGGAAGCACATTGTGCAAGCCGCCCGCTGCTCGCGCAACCGGAATGCCCGCTTCGCTTACTCGGGGGCCAGGCGTTCAGGATTGCGTGAAGAACTGGTAGTTCTTGCGCCCCATTTTCTTGGCATGGTACATCGCCGTGTCCGCATTCTTGAGCATGGCTTCTGCATCCCGGCCGTCATCGGGGCACACGCTGATACCAATGCTCACAGTGACCTGGACCTCGTGCCCACCGATGGGGTGTGGTACCGCTACCGCAGCAAGCAGTTTCTCCGCGCACTGGGTCGCCGCTTCCACATGCTCGATTTCCGACAGCAGTACCACGAACTCGTCGCCACCCAGGCGACATACAGTGTCCGAAGTGCGAACGCAGGCCGTCAGGCGTTGCGCCACCGACTGCAACAGTTTGTCGCCTATCATATGCCCCAACGAGTCGTTGACGCGCTTGAAGCGATCCAAATCCAGAAACAGCAGGGCGACTTTGTTGCCGTGACGGCGGCTCAGCGCTATCGCCTGGGTCAGCCGGTCAGTTAGCAACAGCCGATTCGGCAGGCCGGTGAGAAAGTCGTGCTGTGCCTGGTGGGACATTTTGAGCGCGGTTGCTCGCGAATCGCTGACATCGTGGAAAACCAACACCGCACCAACGACCCGGCCGTGACGATCGTGGATAGGGGCCGCCGAATCTTCGATCCCGGCCTCGTAACCGTCGCGCCGGATAAGCACACTGTGGACGTCCAGGCTCACAATCTCGTCTTGCTGCACCGCCTGCTGCGCCAGGCTGCGAACCGGTTGGCGAGTTGCGCCGTCGATGACGTTGAAAACTTCGGCGAGCGGGCGCCCTGAGGCGTCCTGCCACGGCCAGCCGGTCATTTCTTCGGCGACCCGATTGAGATAGGTAACGTTCCCAAGTGTGTCCGTCGTAAGTACGCCGTCCCCGATCGAGTTGAGCGTGACCTGAGCTCGCTCCTTCTCCTCGAACAACCTCTCTTGGGCATCTTGCAATAGAGCCTCTTCCGACTTGCGCTCGGTGACGTCCTCCACCGTTTGTACATAGCCGTAGAGCTTCTTCTCTTGGCGCATAGCGGCAGCATTGACGCGTGTCCATACCACGCTTTGGTCATCCCGCAAGAAGCGGAATTCTGTCTGAAATGGCGTCTGGTTCTGGGCTGCGTCTTGCCATTCGGAAAATACCCGCTCGCGATCATCCGAGTGGATGGCGATCTTCCAGTTCATGCCTAGCGCCTCTTCGAAGCTCAGCCCCGAAATTCTGCGATATGCGGCGTTCGTGTACAGGCAACTGCCCTGCTTGTCGGTCACCAGAATACCCAGCGGGGAGGCGTCGCTTATCGCCCGGAAGCGGGCTTCGCTGACCGCCAGCGCATCCAAGGCCGCCTTGCGGGCGATGACATAGCGCAAGGCTCGCGGGAGCCAGTGGGCGTCGACGTGACCCTTGGAGAAGTAGTCATACGCGCCGCGCTGCACAGCCTGCCGAGCCACTTCCTCATCGGTCAAGCCGCTCAGTACAAGGACAAGAAGATCGGGCGCAGCCAGGCATACCTGATCCACCGCCTCGATGCCCTGAACGTCGGGCAACGACAGATCAAGCATGACCACGTCAACTCCTTCCTTGCTCAGGCGCTCGAGACCGGCCGAGAGCAGCGTGACCCACTCGACACGGAACGGGCTGTCTATCTCTGCGGAGAGTGCATCTCGAATCGATTTCGCATCCGCGGGATCGTCCTCGATGAGAAGTACGGTGGTGGTTTTGTCGTTCATAGGGTTCCGTCGCAGGTGCGGAATTTGGGGCGAGACTCGATGTGAGATGGAAACACAGCTTATTCTGGCGCAGATTCGGCCTGGCCAGTTGCGTCACGCCAGCGGACAATGTTCTCGGCTTGGCAGCCTTGGTTGTCGTTGTAACGGCCTCGGTTGCTTATGCTCGGTACCGGACAGACTACGCCCAGCCTGATCGTTCATTGTCCGAGGAATCTGCGCCTGCTCTTTGGACCCGGATGCGCTGAACGGCACTCGAGGGTGACGCGTGTGCCGCGCGGCAAGTGAAACGGGACGCGCAAATGCTCAGCCTGCTAGACAAGCTTTCCTGGTATGAAACGGATCAAGCGAGTGGTCGGCCGTCTCCGCCAGAACAGCTGGTTGACATGGAAAATGGTCATGCAGTGCTGGATTTCACCTATCACTATCTCGAGGCCCATTCGCGACCGCCGACCGATGACGAGGTCCACAATGTGACAGGGACGATCGCCCGATACAAAGGGCCTCGAGTCGTTCCGCGGGCAACGCTTGAATCATTTTTGACCGAACTACTCGCCATGGAGCGCGCATAAGGTCGGTACATGGGCCGATGCGCTACCGTTGCGCCAGAAAACGCGTCACGCTCTCCCAGAAAGCGCCGCCGCTTCCGAGTTCGTTGTGGTCCGCCCCGGGTACTAGCTGCCACGTCTTCGGACCGGCCCACGCGTCGAAAAGCGCGCGCGAGCGCTCGGGCGGGATGATCGAATCGGATCCACCCACGATCGCGAGCAGAGGCATCTCGTTCCGTTTTGCGTCCGCGAGTGCATCGAAGCGGTGGCGCAATAACCAGGACACCGGCAGCCACGGATAGTGTTTCTTGCCTATCGCCGTGAGACTGTCGTACGGCGACACGAGTATGGCGCCGGCAACGGGTCGCTCTGCCGCAAGGTGGACGGCGATCGCGGTACCGAGGCTTCGTCCGAACACGATGATGCGACGCGGGTCGACGTCGTCCCTCGACGTCACCGCGTCGTAGATTGCCAACGCATCGGCGCTGAGCGCGCGTTCGCCGGGCGTACCTTCGCTCGTGCCGTAACCGCGGTAGTTCAGTCCTACGATCGTCCACCCGTGCGGCCAATGTGCGTCGGCCAGCGTCCACGACACTTCTTCGGCGTTGCCTCCGAAGTAAATTACTGTCGGCGCCCCCGTGGCCGCACCCTTGACGATCCAGCCGCGAAGACGCGTCCCGTCGGCGACGAGGACCTCCAGTGGCGAAGCGCGTGCCGGCAGGTGCGCCGTGGAGACGACCGGCTGCGGAAAAAAAATCAGGCGCTCTTGCGCCAGCCACGCTGCCGCGGGCATGCCGAGCACGATAACGGCGATGACGATGAGCCATTCCATGACGTGACGCCGCCATCGGGTCGGTGCGGCCACCATGAGATGATTATAGGCGCCCGGCAACCGGCACCTGACAGCGGCCCCGCATGAACCACCCGGTCTCCTCCACATTCGACGTCGCCATCATCGGCGGCGGCATCATCGGTTCCAGCGTCGCCTACTTCCTCCTGAAGGAAGCCCCGGCCATCTCCGTCTGCGTGATCGAACCCGACCCGACCTACGAGTTCGCCTCCACCCTTCGCGCATCCGGCGGCTGCCGTGTCCAGTTCACCTGCCCGGAAAACATCGCGATGTCGCTCTACAGCATCGACTTCATCAAGGCGTTCGAGCAGGCGATGGCGTCCAATGGTCGTCCGGCACCGGTGGATTGGGTCGAAGGCGGCTATCTTTTCATCGTCCCCCCCAACCACGTTGCGAACCTCGAGCGGAATGTGCGCAACCAGCGCGCCCAAGGCTGCGTGGTTGATTTGCTCACTCCGCAGGAACTCAAGAGCAAGTTTCCGTCGATGAATGTCGACGATCTGGGTGCGGGAGCGCACACCCCGCACGACGGGTGGTGCGATCCGAACGGACTGTTGTGGGGCTTTCGCCGGAAAGCGGTCGAACTGGGCGCGGTCTACGTGAAGGATCGCGTCGTAGCTGCCGAGATGGACGCGACGAAGGTTCGCGCCATCGTGCTGGCGAGTGGCGAGCGCGTTGCGGCCGATGCCTTCGTCAACGCCGCCGGCGCCTGGTCCGGCGAAGTCGCAGCGATGTTCGGTATGAAGTTGCCGGTGACGCCGATGCGTCGCTTCGAGCACTACTTCACCGCCGGGTCGCCGATCGAGCGCCTGCCCTACGTCAAGGATGTGGCGCGTCTTGCCTTCCGTTCGGAGGGCAAGGGCTTCTCGGGAGGCCTGGTGGATGGGGACGAGCGTCGCGGTTTCAACTTCGAGGTCGATCACGACTACTTCGAGCGGGTCGTATGGCCGGCGGTGGCGCATCGATTCCCGGCCTTCGAAGCCGCCAAGTGTCACCGCACCTGGTCAGGGCTCTACGAACAGAATGAGCTGGACGGCAATCCCATCATCGGGGCGTTGGAGCCGCGTGCCGAATCTCTACACCGTCGCCGGCTTTTCCGGGCACGGCATGATGCACGCCCCGGCCGCGGGGCGCGCGATCGCCGAGCTGGCGGTGCATGGAAGATATCAGTCGCTGGATTTGGGACGGTTGGGGTATGAGCGGGTGGAGGCCAATGCGCCTTATCCGGAGGAAGGGATTTTGTAAAGGTCCTTCACTCTACCGTGGCCCCGGAGGAGATCACCACCTTGGCCCACTTCTCCGTTTCGGCCGCGATGACCTTGCCGAAATCCTCCGGCGTTCCGGATATGGGCTTGCCGCCCAGCTCGGCCAGTCGCGCGCGCATCGCCGGATCGGCAAGCGCGCGGTTCACTTCTGCGTTGACCTTGTCGATGATCTCGCGCGGCGTGCCCTTGGGCATTCCAATGCCGAACCAGGCAGTCGCCTCATAGCCGGGCACCGTCTCGGCGACCGTGGGCAATTCGGGCATCGAAGGCTCGCGTTCCGCCGATGTGACGGCGAGCGCGCGAATCCTGCCCCCTTTGATGTGGCCGGCGGATGAGGGCAGGTTGTCGAAGAGAACGTGCACCTGGCCGGAGATAAGGTCGGCGAGCGCGGGGCCGGCGCCCTTGTAGGGAACGTGCAGCATCTGGCAGCCGGTCATGGATTTGAACAGCTCGCCGGAAAGATGCACGGAAGTGCCGCTGCCCGAGGAAGCCATGTTGACCTTACCCGGGTTCGCCTTGCAGTACGCGATGAATTCCGCGACGGTCTTCGCCGGAAAGGCGCTCGTCACTTCCATCACGTTCGGCGTGCGCACGATCCCCGCGACCGGCGCGATATCGCGGATGAAATTGAAGCGAAGATCCTTGTAGAGGGTCGCGTTGATGCCGTTCGCCGGATTGACGAGGAGCATCGTGTAGCCGTCGGGCGGCGCGGTCACGACCATCTCGACGCCGATGTTGTTGCCACCGCCCGGCTTGTTCTCGATCACGAATGCCTGGCCCATTTTCTCGGAGAGCCACTGCGCCATGATGCGCGCCAGGACATCGGTCGTGCCGCCGGGCGGATAGGGCACGATCCATTTCACGGGACGCACCGGATAGTCGACGGCGAATGCGGGGCCGGCGCCGGCAAGCGCGGCCACCAGCGAAAGGGCAAAAATGCGGACAAGGCGGATCATTGCTCCTCCTATTCGATTGCTTCGACGCTTCGGGGCCATCCGTCGCCCGCATTCTGCTTGGAACTCGAATGCCGGGCAAGCAATGCCTCGCCGGCGTCTCGCATCCACGAAAAGAGTTCATCCTTTTGACCGATGGCGTCCGCCGCCTTCAAATGCAGAAATGGCGAAACTTGAGGTAAGGTTGCGCCAATAGCGCTTGCGGCGCCGGCGAGACGACGGCGATCCATCTGCAGGGACTCGGCAACACCGCCATCATCCTGAACGCGCTCACGACCGGCAGCATCGACATCTACGTCTGCCCGCTATCAACCAAGCTCCACCGACGCTGGCGCAGCCGGATTGCGGTCACTTGCGCGCGGCGGAAAGCCGAAATCGCGGTCGACCAAATCCGCACCATCAGCAAGGATCGCCTCTCCAAGCGCATGGACAGCCTCTCGGTCGCCGATGCAGCGCGCGTCAGACGCCTGATTGTCGAAATGTACGGCGAGTACGGACACCGCGGTCCGAATAAATTCGGACCTACAAAACCGGCACTTGTAGGCGTGAATTTATTCGCGCTTGGCGATATTACGTTCCCGCCAGCACGACCTCCGCAACCGTCTCCACGGCTTCCATCGCACCGCCAACATGCTGCACCCCCTCCACGCTCGCGGCACCTTCGATACCGATCACAACCTTCCCGAATTGTCGCCCGAGCGCGACTTCAGACAGCGTGCCCAGGCTGTCGCCGATCGCGATCAGGCAGAACGACGCACGCGCGATCAGCGCGTTGCGTGCTTCGCCGATGCCGGTGGCAATCGCCACACCGACATAGGGATTCGCGGCAGTCGGATCGGTTTCCGGCAGCAGCCCGATCGACAAGCCGCCGACGCGTGCGACGCCTTCGCACACTGCCTGCATCACGCCCTGACGGCCGCCGCAGATTACGGTAAGGCCGCAATCACCGAGCAACTCGCCGACTTCGAGCGCGGCGGCGAGCTGCCCATCGGTCGCTTCACGCGGACCGATGACGCCGATGGGGACGCGCAACGGATGACCGCTATCGCGTTGCAGCCACGTGACCGCGGCAATCGCGTCGACGGTTTCGAGCGAATCGGATCGACGCATCGGGCCGGCCGGCTTCCACTGACGTGCGACCGGATCGAAGCGCCGTCCTGCCGCATCGAGCAGCACGCCGCGCTGGCGGTCGAGCCTAAAGGTGTCGCTCATGCTTCGCTCCCGCCCACTCGCCAGTGGTGATAATCGTCGAGCACGCGGCGGTGATCAGCAGTGCGAGCGCCGCCGCCGCCGGAAAATCCGATCCGGTCTCGGAGATCAGGCTGTAGAGTCGCAGCGGCAAGATCGGCAGTTGCGTACCGACCAGCGCCAGCGCGGTGCCATACGCGCCGAACACCACCGCCGCGACCAGACAGAACGACGCGACGACTGGCGCGGCGACTTGCGGCAGCAGCACCTGGCGAAACGCCTGCGCCGGCGTGGCCCCGAGCGATTCGGCTGCGGCGAGCTGCGCGCGATCGAAATTCACCAGCACCGGCAGCATGCCGATCACCACACGCGGGATTAGGTAGTACGACGACGCGAACGCGAGCCCGGTCGGCGTGAAAAGTGCGCCGCCGATGGTTGCCGCGTCGAAGCCGGCGCGCGCGAGCAGTTGCGTGACGAAGCCTGCGCGGCCATAGCCGAGGATGAACCCGTAGGCGACGATCAACCCGGAGAAGGTGAGCGGCAGCGCGATCACGAAGGTCAGCATCGTGCGCCGGCGCGGCGACACGCGCGACAGATACAGTGCGACCGCGACGCCGACCGCTGTCGACAGGGTCGCAGCAACGAGCGTCAGCGCGGCGCTGCCGCCGAGCGCATTCCAGAATCCGGAGGTGGCGAACACGCGCGCGAACGCCTCGCCGCCTTCGCGCAGCGCGTCGACCGCCACTGCCAGCACCGGCAGCACGAAAAACAGTGCGAGCAACAGCGCGCCCGGCAGGGCCAGCGCTGTGCTGGTGCGCGCGCGCAACGCCACTATTTGCTACCCGTCGCTGCGGCCCAAGCTTTGTCGACGTCGGCCTTCTTCGCTGCCGCGCTCTTCACGTCGAGCGGACGCACCTGTGGCGCGGCCGGCAGCTTGTCGGCTACGTTGTCGGGCAGCTTGACGCCCGGCACCGACGGCCGCACGAAGCCTTGCGCGAAAATCCCCTGGCCCACGTCGGTCATGATGAAGTTGAGCCAGAGCTTGCCCGCGTTGGGATTGGGGCCCTTGTCGACCAGGCTGATCGCATACGGCGCGGCGGCCGACGCTTCCTTCGGAATGACCACCGCGACCGCGTCGCCGAGGCCATCGGTGTACTTGGACTTGAGCCCGTCATTTTCGTAGGAAATCCAGATCGGAATTTCGCCCTTGACGAACTGCGCGTATGGTGTGGTGCCGAGCACGCGCAGCACGTTACCCGACTGGTGCAGCTTGGCGAAATAGTCCATCCCCGGCTGCAGGTTATTCATGTCGCCGCCCATGCCGAAGTTTGCCGCGAACGCAACCACCTGCCCGACGCCGGTCGAGCGCGGGTCGAGGTAGACGACGGTGTTCTTGTACTCCGGCTTGAGCAGGTCCGCCCACGACTGCGGCACGTTCTTGACCAGCTTGGTGTTGACGACGAACGCCACGGTCAGCGTGTGGATGGTGAACCACTTGGCGTCGGGATCGCGGAACACCGGCGTCAGCTTGTCGTAGTTCACCGGCTGGAATCCGGTGACGACATTCTTGGCGGCGGCGTCGATGCCCGAGGCCGCGAAGTAGTACGCGGTGTCGGCCTGCGGCCTGTTGCGCGCCTTGTCGAGCGCGACCACGGTTGCCGCCGAGCCGATGTCGTTGTAGACGATCTCGACTTCGGGATAGCGCTTCTTAAACGCGGCGAACTCGGCCGCCCAGTTGGCCCAGGTCGGACCGGTGTCGAAGCTCACTACCATGCCTTCCTTCTTCGCGGCCTCGTAGAGTGCTCTTTCGCCGGCATAGAGTTCGGGCGAATCGACGACGGTTTGCGCCGTCACTACCCCTGCCAATAACGATACCGTGAGTATCGCGGCGACGTGGACGAGACTACGTAGTGTGGTTCTCATGATTTCCCCTTCTTTCATGGTGCGTTCAAGAACTGAATGGCATCGCGCGGCACGCGCACCGTGGCGACATCATCGCGCATCGTGGTTTCAATTTCGAGTCGGCCGTTGCCCGCGGCAACCTCGACCTGCCGCGTCGCCCCGAAAAAGCGGTCGCGCAGCACCTGCGCGGCAAACACGTTCTCGCCGGTTGCCGCGCTCGCGACCTCGATGCGTTCGGGGCGCACCAGGACGCGCAGCGCACTGCCCGCGGCATGACCGTGCGGCGGCGTATGCAGTCGGCCGATCGGTGTGTCGACAGTGTGCGCGTCGATCACACGCCCGTCGAGCAGGTTGGCGCGCCCGACGAAACCGGCGACGAACGCGTCGGCCGGGCGATCATAGATTTCGTGCGGCGAGCCCGACTGCACCAGTTGCCCCTCGTTCAGCAGCACGATGCGGTCGGCGAGCGACAGCGCCTCATCCTGGTCGTGGGTAATGAGCAAGGTGGCGATGTTCTGCGCGCGCTGGATGCGGCGGATCTCGTCGCGCATGACGGCGCGTGTGGCGGCGTCGAGCGCGGACAACGGCTCGTCAAGGAGCAGCGCGCGCGGACCGAACACGAGAGCGCGGGCAAGCGCCACCCGCTGCTGCTGACCGCCGGAGAGCTGCGCCGGCAGGCGATCGGAGAGCCCGGTGAGTCCGACCAATTCGAGCATGTTGCCCGCGCGGCTGCGACGCTCGTCCGGTGCAATTTCACGCACACGCAAGGGATACGCGACGTTCTCCCAGACTCGCATGTGCGGGAACAGCGCATACGCCTGGAACACCACGCCGCACTCGCGCGAGCGCGTCGGCAGTGCGCTCACGTCCTTGCCGTTGAGAAGGATTGCGCCGGTGTCGGGCTTGACGAAGCCGGCGATGAGCCGCAGCAGCGTCGTCTTGCCGCAGCCGCTGGGGCCGAGGCACACCACCAGTTCGCCCGGCGCGATGGTCAGCGTGATGCCGGTCACGCCAGACTGCGTGCCGGGATAGCGAAACGACACGCCTTCGAGTGCGACCGCGGGCGTCATCGTACTCATGCAGCCGCGGCCCTCATCCGCGTCGCGCCGCCTGCGGTCAGCGCGCCACCCACGGCCGCGACCAGCGCCAGGGCGAGCAGGATCACCGTCGCCGCGCAGGCGAATCCGGTCGCTCCGTAGAACGCCTGCAGCAGCACAACGGGATAGGTACGACTGAGGAAACCCGCGACCAAATTCGAGAACTGGAATTCGCCGATCGACAGCGCGGCGACGATGATCAGACCGGCGAGAATCGAATGGCGCAGCGCCGGCAGCACGATGTGCATGAAGCGTTGCCCGCCGCTGCTGCCCAGCGACTCCGCGGCGTCCTCGAGGACGCGCAGGCCCAGGCGTTGCATGTCGGCGACCACCGCCTGCAGGAAATATGGGAGCGTGAGCACGATGTGGCCCGCGGCGAGCAGCCAGATGCTCCCCAGCCAGGGCAGCGTGTCCGACGAGAACACGAGGATGAAGCCGAACGCCAGCACCAGCGGCGGCAGCGCAACCGGCAATTGGTAGAGCACGCGCACCAGCGCGCGCAGGCGGCGGCTTTCGGTGTGGAACAGCGCGTAGGCGAGCGGCAACCCGATCGCCACGCACGCCGTGCACGTGATTGCAACCACTGCCAGGCTCGCCATGAATGCGCGGCGGAAGCTGGGATCTCTAACGACGTCGACGTACCACTGCGTCGTCGATCCGGTCGGCAACAGCGTGTTCAGCCACAACTCGCCGAACGAGCCGACGAGCAGCAACGCGATCGGCACGATCAGATAGACAAGATACGCGGCGGTGACCCAGCGGAGGAACATTGTTCGCGGAAAATGCGGTCGGACCCCATTTTCCCCGAAAACATCTAGCCGTGCCGAACGACATTCAGGTTAGGCGCGTCCGAAACAATCCGTCCATCCACGAGTTCGATGATGCGGTCGCAGCGCCGGGCGAGGCGCGGATCGTGGGTGACGATCAGGAACGTGGTGCCGACCGCCTCGTTGACGCTGCGCATCAAATCGAAGACGGCGTCAGCATTCTCGGTGTCGAGGTTGCCGCTCGGCTCGTCGGCGAGCACGAGCGCGGGATTCATCGCCAGCGCGCGGGCGATCGCGACGCGCTGCTGCTGCCCGCCGGAGATGTCACTTGCCTTGTGGTCACGCCAACGGGTCAGCCCGACTTTGTCCAGCAGCACCGCTGCGGTGGTGCGCATTTCAGCGTTGACCCGGCCGCGTTCCGCGAGCATCGGCATCATCACATTCTCCAGCGCGGTGAACGCCGGCAGCAGGTAGTGGTACTGGAAGATGAAGCCGATCGCGCGCCCGCGCAACCGCGTCGCTTCCATCTCGTTCAACGCGCTCGCTTCCTGTCCGGTGACAAACAGCCTCCCCGCGGTCGGCTTGTCGAGCAGGCCGATGAGATTGAGCAGCGTCGTCTTCCCCGATCCCGAGGGCCCGATCAACGCCGCGAATTCACCGCGTTGCAGCGTGAGTTCGATGCCATGGAGGACCTCGGTCTCGACCGGCGTGCCAACGCCGTAGGCTTTGCGTACCTTGTCGAGGCGCAGCGTTGCCACGGGAGCCGAGTCAGCCACGGATCGCGACCGCGGGATCGAGCCTCGCTGCGCGGCGTGCAGGGACGACCGCCGCGAGAATGCCGACGAGCGTCGCGGCGACGCAGGCCGTCACGAACAGTGTCGGCTCGATCACCACGACGAACAACGGCGTCCCGTCCGGGTTTGTCGCGACGCCACGCCAGAGCAGCAGGAACCCCCAGGCCAGGAGTGATCCGAGCAGCGAACCCGCGAGCGCCATCACGCCGCCCTGGAGCAGGAACACGCGCAGCACCTGGGCGCGCGCCGTGCCCATCGCCCGCAGAATCCCGATCTCCTTGGATTTCTGCACCACCGACACGACCAGCACGCTGGCGATGCCAAGCGCGACCGTCAGCCCGACGAAAACCCGGATCAGCGTGTTCGCGAGAATCTGCGCCGACATCGCGCTGAAGAACTGCGCGTTGGTCTTGATCCAGCTGTCCACCTTGAGGTCGGTTCCGGCGCGAATCGTCTGCGCGATCGTCTCGGCGGCGAACGGATCGCGCACCTTGACCTCGAGGCCGGAGGCGCCGCCGGCGAGGTCGAGCAGGTTCTGTGCCGTGCGCAACGCGATGTACACGTTCCGCTCGTTGATGCCTTTGTTGCCGAAATCGAAGATCCCGATCACGCTGAAGGTCGAGGCGATCTCCCCCGCTGTCGAGAGGCGCAGCTTGTCGCCGACGTTAGCGCCGAGATCTTTCGCGAGTTCCGTGCCGATAATGATGTCCAGCGGACCCACGTTCTGCCGGCCCGAGACAATCTTGTCGGGGAGCGCGATCACGTCGAAGTATGTCTCGGTCTCGATTCCGGTGATGGTGACCGATTTGGTCGCATCGCCGCGCACCGCGAAGCCGGGACCAGCAACGATCGGCGTCACGGCGATAACATCCGGTATCTGGGCGACCTGGCCGCGGACTTTCTGCCATTGGTCGACCGAGCGCAGTTGCTGCGAACGCGGCTGGATCTGCGCCGCGATCTCGGCCGACTCTCGTTCGCGCAGCGGCCGCGCCACTTGGTCGGGCGCAAGGATCGAAATCGGCGCCTGGTAATTGAGCGTGCGGCGCACGATGTTCGTCTGCATCCCGGCCAGCAGCGCCGACATGAAGATGATAACGCCGCCACCCAACGCGACGCCGAAGACGATGAGCAGCGTCTGCGTCAGGCCTTCGCGCATGAAGCGGAAGGCCACGATCCATTCGAACAACTCGAACGGATTCACGGCGCGCTCCTGGCGGCCGGAACCGGCCGCACGCGCTGGCCCGCACTGATCGCCGTGCCAGCTGTGGCGAGAACGATGTCGCCGGGTGCCACGCCCTCCAGTACCTCGACGTACCCTTCGCCCCGCAGTCCCAGCTTGACCGGCCTCCTGATGGCGCGGTGTCCATCGACCGCCATCACCCACGGCGCTTCCGTACCGGCGTCGTTGACGGTTTCTGACGGAACCGCGATCGTCTGGGCACGGCGTGCAACCTCGATATCGACCGAGACCGTCATGTCCTGCCGCAAGTACTCCGGCGGATTGGCGACCCGGAGCTTGATCTCGACCGAGCCGCGCAGTGCGTCGATGCCGGGATTGATGTAGACGAGTTCGGCGCTGAAGCGCTCCTTCGGATAGGCATCGGCGGAGCCCAGCGCCTTCTGACCGAGCCTCAGCTGCGACAGGTTCTTCTCGTCGATCTGCGCGATCACCTGAGTTTCACCGACCGGCGCCAGGACCATCAATTCCCTGCCGGGCTGTGCCACGTTGCCGGGCTCGACGCTGCGCCCGATCAGCGTCCCGTCGACCGGTGCGCGAATGACGGTTTGATCGAGCCGGGCCTGCGCCATGGCGACGTTGGCGCGCGCCTGCTCAAGCGCGGTTTCCGCGACGACATAGTCGCTGCCGGACGGGCCGTTCGTCGCCACCTGCAGCTGCGCTGCGCGCAACTGGCTTTCCGCCACGTCGAGGTTGCGCTTTGCGTCGTCGAGCGCGGATTGGCTCACGAATCCCTTGGTCTTGAGATCCTGCGCGCGCTCGTACTGCTGGCGGCTGAGAACCAGATTCGCCTGCGCCTGTACGAGTCCCTGCTCGGCGCCGGGCAGCGCGACCTCGCGCAATTGCCGAATCCTTGCCTCGGCCTGCGCGACGGCGGCCTGCGCCTGCGCCAGCGCGGCGCGCGTGTCCTTGTCGTCCAGCACTATCAGGATGTCGCCGCTCCTGACACTCTGCCCTTCATCCACCGGGATGCGGGCCACGGCCGCCGTGATGACCGATCCGACGGACATCCGTTGCGGTGTCATGATCCGCCCACTCGACACCACGGTTTGCACAAGGTCGGAGCGCGTCGCTTCGTAAGCGTCGACCGCCGGCCCGAAAATGGGGTCGCGGAAGACGAATCCGGCCGCCGCGAGCACGACCAGCACGAATGCGGCCCGCTTGAACCAGATGCCGCGAAGTGCAAACGGATGGTCGTTCAAGAAGGCACGCCAGCGCCTCGGCAGCGGGATTGGCATGGTTACGGATATCGCATCTCGGTAAGAACTTGCTGATTATCGCCGGCCTCCGCCAGGACATCCTTGATCCGCGACAATGACGGCTATGGCCGATAACCAGCCGCATTCTCGACGGGATTTCCTGGCACCGCGTTTGACAGCGGCTGGCGCGCTTCCTATCATCGTCCCGAAGCTGCCAGGTGACGGTACGACGGTACTGCACCGAAGCATCCAGGCAGATTCGCCTACACGCCGTCTCTTCCAGGAGGAATCTCGCCATGTTTGCCAAGTTGCTTTGTCGCGTCCTTGTCGGCGCCGCTGTCGCGCTCGGGTTGATCGGAGCCAGCGCCGCCCAGCCGGTGGTGCGGGTCGGCTCGACGCCGACCGGCATTCCCTTCACGTTCCTCGACACCAAGACCAACCAGATCTCCGGGATCATGGTCGATATCATCAAGGAGATCGGCAAGGATCAGGGTTTCACGCCCGAGATTACTGCGATGACCTTCAGCACGCTGATCGCGTCGCTGCAGGCAAACAAGATCGACGTCATCGCCGCGGCGATGTACATCACGCCGCCGCGCCAGGAGGTCGTCGACTTCAGCGACCCGATCTATACCTACGGTGACGGCCTGGTGGTGTCCGCGAAGGACACCAAAGACTACAAGACGTCTGGAGGATCTGAAGGGCGAGGTCGTCGGCGCGCAGATCGGCACCGCTTACGTGAAGCCGCTGCAGGATTCCGGACTGTTCAAGGAGATCAAGGTCTACGACTCGATCCCGGACATCATTCGCGATGTGAACATCGGCCGCATCAAGGGCGGATTTGCCGATTACCCGATCGTCGCATACCAGATCGCCCAGGGCGGATATCCGGAATCCCGCGTCGCCAAAAACTACAAGTCGATGCTCGTCGGCAGCGTCGGGATCGCCGTGCGCAAGGGCGACAAGGCGATGCTCGACAAGGTCAACGCGTCGCTGCGCAAGATGAAGGCCGACGGCACGATCGACAAGATCCTCGCGAACTGGGGGCTCAAGTAAGCCGGCGCAACTTCGCGTTGCACGGCCGTGCTCTCGCGCAGCGACCTCGCGGAATACCTGCCGCTGCTGGCGAAGGGCGCGCTGGTCACGGTCGAGGTGTTCGTGTGCGCGCTGGTCGTCGCCACGTTGCTCGGGATGGTGTGGGCGCTGATGCGCGTGTCGGGGGTGCGCGTGCTGTCGCGCTTCGCCATGGCGCTGATCAATATCGTCCGCGGCATCCCCATCCTGGTCCAGCTCTTCTACATCTACTTCGTCTTCCCGGAAATCGGCATCCAGCTCTCCGCGTTCGAGGCGGGTGTGATCGGTCTGGGCTTTGCGTACTCGTGCTACATGGCGGAGGTGTTTCGCGCCGGCATCGAGGCGGTCGATCCGGGGCAGGTCGAGGCCGCGCAGTCGCTCGGCATGGGCCGCGCGCTCATCCTCTGGCGCGTGGTCTTGCCGCAGGCGTTCAAGATATCGCTGCCGCCGTACGGCAACACCTGCATCATGCTGCTCAAGGACACGTCGCAGACCTCGATCATCACCGTGGCCGAGCTCTCCTTCGAGGGCAAGCTGATCGCGTCGTCGACGTTCAAGAACACCGAGATCTTCACGCTGGTGGCGGTGTGGTACCTGGTGATGTGCGTGCCGCTGATCCTGCTGGTCGGCCGGCTCGAAAAGAAGTTCGGGCGCAAATGATCGCGATCCGCGACGTGCGCAAGTCGTTCGGGAGCAATCTCGTGCTCGACGGGATCTCGCTCGAGGTGAGCCAGGGCGAAGTGGTCTGCGTGATCGGGCCTTCGGGTTCCGGCAAGTCGACGCTGCTGCGCTGCGTGAACGGTCTCGAAGGCTACGATGCGGGCGAGATCACCGTGGAGGGCCAGCGCGTGAATCGCGATGCGCGCGACATCGTGGCGATCCGGGAAAAGGTCGCGATGGTGTTCCAGCGCTTCAATCTTTTTCCGCACCGCACGGCGCTCGAGAACGTGATCGAGGGCCCGGTCTACGTCAAGCACGAAGCCGCGTGCCGAGGCGAGCGAGCGCGCCCGCGCGCTGCTCGCCCGCGTCGGCCTGGCCGGCAAGGAAGACGACTACCCGCATCGGCTCTCCGGCGGCCAGCAGCAGCGCGTGGCGATCGCGCGGGCGCTGGCGATGCGTCCGCGGGCGATCCTCTTCGACGAACCCACGTCGGGGCTCGACCCCGAGCTGGTCGGCGAAGTGCTCGCCGTCATGCGCGTGCTCGCGAACGATGGCATGACGATGATCGTGGTCACGCACGAGATGGGTTTCGCGCGCGAGGTCGCGGATCGGGTCATTTTCATCGACGGCGGCAAGATCGTCGAGCAGGGCAAGGCGCGCGAGCTGTTGAGCGCGCCGCAGCAGGAACGCACGCAGGATTTCCTGCGCCGGGTGACGCATCCGATATGATTGGATCGTAGTGCAGCTCGTCAACGCGTTTCCCCTGCCGCCGTCGCTCTGGGCGTCGACCGCACGCACGGCGCCGGGCGACGCCTGCGCTCGACGCGTCGCGTCAGGCCGACGTGGTTATCGTCGGCGCCGGCTATTCGGGACTCGCCGCCGCGCTGGAGCTGGCGCAGGCGGGGCTCTCCGTCGTCGTGCTCGAGGCCGGCGAACCCGGCTGGGGCGCATCCGGTCGCAATGGCGGCCAGGTCATCCCCGGCCTCAAATCCGATCCCGACGATGTAGTCGCGAAATTCGGGACGGAGGCCGGCGAGCATCTGGTGCGCGTCGCGGGAGGCGCGCCGGACATCGTCTTCGATCTCATCGAGCGCCATAAGATCGACTGCGACGCGCGGCGCTGCGGCTGGATCCAACCGGCATTCGCCGCCGCAGATGTCGGCGTTGTCGCACGCCGGGCCGAACAATGGCAGCGGCGCGGCGCGCCCGTGGAAGTCCTCGATCGCGACACCGTGCGCAAGCTCATCGGCAGCCCGATCTACCAGGGCGGCTGGATCGACCGCCGCGCCGGATCTGTGCAGCCGCTGAGTTACGCGCGCGGGCTCGCCGATGCCGCGCAGAAAGCGGGCGCGCTCGTATGCGGCGACATCGCCCGTAACGGCCCTCACTCGCGATCGCGCGCGCTGGAAAGTGGCCACCACGCGTGGGCCGGTGGTGTACGCCGAGCGCGTGCTGCTCGCGACCAACGGTTACACCGACGCGCTGTGGCCGCGCTTGCGCCAGACGGTGATTGCGGCGAACAGCTTCCAGGTCGCCACCAAGAGGCTGAACGATAAGCTATTGCGAACGGTACTCCCCGAAGGGCACGTCGCTTCGGATACGCGCAAGCTGCTGCTCTACTATCGCCTCTACCGTGGCCGCTTGATCATGGGCGGCCGCGGGCCCTTCCGCGAGCCGGCGGGCCCGCGCGACTACCGCCATCTGGAAACGGTGATCGGATTGTTGTTTCCGCAACTCAAGGACCCGCGTTGCGAGTTCTTCTGGTCGGGCCGCGTCGCGCTGACGCGCGACCACGTGCCACATGTGCACCAGCCCGCGCCGGGGCTTACCATTTTGCTCGGCTACAACGGGCGCGGCGTGGCGATGGCGACGACGCTCGGCACTCTGGTCGCCAAGCATCTCGTCGCACCGGCGGACAATCCGCTGCCGCTCCCCATCACCGGCATCCGCCCGATCCCGCTGCATGCGCTGCATCGCATCTATGCGACAGCGATTCTGCAGACGTATCGGCTCAGGGACTACATGGCACGCTGAGGACGTGCGGGTAAAGGGGGCGCGTACAAGAAGTCGGGCGTGGAGCCCGTTCGCAGGGCCAGCGGCAGAGTTCCCGTCTGCGTGGGGTCTTGCCTGATGTTCCGTCAGTCCGGTATCGGGGGTGCAACGCGGTCCAAGGTCAAGCCCGCCACCAGGACCAGCACTACAGGGACCAGCAGCGCAATGAGTTGTCTGAACGCCGCCATCGTCGCGCCTTTCAGGACGGCGGCCCATCCATATTGAGCGACGTAGGTCGCGGGAACAGCGCAATACTGGTTTCCGACGAGAAGAAGAAACGTAATCGCCATGATGAGCCAGAGCTTCCAGCTTTGAGTGCTGCGCATGAGCGTCTGAGTGGCCCGAAGAACTCGAAACCGGATCGCTCCCATCACTGCCTTTCCGCTGGGCGGACGCGAATGCTGCGCTGCGGCAGTCACGAGAACCCGGGTTCTTGTCCGGTGTCCTCCACCATTGAGGTAGGCTCATCGCTGCAACTAACATGCCAGTCGTTCGCCGGCGACCACGGCTCGCGTCGCCGATCGGCAGCGCGCCAAGCGCGCCAAAGCGTATGCGCTGACCGAAAAGGTTCTGTAGGAAAGCTGGCTCGGTCGGATCAAGACAAGGAAAGTGCCGTTGATTGTCACATCGAGCCGCGTCCAAGTGCATGTCCACAGGATGACCAGCTAGACGAGATACGCGACGGTGACCCGGCGCAGGAACATCGAGAAAACGTGACCTGGCCCCAGTTTCGCTAAGGCGCTCCGAGGCCGGCAATGTAGTCGATCAGCACGTCGATGTCTTTTTCCGTAAGCGCCTGCGCGGCGGAAGTCATGTTGCCATCGAGATCGGCGCGGGTCTGGGCCTTGAAGCCGCGCAGTTGCGCTTTCAGGTACTCGGCCTGTTGCCCGGCGAGGCGCGGGATGTGCTGTATGCCCAGCAAGGCCGGCCCATGACACTGCGTGCAATTGAATTGCTGGCTGAGCTTCGGTGCGGCGGCGGCGTTGGCCGGGTCGGTCTTGTAGGTCGGTGGCACCAGCTTCTGCGCGGAGAAATACGCGGCCAGATCGTTCATGTCGGTGTTGCTGAGATTCGACTGCCATCGGCGTCATCTGCGGGTCTTTGCGGTTGCCCTCGCGAAACTGAAACAGCTCTGTGGAGATGAACTGCGCCGGCTGCCCGGCGAGAGACGGCATGACGGGATTGGTCGAATTGCCCGACGGTCCGTGACACGCAACGCAGACCTGCGCTTTTTGGCGGCCCGCCTCGATGTCGGCGCCCGCCGCGATCGCCGCGCAAAACATCAGCGGCAACGCTACCGCAAGCGCCGCCACGGGTGACGCCCCTCCCGTTGCGGGGCGACTACATTTCACTTCTTGTAGCTGACGCGGTAGACGATGCCGTTGTAGTCATCCGAGACGAGCAGCGATCCGTCCTTCATCACCAGCACGTCCACCGGCCGGCCCCACATCGGCGGATCGGCCTTCTCGTCGACCAGAAAGCCCGAGAGGAACGGTTCGGCCTTGACCACCTTGCCCTTGTCGTCCAGCACGACGCGATAGACGTCGTAGCCCTGCTTGATGGTGCGGTTCCAGGAGCCGTGGCGGGCCATGAAAATATTGTTCTTGTATTCGGCCGGGAACATGTTGCCGGTATAGAAGCGCATCCCGAGCGGAGCAACGTGCGCGCCGAGTTTCAGCACCGGCGGAGTGAACTGCGCGCAGGAGCGATTCTTGCCGTACTCGGGATCGAGCGTGTCGCCCTGATGGCAATAGGGGAAACCGAAATGCTCACCCTGGTGTTGCACCACATTGAGTTCGTCCTCGGGTGAGTCGTCGCTGATCCAGTCGCGGCCATGCTCGGTGAACCACAATTGCTTGGTCTCGCGGATGCCAGTCGAATCCCACCGAGTTGCGCACACCTTGGGCATAGTTTTCCAGCACACCTGACGCGGGGTCGACGCGCATGATCGCCGCTTGCATGTAAGTGGGCATGGTGATGTTCTGCGGCGACCCGATGTTGAAATAGAGCTTGCCATCGGGACCGAGCGCCAGGAACTTCCAGAAATGCCCGGGTTGAGTCGTCGGATCGAGATTGTCGACCACGATCTTGCCCTCGGGTGGATTGTCCAGCTTGTCCTCGATGCCGTCGTAGCGCGTGATGCGATTGCGCTCGGCGACGTAGAGCGTGCCTTTGCTGAACGCGATTCCGTTCGGCGCGTTGAGGCCCTTAAAAATCGTCTTGACCTCGCGCTTGCCGCCACGATCAACGACCGCGTACACGTTCTTCGCGAGGCGATTGCTCACGAACAAGGTGCCCTTGTCGCCGAGCGCGAGCGAGCGCGCCTCGGGAATGCCATCGACCCACACTTCCACCTTGAATCCCGCCGGCACCTTCAGCTTGTCGATCGGCAAGTCGCTCGCCGGCCGACCGGTCATCTGCGGTGCAAACGGGTGCAAGGTCGACGTGCCTTGCTCTGGCGTGCGGCCCTGCTGCCAGGCCGGCGGAGCGGCCGGTGGGGCTGCGGCTGGGGCGGCGGCCGGTGGCGCCGGCTGCGCAAGGACCGCGGTGGGTACGACCAGGGCGACGCTGGCAAGCGCCGCTGCAGCCAAACAGCGAATCGATACGGGCGACATGGTTTCCTCCTTTTCCCGCGTGATGGTTGCCCTCGGGCGGGGCCATCCGATCAAGCGGGTCCATTAGCATCATAGCCACCTCGAGCTGTGGCTGCACAGGAAAATGAGGAACATGGGGTCAGGCCATATCCTTGCTGAATCCCGCCCTAGGAAATTGGCGTCCGGCCCCACATTCGCGCTCCTAGAACTGGACGATCACCACCGTCCTGTCGTCCGTGTTCATGCGCGGCGAGCTTCCCTTGACCGATGGATAGCGATCGATTTTCTCCGGGTCGATGCGTTCGACTTCGGCGAAGGCTGCTTCCCATTCACTCAATAAGGGTGCGGCACCGGTCTTGAAATAGCCATCGGTGAACAGTTCGATCGACTGCACCGCTGACCGCGGCCGATCGAAAACCTGCACCAGTGACAGCGGTACCTCGAACCCGTCGAGCACCGAGTAGCTGAGCGGGCTCGTGGTGTTGTTGGCGAATCGCGCCTGTCCGCCGATGCCCGTATCCAGCAGATGCCGAATGTCGGCGTCGGGCACTGTGGGAAGACGCGCGCGGCTCCACGCGAGGCTGCGCTCGTACAGGATCCTTCGCTTCGTTTCGTCCAGCCACGGCTGCGTGTCGGGATGCAGATCCGCGGCGCCGCAGGCGGCGACGGCGCGTCCGACACGCGCACGATCCTCGGCATTGCCACCCGCATGGGTGACCAGCCGGCAAGCCTCCACGCGCAGGCTTGCCGTGACGAGGTCGTGTCCGGGTTCGTTCATGAAGTTCTCGGTGCCGTTGATGCGCAGGCCGCTGTCGCCGATCAGTACGAAGCGGAGTACCGCGCCCATTTCGGCGACCAGGGTCATGGTCGCACCGAATCGAAACGCGTGATCGTCGCGCGCACTCGTGAGGATGCCGTGCGCATCGTAGGACGCGCGGAATCCCGCCGAAATGTGCCCGATCAGGCGATCCACGCGCAGCTCGCGTTCCGCCGGGTCGAGCAGGAATTCGCCGACGGCCTGCATCGCGATCCGACTCGCGTGCCAGCCGCCGCGCTTGCCCTCGTACAGTCGGCCGGTATTGTCGGTGGCACCGTCGAAAACGGCATAGCCCTTCCCCGGAAGCACCAGGAACTGGTCCTCGTTAGCTTCGGGGGCATCGAGGTACTTGCCCTCGCTGAACGCCTCGATCTTCATGCGGAGATGGGCACTGCTCGGCGACTTCTGGGCACGCAATTGCGTGCGCAACGCGCATGTTATAGGATCGAGACACGCACCGCGACAACGACGGCGGCAAGCCTGGCAAGGGGGAAACATGACGTTCCATCGGATGGCGAGCATCGCGCTCGTGGCCGCGTTTGGCTTCTGCCTGGCGATTCCGGCTGCGGCGCAGCAGCGCGTCAGCATCTATACCGCGCACACCGCCAATATCGTAGAGCGGCTGATTCCGGAATTCGAGAAAGCCACGGGCATCAAGGCCGACGTCGTGAAGGCCGGATCGGGCGATATCATCAACCGCGCGAAGGCCGAGTCCGCCAATCCGAAGTGCGACGTGATCTGGAGCATCGGCGCCGAACTGCTCGAAGCCAATACCGAGCTGCTCGAACCGTACCAGCCCAAGGAAGCCGCGATGATCGCCGACGCGTTCAAGACCAGCGGCGCGTGGCTTCCGTATACCGGCATTCTCAACGTATTCGTCGTCAACACCAAGAAACTCAAGCCCGAGGAATATCCACGGACGTGGGCCGATCTCGCACAACCGCGCTTCAAGAACCTAGTGTCGATGGCCGACGCCGAGAAGTCGGGCTCGGCGTATATGCAGCTCAACACCTTCCTGACCATCTACAGCGACAAGGCAGCGGGATGGGACAAGTTCAAGGGCGTGTTCAACAATCTCGCCATTTCCACCAGCTCGGGCGCGGTGCCGCGCTTCGTCAACGACGGCGAGGCCGTCGTCGGTATCACGCTCGAGGACAATGCGTACCTCTACCTGAAGGGCGGCGGACCGGTTGCGATCGTCTATCCGGAAGACGGCACCTCGGCCATCGCCGACGGCATGGCGCTATGCAAGCGTGCGCCGAATCCGGCAGCGGGCAAGGCGTTCATCGATTGGGCGCTGAGCGCACCGGTGCAGGAAATGGTGGTGCAGGAGCTCGGCAGGCGACCGATCCGCAAGGATGCCAAGCCGATGGCAGCCTTGAAGCCGATGGGCGAGATCAAGCTCGTCAAGTACGACATCCAGAACGCGGCCAACAAGCGCCAGGAATATATCGACAAGTGGCGCGCCTTGATGCTTTCCCGCTGAACGCGCAGCCGATACACGCTTGCCGCCGGCGGCGCAACCGCGCCACCGGCTCCTGACCGCGACATCCGATGGCCAGGGTTGAACTGCGGCATCTCAGCAAGAACTACCCCGGCGTGCAGGCGCTCGACGATGTCGACCTCGACATCGAATCGGGCGAATTCTTCACGCTGCTGGGGCCTTCCGGCTGTGGCAAAACCACACTGCTGCGCACGGTCGCGGGATTCATCCACCAGGACCGTGGCGAAGTGCGCGTCGGCGGCCAGCGCATCGACGACATGCCCGCGCATCGCCGGAACATCGGCCTGGTGTTCCAGGACTACGCGATCTTCCCGCACATGAGCGTCGGCGACAACGTCGCCTTCGGACTCCGGAATCGGCACCGGCCACGGCAGGAAATCGCCGAACGCGTGACCCGCGCGCTCGAACTCGTGCGCCTCGGTGGTCTCGCCGAGCGCCTGCCGCACCAGCTTTCGGGTGGCCAGCAGCAACGCGTGGGACTGGCGCGGGCGGTTGTCATCGAACCGCAGATCCTGCTGATGGACGAACCGCTGTCGAACCTCGACGCGAAATTGCGCATCGAACTGCGCGACGACATCCGCGATCTGCAGCATTCGCTCGGCATCACCACGATCTATGTCACGCACGACCAGGAGGAGGCGCTGGTCATCTCCGATCGCATCTGCGTCATGCAGGGCGGTCGCGTGCACCAGGTCGGCACGCCGTGGGAAGTGTATGCGCAGCCGGCGACCTTGTTCGTCGCTTCCTTCGTCGGCGCCATGAACGTGGTCGCCGACCTGCAGGTCGGCCCCGGCGGTGCGCTGCCGCTCGGGGCGCTGCCACGGTCCGTGCCGGCGCTCGCCGGCCATGAACGGATCACGCTCGCGATCAGGCTCGAGGACATGTCGCTGGCGGCGCCGGACGAAATCGTGCCCGCCGATGCGTTGGCCCTCGACGGCGCCGTCGATAAGGTCAGCTTTGCCGGGCGTGAGGCGTTTTATCGCGTGCGCCTCGACCACGGACCGATTATCCAGGCGCATGTGCACCGGCCGGAACTGCGCCTGCTGGAACAGGCCGGTGCGCGGGTGCGCCTGCTGCTGCCGCTCGCACGGCTGCACCTGTTCGATCCGGCGACGGGGCGAAGAATTGGGGCGTCGTCATGAGCCGACATTCACGCTTCGACTTCTGGTCAGGCGTGCTCGTGCTGGCGTTCGTCGTGGTCGCGGTGCTGATGGCATGGCCGCTCTACAGCATTTTCGCAGCCAGCGTGATCGACAATCGTTCTGGCTCGTTAACCCTTGGCAATTTCGCCCAGATCCTCGGTCACCCGGCCTACCGCGGTGCATTGGTCAACAGCCTGATCGTCGGTGCCGGCGGCATGATCGGCGCGACGCTGATCGGTATTCCGCTCGCAGTGCTGACCACACGCTTCGTGATCGCGGGCCGCGACACGCTTGCCACCTTCGCCGTGCTGGCATTGGTGTCACCGCCGTTCATCGGCGCGTACGCGTGGATCATGATGCTTGGCTCCAACGGCTGGATGCGCGCGGCGCTCGTCGATGTCGGCATCAGCTTGCCGCCGATCTATGGCATGTTCGGCATCCTGCTGGTGTTCAGCCTGAAGTTCTATCCGTTCGTGTTCCTGATGACGGCGAGTGCGCTCGGTTCGATCAGCCCCTCGGTCGAGGAAGCTGCGGAGAGCCTCGGGGCCGGGCCGTGGCGCCGTTTCTTCAGGGTTACGCTGCCGCTGGTCTTTCCCGCGGTGAGCAGCGGCGCGCTGCTCGCGTTCGTGCTGTCGATCGCCGACTTCGGAACGCCGTCGATCGTCGGCGGCAAGGTACGCTTGCTGGCGACCACTGCTTTCGACCTGTTCACCGCAGAGATGGGCGGTAACCCAGGGCTCGCTTCGGCCACCAGCGTCGTATTGATTGCGGTGTGCATGATGGTCGTGGTGTTGCAGCGCTGGGCGGTGCGCCGGCGAGACATCGCCGGTTCTCTGGTCCGCCGTCCCTCGCCGCGGCGGCTGCGACCGCTCGCCTCGATTGCCGCGCATTGCGTGTGCTACGCCATCGTGCTTGCGGGTTCACTGCCTTCGCTGGTCGTGATCTACACGTCGTTCCGCAAGACCAGCGGCCCGGTATTCCATCCCGGTTTCGCCGTGGACAGTTACACGAGAATCCTGGGCGAAGTGCCGCACGTCATCGCCAACAGCTTCACCTACTCCACGTTTGCGGTGGTGCTTATCGTCATGCTGGGCACGCTGGTCGGCTACCTCCTCGCCCGGCGCGAGACGCTGGCGACCGGCGCGCTCGACAATCTGCTGCTGGTACCCTATATCGTTCCGGGCGTGGTCATGGGATTGGCGTTCGTGGTCACCTTCAACGTGCCGCCGCTGCAGATCACAGGTACAGCGGCGATCATCGTGCTGATGCTGTTCATCCGCCGGCTGCCGTACGCCGTGCGCTCAAGCGCGTCGATCCTGAAGCAGATCAAGGGCGGCATCGAGGAGGCGGCGATCAGCCTGGGTGCGTCGCCCTCGCGCGCGTTCCTCAAGGTCACCTTGCCGCTGATGCTGCCCGGCATCATCGCCGGTGCGCTGATGAGCTTCATCACCGCCATCAACGAATTGTCGAGTTCGCTGATCCTCTACGTCGGCCGCACGATGACCATGCCCGTGCGCATCTATCTGTCGGTGCTCGACGGGCAGTTCGGAACCGCGTCGGCACTGTCGACCATTCTGCTGGCCGCAACCGGACTCGCCGTGTTCGTCGTGTTCCGGATTTCGGATCGCAAGGAAAGCGCCTTCGTCTGATCCCCGTCAGACCCCAATTTCGGCCAATGCCATGACCGCGATCGACCCGGCAGACATCGAGTGGACCGCAATCCGCGCGCAAGGCGCGGGCGGACAGAACGTCAACAAGGTCGCGACTGCGGTGCATCTGCGCTTCGACATCCGCGCATCGTCGCTGCCGGAAGCGGTCAAGCTCCGCCTCTGCGCGCTCGCCGATCAGCGCGTCAGCACTGACGGAGTGATCATCATCAAGGCGCAACGGTTTCGCAGCCTGGATCGCAATCTTGCGGATGCGCTGGCGCGGATACAGGTGCTGGTGGATCGCGCGGCGGCGGTGCCGCACCGGCGCAAGGCGACGCGTCCGACCAGGGGTTCACAGCGGCGTCGCGTCGACACCAAGGTCAAGCGCGGGCACGTCAAGGCTGCGCGCCGAAAAGTCGTCGAGGATTGATTGGAATAAACGGGATCAGACTCGATTTAAGTCAATTGGTGTCTGACCCATTTGCGGTGGTATCTTTATCGCCAGAGCAATTGGTGTCTGACCCCATTGACTACGATTTACCAATGCAACCAGGATCCAACGCGCAATGAAACTCCTGTCGAAATCCTTCAAGCACCTTGGCAGCCTCGCCATGCTGGCACTCGTCACAGCTTGCGCCAGCACCAGCGCTCCGCCTGCCCCACCGAACGAGGCGCTGTTGTCCGCCGCGGGCTTCAAGACCGTGGTGGCGAGCACCGACAAGCAATTGCAGGAGATCCCCAAGCTCCCGGCGGGCCAGGTGACGGTCATGTCGAATACCGGAAAGAACTATTTCGTCTATCCGGACGCGGCCAAGAATCGCATTTACGTCGGCACCGAGAAGGAATATCAGGCGTATCTCAAGCTGCGCGCGCAAAATAACTTGCCGACTGCCGACCCCGAGGCATCGTATGCGAAACAGGACGCCGCGATGAGAAAGGCGGACGCACGCGACAACTCGGTGTACTGGGAACTGTTCCCCGACTTCAACAGTTTGGGATGGTAGCGACCGCGCCATGAAAAAACGGCAGCCTGCGGCTGCCGTTTGAGCCCATCCCGGGTGCTCAATGCCCGCGTCTGCGCATGAGCCCGAGCGCCAGCGCGGCGATGGCGACAAGCGCAAGGCTGCCCGGCTCGGGGGCAGCCAGCCGGCCGAACAGACCATCGGATTCGCCGTTGATGCCGGCGGTGAAATAGACGCTGCTGGCGTCGAAGCCGTTGCCGCCGTTGTGGGTCTTCAGCGCCCACAATCCGTCGATAGAAATCACGTTGCCCTTCGCATCGGTAAGCTGGCCGAGGAACGTGCCGGTCACCGGGTCGAAGGCGTTGATCCGCCCGTCACCGAAATTTCCGACCAGAAGATCGCCGGCGAACGCGCCGAAACCTGCCGGCGCCAGCACGAGCCCCCAGGGAGAATCGAGCGTGCCGGCGCTGGCCACGCGACGAATAAAATTACCACTGGTATCGAACTGATCGACGAAGCCGTGGCCGAGGCCCGGGACGTCGTCTTCCTTGTCCGCGTCCTGCAGCGCGTAGGTGACATAGAGCGAGCCGGCGATATTCTCGATATTGAACGGCGCATATCCGGAAGGCAGCGTCGGATCGGTGAACGCGCCAGGGAGCGAGGCCGCCACAAACAGAGTGTTGAATACGTCGATGGTGCCGGCGCGGAAATTCGTCGCGTAGAGAAAATCGTTGCCCCCGCTGACGCCGATGGCGAGCCCTTTGAAGATCGCGTCCGTCGACGTCGCAAACGTGGTGAATGCGACGGTTCCCTGCGCGCCGTTCCATCCGGCGATCTTGCCGCTCTCGGTGTCGAAGATGAAGGTCGCCTTGCCGCCCGTGGGCAACGCGAAGCCCGACGCCGAGTTGTTGAAGACCACGCCTGTCGGCTTCTCGGGGACGGTCACCACCAGCGCCTGGGCGACACCCGCACCATTGTAGAGGGTGGACAGGTTGGCGCCGTTGTCCGCAGCCCAGAACGGGCTGGCTCCGCTCGTCGCGAGCCCCCACGGATTCTGGAGGTTGGGATCGAGGTTCGCGGCGAGTCCAGGCACGTTCGATGAGAGATTTATCTGGACAAAGCCGGCGTTCGCGAGCCCAGCGTAGGTGCCCGTGGCGAGCGCGACAGCCGACAGCAGCCACAGCAGTGGCCGGCGCGAAGACTTATTGACGTGTGACATCATGATGACCTCCAAATGAGTTTCTTTCGTGGCCCTTCGGCCGTTGGTGGGCGCACGTGCCGCATCGAGTCAAACGCAGGCACAACGATGCGTCGATTTGGCCCACTTGAGACGATGACGCAGTAACATGTTGAGTAGCACAATTCGTACCCGTGATCGCGCCTCGGAAAATACCTTCATAAAGAGCAGCCTACAGAATCGGAAGCCAAGCCGGACACGCGCGGTGTAATGTTTTTCGACGTTTGTCGCGTGCCGCATCGTGTCCTCGAAGTGCAAGTATTCTTGCCGCGCGCGATATTTGAATCACGGTGGAACAGGCGAAGTCGAAATGCTGTTTGCTCTTGGTTGCGCGTGACGTGCGGAGCGACAGATCGTGGGATCAACCTTCGAGAGGACAAAACGATGAGACTGCAACAATTCGTCGGACTGCTGGTGGGCTGCCTGCTACTGGTCGCGGCCGTGCAAGCCCAGACCAACGTGCGCATTCGCGGCACGATTACCGCGATCGACGGCAAGGTGCTGGCGGTCAAGTCACGCGACGGCAAGGACCTCAAGATCGAACTCGCCGATAACGTCGCGGTCGCTGTCGCCAAGGCGATTCGCTTCGAGGACATCAAGCAGGGCGACTACGTCGGGGCCACGACCATGCCCGGCCCGAACGGCACTCAGGTGGCGGTCGAGGTGCATTACCTCGCGCCGACCACGCCGGAAGGACAACTTGCGTGGGATCTGCAGCCGGGATCGACGATGACTAATGCCAACGTTGCGTCGAAGGTGACCGGCACCGCCAACCACGAGCTCACGCTGACCTACAAGGGCGGTACGCAGACGATCGTCGTGCCGCCGAACGCGGCGCTGGTGCGCGCAATGCCCGGCACCCGCGCCGACCTGGTCGTCGGCGAGTACGTTTTCATCGGCGCGCAGCAGGCCGCCGACGGCACGCTGAGCGCGGCCCGCGTGCAGGTCAGCAAGGACGGGGTGAAGCCGCCGCAGTGAGCGTGGACGACTACTCCTCCAGCGCCAATCGACAGGCTTCGTCTTCGGTCATCTTGGCGCCTTCGGCGAGGAGGCGCTCGAGTTCGTCGGGCGTGAGTTTTTCGCGCAGCAGCGCCTCCAGTCGTTTGCGCGCGCGCGCCTCGTTCGACTGGCGCGAGATTTCCTTTGCCTTGTACGTCGCATCCGTAAAGCCCATGAGACAGACAGCGTTTGCGAGCTTGCCGGCAAGCGCCGCCCTCAAAGCGAGGTGATCCAGTGTTACCCAAGCGAGCCCCGCTGCTTCGCGCAACGGCAGTCCCTCTCGAGCGGCCGCTAGCGCCTCGACGAGCTCGCCGCGTTCGGTGTGCACGCCGGCGAGGTTGGTGAGAGCGACTCCCAACATGTATTTTTTGGCCAGTGGCGACCTGCGCTGACTTGCGACGGCCTCGATACAAGCGGCCAGCGCGGCGTCGAGATCGCCGAGCGCCCAAGTGATGTCTGCAAGGTCGGCAAGTATGGCGAGCGCAACAGACTCAGTTCCCGCGCTCCGGAACAGGGACAAGGCCTTTTCGAAGGGCATTCGGGCGCCAGCCACGTCGTTGGTCAGCAGCTTCAGGAAGCCCAGGCCGTGGTAGTACCGGGCGAGCGCCTTTGGCAATTTAGCGCGTTCCAGCACCGGGAACGCTTCCGCAAGAACGGAAGCAGCCTGTTCGTGTCGGCCAATGATTGCCAACTGAATACCCAGCTCCGCGAGTGAATGGCCGAGTCCTAAGCCATTGCCCAACCGGCGATACAGATCGACGGCTCGCTCGAGAGCTGCTACCGACTGGGTCGGCGCTGCCCTTCGCCACAGAATCCCTCGCCAGAGGCACACCCGTGCCTGATCCGAGTCTGGCGTTTGCGCTCCGATCCGCGCGGCGGCGGATTCGAGCCGCTGCCGACCCTCACCGAGGAGCGATGAATCCGCCCACAGCGCCGCCGAGGCACCCGCGAGCGCGATGCCGATCGCCGAGTCGCCATCTGCACCGAGCGCCCAGTCGAGCGCAGCGCGAACGTTGTCGAGTTCCGATACGCAAGTGGCGTGCCACGTTTGGTCGGGCATCCAGTCGCCGTACGCACGCTCGAACTGATTGCGGAAGTGTTGCGCATGCCGACGTCGGATTGCATCGGTTTCTTCCGGCCTCGGTGAGCTTCTCCAACGCGTAGGAGCGCGTCGTCTCCAGCAGCCGGTAGCGCGCGCCGACATCATTCGTATCGGCGACGACCAGGGAGCGCGCAACGAGTTGCGAGAGCCGGTCGATCACGGCGAACTCGTCGATCGCGGCATCGGAGGCGACCGCCGAGGCGGCTTCGAGAGTGAAGCTGCCGGGGAAGATCGAGAGCCGCCGAAACACTGCGCGCTCTTCTTCCCCGAGCAGGTCGAAGCTCCAGTCGAACGTGCTGCGCAAGGTTTGCTGGCGCACCTGCACGGTGCGGGTCTTGCTCGTGAGCAGCTTGAAGCGATCGTGCAGTCGCTCGTTGATCTGCTCGACCGACAGGGAACGAACGCGCGCGGCGGCCAACTCGAGTGCCAACGGGATGCCGTCAAGATGCGTGCATAGCTCGGCCACCACGGTGGCGCGGGCAGCAGTCAGTGCGAAGTCCGGGAGCTGGCGTCGAGCGCGCTCGACGAAAAGTTCCACCGCTTCCGAGCGCCTGATCACGTCCACCCCTGCCGATGGATCCGGCAGTGACAGCGTCTGCAACAGGTAGATCTGCTCACCGGCAACGTGCAGCGGCTCGCGACTGGTGGCGACGATAGTTGCTTCCGGCGCGCTGCGAAGCACGGCATCGACCAACGCGGCACAGGACTCGACCAGGTGCTCGCAGTTGTCCAGGATCAGAAGCAGTTGGCGCGCCTTGAGCTGCGCGCACAGCGCCTGCGTCAGTGCGGTGCCGCTTTTTTCATGAACGCCAACCACCTGCGCCACCGACGTCGGCACCAGCAGCGGATCGCTGATCGAGCCCAGTTCCACCAGCCACACGCCGTCGCGATACGCATCCATCACTTCGACGGCCACCTGCAGTGCAAGTCGGGTCTTGCCGATGCCTCCGACCCCGACAATGGTCAACGATCGCTTGTCCGGTAACAACCGCTTGATCTCGACCAGCTCGCGTTCGCGGCCGATGAACGACGTCAGCGGCGCGGACAGATTCGAGCGCTTGCAACCCCCGACCCTCTCCTGCGGTATGCCGTCTTCGATCTTCGTCACCGGACCGACGAACCGATAGCCGCGCCTCGGCAGCGTTTCCACCCAACGCTCACCGCCAGGCGCTTGCGCAAGCGCACGACGGATCGCCAGGATCTGCACCGGCAGGTTGCCTTCTTCGACGACGAGACCCGACCACGCGGCATCGAGAATGCTCTCCTTGCGCACGTACTGGTTGGGTTGTTTGACCAGCGCGGTGAGCACGGCCACCGCGCGTGCGCCCAGGGCCACGGGATGTCCGCCACAGCTGAGCACGCCAGCCGCGGGGTCGAGGCTGAACGGCCCGATCTCGTAGATCTTGGTCACATCCAAGACCCTCCCAACGACGCTACAATTGCGATTGCGACCGAGGCGGAGCTGATAGCCATTTGATCCAACGCGTCAACAATGGAACGTCGGTAGTCGTGCATCAGCAATGCTCGGTACATGATCAGTCTTCCAGCGCCAATCGGCAGGCGTCGTCTTCCGTCATCTTGGCGCCTTCGGCGAGCAGACGCGCGAGTTCGTCGGGCCGGAGCTTCTCGCTCAACAGGGCGTGCAACCGGTTTCGCGCGCGTGCTTCATTGGGTTGGCGCGATGTCGCCTTTGCAGCGAACGTCGCATCCGTATAGGCGGCGAGAAGGGCAGCGTTTTCGAGCTTGCCCGCCAGCGCCGCGCGCAATGCGAGATGGTCCATCGTGCACCAGGCCAAACCGCCCGCGTTGCGCAACGGCATGGCGTCGCGCGCAACCATCAGCGCTTCGTCGAGCTCACCGCGCTCCGCGAGCACGCCCGCGAGGTTGGCGAGACAGGCTCCGAGCAGCGCCGCGGTAGTAGGCCACGACCTTCGTATGAGCGCGACCGCCTCGCGAAGGGATGCCGTCGCCGCGTCGAGATCGCCGGTCATCCATGTCATGTCCGCGAGATTGCCAAGCACGATGATTGCCAGACGCTCGGCGCCCAAGGTGCGGCATAGCGATAACGCTTTCTCGTAGTGCGCCCGTGCCGCCGTCGAGTCACCGATCGACATCTTCAAGAAACCGAGAGCGTCGAAATAGTTGGCGAGCGCCTTGGGTGCGCTGGTCCGATCCAGCAACGGGGCGGCTTCGGCTAGGGCTCGCGCCGCATGCTCGCACCGACCCATGAGCGCGAGCCTGTGACCCAGTTGCACGAGCGAATAGCCGAGCCCCAACGTGTCGCCCGACCGACGGTACAGGTCGACAGCTCGCACAAAGGCGGCTTGCGCTTGGGCTGGTGCCGCCGGGCCCCACAGTTGTCCCAGACAGAGCGACAGCCGCGCCTGATCCGACTCCGTTGTCTCTAAGCCGACCCTCGCGGCGGCGTCCTCGAGACGCTGCCGACCCTCGCGATGGAACAATTGATTGTGCCAGATAGAGCCCGAGGCGCCTGCCAACGCAATACCGATCGCTGGATCGCCGCCAACACCGAGCGCCCAGTCGAGCGCGGCGCGAACGTTGTCGAGCTCCGGCGGATAGATGGCGTCCCAGTTTGCATCGCTCATGCGCAACCGGTCATCTTGCGCGCTGTCGAAGCGCCTGCAGAAGTACTGCGCGTGCCGACGTTTGACGGCATCGGTTTCTTCGGCGTCGACGAGTTTCTCTAGCGCGTAGGCACGCGTGGTCTCCAGCAACCGATAACGCGCTCCGACATTGTTGGTATCGGCGACGACCAGCGAACGCGCGACGAGCTGTGCAAGCAGGTCGACTACCGCGAATTCGTCGATCGCAGCGTCGGAGGCGACCGCCGTAGCGGCCTCGAGGCTAAAGCTGCCCGGGAAGATCGCGAGGCGACGGAGCACGGTGCGCTCGTCTTCCGCGAGCAGGTCGAAGCTCCAGTCGAGCGCGCTGCGCAAGGTTTGCTGGCGCGGCGGTGCGGCGCTGTTCTTGCTCGTCAACAGCTTGAAGCGGTCATGCAGACGCGCGTTGATCTGCTCGACCGACAGCGAGCGAACACGCGCGGCCGCCAACTCGACCGCCAGGGGGATGCCGTCGAGGTGGGTGCACAGCTCCGCAACCACGGAGGCGCGGGCCGCAGTCAAATCGAAGTCGGGCAGCTGCCGCCTGGCGCGCTCGATGAAGAGCTGCACGGCTTCGGAGCGAGCTATGTCCTCTGCACTCGCCGATGGATCCGCAAGCGATAGCGTGGGCAACGCGTAGACCTGTTCCCCGTCGACGTGCAGCGGCTCGCGACTGGTGGCGATGATCGTCGGCGCGACGGCGCCGTGGAGAACTGCGCCAGCCAGGTCGGCGCATGCATCGAGCAAGTGCTCGCAGTTGTCCAGGATTAGCAACAACTGGCGCGCTTCGAGAAACCTGCAAAGCGTCTGCGTAACCGGTGTGCCGCTCTTCTCCTGGAGGCCGAGCACATGTGCCACCGACGTCGGCACCAGCGACGGATCGCTGATCGAGCCGAGCTCCACCAGCCACACCCCGTCGCGGTATGCATCCATCACTTCGGCGGCCGCCTGCAACGCCAACCGGGTCTTGCCAATGCCGCCTACGCCAACGACGGTCAACAGTCGTGTGTTGGGCAATAGCCGCTTGATCTCCACGAGCTCGCGTTCGCGGCCGATGAATGACGTCAGCGACTCCGGAAGATTCGTATTCTGGCGGCCGCCGCGAGCATTTGATTGCGGACCAGCGATGATTTCGGTGACGGGGCCGACGAAACGATAACCGCGCCTGGGCAGCGTCTCTACCCAGTGCTCGCCGCCGGGTGCTTGCGCAAGTGCGCGGCGGATTGCCAGGATCTGCACCGGCAGGTTGCCTTCTTCGACGACGATGCCCGGCCACGCGGCATCGAGGATACTCTCCTTGCGCACGTACTCGTTGGGGTGTCTGACCAGCGCGGTGAGTACGGCCACCGCGCGTAATCCCAAGGCCATGGGCCGCCCACTGTGGCTGAGCACGCCAGCCTCGGCGTCGAGGCGGAACGGCCCGATCTCGTAGATCTTGGTCACATCCAAGACCCTCCCAACGACGCTACGATTGCGGTCGGGGTCACGCCGGCGCTCAGTTCATCGAGCCAAGACTCGCAACGTTGGTGCTTGGACACCGCAGTGCTCGGTGCATGGTCAGTCCTCCAGTGCCAATCGACAGGCTTCGTCTTCGGTCATCTTGGCGCCTTCGCCGAGCAGGCGCTCGAGTTCGTCGGGCCGGAGCTTCTCGCTCAGCAGGGCGTGCAACCGGTTTCGCGCGCGCGCTTCATTAGGTTGGCGTATGGCTTCTTTCGCCGTGTGTGCTGAATCGACAAATCCGGCGAGACGCGCGGCGTCTACAAATTTGGCCGCCAACGCAGCCCGCAGAGCAAGGTGATCCAGCACGTTCCAGGCGATGCCCGCATCATGGAGCAGCGGGAGACCCTCCCGGGCCGCTGCAAGCGCCTCCTCGAGCTCGCCTCGTTCAGTGCGCAGGCCCGCGAGGTTGGTGAGAGAGACTCCGAAGACGTACGTTCTAGCGAGCGGCGCTCGTCGCAGGCGTGCGACCGTCTCGACAAAGGCGGCTAGCGACGCGTCGAGATCGTCGAGCTGCCAGGTCATGTCCGCGAGGAGACCTAGGACCGCAAGCATCGCGGACTCGGCCCCGGTCTCGCGGTACAGCGACAGTGCCTTTTCGTAGTGCTGCCGCGCACCCACCGGATCGCCGGTGAGCATCTTCAGTACCCCCAGCTCGGTAAAGTAGGCACCGAGCGCCTTTTTTTGTCCTGCATGTACCAGCACCTGGAATGCTTCCGCAAGAGCGCGTGCGGACTCGTGGAACCGACCCAACTTCGCCAGCATGGCGCCCAGGCGCACAAGCGAATGACCGAGTGCCGGCAAGTCTCCAAGCCGACGGTAAAGGTCGATGGCCCGTTCCAAATTAGCCATCATTTGTACCGGCGCGCCGTACCTTTGCAGCAACCCCAGCCAGAGCCACAGCCGTGCCTGGTCCGCCTCCGGAGTGCGTGATGTCACCTCGGCAACCGCGACCTCCAGTCGTCGCCGCCCCTCGCCGAGAAGCGACAATTCCGCCCAAAGCGCTCCCGACGCACCTGCGAGCGCAATGCCAGTCGCTGGGTCGTTAGCGACACCAAGCGTCCAGTCGAGAGCAAGACGAACGTTGTCGCGCTCTGGAAGGTAGATGGCGCGCCAATCTGCATCGGACATACACAACCAGTCGCCATACGCGCGTTCGAAGCGCTCGCGAAAGTACTGCGCATGCCGCCGTCGGATCGCGTCAGTCTCAGCGGCTACCGCGAGCTTCTCCAACGCGTAGGCGCGAGTCGTCTCGAGCATGCGGTAGCGCGCGATGCCATTGCTCGTATCCGCAACGACCAGCGAGCGAGCGACAAGCTGGGAGAGCAGTTCGATCACCGCGAATTCGTCCATCGTCTTGTCGGATGCGACAGCCGAAGCAGCCTCGAGCGTGAAGCCGCCGGCAAAGACCGCCAATCGTCGCAGCACCGGGCGTTCCTGTTCCCCGAGCAGGTCGAAGCTCCAGTCGAGGGTCGCCCGCAGCGTTTGCTGATGCGGCAACGCCGTGCGGGAACCACCTATAAGCAGCTTGAAGCGATCGTGCAGATGCGCATCGATCTGCTCGACCGACAATGTGCGGACACGAGCGGCCGCCAATTCCAGTGCGAGGGGAATGCCGTCGAGATGGACGCATACTTCGGCGACCGCGGCGGCACGGGCCGCAGTCAAGGCGAAGTTCGGGAGCTGGCGCTTGAGCGCGCTCGACGAAAAGCTGTACCGCCTCGGAGCGTGCAACTGCCTCTGCGTCCGTCGAAGATTCGGGAAGCGAGAGCGCTTGCAGCGAATAAGTCTGCTCACCGGCGACGTGCAGAGGCTCGCGACTGGTGGCGACAATCGTCGGCGCGACGGCGCCGTGCGAGAACTGCGTCAGCCAGGTCCGCACATGCATCGAGCAAGTGCTCGCAGTTGTCCAGGACCAGCAACAACTGGCGCGCTTCGAGAGAACCTGCAAAGCGTCTGCGTAAGCGGTGTGCCGCTCTTCTCCTGGAGGCCGAGCACATGTGCCACCGACGTCGGCACCAGCGAGCGGATCGCTGATCGAGCCGAGCTCCACCAGCCACACGCCGTCGCGGTAGTGCATCCATCACTTCGGCGGCCGCCTGCAACGCCGAACCGGGTCTTGCCAATGCCGCCTACGCCAACGACGGTCAACAGTCGTTTGTTGGGCAATAGCCGCTTGATCTCCACGAGCTCGCGTTCGCGGCCGATGAATGACGTCAGCGACTCCGGAAGATTCGTATTCTGGCGGCCGCCGCGAGCATTCGATTGCGGACCAGCGATGATTTCGGTGACGGGGCCGACGAAACGATAACCGCGCCTGGGCAGCGTCTCTACCCAGTGCTCGCCGCCGGGTGCTTGCGCAAGTGCGCGGCGGATTGCCAGGATCTGCACCGGCAGGTTGCCTTCTTCGACGACGATGCCCGGCCACGCGGCATCGAGGATACTCTCCTTGCGCACGTACTCGTTGGGGTGCTCTGACCAGCGCGGTGAGTACGGCCACCGCACGTAATCCCAAGGCCATGGGGCGCCCACATTGGCTGAGCACGCCAGCCCTGGGGTCCAGTCGAAATGGCCCGAGTTCATACACGGTGGTCATTAGCCTGCCTTCGCGCTTTGCGCTCCGGTATTCGCGCTCGGGGCGGCCCGTCGCGCTCATGCCATCACGCTCCGATCAGCGCTCGACAACCGCTGGTGAGCGATGCCGGCCGAGCCGGCAGTGCGCCAGATATCGAGCGAGGCGCCGGAATGAGCCAACTTTAATGGATTCTTAAGAGTCTCTTCAAGACTTCGTCGCTATATCGACAGAATATTGGATCCGTCATGCGAGCTCGGTAGCGAGCCCAACTGACACAGAACCTCTCGCAACGTGACTCCGTCCTGCGGCGGCATGCCGGCTGGCGAATTCGCAAGGGAACTGCCGTTGAGCATGAGACCCGAACAACAGTGCAGACGTTCCATGCAAGGCCAGGTTCTACGCCTGAGCGAGCGTCGTGAAGTGGCGATATTCCTGCGCGATGGCGCACTCTGGGTGGCCGACTTCGTCGATGGCGATGGCGCGCTCATGGACGCGATTACGTGGTTCCGATACTTCAATTGCGGCGCGCAGTCCACGGCAGCCGCAAGGCGTCGCCTGGTTCTCGAGTCGGCCACGCCGCTGTCCGAAGAACTGGTCGAGAGAATCGAACGCCTGCACTACTGCGTCGACCACGACGACGACGGCGGCATGAACCGCCCCGATCATCCGTAATGCAATGCAAGGAGAACACCATGGCAATGAACAAAACAGCTCACCCCTTCGATCAAAGCAACTCTGTCCGCGTCGCGAAGCTCGCCGCGGTCGCGCTCGGTGTGATCGTGTTCGGATATCTCGCCGGTACCTTGGGTCAATACCCGTTCCCGCATTCGAATGCAGCTTCAGCGATCGCGGGCGAACGCGGCAACGCGGAAAGCGGTCCTGCATCCGGCGCGCCGGACTCGCGCGTGCCGGTGTCCGAACCATCGGCAAGTGATCCGCACACCGGCAAGCAAGGTGCCAGCGACCTGCCGCGCGAATGCGATCTCCAGCGCGGCATCGATACCGCTTGCATTTTCAATTGATGCGACGAACTGATTGCCGCAGCAGCCGCTGACATTCACCCAGCTGCATCGTGGCTGGAGTGATAGCCATCGCATCACGTGCGGCCAACCGACGATGCGCGCAAGCGCGGAAGGGGACACCATGAAGATCAGATACCCGATGCTGTGTGCGGCAGCCTTGACCGCCGCACTGCTGGCATCCAAGCTCACCGACGCCGAGGACCAGCAACACGGACCGTTCCTGACCTTCGAGAATCCGACCGGCGTTGCGGCGACATACAACACCGCAGGCAAGCTTGACGAAGACAACCCGTTTTTCCAGAAACTCGGGACCAACGGGCGAAGTTGCGACACCTGCCACCAGGCCAGCGATGGCTGGACGGTGATACCACCGCACATTCGGGACCGTTTCGATGCCACCCGCGGAACCGATCCGATCTTCCGGTTGGTCGATGGCGCCAATTCGCCGAACGCGGACGTATCCACCATCGCCGCCCGGAAAGCGGCCTACAGCATGCTGCTCACCAAGGGCCTGATCAGGATCGGCATCGGCATTCCCGACAACGCCGAATTCGAACTGGTCGGCGTCGACGATCCGTACGGATACGCGAGCGCGCGCGAGTTGTCGCTGTTCCGGCGGCCGTTGCCCACGACCAACCTCAAATTTCTCAGTACCGTGATGGTGGATGGCCGCGAGACGTTCAAGGATCCCGCATCGACCGATTGCATTTTCGGCACAACGACTTGCTTCGCATCGATCGCCTTCGATCTCGCCGATCAATCGAACGCCGCCACCGTCGGGCATGCGCAGGCGGCGCAGCCGCTCTCGCAGGCCCAGCGCGAAGCCATCGTGCAATTCGAGATGGGATTGTTTACCGCACAGGTGTTCGATTCCAATGCGAAGTATCTTGGCGCGCACGGCGCCCAAGGTGGCCCGCTGGAGGCGTACAAAAGACCGTTCTACTTCGGCATCAATGATGTCGTCGCGGGCGACTACAAGACGGGCTCGCCCTTCAATAGGTTCGTGTTCACCCTGTACGACGCCTGGGCCGGACTGCCGGCGGAACACGGCGGCGAGCGCCGCGTCGTCGAAGCGCGCCAGGCCGTGGCGCGCGGCCAGTTGCTGTTCAACACCAAGCCGATCCAGATCAAAAACGTCAAAGGGTTGAATGACGACCTCAGCGTTGCCGTGCTGCCTGGCACGTGCACGACCTGCCATGACACGCCCAACGCCGGTAACCATTCGATCCCAGCGCCGCTCGATATCGGACTCACCGATGCCTCCAGGCGCACGCCCGACATGCCGCTCTATCGGTTGCGCAACAAGACGACGGGCGACGCGGTCGAGACCACGGACCCGGGACGCGCACTCATCACCGGCAAGTGGAAGGACATCGGACGCTTCAAGGGACCGATCCTGCGCGCACTAGCGACCCGCGCGCCGTACTTTCACAATGGCTTCGCAGCCGATCTCGACGCAGCGGTGGACTTCTACAACCAGCGCTTCGACATAGGCCTGACGCCACAGGAACACGACGACCTGGTCGCATTCCTGCGCACGCTCTGAGTGCACGGCTATGCTATGGATTTGCGGGGACGATGTCAGCGGAGCACGTTGCTCGCTTCCGCTGCCGCAACCAGCGCATCGCGATCGACCTGCAGCAGATAGCCTTCGAGCATCGCGTTGTCCGCCGCCTTGCGCACCGCCGCGACGTAGCCAGCGTGATCGCGATAGCGTTCGACCAGCGACAGCCGAGGATCCTTCTTGGCCATGCGTTCAGCGCGCGTCACCGCAAACGGGATCATTCCGCCGACGTAATTGCAGACCTGGCCCTGGTGGAATCCCGACGCCGTGATGTTCCAGCCCAGATATGTGCCGAGCGGTGCGTCGCGAAGCACCGTCGGCACGCCGCCGAGTTCGTTGCCGTCCCGGTCGACCCGCGGCACCTTCATCGCGATCACGCGCTTGATCGGCGGCGGCAGCTTGCTCGGAATGCCGGTCCCGTCGCTATTGTCGAACTGCGGGCCCCAGTCGTAGACGAGCACCGGATTGACGAAGTTTGCAGGCTCGAAGATTGAGTCCGGCACGCCCGGAACGCCTGCGGGAAAGCCCATCGCCTTCCGGGTCGGCGCGACGAGCGTGCCTGTAGCGAGGGTGGGATATCGGCTCGGCGGAGGCGCCGTGTCGGTCATGACCCAGTAGCGCATCGCCAGCCGCAGCACGTTGACCAGCTCGACTTCCGGCACGGGGTTCGCACGAAACGTTCCCTGCCCCCAATTGTTTCCCGGACAGGTGGCCGGTTTGTCCGGCAAGTCCTGATTGAATCCGCCGGCACCGCCGCCGTGCGTCGTGCTCGGCGCGTAGTAACGGCGCACGTTGGCCGGCAATGGAATATCCGCGTTGGCCGAGGTGCCCACCCATTCGGTCGTCATCTTCAATGCGTAGACCTCGGCGCTGCCGAAATGCTCGATGATTTTCGGACAGGTCTTGGTCTTGCTGCACCGATCGAGAATGCTCTGCGCCGGCAGGCCGCGCACCGGATCGGGCCAGTCCACCCACCATTGCGGGCCTTCGCTGCCGAGCTGGTAGAGCTCGAGCACGCCGTCGGGCTGTCCCCACCGCACGTTGGCGGCGACGCGCCGACCGGCGATGATCGCCCAGGCGCCTTCGTGCACGATCCGGTTGGACTCGTCCTGATTGAAGCCCTGGTGGATGTACTGGCGCGTGAAGTTGCCTGACTGCGAGACCCCGCGCATCGCGGACCATCTGATCTTGCCGGCAACGGGGTTCGGCGTCCCTTGCGCGTCCGCGGCTTCGTAGCGGAAGAACGAGTTGAGGTCGCGGAACGCCGCGATGCCCACTCCGAGCAGATATGCGCCCTTGGCCGGATAGACGACCTGGTAGAGCAGCTTCGGATCGAAGCCGTTCCTGACGCACACATGCACCGGCAGATTCGCCGGAAGATTCGCGATGTCGATGTCGTCGGGCGTGCCCGGGAAAGGATGCGTGGCATCGCAATGCGCGAAGGCCCAGTCGGACGCCGGAATCGTCGTGCCGACGCTGACCTTGCCGTCCATCGTCTCGTGCGTGTGCGTCACCAACGTCGCCTTGCTGGTGTCGAGGGTCGCTGGCAAGTACGGCACGGGATTGCCCATCACGTTGAGCGGCTGCGAATCGTTGCCACTGCGATTGACGATGCGCCCGAGGACGCTGCCGGTCACGAGCGAGCCGTCTGCGTTCTTGGCCATCGGCACGGCGACCCAGTGATTGTTGCCCTTGGCGCGGTCGGCGGGAATGCCGGTGCTGCCCGCATTGTCGGCCTGCCAACCGCTCGCGAGACCGACGTCGCCGAGATTGCGTTCGGCAGGCACGATCGTGTACGCGCCGCCGCGATTGGGCACGTCGTGCCACATGAAGCCACTGGCCTGCGCCATATCGACCGGTTTGGTGAGCACGAAGGTGGCCTCGTAGCGGACCTTGCCGTCGGCCGACTTGCCGAGCGCGATGTCGGTGATGATCGCGTTGTGCGGATCGGCCGGATCCAGCTCGCCGAAGGCGCGGCCGCGGACCTGCTCGTAAGCGCTGTCCTGTCCGCTCAGTGGCGTCGTCGCATCGATGACGATCCGGGTCACGCGGGCGTTGGCGGCAGTGGTGAGCGCGAGCAGCGCGACCGCGAGCGCGATGGCAGTCTTCCTCGCAGCGGGACAATGACTCCTGGCGATCGGCAGCGACATGGGGCCCCTCCAAGTTTCCTGGCGTGAATGACTGCTACGACAAATTTGGCGGCCCGACTCCCTTCGGGCCTGCAGCTCAATCGAAGCTGACGATCTCCACCCAGTTCGCGCCCTTGCCGGTCGGATACTTGTTGAGGAACTTCAGCGCCCCGCTGGCCGGGTCGATCGAGTACACCGAAATCGTCTCGGATTTTTCGCCGGTAACGACCATGTAGCGGCCTTTCGGATCGATGGCGAAGCCGCGCGGCTGGCGCTCGGTCGGTGTGCTCTCCGCCAGCGGCGCGGTAGACACCGGCGTCAGCGCGCCGGTGCCGCGATCGATCGCATACCGATGCACCGTGAAGGGTTTGGAGCGTGATGCCGCGTACAGGAAGCGGCGATCGGGGCTCACCACGATGGGCATCACCACGCTTGCCGCCTTCACGCGCGCGCCGGGCTGCAACTCGCCGGAGTCCTGCATCCGATACGTGCTTATATCGCCATCGTCGGCGTTCGACACGTAGACAAACGTCGCCGCCAGCACCGGCCCGCCGACCATGGATGCCATCGCGACCATGATGATCCCCCTCGTCAGTAATGCGAACGCCTTCATGAATCCCTCCCTGTGCAGTCTTGCGTGGTTATCACGCTGCAACATCCTAAACACCAGGACACCCCACCTGGCCCTGGTTACTTGCCGACAATCATGTTGAGGTCGATGCCTCTTCCCATCGCCGCATAGCCGGCCCGGTTCGGGTGCAATTTGTCTCCCGGGCCACCGGTGGTCGAGTTGGGCTGATACTCGGCCTTCAGTTCGCCGGTCTTCGGTTCGAGCGTGATGATATCGAAGTCGATCACGCCATCGAATATGCCGGCGCTGCGAATGAACTGGTTGTATTCCTTGCGCTTCGCCTCGACTTCGGGCGTGCCGTGGGTAGGCGTGCTGTTCAGCGCGCCGGTGAGCGTCGCCATGTAGATGCGCACCCCCGGGATTTTCTCACGCAGGCGCTTGACGCCTTCGCGCACGCCGTCGGACACCGCCTGCGCAGTGGCGCCGGCAGCGCCGAAATCGTTGATGCCCTCGAGCCAGATGACGGTCGAGACACCGGGCAGGCTGATCACGTCGCGCTGCAGTCGATCGAGTGCCGAAGGTCCGCCCGGAAGCGGCTTGGACGCATAGTCCGCCGGGCCGATAACCTGATTGCCGCCGATGCCCTCGTTGACGACCGAATAGCGGTTGCCCGTCGCCGCATGCAGGCGGCGCGCAAAAACGTCGGGCCAGCGGTCGTCGCCGTTGAGCGTCGATGCCGTGCCATCGGTGATGGAATCGCCGAATGCGACGATGACACGGGTGGTGGCCGGTGCCGTCATTTCCACTTCGTCCAGGAAGTACCAGGAGGTCGACGACAGCGAGAATGCAGATTCGCTCTCGTCACCGCCACGCGCGCCGGCGCCGGGGGGCGTCAAGTACGACGTCGTCAGCGCCTTGGCGTGCCAGGTCATGGGGCCGCTTTCTCCCACGACATGGAAGCTCACGGCGAGGCGGCGACCCAACAGTATCGGGTCGGCGGGGTTCTTGACGAACGGCAGCGACACCGCGTCGGAAACGACGTCCTTGCCGGGCGCCACCGTGACCGAAGACTTGCCGCCGAAGCTGACTGGCCGGCTGGTTCCCGCAAGGACTTCGGCACCGCTGTTCTGAAGGCCGATGAACACGGCGTCGAAGCTGACCGGCTGCGCCCCGAACGCATTCGACAGGCGGATGCGCGCCTTGTTGCCCCAGATGTCCGGCCGCACGATCATGCGAAACGACTGGTCGGTCGCGCCGCGCGCAGCGTCGGGGAAAGCAAATTTCAGTTCGGGCTGTGCGGTCGGATTGCCGACCGGGTACGGGCCGTGCGCCGATGCGGTCCACGCGGCGACCCAGTGCGGCGCCTTTGCGGGTGCGGTCTGCGCCTGAGCGACCTGCCCCACCACTGCACAAGCGAAAACGCATCCGAATACGAACTGCACAAGTCGACGTACCATGGCTCTCCTCCTTTG
Organism: uncultured beta proteobacterium; assembly: GCA_963821485.1. Taxonomy (GTDB): domain Bacteria; phylum Pseudomonadota; class Gammaproteobacteria; order Burkholderiales; family Casimicrobiaceae; genus PALSA-1003. The sequence continues at coordinate 195,163 of CAWGEB010000016.1, forward strand.
GCGTTACGTTTGCGCGGCGCGATTCCATTTTTTTTGACGACCGGGACCGCATCCGGCGGCGCGATGAACTCGAACCGCACCGTGGCAGCGTCGTTATTCTTGCATCAATTTCGTCGCACGTCGCGCGCGATATTGGCATCGCTCGCATTCGGCGCCATGAGGGCAAGGGGCCCAGCATCGATCTCGGCCACCCTGGCTCCGACCTACTGCTGGCACGTCCCTTGCGGGCAATTGCCATGCATGGCGCTGCATAGCCATGTGCGTTGCCGGGTTGACGCTGCCCGTCAGGTAGTGACGGCAGTGGGGCTCGCCTGGTGATAGGCGAAGGAAGAACGGCTGGCACACATGGGCGGCAACCTGGAGCTGACCAAGGAGAATCGGAATGAAGCATTTGATACTCGCATTGCTGGCGGCAGCCTTCACCACATCTGCCAGTGCCGACACGCTACCGAAGAACACCAACACCAGCGAACGCCAGGCGCAGGCGGCCGATGCGAAGCACAAGGAAGACTGCAGGGTCAATACCTCAAAGTCCAACTTGCGGCAGGGATTCGCCATCGATGAGCGGGGTGTCAAGCGTCAGGAGCCGCAGCAGTTCACGATCGACCAGAAAGGCGTCAAGCGCGAAGGACAGCAAGAGGAGTGCGAAAGGCAGCCGGAAGGCCCACGCGCCGTCTCCGCGAAGCAGTAGTTCTCACGTGCTGCTGCCTCGTTTGCCACGACGAAGGAAACGTCCGCCACGCTCGGGGGCGAGCCGGCCTGAGCGATATGCGATTACGCCGTTGACCAGCACGCATTCGATGCCTTGCGATAGTTGCTTGGGCTGCTTGAACGTGGCCACGTCACTGACCGTAGCCGCATCGAACACGACGACGTCAGCAAAGGCGCCGGGGCGGATCTCGCCGCGATCCTCGAGCTGGAACCGGCGGGCGGAGAGCCCGCTCATCTTGTGCACCGCCGTCTCGAGGGAAAACAAACCCAGCTCGCGGCTGTAATGGCCGAGCACGCGCGGAAACGTTCCCCACAGCCGAGGGTGCGGATGCTGATCGTGCGGCAGCCCGTCCGAGCCAATCATCGTCGCCGGATACTTCAGCACCCGCTGCACGTCCTCTTCCGCCATCTGGAAGTAGCAGGCTCCCCCCGGCTGCAGCCGGTCGCAGGCGTCCTGCTGCGTGCAGCCCCATTCCAGCGCGATATCCGCGAGCATCCGCGCCGCCATCTCCGGGTGCGGCGCCGACCAGGTGATCATGATATCGATGACGCCGTCGACCATTTCGCGGCGCAGCACGGTCGAGCCAGCGACATAGGGATACATGTCCAGCCCGATCGGCTGGTGCCTGCGCGCAGCGTCGAAGTGCGCCAGCGTCTCTACCGTTCGACCCCAGTTGCGCGGCCCGGCGCATTTGTGATGCGACACCACGACCGGCACCTTGCCACGCCGGCCGGTGGCAAACGCCTCGTCGAGCGAGTCGAGCACTTTTTCGTGCTCGTCGCGAATATGCGTCGTGTACACGCCCCCGGCGTCGCCGGCGACGCCCGCCAGCAGCGAGAGCTCGTCGACGTCCGCAGCGGCACCGGTTGCGTAGAACACGCCTGAACTCAGGCCCGTCGCGCCGGCCTCCATGCCTTCGCGCAGCAGTTCCACCATGCGCGCCTGTTCGGAGCGCGTCGCGGGACGGTACGGATCGGCCATCGTCGCCACCCGCAATGTCGAATGTCCGACCAGCGCCGCGACGTTGACCGCGGGCCGCGCCCGCCCGACGGCGTCGACGTATGCCGCCATGGTCGGATGCACGTATTTGTCCGGACCACCGAGCAGGTTGAGCGGCGGCGGCACGTCGGCGTGGACCAGCGGCGCCAGGCTGATGCCGCAATTGCCGACGACGACCGTGGTGACGCCCTGACTGACCTTCGGCAGCATCTGCGGCGCCGACAGCACGATCTGGTCGTCGTGCGTGTGGACGTCGACGAATCCGGGCGCGACGATCCTGCCGGTGGCGTCGATGATCGCAGCACCGTGCGCCGGCAAATCCGCACCGACCGCGGCGATGCGCTCGCCTTCGATGCGCACGTCGGCCACGAAACGTGGCGCTCCTGTGCCGTCGATGACGGTGCCGCCGCGCAGGAGCCGCGCGCCTTCGGTATGAGAACTCATAGCGGATGCTTTTCGCGTTTGGACCATGCCGCCTCCAGCACCGGATGCGAGTCGCTGTCGACGCCGCGTTCCTGCAGCACATCGCGCACGCGTTTCAGCTGGCGCAAGGCCGGCGGGCCCCGTCGCAAGCCGGCGCCGACCATTAGGATTTCGAGATATGCCACTTGCGCGAGATAGGCCTCGGTACCGACGCGCATCGACGGATCGGCCGGCACCACGATCGGCAGCACGATGTCCGCCAGCTCGGCCAGTGGCGTATGCGGCTGCGTGATGGCAATGATCGTTGCGCCCTGCTCCTTCGCGACGCCGACCGATTCCAGCAGGAACGGCATCCGGCCGACGTGCGAGATCGCCAGCACCACGTCGTTCCTGGTCATCGTCGCCGCCGAGACCAGCTGCAGGTGCGCGTCGAAATAGAAATTCGACGTCAGGCCAAGCCGTGAAAATCGCGCCTGGGCATCGCTGGCCATGAACATCGAGGTGTTGCCGACGGCAAAGCAATCAATTCGTTGCGCCCTGGCGATCTGCGCGACCGCGCGTTCGACGACGGCCGGCACGATATGCTGTTCGAGATTGGCCAGCGCGCTCGCCGCGCCCTGGAGGACCTTGTGCGTGACGGTCTGCATGTTGTCGCCGGGTGCCAGCGCCCGGTGCAGCGTCGTAGTCCCTATGGCAAGGGTATGCGCCAGGTTGAGCTTGAACTCCCGCAATCCCGCGAAACCCAGCGCCCGGCAGAAGCGCACGATCGACGGCGGACTGACCCTGGCCCGGCGGGCGAGCGCGTCGACATTGGCACGCAGCGCGAACTGCGGATCCTCGAGCACCGTTGCGGCAACCTGCTGCTGCGCCTGCGACAGCGTGCCGGCGCGTTCGCGCATCGTGCGCAGCAGGTCACCCACGGGAGCTTGCGTCATGTTGCGGCGATTGGACACGCGGATCAGCCGTTCGGTCGGGTCAGAAAAACGTCCGGATCGCACCGGTCACCCGATAGCCATCGTCGACGGTGAACAGGACACGCCATTTGTCGAAAGTCGTGCAAGGATGCGAGATGCCGCAACCGACCAGATCGCCGACCTGCGGCGCATCACTGTCGGCAAAGCGCAGATACGCGTGCTGGTCGTTCATCGCGGTGATCTTCCACGACTCGGGCACCGGTTGCGGCACGGTATCGATACGGGGGCGATAGCGCTTCCCGGGGACCGGCAAGTCGAGGTCGAACGACGCGTCGCGCTTGCCCATGGTGAGCACCGCGAGTCCCGGTTCCGGGCAGGACTGCACGCGCGACCACACTTCGAGCGCGGGCTGCAGACCCGGGCGCGATTGCCATTCCGCGCCGCTGCGCGCCCGAACTTGCTCGAGCATGCGCTGGTAGAAGCCGGAGTCGTGCGTCACGTAGCAGCCACTGCGCAGGATCGTCAAGACCGGCCTGGACAGGCGCAGCGGCAGTTCGCGCGCCACGATGTCGAATGCCGCCGACCCGCCCGCAGAAAGAATGACCGAGGTGCCCGCGAACAGGTGTTCGACGTCGCAAGCGAGCGCGACGTCCTTCACCCGCTGCATAAGCGCGCCAACCATCGCCGCGTCGCGTGCCGAATCGCCGGTGACCTGCAGCCCTTCGTAGCACTCGAGGCCCGACAGCGCGACGATCCTGCTCGACGCCACGGCACGCGCCACCGTCATTGCCTCATCGAAGGTCCTGCTCCCGGTGCGACCGGCCGGCACGCCAAGCTCGACCAGCGCGGTGAGCTTGCGCGACATGGCGCAGCCTGCGCCCGCGGCTTCGATCGCGGCCAGTTGCGCCAGCGAATCGATCAGGAAGTGGAATTCGAGTTCCGGATGCGTTTCGCGCAAGCGAATCACCGCGGCGACTTCCGCGGAACCCAGCAGCTGATTGGCCATGATCACCCGGCGCACGCCGAAGCGCACGCAAATACCGAGTTGCTGCACGTTGGCGACGGTGATGCCCCACGCGCCCGCCGCGAGCTGTTGCGCGAAAATCTGCGGTGCCATCGTCGTCTTGCCGTGCGGTGCCAGCAAGACGCCGGTGGATGCGGTGAAATCGCGCATCCACGCGTGGTTGTGCGCAAGGGCCGAATCGCGGATCACGGCCAGCGGAAGCGGCATGTCGCCGGCGAGCAGACTCCAGCGCTGCGCGCCGATGGCACGGATGGCCGTCGCCGGGCCCGATAGCGGGTAGCCTTTGGTGCTCGGGTCGAGTGTTTCGGCAAGGATCGGATCGAGGTTCATGGTCGACTCGTCAAAGGATGTCATCGCGCAGGCAGGCCTTGAAACGTCCGGGTGCTATTTCGCGCAAGGGCGGTATCGTTGCCGCACATGCGTCCTGCGCATACGGACAGCGGGTGCGGAACACGCAGCCTGAAGGTGGATCGACCGGGCTGGGGATATCGCCGGCGAGCAATCGGCGGTCGCGCCTCGCCTCGGGATCGGGGCGCGGGCACGCCTCCAGCAGCGCCTGCGTATAGGGATGCTTCGGCGCCCGATACAACTGATTGGCCGGCGCGACTTCCATCACTTTGCCGAGGTAGAGCACGACGATGCGGTCGCACAGGTATTCCACGACGTCGAGGTCGTGCGAAATGAACAGCATCGTGAGGCCGAAGCGCTCACGTAGATCGGACAGCAGGTTGATGACCTGCGCCTGGATCGACACGTCGAGCGCAGAAACCGGCTCGTCGGCCACGATGAAGCGCGGCTCGACCGCCAGCGCGCGCGCGATGCCGATGCGCTGTCGCTGCCCGCCGGAGAATTCGTGCGGAAAGCGCCGTGCGTGCTCGGGCGCGAGGCCGACGAGCGACAGCAGTTCCGCGATCCGTTCCTGCCGCGCAGGGCCGGGATGCAAGCCGTGCGTGGCCATCGCCTCGTCGAGCGTGTCGCCGACACGACGACGCGGATTCAGGCTGGCGTACGGATCCTGGAAGATGATCTGCAGCCGGCGGCGGTAGGGCCGCATCGCTCGCGCGGACAGTGGTGCGAGATCGGTGCCTTCGAAGCGCACTTCGCCCGCGGTCGGTTCGATCAGTTTCAGCACCGATCGGCCGATCGTGCTCTTGCCCGAACCCGATTCACCGACCAGACCCAGTACCTCGCCGCTCGCGATCTCGAAGCTGACATCGTCGACCGCCCGCACCGGACGATCGCCGTGGCCGAAATACTTCTTGAGGCCGCGTACCGCCAGCATCGCGTCCATTGCCGGAGCAGCTTCGTGCTCGGGGCGGCCCGTCTCGCTCATAGCGTCGCCCAGCGAATGCAACGCGAGCGCCGGCCCGCCGCCAGATCGGCCAGCGGCGGCATCGCCGCTGCACATTCGGGCAACGCCAGCGCGCAGCGTGGCGCAAAGGCGCACCCGGGCAACGGATCGAGCGGACTTGCCACCAGACCGGGAATCGCGTTCAGCCGGCGCGGGGTCCCGGCCGCGACCGCATCGTCGTCCAGCGCGCGCCGCGGCAGGCACGCCAGCAATCCGCGCGTGTAAGGGTGCCGCGGCGCCTTGAACAGCTCGTGGACGCCACCCTCCTCCACGACGCGGCCGCTGTACATGACCACGACGCGGTCGGCGATTTCGGCGACGACGCCGAGGTTGTGCGTGACGAACAGCACCGCCATGCCGATGTCGCGTCGCAACTTGCCGAGCAATGCCAGAATCTGCGCCTGGATCGTGACGTCGAGCGCCGTCGTCGGCTCGTCGGCGATGAGCAGCGAGGGATTGCACGCGAGCGCAATCGCGATCATCACCCGCTGGCGCATGCCGCCGGACAGCTGATGCGGATATTCGCCGATACGCTGCTTCGCCGCGGGGATCTCCACCAACTCGAGCATTTCCAACGCGCGCTTCAACGCCGCATCGCGATTCATGCCCAGGTGCAGCGCCGCCGCCTCGGCGATCTGGTCGCCTACCGTGAACACCGGATCCAGGCTGGTCATCGGCTCCTGGAAGATCATCGCGATGTCGCGGCCGCGCAATCGGCGCAGCGCCTTCGCGGGCAGCGTTGCCAGATCGACCACCGCACCCTCGCGGGTGCGGAAGAGGATCTCGCCGCCGACGATGCGGCCCGGTGGATTGGGGATCAGTCCCATGATCGACAGGCTCGTCACCGACTTCCCCGATCCCGATTCCCCGACGACGGCGAGCGTTTCCCCGGCGTCGAGGGTGAACGAGACGTCCTCGACCGCTTTTACCAGGCCGGCATCGGTCGAGAAATGGGTCTGCAGGTGCCTGACTTGCAGCAGCGGGCCGGCAGCGTGCGTTGGCGCGGCCACGGTCACATCGCCTTGCGCAGCTTGGGATCGAGCAGATCGCGAAAGCCGTCGCCCACCATCTGCAGCGACAGCGCCGAAAGAATGATCGCGACACCCGGAAACACGACCAGCCAGATGGCCTGGTGCGCGAACTGCTGGCTGCTGGCGATCATGGTGCCCCAGGTCGGCAGGGCCGGCGGCACGCCGACGCCAAGGAACGACAAGCCCGCTTCTGCCAGCACGGCGTAGGCGAAGATGAACGTCGCCTGCACCAGGATCGGCGAGGCGATGTTGTTCAGGATGTGGATGAACAGAATGCGCCAGGTCGAAACTCCGAGCGCGCGCGCGGCCTCGATGAACAGCAGCTCACGCACGACCAGCGTCGATGCCCGCACGACGCGCGCCACGCGCGGGGTGTAGACGATCGCGAGCGCCAGGATCACGTTGGTCATCGACGCGCCCAGCACCGCGACCAGCGCGATCGCCAGCAGGATGTCCGGGAACGACATCATCGCATCGACCAGCCGCATGACCGGTCCGTCGAGCCGACGGAAGAAGCCTGCGGTCAATCCGAGCAGCACGCCACCGGTCATTGAAATGAGCACCACCATGGCGCCGATCGTCAGTGAATAGCGCGCCCCGAAGATCACGCGCGAGAATACATCGCGCCCGAGTTCATCCGTGCCGAACCAATGCGTCGCGCGCGGACTCTGCAGGCGATCGAGGATCTTCAGCGCCATCGGATCGTAGGGCGTGATCCAGGGCGCGAAGATCGCCAGCACGGCGACGACGCCCAGGATCACCGCGCCGACCAGCACCAGTCGGCGCCGGAACAGCTTGCGCAAGATGATCGATGTCGGGCTGCGCGAATATGCGCCGGCATCCATGGTGGTCGTGGCCGTGGTCACCGCGTCGTCGCCGCGATCAATACTTCACCCGCGGATCGACCACCAGGTAGAGCAAATCGATCAGCAGGTTGATGAGCACGTAGAGTCCGGCGATGACCAGCAGTGCGCCTTGAATCACCGGATAGTCACGCCGCAGGACCGCGGACACGACGAGGTTGCCGACCCCTGGCAGACCGAACACGGTCTCGGTCACGATCGCGCCGCCGATCAGCAAGGCGAAAGTCAGGCCGAGGATGGTGATCACCGGAATGAGCGCGTTGCGCAACGCGTGGTGCATGATCACGCTGGCTTCGGACAGGCCCTTTGCGCGCGCGGTGCGGATGTGGTCCTCGCCCAGTACGTCGAGCATGCTCGCCCGGGTGAAGCGCAGGATCAGCGCCGAATTCACGACGCCGAGCACGATCGACGGCAGCACCAGATGATGCAGGCGATCGCTCAGGGGTACGCCCGGGTCGCCGTAGCCGGCGACCGGAAACCAGCCGAGGCCCACCGCGAAAATTTGCATCAGGATGAGTCCGAGCCAGAAGCTGGGGATGCTCGCACCCAGCATGGCGAAGCCGGAGAAGAACTGGTCGACGGGCTTGCCGCGCCAAACCGCCGCGATGATGCCGCAGGGCACGCCGATCAAGGTGGCGATGACGATCGAGAACAGCGTCAGGAAAAAAGTCGGCTCCGCGCGCTCGGCCAGCGCCTGTGTCACCGGCCGCTGCAGGAAGATCGACTGGCCGAGATTGCCGTGCGCGAGCTCACCCAGCCAATAGACGAACTGCAGTGGGAGCGGCTGGTCGAGTCCGTAGGAAGCGCGCAACTTGGCGATGTCGGCGGCCGTGGCTTGCTCGCCCAGCATCACCGCTGCGGGATCGCCCGGCGCGAGCCGCGTGATGAAGAACACGATCGTCGCAACCAGCAGCATCACGATCACCATGCCGGCGAAACGCGATGCGAGATACCGCGTCATCCCATGCTGCTGCGAGTGCATCGATCAACGCGACCGGCTCAGCCTCACTTGACCAGCCAGGTGTTCCAGAAAAACGGCCACGGCATCGGCACGTAGCCCTCGAGTTTCGGCGAACGCGCGGTCACGCTGTTGAAATAGCCGACGCGGATATACGGCACCTCGGTGAACACGACCGATTGCACGTTGCCCCACAGCGCACCGCGCTTTTTCGGGTCGGCTTCGGCGTTGAGCGCCGACAGCGCCGCGTCTTTCGCCGGCGAGCTCCACCAGCCCGGCGCACCGTCACCGAGTTGCGGTGGCGTCAGCGTGGGGTCGGGCAGGACAGCGGAATGCGTGATGTAAATGTCCCACAGCGCGGGGTCGTTGCGGCGCTGGATCAGCGTCGACCAGTCGACCACCTGCATGTCGACCTTGAACCCGGCGGCCTTGAGGTTTTCCGCCATCACCAGCGCCATGCGGTAGTGGAAATCGTACTGCTGGCTGGTGAGGATCTTGATCGGCGTGCCATCGTACTTGCCGCTCGCGACCAGTGCAGCCGCCTTCTTGGCGTCACCCTTGCCGTAGTTCTCGGTCCCCGCGGTCGAATAGAACGGCGTGTTCTTGGCGTAGTGGCTCGCTTCCGTGGTGTAGAACTTGGGATCGCCAAAGCCGGCGCCCATCATGTCCGCGTTATTGAGCGCCGCCTCTACCGCCTGGCGCAGGGTGACGTTCGCGAGCGGGCCCTGCTTGGTGTTGAGCACCAGGTACGGGAACCCGAACGGAGAAGTCAGCACGGGCTTCACGTTGGACGCGTTCTCGATCCGCGCATACGACTCCACCGGCAGCAAGTCGGCGAATTGATACTGTCCCGACAGCGAACCCTCGACGCGCGTGTTGGCGTTGGGCACCGGAATGAAGCGCAACTCGTCGAGCCATGCTTCGCGCTTTCCGGCGTAGCCGCTGGCCGGCTCGGTGCGCGCGCTGTACCCGTCGTAGCGCACCAATTGCACGTACTGGTCGGGCTTGCGTTCCTTGAACATGTACGGACCGGTGCCGATGAATTGGGTCAGCGGTGTGGCGATCGAGTCCTTGGCCATGATCGCCGCGAAACCGTTCGGCAGCGCCAGATGCGCGAGCAAGGGTGCATACGGACGATTGAGCGTGATGACGATCGAGTTCGGCCCCTTGGCCTCGAGGCTCTTGATCTCCTTGGCCACCGCCTTGCCGCGCGGCGCCGTGTCCAGCCATCGCTTCAGCGACGCAACGACATCGTCGGAAGTCATTTCCTTGCCATTGTGGAACTTGACCCCTTTGCGCAGCGCGATGGTGTAGACCAGGCCGTCCTTCGAGATCACCGGCATGCTCTCCGCAAGCATGGGCGTCACGTTCCAATTGGCATCGAAGGTGTACAGCAGTTCGTAGACGTGCTGTGTGATGATGCCGACCAGATCCGCGGTCGACGCCATCGGATCGAGTGTCTGCGGCTCGCCGATCATCGCGATGTTGGCGGCGCCGCCCTTGACCGGTGCCGCGAGCGCGGGACCGCCTGTGAAGGCAGTCAGGGAGGCGACGATCATGGCGATGACGGCCAGGGCCGCGCGCGATGCAGCGCCGGAACGAACGAGATGCAACGAGTGCGCGCTCCGGATCGATCGGTCGGACATGTTTTCCTCCTGGAAGACGTTGGTGTAATTTAATTACATCCGCCGGCGAGTCTACGCCTTTCCGGACCGTCGTCAAGGCCGCCGACGGGCCCGTCCTCCATAGGCAAAGGATGCCCTCTTTCGTCGTGTTTCCGCGTGCTCGCCCGGCCACGGCAAATCGGATAACATGTAATTTAGTTTCAGTCGCCGCCAAAGCTTGTCCGGGCGGCTTCACAACGAGGTGTAACCGGAGGAGGCAGCCGTGACCATCGAATTTCTGGGCGGGACCCGCAGTGGACCCGGTGGGCAACCGTTACCGTTTTCCCCTGCGGTCAGGGCCGGGCCATTCGTGTTCGTGTCCGGACAGGTTGCGCTGGGCGACAACGGCGAGCTGGTGCCGGGAGGCATCGAGGCGCAAACCCGACAGGCGCTGAAGAACGTGGAAAGAGCGTTGGCGCTGGCCGGGTGCACGCTGAAGGACGTTGTGAAAGCGACCGTCTGGCTCGATGACGCGCGCGACTTCTGGACCTTCAATCGCGTCTATGCGGAACATTTCCCGGAAAACGAGCCTGCCCGCTCGACAACGCAGGCGCAGCTGATGATCGACGCCAAGATCGAGATCGAGGTTATCGCCTACCGAGTCTGAGGTCACCTGGCAGCTTTTATTTTGCCTACTGTGCGCCAGCGCACCGATTCCCGACGCAGTCGCTGCTATGATGGGCCGTGAACAACGACACCGTATTGCAGGGCAATGGCGCTTCGCCCGCGCTTCGCGACCGGTTTCTCAGGGCGCTCGATGCGGACGACTATTCGGCGTTGCGCAGCCTGTCCGTGGACCTGCGAAGCTGCACCGACGTGCTGCCGAGCAGCGTGTGCGTCACGCTGGGCCTGCCGCGCGGCAGCACCTACGCGAAGGCCGCCAAGACCATCGTCGCTTAGACGATTTGCTACGAGACGTAGTCGTACGCGATGTAGAGCAGCCCGAGACAAAGGACGGACAGCGTCCAGGCAATGAGCGCTTCGGCCGCCATCGTACGGGCGCCGCTGCGGCGGTGCAGGAAGTAGGTGACGGGCGCGGCGATCGCGCCGTATACGAAGAACGCCGCCGCCAGCCAGAACATCAATTTGAGCATGTTGTGCAACATGGGTTAACCTTTGACCTCCCCGAGGGTTCCTGCGCCCCTCGTGAGCGCACAGGTGCGCCGGGTGGGCAATCAGGAGAGGAGTCTCCGGCGCGGACCGCCATGTTAGAGGCGCGCTGAGTTGTGCACTACCGAATGTTTTGCATAGGTGATATGCACCATGTTCAACATCAGGCGCGTCGATCTCAACCTGCTGCCGGTCTTCGAAGCGGTCTACGAAGAACAGAACCTGTCGCGCGCGGCCGCGCGCCTGGCGATGACCCAGTCTGCGGTCAGTCATGCGGTGACGCGCCTGCGCACCCTGTTCCAGGACGAGCTGTTCGTGCGCCAGGCGCGCGGCGTGCTGCCGACACCGGTGGCGGACAGCATCTACGCCAAGATTCGCGGCGGGCTCGGCCTGGTTCGCGAGGCGGTCAGCGAGCTGCAGGGCTTCGACCCCAGGACCTCGACCCGCCGGTATTTCGTCACCATTCCGCATCCAATGGGGCCGTTGATCACGTTGCGGCTGCGCGAGCGATTGGCAAGCATTGCGCCGAACATCGACGTGTCCGCCAGCACCCGCTCGCGCCCGATCGACCTCGATCGCGCGTTGCGCGAGGGGCACACCGATGCTGCCGTCGACTGGCTGCAGCCGCGCGGCACGCAGTTCAATTCGACGACCTTGTTCGACGACTATCTGGTCGCGGTAGCGCGCGGGGGCCATCCGGCATTGCGCCGTCCGGCGTCAGCGAAAATCCTGCGCGAGGGAAAATTCGTGACGTTGCGCCCCCGCATCGAGGGGGAGCATCCCGTGGCAGGCCTCAATGAATGGCGCAGGCTGAACCTGGAGATAGCGCTCGAAGTTTCGGAAATCCTCGAAATCTTCCTGGTCGCCAGCCAGTCGGACTTGTTCGGAGTCATTCCGCGCAGCATGGAAAAAGTTGCACGCAACCTGTTCGGCCTGCGCACGCTGCGCGAATCGACGCTGGCGGCGCCCGTGCCGATCTTGCTCATCTGGCATGCAAGCCGGGACGCCGACCCCGCGCATGCTTTCCTGCGCATGGAACTGGGCGCGGTGGCCAAGGCGATCGTGCGACGCGGGTGAACGTAGCATCCACATCGTGATGCGCTATGAACGTCATGGATACGTTCGGCCAAAGCGACGATATTGGCCGGTATCGGTCGTAGTGGACGGGCCGCGAGTTTGAGCAGTCATCCGGTTTTCTGGTTGCTGGTTGCCGCGGTCGCGGCGCCGTTGCTGTCCGAGATCCCGCTCGGCTTCAAGGTACCGGTGGTCGTGCTCGAGGTCGTGCTGGGCATGGTAATTGGCCGGCACGGCCTGGACTTGGTGCCGTTCGACGGCTTCGTGGCGACGATGTTCACCTTCGGCATGGCCAGCACGCTGTTCATGGCGGGTATGGAGCTGGATTTCAGCGCCATCAAGGGGCGCCCGCTGTCGCTTGCCGTCCGCGGGTGGTGCGTTTCGCTAATGCTGGGCGTCATTGCAGTGGGGCTTCTGCACGTCATCCCCCAGGTGCGTGCCCCGTCGATGGTCGTGCTGGCGTTATGCACGACAGGACTGGGTGTTCTGATCCCCATTTTTCGCGATGGCGGTCAACTCGAAACTGCGTTTGGACGTTTGATCGTCGCCGCCGCGACGATGGGCGAAGTCGCCCCGATCGTCGCGATGTCGCTGGTGCTTTCCACGCAATACACCACCTGGCAGGAGATCGGCTTTCTGCTGGCGTTCCTGGCGATCGTGGGCTTCGCCATCGCCGTCGGCGTGGGCGCGCGACCGCCCAGGGTGCTGGCATTGCTCAATCGCCACATGCACGCGAGCACCCAGTTACCCGTGCGCATATCGCTCCTCATGCTGGTTGCGCTGTTCGTGTTGGCGGAGGAATTCGGATTCGAGAGCATCTTCGGCGCTTTCGCCGCGGGCATGATCGTCGGGCAGGCGACCCGTGGCGAGGATGGCAAGCCACTACGCGATAAGATCGATGCGGTGGCCTTTGGATGGTTCTACCCGTTCTTCTTCGTCGGCACCGGTCTCAAATTCGATGTCGCTGCCTTGTTCAGGGACGTGACCACCATGCTCATGGTGCCGGCATTCGTGATCCTGCTGCTGGCCATCCGGGGCATTCCCGTGTTCCTCTATCGCAATGACATAGCCAAGACGCAGCGACTCCCCTTCGCGCTGTCTTCGGCGGTTCCGTCACTCTCGATCATTGTCGTGATCACCGAGATCGGCGTGCGGGCGAAAACGATGCACCCGGACGTCGCGGCGGCATTGATCGGCGCCGCATTGCTGAGCGTCCTGTTGTTCCCCACGTTGACCGGCGTTCTACTGCAGGGGAAAGCCCCACCACCCTCGAGCGACCCGGCAACGCTCGCGTAGCGCGGCCATCTATCGCGCTGATGCACGATCCTGTGGCGCGCCGTCGGGACGTCGCTGCGCCCGCGTCGCTGGACGGGCCGGAAGGCGCAATGGCCACCAACGTCGAGGACACTGCCAACAATCCAGATTGACAGTGCGCACATACCATTGATAATGCGCGATGCGGACCTGACCCAAGGTCCAGATGATCCAACCATGCCCGGGAATCCGGCAATCGCGCTTCGTTCGCGGAGCTGAGCAAATTCAAGCCGCACAATAGGAGGAAGCAGCAATGAGCAATCGCATCCGCACTCTCGCAATACGCGCTTTGGCATGTTGTCTGGCTACATTCATCGCGTCGGCCGCCGGCGCACAGGCCACGCGTCAATTCAGTTTCGCCTATGACCAACCCAACACGACGGCCTATGGCATCGCGGCCAACATTTTCGACACCAAGCTGAAGGAGTTGAGCGGCGGAACGATGAGCATCAACCAGTTCCCGGGCGCGCAGCTCGGCCAGGAACCGCAGATGCTGCAGAAGATGCGCTCGGGCGACATCGACTTCGTGATCACCTCGACGGCGAACGCGTCGACGCTGGCACCGCAGGCCGGCGTGTTCTCGCTGCATTTCATCTTCCGCGACCAGGCGCATCTGCAGAAGGCCCTCGCCGACCCGGCGATTGCCGCCGAGTTCCGCGCCATGATCAAGGATTCGGTGCAGGGCGCCCAGGTGCTCGGGCTGCTCACCATGGGCATGCGCAACATGTACAGCAAGAAGGAAGTGAAATCGATCGAGGACGTCAAAGGCCAGAAGGTGCGCGTGCAGGCGACCAAGACCGAGGACACGCTCTTCCCGGCCTACGGCGCGCAGACGGTGCACATGCCGTTCGGCGAGGTTTACACGTCGCTGCAGACCGGCGTGGTGAACGTGGCCGAGAACGGCGTCAACGTCTACCTCGCCAACAAGCACTACGAGGTTGCCCCGATCCTGTCGATGACCGAGCACGAGGCGAACAACAACTGCATCTGGGTCAGCGAAAAGACCTGGAACAGCCTGACGCCCCAGCAGCAGCAATGGGTGCAGGCCTCCGCCGACGAAGTGTCGAAACGCGAGCCGGCCATGGCGCTGAAGCTGGAGAAGGACTCCGCCGACAAACTCAAGACGATGGGCGTGAAAGTCGTCGAAGGCGTCGACAAGTCCGGCTTCATCAAGGCCGCGCAGCCGATCCAGGACCAGCTGGCCGTGGAGCTCGGCCCACACGCGGTAAAGCTGCTCAAGCTCGTCCGCGAAGTCCAGTAGTTAGAGCGCACGGTCCGGGCGAAAGCGCGTCGCGCTTCCGCCCGGCGCGATTCGCTTCGTACCCGAACCGACCACGGAAAGCCCGCCCATGGCCGACCCCCGAGCCCTGATCCTGCAGCGTCATCGCCAGCTCAAATGGAAGGCGCTCGACTGGCTGGAAGCGGTGCTGATGATCCTGTGCGGCGTGTGCATCTTCATGTTCACGCTGACCGTGCTCTGCGACGTGATCACGCGGACGATCGGTGCGCCCTGGCTGTGGCTGCAGCAGGTCACCACGGCGTTCTTCGCCTGGGGCGTGTTCATCGGCATGGCGGCGGCGACACGCCGTCTGGATAACTTCTACCTGACCGAGATCACCAAGCGCATGACCGGCGCGCCGCGCACCGCCATCGAGGTCACCAACCGTGTGATCGTGCTGATCGTGGCGGTACTGATCGTCCGCTATGGCTGGCAGAACGCGATCCTCGACCTCGGCAGCTACCGCATGCCGTCGCTGCTTCCGCTTACCGTCTACACGGCGATCGTACCGGTGGCGGGTGTGCTGGTGGCGCTTTTCACCGTCGAGCAGCTCGTCAACGGCTGGAAGAACGGATTCGAAGGACCCGAGGACCAGGAGAATATCGTCGTGGAGCTCGCAGAGTGAGCGCTGCAGGGCACAGTCATGAGTAATGGCGCGGTCTTGTGTCTGATGGGCTTCCTGTTCCTGCTGTTCGGCTACATGGGCGTGCCCGTCACCTTCGCGCTGATCGCCGGCGTGCTCGTTGCGAGTTCGTTCACGCCGATCAGCATGCAGTCGCTGATCGGACAACTCTTCCACGGCATCGATTCCGAGACGCTGCTTGCGGTCCCGTTCTTCCTGCTGGTCGGCGAGCTGATGGCTTCATCCGACGTCGCCTACCGGATGATCCGGCTGTCGCAGACCCTTGTCGGGCACCTGCGCGGCGGACTCGCGCAGGTGGTGACACTGTTCAGCATGTTCTTCGCTGGCATCTCGGGCTCGTCGGTGGCCGACGTCGCCGTCCTGACTCGCACCGTCGCGCCGGAAATGGAGAAGGAAGGCTACGACCGCGCGTTCACGGCCGCGCTCATCGCCTCGGCGTCGACGATGGCGAACCTGATCCCTCCCAGCATCATGGCCGTTGTCTACGGTGCCACCGGCAACGTCTCGATCGGCGGCCTGTTCCTCGCCGGTGTCGTGCCCGGCGTGCTGATCGGCGTCGGCCTCATGATCTACAGCTATTTCTGGGGCCCCGTCGGCGTGATGAAGAAGCGCTCACCGTTCACCGAAGTCGTCGTCGCGGCGCGCGGCGCCGCCCTGCCGCTGGTGATCCCGGTCATCATCATGGGCGGCATCCTCACCGGCTGGTTCACGCCGACCGAGGCCGGAATGATCGCGGCCATGTACATCCTCGTCGTGCTGATACCTGTCCTGCGCCCGCAGCACGTCAAGAAGCTGCCGGGCGATTTCATGTATGCCGGCCTGCTCTATTCGCTGCCGCTCGGCGCTGTCGCCGGTGCGTCGGCGTTCGGCTGGATGGTCGCGTACCTGCGCGGCCCCGACATCGTCGCTACTTACATCAGCGGGATCGCCGGCACCGACGGCGCGATGATCATGTTCCTGCTGGTGGCGTTGTTCGTGATCGTCGGCGACTTCATCGACGCGGTCCCCGCGATCATCATTTTCATGCCGATCATCACCAAGTTGACTGAAGTCGGCAACATCAACCCGCTGCACATGGGCGTCGTGATCATCACGACGCTCGTCTTCGGTCTGATCACGCCGCCTTACGGTCTTTCGCTCCTGGTAGCGTCGAAATACGTCGGCGTCGGCTTCGGCAAGGCGGTGGTGCGCTCGCTGCCGCTGTATATCGTCTTTTTCCTGACCATCGGCTTCTGCGTACTGTTCCCCAAGGTGGTCCTATGGCTGCCGAAGCAACTGCTTCCCGAATCGGTCGGTTGCTTCAAGTCGCCGAGCGGGACAGGTTATATCTGTCCGCAGTGAGATAATCCATGTCGAAGGGGCTTTCATGAACTCACCCGCCGACCTGCGCCTGCCATTCGCGGTGCAACCGCTGACGCCGAAACTCGGCGCGGAGATCTCGGGCGTCGACTTGGCGCTTGGCGTCACGCCCGACGTATTTCGCGCTATCTACCAGGCATTCCTGCAGTACCAGGTGCTGCTGTTCCCGGCGCAGGAGCTGCCTTCCGCGGCGCAGGTCGCCTTCGCCCGGCAGTTCGGCGAGGTACAGATCCACGTGATGTCGATCTACCACGCGGACGGGTTTCCCGAGCTGTATCGACTGTCGAATCTCGACGAGAACGGCAAGCCCAACGGCCAGCATCCCGACAAGGGTACGCTCGCGTGGCACACCGACGGCTCGTGGCGCCGCGTCACCGGCCAGGCGACGATCATCTACGGCGAGGTCGTCTCCGAGACTGGCGGCGAGACGCACTTTTGCGACATGTACGGCGCGTACGAGCGGCTGAGCCCTGTGTGGAAGGACCGCATCGCCAACCTGCGGGCCGTGCACAACCTGGATTTCTCCCGCACGCGACGACACGGCCGGGACCTGATGACCGAGGCGCAGCGGCGCGAAGCCCCACCCGTCGACCACCCGATCGTCCGCGTGCACCCGGAAACAGGGCGCGAGTGCATCTACCTCGGGGACCACGCGGAATACATCGTCGGCATGGCTTACGACGAAGGGCGCGAACTGATCGAGGAATTGAACGCGCTCGCCGTGCATCCGGACCTGAGCTACGAGCATCGCTGGCGGCCGCATGAGCTGATCGTGTGGGACAACCGCTGCCTCATGCATCGCGCGACCGCCTACGACCCGTTCACGCAGGCGCGAGTGGTGCGGCGCTGCACGGTGCTCGGCGAGGTTCCCGTCGGGAAAGCTGCTTGCCCGCAGTAATCACGCCTGGTGTTGGCACGGCCCTTGCTGATAGGGTAATACCCGGACGGGGCGGCGCTACCCTGGTTACACTCCTCGCCCTTCGCGCCGACTCCGGCCCGGGTCCTCACCCTCCCGTATACGAACTATTGCCTCACGGCGCGCGCATGCCTCGAATTCGCGCTGCAAAGCGCGGCGCTGTCGTCGTGGAAGCACCTTTCGCGGGACGGTACACCACAACGGTTGTGATCAACATCGTGCCGAACGTTCCGCCGGCGTCCATTCGGCGGACGAATTGCGGCATATGCGAGGTTACCGGAACGGGCCGGGACTAGACGGCCAGATGCGCGCGGACGTTGTCCTGCTCCATCGTCGCGCCCTTGCCGCGCGCGACTACCTCGCCACGCGACAGGACGACATAGTGGTCGGCGAGTGATTTTGCGAAATCGTAATACTGCTCGACCAGGAGGATCGCGATATCGCCCGCAGCGACCAGCTTGCGAATCGCGCGTTCGATGTCCTTGATGATCGACGGCTGGATGCCTTCGGTGGGCTCGTCGAGGATCAAGAGCCGCGGGCGCATCGCCAGCGCGCGCCCGATCGCCAGTTGCTGCTGCTGCCCACCCGACAGGTCACCCCCGCGCCGGTGCAGCATGTCCTTGAGCACGGGGAACATCTCGAAAATGAATTCGGGGAGCTTGGCACTCCGCTTCTGCGTCGCCAGGCCCATCTGCAGATTTTCCATGACCGTCAGCCGTGGAAAGATGTCGCGCCCCTGCGGCACGTAACCGATGCCGAGCGCCGCTCTTGCGTACGGCGGCAGGCCGGCAATGCTGCTGCCGTCGAAGGCAATCTCGCCCGAACGGATCGGCAGCAGGCCCATCAGGCAGCGCAGCAGCGTCGTCTTGCCGACGCCGTTGCGTCCCAGCAGCGCGGTGCATCCGCCGTCGGGCACGTCGAACGCGACGTGGCGCAGGATGTGGCTGCCGCCGTAGTACTGGTTCAGTTCTTTCACAGCGAGCATCGTTACCGTCCCAGGAACACTTCGATCACTTGTTCGTTCGCGGTGATCTGGTCCATCGAACCTTCGGCCAGCACGCTGCCTTCGTGCAGCACGGTCACCTTCTGCGCGATCTTGCGCACGAATTCCATGTCGTGCTCGACCACGATCAAGGTGTACCTGCCCGCGAGGGAAAGGAACAACTCGGCGCTGCGCATGGTCTCGTCGTCGGTCATGCCCGCGACCGGCTCGTCGAGCAGCAGCAGTTGCGGTTCCTGCATCAGCAGCATGCCGATTTCGAGCCATTGCTTCTGGCCGTGCGACAGCAGCCCGGCCGGCCGGCTCGCGTCGGCGTGCAGCTTGATCGTCTCCAGCGTTGCCGCGATGCGGTCGCGCGCGCCGGCGTCGAGACGCGCGCGCAGCGTCGGCCATACGCGCTTGTCGGTCTTCAGCGCAAGCTCGAGATTTTCATAGACCGTGTGTTGCTCGAAGACGGTCGGCTTCTGAAACTTGCGGCCGATTCCGCGATCGGCGATTTCCGGTTCGGTCAGGCGGGTGAGGTCGATGGTCTGCCCGAAGAACGCGGTGCCGGTGTCGGGCCGTGTCTTGCCCGTGATCACGTCCATCATCGTCGTCTTGCCGGCGCCGTTCGGTCCGATGACGCAGCGCAGCTCGCCATTGTCGATCAGCAGCGAGAGCGCATTGAGCGCCTTGAAGCCGTCGAAGCTGACCGAGATCTCGTCGAGATACAGGATGCCCTTGTGGCTGGTGTCGACGCCCTCGGTCAGGACGCGCGTGCCGGCGCCGGCATTGGCATCGTCCCACTGCTCGCGGGCGGCCGCGGCCGCCGTCATTGGAATACCTTCGCGCCACGCGCCCCGGCGCGTCGGGCACTGAAGCGCTCGCGGCGGCCCGTCGCGCTCATGATTTCTTCCTGAACTTCGCCCACAGCCCCGCGATGCCGTTCGGCAGGAACAGCGTCGACAGGATGAACAGCAGTCCGAGCGCGAACAGCCAGTACTCCGGAAACGCCTTGGTGAACCAGCTCTTGCCGAGGTTCACCGCCGCCGCGCCCAGCACCGGCCCGATCAGTGTTCCGCGGCCGCCCACCGCGGTCCAGATGGCGATCTCGATCGAATTCGCCGGCGACATCTCGCTCGGATTGATGATCCCGACCTGCGGCACGTAGAGCGCACCGGCAATGCCGCAGATCACCGCGGACAACGTCCAGATGAACAGCTTGAAATACACCGGGTTGTAGCCGGAGAACATCACGCGCGTCTCGGCATCGCGGATCGCGGTGAGTACCCTCCCCAGCTTGGACAGCACGATCCACCGCCCGAGCAGCAGGAATCCCAGCAACGCCGCGCCGGTCAGCACGAACAGCACCATCCGTGTCTGCGGCGCGGTGATCGGGAAGCCCAGGATGCGCTTGAAGTCGGTGAAGCCGTTGTTGCCGCCAAAGCCTGTATCGTTGCGGAAGAACAGCAGCATGAACGCGAACGTCATCGCCTGCGTGATGATCGAGAAGTAGACGCCCTTGATGCGCGACCGGAATGCGAAGAAGCCGAACACGAAGGCGAGCAAACCCGGCACCAGCACCACCAGCAACGCCGCGTACCAGAAGTGATCGCTGAAGCTCCAGTACCAGGGATACGCCTTCCAGTCCAGGAACACCATGAAATCGGGAAGATCGCTGTGATAGACGCCGTCGCGACCAATCGAGCGCATCAGGTACATGCCCATCGCGTAGCCGCCGAGCGCAAAGAACGTTCCGTGACCCAGCGACAGGATGCCGGTGTAGCCCCAGATCAGGTCCATCGCCAGCGCGACGATGGCGTAGCACATGATCTTGCCGATCAGCGTGACGGTGTAGTCGGACAAATGCCAGACGCTGTCCGCCGGGACCACGAGATGCAACACCGGGAACGCGACGAACAGCACGAGCGCAGCCCCGACGTAGAACCACCATGCGCCCGCCGGCAGCAGGCGCACGAAATGCGGGAGAGTCGTCGGGACGACGGCCGACAACGGCGGTGAGGCGGTATTACTCATGATCACGCTTCAACGGTTCTGCCCTTCAGCGCAAACAGCCCCTGTGGCCGCTTCTGGATGAAGATGATGATGAACACGAGCACGGCGATCTTGGCCAGCACCGCGCCGGACCACGCTTCGAGGAACTTGTTGACAATGCCAAGGCCCATCGCCGCATACACGGTCCCTGCAAGCTGCCCGACGCCACCGAGCACGACGACCATGAACGAGTCGACGATGTAGCTCTGCCCGAGGTCGGGTCCGACATTGCCGATCTGCGACAACGCACAGCCGGCGAGTCCGGCAAGTCCAGAACCCAGTCCAAACGCCCACATGTCGACGCGCCCGGTCGGGACACCGGTGCAACTGGCCATCGCGCGATTCTGTGTCACCGCGCGCACGAACAGGCCTAGTCGCGTGCGCGTGAGCAGGATCCAGATCAGCGCCAGAACGAATGCCGCAAAACCGATGATGACGACCCGACTCCAGGGCAACACGACGCCGGTAATCGCTTCGATCCCGCCCGACATCCACGACGGATTCTCGACCGGAACGTTCTGGGCGCCGAAAATCGTGCGCACCGTTTGCATCAGGATCAAGCTGATGCCCCAGGTCGCGAGCAGTGTTTCCAGGGGTCGGCCATAGAGAAACCGGATCACGGTCCGCTCGAGCACCATGCCGACCAATGCGGCGACGGCGAACGACGCCGGCACCGCGGCGATCAGGTAGGCGTCGAAATGTCCGGGCAGGTATGTCCGAAAGGCATTCTGCACCAGGTACGTCGTGTAGGCGCCGATCATGATCAGTTCGCCGTGCGCCATGTTGATGACGCCCATGAGGCCGTAGGTGATCGCCAGGCCCAAGGCGGCGAGCAGCAGGATGCTGCCCAGCGAGATGCCGCTGAACACGCGGCCCACCAGTTCGCCAGTGGACAGTCGGCTCTGCACCGAGTACAGCGCCTTCTCCGCCTCGGAGCGGACCTCGGCATCGGGTTCGACCGGCTGGCCGTTCTTCTGCGCGAGCACGCCGAGCAACAATGTCTTGGTGCTCGGATGATTGCTCTCGGCGAGGGCGCGCAGTGCCGCCAGACGCGTCGACTTGTCGGTACTGTTCAGTTGGATCGATGCTTGCGTCAGCTGCAGCATGCCCTTGATCTCGGTGTCGGATTCCTTGCCAAGCGCGGTGCTGATGGCCGGCAGAAGATCCTCGTCGGCGCCGTTCTGCAGTTCCTTCGCAGCGGCAAACCGTACCGCCCGATCCGGCGAGGTCAGCTTGAGCCCCGCCATCGCGCTGCCGATTTCACGGCGCAGGCGGTTGTTGATGACGACGTCGTCGAGATCGGCCGGCAAGGGGCTTACCGTCTTGCCCGTGCCGAGGTCCGTCGCGGAATCACCGTTGACGAGAAGCACATCCTTGTCGCCGACGGTCTGCACCTTGCCGTCGAGCAATGCCTGCAGCAACGCCAGTGCCGCCGGGTCGCCGCTGCTGCCCAGCGCACGGATCGCCGTCACCTTGGCCTCGCCATCGCCGAGGGCGACATCGCGTACGAGGGCTTCCGGCGGCGTTGCCGCGATCGCGCCCGGTGCTGTGACCAGCGCCGCGGCGCCGACACAGAACACGCAGAGTGCGCGCAACAGACGTCCCGGGTAGCAGTTCAGTGTCACGGCGTGCACCGGAAAAAGTTCAATTGAATAAGAAAAGGCGGCAGCGAGTGATCACAAGCCGCTGCCGCCTCTCCGTTGCAACAATATCGCGAAATGACTTCTGCTCGCGCGGCGGCCTCCGAACAGTACTGACGAACAACTCACTTCATCCTGTCGGCCGCAGCCGCGACTCGCTTTGCCGTCGATCCCCACGCTACGCGTGGGGCCCCTCGCCGCGGCCTCCTCGTACCGATGTCGCGTGAAACTAACATCGTGCGTCGGCCGCTGCGTCGACTCGCCTGCGCGCGATCCCCACGCTACGCGTGGGGCCCCTCGCCGCGGGCTCGCGCCGCGGCCTCCTCGTACCGATGTCGCGTGAAACTAACATCGTGCGTCGGCCGCTGCGTCGACTCGCCTGCGCGCGATCCCCACGCTACGCGTGGGGCCCCTCGCCGCGGGCTCGCGCCGCGGCCTCCTCGTACCGATGTCGCGTGAAACTAACATCGTGCGTCGGCCGCTGCGTCGACTCGCCTGCGCGCGATCCCCACGCTACGCGTGGGGCCCCTCGCCGCGGGCTCGCGCCGCTACTTCTTCTCCGGTTCGTCCTTCTTCTTGTCGTTGCCTTCGATGTACTGGCTCCAGGGTTGCGCACGGATCGGACCTTTGGTTTTCCAGACGACATTGAACTGGCCGTCCTTCTGCACTTCACCGATGAACACCGGCTTCCAGAGGTGGTGGTTCTTCTCGTCCATCTTGATCGTGAAGCCGTTCGGCGCCGCGAAGGTCTGCCCGTTCACCGCGGCAATCACCTTGTCGACGTCGGTCGACTTGGCCTTCGCCACGGCTTGCGCCCACATGTGGATGCCGATGTAGGCGGCTTCCATCGGGTCGTTGGTCAGCGGCCTGTCGGCGCCAGGAAGCTTCTTCGCCTTCGCATACGCGGCCCACTGCTTCTTGAAGGCGTCGTTCGACGGGTTCTTCAACGACATGAAGTAGTTCCACGCCGCGAGGTGCCCGACCAGCGGATTGGTGTCGACGCCGCGCAGTTCTTCCTCGCCGACCGAGAACGCGACGACGGGAACGTCGGTCGCCTTCAGACCCTGGTTGCCAAGTTCCTTGTAGAACGGCACGTTGGAGTCGCCATTGATGGTCGACACGACTGCGGTCTTGCCGCCGGCGGCGAATTTCTTGATGTCGGCAACGATCGTCTGGTAGTCGCTGTGCCCGAACGGCGTGTACTTCTCGTCGATATCCGTATCGGCCACGCCCTTGGACTTCAGGAACGCGCGCAGTATTTTGTTGGTCGTGCGCGGATACACGTAGTCCGTGCCGAGAAGAACCCAGCGCTTCGCACCGCCGCCTTCCTTGCTCATCAGGTATTCAACCGCGGGAATGGCCTGCTGATTCGGCGCAGCTCCGGTGTAGAACACGTTCTTGGAAAGTTCTTCACCTTCGTACTGCACCGGGTAGAACAGCAATCCATTGAGTTCCTCGAACACCGGCAACACCGACTTGCGCGACACCGATGTCCAGCAGCCGAAGACCACGGCCACCTTGTCCTGCGAAATCAGTTGGCGCGCCTTTTCAGCGAACAACGGCCAGTTCGACGCGGGATCGACGACCACGGCCTCGAGCTTCTTGCCGAGCACGCCACCCTTGGCGTTGATTTCATCGATGGTCATCAGCGTCACGTCCTTGAGCACGGTTTCGCTGATTGCCATCGTGCCCGAGAGCGAGTGGAGGACACCGACCTTGATCGTGTCGGCGGCGAATGTCGGCGTGCCGACCAGCGCGCCGGCGGTCGCCAACGCGGCGGAAAGCGCTAGCTGTTTTACAAAACTTCTACGTTGCATGATTTGACCCCGTGTCCAATGGTTGATGAATTGCGCCCCTGAGCAGCCGAGACACGTCGCGACCGGAACGCCATTTGGTGCGCCGCGCGTCTCTGGCTTGTTGCTTCGCACAATCCATGCCACCTGAAAACTGTGGCAATATCAAATTGATTATTAATGGTTTTTAGGTGCGGTTGGCGATGAATGGCGAGATGCGCGCCGAGACGGCGGGCGAATCCAACGCATCAAAACAGTGCGAGCGAGTTCGGCGTGCACTGTTTTGGGTGGTCGCCGATCAACGGCCTGTCTGCCGGATGCGTCTCGATGCGCGGCGACTGAATTGCAGATATGCGCCCAGGGCCAACGCGGCCGCCACCACGCCTGCAAACAGCCACACTTCGACATCGCGCAGATCGCCGATCAGCATGTGGAAAACTTCACCGATCGCATAGCCGCCGATGAGCCAGATCACGCTCCAGACCATGGCTCCCAGCGCATTGAACAATGCAAAGGTATGCCAGGGCATGCGTGACGCGCCCATGGCGATCGGGCCGACCGTCCGCAGCCCGTACAAGAAGCGGACGGCCACGACCGCGACGCCGGCGTAGCGTACGACCAGCGCATCGACACGGCGGATCGCTGGTCTGAATCGCGGAAACCGTGCAATCAACCGTTTGCCGAAGCGACGGCCAAGCAGGAAATAGATCTGGTCGCCGATGAAACTGCCCAAGGCTGCAAGGCCGATAAGGGGCGGCAGGTGGAGGTAGCCCCGGTGTGCCGCGAGCCCGGCCAGCGTCAGAATCGTTTCGCCTTCGAGCAGCGCCCCGAGAAAGGTGACGAGGTAGCCGTGATCCGAGACGAGCCTTCCGAAATCCATCACTGTTGCACTCTCAGGGCGCCGCCGCCGTAAATGCGGCAGCATGCGCCATGCCGCGCTCGACGACATAACGCATGGTGGATTCGAGTCCCTGGCCGCACTTGAGATTCGCCGAGGCTGCGAAATGTTCATGGCTCATGCATGGACCCGGGCTGGGAAAGAGCGCCAAGTGTACTGCGTCTCACGGCGTGAAAAGGCGATGGCCGTACCCGCTGTTGAACCGTCTTTCCGCGATTCCAGTGCAAGCGCTGGTCGCGCTCATGCACACGTCCGCCGCTACGGCGTCTGCGCGTCCAGGTGGGTCGGGATGACTGCGGTGGCCTCGAGTTCGATCTTTGCCGGCCCGTCGAGCAGTTCGGAAACGAACAGCATGCTCATTGCGGGGTAGTGGGTTCCCATATGCCTGCGCCAAATTACGCCGAGGTCGTTGCGGGCTGCAAGATACGCTGTCTTGTCGGAACAATAAGCGGTCATGCGGCAGATGTGCTGCGCGCGGCCACCGGCCTCGGCGACGACCGCCAGGACATTCTTCAGGGCTTGCTCGAACTGTGGCGCGAGTTCCGGCGAGTCGAAGCGCTGCTGCGCATTCCACCCGACCTGGCCGGCGACGAATACGGTGCGACCCGCGTCGGCGGCGATTCCGTTCGCGTAGCCAATCGGCGACGCCCAACCGCTGGGCTTGAGTACCTGCGCTCCCACGATCAGGCGTCGCTGACGTGAGGCGGATCCGGGTCATTGGCCCAGTCGCTCTCGGGACGCGGCACTTTCTTGAGCCAGGCACGGACGAGGGTCACGTGCTCCCTTTCTTCGCGCCGCAGTTCGCGCGCAGCTCGGCGAATTGAGTCGACTGACGTCGCGCGTTCGAGGTCTGCGAAGAACCGCTCGGCCCGCTGTTCATTGGCGAGCGCGAGCTGCAGTGCATGGTACGGCTGCATCAGGTAGTGTATCTCGTCGCCGGGCGTCGTCTCCGGCGCTTCGAATCCTTCCCAGACCAGGACGCGCGTGGACAGCGCTGGCGGTCGCCCCCATCCCATTTCGAGCATGATCTGTGCGGCGTGCTTTCCCTCAATTACCGCCATCTTGCGAAACAGCTCCGCGACTTCGCGGTTGTTGTGCATTTCCATCGCGTCGGCAAACTCGGTGTAGCGCTGCGCCGCCTCGATTTCCATCACCCACGCCTGCGTCATGAACTCGGTCAACGTACGCGGCGCGTTGATTGCGCGCGCGCCGGCATGCTGGGCGGGAGCTCTCGATGCGCCAGCCGCCGGCCGCCGCGTTGCAGGCGTCCTTGCGTGCGCGATGCGCCTGGTCTTTGCAGCCTTCTTCTTCGTCGTCGGACGTGTCGCCACAGCGGATTTCGGTCCAGCGACTCGCTTTGCGGACTTGATCTTCTTCGGAACTACGTTCATAGCTCGAACTCCGCTTCGAGGTCTGAAAGGGCGAACTTCGCCGGACCGGCGGCCGTAGCGTACGGAGCACGCCCGCCCGCGTAGAGCACGCCGATATTGAAACCGTCGTCGGTCATGATCCGGCGCGCCGCGCGCGCCGGGTCGTCGGTCGGCCCAACCGGCGCCGGATGCGCCGCTTTCTTCCATTCGCGCTGCTCGGGACGGAACGTCACGCAGGGGCTAAGGATTTCGACGAACGAGAAGCCCGGATGGCGAATCGCCTGCGCGATGATGTCCGCAGTGCCGTTGGGATCGCCGGCAAAGGCGCGCGCGACGAAATTGGCGCCCGACGCCAACGCGATGACCAGCGGATGAAACGACCGCACGCCGGTGCCGCCGGGAGAGAGCTTCGAGTCCCAGTCGGGCTCTGTCGTTGGCGACGGCTGGCCCTTGGTCATGCCGTAGACGTGGTTGTCCATCACGATGTATGTGAGGTCGGCGTTGCGGCGGCACGCGTGCAGGAAGTGGTTGCCGCCGATCGAGTAGCCGTCGCCGTCGCCGCCGGTGACGATGACCGTCAGGTCGGGGCGTGCGATCTTAAGTCCCGTTGCGGCCGCGAGTGACCGACCGTGCACGCCGTGAAAGCCATAGCAGGTGGTGTACGCCGGAATTCGCGACGAACAGCCGATCCCGGAGACGACGGCGACCCGCTCAGGCGGTACCCCCGTCTGCGCCAGCGCCTTGGTGAGCGAACTCAATACCGAGTAGTCACCGCAGCCCGGGCACCAGATTGGCTTGTAGCTCGACTTGTAGCTCTGCGGCGTCAGTGGCGCAGACGCCGTGGCGGTCTCGTTCATGCGCGTGTCCATTTCATGATTGTTTCGGTGAGTTCGCCCGGGCGCAGCGGCAGCGGCCCAGGGCGATGGAAGCTCTTCACCGTTCCTGGCAGGTCGTACATCGCGCGCAGGTAGCGATAGAGCTGTGCGCCATGGTTCTGCTCGACGACGAGGACGCGCGCGACGCCGTCCAGCGCCTGTGCAAGTCGCTGGGGCTGTGCCGGAGCGAGCAAGCGCAGCGCGATCAGCCGGACGCTCACGCCCCCATCGCCGGCACGTCGCACGGCTTCCCGCGCTGCCGCGGTCGTTGAACCGAACGTGATTACCGCCGCGTCGCCATCGCCCTCGATGTCGGCCCACCAGCGACCGTAGTCGTACTGGACCAGCTTGCGTTCGCGCTTGTCGAGCTGGGTGCGATGGTCGCGCGCCTGGCTGCTGGGGATGCCCGCTTCGGTGTGTTCAAGCCCGTCGGCTGTATAGACCACGCCGGGCGTGCCCGGAATCGCCATCGGCGAGACGCCGGACTCGGTATTGCGATAGCGCTTGTAGTCGGGCGTACTCGACGCCGCGGTCAGACGCCTGCCGACGAAGGCGGGATCGGCAGGCCGGTCAATAATGGCACGGGATTGCCCCATGAATTGGTCGGACAGAACGATCGCGGGCGCCTGCAGCGCTTCGGCGAGCTGCACCGCCCATTGCGTGGTGGCGATGCAGTCCGCGATCGACGTGGGCGCCAGCACGAGACGCGGCGCGTCGCCGTGCAGGCCGCTGACCGCGAAACTCAAGTCGCTCTGCTCGCTCTTCGCAGGAATGCCCGTCGAGGGCCCGCCACGCATCACATCGACGACGACGATCGGGACTTCCGCGCTGCACGCGAGCCCGATCCCTTCGGTCATCAGCGCGAGCCCCGGCCCGGCGGTCGCGGTGAGCGACGGGACGCCGCCGTAGGACGCGCCGATGATCATGTTGACCGAGGCCAGCTCGTCCTCTGCCTGAAGCAGCGTACCGCCGACCTTGGTCAACGCCGGTGCCATCCATTCGAGCAGTTCCGTCGCTGGCGTGATCGGGTACGCAGCGACGAAGCGGACGCCGCCGCGGATCGCGCCGTAGCCTGCGGCCTCATTGCCGCTGATCAGCCAGCGCTTGACGGCCGGCGCATCGACGCCCTGCAGTTGCGGCATTCCGTGCAGACCCGCGGCAGCGGCGATTCCTGCCCGCAACGCCGCCAGGTTTGCCGTCAGCGCCGTGTCGGTTCGTTTCCAGGAATCACGCAGCGCAGCTTCGAGCGCGGCGACGGGAATGCGTGTCAGCGCGCCCGCCAAGCCAAGCGCGATCATGTTGGTCCAGCTGCCGGGAATCGCCTTGGCCATTTTTTTTAATGGCAGGGGCACGTATCGTGCGCCCGTGGTCCGGAATACCTCGGGCGCCTCGCCCTCGTCTGGATCGCCGATCATGATGCTCGTCGCGGCCAAAGGAATCTCGTCGGCGAACCGGTTCACATTCTGCCAGTCGATGGCGAGCAGCAGGTGGAACTGGTCGTCGAGCGAGTCGAGAGGATGGTTGGCGAGCCGCACCAGCGCAGCGGCTTCGCCGCCGCGGATCTGCGGTCCGCTGGTACGCACCATGATCCCGTACTGACCGGCCTTTGCGGCCGCGTTCAACAGCAGCGTTCCTGCGGTCATCACTCCGCTGCCGCCACTGCCGGCAAGTGCGATGGAGATGCTCGCGCCGACGGCGCGCTGCGTTGCGCCGCTGCTCGCTCGCGTCACGGACTGGGCGATGGCATTCATGCTGTCCCCGATCGACTCCGACCGGTCAAGTAGACCGGCTGTGCGGCCGGATTGGTTTGATTCAGATCAATGCACCTGCATTCCTCTTGGTGCACCATATAGTCCGTAAATAGGTATTCCGGTACTGTAATGCGACAATAGCCGTCGGCACCCGGCCCGTCATAGGTTGCCGAGACGGCGTGGGTACGCGGCGGCCTGTCCCGAGGCCAAGTGATGGAGGAAAACGATCGATGAGCATTGAAGGCCACCAATGGCTCATGACCGCGGCGAACGCCCCGCTGGAACGCGCGGGCTTTCGCGCCGAGCCCGGCCCCGGCGAGGTCGTCGTTGGGATCGCCGGGTGCGGCGTGTGCCATACCGACCTCGGCTACTACTACGACGCCGTACGGACCAATCATCCTCTGCCCCTGACTCTAGGCCATGAGATCAGCGGTCGCGTGGTTGCGGTCGGCGCCGGCGCCGACTCCTGGTCTGGCAAGGCCGTGATCGTTCCCGCCGTCCTTCCTTGTGGCGCGTGCGACCTGTGCCGGCGCGGGCTGGAGACGATCTGCCGAGCGCAAAAGATGCCCGGCAACGATATCCAGGGGGGGTTTGCCACGCACATCGTGGTCCCGGCGCGCGGATTATGCGAGGTCGACGAGCATCGCTTGCAGCAAGCCGGCCTTTCGCTCTCCGACGTGGCGATCGTCGCAGATGCGTTGACGACGCCTTACCAGGCCGTACGACGCGCCGGCGTCAAGCCTGGCAGCGTGGCGATCGTCGTAGGTGCGGGGGGAGTCGGCGGCTACTGCGTACAGGTCGCGGCGGCATTTGGCGCGAAGGTCGTCGCCATCGACGTCGACGACGACAAGCTCGCGGCGGTGGCGGAGCATGGCGCAGTGCTGACATTGAACGCCCGTGCACGCGACGCAAAAGCGATCAAGTCGGCCGTCACCGCGTTCGCCAAGCAACACGGTGTCGGTGCGACCGAATGGTCGATCTTCGAATGCTCTGGCACGGCTGCAGGGCAGTTGACTGCGTATGGCCTGCTCGTGCACGGGGCGACGCTGTCGGTCGTCGGTTTCACGATGGACAAGGTCGAGGTACGACTTTCCAACCTGATGGCTTTCGACGCCCGTGCGATCGGTAACTGGGGCTGCCCGCCTGAACACTACCCTGCGGCGCTAGATCTGGCACTCGATGGCAAGGTTCACATCAAGCCGTTTGTCGAACCGCACCCGCTCGACGACATAAACCGTGTCTTTGCCGCAGTCCATCACCATGAAATCAAGAAGCGTGCGGTCCTCGTCCCAGCCTGACCAAGGAGATTGCCGATGAATGCCCCCGATGCTGCGGTCCCGCTTCGCGAATTCAAGAACCACGATGTCGTCGACGACATCTCGAAACCGGGCATCCGCTATGAAAAGCGACCGGCGAAGAAACCGGACGGCGCGGTCGTTCCCGGCCTCTACAACGCGTGGATCACCCTGGACAACGCGGCGCAATACAACTCGTACACGACCGACATGGTCAAGGGCGTGATCCTCGCCTTCCGCGCCGCATCGAACGCGCGCGACGTCAATTGCGTCGTGTTCACCGGCGCCGGCGACAAGGCCTTCTGCACGGGAGGCAACACCAAGGAATACGCGGAGTATTACGCAGGGCATCCACTGGAGTACCGGCAGTACATGCGGCTGTTCAACGACATGGTGTCGACGATTCTCGCCTGCGACAAACCCGTGATCTGTCGCGTCAACGGCATGCGCATCGGCGGTGGCCAGGAAATCGGGATGGCCTGCGACTTCTCGGTCACGCAGGACTTGGCGCGTTTCGGTCAGGCGGGCCCGAAGCATGGCTCGGCGCCGATCGGCGGTGCGACCGATTTCCTTCCGCCCATGATCGGAAACGAGCGGGCAATGGTCGCCGGGGTGCTTTGCGAGCCGTTTTCCGCGCACAAGGCTTACCACTGGGGCATCGTCTCCGACATCGTCCCGGCGCTCAAGGTCGACGGCAGGTTCGTCGCCAACCCGCTGGTCGAAACGCAGCGCATTGTCGACGAGTTCGGCCGCACGGTCTTCGGCGAACCCAGGACCGGCGATGCCGCCAAGGACGCCAAGGCCCTGCTTGCGCGCGGCAGCGTTGATCTGTCGCTGCTCGACGCGAAGGTCGACGAGCTGTGTGCGAAGCTTCTGCTGACGTTCCCGGACTGCACGACCAAGACGCTCGAGGAGCTGCGCAAGCCCAAGCTCGACGCGTGGAACCGCAACAAGGAGAACTCTCGCGCGTGGCTGGCGCTGAACATGATGACCGAGGCTCGTGCCGGATTCCGCGCGTTCAACGAAGGCACCAAGGAATCGCGCGAAGTGGACTTCGTCGCGCTGAGACAGGCGCTCGCGCGCGGCCAGGCCTGGAACGAAACTTTCACCGACAGCCTGATGCCGGGGCGGCGGGCATGAGCGCGAAGGGCCGCCCCGAGCGCGAATACCGAAGCGCGCAGCGCGAAGATACACCAATGAGCGCGAAGGTACACCAGTGAGCGCTTTGCCTTCGGCACCGAGGGCAATGTCCGCACCGCTCAGGGTTTGGCTCGATCGGGACGGCGCGCTCCTGCGCGTGCGTCTCGCCGTACCGAAAGCCAATATCGTCGGCGGTGCGATGGTCGAGGCATTCCGCGCCGCCCTCGTCGAGTACCGAGACCACAAGATATTGCGTGGTGTGCTGCTCGATGCCGAGGGTCCGCATTTCAGCTTCGGAGCGAGTGTCGAGGAGCACCTGCCGAACCGCTGTGCCGCGATGCTCTCCAGTTTGCACGCGCTGGTAGTAGCGATACTCGGGTTCCCGGCACCCGTGCTCGTCGCGGTGCGTGGCCAGTGCCTCGGCGGCGGGTTGGAGCTGGCCCTCGCCGGCGGCATGATCTTCGCGGCGCCCGACGCACAGTTCGGGCAGCCGGAAATGAAGCTCGGTGTGTTCGCGCCGGCGGCGTCATGCCTCCTGCCTTATCGCGTCAACCGCCCGACCGCGGAAGACCTCCTGTTATCCGGCCGGTCGGTGAATGCCGACGCAGCGCTTGCAATGGGCCTGGTGCAAGTCGTCACGCCGGATCCGGAAGCTGCAGCGCTGGCGTACTTCGATGCCCATCTGGCGTCGAAAAGCGCAGCGGCTCTGGCGTGCGCGCTCTCCGCCGCGCGCGGCTCCATCGTCGAGGATGTTCGGCGTCGTCTCGCCGAGGTCGAACGGCTGTATCTCGATACCCTGATGAAAACCCAAGACGCCAACGAAGGACTTGCCGCATTCCTCGACAAGCGCCAACCGCGATGGGAGCACCGTTGATGGCCACAATCCCGCCCGTCATCCAGATTGTCGAGCGCTGCACCGTGCTGTTCGAGGATCTCCAGTTCAACGCTGTCAAGCAATGGAAGGCGGCCGCGCCTGGCCGCAAGGCGATCGGCTACATGCCCGTCTACGTCCCGCGCGAGCTCGTCCACGCCGCCGGCATGCTGTCAGTAGGAATTCTTGGCGGCGGCGACCAGATCGAGGTGATCCAGGGCGATGCGTACTACCAGAGCTACATCTGCCGAATACCCCGTTCGACGATCGAGCTCGCGCTCACCGGCCGTCTCGACTGCCTGGACGGCATGCTGTTCCCGTCGATTTGCGACGTCATACGCAATCTTTCGGGCATGTGGCAGACTCCTGTTCAAGGACAAGTACGTGCGCTACATCGACGTTCCGCAGAACTACGTGGATGCGATCGGCGGCACCTTCTACATTCATGAGCTCGAGGCCTTGCGCGACGATCTCGGCAGGTTGCGGGGCGCGCCGATCACCGACGAAGAGCTCAACGCTTCGATCCGCGTCTACAACGATAACCGCCGAGCGGTGCAGGATCTCTACGCCTACCGCGTCAAGAAGCCCTGGCAGGCGCCGACCTCGGAAGTCTACCTGGTCCTGCGCGCGGGCATGGTGCTGCCGCCGGAGGAGCACACGCAACTCGTCCGCGACTACATTGCGGCGACCGATGCCCTGCCACGGCCGAAGCGAGACAACGCTCGTATCGTGTTGAATGGCTCGTTCTGCGAGCAACCGCCGCTTGGGTTGATCAAGTCGATCGAGATGGCGGGCTGCTACATCGTCGACGACGACTTCATGCTGGTGACGCGCTGGTTGCTCGACGACGTACCCGCGAACGGCAATCCACTCGAGGAACTCTCGAAGGCGTTCCTCCACCGCTCGGCAACAACCGCGGCGAAGTACGACACGAATCGCGAGGACAAGGGCGTCTTCCTCCTAAAGCAGATCAAGACCAGCGGCGCGGAAGGCGTTATTTTCGCAGCTCCATCGTTCTGCGACCCGGCGCTGCTCGAGCGTCCGATGCTGCAGGACGTGCTCACCAAGCACAAGGTGCCGCACACGGCCTTCAAGTACGCGGAGAACACCGGCCAGATGGCTCCGATCCGGGAACAGGCGGGGACGTTCGCCGATTCGATCAAGCTATGGAGCGCCGCGTAAGTTACTGAAGACCACCTGCCAAGGAAGCCACCTCATGAACGCGACTGCCGCAATGCCTCAAAGCACCAAGAAGCCACAAGTCCAGAAGGAGGACGCCATGTGGCTGCAGAAGGAGATGATCAACCGGAACTATCACGAGCTCGCCACCGCACGCGAGCAAGGCCGCAAGGTGGCGGCGACGTTCGTGCCCGGCAACCTCAACGAGCTGTTGATGTGCTTCGACTTCGCGCGGAGCCTCCCGGAAACCAACGCACTGCAGAACGGTCTGCGCAAGAAATCGGGCAAGTTCATCTTGGACGCGGAGCGCGACGGTCAGTCCGAGGACGTCTGCAACTACGTGAAGGCCGACCTCGGCATGATGCTGGGGGGCGAGACCGGCCCCACGGGCGAGGCGCTGCCCAAACCCGACATCCTGCTGCTCTCGTACACCGGATGCTTCACGTTCATGAAGTGGTTCGAGCTGATCCGCCACAAGTACGGCTGCGAGAGCGTGATGCTGCATGTGCCGTACCAGGGCGAGGGCAGGATCGCTCCGAACATGCGTGACTACGTGGTCAAGCAACTGAATGAGACGGTGATTCCGACGCTGGAGCGCATTTCCGGGGTCAAGTTCGACATCGACCGGCTGCGCCAGTACATGAAGGAATCGACCAAGGCCGAGGAGGATCTCGTCGCCGTGCTGCAGTCCGCGAAAAACCGGCCGTCACCGATCGACGGCTACTTCGGTGCCGTCTACTACATCGGCCCGATCTTCACCGCGTTCCGCGGCACGCCGGAGGCGACCGAATTCTACCGCGTGCTGCGGCAGGAAATCGAGGAGCGCGTGCGCGAAGGAAAGGGACCGATCACGCCCGACGGTGAGATGACCGACGAGAAATATCGCCTGGTCGTCGAAGGCCCACCCAACTGGACGAGCTTCC
This sequence comes from uncultured beta proteobacterium, assembly GCA_963821485.1. Lineage (GTDB taxonomy): Bacteria > Pseudomonadota > Gammaproteobacteria > Burkholderiales > Casimicrobiaceae > PALSA-1003. The sequence continues at coordinate 229,566 of CAWGEB010000016.1, forward strand.
GCGAATTCTGGAAGATGTTCTATGACGAGGGTGCAGTCGTCGTGACTTCCACCTACGCGAAGGTTGGTGGCGTCTATGATTTCGGCTTCCGCCACGATCCCGATCACCCGATCGAATCGCTCGCCGACTACTGCCTCGGCTGCTACACCAACCTCAACCTGCCCTCGCGGATCGATATGATCTGCAAGTATATTGACGAGTACCAGGCCGACGGCCTGTTGATCAACTCGATCAAGAGCTGCAACAGTTTTTCCGCAGGACAGCTTCTTATCCTGCGCGAAGTGGAGAAGCGTACCGGCAAGCCAGCGGCGTTCATCGAGACTGACCTGGTCGACCCGCGCTATTTCTCGGCGGCGAACGTGAGGAACCGTCTGGAGAGCTATCTCCAGATGGTCAAGCAGAAGCGCGAAGCCGCGCTCGCTGCGCACTAGGGGAACGCGCATGCGTTGCTTCATCGGTATCGACCTGGGCTCGACCACGACCAAGGCGGTCGTCATCGACGAGAACCAAAACGTCCTCGGTCGCGGCATTACCAACTCGCGGTCGAACTATGACACTGCCGCGGCCATCGCCAAGCAGGAAGCTCTCGTCAACGGCCGCTTCTATCTTTTCCGGCAAGCACTCGGCAACACCGGCGCGCTAAACGGCGCGCTCGACGCCTTCCTCGGCCAACTCGAGCGCAGCTTTCGCTTCGAGCAGTATCTGGAGCAACTCGCCGATCTCGAGGCGACCTGCCAGCGCAACGTCGGCAATGCGAAATTCGGTGATGCCTCGAAAAGCGTGGGCAGCGCGCTTACCGAGGTGTTCAAGCGGCTCTCCGCCGAGTCGGCTACGCTGTTCGCCCCCGGAGCGAAGCCCAAATCGGATTTCTTCCGCGACATCGCAGGGAGCCAGTACCTCGCGACCGGCGAGATCGTCGCCAGGGAATCGGGCATGCGCTACGACTTCCTGCTCAACGTCTTCGACCGCTCGATCATCGAGGTCGAGAACCGCGTCTATGGCGACTCGATCAAGCGGCACCTGCTTGCAGCTCTCGAGCGCTCATTTGCGATCCTGCCTGATTCCGCAGGTCGCCGAGACAAAGTCGAGGCGCCGATCAAGGGCATCCTCGACATGCCGATAGAGGAGAGCTACGTCGTCGGCACCGGCTACGGCCGTGCGCGGCTGCCATTCTCCAAGGAGCATGTACGCTCCGAGATCCTGTGCCATGGTCTCGGCGCACACGTCATGCACCCCGGCACGGCAACCGTGCTGGACATCGGCGGCCAGGACACGAAGGCGATTCAGGTCGATCCGAACGGCATCGTCGAGAGTTTCCAGATGAACGACCGATGTGCTGCCGGTTGTGGGCGATACCTCGGCTATATCGCCGACGAGATGAACATGGGCCTGCATGAACTCGGTCCCATGGCAATGAAGTCGACCAAGACCATCCGCATCAACTCGACGTGCACGGTGTTCGCCGGCGCCGAGCTGCGCGACCGTCTCTCGCTCGGGGACAAGCGCGAGGACATCATGGCGGGACTGCACCGGGCTATCATTCTGCGCGCGATGTCGATCCTTGCGCGCTCCGGGGGAATCCGCAACGAGTTCACCTTCACCGGTGGCGTCGCAAAGAACGAAGCAGCGGTGAAGGCGCTCAAAGATCTCGTCCGGGAAAATTACGGTGAGCTGACGCTCAACATCAATCCGGACTCGATATATACCGGCGCGCTCGGCGGCGCAACGTTTGCGTGGCGAGCGGTGGTACAGGAAGGAAAAACTGTGGAGGCACGGTCGTGATCTGCACCATCGGCATCGATATCGGCTCCGGCGCGGTGAAGACCGTACTCTTCCGCACGGACGGCGGCAATCAGGAATGGCTGGCCAAGCGCTGCGAGCGCATTCGGCGGCGCGACCCGATGCAGCTAGCGCAGGACGGCTACGAGGGCGTTCTCGCGGACACCGGCCTCAAGGTCGACGCCGTCGACTACATCGCGACCACCGGCGAAGGCGAGAACGTCAAGTTCGCCACCGGGCACTTCTACTCGATGACCACGCACGCCCGCGGCGGCGTATTCCTGCATCCGGGGGTGAGCGCAGTGGTCGACATCGGCGCGCTGAACGGTCGCGCGATCTACGTCGACCAGCGAGGCAAGGTGCTGTCGTACAAGATGACAAGCCAATGCGCGTCGGGGTCGGGGCAATTCCTCGAGAACATCGCCCGCTATCTCGGGGTCGCGATCGAGGAGATCGGCCCGCTGTCCAGAAGTTCGCAGAACCCCGAGAAGGTCAGTTCGATCTGCGCGGTGCTCGCCGAAACCGACGTGATCAACATGGTATCGCGCGGCATCGCGACCAACGACATCCTCAAGGGCATCCACCTCTCGATGGCGTCGCGGATCGTGAAACTTCTCAAAGTCACGGGTATCAAGGAAGGCACCGCGCTTCTCACCGGCGGGCTCGCGCTGGATACGGGCCTGCTCGCGGCGATCCAGGAAGAAACGGTGAACGAGAAAGTGAACGTGACGGCCGTCAGTCACCCCGACTCGATCTATGCGGGTGCGGTCGGCGCGGCGCTATGGGGTGCGTTCCGCCATGCCAAGCTGCGCGAGTTGTCGGAACTCGCGGCCGCCTGAGTCGGAGGCAAGCGACGCCGCGGTGGTCTTGTCAATCCCATCCGAACCAGAACACTGATTCTTCCGCATCGCCGCAACCCAACACTGGCAGGAGATAGTCATGGCACTGTTCATCAATGACAACTGCACCGCCTGCGATGCGTGCAAGCCGGTGTGCCCCAACGAAGCCATCAGCGTCGGCGAACTCAAGTACGTGATCGACCCGCTGCGCTGCACCGAATGCGTCGGGGCGGAGGACGAACCGCAGTGCAAACTCGTGTGTCCGGCCGACTGCATCGTGCCGAACCCGGACTTTCAAGAGACGCCGGAAGAGTTGATGGTGAAATACGAGTCCTTGCACGGCTGACGATCTCACTCTACAGGAACGCACTGATCGCACGGCGCTCGCGCGCTCGTACTGGCTTTCTCCATCGCCGACACCGGTTCGCGTTGGCGACGGATTGGCCGGCGTCGCGGGCAAGCAAAGGGTCCGCTAGGCAGTTCGCGCGCGTTCACGCCGACCACGCGCTGCAGCGGTGAGCGATCCCAGCACGAACGCAGCGAGCGCGATGGCGTTGAAGAGGCCGCCAATACGCGTCCAATCGAAGCTTCCCGTGGCGTCACCGGCGAGCCGCACCAGAAGCGAACCATGGAGTAACGCCAGGGGAACGTAAAAGTAGCGGTGATACGGCATCGCGACCCTGAGCACCGCCGGGAAGATGATCGGTGCGTGCCCGAACACCATCGAGAAGACGAAGCCCAGAGCGATCGCATGCAGGGCCGCATCGTACGCTCGCGATCCTGGTACCCATCCGTCAGCGAACAGCATGACGCCGGTGCCGATCGCCAGCCATCCGTAGCCCGACAGGAGGCATACGGCGATGAAGCGGGTGAGACCCCGGTTGCGCACCGTACGGCGCGCGATGTCCTGCTTCAACAGCCATACCGCCAGGCCCATCATGCCCGCGGCGAAAACGGGAACGCCCCAAGCAGAGCCGCCACCCAGGAGCCCGCCAACGATCGCCACCAAGATCACGACGAACATCGCATGCGCGGTTGGGGAAGGCGGCATGAGGCGCGACAGTTCCAGTCGCTCGCCGCCTATAGTCAGGATCAGGAACGCGAGCCACCACGGTGCAACGCCGTGCACCGTTGCACCCCTCGCCCACAGCACGTTTCCCACCGACCAGCACAGCGCCCCGAGGGCGAGCGTGAACGTGAACAGAGCCCGCTGTCGACGGAAGATATCAAGCGTTCCCAACAGGAGCACACAGCTGCCGGCGACGAACAGCCACGCACCCATGGACGTTTCACCTGCAATCGCAGCGATGCTGCCCAGACCGGTGACGAGCGGGCCCAGATACGTCCAGGGTCGACCGGCCGCGACTGCGCGCTCGAGGGAGATCACCACACCGAAGAATCCACCGATCATCAGCGGGCCGTGCAACGTGGCGACCATTGCCGCTGTCGATGGAACACTCCAACCGAGCCGCGCCAGACCGGCACCGACACCGACGACGAGACCCACGGCGGCGAGGATCAGGAACAGCACGCGCCGCACGGCGATCCGCGGCGCAGAAATCATCGGTTCCAGCCGAACTGTTCCCTGGCGATTCCTGTCATCCGGTCTGGGGTCCAGGGTGGATCGAACACCAGCTGGACGTGGACCTCGGCCGGATCCGGAACGATCGAAGCGACAGCAGCCTTGGCCTGTTCGGCGATCATTTCTCCCATCGGGCACGCCTCAGTCGTCATGGTCATCTCGACGCGAACGGCGCTAGAGGTGATCGAGATCGTGTAAATGAGACCGAGATCGACGATGTTCATGCCGGCCTCCGGGTCGTCGACCTGGCGCAGCGCGTCGAGCACGGCGTCCTCGTCGGGCAGCGTTGCCACGTCAGTCGATCCGCCGCACGAACGGCAGGCGCTGCGACGGTGTGAACCCGACGTCGTTGAAGAATCCAAGCAGGTCGAGATCGCGCGGTGCGACGATGGTTTCGATGCGCTCGATCCGCAGCGCGCCCAGATTCACGAACAGTTGCGACAGCAGGGCATGACCCACGCCGCGATGCGCATATTCAGGATCCACGCCAATGGTGTCCATGACGGCGACCGGTTCGGTACGACCGTAGTCGCCGAGGTCCGCCCGCGCCATGAGAAAACCGACGATGACGCCGTCGAGCCGGGCTGTCAGTGAAACGCGTATCGCCGAGTCCACCATCGCCTCGCCGAGCTTGTGCTTGATGTAATCGTCGCGGCCCCGGCCGGTGATCCTGCGATCGATGCGCACGATGTCCGCAAGGTCCGCCGGCTGCATTGCCCGGACGTCGCAAGTATCGCGAGCGAGGCGCTCGAAGTCGTTGCCGGGTCGACCACCGTAGTCTACCTCGAACGCTGGACCTTCGCCCTCGGGCAGCGTAACCGGGTCGTCCCGCTGGGGCGAGTATCCGCCGCCCGCGACGGCGCAATCGACCACGTGTTCCGGCGCGAGCACGAAGCCCATCGCCTCGATCCAGCGCAGCATCGAATGGTCAGTCCACGCCGCTTGCGTGTAGACGCCGTTGATCGCATGCCGGCGTGCCCATCCCACGAGCGTCTCGAACAGGCTTGTGCCAACCCCCATGCCCTGGCAATCCTCGCGCACCCCGACTACCTCGAGCCTGAGACCGGACCCGCTGCGCCCGAACTCGCCTTCGAGCACACGCGCGAGGATGTACCCTGCCAGGCCGTTGTCGTCGATGGCGGCGAACTGCGCGTTCAGCGTCGGCTCGCGCAACGCGGCATCGAGCCGGCGTTTGAAATATGTCCGTCGGGACCGCCTCTCGATGGCGGCATCGATGGCGACCACTGCGTCGAGGTCTTCGCGGGCCAGCGCCCGGATCGCCGCCCTCGGGGCCGCATGTGCATCCATGTTCATCGACAATCTCCGTGAAGCACCCGGGGTCAGCCCGAGGCGTACGCCATCGCCAGCGCGTGGTCCATCGCTTCGTCGAGCAGGTCGTCGAGCATCGGCAGCAGCGCCATCGTTTCCTTCTGGACGTGCGCCACCTCCCGCTCGACGAGTTCCAGCACCGCGCGTTTAAGGGCGCGGAACGTGGTGTCGTCGAGCGCGCCTGCGACTGCGAGATCGTTAAGGGGCAGCAACTCGGTGGCAACGGCACGTATCGCCTCGTGCTCTTCCTTGAGCAGTGCGGCAATATCGCCATCGCCAGCGGCGTCGAGCAGCGGAAACAGCTCGCGCTCCTCGAAGTCGAAGTGACGCCCGATATCCTGCTTCAGGTGCCGGCCGAAACTTCGCGCGAGTCCCGCGAAGTCGGGGTCGCGACACGCTCCCGGTCCGCGTGCGCCCATGAATGCCCGTTCGACCCGACCGAGAAGTTCGAGGTTCGCGCGATGTTCGTCGTCGAGTGTTTGTCTTACCTGGCCCATGGCATTCCGCTCCCATACAATATCAGTATTCCGGTACCTATTTACCATATTGCCCGGGTCATGGCACTTGACCAAGATCAAGCGGCGTCGGTCGTGGGAGCCTGAATGCTGCTGTCCGGCCGTCGCATCCGGCGCAGGACGATGAGAAAGAAGCAAGCGAACGCTATCGCCCCGACCGCGCCCACCGCGGCGCCCGCTGCGGCGGCGAGCGCGCTGTCGACGACGACCGCGACCGCAAGAAGCGCCAGCGCAGAGACGTGGCAAAAGAAATGAATCGTCAGCGGACGCTCGGCGGTCAAGGATGAGGGCGTGGGCGGCCGAGCGCTTCCATGGACCGCGTGCATCGAGGCCAGGAAGGGAACGATCTTCCGGAGCATGCCGAGCAGGAACGTCAGCAGCCAGCCTGCAATCAACGTGATGCCGAAGAGCGTCTCCAGCCGTGCGAAGGGAAGTTGCAGTGCCATGCCAAGGGCCAGGGCGAGACTTGCCGCGAGCAACGCCCAGGCGATGCGTACCATCGTGAATGACCGTCCTAGCGCGCGTCGCATGCCGGCACGCAATGCAGTGCGCATCAACCACAGATGCAGGGTGACCGCACCCGCGCCGATGCCAATCGCGATGACGAGCAACGGCCGTCGTGCGACATCGACTGTGGCAACGCCCGCAAGAGTGAGCGCGATCGCGGCGAGCGTGCCCGCCGCGGATGCCCGCCGTTCGTCCGGCGCGGGGGCCAGGGCGAACATGGGCACCAGGATATAGGAGAACCCCAACGCCAGCATGCCCATGAATCCGTACGTGGCGAAAGTGACATGAAGCGCCAACGCGTCCGCTCGGTCAAGCACCGGCGCCCCGAGATACACGCCGACCAGCGCCGACGCGGTGGCGATGACGACGATCAGCGACGAAACCGCCATCCAGCCATGGGCGACGACCCCCGGCATCCCCCTCGCGGCATACAGATTGCGCGCAAACAAGATGGCATAGCCGCCCAGTGCGCCTACGACCGCGGCGCCGCCCGCGCAGAGCAGGCGCGTATCGCCGAAACCCATGCCGAGTGCCGTCGCGGCGACCCCTGGCGTGTACAGCCACCAGATGGCCGCCGGCCAGCGCCGCGACGGAATCGGTTGCCGCGTCGCGACTGGCAGCAATTGCAGGCTTGCCCCGATGGCCGCCATCGTCAGCACGCCGAGTGTGACGATGTGCAGGGCGGCGAGCGGCCAGCCCAAACCACCTGCGAACGCAGGCACCGCATCGATATCGACGAGCAATGCAAGCCAGGCCAGGAGGTGATAGGCAACCGCCGCGCCAAAGAACCTGAACGGGATCGACGCCGGCAGCAGCCGGCTGCTTGCCCCGGCGAGAAATGCGCCAGAGGCGACCTTCACGCGATGCGCCGCAGAAGCAGGCGGACTTCGCCGGGTGCGCCGTCGATCCGCTTGGCGGTCCACCCGATCTCGGCAAGCTCCGGATACAGCATCAGCGGATCCCGATCATGATGGACGACGACCGGTGTCGCACCGGCAGTCGACTCGACCAGCCTGAGGATCGCGACGAGTGGCTCGGGCGGTGGCAGACCGCGCACGTCGATGTGCATACCATCCGCCTCCTCCCAGGGTTTTCCTTTCCCGGTGGGGCCGTCACGCGCAGGGGTATTCATGGCGGACCCGGCTAGCCTCCGCCCGCCGCGGGATCCGCATGACGTGATGGCACGGCAGCCGGATGCTCGGCGTCGACCGCCGAGATTGTCTCCACGACGTGGGAGCCGATGATCAATTTCAGCACTTCGCTCGCTCCCTCGTAGATGCGCAGCGCGCGGATCTCGCGATAGAGCCGCTCCACCGTCATTCCGCGTACGACGCCCAGGCCGCCGAAGATCTGCACCGCAGCATCGATGACTTGCTGTGCGGATTCGGTTGCGTAGAGCTTGGCGATCGACGCCTCGCGCGTAACCCGCGCGCCCAGGACGTCTTTGGTCCACGCCGCCCGATAGACCAGTAGCGCTGTTGCGTCGATGGCGACCGCCATGTCGCCGAACTTGGCCTGCGTGAGTTGAAACTCGGCCAGCGTACGCCCAAACATGCGCCGTTTCACCGCCCACTGTGTCGACTCGTCAAATGCTCGCCGCGCGAAGCCGAGCGCGGCGGCGCCTACGGTAGAGCGAAAGACATCGAGCGTTGCCATGGCGATCTTGAATCCCTCTCCCGGCTGGCCGAGAAGTCGATCACTCCGAACTCGGCATTCGGTGAGGCGCAGCGTGCCCAGGGGATGCGGCGCAACGACGTCGATCCGTTCGGATACGTCCAGGCCACGAGCATCTGCATCGACGATGAATGCGGACAAGCCCTTCGTCCCCGGCCCTTCACCGGTGCGCGCGAAGACGACGTAGCAATCGGCGAGACCGGCGTTGGATATCCAGGTCTTGATGCCATCGAGTTGCCAGGCATCGCCGTCACGCGTGGCGCGGGTCGTGATGGCGCCTACGTCGGATCCAGCATCCGGTTCCGACAGCGCGAACGCGCCGACGATGGTTCCGGCGGCGAGACCGGGCAGGACGGCTCGCTTCTGCTCGTCGCGCCCGAACAAGCTGATCGGCGCACTGGAGAGCCCCTGCATCGCGAATGCAAAATCCGCGAGGCCCGACGCTCGCGCGAGGATTTCTCGCGCGAGGCAAAGGCTGCGCACGTCGATTTTTTCGCGCAAGCCGCCATAAGCAGCGGGAACGCACGCCCGCAGCAAGCCCGACCTTCCAAGGTCCTTGACCAGCCGTCCGACGCAGGCGTAGACCGCGTCGAGATCACCGTCGGCGCCGTGAAGCAAGGCCGGGAGGGTCTGCTCGACCCACTGCTCGAAGTCGCGTGACTGATCACGGTGGCGGTCGTCGAGGAACGGCCACGCGAGGAAACTTCGGTCCGTCATCAATTCCCCTCGAAGACGGGTTTCTGCTTGGCCACGAAGGCGTGGTAGGCACGCTCGAAGTCCCGTGTCTGCATGCAGATCGCCTGGGCCTGCGCTTCCGCCTCGATGGACTCGCCGAGTCCGGAGCTCCATTCCTGCCATAGCATGGTCTTCGTCATGCCATGGCCGAAGGTCGGGCCGTCGGCCAGGCTCGTCGCCATCGCCGTCGCTTCGGCGAGCAACTTCTCGGGCTCGACCAGCCGGTTGTGAAAGCCGATGCGCTCCCCTTCCTCGCCACCGACGACGCGGCCGGTGTAGAGCAGGTCGGCTGCGCGCGAAAGTCCGATCAGCCGCGGCAACAGCGTGCACGCGCCCATGTCCGCGGCGGCGAGGCCGACGCGGACGAACAGGAAGGCGAGCTTGCTGCGCGCCGTCGCGTAACGCATGTCCGACGCGCACGCGATCAGTGCGCCGGCGCCGGTGCACACACCGTCGATCGCGGCGATGATCGGCTGCGGGCAACCGCGCATCGCCTTGACTAGGTCGCCCGTCATGCGGGTGAATGCCAGCAGTTCCGGCATTTTCATCTGCACCAGCTTGCCGATGATGTCGTGGACGTCGCCGCCGGAGCAGAAATTGCCTCCTTCCCCGGTGAACACGATCGCCCTGACGTCGGTCGCATAGACCATCTCGCGGAACAGGTCGCGCAGCTCACCATAGGACTCGAGGGTCAGTGGATTCTTTCGCTCAGGCCGGTTGAGCGTGATCGTGGCGACCTTGCTTGACACCGAATACCCGAAGTTGACCGCGCTGTAATTCGCAAGCTGGATGCGTTTCATGATTGTTTCGCTCCCTGGAGCATTGAGGTTGGGTTAGCCGACCATGGTCAGGCCGCCGCTGACGCTGAGCACCTGTCCGGTGATGTAGCTGGCGCGATCGCTGGCGAAGAACACCACCGCATCGGCAATTTCTGAGGGCTTGCCGAAGCGGCGGAAGGGAATGGCCTTCTTGAAGGCCTCCAGATGTTTTTCCGGCACCGCAAACAGCAGTGGAGTCTCGGTGGGTCCCGGGCACACGCAGTTGACGTTGATATTGTATCGGGCGGTCTCGCGGGCCAGCGATTTGGTGAAGGCGATGAGGCCGCCCTTCGCGCCCGAATAGATCGTCTCACCGAGGCTCCCGACGCGACCGGCATCGCTGGCGATGTTGACGATCTTGCCGCTGCCCCGTTCCATCATCTTCGGCAGCAGCGCCTTGACCAGCTTCATCGGTCCGACAAAGTTCAGCGCGATCAGTCTTTCCCACAGCTCAGGTGTCGCCTCCCAGAAGGGCTTGGTCTGGCCCCAGCCGGCGCCGTTCACGAGCACGTCGACCGCGCCGACTTTGGCATGGAGTTCTTCGGCGAACGCAGTGATCGAAGCCTCGCTGGTCAGGTCGACGGGCAGGAACAGTGCGTTGTGCCCCTTGCTGCGGATAGCGCTGGCCGTGGCCTCGCCGGTATCGCGATTGATGTCGGCGGCGACAACGGTGGCACCGGCTTCGGCAAGTGCCTCGGCCGTCGCTTGGCCGATGCCGGACCCGGCACCGGTAACGACGGCAATCTTGTCCTTGAAACTCATGGCATCTCCTTGGTTTGTTTTCGTGCTGCATTCTTGGTCAGGAACTCAGAGACCTTGGCGCGGGTCTCGAGGTGTTGGTAAAGGCTTCGAGTTGACGCAATTTCCTCGGCGTATCCGTCGCGGGTCGGCTCATCGGCAGCGTGGATGCAGCGTTTGCACGCCGCCACCGCCGCCTTGGGCATCGCGGCGTACCGCGCCACGAGCTCGCGCGTCCAGCGCGCCAGTTCCTCCCGTGGCTGCGCCCACTGGACCATCCCCAGATGCAAGGCCTCTGCACCGTCGACCAGCTCCGCACCGAGGATCAGGCGCTTGGCGGTACCGTGGCCGCACAGTCGCGTCAGCCGCTGCGTACCGCCCGCCGCCGGCAACAGGCCTAACTGCACCTCGGGCAGCCCGAGTCGGGCGTCGATTGCGGCGACACGCAGATCACAAGCCAGCGCCAGTTCCAGCCCTCCACCCATCGCCGCACCGCCGATTTCGGCGACGGTGACGACCGGCGCGCTTTCCATGCGCGCGAAAAGGCGCTGCATGCGACTCACCAGATCGACCATCCGCTCCGGCCCCTCTGGCGTGGCAAAGCACGACTGCATCAGATTCAGGTCGGCCCCGGCGCAGAAAGCCTTCTCGTCGCTGCGCAGATGCATCACCGTAATTTCGGCATCGGCGCTCGCGTCGTCCAGCACCGCGTCGAGACACGCAATCAACTCGTCGTCGAGCGCGTTGACAGGCGGCCGGGATAGCGTGGCCACCACAATTCGTCCGGTTCGTTCAACCGCAAGCATCGGTACGATTCCCTGATCGCAGCGCAGGCGTGAGGGCGCTTGGGCAAGCCGCTGCTTTCCTCGCCAATCGGTCGTCATTCATGCGAGCGCCACCAGGCGGTCGAGCGCAGCAGAATCCGCCGCGAGATCCTTGCTCGCCGCCTGACGCACTACGCGGCCGCGTTCGAGGACGATCGCCGCCCTCGTGAGCGAAAGCGCCAGGCGCGCGTGTTGCTCGACGACGATGACCGCGAACTCCCCAGTACGCATCAGATCCTCGATCACTTTCACAACGGCCTTGACGATGACCGGTGCGAGCCCTTCCATCGGTTCATCGAGCAGCAGCACGCTCGGATTGGTCATGAGTGCACGGGCGATCGCCAGCATTTGCTGCTCACCGCCCGACAATTGGTTCCCCAGATTGCGGCGGCGCTCCTTGAGCCCAGGGAAATCGCGGTATATCCGTGCCAGGTCCCACGGACCTCGACGCGCGACGACATTCAGGTGTTCCTCGACCGTGAGTGAAGGGAAACACAGGCGCTCCTGGGGTACCCAGCCCAACCCCGAACGTGCGCGCTGATGGGTCGGCGCGCGCGAAATATCCTCGCCGCGAAGAAAGAGCCGCCCCTTCCTGAGCCGCGTCAGGCCCATCAGCGTAAGCAGCAGCGTGGTCTTGCCGGCGCCGTTGCGACCAAGCAGTGCGAGGCTTCCTCCCCGATCCAACGCGAGCGAGACGCCTTCGAGCACGATCGACTCGCCGTAGCCAGCGACGAGTCCTTCGGCGACGAGCAACTCGGGCACGCGCGGTCTCGGAATGCTGCGCTGCTACTTCCCGGGGTCCTTCTGATCCGGGAACTTGTCGAACTCGACGTTGTACAGGCCGCCGTCGATCTTCTCGACCTTGCGGATGTAGACCGTCTGCACGACGTCGCGCGTGTCCGGATCGATCATGATCGGCCCGCGCGGGCTGTTGAGCTTCAGGCCCTTGATCGCGGCCATGCAGCTTGTCGCCGTCGGTCGAGCCGCCCGTCTTCTTCAGCGCCTCGTAGATCGCCGCCATGCCGTCGTAGCCCGCCGCGGCCATGAAATTGGGGCGCAGCTTGTCGCCGTTCGACGTCGGCGTAGGCCTTCACGAACGCCTTGTTCTCCGGCGAATCGTGCGCCGCCGAGTAGTGGAAGCTGGTGATCGAGCCCCAGCGTCGGGTCGCCCATCGCGTCGAGCACGCCGTCGTCGGTGATGTCGCCGGTCGCGATCAGCTTGATCCCGGCCTGCGGCGAGACCGCGCTCCTGGTAGCCCTTCATGAACGCGATGCCCTGCTCGCCCGCGGGCAGGAACAGGAAGACCGCTTCCGGCTTGGCGTCCTTCACGCGCTGGATGAACGGCGCGAAATCCGGGTTCTGCAGCGGCGTGTGCACGCTGCCGACGATCTCGCCGCCGGCCGCCTTGAACGCCTCGGTGAACGCCTTCTCGGCATCGAGCCCGGGACCGTAGTCGGCGACGACCGTGTAGACCTTCTTGATGCCGTTCTTCGCCGCCCACACCGCCATCGGCTGCGTGATCTGCGGCAGCGTCATCGACACGCGCACGATGTACGGCGACTTGGTCGTGATGATCGACGTCGCCGCGTTCATGATCGACCATCGGCATCTTCGCCTCGGTGGCGACCGGCGCGACCGCCAGCGCGTTCGGCGTGAGCCCGAAGCCGACCAGGATGTCGACGTTGTCGCGCGTGACGAGCTCCTGCGCGAGGCGCTTGGCCACGTCCGGCGCCGGGCCGGTGGTGTCCTTCTGCATGATCTCGATCTTCTTGCCGGCGACGGTGTCGCCGTGCAGCTTCATGTACGCCTTCATGCCGCCGTAGCATCTGCTGGCCGTACTGCGCGAACGGTCCCGAGAACTCGGCCACCATCCCGAGCTTGACCACGTTCTGCGCGGATACGGGGCCGGCGCCGGCGAATAGTGCAGCAATGATCAAGACGCTTCTGACAAGGTATCGGCAAAGCATGTGTTTCTCCGGTTATCGAAAGTAGATGCAACGGGTTTGATTCAATCAGCCTGATTCAATCGGCTTGTCGTTCGCACCCGCAGCAAGGCGCCGATCGTGTTGATCGGCCCACCTGCGCGCGTCGCGGCGAGCACGCGCGGGTTTCGCTCATTGACGAGCATCGCCGATCCTCACGTTTCCGGTCGCCGCGTCGGCGGCGAGTGTGCAGTGCAAGTCGCGCAACCTCCGGCGTACCAGCTTGCCGGTCGGTGTGCGTGGCAGCGCCTCGACGGGATGCAGCCAGCGCGGTCGCTGATGGGGCGGCAGGCGGTCGACATGCTCGCGCAGCGTCGCTGCATCGAGCATCGGTACGTCGGGCTGCGCGACGAAGAACAGCGCGACCGCATCGACACCGTCGGCATCGGGAACCGTGACCGCGGCCGCGTCGGCGATGCCGGGGCAAGCGAGCGCAATGCGCTGCTCGAGTTCGACCAGATCGACCCAGCGGCCGTACACCTTGACCAGCGAATCGTCGCGTCCGGCGAAGCGCCAGCCGCCGCCGTCCACGCGCTCGAACAGGTCTGACGGCGCGAATGCGCCGTCGAGGAAGTGCGCGGCCTGCGCGTCGGGACGGTTCCAGTAGCCCAGCGCGATGGTCGAACCGCGAATCAAGATGCGCCCCGGTGCTGTGGGCGCCGGCGACCCGGGTCGCAACGCCGGGGCGCGCTCGTCGAGCGCAGCCACGTCGACGCCCGGCGAGACGCGCAAGCCGTGGCCGTCGTCGCTATCAACGAGCACCAGCGCAAGTGTTTCCGAGGCGCCGTAACCGTTGACGATCGTGCACCCGACCTGGCGCTTCCATTCGTCGCGCAATGTCGTCGGCAGTGCCTCCCCTGCCGAAACGTAGAGCCGCACACCGCATTGCGCGAGCTGACCAGCCAGTCCTTCCTTCAGCAGGTTGCGGTACAGCGACGGCACGCTGAACAGCACGTTCGCGCGCCGCGCCATGATGGTCGCGACGACGCTGTGCGCGGTCGGCCATTGCGGATCGAGGATGATGGTCGCGCCGACTTTGAGCCCGGTGAAGATGCAGTTCGCGAGTGGGTAGGCGAAGAACAGTTTCGAGCTCGCGTAGATGCGGTCGTCGGCTGTGAGCCCGAGCCGCTCGCGACCAACGCGCTCGATCTCGCGCACGATGCGCTGCGGATGCATCACGGCCTTCGGATGGCCGCTGGTGCCTGACGAGTGAACCCACAGCACGGGATCCTCGGGTCGCACCCGCTCCGCTTCGCTCGGTACGGCATCTGCCATCTCCCGCCGCCAGTCGTCGAGCGAGACCACGTGCATGCTCCACGGCGCCGGCGTGTCGTCGCCGGCTTCGGCGAGGATGAAAAGAAATCCCGCCGCATCCAGGATCGCAAGCCACTCGTTGGCAGGCACGCGCGGATTCACGCCCACCACGACGCCACCGGCCCAGATCACGCCGAGGTAAGCGACGATCCAGTCGATACCGTCAGGGAGCTTGATCGCCACGCGATCGCCGCGCCGCACCCCGCGCGCACGCCACTTGGCTCCGGCCCGCGCAACGGCTGCACGCAGCTCGCCGCGGCTCATGTCCTCGGTGCCGCAGACCAGCGCCACGCGTGCGTCGTCATGATCGGCCAGCAATACCTGCGCCGCGTTCATCGTTGTGGCCGCCGCGGTCGCGACTGGCGGCGGCTCGTTGCGCGCCGCGCCGAGCCGGCCCGATTTGCCCTCGCGCCAGCGCGCCTGCTCGGTGCGAAGGAGCGCGGCGTGCTCGCGTTCCTCGGCGGCAAGCTCGCGGTATAGCCGCTGTTCCGAAGATTCGGCCGCGGCGTTTGCGGCGGTCGCGTCGAAGAACGACGCGGCCCGCTCCTCCATGTCGATCGCGACGCGAAACAGATCCTCGGCATCACCGACACGGTTATCGACGCCAGCGAAAACGACTGCCTGCTCGACCGCATGCGCATCGAACACCGGCGCCAGATCGACGTGGTAGCGACCTGCCAGCGTGTTCATGTGCTCCCGCTCCATTGCGGCGAAGCGGGCGAAGAGCTCACGCTGCGCCGGCTCGGACGCGCTCGCCACGGCACGGTGGTAGAAGGCCTGACCGCCAAGTTCGATCTCGAATGCCTTGCGCACGGCGGTCATCGCCGCCGCATCTCCGACCGGGCCCGGATCGAACCGTTCGAGCTCGCCGCCGCACAGCGGACATCCCCCGTAGGGAAACGCGAAGCCTTCGCTGACCTTGGCGCATGACCGGCAGCGCCAGCGCAGCGTCGCGGCCGCGCAGCAGACGTACGGCTCAGCGCCGTCGTCGAGCGGACGATGGCATTTCGGGCAGAACATCGCTGCCCCCGTCACCGCAGCGCCTCGATGCGGTACACGTTCTCGCTCCATCAAGCGCAAAGCTCGCGCAGCAGCCGCCGCGCCAGCACCGACGCGACCTGCCGGCGATAGTTCGATGGCGTGACCGTCGTGCGCATCGGACTCACCTGTTTCTGCACCAGCTTACCGACGGTGACAATCGCCTGGTCGTCAACAGGCCGTCCGAGCAGCGCTTCGGTGCCCTCGAGCAGGATCGGTCGCGAATTGGTGCCGGTCAACGCAATGCGCAGTTCCGCAAGCAATTTGCCCTCGAGCACCATGGCGCACGCGACGCCGGCTAGCGGAAAATCGATCGCGCCGCGCGCACGCGCCTTGCGATAGCCAAAGCGGAGCCCATTCGGCGCTGCCGGGATCAGAATCCGCGCCAGCACCTCGTCGCGAGCGATCGTCAGATGTGCGGCGCCGTCGTCGCGATATAGATCTGACAACGCCATGCGCCGCGCGCCCAGACTGGAGACGACTTCGACGTCGGCCCGCAGGACAAGCAGGGCGGGCGCAAGATCGCCACAGAAAGCGGCATGGCAGTGCCTGCCCTGCGGCGCGACGTGGCAGATATCGCCACGACGCTTCATGCAATACGCGTTCGCCGCGCGCCACCACTCGCTCTGATTGTAGAACACGCAGCGCGTGTCCAGGCAGAGATTGCCGCCGACGGTCGCCACACTGCGATGGCCCGGACCTGCAACCGCGCCCGCGGCCTCGGCGATCGCCGGGTACTGACGTGCGACGGCCGCGTCACGCGCAAGCCTGGACAGCGTTACGCCCGCCCCCAGCGACAGCCCGGCGTCCGAGAATTCGATGTCCGTGAGTTCACGCACCCCGCCGAGGTCGACCAGCATGGACGGTCGCTCGATTCCACGGCGCAGGTTCGGCACAAGGTCGGTTCCGCCGGCGACAAGTCGAGCCTTCGGTTCGGCCGCGAGCAGTGCCGCAGCCTCCATCACGCTCCGCGGGCGCCTCAGATCGAATTCGGGTGTGCGTTCCATGGTCATCACCTCGCACGGACCGCCTGCGCGCGCGCGGCCTTGCTCGCGCGCAGCCGTTCGTCGCGTTGTTTCGCCTGGATCGCCTCGAGCACTCGATCAGCCGAGGCCGGCAATTCCGTCAGACGAATGCCGATGGCCTCACAAATCGCGTTGGTTAGCGCCGGGGCGAAGCTGTGCAGCGCGCCTTCGCTCGCCTCCTTCGCGCCGAATGGCCCGAGCGGATCGTGGCTTTCGACCAGCTTGACCTCGATCGGCGGCGATTCGACGATGGTGGGAATTCGATAGTCGAGCATGCTCGGGCCGAGCGGGAGCCCGGCGTGATACTGCGTCTCTTCCGAGAGTGCCTGCCCCATCCCCATCCACACCGCTCCCTGAACCTGGCCCTCGACCGCGAGCGGGTTGATCGCGAAACCGCAGTCGTGCGCGACCCACACCCGTTCGACCGAGACCCTGCCGGTGTCCTCGTCGACCGCCACCTCGACCACCTGTGCCGCGTAGGAGAATCCGGCGGTCGATCCGACCGCTGCACCGCGGAACTTGCCGCCCTGTGTTTCCGGCGGGGTCGACCATGCGCCCTTCACCGTCAGCGTGCCGGACTCGATCAACGCCGCCTCCACCGCCTGAGCGAAGTCCAGCACGCGGTCCGTGCCGGCAACGCGGCAGTGCTCGCCCTCCCACTCGATATCTTCAGGGCTCGCTTCGAGTTTTCTTGCCGCTGCCGTGACCAGGACGCGCTTCATTTCCTGCGCGGCGCGAATCGCGGCGTTGCCGACCATGAACGACACGCGCGAAGAATACGAGCCGTTGTCCTTCGGTGTGAGCACGCTGTCGGTCGCGACGACGCGGATGCGGTCCAGCGAAAGAGACAGCACTTCGGCGACGACCTGCGCAAGCAGCGTCGAGGAGCCTTGGCCGATGTCCGACGCGCCCGTCAGAATGGTGATTCCCCCGTCGAAGTCGAGCTTGAGGTTGATCACCGCGTGCGGCTCGCCGCTCCAGTGCACCGGCTTGGCCGATCCGGAAACGTAGTGCGAGCAGGCGAGTCCGAGGCCGCGCCCGCGCGGCAGCCGACCATGCCGGGCCTTCCAGTCCGAGGCTTCTTCGACCCAGTCGAGGCACGCGGGGATACCGTACGAGTTGACCTGCAGATCGTTCGGGGTGCGATATGGCGGAACGATCAGGTTCGCGCGCCGAACGGCGAACGGATCCAGCCCCAAGTCGGTCGCGATGATGTCGAGCAGCGATTCGAATGCGTGCCGTGCATCGACCGCACCGTGGCCCCGCATCGCACCACAAGGCGGTGTGTTCGTGTAAACGCGATAGCCGCGATACTTCACCGCCGGCGCCTTATAGATCGCATGCAGCAATGCCCCGGCGTAGAGGATCGTCACCAGTCCGTAGCCGCCGTACGCTCCGCCGCGCTGGACGATCTCGCAGTCGACGGCGGTGATCTCCCCGGATTTCTTCACGCCCAGCTTCAACCGGATATCGGTCTCGGGTCGGCCGCGGTGCGTGAGGAAGCACTCCTCGCGCGAGAGCTCGGTCCTGACCCGGCCACCTGCCGCGCGTGCGAGAGCCGCCGTGATCATCTCGAAGTTGAGCGGTTCGACGCGATGCCCGAAGCCGCCGCCGATGAATGGCTTGATCACGCGAATGCGCGAACTGTCCATCGCCAGGCACTGCGCCAAAGTAAGGTGCAGGTAGTAGGGCACCTGCGTCACCGAGTGCACGGTGAGGCGCTGGCGTTCCGGCTCGTACTCGGCGACCGTGGCGTTGAGCTCGATCTGGCCGTGGGCAACTTCGGCGTAGTGGAAAGTCTCTTCGCGAACCAGATCGGCGGCGGCGAAACCCGCGTCGACGTCGCCGAAGAGCTGGTCGACTTCGCGCTCGATGTTGCCGCGCTTCTTCTCGTGCAGGGGCACCGCATCGGGAGCGCGAGCGTCGGCAGCGCTGAAGTAGGCCGGCAGCGGATCGATATCGAGCACGATGGCGGCGAGCGCAGCTTCCGCCGTCGCCTCGTCGACCGCCGCAACGGCGGCGATCGGCTCGCCACGATAGCGGACCCGGTCGCGGGCGAGCGGCCACTCGTTCTGCGCGATGGGAATCACGCCATACGGCGTGGCGAAGTCCTCGCCGGTGACGACCGCGCGTACGCCGGGAATCGCCCTCGCCTTCGCGGTGTCGATGCCACGAATGGTGCCGTGGGCGATCGGGCTCCTGAGGATGCGGCCGACAAGTGCCTCGCCGAGCGGCAGATCCGCGGTGTAGCGCGCGCGCCCGGTCACCTTTTCGATGCCGTCGATCAGCGGTGTCCGCTGCCCCACCGCGCCGCCATTGCCGACGGTGGATATGACGGCGGCACGGTCAGGTACGATCGACTCGTTGGCGAGCGGTTGCATCAATTGCCCCCTGCGGCCACCTGGACCGACTCGATGATCTTCACGTACCCGGTGCAACGGCACAGATTGCCGGACAGCGCCTCGCGGATCTCGCGCTCCGTCGGGCTCGCGTTCCGGCGCAGCAGCGCTTCCGCGGCCATGATCATTCCCGGCGTGCAGAATCCGCACTGGGT
The DNA here is from genome assembly GCA_963821485.1 of uncultured beta proteobacterium. Classification (GTDB taxonomy): domain Bacteria; phylum Pseudomonadota; class Gammaproteobacteria; order Burkholderiales; family Casimicrobiaceae; genus PALSA-1003. Next base: position 248,820 of record CAWGEB010000016.1, read on the forward strand.
TCCGAGCGTCTCGTGGAAGGCCTGCTGCAGGCGACTCATGCGGCCATCGGTTGCAAGGCTTTCGATGGTCTCGACGTCGCGGCCTTCGCAGGTCGCGGCGAGCGTGATGCAGGCAAGGCGCGGCTCGCCGTCGATCAGCACGGTGCAGGCCCCGCACTCGCCGCCGTCGCACCCTTGCTTGGTGCCGGTCAGCCCGGCCGTGTCACGCAAATAGTTGACCAGCAGAGCGTTGTCGGCGACCGCGTCTTCGCGGCGGCGGCCGTTGACTGTCAATGCCAGCAGGCGCTTGGCCATGGTCTCAGATTCCTTTCGGCCGCAGGTCGCGCACCCGCACCGCCTTGCCCTGGGAGCGAGGGATCTCGTCGGGTTTCCTCACGACCACGTCGGTCGTGACGCCGATCAGCGACTTGATATGGTGCGCGACATCGCGCGCGATGGATTCGAATGCGTCGGGCAGGACACCGCGCCGCGCCTCGACTTCGATGGTCATGTGATCGAGGCTCCCGCGGCGGTCGACGACGAGCTGGTAGTGCGGCGCGATGTGCGCGGCGCCGACGAGTACCGCTTCGACCTGCGACGGGTATACGTTGACACCACGGATGATCAACATGTCGTCGCTGCGTCCCGTAATGCGCAGAATGCGCAGATGCGCGCGTCCGCAAGCGCAGGGCGCGCGGGTGATCCGCGTGATGTCGCGCGTGCGGTAGCGCAGCATCGGCAGCGCCTCTTTGGTGAGCGTGGTGATCACGAGCTCGCCGGGATCGCCGTCCGGCACCGGTGCGTTGGTTTCCGGATCGATGACCTCGAACAGGAAATGATCCTCCCAGCCATGCAGGCCGGATCGCTGGTCGCATTCGCACGCGACTCCCGGCCCCATGATCTCCGAAAGACCATATATGTCGACGGCCCTGAGTCCCAGCCGCGCTTCGATTTCCTGGCGCATCGCCTCGCTCCACGGTTCGGCGCCGAACAGACCGACCTCGAGCGCGCTCCGGCGCAGGTCAACGCCCAAATGTTCCGCCACCTCGGCAATCGCGAGTGCGTAGGACGGTGTCGAGCACAGAACGCGCGCGCCGAAGTCCGTGATCAGCGCGATCTGGCGTTCGGTGGATCCGCCCGACATCGGCACGACAGTTGCGCCGAGTCGCTCCGCGCCGTAGTGCGCGCCCAGGCCCCCGGTGAACAGCCCGTAGCCGTATGCGTTGTGGACGAGGTCGCCGGGCCGTGCGCCCGCGCAGGCGAACGAGCGTGCCATCAAATCGGCCCAGACGCGTAGATCGTTCTCCGTGTATCCGACGACGGTCGGTTTGCCCGTCGTGCCGGACGACGCGTGCAATCGCGCGAGGTTGCTGCGTGGCCGTGCGAACAACCCGAACGGATAGTGGTCGCGCAGGTCGGTCTTGACGGTGAACGGCAGAAACCGGATGTCGTCCAGACTGCGCAGGTCGTTCGGTTCAATGACGTCACCGTCGAGCCTCGCGCGGTGAAATGGCACGTTGTCGTAGGCGTTCTTCAAGGTTGCGCGCAGGCGCGTGAGTTGCAGCGCCGCAAGCCGCTCGCGCGGCATCGCCTCGCACGCAGGGTCGAAGTAGTAGCGGCGGGCACCTGCGACGCTCATGCCCGCTTCCGCCATCGTCGATGCACCCATCGGGTCTCCTCGGATCGCTTGCGTTGTCGTCTAGGAACGGACGCCGCGCACGGGGCGATGCGCCAGCGTGAAGCCCTGGTTGAATCCGGCGAGCGTGACGATCACGAGCTTGACCCACGCACCGGCGAGTGCCGCCAGCAATCCGGCCAGCGCGGCGATAGGCACTACGGATGTACCGGCGAATGCCGCGGCCGCGACCAGCACGAGCGGCAACAGCGTGCCCGCAAACAACAGGACGCGTCCGGCGGCGTCCAATGCCGCAAGCGCTCCCGGCGCCACGCTGCCGGAGAGGCGCCGCCGATACGCGATCCAGACCGCGAACCGCGCGACCACGAGCACACCGAACAGGCCGACCGTCGCTGCCGTCGCGGCGCCATGAAACGGCGCCGTCAACAGGAACACGCCGCCACCTTCAGCGAGCCCCGTCGTCACGAGCAAGGGCACCAGGAGCGGTTCGCGCCATGCCGGGATGCCCCTCGCCGCCTGCAGCAGGCGCGCCTGGCAATAGGCGAACAGGAGGGCGAGCGCAGCAGCGATCCAGGCGAAGGCCGGCGCTCCCGCCGCAGCGGCCAGGGCGCTGGGGAACAAGAGCATCGCGGTCCAGGCTTCGCGCGACATCCACGAGGTGCGTGGGTTGCGCAGCACTCTGATCGCCCGCAGCGGCCGTCCGAGTTCGAGCGCGACGCAGAGCAGCCCCAGGCCGACGAGCCCGAATCCGGCGAGCAGCAGCACCGACCGCGCCGACCCGGTGGCGGACAGCGCGGCGAAGACGATGAGACCGCTCCCCATGCCGCCACCCATGAAATTGCCGGCCGCACGAGCGTCCCAGCTCGTCTGTTGCCACGGTTTCGCGCCGTAGCTCCCGTAGCCTTTCGCTGGACCCATCATTCGGCCGCCTCCGCATGTCGATCCCAAAGGTAGTAGAACCCCGGGCCTGTCCCGAGCGCCTCGTGCATGCGGAAATTTGCGTTGTGCGCGAGAAGCTGCGATACGCCACTCTGCGGGTCGTCCAGGTCGCCGAAGGCCAATGCCTGTGCGATGCACGAGTTAACGCATGCCGGTGTTGCCTCGGGATCGACGCCGGGCGTCATTCCCTGCGCGAGCCCCGCGTCGATTCGATCGACGCAGAACGTGCACTTGGTGGCGACGGCGAGCCGTGAATCATCGCGGCGTTTGGCCTCGTTCTCCATTTCCACGCCGTAGGCGAATGCGGGTCGCAGCGTCTTGGAGCGTGCCTGGTACGGACACGCGACCGCGCAGTAGGCGCAACCGATGCAGATGTCGTAATCGATCGTGACGATGCCATCGGCGCGCTTTTTCGTGGCCGTCGTCGGGCAGACGTCCATACATGGCGGCTCGTCGCAATGCTGGCAGCCGACCGGCACGAACGCGCGCGTCACCTCCGGGTACTCGCCCTGTTCGATGTCGAGGACGCGGCGCCACTGGACGCCGGGCGGAGTCGCGTTGGCGTGCCGGCATGCCGCCGTGCACGTCTGGCAACCGACGCAGCGGCGAAGATCGGCCACCATGACCCAGCGCGTCATGAGGTACCTCTTCGGTTCGTATTCGCCGCGGCGGATACGCTGTCGGCCGCCGCCGCCGCAATCTTCACACGCACGATGTCGGCACCGGAACCGGTCGCATCGGTGAGGTCGAGCGACATCTCCACCAGTGAATTCATGCTCGGCACGCCGAAGTCCTTCGTAAACGGTGTCGCCCAGTGATCGAACTGACCGAGCAACAGCAGCGTGTCGGGACGAATTCCCTGGCGAAGTACAGCACGGCCTCGCACGCGATGCTGTGGCGTCGCAATCTCCACCTGCTCGCCGTCCGCGATTCCCAGCTTCTCCGCCATTCGCGTGTTGATGATGACGCCGCGGTGGCCGGCGATGTTGTCGGCGACCTCCTTGATCAGCTGCATGCCGACGTTCGCACCCCATGCATACTGCATGCTGCGCGCGGTCAGCAGCCAGAACGGGTAGTCATTCGGCTGGCCACCAGCCTTGACGACGGCCGCCGTCCACAGCGCGCTGAAATCCTTGCACACCGGCAGCGCCTGATATTCCTTGAGCTGCGTGTCCCACCAGCGCATGTCGTTCTCGTGCAGTCGACGGCCGAGCTCGACGCCGACTCGCCACAGCCGCTCCTGGTACGGCAGCTCGAAGCGCAGCTGCTGCCTGGCGAGTTCCGGGAACAAGTACCAGCCGACCCGCGGAAAGGGCTTTGTCGCCAGGCCATGCTCCTTCCACCAGTCAAGCCCGTGCTGTTCGCGGCCGTCGCTGACCTCCGCGCTCGCCGCGCGGCAAATCGCATCCCAGATCTTCTCTGGCTCGTGCGCCTCGGTCGTCGGCAGCGAGAAGTCCCAGCGCGGGCCCTTCAGGGGAGCGCCGGCCGCACCCCGGTTGATCGCCGCGTTGTATTTTTCGAGCAGGCCGACGCGCGATGCGATCTCGGTCGCGATCGCGGTGAAGTCGCGCGCCTCACCACGGGTCGCCACCGCCGGTTGGCGCAGCGCAAAACCCTGCTGATCCCAGAACTGCTCGACGAATTTCGAGCCGCCGATGCGGATCAGTTGCAGGCTTTCCAGATCGGTCGCCTCGGGCAGCAAGAGATCGGCGAAATGATTGGTTTCGTCGCGCGTATACGCGAAGGCCACCATGAACGGGAAGCGCGCCATCTTGTCGGCGACGGCTGTCGTGTCCCAGAACGAGATCGCCGGGTTCGTGCGGTAGACAAACCAGACGTCCGGCAGCGTGACGCGGGGCAGGCCCTGCGGCGTTTCATCGAGGAACATCCACGAGAAATGAGTGGGCCCGAGCGCCTGGCTCCACGGTCCGTTTCCCGCGAGCGGAACCAATGTCCGATACGCGTTGCGAATGTTGGGCTGCGGCGACCAGTGCGCCTTGTCGGTCGGGTTGAGCGGGTACGCCATGAAGCCGTCCGGTCCCGGCTGCACGCTTTCGATGCGCGCCGTCACCTGCCGATTCAGGCGCACGGTCGTACCGAGCGTGCCGCCCGGGACCTCCAGCGCGCCGACCAGCGCCGCGAGCATCGTGCGTGCCCAGACACATTCGAAGCCGCCCCAGCCGTTGTTGACCGTCTTGCCCAAGCTCACGGCGACAGGACGATAGGGCAACGTCACGCCGTCGATCTCGATCGTTTCGCCAATGCGTGCGTGCGCGACAAACTCATGGGCGATGCGGCGCATGGTCGCGGCCGGGACGTCGCAGATGCGCTGCGCCCACTCGGGCGTGTACGCCGCCATGTGTGCGACGAGCTTGCTGAAGGCGGTTTCGCCGGCGAGGCAGCCATCGGCCAGCACTTCGGCGTCAGCGCCGATCTCTATCGCGTCGGCGTCGTACCGCCCCTCGAGCGCTTCTGCGAGTCCCGGCAAGTCGAAAGGCGCGGCCGCGTTGCGGGCCCTGTCCCACACCAGCGGCTTGCGCGTCGCGCGGTCGCGCAGGTAATAACCGTTCGGTCCGACGAGATAGGGCGACGCGGTGTAGCGCGCAAGGAACGCCACGTCGAGCCGTTCGCGCGGAATCTCGTGCAGCAGCATGTGCACCAGTGCGTAGAGAAACGCGGCGTCCGTCTTGGGCTTGATCGGGACCCATTCCGCAGAGCAGGCGCCGGTCACCGAAAGATGCGGTTCGACCTGCACGCGCTTCATGCCGCGGATGCGGGCGTTGGCGTGGCGCCAGACACCGACGACACCACCGGATGCCTCGACATTCGCGCCGCAGGAAATCAGGTAATCGGTGAGCGGCGTGTCCGGCGAGACCGTGAAGGCGCGGTGCCAGAACTCGCCGTAGAGGTGCTCGGAGTGATAGCACTTCACACCCTGCCCCGACCCGAAGCCCATGTCGACCGGACCCCAAGCCGCGAGGAATGCGGGGAACGTACCCATATACGACTGGGGCGTGCCGGCTCCGCCCAAGCTCACGGCGAGCCGCGGATAGCCCGATTCGTCGGTCAGCCCCTTCTGCCGCAGACGATTCAGCCGCTCACCGATCAGAGCGAACGCTTCGTCCCAGCCGATCGGCACGAAGCCGGGGTCCTCATCGCGGCCCTTGCGCGGGTTCGTCCGCTTCATCGGCGTCAGCACGCGATGCGGGTTGTACGTCTTCTGTACGAGTCCGTAGGCTTTCACGCACACCTTGCCGCCACCGGGATGCACCTCGGCCGCGCAGAAATTGGGTTCGACCTCGGTCGCGACGCCGTCGACCACCTTGACCGTCAGCAAGTCGGGTCCCGCGACGCACTGATAGCAGTACGTCGGCACCCGGATCGTGTTGGCCGATGCGCTCATTGGAGTACCTTCGCGCTGTGCGCTCATGCGAGTCCCGCTTTCTGCGCCTTGGCGGCGAGCCGCGCCTCGGTCGTCTTGACGTCAACGACGAAGCGCTGGTGCCGGCCGCGACAGATCGTGTCCACCGTATCGCGACCCTCGAACTCGAGCGTCACCAGCCGTCCCTTGACATCGGCGACCGTGACCTTCAGTTCAGCTTTCATTCCCATGAGCGTCGCGGCAAGATGGTCGAGCTCGATGCGGGTACCGACCGAATCCTCGCCCGGGTCGAGATGTGCCAGCAGCAGCTCGCGGCAGGCGACTTCGATGTCCCGCACGAGCATCGGTGTCGCGTACACGCGAGCCTTTTCGCCCATGAAACCGATGGTGCGATCGCGATCGACCATCAGGCTTGATGTCGACGTCACACCCGAGACCAGCGATACCTTCATCGACGTCTCCTTGAGTTGGTGGGCGGCAGGGTCATAGGCCGAGGTAGGACTGCTGGACCCGCGGGTTGTCGAGCAATTCCGCGCCGGCCCCGGACAACGCGACCCGGCCGACTTCCAACACGTACGCGCGATCGGCGATCGCGAGCGCCGCGCGCGCGTTCTGGTCGACCAGCAATATGGTCGTCGCCGCGTTCTTGAGCGACCGGATGATCGCGAAGATCTCGGCCACGATGCGCGGCGCAAGCCCCATGCTCGGTTCGTCGAGTAACAGCAACTTCGGTCGCGTCATCAACGCCCGGCCGAGCGCGAGCATCTGCTGCTGCCCGCCGGACAGCGTGCCGGCCGCCTGGCGGCGTTTGTTCGCCAGCACGGGGAACAGGCCAAAGACTTGCTCGAGCCCGGCGGCGATCTCGCATGTAGGGCGCACGAAAGCGCCGAGTCGCAGGTTGTCCTCGACCGACATCGGCCCGAACACCTGCCGCCCCTCGGGAACCTGCACGATGCCCATCCGCACGCGGCGTGGCGCTGAGGCGCGGGTCACATCGGCTCCTTCGAAGCACACCTTGCCGGTCGCTGCGGGGAGCACGCCCGACACGACGCGCAGCAACGTCGTCTTGCCTGCGCCGTTGGCGCCGACAAGCGCGACCAGCTCGCCTTGGCCGACGCGAAGATTGACGTCGGCAAGCGCCGGAATGCGTCCATAACGGCTCGAGAGCCCGGCAACATCAAGCATGTCCCGCCTCCGCCGGAGTCGCCGCGCCCAGATAGGCTTCGATCACCCGCGGGTCGTTGCGCACCTGCTGGGCCGTGCCTTCGGCGAGCCGCCGTCCGTAGTCGAGCACGAGAATGTGATCGGAGACTCCCATGACCAAGTTCATGTTGTGCTCGACGAGCACAACGGTTGTGCCTTCGGCGACGAGTTGCTTGATCAGCCGCGCGATCTCCGCGGCTTCGACCTGATTGAGGCCGGCCGCCGGTTCGTCGAGCAGCAGCAGCCGGGGCTCACCGGCGAGCGCACGGGCGATCTCGAGACGCTTCAGCGCACCATAGGACATGGCGTCGGGTCGCGCGTGCTCGTAATCCTGCAGGCCGAGGAAGCGCAGGAGCCGCAGCGCGTGCTCGCGGCAGTCGCGCTCGGCGCGCGTCAAGCTCGGCGTGTGGAGCAGCGCCGCGAGCAGCCCGCAGCGCTCGCGTACATGGCGCCCGGTCATCACGTTCTCGAGCGCGCTCATGTTGAAAAAGATTTCCAGGTTCTGGAACGTACGTCCGATGCCCGCTGCGGCAAACGCGTGGGTTGGTACGCCGGTAAGATCGCAGTCGGCAAATGTGATGCGGCCCGCGCTCGGCATGTACACGCCGGTCAGCAGATTGAGCAGCGTGGTCTTGCCGGCGCCGTTGGGGCCGATGATCGAGTGGACCGTGCCGGAGCGAATTTCGAACGACAAATCCTCGACGGCGTGGACACCACCGAATTCCTTCGACAGATGTTCAACGCGTAGCGTATTCACGGGATCCTGCGCAGCAGTCGGGCCCGCAGCGTTGGCACGATGCCGCGCGGGAAGAAGATCATCGTGAGCATCAGCAGCGCACCGTAGACGACCATTTCGTAATCCCTGAGCGGCGTCAGCACTTGGGGCAGCACGGTGAGGACCGTGGCCCCGACGAGTGCGCCGAACGTCGACGCCATGCCGCCGAACACGACCATCGTCACCAGCTCGACGGAGTGCGAGAAGGACGCCTTTGCGGGCGTGATGAAGCCGGAGTAGTAGGCGGTGAGCCCACCCGCGACCGCCGCGAACACCGCCGACATCACAAACACCATGACTTTCTGGCGAGCGCAATCGATGCCGACGACTTCGGCCGCAACCTCGGACGTATGCAGCGCCCGCAGCGCGCGCCCGGTGGGCGATTCGATCAGATTCAGCGCGAGCCACACGGCGAGCAACAGGCAGCCGCCCACGATCCAGTACCACGCGCGCTCGCCCGCGACGATCATGCCCTGCCAGGCCAATGGCGGCACGCCCATGCCGTCCGGGCCACCCGTCAGCCGATCTTCAGTCGAGATCACGATCGACACGATGATGCCGAACCCCAGCGTCGCCATCGCGAGATAGTGCCCTTTGAGTCGCAGAATCGGACGGCCGACGATGAAGGCGATCAGCGCGACGCCGGCGATTGCCGTCGCCAACGCCGCAGGGGCCGGCCAGCCGTACCGCGTCGACAGCAGCGCCGAACCGTAAGCCCCCAACCCGAAAAACCCCGCGTGTCCCAGACTAATCTGGCCCGCGTATCCGATGAGAAGATTGAGCCCGATGCAGACGATTGCGTTCAATCCCACGAGAATCGCGACGTCGTAGAAATAGTTGTTCACCAGCGCGAGCGGCGTCACGGCGATCACCAGCGCGAGCGTCGCTATCCCCCCGGTGCGCGGCGCGGCCCACCAGGTCCAGCGCGTGGCGCTTTGCCTAGACGCGCTCGTGGCGAAGTGCACCGAGGATTCCATTTGGCCTGATGAAAAGAACCGCAAGGATGATGACGAATGCAATGACGTCCTTGTACGCCGAGGACACGTACCCCGCCCCCAGGCTCTCGATCAGCCCGAGCAGCAAGCCGCCGACAACCGCACCCGGGAAGCTCCCCAGACCGCCAAGAATCGCGGCGGCGAATCCCTTTAGTCCGAGCATGACGCCGACGTCGTAGGAGGTGAAAGTGATCGGAGCGATGAGCACGCCGGCGATCGCTCCGAGCGTTGCGGCGAGACCGAAACTCGCGAACAGCACCTTGCGAACATCGATGCCGACGAGTTGCGCAGCGAGCCGGTTGTGCGAAGTCGCGAGCATCGCCTTGCCCAAGCGCGTCCGACCGAAGAACCACGACAGTGCAGCCACGATGGCGAGGGTCACGCCAAGTACCCACAGGCTCTGCGGCACGATCGTCGCGCCGAACACGTCGATCGGTTGATCGCCCGACAGCGGAGGCAGCGCATGGATGCGCTTGTCCCATACGAGCTGCCCCAATCCGCGGAGCAGAATCGATGCCCCGATGGTGATGATGATCAGCGTAACCACGTCGGCGTGTCGGGCACGCTCAACCGCGAACTTCTCGAGCAGCAGGCCGACCGCTCCGGCAATCATGACGGCGCCCGCGATCGCCAGGGGAAGCGGCACACCGGTCGCGAGCAGAGATACTGCACTCATGCCGCCGATCATCACGAATTCGCCCTGCGCGAAGTTGATGACTCGGCTGGCGTTGAAAATGATCGAGAAACCGAGCGCAACGAGGGCATAGATAGCCCCCACGGTCAGGCCGCCGGCAAGAAACTGCACCCACTGTCGGGCCATTGGGGGCCTTCGATCAGTATCCGTGCGTTATTGGATCAATACCCAGTTGCCGTTGCGAACTTCCAGCATCCTGAAGGCGTTCAGGTCTAGGCCCATATGATCGGTCGCCGACATGTTCACCACGCCGCCGGTTCCAACGTACCCGCGCGTTCCATCGAGCGCGTCGCGGACTTTCGCCTTGTCGCTGCCGCCGGCGCGCTTGGTGGCTTCCACGACCAGCATCAATCCATCGTAGGCATGTCCGCCGAATGTCGACACATCGGACTTGAACTTGCCCTCGTAGTCGCGTGTGTAGGCGACGACGACCGGTTTCTGCGGATCCCCGGCCGGCAGGATGTCCGCGACGAGCAGCGCCGCGGCGGGCAACCTGACACCCTCGGCGGCATCTCCGGCGAGCTTGATGAACTCTTTCGAGGCGACGCCATGCGATTGATACAGCGGCACGACAAGCCCGAGCTGCTTGTAGTTCTTGGTTACGATCGCAGGCCCCTGTCCGAAGCCTGCGTTCAGCACCGCCTGGACGCCGGGCGTCCCTTTGATCTTGGTGAGCTGCGCGGTCATGTCGGTGTCGCCTGCACCGTAGGTCTCGTCGGCGATTACCTCCACACCGTACGTTCCGGCGACCTTCAGACATTCAGCGCGCATCGACTTGTCGAAACCGCCGGCCCCGGAGATGAGCGCCAGCTTGCTGAGCTTGCGCGCTCGCATGTCGGCGAAGATCTTTTCGCAGGCCATGCGATCGGTGTGCGGCGTCTTGAACACCCACTTCTTGACGGGCTCGACGATTATCACCGCCCCCGCGAGGGAAACGAACGGTATCTGCGCCTGCTCCACCAGTGGAATCGCAGCCATCGTGGTACCGGTCGTCGAGCCGCCGACGATCACGTCGACCTTGTCCTGCTCGATGAGGCGCTTGGTGAAGGTACGGGCCTTTTCGGCGTCGCCACCGTCGTCATACACGACTAGCTGCAGCTTGCGTCCCGCGACCCCCCCGGCCGCATTGATGCGATCGACGTACATCTCCAGTGTCTTCTGCTCCGGATCGCCGAGGAACGCGGCCGGTCCGGTCACCGAGAGAAAGGAACCGACCTTGATTGGTTCCTGGCCGATTGCCGCGCCCGCGGCGGTCAGCGCGGCGCAGACGACGGTGGCCAGCAATGTCGACAGAGGGCGTGAGCTCGAGAATCCCATGATAGCTTCCTCCAGTAATGGCTCGACGATGCGCCGGGCTGCCCGTCAGGGTCTTGGTGCCCGGTCGCACAGTTGCCTCCGTATCCATAGCGAAACCAAAACAGGTAGAATCCGGAGAACTGTCATTCTGGTACCGGAATACGGAAATTGACTTGATCTGCGTCAGTCTTTCCCGATGAGGCCTGCTTGACTCGACGGCCGCCGACCCCGACTGCCGGACCGGCCGGCGACCCGGACCGAAGTTCGTCCCCACGCGCGGCGCGGGTCGACATCCGGCGGGTGCAGCGGCGCGACCTGGATGACATCATCGACTTGGACGCGACGGTCACGGGCCTGGAGAAGCGGAGGTACTGGCATTCGGTCTTCAAACGCTATGGGGCCCCGGGGCACGCCGAGCGACAATTTCTGGTCGCCGACGCAGGAGGGCGCGTGATCGGGTTCGTCATCGGCGAGGTGCGCGACTGGGAATTCGGCTCGCAACCTTGCGGATGGGTGTTCGCGATCGACGTCGAGCCCCGCTCGCGGCAGACTGGCACCGGCACGCGCCTGCTCGAAGCCATCTGCTCCGGATTCAGGCGCACCGGGGTCAAGACAGTGCGAACGATTCTTGCTCGCGACAACAAGTTGATACTGTCCTTCTTCCGAAGCCAGGGCATGATGGCCGGGCCGTTCATCCCGCTGGAGATGGATCTCGATGCGTGAACGTCGCCGACCGACGGGTACCGGTGTTCGCTCGTGAAGTTGCAGAAGAACACTTCGCTTGCGCTGTACAGCGTGCTCGAGTTCGCGGCCGACCCTACCCGCCACATCTCGGCGGCGGAGATCGCCGGCAAATACGGCGTCTCGCCGCATCACCTGGCCAAGGTTCTTTCGGACTTGGCGCGCGGTGGCATCGTCGAATCTGTGCGGGGTGTCGGCGGCGGCTACCGTTTCGCGGGCAACGCACGGCGCCTAACGCTGCTGGACATCATGCAGATGTTCGAGGAGCCCGTGTCGCCGGAACACGGTCGGCGCGAACTCGGGGATGTCACGCCGGTGGGACAAGCGTTGCGCGTCGTCCTATCGGAAGTCGACGAAATTGCCAAAGCCACGTTCAGTTCAATCACTCTCGCCACGATGCTTCGGCTCATCGAGCGCCAGCAGCGCGGGGGCGCGCCCGCAGCGGCGTCGCGCGCAAGGCCCCGCGCGCCCTCGTCTCGCGGCCGAGAAGCGCGTCGTGGAGCAGCGGGGTGAGCCCGGACAAGTGATCCGGGCGGGGTGACGCTGCTCAATGCCGCCCCGAAGCAGCGGCCGGGGCGGCGGCATGGTCGAGCCGCGACCTTTCGTAGCTTCGCTTCCTCCTCGCCCCGTCAGGACGGTCCGCGTCGATCAGCCCACACCACGCGCTGCGTGCGGGGCCCCGGTCCGCCTGCACCCATCCGTGGGGCGTGCCCGGCGCGGTCCGGGTCTGCGACCCTGGCTTCGTCCATCGCGTGCAGCGTTGCCAGGCTAGCGGCCAGATCGCCGCCGCTTTCCACGCCGAACAACGCGAGCATGCGCCGGAAATCATCGCTCCCTCTGGCGTGCGTGTCGCCATAGCCTTTGCGAAGCCGCGGCAACCGCGCGACCTCGTATGCCGCTTGCGGGCCGACGGTTGTGTCCGTCGTCAACGTGCGCTCGACTGCCATCAACCACTCGTCGATAGCCGTTTGCTCCCGGGCGAAGCGCAGCGAACGCGGACGAAGGGGCCGCAACGCCGCCGCCGACCTGAGCAGCAGCGCGCCGAATATCGAGCTGACCTGCAGCGTCAATCGTCGTCCACCTTCCCGGTGGGCGCCCCCGGCCAACGTGCGGCGCTCGAGCCAGCCGCCGATACTCCGCGGCAACACTGCCGCGATCTCGACGGCGCTCGGCCTGAAGCAGTCGAATACGCGCACGATGTCGCGTCGATCCGCTCGTGCTTCGCGGCGGATGCGATCCAACCGCGAGGCGCGGGCCTTCAGCGACGCGACGCGGATGGCGTCGTCGTAACACATCCACAGCGCGAGATATCGCGCCGACTCGCGCGCCACTCCCCGGCCGGCGGCACGCTCACCTGCGGCGACCTCGGCGCGGGCAATGCGGTCGACGCGATCGAGATAGCGCTGCGCGTACGCAACATCTTGAAAGTCGACGGCACGCGCGGCGCCCGCGCGGGCGATTTCCGCGACGGGCGGCGGCAGCGCGGCGATCCGCGCCGCAAGCTCTTCCGGGAGCGGCGAGTCGGCTGGCAACGCCGTCAGACCCGGCGTTTCTGCGCCGGCGATCTGGGCCTGCGGCGCCACCGCGAGTGCGAAGCCCTCGGCGAACGCGGCGAGGCTCGGCTCCACACCCTTGCCAGTGGCCACGATCGTGGCCTCGCAGGAGCTGCGCCCAAGAGGCAGGGTACCGCTCCCCGCAAGCGCCCCAAACAGGACTGCGCTGATCGTGGCGCCGTGCCGCGCGGCCACGCCCTCCATGTCGAACAGGATGGCTTCGCGCGACAACACGCGTACGGCGTCGACAATCCGATTGCTGTCGAACCGGCCATCGTCAGCGTGCATTTTCTCGCGCGTGGTATAGGTGCGATGGGTGGACGCGATGACCGTCGTCCGCGTCGGCGTACTCATGCCGCGCTCGAGCATTCGGGCGGCCTCGAGCAGCTCGCCGCAGACTAAGACGTCAAGCCGTCCAGGTAGCGGCGTCAGGGCAAGCGCCGGACAGGAAGTGTCGACTCCCGGCGCAGCGGCGATCTCGATGTAGTAGGTGGTCGCGCCGGTGCGTTGCGACACGCCAGGGGTGGAGGTCGCCTGCACCGTCAGACCCTCTGCGCGCGCGGCGTCGACGATCCACTCGGTCAACACGCCACCGCCCTGCCCTCCCAGCGCCGCGATGAGCAGCGTCACCCGCTCGCTCTTCGCGGGCCACGTGCCCGTTGCGCGCGGGGTAGTCATGCCGGCAGCAGCGCCCGCGTTGCCCATGACCGCATTTGCGCGACGAACCGTTCCCACGGGGACGCATTGGTGACGACCTCGACGCGGTAGAACGAGGGGCACAGTGCGGCCGCCTGCGCTACCTCGCCGCAGAGCCCGCAACCGACGCAGGTATCATCGATGGTGCTTACCGGATCGATACGAAGCGGATCGGCGGACGTCTTGAGCGTGAGCGACGGGCAGCCGGACAGACGCATACAGGCGTGGTCACCCGTACATACCTCCTCGTCAATGCCGTAACGCACGCGCACGACTCGGCCGCCGGACGCCAGGCGGCGCGCCGCAAAGGGCTTGAGCCGTCTTTGCCGCTCGAGCTGGCATTCGCCCTCGGCGACGACGACCTTCAGGCCACATTGTCCCGTCGTGAATGCCTCGGTTAGCGTCGCGGACATGCGCGCGACGTCGTAGCTGTGTACGGTGCGCACCCAATCCACGCCCATGACGCCCAGCAGCTTCTCGATCGTATCCTCGGTCGCCGTCGTGCTTTCGCCGCCGGCCTCGTCGCGCCGGGCTGCGGACGGCGTCGAAACGAGTTCCTGTGCGCCTGTGGCCGACGTATAGCCGTTCTTGAAGACCAGCAACACCGCGTCCGAGTCGTTCTTCACGGCCGACGCCACGCCGGACAGCAGACCGTTGTGCCAGAATCCACCGTCACCGACGATCGCGAGCGGCCGCCGCGTGCTGATCGGTCCGACGGCCGCGGCACTCGCAAGGCCCATGCCGTAACCGAGAATCGAGTTGCCAATGCGAAACGGCTCAAACATCGCGAACGAATGGCAACCGATGTCGGCGGCAACGTGGCGGGGACCAAGCTTGCGTTCGACCAGCTTGAGTGCGCTGAACACAGGGCGCTCGGGACAGCCGACGCAGAAACCGGGCGGACGCGCTGGTATCAGGGTAGCGAGCAGCGCACTCGCGCGGCCGCGCACTGCCTCGACTTCGGTGCGCCAGGCAAGTGCGCCGGCGGTGGAAACCCCCGGCTCGAACTCGGTGGCAAAGCGCTCGAGGCCGCGAATGATGACTTCCGCGCCGTATTCGCCTGCCGAGCCGAAGCAGTCTTTGCCGTGCACGGAGCAGGTGCTCGCGGCGCGTCCCAGCACCGCGGCGATTTCAAGCTCGATGAATTCCGGATGCCCCTCTTCGAGCACCAGGACAGTGCGTTTGCCGGCGCAAAACTGTTCGAACTGCGACGGTACCAGCGGGAACGTCGCATTCAGCACCAGCAGCGGAATGCGGGAGGCGCCGCTCCCGTCGCACAACCCCATCGTCTGCATCGCCTGGCGCAGCGTGTTATACAGCCCGCCCTGGACGATCAGGCCGGTCCCGTCGAGATCTCCGCCGAAGACTTCGTTGATGTCGTGCTCGACGATGTAGCGTCGCGCTGCCGGGAGTCGCTTCTCGACCTTCAGTCTTTCGTGGGTGAACGTGAACGGTGGATGCGACATGTGATCCGGGTCATGCGCCGCCGGCGTCGCAGCGCGGTGCAGGGTTGATAGCGCGGGCGAGACGTTGTCCTTGCACACGAAGCTGCCCTGGAGATGGCAGGCGCGAATGCGCAGCTGCAGGATCACCGGCGTCCCCGAGGCCTCCGACAGACCGAATGCCTGTTCGACCGTATCGACGATGTGCTGCAGATCTGGCCGCGGATCAAGCAGGCAGAGCGACGATTTCATCGCGTAGGCATGCGTCCGCTCCTGCACCACGCTCGAGCCTTCGCCATAGTCCTCGCCGACGACGATCAGTGCGCCGCCGCAGACACCCGGCGAGGCCAGGTTCGACAGGGCGTCGGAAGCGACGTTGGTGCCGACGATCGATTTCCAGGTCACCGCACCGCGAATCGGATAGTTGACCGACGCGGCCAGCATCGCACACGCGGCAGCCTCGTTCGTGCACGCCTCGACGTGGACGCCTAGCGTGTTCAGATAGTCGCGCCCTTGTACCATGATGTCGAGCAGCTGCGACACCGGCGAGCCCTGATAGCCGCCGACGTAACCGACACCCGACTGCAGCAGCGCCTTGGTTACGGCGAGGATTCCTTCGCCATGGAAGCGTTCGCCAGCGCCCAGCTTGAGCAGCGCAACTTCGCGGGCGAACGAACGCTCCATGACCTCCTCCACGCTCCTGCCCCAGGCAGGGCGAAGTGCTCATTGTTCGTCCATTGCGCAAACGCGACCTTGAGGCAGATCAACCGCTTTCGCCGCCAGCTTCGATTTTCGCCGCCGCCCGGATCCCGGCACCAGCGGGCAGGCGTTGCCGGCCGCTGGAAGGAGCGACGCGCCGGCACCTGCTTCATTGACGGGGATCAAGGCTGTGGGCAGCGCGGTGCTGCCGCTGTGCGGCCGTGGTGCTTCCACGCGTCTGATGGCAATTCGGGACGCTGTCACGACGACTGGCAATGACCACGGGAGAGACGAAGTGCAGTTGATGGGCAGAACCGCGATCGTCACGGGTGCCGCACAGGGAATCGGCGCCGCAGTGGCCCGGGCCTTTGCACGCAACGGCGCCAATCTGTGCGTGGTTGATCTCACGCCGGAGACGGCGCAGAAGCGTTCGCCGGGTAGCGGACCGCATCCGTCAGGCGGTGATCCGGTCGACGAAGCGCGCGACCGCATCGAGCACCGCCTGCGGCTGGTCCCGGTGCGGCGAGTGCCGGCAATCCTCGAGTTCCAGCAGCGCGACGTCGCGGACCTGCGAGCCGATGCGCTGCATCTGTTCCATCGTTCCGTACTCGTCGTCCTCGCCCTGGATCGCGAGCACCGGACAGGCGATGCGCGGGAGGTATTCCTCGATGCTCCAGGCACGGAAATCCGGACGCAGCCAGATCCGGTTCCAGCCCCAGAAGGCGCCGTCGACGTCGGCGTGATAGCGGACCAGGCGCCCGCGCAGATCGGTGGTTTCGTACGCGAGCCTGGCGGCGGCGATGCTGGCTACAGAGATGTCCTCGACCACCACGTGCGCCGCCAGCGTGACCACCGCGACGACCGGACGCCACGTCGCGCCAGCGTGAATCAGCGCGATCGAGCCACCGTCGCTGTGGCCGAGCAGGATCGGTGCCACAATGTCGAGCTTCGCGAGCAGTTCCGGCAACGCCAGCAACGCCTCGTCGTGCATGTAGCGTACGTCGCGCTCCCCCTGCAGCGGAGCCGAGTTGCCATAGCCATAGCGCGAATAGACGAGCGCGTTGCAACCGGTGGCGTGCGCCACCCGGCTCGGAAAGTCGCGCCACATCGCGATCGATCCAAGCCCTTCGTGCAGCAGGACCAGCGTCGGCCGGCCGGCGCTCGCCACTTCGAGGCGCTCGTACTCGATGCGGTGGCCGCGAACGTCGACGAACGGCACTCAGACCCCGAGATGCCGGTGCAGCAGGTCCGGCTGTGCCAACAGGGTCGGACTGTCGCCCTCGAACACGACGCGGCCCTTTACCAGGATGACGCTGCGGTTGGCGATCGCCGTCACCGCTGCGTAGTTCTTGTCGACGATCAATGTGGCGATGCCGTGCTCGCGGATCTCGCCGATGATGCGCCAGATCTCCGTTGCGATCTGCGGTGCGAGTCCTTCGGTCGCCTCGTCGAGGATCAGCAGGTCGGGATTGGTCATGAGCGCGCGCCCGATGGTGAGCATCTGCTGCTCGCCGCCGGACAGCCTCCACCCGCCGTTGTCGAGCCGTTCCGCGAGCCGTGGAAACGTCGCGAGCACCCGCTCGTAGGTCCAGTCGCGCCGCCCATCGGGGCCGCCACGCGCGGCCATCACGAGGTTCTCGTGCACGGTGAGATTCGGAAAGATGCCGCGGCCCTCTGGAACGTAGGCGATGCCCTGCCGCGCAACGAGATAGGGCTCGGCGCCGGTCATCGGCGTGCCGCACGCCCACACCTCGCCGTGGCGCGGTTTGACGAGCCCCAGCATGCTGCGGATCAGCGTGCTCTTGCCCATGCCGTTCCTGCCCATGAGTCCGACGGTCTCGCCGCGTTCGATGCGGAAGTCGACGCCGTGCAGAACATGGCTCGCACCATAATACGTGTGCAACTCGCGTGCCTCGAGCAGTGCTTCGCTCATGGCTGCGCCTTCTGCCGCGTCGCGCTCACGTCGCTGCAGTCGCCGCGTCGCCGAGATACGCCTGGCGCACCGCGGCGCTCGCGCGAATCTGTTCCGGCGATCCGCTCTCGAGCACCTGGCCATTCACCATGACGGTGATGGCGTCGGCCACGGCGAACACCGCATCCATGTCGTGCTCGACCAGCAGGATCGCGTGGTCAGGCGTGAGCTTCCGCAGCAGTTCCACCATGCTGCGCGATTCCTCCGCTCCCATGCCGGCAAGCGGTTCATCGAGCAGCAGCACGTCGGGCGCCGTGGCAAGCACCATGGCGATTTCGAGCTGGCGCTGCTCGCCGTGCGAGAGCGTCGACGCGGCCTGGTTGCCGCGCCCATCCAGCCCCGTCGCCTCGAGCGCCCGCTGCGCCGCCTCGCAGACAGGCGCGTGATCCAGCGCATCGGCGAAAATGTGCAGCGCGCGCGGTGCACGCGACTGTGCGGCAAGACGACAGTTCTCGAATGCGGTGAACACCGGAAAGATGTTGGTCTTCTGGTAGCTGCGACCGATGCCGATGCGCGAGCGGCGGTCCGGGGACAGGTGCGTGATGTTCTCGCCCTTGTACCGGATGCTGCCGGCTGACGCGCGCAGGTCGCCCGACAGCAGGTTGATCAGCGTCGTCTTGCCGGCGCCGTTGGGACCGAGCAGCGCATGCAGGCGGCCCCGATTCAGCTCGATCGCGACGTCGCTTGCTGCCATCAGGCCGCCGAAACGCCGGCACAGCCCCTGTGTGGCGAGGATCGCGTCACTCATCGTCGGTGTCCCCGATGAGCGTACGCTCGAAACGGCTCATCACGCTGGCGAGCCCGCCCGGAAGGAAGATTACCAGCAGAACGATGGTCGCGCCGAGCAGAAGCTGCCAGTGCGTCGTGACCGACGAGAACAGTTCCTGCAGCGCGACGAACGCGAACGCGCCCACGACCGCGCCGTATAGGCTCCCCAATCCTCCCAGAATCAACATCAGCAGGACGTTGCCCGACTGGTGCCACGACAGCAGCTCGGGATTGACGAACCCGAACTGCAGCGCAGAAAGATACCCGGCGAGCCCGGCGAGCGCGCCTGCGATCGTGAAGCTGGCAAGCTTGTAACGATAGACCGGGAAGCCGAGCGAGCGCATGCGGTGCTCGTTGGTGCGTATCCCCTGCAGCGCGCGGCCGAACGCCGATCGCAGCAACAATCGCAGAAAGGCGAAGACGACGACCATCGCCACGAGAACGAAGTAGTAGACGTGCTTCGAGTCGCTGAGGTCGAACGGCGTGAAACCACCGATCGTCGCCACCGGCTTGAAGTTCATGCTGATCCCGTCGGAGCCGCGGCCGAATTTCGTGTCGTGAAACACGAAGTAGAACATTTGCGCAAAAGCGAGCGTCACCATGATGAAATAGATTCCTTTCACCCGGACGACGAATGCGCCGACGGCGAGCGCCGAGAACCCGGCCACGATGATCGCGACCGGTAGCGTCAGCCACAGGTTGGCGGCTTCGTATTTGGGCGCCATCAGGCCGAGCGCGTAGGCACCGACGCCGAAGTACGCGGCATGGCCGAACGACACCAGGCCGGTGTACCCGACCAGGAGGTCGAGAGAAAGCGCAAAGATCGCCAGGATCATCACTTTCGTGACCAGCTCGGTGTAGAAGGTCGCGCCGGCAAAGGGGAACAACGCGAGCAGCGCGAGCGCCGCTATCAGTGCAACCTTCTTTCGCGTCACGACGCTACCCGATGTGGCATGCCGGGCATCGTCAGACGCGCCGGAAGAGGCCTTCCGGCCGCCACAAAAGGATCGCTGCCATCAGCAGGTAGACGGTAATGCCGGCAGCCTCCGGAAGGAGGATCTTGCCGAACGTGTCGGCGAGCCCGATCAACAATGCCGCGACCAGCGCGCCCCAGACCGATCCGATGCCGCCGATGACCACAACGACGAAGCAGATGATCAGGACCTGCGTCCCCATACCCGGATATACCGAGGAGACCGGCGCCGCGATCATGCCGGCAAAAGCTGCCAGCGCTACGCCGAGCGCGAACACGAGGCGATACACGAGTTTGATGTTGAGGCCGAGTGATTGCACCATTTCGCGGTTCGACGCGCCGGCGCGAATCATCATCCCGAGCCGTGTCCGCGCGATGAGCACGTAGAGCAGACCGGCGATCACAATGCACACCGCCGACATGAACAGCCGGTACACCGGGTAGGAAAGCGTGTCGGTCAGCGGGATCGACCAGTTGAATACCGCCGGCACGGCGACGCCATGCACGTCGTTGCCGACGATGAGGCTGCGCAGTTCCTCGAATATCAGGATCAGGCCGTAGGTCAGCAGCACTTGCTCCAGGTGATCACGTTTGTACAGCCGGGAAAACAGCGCCCATTCGAGCACAACGCCGAGTATCACCGAGAGCACGATGCCCAGCACGATGGCGATGAAGAGGCTGCCGGTCAGCGCTGCCAGCGAAAACGCCATGTATGCGCCGATCATGTAGAAGCTGCCGTGGGCGAGGTTGATGATGCCCATGATGCCGAAGATCAGCGTGAGGCCGCTGGCGACGAGAAACAGCAGCAACCCGTATTGCAGGCTGTTCAGCAGCTGTATGAGGAACGAGTAGACATCCATCGCGCGGCGCTGCCTTCGTCCGGTAAGCACTTGCGCGAGCAGGTCCGCTGCCCGCCCGCGCGGAAGTCTACAACGTCAGAGCTTGCAGCCGCGAGCCGGATCGGCGAGTCCCTTCACGGCGACGCTCACGACCTTGTTTTCCTTGCCTTCGACCTTGCGCAGGTAAATGTCCTGGACCGGGTTGTGCGCCTTCGATAGCGTCAATGGCCCACGTGGGCTGTCGACCTTCGCCGCCGCCATGGCTGCGACGAGTTCGTTGCGCTTGCCGATGTCGCCTTTCACCGCAGTCAGGCCCGCATTGAGCAGTTGCGCGGCGTCGTATCCCTGCACTGCGTAGACATCGGGATCTACCTTGTACGCCTTGGCGTAGGCCGCGCGAAACGCCTTGTCCTTGGCGTTGGTGAGCCCGTCGGCGTAATGCAGCGTGGTCAACAGCCCCTGTGCGTTATCACCCTGCGCTTCGAGCGTGCCATCGGTGAGGAAGCCCGCGCCGACCAGCGGAATCGTCTTGCCGAGACCCGCCGCGGCGTAGTCCTTGACGAACTTGACCGCGCCGCCGCCGGCGAAGAACACGTAGACGACATCGGGCTTGAGTGCAGCGATCTCGGTCAGGTACGGCTGGAACTCGACCTGCGGGAACGGTAATGTCAGTTCCTTGACGACCTTGCCGCCGCCCTGCTCGAAACCTTCCTTGAAACCGCCGACCGATTCGTCCCCGGCCGCGTACTTCCATGTCAGCGTGACCGCAGTCTTCTTCTTCTGCTCCGCGGCGACCTTGCCCATGGCGAAGCCGGGTTGCCAGTTCGAGAACGACGTGCGGAAGATGTTCGATGCGCACAGCGGGCCGGTGATGTCGTCGGCGCCGGCATTGGGGATGATCAGCAGGGTGTTGTTGTCGCGCGCGACCTTCGCCATCGCCAGCGCGACACCCGAATGCACGGTGCCGACGAGAACGTCGACCTGGTCGCGCTTGATCAGCTTGTTGGCGTTCTCGGGCGCCTTCGCCGGATCGGATTCGTCGTCGACAGTGAAATACTCGATCTCGCGCCCGCCGAGCTTGCTGCCGTTCTCCTCCACTGCGAGCTTGAAGCCGTTGGTGATCGCTGTGCCCAACGCGGCGTAGGTGCCGGTATACGGCAGCATCAGGCCGATCTTGATCTTGGACTGCGATTGCGCCAGTGTCGGACTTACGGAAAGCATCAACGCGACCGCCGTGGCAATCGCCGCGGCGAGTCCCACGAAGGCGCCGCTTGCGGTGCCGCGATTGCGCGGGAAGTGCTCGGTTCGGTGCATGACAGATTCCTCCAGTTGGTCTAGCTTGCAGTTTCGGAAGTGCCGCACGGTGGCACGCCTCCCATCAATTCAGGCAACTCGTTGGCGCAGCTTGAAGCGTTGAATCTTGCCGGTCGCGGTCTTGGGCAGCTCGTCCGTGAACTCGATCCACCGTGGATACTTGTAAGGCGCGAGCCGTGTCTTGACGTGGTGACGGAGCTCGTCGGCCAGTGCCTCCGATGCCGCATGGCCAGGCTTCAGCACGACGAACGCGAGCGGTTTGATGAGATCTTCCTCGTCGGCCTTGCCGATGACCGCAGCTTCGAGTACGGCAGAATGCGTGATGAGCGCCGATTCGACCTCAACCGGAGATACGTAAATGCCGCCGACCTTGAGCATGTCGTCGGTCCGGCCCGCGTAAACGTAGAACCCCTCTGCATCGACGGAGTACTTGTCACCGCTGCGGGTCCACGGCCCCTGGAAGGTGTCGCGGCTTTTCTGGCGATTGTTCCAGTATGCCATTGCGCTTGTCGGTCCGGAGATCTGGAGTTCGCCCACATGGCCCGGGGCAACAGGTTGACCGTCGTCGCCCACGATCTTGAGATCGTAGCCTGGCACGGGTGTGCCGCTCGTGCCGTACCGGACATGTCCCGGTCGATTCGACAGAAAGATGTGCAGCATTTCCGTCGAACCGAGGCCGTCGAGAATTTCCACTCCAAAATGGTCGGTCCAGCGCTTGCCGATGTCAGCGGGTAACGCCTCCCCCGCCGACGCGCAGCGGCGCACTTGCAGCTCGCCTCGCTTGGGCAGGTCGGGACTGGCGAGCAACGCTGCATACAGCGTCGGCACGCCGTAGAAAATCGTCGGCTGATGGCGGCGCAACCGCTCGAACACCGCAGCCGGCGTCGGGCGCTCGGCCATGAGTATGGTGGTGGCACCCACGGAGAGCGGGAACGACAGCCCGTTGCCGAGACCATACGCAAAGAAGAGCTTTGCGGCCGAGAAGACGACGTCGTCCTGGCGCAGGCCGAGGATCGGCCAGGCATAGAGTTCTGCCGTGCAAATCAGGCTCGAATGCACGTGCACCGTTCCCTTTGGTGCGCCGGTCGATCCCGATGAGTACAGCCAGAAGCACATATCGTCAGCGGTCGTCGCCGCGGGCGCAAACCCGGAGGGAGCGTGCGCGAGCAGTGCGGCGAGAGTCCGGTGCTCGCCACCGTCGCCGCCGGAAACGATGACATGCTTCAGGTTCGGGAGTCGTCCGAGCAGCGACTTGAAGACCGGCAACAGTCCCGCCGACACGACCAGCGCGTGCGCGCGACTGTCGCGCAGCATGTACTCATAGTCGGCGCTCGTCAGGAGCGTATTGGCCGCGATCGGCACAATGCCTGCCTTGATGGCCCCTAGAAAGGCGGTCGGAAAATCGATCGTATCGAGCAGACACAGCAGGACGCGCTCTTCGGGCTCCAGTCCGAGAGCAATCAAGCCGTTCGCACAGCGGTTCACTCGCTCCGCCAGCTCGGCGTAGCTGTAGCTGCTGACGTCGTCGATGAACGCCGTTTTGCTCGCACGACCAGCCTGCAGGTTGCGCTCGATCAAATCGTGCGCCGCGTTGTAGTCGCGCGGGATGTCGATTCTGGGTGGACTCACCCGATGATCAGCGGTGCTCAATCCCGGCATCGCGCAACCCTCCTCATATCGCTGCCCGACCAGGCGGACGCTCGGGCGCCTTGCCCTAGTCGACTGCGTCGTACTCGTCGTAGTGCATCAAACGTAACACCAAGTCCCCCTTTTGCGACGGTCGGACCATGAAGTTCACGAAATCCTAATGCGCCAGCAAGCCGGCTGGACGGCGACGAGCTCGGCAAAGCGTTCCGCTACCAGAAAAACCAAATTGCGGACACCTGCGGGCGGTTGCCGAACCGACCTCAACACCTAATAGGCAATTTAAGTCATATACGTTGACGGCGATTGAGCATAATAGATCATACACCAAGTGTCCAGATATCTTTGGGCCAGCCATCGCGCGGCGTCTTGCCGGGCTGCAAATTCCCGACTTGACCGCTCGTCTTTAACGCATTATATTGCCTCATCATGAATTCATATGCATAGCGATGACCCCGTTCATGGCGACCGATGCCAAGCGAGCGCGAACCGTGCCATCTGCTCAACAATCGGACGATGACGCCGCGTTCCTGATGGCGATGGGAAAGCAGGTCCGCGACGCGCGCAAACGCCTCGGCATGGCACGTAAGCAACTCGCGCGAGAGGCGAATGTTTCCGAGCGATACCTTGCACAGCTCGAGGGCGGAACAGGCAACGCCTCGGTTTTGCTGTTGCGAAACGTCGCACGCGCGCTTGGGACGCCTCTCACGGAGTTGCTCGATCACCGCGACGCTTCGATCGAGCAGCGATTGGTCCGTCGTTTTCTTGAGCAGGTGCCTGAACACCAGATGGAAGAAGTGTTGTTCCGGCTGATGCGCGATTTCGGCCGGCACGCGAGCGCGCGCAAGAAGCGCGTGGCACTGGTGGGCCTGCGCGGTGCTGGCAAGACGACCCTGGGCCACGCCCTGGCGGACGAGTTGCGATTGCCGTTCGTCGAACTCGATCGCGCGATCGAAATCGAGGCCGGTCTCAGCCTTACCGAAGTATTTTCACTGTACGGCCAAGCCGGTTATCGCCGGATCGAGCGCCGCTGTCTGGAGCGTATCATCCAGAGCCACGAGCAAGTGGTGGTCACTGTGGGCGGCGGCATCGTGACCGAGCCGGAAACGTACAACTTGCTGCTGCTCAACTGTTTCACCGTCTGGGTCAAGGCATCGCCCGAGGAGCACATGGCTCGGGTCGTCGCCCAGGGAGACTTCCGGCCGATGCAGGGCAACACGGAGGCGATGCTCGACCTGAAGCGGATCCTCGGCGCGCGGGAACCTCTGTACCGCAAGGCAGACATGACGCTCAACACGTCGGACGAGCGCGCCGAGCAAAGCCTTGCCAAGCTGCGTCAAGCGGTGTCGGCCTAGCGGCCGCACCGAGAATCCCGGAGGAGTGCATGCCGAATGCGACTGCCGCGCCAGAGCGCGAATCCGCAACCGAGGTCAAGCGACTGTACCACTACGACACGCACCCGGACCGGTACGCGCATTGGAAGCTTGCGTTTGACGGACCGATCGCGACGCTGAACCTGAATGTCGACGAGGATCGAGGTCTCAACCCCGGGTACAAGCTCAAGCTCAATTCCTACGACCTGGGCGTCGATATCGAACTCCACGACGCATTGCAGCGACTGCGCTTCGAGCACCCAGAGGTGCGCAGCGTGATCATCACCAGCGGCAGGGAGCGCGTCTTCTGTTCCGGTGCGAACATCTTCATGCTCGGCCTCTCCACGCACGCGTGGAAAGTCAATTTCTGCAAATTCACCAACGAGACGCGCAACGGCATCGAGGATGCGAGCGCCCATTCGGGCCTCAAGTTCATTGCTGCATGCAACGGCACGACCGCCGGCGGCGGCTACGAGCTGGCGCTGGCTTGCGACGAAATCGTCCTCATCGACGACCGCTCGTCGGCAGTCAGCCTGCCTGAAGTGCCGCTGCTGGGGGTCCTGCCGGGGACAGGCGGCCTGACGCGCATCACCGACAAGCGTCGCGTCCGCCGCGATCATGCCGATATTTTCTGCACGCTGGTCGAGGGCGTGCGCGGCCCTCGCGCCAAGGAGTGGCGGCTCATCGACGACTGCGTGAAACCACAACAGTTTGCGGAGAAGGTGACGATCCGCGCGCACGAACTTGCGGCGCTCAGCGACCGTCCGCACGACGCGAAGGGTGTCGAGCTCGTCCCCCTCCAGCGTCGGATCGACGACAGCGGATATCACTACGACGTTGTCGATGTGCGGATCGACCACGAGGCACGGCACGCGACCATCACCGTCAGCGCTCCGCCTGTCGTACCACCGGTCG
The DNA here is from genome assembly GCA_963821485.1 of uncultured beta proteobacterium. Lineage (GTDB taxonomy): Bacteria > Pseudomonadota > Gammaproteobacteria > Burkholderiales > Casimicrobiaceae > PALSA-1003. The sequence goes on from CAWGEB010000016.1 coordinate 274,648, forward strand.
ACATACCTGGAATACTCGCGCTTGGCGCCGCGTGGTGGCCGCTCAAGATGGCGCGCGAACTCGACGACGCGATTTTGCTACTGCGCACCAACGAGCAGGACATCGGCACCTGGATCCTCAAGACGAGAGGCGACCAGGCGCTTGTCCTCGCCGCGGATGCAGCGCTCGGGCAGCACCGGTCCAACTGGTTCGTGCGCGAGACCATCGGCATGCTGCGACGGACACTGGCGCGCCTCGACGTCACGTCGCGCACGTTGTACGCGCTGATCGAACGCGGATCGTGCTTCGCGGGTACGCTGATGGAACTCGCGCTGGCGGCCGACCGCAGCTACATGCTCGCAGTCCCTGCGGATGAGGCTGACGCGCCCAGGCTGGCGCTATCAGCGATGAACTTCGGCGAATATCCCATGGTGAACGGGCTCCCGCGGCTCGCCGCGCGCTTCTACAACGAGGCGCCGCTGGTAACCCGAGCCAAGGAAACCGCGGGACGCGCGCTCTCCACGGAGGAGGCGCTCACGCTCGGCCTGGTGACCGCCGCGCCCGACGACCTCGACTGGGCCGACGAAATCCGCATCGCGCTCGAGGAGCGCGCTAGCATGTCGCCAGACGCACTGACCGGCATGGAGGCGAACCTGCGTTTCGGCGTCAGGGAAACGATGGAGACCCGCGTTTTCGGCCGTCTTTCCGCCTGGCAGAACTGGATCTTCATTCGCCCGAACGCCGTGGGCGAGTCCGGGGCGCTGAAGGTATTCGGCACCGGCAACAAGGTCCGCTTCAACTGGGAACGCGTGTAGCGCCACTCCGGCACGACGACAGGATCTCCAGCACGATTCAAGGATGACACGATGAGCATCGACTACAACGAAAAGATCCCGAACAACGTGGGTCTTGCGGGCAACAAGACGCTGCAGCGCGCACTGGAACACTGGCAGCCCGAGTTCCTGAACTGGTGGGGCGACATGGGGCCCGAGGGGACGAGCAAGGCCGACGTCTACCTGCGCACGGCGATCAGCGCGGAGCCCAAAGGCTGGGCCCATTTCGACTACGTGAAGATGCCCGACTATCGCTGGGGCATTTTCCTGGCGCCCGCGGAAGCGGACCGGAGGGTGAACTTCGGCGTCCACCGCGGCGAGCCGGCGTGGCAGGAAGTGCCCGGAGAATACCGTTCCAACCTGCGACGGCTGATCGTCACGCAGGGCGACACCGAACCGGCGTCGGTCGAGCAGCAGCGTCACCTCGGCCTCACCTGCCCATCGCTCTACGATATGCGCAACCTGTTCCAGGTCAACGTCGAGGAAGGCAGGCATCTGTGGGCAATGGTCTATTTGTTGCACGCCTACTTCGGTCGCGACGGTCGAGAGGAAGCCGAGGCGCTGCTCGAACGCCGTTCCGGCGATGCTGACAACCCCCGCATCCTCGGCGCTTTCAACGAGCGCACGCCGGACTGGCTTGCGTTCTTCATGTTTACCTACTTCACCGACCGCGACGGCAAATACCAACTCTGTTCGCTGGCCGAATCGGGCTTCGACCCGCTCGCGCGCACATGCCGGTTCATGCTCACCGAGGAAGCGCACCACATGTTCGTCGGCGAGTCCGGCGCGGGCCGTATCATTCAGCGCACGTGCGAGGTAATGGTCGCGAACAAAGTCGACGATCCGGCGAAGATCCGTGCGCTCGGAGTCATCGACCTCCCGACGATCCAGCGTTATCTGAACTTCCATTTCAGCGTGACCATGGATCTGTTCGGCGCCGACGTATCGTCAAACGCAGCTACGTTCTACTCGACCGGGCTGAAGGGACGCTTCGACGAGACCAAGATCGATGACGACCACGTGCTCACTAGTGCGTCCTATCCGGTCCTGGAAGTAAAGGAGGGCCATCTGGCCATTGCGCAGGCGCCGGCGCTGAACGCGCTCAACGAGAAACTGCGCGACGACTACGTTCGCGACGCGGCGGCAGGCGTCGAGCGGTGGAACAAAGTCATCGAGAAACACGGCGTCAGTTTCCGCCTCAAGGTTCCGCACAAGGCCTTCCATCGGCGGATCGGCCCCCTCGCCGCCGCGAACGTCAATCCGGATGGCCAGGTGATTTCGACGACGGCCTGGGCAGCGAACGTCGATCATTGGCTGCCCAGTGTCACCGACCGCAATTTTGTCGCGTCGCTGATGGGCCGCGTTGCCGAAGCGGGGAAATTCGCCAACTGGATCGCCCCGCCGTCACGCGGCATCAACAACCAGCCGGTGGACTTTGAGTACGTCCGGTTCAACTAGGCGCTGCGGGGCCGGGATTCCATGATGAGCGGCAGCCCCCAAATGCAGGTGCTCCGGCAGCATCTCATCGATCCGGAAATCTGCATCCGTTGCAACACGTGCGAGGAGACCTGTCCGTCGCACGCGGTCACTCACGACTCGCGCAACTACGTCGTTGACGCCGCCAAGTGCAATTTCTGCAACGAATGCATTTCGCCTTGTCCGACGGGTGCCATCGATAACTGGCGCCAGGTCGACCAGGCAAGGCCGTACACGCTGGCAGAGCAACTCGAGTGGGACAGTCTTCCGCCGCAGACGCAGGCAGATGTTTGCGCCGCGGTCGAGATTCCGACTGATGTGGCGCAAATCACCTCGGTCGCCACCGCTGGACAGGGCGAAGTCTTTCCGCCGTGGTCCGCTGCGCATCCTTACGTCAACATCTATACGATCCAGAAGCCGGCCATCGCTACGGTCAGCGGCAACTTCCGCCTGACCGCGGATGATGCCAGCAGCGACGTCCGGCACATCGTCCTCGACTTCGCGGGCACCACGCTTCCCGTCCTGGAGGGCCAGACGATCGGCATCCTGCCGCCCGGATTGGATGCAAACGGGAAGCCGCACCATGTGCGCTTGTACTCGGTCGCCAGCCCGCGCGACGGTGAACGGCCGCGATATAACAACCTGTCGCTGACGGTCAAGCGCGTTACCGAAGACCACGACGGCAAGGCTGTCACCGGCGTCGCGTCGAACTATCTTTGCGATCTCGTCAAGGGCGATCAGGTCAGGGTCGTTGGCCCCTACGGCACAACCTTCCTAATGCCAAACCATCGCGGATCCAGCCTGCTGATGATTTGTACCGGCACCGGCTCGGCACCGATGCGCGCGATGACCGAGCGCAGGCGCCGCCGGTTCGCGCTCAAAGAGGGCGGCGAACTGATACTCTTCTTCGGTGCCCGCACCGAGCGCGAGTTGCCGTATTTCGGCCCTCTCATGAAGTTGCCCAAAGAGTTCGTCGACATCAACTTCGCTTTCTCGCGCCGGCCCGGACAGCCTAAGTGCTACGTGCAGGACAAGATTCGCGAGCGAGGCGCGGACGTTGCGCGCTTGCTCGCCGACGATAACTGCTACATATACATCTGCGGCTTGAAAGGCATGGAGTTGGGCCTCGACGATGCGTTTCGCGACGTATGCCTTCGATACAAGATGGATTGGGAGACCGTCGTTCCCAACCTCCGGGCACAGGGACGCTACCACGTCGAAACCTATTGATCCGTGCGGCTGCCGATTCCGCGCTGCCGGCGAGTCGCCCGCGACGCGCAGCCGCTCTTAGCGTTCCTTTGTCGTAGTCGCCTTGAGGTGCAGCGCGCGTGCATAGAGGTGCTTGCGCGGGGCACCTGTGTGCGCCGCCGCAATACGCGCGGCCTGTGCTAAAGGAAGTTCGGCGAGCAGCGTCGACAATATGGCGTCGTGTGCCGCCACTTCGGGGACTTTCGCGCGTGGCGGCGCGTCGACGATCACCACGAATTCCCCGCGCTGGCGGTCCGGATCGGCGCCGATCCATGCGGCCGCGTCGCCAAGCCGGCATCGGTGCATCGACTCGAAACGTTTGGTGAGCTCCCTGGCGATCACGACTTCGCGCTGCGCCCCGAGCGTGATGGCGAGTGCGCCCAGCGTCGCCAGGATGCGATGCGGTGCTTCATAGAAGACCAGCGCGAACGGCAATGCGGACAGCGGCTCCAGTGCCGAGCGGCGCGCCGCCGCCGTTGCCGGCAGGAATCCGACGAACAGCCACCGCGAGGCCTCCAGTCCCGATGCCGACAGCGCGGCGACAACGGCACTGGGGCCGGGCACAGGGACGACGGCGTACCCCGCATCGAGTACGGCCCGCACCAGCGCGGTGCCCGGGTCGCTGATCGCCGGTGTTCCGGCATCGGTCACCAGCGCGACGCGTTGCCCGGCGTCGAGCAATCCGATGACCTCCGTCGACCGCCGTCGCTCGTTATGCTCGTTGACACTGAGCAACCGGGTACGGATGCCGTGTTCCGCGAGCAATACCGAGGTCACGCGCGTGTCCTCGACGGCGATCACATCGACTTGGCTCAGGATGTCCAGCGCGCGCAAGGTGATGTCGCGCAGATTTCCGATCGGCGTGGCGACCACATATAATGTCCGGCCGAGCGCTGGCAACGGCTCCCCTTTGGTCATTGCGCGGTCCTCTTCGATGGCCTCGACACCTGTTTCGGCACGCATGCTGCGCGCGACGATCTCCGCGCTGGCCCTCCTTCTGCTCGTCGCCGGGTGTTCATCGTCGCCCCCATTGTCCGGTGCGCGCGCCACGACGGCAACCGCCGTCAAGCCGGCAGCGGCACCCAAACCCCAGGCTGTCGCCCCTGCGGTCGACCGGCCCCCGACGCCGGCAGTCGAGCTGGCCGCCGTTCCCGCGCCTGCGATCATCGAGCCGGTGGCGCCGGCTCCCGCCAGCGCCGCCGCACGCAACGATGTCATCGCACTCGTTCTGCCGCTCGAGTCGCCGGTTTACGGCCGCGCTGCCGACGCCGTCAAGGCCGGATTTCTCGCCGCAGCGGCGCGCGCGGGAAGCGGCGCGCGCATTCGCGTCATTGCCCATGGCGACGACGGCGTGTTGCCTGCGATTGCCGCGGCAGAGAACGCCAGGGTGCGACTCGTCGTGGGGCCGTTGACGCGCGACGACCTCAAGACCGTGCTGGCGATGTCACCGGAGCACCCGCGCATGCTCGCGCTGAACCAGGTCGACGACGGCACGGCGTTGCCCCCGGACACGTATTCGATGGCGCTCTCCGTCGACAGCGATGCGATCCTGCTGGCGCGCACGGCGCGAGCGGATGGAGCGAAGTCGATCGCGCTGGTCGCCGCCAATGCGCCCTTGCCGCAGCGCTTTGTCGCGGCGTTCGAGGCCGAGTGGCGACGCGGCGGTGGCAATCCGTCGCGCATCTACCCGTTCGACCCCAGCCCGGACCAGTTGGCGACACTCCGTCGCGACATCGCTTCGCGGCCGACCGATGCGATCGTCCTCGCCGTCGATGGCGAACATGCCGCACTCACCAAGTCGTTCCTGCCACCCCTGCGCGTCTACGCGATCAGCCAGATCTCCGACGAACTGCCTTCGCCGATCTCGCATGATCTCGATGGTGTGCGCTACGTCGAGGTTCCGTGGCTGGCGGATCCCGACGACCCGACGCTGGCCGGCCTGCCGCATGCCAACCTGGGCAACCCGGTCCTCGAGCGACTGTACGCACTCGGACTCGACGCGTTCGTGGTGGCGCAGATGCTGGCGGTGCCGATACCACCATCGATCGCGGAGGTCGAGGGCGCGACTGGGCATCTTTCATTGACGCCGACACGCGTGTTCGCGCGCCAGGGTCGTCTGATGGAGATCCGCGACGGCCGCGCGAAGCCATTGACGGCGGGGCAATGAACCGCGTGAACCGCGGCGCCGCGGCCGAGGCGCTGGCCGCGGATTTCCTGGTCGCACGCGGGCTCACCATCGTCGAACGCAACTTTCGCTGCCGAACTGGCGAAATCGATCTGATCGCGCGCGAGCGCGAGACCCTGGTGTTCGTCGAGGTACGCCTGCGCCGCAGCGCGGCGTTTGGCGGCGCGGCCGCCAGCATCACGGCGGCCAAGCGTCAGCGGATCGCGCGCGCCGCGCGCTTCTACCTGGCCAGGCTGGGACACGAGCCGCCGTGCCGCTTCGACGCGATTCTTCTCGACGCGCTCGACGTGCAGCGCGTCGAGTGGCTGGTCGATATCGACGTCTGACCGCCGCAGGGAACACCGGGTGAATATTGCTACAATCGTGGCTTCGCCAACCGCTTGATGCCGATGGATACGACGCAACGCATACGCGCACACTTCGCCGAAAGCGCGGAGACCAAGCTGGCATCGGTCAATACGCTGGCCCCGCTCATCGCGCGTGCCGCCGGCCTGATGACCGAATGCCTGCTGAGCGACGGAAAATTGCTCGCGTGCGGCAACGGGGGATCGGCGGCAGACGCGCAGCACTTCGCCGCCGAAATGGTCGGGCGATTCGAGCGCGAGCGTCCCGAACTGCCCGCGATCGCACTGACCACCGACACGTCGATCCTCACCGCGGTCGCCAACGATTACGACTTTGCCCAGATATTCTCCAAGCAGGTTCGCGCCCTGGGGCGCGCCGGGGACGTGCTACTGGCCATTTCCACGTCCGGCAATTCGAGCAACGTATGCGCGGCGATCGTCGCGGCGCACGAACGCGAGATGCGCGTGGTCGCGCTCACCGGCAAGGGTGGCGGAAAGATGAACGAACTCCTGGCGCAGGACGATGTCCATATCTGTGTTCCACACTCGACCACCACGCGCATTCAGGAAGTGCACCTGCTAACGATCCACTGCCTGTGCGACGCGATCGATACGAGTCTTCTGGGAGATGAAGCTTGACGAACCAAAGTATTGCACGCGCAGCAACGGCGCTCGCGTTCATGACGGCAGTCATGCTGTCGCAGAGCGGTTGCGTGCCGCTCATGGTTGGCGGCGCGATCGCCGGGGGTGCCGCCGTCGCCACCGATCGACGCACGGCCGGAGCGCAGCTCGACGACGAAGTCATCGAGGACAAGTCCGCGCTGGCGATCAACGAACGCTTCAAGGGCGATTTCCACGTCAACGTCACCAGTTTCAACGGCGTCGTGCTGCTGACCGGGGAAGTCCCCGCCGATGCGGCGAAGGTCGACATCGAAAAAATGCTACGTTCGACGCCCAAGGTTCGCGCAGTGCAGAACGAGCTTCTCGTGGGCCCCGTCACGAGCCTTTCATCGCGCAGCAACGACACGTTCATTACGTCGAAGGTCAAGTCCCGCTTCGTCGAGGCGGCCAAATTCCAGATCAACTACGTCAAGGTCGTTACCGAGCGCAGCACCGTCTATCTGATGGGCATCGTTCGTCCCGACGAAGGCACCGCCGCGGCGGAGATCGCGCGCACGACCGATGGCGTGCAGCGCGTCGTCAAGGTGTTCGAGTACATCAACTGATGCGGGTGCCTGGATTCGCCGCGAAGATCGCGACCGCGCACACGCTGCCGGAGCGCATCGCAGCGCTGGCGCGACCGCTGGTGTTCACCAATGGCGTCTTCGACATCGTTCATCGCGGTCACGTCACCTACCTCGACCACGCGCGCAGCCTGGGCGCAACGCTCGTGGTCGGCGTCAATAGCGACGCTTCTGCGAGGCGTCTGGACAAAGGGGCGGGCCGACCGCTCAACTCCGTCGAGGACCGGCTGGCGGTGCTCGCAGCTCTCGAAGCGGTAAACCTTGTCGTCGCGTTCGACGAAGATACCCCGCTTGCGCTCGTGCTCGCGTGTCGGCCGGACATCATCGTCAAGGGCGGCGACTACAGCGCGCAATCGACCGTGGGTGCTGCCGAGGTGATCGGCTGGGGCGGGCGCTTCGAGGCGATTCCCCTGGTCGCCGGGAGATCGACGACACGCATCGTCGACCGGATTCGCGGCGGAAGTTAGCCGCTGTCCCCCTGATATACTTGCACATTGTCCGGGTTGTCCCCATGTACCAGACCATCGATGCGGCCCGCCTGCACGCCATGCTCGACGGGGAGACGCCACCGCAATTGATCGATGTGCGCACCTCGGCTGAAGTCGCGCGCGGTTCGATCGCAGGTGCTGTGCATATCGAATTGACGACGTTGCCGACACGACTCGCCGAGCTCGATCCGGCCGCGACCTATGTGCTCTATTGCCAGTCGGGGGGCCGCTCGGCGCAGGCCTGCGGCTACCTCGCGCAACGCGGATTCGGCCGGTTGTACAACCTCGACGGCGGGATCACCGCCTGGGGACGCATGGGATTGCCGCTTTCGGGCTGAAAGAAGACGATGAATCAGGCATTGCAGATCGATCGCGAAGTCGACGCACGGGGCCTCAATTGCCCGCTGCCGATTCTGCGCACCAAGAAGACATTGAACGACATGGTATCCGGGCAAGTCGTGCGCATCATGGCGACCGATCCGGCATCGGTGCGCGATTTTGAAGCCTTCGCCCGGCAGACGGGCAACCAGCTGCTGCAGAAAAGCGAGCAGGACGGCGCATTCGTATTCCTTCTACGACGCAAATAAATTCAAGACCCGGCCTCCATGCCAATTGCTGAAGGACCACCAATCATGTCCGCGGACAACCCAGGCGTTCTCGAGCTCACCGAAGAAAACTTCGCGGCGTCGATCAACGATCATCCGTTCGCCGTCGTCGATTTCTGGGCACCTTGGTGCGCGCCATGCCGCGCCTTTGCGCCGACTTTCACCGCCGCCGCGGCCAGGCACCCTGACGTGCGGTTTGCGAAGGTGAATACCGAGGAGCAGCAGGCGATTGGCGCGCATTTCAACATTCGCTCGATTCCAACGCTGATGATCTTCCGCGACAACATCATCGTCTACGCCGAGGCCGGCGCCTTGCAGGCCAGCGCGCTCGACCAAGTGCTCGGGGCGGCGCGCGCGCTCGACATGGATCAGGTCAAGCGCGAGATCGAGGCGCAGGCTGCGGGTTCTTCGGACGCGGTCGCTAGCGCCGCGGCCTCCGGGCCACCCACGTAGAGTCCACCAACGCCAGTCGGTCCCCCGTCGACTAGCCTTGCTGTCGATCCCCGCGTTTCACGCGGGGCCCCTCGCCAGACGGCTAGCGACGGTAGCGGTTGATGAAGTCGGCGACGATGCCGCGTTGGCTTTTGTCGACGGCCGCATCGATGCTCTTGTCCAGTGGATCGTATTGCGCCGCCTTGCGGAAGGCGGTGATCGCCTCCTGGTGGTAGCCCTGGGCCTGCAATGCATAGCCCAGGCATCGCCAGGGCTCCGCGTTCCAGAATTCGAGGTCCGCCCAGGCGCGGCATAGTTCGGCCGCGCGCCGCCAGTTCCCCGCACGAAGCATGCGCGGTCCCTCGCCCCGCAGGAGTGACAGGCGCGCCTGCCGCTCGGCGAACAACGCGGCAGTGTCGGCATCGTTGACCGAGCCGACAGGCCCAGTCTGGGCCGGTGCGATCGTCGCCGCAATGCTGCGTTCGATCGATCCAATCTTGCCGATATCGCCCTGAAAACCTCGGGGCAGCAACGACGGCGGTGAGGGCACCCATGCGACGACGGCATTTCTGGCCGCCGCGATCGACTCGGACATCGGCTCGTGCCAGGCCACGCCGTACAGCCACAGCATGGCCGCGAGTCCGACACCCCCGGTCATCAGATTGAGCACGCCTGGCGGGCTGTGCGTTACGAGGCAGTCCTCGGCAAAGTCCCAGTCGGTTTCGCCGTTCTGGATGACCTTCTCGTAGGCGACCGCGATCAGGATCGGCGCCAGCAGCGGAAAACCGCAGGCGACGCCCTCCCACCAGACACGAAAGGCGCGCCGCAACGCGCGTTGCAGCTGCGCGCGCACGTCGCGCCGCGCGTAGGCATCGCTGATGGAGAACTGCATGTAAACGCCGAACAGCCACTTGCCGGGCGTCTGTTGCAACGATGCGATCAGCAGCCCTTCGATCGGTACCCAGCTCAAGGTGATCAGCATCGGCGCGAACAGCGGGTGGCCGATCCAGAACGCAGCGTTGTCGCCGACCACGCCTGCGCCGTGCAGCGTCGACAGCAGCAACGCAAGCACCAGGCCCCAGATCGCATAGTCGAACAACCTGGCGGCGAGACGGTTCGCCGGCCGCGGCTCGCTGGTGCGGCCGGCCTTGGCGCGTTCCAGTTCCGCCATCCGCAACTGGAAAATCCAGCTTGCATCCTCCTGCGGTGTGTCGGTGCCCAGGAACACGCTTTTTTCGCGTCGCCAGTTCAAGATCGCGAGATCGGTTTGCGGCACCAGCGAGGGAGCCGCGACGATCCGCCGGCGACGCATCCACGCGAAGCCGTGCACGACGCCATACACCAGCGACAGCGCCAGCAGCGTCAGCGTCAGCAACACGAGCACCTGCTTGGCCACGGGTACCGCGTCGATCGGCGTGACAAACACGATTGCGGCGGCGATGAACGCGCCGAACATCACGCACAACGCGAGCTGTCCTATGGTCGAGCGGCCGAACGAGGCGACGCGTTCGGTCAGACCAGGATGATGCAGGTGCTTGTCCGGCGCGGTGTCCGGCAGGGCCAGCGACTTCTCGTCGATGACATCGATGACGTCGGCGTGCGACGCCGTGCCCTGCCCGGTCGCAGCGACGTTGCTGACGAAGTGCGCGATGCGTTGCTCGGTGTTGGCTTCGGTCGTGACGGCAAGTTCCTGATCGTAGTGTTGCCTGTGATCGGGATCACTGAGTATGCGGCTGGCATGATTGATAAACCGAAGCGCCTCTTCGACGTTGCCCTGTCCGTCGCGGGTCTTTGCGTAGTATTTTCTGATCAGACGGCGAAGCGCGGCCCGCACCTCTTCATCGGAGGCAACCTGCGGAACACCCAGTGCTTCGTACAGCGTCGCCTTCATCGAACAAGCCTGTGCCAAAAGAGCCGGTTTCTGACATTGGAATATTCCGGTAAATGCGGGCCCAATGCAAGCCGGGGTGCTGGCGCACCGGAATGCACCGCGGCGCGGTGGCGCCACGCGGCAGACGGTGCCGCATTGCGGCAGACCCAGGGGATGACGGCTGCCCGCCCGGTGCCGACATGCAGACTCGCGTGAAAAAAAGGCGGCCCTGGCGGCCGCCTCTTGATTCTGCCCGTATTCGGGACTATTCGCCCTGCTTCGGGTCCTGCCGGGAGTCGTGGTGCGCGAGCTTCTCGCGAATGCGCGCGGATTTTCCGGACCGTTCGCGAAGGTAATAGAGCTTGGCCCGGCGGACGTCGCCCTTGCGCTTGACCTCGAGACTCGCGATCAGCGGCGAGTACGTCTGAAACGTACGCTCGACGCCTTCACCGCTCGAGATCTTGCGCACCACAAACGAGGAATTGAGGCCGCGATTGCGCTTGGCGATCACCACGCCCTCGAAGGCCTGCACGCGCTTGCGTTCGCCTTCGACGACGCTGACGCTGACCACGACGGTATCGCCCGGCGAGAACTCGGGCAGCGTCTTGCCCAGGCGGGCGATTTCTTCCTTTTCCAGCGTATCGATGATGTTCATTGCCGCTTCCTTTCGTCCAATGGCCCGTGGCCTGGCGCGCAGAGCAGGACCTGCCTGATGCGCGCGGTTTATTTTCGAATTCCGTTACGTCTTGCCCAACCCTTGCTCGCGCTTGAACTCCTCGAGCAACTTCGCTTCCTCTTCGGTCAATTTCCTGGCGCCGAGCAAATCGGGTCGGCGCTGCCACGTCCGACCCACCGCCTGCTTCCGCCGCCATCGTGCCACCGCGGCATGGTCGCCGGAAAGCAGCGTTGCCGGCACGGCCGCGCCGTCGTAGGTCTCCGGACGCGTGTAGTGCGGGCAATCCAGCAACCCGTCGACGAAGGACTCCTCGACCTTCGACTGCGCATCGTTCAACACGCCGGGCAACTGCCGTACCACAGCATCGATCAGCATCAGCGCCGGCAATTCACCGCCGGACACCACGAAGTCACCAATCGCGATTTCCAGATCGACTTCGCGTTCGATGACCCTTTCGTCGATCGCTTCGTACCGCCCTGCCACCAGTATCAACCCTGCTTCCGCCGCGAGCGCCGCGACGCGGCCGTGACGTAGCGGCTCACCCTGCGGCGTCAGGCAAATCACTGTCGGCCTGGCCACCCCCGCCGCGCTCTGCGCCAGGCGCGCGGCGCCAATCGCGCGCTGCAGCGGCTCCGCCAGCATCACCATGCCCGGCCCGCCGCCATACGGGCGATCATCTACGCTGCGATAGGCGTCGTCGGCGTAGTCCCGAGGGTTGCGGCACTCCAGCGTCCACAAGCCCCGCTCCAGCGCCCGACCCGTCACGCCGTACTGTGCCGCAGCACGCACCATCTCCGGGAACAGCGTAACGACTTCTATTCGCACTAAAAGCCTATCGCAACCTCAATAGTCCAGTTGCCAGTCGACCTGCACGCTTCGCGCCTCGGGATCGATCGCCGCCAGGTACGCCGGCACCATCGGGATGAGTCGCTCGCGACCGTCGTCTCCCGCAACGCGCAGCACCGCATGCGCCGGCGTGTCCAGCATCCCCGCGACCGTTCCCAGCAGCTGGCCATCGCGATTGACCACCGCGAAACCGATCAGGTCCGACCAATAATATTCACCCTTGTGCAACCTGGGCAGTTTCGCCCGTGGCACGCCGACCAGGGCCCCACGCCACGCTGCCGATGCTTCCCGGTCGGTCAGCCCCTCGAACTCCACCAGCACGGTGTCCGCGTGAATGCGCGCCGACACCACCGCAAATTCCTTCCACGCATCGTGCCCGCCCCGCTCGCTTCCACTATCGCCTCCGAGTTGGCTTGCCAGCCACCATCGATCGTGATCGAGCAGGGTCTCGGCCGACGCCGTGTACGGTTTCGCCTTGAGCCAGCCCTTGATGCCGTAGGGGCCGAGCATGCGCCCCATCACGACGATGTCCGCAGTGGCGGCCTGCTCGGCGGATCTGGGCGGCTTAGGCAGCGGTCACCGGTGCGGCAGGCTTGACCGCAGACGCTCGCTTTACCAGCCCGGCGACCGTGTCGGACAACTTCGCACCCTTGTGTTTCCAGTGCTCGACGCGATCGAGCGCGAGGCGCAGCGCTTCTTCGCTTTCGCCGGCGATCGGATTGTAGAAGCCGACGCGTTCGATGAAACGGCCGTCGCGGCGATTGCGCGAATCAGCGACAACGATGTTGAAGAACGGGCGCTTCTTGGCGCCGCCGCGGGCAAGTCGGATGACGACCATGGTGTGTTCCTGATGAAGCCGAAAAAAGACTTTGATTATACGACGAAAATGATCAACTTTGCAACGGGCGGCAGCGACCCGCGCAAACGGCGCTTGCCTTGGTCCGAGACGGGCCAGGCGGGGTTCTTAGCGCAGCCCGGGCAAGGCGCCTTTGAGGCCGCGCAGCATTTTCTGCATCCCGCCTTTCGCGACCATCTTCATCATTTTCTGCGTCTGCTCGAACTGCGCCAGCAGCCGGTTGACCTCCTGCACGCTGACCCCGGCGCCGCTGGCGATCCGGCGCTTGCGCGAAGCCTTGAGCAATTCGGGCTTCGCGCGTTCTGCCGGGGTCATCGAATTGATGATCCCCTCCTGCCGCCGGATGACCTTGTCGTCGACCTGCGAACCCTGCGCCACGCGGGCAAGCTCGGCCGGCAACTTGTCGAGCAGTCCCTGCATGCCGCCCATCTTGCGCATCTGCCCGATCTGCGCCTTGAAGTCCTCGAGGTCGAAGCCCTTGCCCGACTTGACCTTCTTCGCAAGTTTCTGCGCTTCCTCGACGTCCACCTGGCGGTGCGCGTCCTCGATCAGCGTGAGCACGTCTCCCATGCCGAGAATCCGCGACGCCATGCGTTCCGGATGGAAAACTTCCAGGCCGTTGATCTTCTCGGAGACGCCGACGTACTTGATGGGCGCGCCGGTGACGTTGCGCACCGACAATGCCGCCCCCCCGCGAGCGTCGCCGTCGAGCTTGGTCAGCACGATGCCGGTGAGCGGGAGCGCCGCGGCGAAGGCTTTCGCCGTATTGACCGCGTCCTGGCCCTGCATCGCGTCGACCACGAACAGCGTTTCAATCGGCCGGGTCGCGGCATGCAGTTCCGTAATCTCGCGCATCATGGCTTCGTCGATGGCGAGTCGCCCCGCGGTGTCGACGATCACCACGTCGCAGTAGTGCTTGCGCGCCCAGTCCAGCGCCGCTTCCGCGATCAGCCGCGGCTGCTCGCCGACGTGCGACGCATAGAACTCGGTACCGACTTGCGCCGCCAGCGTCTGCAGCTGCGCGATCGCCGCCGGGCGATAGACGTCGCAGCTCACCAGCAGCACTTTCTTCTTCAGGTCTTCCTTGAGCAGTCGCGCGAGTTTCGCGGCGCTGCTGGTCTTGCCCGCGCCCTGCAGCCCCGCGAGCAGGATGACCGCAGGCGGAGTGATGGCGAGATTGAGCGGCTTGGCCGCGCCGCCCATCAGTGCTGCCAGCTCGCGCTGCACGACGCCGACCAGCGCCTGGCCCGGCGTCAGCGATCCGACCACCTCCTGCCCGATGGCCTTGTCACGCACCGCAGCGATGAATTCCTTGACGACCGGCAGCGCAACGTCGGCCTCCAGCAACGCCATCCGAACTTCGCGCAGCGCGCTGTCGATATTGGCGTCGGTCAGCCGCGCTTCGCCGCGCAAGCTCTTCACGACGCGGCCGAGCCGCTCTGTCAGGTTTTCCAGCATGGGATGTCGGTGCAGAGTGCCGCCGCGCGCCGGAAGAGTCCTGGCGCGTGGTGTACACTCGTCACGCTGCAATGAAAGCGTCGATGATTCTACTCTACGTGCCGGTCGCCGCGGCCTATCTGGCGGCGGCCTGGATCGAATGGCGCCGGTTCGCGTTGTCGGGCGCGCGCGAAGCGCCCTCGGCCACCGCGTTGACGTTCTGGCTCCCGCCCTTCGCGATCGGCGGCCACGCGCTCATGTTGGCCAACACGATCGTCACCCCGGAGGGCATGGATCTCAGCCTTGCGAACGCGCTGTCCGCAGTCGAGTGCCTCATCGCGCTGATCGCGTGGCTGGGAACCTTGTCCAAGGTATTGCCGGGGATCGCGGCGATCGCGTACCCGGTGGCGGCAGCGGGTGCGGTGTTGCCCGCGCTCATTCCCAGCACGCATCGGTTCTCCTTCACTTCGGAGCCCTGGGCGGCGCTGCACATTGCGGTCGCGCTGGTCGCGTATGCATTGCTGATCGTCGCTGCGCTCCAGGCGCTCGTCCTGACTGTCCTCGAGCGGCGCCTGCATCGCGGCTTGACCGAGCCCGGTGAATCGACGCTCCCGCCGCTGCTCACGCTGGAGCGCTTCCTGTTTCGCGTGGTCGCCGCAGGATTCGTACTGCTGACACTGACGCTGATCAGCGGCGTGCTGTTCTCGGAACAGGTCTTCGGCAAGGCGTTCACCTTCAGCAACAAGATCGTCTCTTCGGTGCTGAGCTGGCTCGTCTTCGGCGCTCTCCTGTACGGCCGCAAGCGCTATGGCTGGCGCGGGCGCACCGCTCTCAACTGGATCGTGGCAGGGAGCATCCTGCTGTTGCTCGCCTATGTCGGCAGCAAGCTCGTCGCGGAGTCGATGTTTGGGAGTTAGCCCGTGCGCAACTGCAGACCAGCCCGTGTGCCGGCGCCTGGCTTGACAGCGTCCCGGCCGCGTCAAATACTCGACCCGACACCGCAAATCCTGGTTGCTGTTTGGACGACATCCCTCTTCGTACCCTGCTGATCGCGCTCGCGATCCTGCTGGTCCTCTCCGCCTTTTTCTCGATCGCCGAGACGGCGATGATGGCGGTCAATCGCTATCGACTGCGCCATCGCGCCAAGCAGGGCCAACGCGGCGCCAAGCTCGCCGTTGGCCTGCTTGCGCAAACCGACCAGTTGCTCGGCGTCATCCTGCTCGGCAACACGCTCGTCGCCGCGGGCGCCGCGACGCTGACCGCGGTTATCACCAAGCGCCTGTTCGGCGAAGGCGAACTGGCGCTCGCGCTCGGCACGATCGTCATTTCCTTTGCGCTGCTCGTGTTCTCCGAAATCACGCCGAAGGTGCTCGGCGCCGCGCATGCGGACCGCCTGGCGCCCGTGGTCAGCTACGTGCTAGCGCCGTTGCTCCGCCTTGCGACCCCGGTGGTCTGGTTCGTCAATCTATTCGTGCAGGGACTGCTCAAGCTGTTTCGGCTGCAGCCCACACCCGGTGCGGAGACGGCCCTGTCGCAGGAAGAAATTCGCAGTCTGGTGCTGGAGGGCCACTACTTCCGCGGCAAGCATCGCGCGATGCTCGCGAATCTGTTCGATCTGGAATCGATCACGGTCGACGACGTCATGACGCCGCGCAACCAGATCGAGGCCGTCGATCTCGCCACCAAGGCGACGTTGCTGGCGCAGCAATTGGTGACGAGCTACCACACGCGCCTGCCGGCGTTCGAAGGCGGGATGGACAACATCGTCGGCATCCTCCACCTCAAGCAGGTGCTGCGCCTGCAGCACAGCGGCGAACTCGACGCGGAACACCTGCGGACCATCCTGCGGGCACCCTACTTCGTGCCGGCGGGCACACCCCTGCTGACCCAGCTGCACCAGTTCCAGGTCGACCGCCAGCGCCTCGGGCTGGTCGTCGACGAGTACGGCGAGCTGCAGGGGCTGGTGTCGCTCGAGGACATCCTGGAGGAGATCGTCGGCGAATTCACCACGCAGGCCCCAGGCGGCACCGAGGCCTACCAGCGAGCCGCGGACGGCAGTGTCGTCGTCGACGGGCTGGCGCCGCTGCGTACCCTCAACCGCAAGCTGGGGACCGCGTTTCCGCTGGAAGGGCCCAAAACGCTGAGTGGGCTCATCGTCGAGAAGCTGGGCGAAATCCCCGACGCCGGCATGACCTTTCCCCTGGATGGCCAGGGCGTCGAAATCCTGCAGGTCCAGGACCGTGCGGTCAAGGTCGTCAGACTGCTCCCCCCGGTCGGCCGCAGCGGCCCGGCGTCTTTACAAAGCACAGGCGAGCAGGCATCATCAATAAGTTAACTTTTATGCAACTGGAATAAGCGCTTAACGCCTGGCGACCGACAATGGCAACGACGGCTCCGACCCGAACGATCAGCGGCCTCGCCCGAGCGATGGTCCAGCACGGTTTATTGACCGAATATGACGCCGACACGCTGCAAACGCAGGCCCAGGCCGCCAACATCGGCTTCGTCGAACAGATCCTCGTCAGCAAGAAGATGAATTCCTCGCAGGTGGCGGTGTTTGCATCGCGCGCCTTCGGCGCGCCGCTGCTCGACCTAACCGGTTTCGATTTCGACCTGATCAACCGGGAATTCGTCGATCCCAAGATCGCCGCGACGCGCCGCGTCCTGCCGCTGCACAAGCGCGGCAACCGGTTGTTCGTCGCGGTCTCCGATCCGGCCAACCTGCAGGCGCTCGACGAGGTGCGGTTCAAGACGAACCTTGTCGTCGATCCCGTCGTGGTCGAAGACGACAAGCTCGGCAAAGCCATCGAGAAGGTCGTCGAAACGCTCGGAAAGACCCTCAAGGACCTGGTCGAGGACAGCGACCTGATCGACGTCGACATCGAGCGCAGCAACGCGCAGAGTGAGGAGGAAAGCTCCGAAGTCGAAGACGCACCGGTCGTCAGGTACATCCAGAAGATATTGCTCGACGCGATCGGTGCCGGCGTATCGGATATCCATTTCGAACCCTACGAGAAGTTCTATCGCATCCGCTATCGCCTGGACGGCGTGCTCAAGGAAGTCGCGCAGCCGCCGCTCGCCATCAAGGACAAGATGGCGTCGCGTATCAAGGTGATCTCCAAGCTCGACATTTCGGAGAAACGCGTGCCGCAGGACGGGCGCATGAAGCTGGTGTTGTCCAAGAGTCGTTCGATCGACTTCCGGGTCAGCACGCTGCCCACGCTGTTCGGCGAAAAGATCGTGCTGCGGATTCTCGATCCGGCCGGCGTGAAGCTCGGCATCGAAGCGCTGGGCTACGAGCCCGACCAGCAGAGGATGCTGCTGAGCGCGATCGAACGCCCCTACGGGATGATCCTGGTGACCGGTCCGACCGGCAGCGGCAAGACCGTATCGCTCTATACATGCCTCAACATCCTCAATCAGCCCGGCATCAACATCGCGACCGCCGAAGACCCGGCCGAAATCCAGCTGGCGGGCGTCAACCAGGTCAATGTGAACGAAAAGGCGGGCCTGACCTTCGCCAATTCGCTGCGCGCGTTCCTGCGCCAGGATCCGGACATCATCATGGTCGGCGAAATCCGCGACCTGGAAACTGCCGATATTTCGATCAAAGCGGCCCAAACTGGGCACCTTGTACTGTCCACGCTGCACACCAACGATGCCCCGGCGACCCTGATGCGGCTTGCCAATATGGGCGTGCCCGCGTTCAACATCGCGTCCAGCGTCATCCTGATCACCGCGCAGCGCCTCTGCCGCAAGCTCTGTCCGCAGTGCAAGAAACCGGAGGACATCCCGCCGGAAGCCCTGCTGCAGGCCGGGTTCCAGGAGGAAGACCTGGACGGCTCCTGGCAGGCCTACGGTCCGGTCGGCTGCGATCATTGCCTCAACACCGGGTACAAGGGTCGGGCCGGGATCTACGAGGTGATGCCCATTACCGACGATATGCGGCAGGTCATCATGCGCAATGGCACGGTTCTTGATATAGCAGAGCAGGCGCGCAAGGAAGGCGTGCGCAACTTGCGTCAGTCCGGCCTGCTCAAGGTCAAGCAGGGCATGACCTCGCTCGAGGAAATCGAAGCCGTCACCAACGAGTAGTCGCACGTCACAGAAACGGGATTACCATGGCCACCGCAACCACCGCACCACGCCGGGCCCAGCGCAAGGACGTCAAAGAATTCACGTACCTGTGGGAGGGCATGGACCGCAACAACCGCGCGGTCCGCGGCGAGATGAAGGGCGCCTCCGAAACGGTCGTCACCACCAATCTGCGGCGGCAGGGCATCCGCATCACGAAACTGCGCCGGCAGACGTTCCGGGGCGGGAGCCGCGTCAACGAGAAGGACATCACGTTCTTCACGCGCCAGCTGGCGACGATGCTCAAGGCCGGCGTGCCACTGCTGCAGGCCTTCGAAATCGTTGCTCGCGGCCATAAGAATGCGCGCTTCGCACGGCTGATGATGGACATCAAGGGGCGGGTCGAGGCAGGGTCCAGCTTGTCGCAGGCCTTCCGCGAGCACCCGGCGCACTTCGACTCGCTCTACTGCAACCTGGTCAACGCCGGCGAGACCGCCGGTATGCTCGACGGCATTCTCGAGCGCCTGGCGACGTACAAGGAAAAGATCCTCGCGATTAAAAGCAAGATCAAGTCCGCCCTCTTCTACCCGATTTCAGTGATCGTCGTCGCCATCGTCGTCATCTGGGTAATCATGGTCTGGGTGATCCCGGCGTTCAAAACGGTGTTTTCGAACTTCGGCGCCAACCTGCCGGCGCCGACGCTGATCGTCATGGGCATCTCCGATTTCTTCGTCTCGTACTGGTGGCTGATGGCAGCCATCATGTTCGGCACGATCAGCGGCTTCTTCATGCTGCGCCAGCGATCCGAAACATTTCGCTTTGCGATCGACCGCATATCGCTGAAGCTTCCGGTCATCGGCGGCATACTGGAAAAAGCGACGATCGCCCGCTGGACCCGAACGCTCGCCACGATGTTTGCCGCGGGCGTGCCGCTGGTCGAATCGCTGGACGCGGTCGCCGGCGCGTCGGGCAACGCGGTGTTCATCACCGGCACCCGCAAGATCCAGACCGATGTCAGCACCGGTACCAGCCTCACCAACGCCATGCTCAACACGGGTCTGTTCCCCACGATGGTCACACAGATGACGCAGATCGGCGAGGAGTCCGGATCGCTCGACGGCATGTTGTCCAAGGTAGCCGAATTCTACGAACGCGAAGTCGACGACGCAGTGGCTGCGCTCTCGAGCCTGCTGGAGCCGATCATTATCGTCTTCCTCGGCGTGGTCATCGGCGGCCTGGTGGTCGCGATGTACCTGCCCATCTTCAAGCTCGGACAGGTCGTCTGATACCCGCGCAATCGTCGCTGGCGCCGCAGGGTGCGCCCTCGCGCGGCGCCGCGAGGGCGGCGCCGGCTGCACAAGACTCTTCCGGCGCCGGCGACGATGCGGTGGAATCGGCGGTTTACTTAAGCGCCGATTCTGAGCGATGACCGCTGCGTCGCTGCCGCTGCTTCTCGCCACCGCACTGGTCGGCCTTTGCATCGGCAGCTTCCTGAACGTCGTGATCCATCGCCTGCCGAAGATGCTCGAACGCGGCTGGCGTCAAGAATGCGCAGAGCTTGCCGGAACGCCGCTTGCCGAGGAGCCGGCCTACAACCTGCTGGTTCCCCGTTCAAATTGCCCCGCATGCAGCCGCCCGATCCGCGCGCTCGAGAACGTTCCAGTAGTCAGCTACCTGCTGTTGCGCGGACGTTGCGCCGGCTGTCAGGCACCGATTTCCGCCCGCTACCCGCTGGTCGAGGCCTTGACTGCCGCACTGACCGTTTGTGCGGTCCTGCGCTTTGGCGCAACCCCGGCCGCGCTGGCCGCGTGCGTGCTGGTATGGGCGCTGATTGCGCTGACGTTCATCGACTTCGACACGCAACTACTTCCCGACAACCTGACGTTGCCGCTGCTGTGGGCGGGACTCCTGGCCAACGTGCTCGGTGCGGTGCCTTCGGTCAGCCTTCGCGACGCCGTGATCGGCGCGATCGCCGGTTACCTGGCGCTGTGGGTGGTGTACTGGCTATTCAAACTTATCCGCGGCAAGGAGGGCATGGGCTACGGCGATTTCAAGCTGCTCGGCGCGATGGGCGCGTGGCTGGGTTGGCAGATGTTGCCGCTGATCGTGCTGCTGTCGTCGGTGGTTGGCGCTGCCATCGGCATTTCGCTCGTCGCGTTCAAGGGTCGCGACCACCAGATTCCACTCGCCTTCGGACCCTACCTCGCGATTGCCGGCGTCATCGCATTGTTCTTCGGCAAGACACTGCTGGCGCTCTACCTTCCGGGGTGAACTTGGCGCTGGTCGTCGGCCTCACCGGCGGTATCGGCAGCGGAAAGTCGCAGGTATCCGACGCCTTCGCCGCGCGGGGTGTCGAAGTCGTCGACGCGGACGTGCTGGCGCATGAACTGTCCAGACCGGGGGCGGCAGGATTCACCGCGATCGACGCCCTGTTCGGTCCCGACATGCTGCTGCCATCCGGCGAACTCGATCGCGCGCGCCTGCGGCGTTACGTGTTCGCCGATGCAGACGCACGTGCCCGCCTCGAAGCCGCGCTGCATCCGTTGATCAGTGCGGAATCGAAGCGCCGCATCGCCGCGTGGCGAGGCCCTTACGGCATCGTCTCAGTGCCGTTGCTGCTCGAGCGCGGGAACCTCCTGCCGTTGATCGACCGCGTCCTCGTCGTCGACTGCCCCGAAGCCGAGCAGATACGCCGGGCCAGGCTGCGCAGCGGCCTGTCCGAGGAGGAAATACGCGCGATCATGGCGACACAGGTCGAACGTTCGACCCGTCTGGCGCGGGCCGACGACGTCATCGACAATGCCGGCCCGATCGCGGCCATAGCGCCCCAGGTGGCCATGCTGGATCAGCGCTACCGTGAACTGGCACGGCTGGCCGCGGCCGATCGCCCGCACGCGGAGTGACAGAATGCTGCCTCGCACGCGCAAGTTAGTGCAGAATGTCGCATCTTCCAGCGTCGGCCGTCTGTCGTGATCCGTTACGAACATCCGCTGAACGAGCGCATTCGCACCTTGATGCGCCTGGAAGATCTGTACGCGCGCGCGCTGTTCTTCGCCGACGCGGAAGCGCCCGCGGCGCATCATGCCGCGTTGCTCGCGCTGTTCGAAATCTCCGACGTCGCTGCGCGCGCTGACCTCAAGACCGACATCCTGCAGGAACTCGAACGTCAGCGTCAGCTGCTGGCACCGCTGCGGGATAATCCCGCGATCGAGCGCGAAACGCTGGCCGAACTGTTGAACGAAATCGACGCCGTCAACGCCCGGCTGCTTGCGCAAACCGGCAAGGTCGGCGCGCACCTGCGCGAAAATGAATGGCTGATGGCGATCAAGCAGCGCACCGGCATTCCCGGCGGCGTCTGCGAATTCGACCTCCCCGCCTACCACTACTGGCTGCAGCACGAGCCCGCAGCGCGCAAGCGGGATTTGCAAGCGTGGCTCGCGCCGCTGCTGCCGATCCTCGCCGGACTATCGATCATCCTGCGGCTACTGCGCGAAAGCGGCAAGGCGAGTCGGCACACCGCGTACCGCGGTGTGTTCCAGCTGATGCTGACGACGGCCAAGGTCGCACAGTTGCTGCGCCTGTCACTCGCACTCGACCTGCCTTGCGTGCCGGAGATCAGCGCCAACAAGTACGCGTTGAACATCCGTTTCCTGGGCATAGCCGGGATGGATCGCGGCTCGGTCTACGACGGCGACGTCGAATTCGACCTGATGTTCTGTAATCTCTGACGCAGATTTTGGCGGACCACGGCCGTCCTCTTTGTGGCTGTCCATTGACCAGCCATGGGAGGTTGTCGCGTTCATGGGAGATTCGAAATACCCAAGTAAGGGAAAATCATGAAATCAATGCGACATCTTGTAATGGGCGTTGCCGGCGCATGCGTGGCGACGATTTGCCCAGTAGCGCTCGCGCAGAACGCTGACTATCCGACCAAGCTAATAAGAATTGTTGTCCCCTTTCCAGCGGGCGGGGCAACGGACATCATGACCCGCAATATCGCCCAGAAGCTCAACGAGGTATGGGGGCAACCGATCGTAGTCGATAACAAACCAGGCGCCAACGGCATGATCGGTGCCGATGCGGTCGCGAAGTCGCAGGCTGACGGATACACCTTTCTCGCCGCCACCATCGCGCATTCCGCCAACGTCTCGCTATTCCCCAATGCGCCGTATCAGTTGCAAAAAGATCTGCAGCCAGTCGCGATCATGGGACTCATTCCACTAGTCCCGGTGGTGCGAGCAGATTCGCCAATCCGAAATCTGCGAGATCTCGTCGTAATCTCCAAGACCAAGGACCTGAACGCTGGTTCCTCAGGTAATGGAACCGCTGCGCACCTCGGACTCGAACTGTTCAAGATTGCGACTGGCGCGAAGATTCAGCATGTACCATATAAGGGAGGCGCCCCAGCCATGACCGACCTGCTCGGCGGTCAGATTGATGTAATTTTTGCTCTCTTGCCAGAATGCATGCCGCACGTGAAATCGGGAAAGCTTCGAGCCCTCGCGGTGATGAGCGACAAACGATCCCCGCTGTTGCCCGATGTTCCAACGACCTCGGAGACGGGCATTCCCGGGATCGAAGTCACTAGCTGGAACGGACTAATGGTTCCAACTGGCACCCCAAAGGACATTGCTTCGAAGATCAACGCCGAAGTGAACACGGTCGCCGGCACGCCCGCAATGAAGGCACGCATCATCGAATTGGGGTTCCAACCGGTCGCGATGAGCGTAAGCGATACTGACAACTTCATAAAAGCCGACGTCGAGCGTTGGGCCAAGGTCATTAGAGAAGCCAACATAAAGGCAGAATAACTTCTCGAGAGCGTAGCCGATCATCGGATTCAGCGATTGTGTGAATTCTCGACACGCAAGCCTTTTCCAATGCGGTCGCTCCGTTAGCATAAGGGTTCGATGCTGCCTAACCCGTCGCTCAACCCGCACCCCCTCGGCGGCGCTGCCGCGCCGTCCTTCGGGTCACCGGTTAGCTTGGTTCGTTAGTGCGCGCCACACCACATTGCTCGGGGAACCGAAGTGAGAATTACCGCACTTGTACAAAACGCCGGCCACGATCATCGTGTGAGTGTCACGACCGGAGGAAAGGTCCAGAACCTCGCCATCGCCGCGAAGGCATCTGGATCTGGATCTGCCGTCAATGGCGGGGAGTTCCTAATGCTGGCTTTGGCCACTTGCTATTGCAATGACATCTATCGCGAGGCTGCCCGCTCGAATATTCCGGTCGATTCGATCGAAGTGGAAGCGCGAGCTGATTTTGAAGGTGTTGGACTCGCCGCGACAAACATCACCTATCGCGCCAGGATAGAGTCGTCCGCTTCCGACGCGGAAATCAATGCGCTCCTACGTCAAACCGATGCAGTTGCAGAAATCCACAATACAGTCCGCGCCGGTGAAAGTGTGTCGCTCCAGCCGTGGGATGCCGAGTAGCCAGTAGCGCTGAATGTCAAAGACGCGGCCTAACCCGGCGCTTGACTCGGACGCCCCGCGCGCGGCACTTCGTGTCCGCCGCGGGTCGCCGGTGCTTCTTTTGTTAGGCGTCCACGTGCCGGACTTGATATCGAGATTTGTCCAGCTGAAATGTGCATTGAGCCGGGGACACAACTGGACAGCCTGGAAGGCACCGATCATTGCCTTCACTGCTTTGGGCCGAAAGTTGCTGTGCCTGACTGACGGAACTTGACTGACGTATGCCATGAGCTTTTCGATCCGAGACTTGTTCAAGCGTGCCGATACGGGGCCCGCCGCAAGCGGTAGTCGGCGACGTGCGCAGCAGCTTGTGGATGACGGGATCGCGGCAGAGACGTCCGGTGCGTTTACGGAAGCGATGCACTGCTACCGTGAGGCACTCGCGGCGGACCCCGGGTTCGCCCCGGCGCACATGAGCCTAGGGATAGCGCTGCAGGCAGCTGGCGAGCTAGCCGCCGCCATCGCAGCGTATCGACAGGCAGTCTCGATAGACCCGGACTATGCGGCAGCGCACTACAACCTTGCCCTAACGTACCTGCAGCGCCATGAATATGCGCTGGCCGAGGCCGCATTTCGAGACGCGCTGCGACTAAAAAACGACTTCCCCGAGGCCTGCGTGGGCTTGGCGGAAGCGTTGGAACATCTCGGACGCGACACAGATGCGCTCGCGGCACTTGAGAGCGCGATTGCTCAGCGCAGCAACTACGTTGGAGCGCGAATGAACGCGGGCGTGCTCCTGCGCAGGATAGGGCAATGCGAGACAGCAATCGAGCACTTTCAGCGCGCCATTGAAATCGAGCGCAACCATCACCAGGCGCACTACAACCTCGGCATGGCGCTCCATGAACTTGGCAGGCTCGCAGACGCGGAGACCAGTTATCGCCGCGCGATGGCACTTCAGCCGGATTTCGTGGCAGCGCATGCCAATCTGGCATTGATCCTTCAGATGGAGGGCCGCACGCCGGAAGCGCTTCGGCTGTTGTTCGAGGCCGCTGCAAGACAGCCCGCCAACAGTCAATTGCGGCAGATCCTCGTGGACGTTCTGCAAGGCGCCACACTGGTACGCGCGGGCGACAATGAACGCGGTGTCCTGTTGAGTCTGTGCATGGACGACAACGTCTCCATGCATTATCTCAACTCCGCCATCATCGGATTGTTGAAGGACTCCCCCGGGTTCGCCGCCCTGCAGGAGAGCGCTCGGCGCCACGAAGATCCCTTCGTGAACGCTCCTCCGGCAATTCAGTCGCTATTGCACGATACGCTGTTGATGGCCGCGCTGCCGCGCATGACGATCATCGACGCTGAGCTCGAGCAGGTCCTGACGCATGCACGTCGCCATGTCCTGCTGCGATTCGGATCGCTGCCGGATTCTGCGCCGTTCGATCCGGCAGTTCCGGCAGAGTTCGTTTGTGCCTTGGCAAGGCAGTGCTTCTATTCCGGATACGCCTTCTTTGCGGACGAGGAGGAAACGCGCCGAATCGTCATTATTCGCGACGCGGTCGAGGCGGCGCTGCGAGACCCGACAGCGAGCGTTCGATCACTCGAGCCGGTACTGCGCGTGCTGGCACTTTACCAGTCTCTGCATACACTGGAGGGGCGCGCGAGGATTCTGAATCTGCCCATCATCGATTGGAGTGCTGCCTTCCAGCCGATTGTGAATGAACAACTTGTGCATCGGCGGCGCGAGCGGGAAATTGCGGTGCAACTGTCAACACTGACGCCCATCGCGGACAACGTCTCTCTGTCGGTGCGAGCGCATTACGAGGAAAATCCGTATCCACGTTGGGTCAGCGTGCCCCATCCAAAGGTCCAGACCATCGAGGCACTCGCGCGCCGACTCCGACCCGATCAGGAGATTCGCGTTCGTCAGCGCCCTGTGTCGATTCTTGTCGCCGGGTGCGGCACCGGTCACCATCCCATTCAACTCGCGAGAAAGCACCCTGACGCCGATATTCTGGCTATTGATCTGAGCTTGGCGAGTCTGGCCTATGCCGCGCGCATGTCGGAATGGCTGCACATTTCAAACATCAAGTATCGTCAAGCCGATATTCTCGAACTCGGCGACCTGAAACAGCGATTCGCAATCATCGAGTCCTGCGGTGTGCTCCATCATCTGAACGATCCGATGCAAGGCTGGCGAGTTCTAGTCAATCTGTTGGAACCGGACGGACTCATGCGGATCGCACTGTACAGCGAGAAGGCACGTGGTGGAATCCGCGCTGCAAGGGAATTCATCCAGTCCCTCGACTTGCCGTATACCGCTGATGGAATTCGACGCTGCCGCCATGCCATTGCGGGCCTGCCGGACGACCATCCGGCACGGAACGTCATGACTTTCGAGGACTTTTACACGCTCGATGGTTGTCGTGATCTCGTCATGCACGTTTGTGAGCATCAATTCACCGTGCCCCGCATTGGCGAAAGTCTGGATCGACTGGGCCTGCGGTTCCTCGAGTTCGAATGCGCAGAAGGAACGCGTCGCCGCTTCAGCCAAATGTTTCCAGGCGACGATCCCAATTCCAATCTGCAAGCATGGCACCGCCTGGAAGCGGCCTACCCTGACACCTTCAAGTCGATGTATACGTTTTGGTGCTGCAAGAAATGATGTGAACTTGCTTGCACCTGGACAGGATTGTCATTGTCGATGCAATCCCTGATCGCGAACCGTGCCGATCGGCGGTCCGCGTTAGCCGATGCCGTCGCTCTGTATCGCGGCACCGCCGTCGATCATCGACTGTATTTCTGCACCGTCGAAGCCGAATTCGGCCAGCACTTCACGTGTGTGTTGGCCGAACAGCGGCGCAGGTCGACCGACACGCGCCGGTGTCGACGAAAACTTAATCGGACAGCCGATCGCCTCGGTGTCGCCCACCGTAGGATGCCGCGTCGTCACCACCATGTCGCGGGCACGCACCTGCGGGTGCGCGAGCATCTCGGCGATCGTCAGCACCGGCCCCGCCGGCACGCCGACCGCCGCCAACGCATCGAGCCATAGCGCCGAAGACTTGCGCTTGAATCGTTCGGTCAGAAGTTCGACCAGCGCGGGCAGATTCGCCATGCGCGCCTTGTTGTCGCGGAAGCGCGCGTCCGCAAGCAGCCCGGGCGCGTCGAGCACTTGCGTCAGGCGTTCGAAATTCACCTGATTCGAGCCGCCGATCGTG
Organism: uncultured beta proteobacterium; assembly: GCA_963821485.1. Classification (GTDB taxonomy): domain Bacteria; phylum Pseudomonadota; class Gammaproteobacteria; order Burkholderiales; family Casimicrobiaceae; genus PALSA-1003. Next base: position 301,882 of record CAWGEB010000016.1, read on the forward strand.
ATCCATCCGTCCTGCGTCTCGAATGCCTGATAGGGCGCCGTTAGCGGGTGGGCGGATCCCAACGGGCCGATCTCGCGGCCGGACCCCAGAAAGATCGCGCTCTGCCAAAACGTCTGCATCACGCCAGCTTCGAGCAGCGACGTATCGACCAGCTGCCCCTCGCCGGTGCGCAAGCGGTGCACATAGGCGCTCACGACCCCCAGCGCAGCAAGGATGCCGGCGTTGATATCGGTGACCGGAGACCCAACCTTGGTCGGCGCACCGCCCGGTTCCCCGGTGATGCGCATCAGTCCCGAGAGTCCCTGCGCGACCAGATCGAACCCGCCCTTGCCCGCATCGGGGCCCGACAGGCCATAGCCGGATACGGCGCAGTAGATGAGCCCCGGATTGTTCTGCCGCAGGATTTCGAATCCGAGACCGAGCTTTTCCATCGTACCGGCGCGAAAATTTTCGATGACGACGTCGACCTCGTCGATGATTCGCCGCAGCGCCGCCTTTGCCTGCGCCTGCCTGAGGTCCAGCGCAATTCCGCGCTTGTTGCGATTCATCATCAGAAACGCGCTTGCCTCGCCGTTGACCTCCGGCGGCGCAAAGCGGCGCGTGTCGTCGCCTCCGGGAACCTTCTCGACCTTGATCACGTCGGCACCCATATCAGCGAGCAGCATGCCCGCCGTCGGCCCCGACATGATGTGCGCCAGCTCAAGTACCTTCAGCCCCGCCAACGGTCCCATCAGCGGCCCCGAAATTGCGGTGACTGTTTCGCCAGGAATGCGCGCAGGCCTTCGCGATAGTCCTCGGTATCGAAGCACGCGAAACCTTCGTTCCATTCCGTCGCGGAGAGCTGTTCATGCGGACGCAGGCGGCGGATGAACTGCTTGTGCCAGCGCGCGACCAGCGGCGCGCCTGCGGCGATGCGTTCCGCCGCCGCGCGAGCCTCCGCCTCGACCTGGTCATCGGCGACGACGCGTTGCACCAGTCCCTTGGCGTGCGCTTCGCGCGCATCGAATACCCGGCCTTCGAGCAGGATCTCCAGCGCGGTTGCCGCGCCCACCACCGTGAGCAGTCCCATCAGTTCGCCGTAGCCCATGGTCAGTCCCAGGCGGTTGATGGGGATGCCGAAGCGGCTGCCCTCGCCGCAAATGCGCAGGTCGCACATCAGCGCGACTTCGAGCCCGCCGCCGACGCACACGCCATGGATCATTGCGATCGTCGGATGGATGCAACTGCCGATCGATTCCATCGTCGAGGCGATGAGCTCGCCGTAAGCCTTGCCCTGCGTCGAGTCCGCCCGCACCTCGGGAAATTCGGCGATGTCGGCACCGGCGCCGAACGCGCGGGTCCCCGCTCCGCGCAGGATGACGCAGCGCAAATCGTGGTCCGCCGAGAGCTCCCGCACGCGCGCACCGAGCTCGCTCCACGATGCCTGCGACAGCGCGTTGAGCCTGGCCGGCGCATTGAGCACGACGGTCGCGATCGGGCCATCGCGCTCGACGAGGATCAGGTCGGACATCGCGTCATCAACGATAGAAAAGCTGCACGAGGCGCAGGCCCGTTACCGGCACATCGGCAGTGCGCCGCAGCGTTCACGTTGCACGCGGCGCCAGCGCGCGGCGTATCCGTGCTGCACCTGTGCCAATCACCGGCCAAAGCAGCAACACCAGCGCCAGTGTCGTGATCGATCCTACGAGGCCATTAGACCAAAACACACGCAGATCGCCACCCGCTCCAATCATCGACAGGCGGAACGCGTCCTCACTGCGGTTGCCCAGCACCAGGGCAAGCGTGAACGGCGCCAGAGGGACGCCAATCTTCTTGAACACGTAGCCGACGACGCCGAACAGCAACATGAGCCAGACGTCGAACATGGCGTTCTGGATGGCATAGGCACCGATGGCGCAGGAGACGACGATCATCGGCGCGACAGCGGAGAACGGGACGCGCAGGATCGCGGCAAAGATCGGTACGGTTGTCAGCACGATCACTAGCCCGACGACATTTCCAAGATACATGGAAGCGATAAGACCCCAGACGAAGTCCTTGTGCTCGACGAACAGCAGCGGACCGGGATTGAGCCCCCAGACCATCAGGCCGCCAAGCAGGATCGCCGCGGTGCCGGAGCCGGGAATGCCCAGCGCGAGCATCGGCAACAATGCCGCGGTCCCGGATGCGTGCGCCGCGGTCTCGGGCGCGAACACGCCCTCGATGCGTCCCTTGCCGAAGCTTGTCGGGTCCTTGGAGAACCGCTTGGCGAGGTTGTACCCCATGAACGAGGCCGCGATCGCGCCGCCGGGTGTGATGCCAAGCCAGCAACCGATGGCCGATGACCGCAGCAGCGTAACCCAGTAGCGGGGCAGGTCCTTCCACACTTTCAGGACAACGCGCAGACTGATCTTTGCCGAATGACCGCGCAGTGCGAGCCGCTCCTCCATGGTCAGCAGGATCTCGCTGATGCCGAACAACCCTATGACTGCGACCAGGAAGTTGACGCCACGCAACAACGGATCGAAACCGAAGGTCATGCGCAGCTGTCCGGACACGGTGTCCATTCCGATGGCGGCCAAGAGTAAGCCGACGGTCATGGAGATGATGGTCTTGTGCTTCTCCTCGCGCCCCAATCCTACAAACGAGCAAAAGGTCAGCAAGTAAACGGCAAAGAATTCCGGCGGTCCGAACCGCAATGCAAAGCTCGCGATCCGGGGTGCTAGAAACGTGATCAGTAGCACGGCGACCAACGAGCCGATGAATGACGATGTGAACGCCGCGGTGAGCGCCTCTGCGGCCTTTCCCTGCTGCGCCATCGGATAGCCGTCGAAGGTAGTCGCCACCGACCATGCCTCGCCCGGTATGTTGAACAGGATCGACGTGATGGCCCCGCCGAACAGCGCACCCCAATAAATACACGAGAGCATCACGATGGCGGAGGTCGGGTCCATCGTGAACGTAAGCGGCAACAGGATCGCGACGCCATTCGGTCCGCCCAGCCCCGGCAACACCCCGACGAAAATGCCAAGAACAAGACCGACCATCATCAGCGCCAGCGTCTTCCAGGTCATCAAGACGGCGAAGCCATGAAGCAGAAGGGTCAGGGCTTCCATCGTTCGTCGACTCTAGAAGCCGAAGGCCGCTTCCAGCGGGCCCTTGGGCATGATGACGTCAAACGCGACCTCAAACGTGGCGAACATGATGACCGCGAACAGGAAGCTCGTGACCAGTGACTTCCACAAGGCGATGCGTCCGATGACCCGCATGAAGCCCGCGACCAGCAGGAAACTCGCCACATAAAGCCCTAGCCATTGCGTGAACAGGCAGAACAGGAAGGTTGGGACGAAGACTTGCATGACACGCCGAAGCTGGTCGCGAGTGACGAAGGTTGTGATCGCGTCCGCCCGTTTCGCGAATGCCATGCCGAGGCCATACAGGGCGGCGCCGGCGAGGATGACGCACAGATAGAACGGGAGATATCCGGATTGCGGGCCATCCTTGGCCCATCCCATTCCGCTGCGCCAGTTGTCGAAGCCAAGGAGCAGCGCCAGCCCGAGCAACAGCAGGTACACGATAACCTCGACTGTGCGCGTGTCGGTTACCGCCGGCGAGTCGCTCGCCGGCGCGGTCGGATCGTCGACGACAATTTCGCTCTCGGATTCCGGCATTCTGACTTTCACGGAAGGTAGATTGGCGCCGGGCCCACCTTCCCCCGCGGCGGCGGCAAGGGTCCGACGGGTGGAACGCCTGTTTCGTCCGGGCTACGGCGCAACGAAGCCGGCTTCGGTCATCAGGTTCTTGTTCAGCGTGTCGTCCTCTTCGAGAAACGTCAACATGTCCTTGCCGGCAAGGAATACCGGCTTGAGCGCCTGCTTTTCCATGTATTCCTTGTATTCCGCTGTCTGCGTCAGCTTCTTGAACAGATCGACATAGAACGCAGTCTGCTCAGGCGTCACCTTGCCCGGGAGAAACATGGCACGCAGCATGAGATATTGAACGTCGAGTCCTTCTTCCTTGCACGTGGGAATATCGTTCCAGGACTGGGTGTCGGTGACCTTCGCCTTGTACGCCATCCTTTCCTTGTCGAATACACAGAGCGCCCGTACCTGACCGGCGCGCCAGACTTCGAGATTCTCCGAAGGGTTGTTGACGTTGGAAGCAGTGTGATTGCCGACGAGTTGGGTCGCTGCCTCGCCACCCGATTTGTAGGGCAGGTAGGCGAATTTCGCGCCGGTCCTCTTTTCGATAAACACTGTAAGGACGTGATCCTCGCGCTTCGAGCCGGTGCCGCCCATCTTGAACGGCGGGTCGGCAGCCTTCGCTGCGGCCACGAACTCTTTCACCGATTTGTACGGCAGCGTCGTGTTGTCCCACAACACAAACTGGTCGAGCGCAATGACGGAGACGGGGGTAAGGTCGCGCCAGTTGAACGGAATCTTCGCCGCCAGCGGCAGCATGTAGATCAGCGAATACGCGATGAGGACCTTGTTGGGGTCGCCTTCGCCCGATTTCATGTACATCAACGCCTCGGCGCCTGACGCGCCACCCTTCAGCGAAACGACCATCGGCTGATTCATGAGTTTATTTTTCTGGATCGCCGCCTGCATCATTCGCGCCATCTGATCGGAAGCTCCGCCGGCACCGGCGGCCACCACGATTTCGACGGGCTTGGTGGGCTCCCACGCAAGGGCCGTCGCGCTCGCCAGCATGATCGCCAGGGTGCCCGCTCTCTTGACGAACTTGTTCATTTCGTGATCCTCCTTTTAGCTAGTAGAGTCTCGGCGGCTCGACGATCTGACCTGCATGCTCGCTGTAGATGGCCGAAGCAAACGCCTCGTCCGTCCGGAACCACCCAGCTTGCGAAGCGCTCGGATCACGCGACACGTCGTTGTGCCGCGGTCGCGATCTTTTCGCCGCTTTCCCGCAGGTACGAGAGCGCCTCCACGACGCCATTCGTCTTGTGCGGCACCTGTGCCGCGGCGAGCCCCATCTCCACACCGCACAGTGTTCCGCACAGCGTGAGGTCGTTGAAATAGCCCAGATGTCCGATGCGAAACACGCGTCCTGCCAGCTTTCCCAGACCCGTGCCCAGCGACATGTCGTAGCGCGTAAGGATCTCGCGGCGCAAGGCGTCGGCGTCGTGGCCCTCCGGCATCACTACCGCAGTGAGCACGCCGCTGTATTCGACCGGGTTGCGGCACAGGATGTCGAGGTCCCAGGCGCGGACGGCACGGCGCGTCGCTTCTGCATGACGCTGGTGGCGCGCAAAGACGTTGTCGAGCCCTTCTTCGAGCAGCATCGCCGTCGATTCGTGCAAGCCGTACAGCATGTTGGTTGCCGGCGTGTACGGAAAGTAGCCGGTGCGGTTCATCGCGATGATGTCGTCCCAACCCCAGTAGGCCTTGGGCAGACGCGACGACTTGCTGGCGGCAAGCGCCTTGTCGCTGACCGCGTTGAACGACAACCCCGGGGGCAGCATCAGGCCCTTCTGCGAGCCGGCGACGCTGACATCGATGCCCCATGCCGCGTGACGGTAGTCGAGCGATCCGAGCCCGGAGACCGTGTCGACCATGTACAGCGCCGGATGGCCGGCGCGATCGATCGCCTGCCTGATCGCGGCAATGCGGCTGGTCACGCCGGTCGATGTCTCGTTGTGCACGACGAGCACCGCCTTGATCGCGTGCGCCTTGTCCTCGCGGAGCCGGGTTTCGACGATGGCCGGGTCGGCGCCAGTACGCCAGTCGCCAGGAACGAAATCGACGACGAGGCCGAGTTTGTCGGCGATCTTGCGCCAGAGCATCGCGAAATGTCCGGTCTCGAACATCAACACGCGGTCGCCTGGCGAGAGCGTGTTGACCAGGGCTGCTTCCCACGCCCCGGTTCCCGACGCGGTGTAGATGACCACCGGGCTCTCGGTCTGGAAGATCTGCTTCAGCCGGTCGAGGGTCTCCAGCGTGAGGCGGCCGAATTCCGGGCCGCGGTGGTCGATCGTCGGCTGATCGATCGCGCGCAGAACGCGGTCCGGCACGCTCGTCGGTCCGGGAATCTGCAGGAAGTGTCGGCCGCTTGGGTGATCGTCAAGTCGCAGCATGAGGTTGTCCACCAGGGGCAGGAACCGCTTGGTATATTGTGATTGTAGCGCAAGCGGAAAGGCGCGGCATTGAACGCACCCATCGAACGCCCCGTCGTGTTGGATCGCCGGCTGCAGCGCGCGGCGGACGCATCGCAGCTGGCGCGGCGCCTTCGTGCCGAATGCCGCGGCGACGTCCTGTTCGACGCCGCCTCGCGCGGGCGCTATGCGACCGACGCTTCGATCTATCAGATATTCCCGATCGGTGTGGTCGTGCCGCGCGACGAGGACGATGCGAAGACTGCGCTCGCGGTCGCGCGTGACCTCGAGGTGCCGGTGCTGCCGCGCGGCGCCGGTTCGTCCCAATGCGGGCAAACCGTCGGCGAGGCGCTGGTTGTCGATCACAGCCGATCGCTCAACCGCATCCTCGCCGTCGACCGGGAAGCAATGACGGCGACCGTGCAGCCGGGCGTCGTGCTCGACCAGCTCAACGCCCATCTGCAGCCGCATGGCCTTTGGCTACCGGTGGACGTCAGCACCTCGGCGCAGGCGACCATCGGCGGCATGGCAGGCAACAATTCGTGCGGGTCGCGCTCGATCGCGTACGGAAACATGGTGCACAACGTCATCGGCATCGACGCCATACTCGCCGACGGCAGCGAAGTGGCTTTCGGTCCCAGCGGAACGATGTCGCGCTCGGGCCGCAGCGGCGCCCTGGTCGACGCACTGGCGGCGGTCGGTGCACGCGAAAAAGACGAGATCGAAAAGATGTATCCGCGTGTCCTGCGACGCGTCGGCGGATACAACCTCGACGTGTACGCTCCGCAAAGCGTCCTGGCCTATACCAACGACCGGTCGGTCAACCTCGCGCATCTGCTGGTCGGTTCGGAGGGGACGCTCGCGTACTTCTCCCACATTACGCTCAAGCTCTTGCGGCTGCCGGCACATCGCGTGCTCGGCGTCGTCAATTTCCCGAGCTTCCGGTCGGCTATGGAAGCAACGCAGCACATCGTCAAGCTCGAACCCACCGCGGTCGAGCTCGTCGATCGCACGATGATCGACCTCGCGCGCGGCAACCCGGCATTTCGTCCGGTCATCGACCGCGCTCTTATCGGCGAACCGGCGGCGATTCTGCTGGTCGAGTTTGCCGGCGGCGACGCGGCGGAGCTGTCGACGCGGCTGGACCGCCTGGGCGAACTCCTGGGCGATCTGGGCCTGAGCGACGCGGTCGTGCGCATGACGGCGCCGCAGGCGCAGAAGGAATTGTGGGAAGTGCGCAAGGCCGGGCTCAACATCATGATGTCGATGAAGGGCGACGGCAAGCCGGTGTCGTTCATCGAGGACTGCGCCGTGCCGCTCGAACATCTCGGCGAGTACACCGAGCGCCTGAGCGAAGTCTTCCGCAAGCACGGCACCACCGGCACGTGGTACGCGCACGCCAGCGTCGGCACGCTTCACGTGCGGCCGATCCTCGACATGCGGCGCCAGGGCGCTGCGCAGATGCGCGCCATCGCCGAGGAAGCATCGGCGATGGTGCGCGAATACAAGGGCGCCTACTCCGGCGAACACGGCGACGGCCTCTGCCGCGGCGAGTGGGTCGCCTGGCAATTCGGACCGCGCCTGAACCGCGCCTTCGCCGAGGTCAAGGCGCTGTTCGACCCGACCAACCGCATGAACCCCGGCAAGATTGTCGCGCCGCCCAAGATGGACGATGCGTCGCTGTTCCGCTTTCCGCCGGCCTACCGGCGCGCTGCGTTCGAGCCCCAGCTCGACTGGCGCGCCTGGGATGTCGAGCGCGATCCGCTCACGGCACGGGAAAGCGCGCCCGGCACGGGCGGCGATCCCGCGCATGGGCTCGGCATGGCGGTCGAGATGTGCAACAACAATGGACACTGCCGCAAGTTCGACGCCGGCACGATGTGCCCGAGCTATCGCGTCACACGCGACGAGCAGCATACGACTCGGGGGCGCGCCAATACGCTACGCCTCGCACTCTCGGGTCAGCTCGACGGCGAAGATCTTGCGGGCGATGCCGTGCGCGCGGCGCTGGCCCTGTGCGTCTCGTGCAAGGGTTGCAAGCGCGAATGCCCGACCGGCGTCGACATGGCCAAGCTCAAGATCGAGGCGCTCGCGGCGCGCGCGCAACGCCACGGCGTCGCGTGGCACGACCGCCTGATCGCGCATCTGCCGCGCTACGCACCGGCCATAAGCCGCGTGCCCTGGCTGCCCGCGCTGCGCGACCGGATTCCCGGTGTCGCACGCGTCGCCGAGCGCTGGCTCGGCATCTCGGCACGGCGCGCGCTGCCGCGCTGGCAAGGCGATTTCCTCCGCGAGCACAGGCCCACCGCAGCACCGAGCACGACAGCGACGAAGGAAGTGCTGCTGTTCGTCGACACCTTCAGCAACTATTTCGCTCATGAGAATGCGCAAGCGGCACGCGCCGTCCTCGAGGCCGCAGGCTACAAGGTTCACACCAACGCCGTTTTCGGCGATCGTCCGCTTTGCTGCGGCCGTACGTTTCTCTCCGCGGGCATGGTCGACGATGCCAAGGCCGAGGCGCGCCGCACGCTCGACGCGTTGTTGCCCTACGTGCGGCGCGGCGTCGCTATCGTCGGACTGGAACCGTCGTGTCTGCTCGGCCTGCGCGACGAGTTTCTCGACTACGGCTTTGGCGCCGACGCGCAACTGCTGGCGGCCAATGCGCTGTTGTTCGAAGAGTTCCTCGTGCGCGAGAAGGCCGTCGGCAGGATAGCGTTAGCGCTCAAGCATGCGCCGGCGACCGAAGCCATCGTCCATGGCCACTGCCATCAGAAAGCGTTCGCGGCGATGAAGCCGGTCGCCGAGGTCCTGGGCTGGATTCCCGGCATGACGACGCGCATCATCGATTCGAGCTGCTGCGGCATGGCCGGCGCATTCGGCTACGAAGCAGCCCACTACGATGTCTCGCTGGCGATGGGCGAACTGGCGCTGCTGCCCGCAGTACGCGCGGCGGCGCCGTCGGCGATGATCGTCGCCGATGGCTTCAGTTGCCGGCATCAGATCAGCGATGGCACCGGACGCGAGGCAGCTGCACGTCGCCCGCGTGCTGGAACTCGCACTCGGCTAAGCCCGCCTGCGCCATGAACAAGCCCCGAGTCGCCGCATGTCCGCAGTGCGGGAAACCCGTCGAATGGGGGCCGCAGAGCCCGTTCCGTCCCTTCTGCTCCGAGCGCTGCAAGCAGATCGATCTCGGCGCGTGGGCCAGCGAGTCGTACCGCGTCCCGGTCACCGAAGACCCGGACGATCCGGAGTCAGCCGATCAGGGAGACGTTGCGTCCTGACCACGCCGCGCGGCGAAGCGCGATGCCGTGCGCGCCATGCATCCGCGCAGTGTCGAGGTCGCCGCGGTCGAGGCCGCCGAGCGCGTAAACCGGGATCGGCGTCCCGCGCACGAGCTCGGCGAAGCGCTCCCAGCCCAGCGGGATCGCATCGGCATGTGACGGCGTGGCCTTGACCGGGCCGAGCACGACGAAATCGACGCCGAGCCGGGCTGCCTGTGCGAGTTCCGCCGCGTCGTGGCACGACGCGGCGCACAGCAGGTCATCGGGCCGTGCCTGCGCCGCTGCCAAGCGCGCAGCGGTCCAATGCACGCCGTCGCAACCCAGGCGGCGCGCCGCATCGACCTCGCCGTTGAGCAGGACGCGGACGCCACGCGGCCGTGCCAGCGCGCAAAGCTGTTCGACCAGCCGTTCGAGTTGCCGTGACGGCAACGATTTCTCGCGCAGCTGGATCAAGCGCACGCCGTTGTCGATCGCGACACTGGCACGCGCCAGAAACGTCTCTACCCCCAGATCCTCGGCCATCGAAATGGCGTACACCGGCGGCAGCAGCAGGGCGCGCAGCACGACCGAATTGGCAGGCAGCAAGGGTGCGACGTCGAACGCGCCCGGCGTCTGCCACGCGACCGACTGACCGTCGCGGCCCCAGGGTTCGCCGTGCCATGCGTAGACGCGGAAGAATTCGAGCTCAACGTGCGCATGCGGATATTCGTAGCGCTGCGTGATCCAAGGCGTCGCGTGCGTGACCTCGATCCCGAGCTCTTCATGCAGCTCGCGTGCGAGCGCCTGCGCAGCGCTTTCGCCGGGTTCGAGCTTGCCGCCGGGGAACTCCCAGTAGCCGGCATACGGGGTGCCGGCCATGCGCTGTGCCAGTAGGACCGCGCCATCGCGCCGCAGGATCACCGCCACCGCAACACGGACCCGCGACGTGTCGCTCACGCCTTGAGCGCGCGTGCCCCGGCGTGGGCGCGCGCGAATTGCCATGCGATGCGCCCGCTGCGCGACCCGCGCTGCAGCGAGAACTGGATCGCGGCGCGATGCAACGCTTCGCGCGAAGTCGCATCGCGCGGCGCGGGCACGTCGTGAAAGCGCAACCAAGCGTCGACGGCGGCCAGAAAATCATCCTGGCTGAACGGATAGAACGAGATCCACAATCCGAAACGCTCGGACAGCGAGATCTTCTCCTCCACCGACTCGCTGGGATGCACTTCCTCGCCGATGTGCCGCGTTTCCAGGTTTTCGCTGAAGTACTCGGGAATCAGGTGCCGTCGGTTCGAGGTCGCGTAGATCAGAACGTTGGACGATGGCGCCGCGATGGTGCCGTCGAGCATCACCTTCAAGGCCTTGTAGCCCGGCTCGTCGGCGTCGAAGGACAGGTCGTCGCAGAACACGATGAAGCGCTCGCTGCGGCCGGCGACGGGTTCGACGATGTCCGGCAGATCGACCAGGTCGCTCTTGTCGACCTCGATGAGCCGCAGGCCCTTGGCGCCGTACTTGGCAAGCATCGCCTTTACCAGCGACGACTTGCCGGTGCCGCGGGATCCCGTGAGCAGCACATTGTTCGACGGCAGGCCGGCGACGAACTGGCGGGTGTTCTCGTCGATCTGGCGCTTCTGTTCGTCGATGGCGACCAGATTGTCGACGCGAATCGTGTGCGGGTGTGCGACTGCCTGCAGGTAGCCGCGCGGACCGCGCTTGCGCCAGCGATACGCACGGGCACGCCAGTCGGGCGCGGGCGGCGGCGGCGGCAATATGCCTTCCAGGCGCTCGAGTATCGTCTCGGCACGCGTGAGCAGTGCCTGCAGCGATTCGCGTTCTGATTTGGCAGCCATCAACTACGGTAGTCAGCGTTGATGCTGACATATTCGTGCGACAGATCGCAGGTCCACACGGTCGCCCGCGCATTGCCGCGCCCGAGCGCCACGCGCACCGCGACTTCGGCTTTCGCCAGCGCGCGCTTCCCGTCCTCCTCGCGGTACGACTCCGCCCGTCCTCCATCGAGAACGACCAGCGTGTCGTCGAGCCAGAACGAAACATGCGCGGGATCGAGGTCGGCGGCGGCGCCGTTGCCGATGGCGCAGACGATGCGCCCCAGATTCGGGTCGGAGGCGAAGAACGCGGTCTTGACCAGTGGCGAGTTGGCGATGGCGCGCGCGACCCGGTTGCATTCGTCGACATCGCGACCGCCTTCGACCACGATCGAGATGAACTTGGTCGCGCCTTCGCCATCGCGCACGATCGCCTGGGCGAGTTCCTGCGCCACGCCGTCGAGTGCGGCGCGTATCGCATCCAGGCGCGGATCGTCGCCGCTCGCGATCGGCGCCACCGCCGCCCTGCCCGTCGCAACCAACACGAAGCTGTCGTTGGTCGAGGTGTCGCCGTCGATCGTGACGCGATTGAACGATGCGTCCGCGATTTCGCCGACCAGCGCATGCAACAATGGCGCGGAGACGGGCGCGTCGGTGGCGACGAAGCCGAGCATCGTCGCCATGTTCGGCGAGATCATCCCCGCGCCCTTGGCCATGCCGGTCACGGTCACCTGCGCGGCGTCCACGATGATGCGGCGCGACGCGGCCTTCGGCACGGTGTCCGTGGTCATGATCGCGCGTACCGCCGCGTGCCAGTGGTTTGGTGACAGCGCTGCGCGGGCGGCGGGCAGTGCCGCGACGATGCGGTCCACCGGCAGCGGCTCCATGATCACGCCGGTCGAGAAGGGTAGCACCTCCTGGGCAGAACAGCCGAGCGCCTCGGCGACTGCAGCACATGTCCCGCGCGCATCCGCGAGGCCGCGTTCACCCGTTCCGGCGTTGGCATTGCCGGCATTGATCAACAGCGCGCGGGTTGCACCGCCTTGCGCGAGGTGCTCGCGGCAAACGATGACGGGCGCGGCGGAGAATCGATTCTGCGTGAACACGCCCGCCGCCCGCGCGCCTTCCGCCAGCGCGATGAGGACGACGTCGTCGCGCGTCCACTTCTTGATGCCGGCCGCGGCCGTGCCGAGTTCGACGCCGGCCACCGGCAGCAGCGATTCGGGCGTCGGCGGAGTGTAGTTGACCGGCATTGCTAAGTTTAATCAGGAAGAATGCAAAGATTCTACATACTCGCCAACCGTGGCGCTCGCTTGAGTGAAAAGCGTCGCGAGCAGGGCCGGCTGCTAGGCGGCCCGGAGCGAGCCGCGAGACAGTAGACGAAAGTACGGCGAGCAGCGAGCGAGGACACAACAACGCAGACGGCCCGCGCGGTAGCTTTGCATCAAGCGAGTCGGCCGTGGCAGAGCTTGTACTTCTTTCCGCTACCACAGGGGCAGGGATCGTTGCGCCCAACCTTCTGCCCGGCGCGATGGAACGGCGGCGCCGCGGTCGCAGTCGCGGTCGCGGTCGCAGCCCCGGACTTGGGCGGCGGATCGTCTGGCTTGGCTGCGAGCGCCTCGTCATAATCGGCATGCTGATAGCGAACGTTGGACACTGCCGGCGCTTCCTCGACGGCCTTGACGTCCTGCTCGGAACGCACCTGTACCGTGAGCACGATCTTCACCACATCATGCTTGATCCGGTCGAGCATGTCGGAGAACAGTTCGAAGGCTTCGCGCTTGTATTCCTGCTTCGGGTTCTTCTGCGCGTAGCCGCGCAGGTGAATGCCCTGGCGCAGATGGTCGAGCGCCGCCAGGTGCTCGCGCCAGTGCTGGTCCAGCGTCGTCAGCATGAGGTTGCGTTCGAACTGGTGGAAAGTGTCCTCGCCGACCAGTGCCAGCTTGCCCTCGTATTGTTTCAGGGCCAGGTCGCAGGCGCGTTCGCGCAGGGTATCGTCGGACAGCTCGGGATCCGACTTGAGCCACTCGCCAATGGGTACCTGCAGCTGATAGTCGCTCGCCAGCGTCGTCTCTAGCGCGGCAATGTCCCATTGCTCCTCGACGGATTCCGGCGGCACGTGCAACCTGGCCGTGTCTTCGACCTGTCCGGCGATCATGTTGCGGATCGTCTCCGAGATGTCCTCGGTGCCGAGCAGCTCGTTGCGCTGCTGATAGATCACGCGACGCTGATCGTTGGCGACGTCGTCGTATTCCAGCAGCTGCTTGCGAATGTCGAAATTGCGCGCTTCCACCCGATTCTGCGCCTTGGCGATCGAACGATTGACGATCGGGTGTTCGATCGGCTCACCTTCGGGCATCTTCAGGCGCTGCATGATGCCGGACAGGCGCTCGCCGCCGAAAATGCGCAGCAGGGGGTCTTCGAGCGAAAGGTAGAAACGCGAAGAGCCCGGATCGCCCTGGCGACCGGAACGGCCGCGCAACTGGTTGTCGATGCGCCGCGACTCGTGCCGCTCGGTGCCGATGATGTGCAGGCCACCCGCCGCGATCACCGCCTCGTGCCGCACCTGCCACGCGCTGCGCATTTTGCCGATCTGCAGCTCCTTCTGTTCCTGCGTCAGCGTCTCATCCTCGCGCAACAGGAGAACTTGGGGCTCGACCGCGCCGCCGAGCACGATGTCGGTGCCGCGTCCCGCCATGTTCGTGGCGATCGTGATCGCCTTGGGCTGTCCGGCCTGTGCGACGATTTCCGCCTCGCGCGCATGCTGTTTCGCGTTGAGGACCTCGTGCTTGAGTTTCTCCTTCTCGAGAAACCCTGAGAGCAGTTCCGAATTCTCGATGGACGTCGTGCCAACCAGTACCGGCTGCCCGCGCTCGTGGCAATCCTTGATGTCGGTGATGACGGCGTCGACCTTTTCCTTGAAGGTGCGGAAAACCAGATCGTTCTCGTCCTTGCGGATCATCGCGACGTTGGTTGGAATGACCATGGTTTCGAGGTGATAGATCTGCTGGAACTCGAACGCCTCCGTATCCGCGGTGCCGGTCATGCCCGCGAGCTTGGAGTACATGCGGAAGTAGTTCTGGAACGTGATCGACGCAAGCGTCTGGTTCTCGCGCTGGATCGGCACGCCTTCCTTGGCCTCGACCGCCTGATGCAGCCCGTCGGACCAGCGCCGACCCGACATCAAGCGCCCGGTGAATTCGTCGACGATGATCACCTCGCCTCCCTGCACGACGTAGTGCTGGTCGAGGTGGAACAGCGAATGCGCACGCAGGGCCGCGTACAAATGGTGCATCAGAGAGATGTTGTGAGCGTCATAGAGGCTGCTTCCCGCCGGCAGCAACCCGGCGTGCGCGAGGATGCCTTCCGCGTGCTCGTGCCCTTCTTCCGACAGCAACACCTGGTGCGCCTTTTCGTCGACCCAGTAGTCGCCGGGCGCGGTTTCATCGGCCTGGCGAACGAGCTTTGGCGCCAGCTCGTTGAGGCGATAGTACAGGTCGATGTTGTCGTCCGCCTGACCGGAAATGATCAATGGCGTACGCGCTTCGTCGATCAGGATCGAGTCCACCTCATCGACGATGGCATAGGTGAGATCACGCTGCACGCGCTGCGACACGCTGAAGACCATGTTGTCGCGCAGATAGTCGAAGCCGAATTCGTTGTTGGTGCCGTAGGTGATGTCGGCGGCGTAGGCCACCTGCTTGTCGGCGTGCTCCATCTGCGACAGATTGACGCCGACCGTCAGCCCGAGGAAACGATAGATCCGCCCCATCCAGTCGGCGTCGCGCTGGGCGAGGTAATCGTTCACGGTGACGATATGAACGCCGCTACCGGTCAGGGCGTTGAGATAGGCTGGCAGCGTGGCCACCAGCGTCTTGCCCTCACCGGTACGCATTTCGGCGATCTTGCCGTAATGCAGCGCCATGCCGCCCAGCAACTGAACGTCGAAATGACGCATCTGCAGCGTGCGCTTGCCTGCTTCGCGGACGACCGCAAAAGCTTCCGGCAGGACGGCCTCGAGGTCTTCACCGTTGCCGACACGCTGCTTGAACGTTGCCGTCTTGGCCTTGAGCTCCACATCGGAAAGGCTGGCAAGCTCCGGCTCGAGGGCGTTGATCTGCCGGACAACCTGTGCGTACTGTTTGAGCAGCCGTTCGTTGCGGCTTCCGAAGATCTTGGTGAGGATGTTGGGGATCATAGAACCTGTAACTGACGCCCGCAGGGCGAAAAACAAGGGGTGAGGACCGCCTCACCCCTTACGATAGCGCTGGACTGGGAACGCGGGTTGGCGTCAGCCGGTCGTCTGCAGAAACCGCGCCGGATTTTGCGGTACGCCGTTCAAGCGTACTTCAAAATGCAGATGCGGCCCGGTGGAACGTCCCGTCGTGCCGACCCTGCCCACCTGCTGGCCGCGGACGACGAAGTCGCCTTCCTTGACCAGCAAGCTTGAACAATGGGCGTACCGGCTTACCAACCCGTTGCCGTGGTCGATTTCGAGCATTTTACCATAGGCGGGATGCACGTCCGCGAAGATCACCTTGCCGCTGGCCGCGGCGACGATGCCGGTGCCGACTTCGGACGGGAAGTCGATGCCTTCGTGGAAGCTTTTCTGGCCGCTAAAAGGGTCGATTCGCCATCCGAAGTTGGAAGAAAACCAGCCATCTTCGATCGGCGGCAGCGAAGGCAGGAATTTCCGGTTCGCGGAGTCGCTGACCAGCAGCGCTTCGAGCACGCCGAGCTGGTCCGAACGCTGTTCGACCTGGCGCGACAGGCTCGCGAGCAGGTCACCGAATTCCTCGAGCGAGAGATCACGGTGAAGCGTCGGCGCGGGACCGCCGCGTCCCGGGATTACGCCGGGTTGCAGCATGGGCGGCAGTTCCTGCGGTTTCAGGCCGGCCAGCTTCGCCAGCCGCTCGCCCAAGCCGTCGAGGCGCAGCATTTGCGCCTGGAGTTCGCCCAGCTTCACCGCCATCAGGTTGAGATGGCTTTCGACGACCTCCTGGGTTTTTTGCGCTTCTTCCCGCTGATCTGCGAGCACGATCGCCTGCAGCAAGGGGTGATTGATCGACGCGGCGTAGCGCAGCGTCACATAGTTGAACAGGAGCGTGAAGGACAGAAACAGGATCAACACTGAAATAGCGCCTACTGTCCAGTGTCGCCAGTCCAGCGTGACCGTGCGCGCCCGCGCGGTGGCGCCAGAGACAAATATTATGTTCAAATGGCCTCTCCCTTCGATCGCCGGGTCGCGGTCTCCCGCGCCGGCAAATGCGGACCTTCGACCACCATGCGCCGCCTCCAGCAAATCATGTCCGGCGAATCGGTCATGGCCGAACTGCTGGCGCGACGGAACCAGGAACAAGCGCTGGAAGCACGTGTCAGGCGGGCGCTTCCCCCTTCGCTGGCGACGTTCGTCGCCGTTGCCGATGGCCGCTCTTCCGAACTTGCGCTGTCGACGACAAGCGGCGCTGCGGCGGCACTGCTACGCCAGCGCATCCCGGACCTGCTTCGCACACTTGCGGCCGAAGGCTGGGAATTTACTGGAATACGGGTGCGCGTGCAAGCCCGCTCGATATCGCCAGCCGGGAACATTCCTTCGAAAAAACAGATAGATGCACCTGCTGCAGCGCACCTCAGGGCCACCGCGGAAGCCCTTGGTGAATCGCCCCTGGCCGCGGCCCTGCGTCGGCTCGCCCGACGGGCGGCCGTCTCCGGGTCAGGCCAGCAGGACCATCCGGCGCAGGGCCAGAAACATGAAGACGAGGAGCAGTAGCACGACTGAGTACTTGAGGACCTGTCCGATGAAGCGCAGGTAGCGCCGATCGCGCTTGATGACAAACATGATCAGCGCGCCGGCGATGGTCGCCAGCGCCGAGTACAGCAATACGCGGACGATGATCACAGCGCGCTGGACCGGCGCGGGGGCGCAGCGTCAGGCCGGCTGCAGTTGCCAGCCTTGGAAGGCGCTTGGGACGTCGGTCGTGGCGTTGAAGGTGACCAGCTCCCACGCATCGGTGCGTTCAAGAAGGGCACGCGACAGCGCATTGTTGAGGGCGTGACCTGACTTGAATGCGGTGTACTTGCCGATCAACGGATGTCCGAGCAAATAGAGGTCGCCGATCGCATCGAGTACCTTGTGCTTGGCAAATTCGTTGTCGTAGCGCAGGCCTTCGCTGTTGAGTACACGCGTCTCGTCGAGCACGATCGCATTCTGCAGGCTGCCGCCCAGAGCGAGGCCCGCGGAGCGCATCGCCTCGACATCCTGCATGAACCCGAAAGTTCGCGCGCGGCTGACTTCCTTGGTGTAGGAATGCTCGGCGAAATCGATCACCACGTGCCGGTTTTCCGAGCCGAACACCGGGTGCGGAAAATCGATGGTGAAGTCGAGCACGAAACCATGGTGCGGCTCGAAACGCGCCACCTTGTCACCCTGCACGACTTCGACCGGCGACTTGATGCGCAGGTAGCGCTTGGGCGCACTCTGCTCCTCGATGCCGGCCGACTGCAGCAGGAACACGAACGGCGCCGCACTGCCGTCCAGGATCGGCAGCTCCGGACCGGCGACATCGACGTGCACGTTGTCGATGCCGAGCCCGGCGAGCGCGGACATGAGGTGCTCGACCGTCGACACCTTGGCGCCGTCCATTTCGAGCGATGATGACAGCCGCGTATCGCCGACATTGCGCGCATCGGCAGGGATGGCCGCCGACTGCGGCAGATCGACGCGATGAAAGACGACGCCCGAATCCGGCTGCGCCGGCCGCAGCGTCAAGTCGACGCGTGCGCCCGTATGCAGGCCCACGCCGGTCGTTTTGATCTGGGACTTCAGTGTGCGCTGTTTGAGCATGACTTCGGCTGACCCCCTTCGCGCGAGCCCGGCGACGCAGGGCTATTCACTTGACGGTTCAAGGAGTTAACGTCTAAGTATAGCACAAGCGCGACGATCTCGCCTGTGCCGCAGTTCAAGGCTGCGCGCACCTAATCCGCCTGCTTGCGCAGGAACGCGGGGATATCCGACGGATCGATGGACGCCCCTGCGCCCGTCGGCGCCGCTGCCCGCCCGCGCCGAACGACCGCCGGGGTCTTGTCGAGAGACTCGTAGTCGATGTGCTCGACGTTAACACCCATGCCGTCGGTTCCGGTGCGGTCGACGACATGCTCGACGACCTCGAGGCGCGGCTGCCGCTGCTTGGCGACTGCGCCGCCGAGTCCGGTGGCGATCATGGTCACGCGCAGGTCGTCACCGATCTCATCGTCGATCACCGTGCCGACGATCACCATCGCATCGTCCGCCGTGAACGCCTTGATGGTGTTCATGACGTCGTGGTACTCCTTCATCTTCAGACCCGAAGACGCGGTGATGTTGACCAGCACGCCGCGCGCCCCCGACAGGTTCACTTCTTCGAGCAACGGGCTCGCCACGGCACGTTCGGCCGCGATCTTCGCCCGGTCCACGCCGCTGACCGTCGCCGATCCCATCATCGCCATGCCGACTTCCGACATGACGGTGCGCACGTCGGCGAAGTCGACGTTCACCAGTCCCGGGTTGTTGATCACTTCGGCAATCCCGGACACCGCGCTGTGCAGCACTTCGTTGGCCTTGGCATAGGCGTCGAGCACCGAAACGTCCTCCCCCAGCACCTGCATCAGCTTCTCGTTGGGAATGATGATCAGCGAATCGACGATCTTCTTGAGTTCCTCGATTCCCGCTTCGGCAACTTTCTGGCGCTTGCCTTCGAAGTGGAACGGCCGCGTCACCACGGCCACGGTCAGGATGCCCTTGTCCTTCGCCACCTGCGCGACGACCGGCGCGGCGCCGGTCCCGGTGCCGCCGCCCATGCCGGCGGCAATGAACACCATGTCGCAACCGTCGATCATCTCGGCGATGCGATCGCGGTCCTCCATCGCGGCATCGCGGCCGATCTCCGGCCGCGCACCCGCGCCGAGGCCCCGGGTCAGTCCGCTGCCCAATTGCAGTTGCATGCGCGCGGTCGAGCGCTTGAGCGCCTGCGCATCGGTGTTCGCGGCGATGAATTCCACGCCGGCCACGCCGCGATTGATCATATGCTCGACGGCGTTGCCACCGCAGCCGCCGACGCCGATGACCTTGATGACTGCTTCCTGCGGATTCTGGTCGATGATTTCAAACATTTTGTCTCTCCTGTCTAAGTGTCGTTGCCCTGAACTTTGTTTGTGCCTGCAACCGATCGCCTGGTATGCGTCCTGTTTCCATGCTCGCTAGAAATTTGCCTTGAACCACTGCTTCATCTTTTCCCCGACATTGCCCAATCCCTTGCCTTGTTCGCGCGCCAGTTCCGCACGCAGATATTGTTCGCGTCCATCCAGCAGCAGCCCGACCGCCGTCGCGTAGCGCGGACTGCGGACGACATCGGCGAGACCGCCGACGTACGCCGGCACGCCGATGCGCACCGGCAGATGAAAGACTTCCTCGCCCAGTTCGACCATGCCGGCGAGCATCGCGGAGCCCCCGGTCAGGACGATTCCGGACGACAGCAATTCCTCGAGCCCGCTGCGGCGCAACTCCGCTTGCGCCAGCGTGTAGAGCTCCTCGATGCGCGGCTCGATGACTTCGGCGAGCATTTGTCGCGAGAGCTTGCGCGGGCCCCGCTCGCCGACGCCTGGTACCTCGATGATGTCGTTCGGGTCGGCGAGCTGGCGCAGCGCACACCCGTGGCGAATCTTCAGTTCCTCGGCTTCCTTGGTCGGCGTACGCAGCGTCATCGCGATGTCGTTGGTCACCTGGTCACCGGCTATGGGGATGACCGCGGTGTGGCGAATCGCGCCGCCGGTGAAGACCGCGAGGTCGGTCGTCCCGCCACCGATGTCCATGAGGCAGACACCGAGGTCCTTCTCGTCGTCGTTGAGCACCGCCAGCGCGGAGGCGAGGGGCTGCAGCATCACGTCGCTGACTTCGAGCCCGCAGCGCCTTACGCACTTGGTGATGTTTTCGACCGCCGACACGGCGCCGGTCACGATATGCACCTTGACTTCGAGCCGCACGCCGCTCATGCCCAGCGGCTCGCGCACGTCTTCCTGCCCGTCGACGATGAATTCCTGCGGCAGGATGTGCAGCACCTGCTGATCGTTCGGAATCGCGATGGCCTTCGCGGTCTCGATGACGCGATCGATGTCGGCCTGCGTCACTTCCTTTTCCTTGATGGCGACCATGCCGCTCGAGTTGAGGCTGCGGATGTGGCTGCCAGCGATGCCCACGTACACCGCGGCGATGGTGCAATCGGCCATCAACTCGGCTTCCTCCAGGACGCGCTGGATCGACCCCATGGTCGCCTCGATGTTGACGACGACGCCTTTCTTCAGCCCGCGCGAGGGCTGCGTCCCCAGACCGATGATGTTGAGTCGCTTCTCCGGCGTGACTTCGGCGACGATCGCGACGATCTTCGACGTTCCGACGTCGAGACCGACGATGAGATTCTTGGCGTCCTTGACCATGCGTGCTTTCCCCTAGTGCCTACCCCGGGCCTGGCCCGGTGCCGGCGTTTTCGCCGGCGTTTCGCTGAATCCCGGTACTCGCGCCGCAAACCCGTTGCGATACCTCAGATCGACCTGGTCGACGCGTGTGCCCGCGCGGCGCATTTTCGCGATCGTCCCGGGGTAGTACGCAACGAAGCGCGCGAGGCGCGCGCCGGGCTCGACCCGACCGAGTTCCAGCGTGAGCGGAGGATTGCCATCGGTCCTGAGTTCCCACGCGGCGCGTTCCGACAGGCGAACCTCGGCGAGCGCGAGGCCGGTCGGTCTCAGCGCCTGCCCGAATTCGCGGAAACGTGCCGTGACATCGGCAGCGCTGCCTTCCGGGCCGGAGAACTGAGGCAGCTCGCCGTCGTAGTCGGCAGTGAAGGTTTCGCCCTGCATATTGACCAGCGCGCTCTCGTTCCATCGCGCCAGCGGCTCGTGTTCCGTGACGGTGATTTCAAGCGTCATCGGCCACGCGCGGCGCAGCGCAATCGAACGCACCCATGGCACCTTGATCAGCGAGTCCTTGGCCTCGCCCAGGCGCATGGTGAAAAACGTGCCTTTCAACTCCTCTCGAACCACGGCCTCCAAGTGCGCGGGATTCGCGCGTGCCAGAGGACCACGGATCACAACCTGCTGCAGCGCGAACACCGGCTGGCGAACCGCCCACAGGGTCGCCGTGGAGACGAGCATCGCGAGCGCCGCGACCGCGATCGCGATGGCAATCGCATTCAGTTGACGCGGGCTATCCCACATGCGCGCCCCGCAGGATATCGACGCAAAGCTCGACAAACGACATGCCCGCTTGCCTTGCCGCCATGGGCACGAGGCTGTGGCCGGTCATGCCAGGTGACGTGTTGACCTCGAGGAACGTCCATCGCCCGTCGGGCTTGAGGATCAGATCGAGTCGTCCCCAGCCGGAGCAACCAACGATGCGAAACGCGGCGAGGGATTGCGCCTGGATCGCGCGCTCGATCGCGGCATCGGTCCCCGACGGGCAGAAATACTTGGTGTCGTCCGAAAAATACTTGTTGTGATAGTCGTAGTTGCCTTCCGGCGCTTCGATGCGGATCAGCGGCAGCGCACGCTCGCCGAGGATCGATGCCGTCAGCTCGGTGCCGGCGACGAATTCCTCCACGATGACCAGGTCGTCGTGCTTCGCCGCCGCAGTGTAGGCCGTCGCGAGTTCGTCACGATCCACCGTGCTGACTCTGGTGATGCCGATGGTCGAGCCCTCGCGCGCTGGTTTGACGATCAACGGCAGACCGAGCTCGGCAACCACCGACCACCAGTCGGTCGTCGCGTCGACCACGCGATAGCGCGGCGTCGGAATGCCGCAGGCGAGCCACACCAGTTTGGTTCGCAGCTTGTCCATCGCCAGCGCCGACGCCATGACTCCGCTGCCGGTATAGGGAATTCCCAGGACTTCGAGCGCACCTTGTACCGTGCCGTCCTCGCCGAAGCGGCCGTGCAGTGCGATGAACACGCGGTCGAAGCCGTCGCGCTTGAGTTCATACACCGGGCGTTCGGCCGGATCGTAGGCGTGGGCGTCGATGCCCGCGCCTTTGAGCGCCGCCAGCACCGCGTTGCCGGACAGCAGCGAGATCTCGCGCTCCGAGCTTGGCCCGCCCATCAGCACGGCTACTTTTCCGAATTCGCTCATTTGCTGTCGACGCTCCGCGTCCCCGCGCCTCGCTGAAGGGCGGCGGCTTCGTCCTCCCGCACCGGCCGCTCCGCGGCACCGCGTCGGACTCGCCCCATCAGCACGGCTACTTTTCCGAATTCGCTCACGAGGCGCGCTCCCCGACAATCCGAACTTCGGGTTCGAGTCGAACGCCGGTCCGTGCCTGAACGACGTTGCCTACGTGCTCGATCAGCGCCTCGATGTCGGCGGCCGTCGCCTCTCCATTCGGGTTGACGATGAAATTGGCGTGCTTTTCGGAAACCAGTGCGCCGCCGATGGCGTATCCCTTCAGCCCGCACTGCTCGATCAGGCGCGCGGCATGATCACCTTGCGGGTTGCGGAACACGCTGCCGGCATTGGGCAGGTTGAGCGGTTGCGTGGCGATGCGTTTGGCCAGCAATGCCTTGATCTCCGCGCGTGCCTGCGCCCCGTCCCCGTGCGGGAAACGGAACCAGGCCGCGGTGAACAGGCCGTCGAGCGCGGCTCCACTGGCAAGCTGCACGGTGCGGTAGCCGATCGCGAAATCGGCGGGTGTACGCACGGCGAAGCTGCCATTGCGAAGCAGCACTTCGACGCGGGCGACGTGGCGCCAGGTTTCGCCGCCATAACAGCCGGCGTTCATGGCCAGAGCGCCGCCAACCGTCCCGGGAATGCCGGCAAGGAATTCGGCTTCGGCACAACCGTGCATCGCGGCAAAGCGCGCGAGCTTCGGGCTGGCCACGCCAGCTTCGGCGTAGATCAATCCATCGGCGACCGCGAGCACACCACCCGGGTCGTGCAGCAGCGCCACCGCGCCGCGTATGCCACCATCGCGCACCAGGATATTGCTGCCCAGACCGATCGCCATCAGCGCGTCGGCCGGCGCGAGCTGGCGCACGAACGCCGCGAGATCGTCGCGGTCGGCGGGAACGTAGGCGAGCTGCGCGTTGCCGCCGCAGCGCCAGCTCGTGTGCTTGGCCAGCGACAGCTCGCGGCTGAGCTTCCCGCGCAGACCGGTGAAGCGAAGCGGTTCGTTCATCATCATGCTGTCGCCACGAGCGCGGGTGCGACCTGCGCGATCGAACCGGCGCCCATCGTGAGCACGACGTCGTCGTCCCTTGCGACCGCGCGAATCATCGCGGGAAGCTCCGCGAGATCTTCGACAAAAACCGGTTCGACCTTGCCGGCGACGCGCACCGCGCGCGCCAGCGCCCGGCCGTCGGCGGCGACGATCGGCGTTTCTCCTGCCGGATAGACCTCGGCCAGCAGCAGCACGTCGACCGTGGACAGGACGGCGACAAAATCCTCGAACAGGTCGCGGGTGCGCGTATAGCGATGCGGCTGGAACGCGAGCACCATCCGCCGCCCGGGAAAGCTGCCGCGCGCGGCGGCGAGCGTTGCCGCCATCTCCGCCGGGTGATGACCGTAGTCGTCGACCAGCTCGAACAAACCTCCACCTTCGAGGGCGACGGCGCCGAAGCGCTGGAATCTGCGCCCGACGCCCTTGAACCCGGCGAGCGCGCTGGCGATCGCAGCGTCGGCGACGCCCGCCTGGCGGCCGACGGCGATGGCCGCGAGCGCATTGCGCACGTTGTGCTCGCCGGCGAGGTTGAGATCGACCTTCAACGGCGGCGCATCGGAACTCCGCGCCACGAAGCGCATGCGGCCTCCCGCATGCGTGACCTCGGTGGCGCGCAGTTGCGCGTCGTCCGCAAAGCCGTAGCTGACGATCGACTTGGTGATCGAGGGCATGATGTCGCGCACGTTGTCGTCGTCGATGCAGATCACGACGACGCCATAGAACGGCAGCCGCTGCGCAAAGTTGACGAAAGCCTCCTTCAACCGCGCGAAATCGTGGTCATAGGTCTCCATGTGGTCGGCGTCGATATTCGTGATCACCGCGAGCACCGGTTGCAGCACCAGGAACGACGCGTCCGATTCGTCGGCTTCCGCCACCAGGAATTCGCCCTTGCCCAGATACGCATTGGCGTCGGCCGAGACGAGCTTGCCGCCGATGACGAAGGTCGGATCGAGTCCGCCCTCCGCCAGCACGCTCGCGATCAGGCTCGTCGTCGTCGTTTTCCCGTGTGTGCCGGCGACGGCGATCCCCTGCTTCAGGCGCATGAGTTCCGCGAGCATCAGCGCGCGCGGCACGACCGGGATCGCGCGCTCTCGCGCGGCAGCCAACTCCACGTTGTCCGCAGCAACGGCGGTGGACACCACGACGACGTCGGCGCCGACGATATTCTCCGCGGAATGGCCTTTCGCGATCTGCGCGCCGAGCGCCACCAGCCGACGCGTCGTCGCGTTGGCGGCGACGTCCGAACCACTGACCTGATAGCCCTGCGTGAGCAGCACTTCGGCGATGCCGCACATGCCGGCGCCACCGATACCCACGAAATGCACGCGCTTGACCTTGTGCTTCATCGCATTTGCGCCACGGCGATACAGATGTCGGCGACACGCTGTGTGGCGTCGGCCTTGCGCAGCCGGCGTGCGGCGACGGCCATCGCCAGCAGGCGCTCGCGTGTCGCTGCCCGCAGCCAGGAGGCAAGCCGCTCGGCGCTGAACTCGGCTTGCAGGATGATCTCCGCCGCCCCGCAGTCGCCGAGAACGCGGGCATTGTCGACCTGGTGATCGTCGGCAGCGAAGGGAAACGGCACGAGCACGCTGCCGATGCCGACTGCGGCGAGCTCGGCGATCGTGGTCGCGCCAGCGCGGCAGATGACGAGGTCCGCTTCGGCATAGCGGCGCGCGATGTCGGCGATGAACGGCAGGCACTCGGCATCGACCCCGGCAGTTGCGTACGCGGAACGCAGGGCGTCGATGTGTTTGTCTCCCGCCTGATGCGTCACGCGCGGCCGGTCGGCGGGTGCCAGCAGCGCCAGCGCCTTGGGCACGCGCTCGTTGAGTGCGACCGCGCCAAGGCTGCCGCCGACGACCAGCACCACCAGCGGCCCCGAGCGGCCGTCGAAACGCTGTTCGGGTGGCGCGACCGCGACGATATCCGCACGCAACGGATTGCCGACCCATGCCACTTTCCGGTTGTGTCCGGCGCCGAAAGTGCGCGGAAAACCGGTCAGCACCCGATCCGCACCGAAGTACAGAATGCGATTGGCCAGCCCCGGCCGGGCATCGGGGTTGAGCACGACCAGCGGCACGTCCTGCGCCACCGCCATCAGTCCGCCCGGAAAGGAGGCAAAGCCGCCGAGACCGACGACGACGTTGGGGCGACGCCGGCGAATGACGCGCCGCGCCTGCCAGCACGCGATCAGGAGCGCGAACGGACCGAGCACGAGGCGCAACAAGCCCTTGCCGCGCACGCTGCCAAAGTCGAGCGCTTCGAATTCCAGCTTGTGCTCGGGCACGAGTCGCGATTCCATGCCGTCGCGCGTCCCGAGCCAGAACACGCGCCAGCCGCGCGCGATCAGTTCGGAAGCGACGGCGAGCCCCGGGAAAATATGTCCGCCCGTCCCGCCGGTGGTGATCATCACGATCCCGCTCATTGGTGTGCCACCACGCTTTGCGGCCTCAGTGGCCAAAGCGGCCGCTGCGCTGCCCCCGAAGGGAGAGCAATTCGTGCCTGGGGAAGGCCCGGCGGCGCTCATACGGTAAAACCTCTTAGCAATCTCCGATTCTCGAAGTCGACACGAAGCAGGATCGCAATGGTGATGCAGTTGACGACGATGCCGCTGCCGCCGAAGGACAGCAGCGGCAGCGTGAGGCCCTTGGTCGGCAATACCCCCATGTTCACGCCGATGTTTATGAACGCCTGCACGCCGAGCCAGACACCGATGCCGTGCGCCACCAGCGCCGCGAACGGCCGCTCGAGGCGCGCGGCCTGGCGACCGATGGCGTACGCGCGCACCAGGATCCAGCAGAACAGCGCGATCACCACGGACACGCCAATGAAACCGAGTTCCTCGGCGATCACCGCTAGCAGGAAATCGGTGTGCGCTTCGGGCAGGTACAGGAGTTTCTCGACGCTCGCGCCCAGGCCGACGCCGTACCACTCGCCGCGCCCGAAGGCGATCAGCGAGTGCGACAGCTGGTAGCCCTTGCCGAGCGGGTCCGCCCACGGATCGCGAAAGCCGGTGAAGCGTTGCAACCGGTACGGCGCGATCCAGATCAGCAGCCACAGCGCGACAGGCAATAAAAAGCCGAGCCCGATCAAAAGCCGCCAATCGAGCCCGCCCAGGAACAGGATGCCGAAAGCAATCGCGACGATCACGACACATGCGCCGAAGTCCGGCTCGCGCAGGAGCAACGTGCTGATCGCGACCATCACCGCCAGCAGCGGCAGGAACCCGCGCAGCAAGGTCTGCTTGAGCGGCTGCTGCGCATGCAGGAAATCCGCCTTGCGCACGGCATAGCTGGCGGCGTAGAGCACGACGAACAGCTTCATGAATTCGGACGGCTGTACGTTAACGATCACCAGCGACAGCCAGCGCTTGCTGCCGTTGACCGCCTTGCCGATACCCGGCACGAGTACCGCGACGAGCAGCGCGGCACCGCCGATGAAAAGATACGGCGCGAGACGCTGCCACACCTTGACCGGTATCTGAAACGCCACGAACGCCGCCAGCAATCCGGCCGCGACGAACACCGCATGGCGGGCGAGGAAGTACCACGGCCGGTATCCGGTGTAGGACATGGCTTCGGCAGTGGCGATCGACGCCGAATACACCATCACCAGCCCGATCGCGAGCAGCAGCAGCGCAGCCCACGCCAGCGTGGAGTCGAAGCTGAGCATCGCACGACTCTCGCGCGGCGCAGCGGCGAGCGCGGACAGCCGTGGAAATGTGGAGCGCAGCGTCGCGTCTCTAGGCATGCGCGACCTCCCTCGCGTGCGCGGCAACGGCGGCCTTGAAGCGGTCGCCGCGCTCGACGTAGTCGCGGAACATGTCGAGGCTTGCACATGCGGGCGACAGCAACACGGCATCGCCGGCCCGCGACTGGGCGATGGCGCGGGCCACGGCGGCCTCGAGTCCCGCCGCGAACTCGACCGCAGGACGCGCTCCGGCCAGCGCCGCCGCGATGATCGGCGCGTCGCGGCCCAGCAACACGACCGCGCGGCAGTGCGCGTCCACACCCTTCCTGAGCGGAGCGAAATCCTGGCCCTTGCCATCACCGCCGGCGATCAGCGCCGCGGGGCGGTCGATGCCGTCGAGTGCGGCCAGCGTCGCGGCGACGGTGGTTGCCTTCGAGTCGTTCACGAACAGCACGCCGGCGACTTCTGCCACGCGCTCCATGCGATGCGGCAAGCCGCGGAACGCCGCGAGCGCGGCGAGCACCCTGCCGTCGATCGTCGCCACGGTCGAGAGCAGCGCCAGCGCGGCCAATGCGTTCTGCACGTTGTGACGACCGACCAGCGCGAGCTCGCTCGCGCGCAGAAGCCGATCGCTGCCGTGTGCAAGCCAGAGTTCGCCCTCGCTCTCGAGCAGGCCCCAATCGCGCGCGGTGGGCGGAGCATCGGCACCGAAGCTCTGAAGCGGCCGCGCGTCCATGCGCATCGCCCGGACGCGCGCGTCGTCGCGATTGAGTATCTGCTCGCCGCCGGCGGCGAAGATGCGCGCCTTGGCCGCCGCGTAATCGCCGATCCCGCGGTAGCGGTCGAGATGATTCTCCGACACGTTCAGCACCGTTGCTGCCGTCGGCCTGAGACTGGCGGTCGTTTCCAGCTGGAAGCTCGACAGCTCGACCACGAACACGTCGGGCCACGGCTCGCCGCGCTCGTGCCCCGCGAGTACATCGAGCACCGGCTCGCCGATGTTGCCGACCACCGAAGCGCGCAGTCCCGCCGCGCGCGCCAATTCGCCCGCGAGCGTGGCGACCGTGGTCTTGCCATTCGAACCGGTCACCGCGAGCAATTTCTGCCCAGGCGGCAGCGCCTGCGCAAACAACTCGATATCGCCGACCAGTTCCGCCCCGCGCGCCCGCGCCGCAGCGATGAACGGTTGATCCTTGGCGAGTCCCGGACTGATCACGATCATTTCGGCGCCGGCCAGCGTGGCGTCGGTGAACGGACCGGTTGCCAGCGGCACGCGCGGCAGTTCGGAGGCGAGCTGCGCGGCTCCCGGCGGCCGCGCACGCGTGTCCGCAACGCGGACGCGTGCGCCGTGTCGCGCAGCC
This sequence comes from uncultured beta proteobacterium, assembly GCA_963821485.1. Classification (GTDB taxonomy): domain Bacteria; phylum Pseudomonadota; class Gammaproteobacteria; order Burkholderiales; family Casimicrobiaceae; genus PALSA-1003. The sequence goes on from CAWGEB010000016.1 coordinate 330,343, forward strand.
CAGCGCGCAGCCGACAACCCGGTCAATCCCAGACCGAGCACGACGATATTGCGGCTCGTGACAGTCATCGCTAGCGCAGCTTCAGGGTAGAGAGCCCGAACAATACGAGCAGCATCGTGATGATCCAGAAGCGAACCACGACTTGGTTCTCTTTCCAGCCTTTCAATTCATAGTGGTGGTGGATCGGCGCCATGCGGAACACGCGCCTGCCGGTCAACTTGAACGATGCGACCTGGATCACTACCGAGAGCGTCTCAACGACGAACACGCCGCCCATGATGAACAGCACGATTTCCTGGCGAACGATGATGGCGACCGCGCCGAGCGCGGCGCCGAGCGCAAGCGCACCGACGTCGCCCATGAACACTTCCGCCGGATAGGCGTTGAACCACAGGAAGCCGAGGCCCGCGCCGGCGATCGCGCCGCAGAATACGGTCAGCTCGCCGGCGCCCGGGATATGCGGCAGGAACAGGTAGGTCGAGTAGTCGGCCCGTCCGGTGACGTACGCAAACAATCCCAGCGCCGAGCCGACCATCACCGTCGGCATGATCGCGAGCCCGTCGAGTCCGTCGGTGAGATTCACCGCGTTGCTCGCGCCGACGATGACGCAGTAGGACAGCACGATGAAGCCCCAGACGCCGAGCGGATAGCTGATGGTCTTGAAGAACGGCACGATCAAGTCGGCCTTGGGCGGAAGGTCGAGATTGAAGCCGCTCCCGAGCCAGGCGTTGAACAGCTGGAAGAACTGCGTGTTCGATGGCGCCGAGACCGAGAACGCCAGGTAGACCGCGGCAACGAGACCGATCAACGACTGCAGCGCGAACTTCGAACGCGCCGAGAGCCCCTTGGGATTGCGATGGACGACCTTGCGGTAATCGTCGACCCAGCCGATCGCACCGAATCCCGCGGTGACGATGAGCACGACCCAGATGAAGCGGTTGCGCAGGTCCGCCCAAAGCAGCGTCGTGATCAGGATCGACACCAGGATCAATGCACCGCCCATGGTCGGTGTCCCGGCCTTGGTCAGGTGCGTCTGCGGTCCGTCGTCGCGCACGGCCTGGCCGATCCTGTATTCGGCGAGCTTGCGGATCATCCGCGGGCCGACCACGAAGGAGATCACGAGCGCGGTCATCGTCGCCAGGACCGCGCGCAGCGTGATGTAGCTGAACACGTTGAACGTGCGCACGTCGGAGGCAATCCAGTTGGCCAGCGCGAGCAGCATCAGTGCGTCTCCGCGGCGGCGTTGGTGAGTGAGGACACGACGCGTTCCATGCGCATGAAGCGCGACCCCTTCACCAGGACGGTGACGCCCGGGTCAGCATGCAGGGCGCCGGCGAGCGCAGCGACGGAACCGAAGTGCTCGCCTCCGGCGCCGAACGCAGCCACAGCGTGCTGCGCGAGGTCACCCGTGGCGAGCAGACGGTCGACGCCGGCGGCGCGTGCGTAGGCGCCGATCTCGCGATGAAAGGCCACGCCCTGATCGCCGACCTCGCCCATGTCGCCGAGCACCAGCCAGCGCGGCGCGGGCGCACGCGCGAGCACGGCGATCGCCGCGCGTGCCGAATCCGGATTGGCGTTGTAGGTATCGTCGATCACCGCCCCGCCACCCGGGAGTTCGACGGTCCGCAAGCGCCCGGACAACGGACGGAACGCGTCCAGTGCCACCTTGGCATCGGCAATGCTCGCCCCTGCAGCGGTGGCCGCCGCAATCGCGCCGAGCGCGTTGGCGACGCTATGCCGCCCCGGCACCCGCAGTTCCAGCGCCACGCTGCCTTCGGGCGTCGTGACCTCGACGGCGGATCCCCACGGCTCGCCCCGAAAGCGCGCGGTCACCGCTGCCGGCGCGCGCAACCCGAAGTCGCGCAGCGTCAGCGCGGCACCTTCGGCGTTGCGCCTGACCACGACCTCCTGCCAGAAAGATGCGTAGTCATCGTCGGCATTGATGACCGCGACACCGCGCTCGGGCAGCGCGCTGATCAGGGCGACGTGCTCCGCCGCGACGTCGGCGACGCTCTTCATGAATTCCTGGTGCTCGCGCTGCGCATTGTTGATCAGACCGATGGTCGGCAGCGCGATCGCGGCCAGTTCGGCGGTCTCCCCCGGGTGGTTCATGCCGATCTCGATGATCGCGGCGCGATGCGGATCGCGCAGGCCGAGCAGCGTCAGCGGCAAGCCGATGGCGTTGTTGAAATTTCCCTTCGTGGCGAGAACGTGCCGTTCGCCGAGGCCCACGCGCAGGATCGCGGCGGTCATTTCCTTCACCGTGGTCTTGCCGTTGCTGCCGACGATGCCGACGACGGGCAGCGTGAAGCGCCGGCGCCAGAATGCTGCAAGCGCGCCGAGCGCACGCAGCGGGTCCGCGACCACGAGCAGATTGCCGGTCAGGGTATCGGCGCGATCGGCTGCGACGATCGCCGCGACCGCGCCACGTTGCCGCGCCAATTCGACGTAGTCGTGTCCATCGAAGCGCTCACCACTGAGCGCGACGAACAGCTCGCCCGGCCGGATCGTCCGCGAGTCCGTCGCGACACCGTCGAACCAGACGTTATCGCCGCGCAGCGTGGCCACGATCGCGCGCGCCGCGGTCGCCGTATCCATCATCGCGGGCCCCATGCGGCCAAGGCGCGCGCCGCATGATCTGCGTCGAGGAACGGTTGCCGCACGCCGGCTGTCTCCTGATATGATTCGTGCCCCTTGCCTGCGAGCAGCACGACGTCGCCAGACTTGGCTTCGGCGATCGCCGTCGCGATCGCGACGGCGCGGTCGAGTTCCACCGCATAGCGGCGATTGCCGGTCTCCCGGATGCCGTGAACGATATCGCTGGCGATCGTCGCCGGGTCCTCGGTGCGCGGGTTGTCGCTGGTCACGACGACGCGGTCGGCGAGCCGCGCCGCGATACGACCCATTTCCGGCCGCTTGCCGCGATCGCGGTCGCCACCGCAACCGAAGACGCAGATCAATTCGCCGCCGGCACCGACGGCCTCGCGCAATGCCGCCAGCGCCTTCTCGATTGCATCCGGCGAATGTGCGTAATCGACGACGACCAGCGGCGTGCCATCGCCGCCAAGGCGCTGCATGCGCCCGGGGGGCGCCTCGACCTCGGCCAGGAATTTCAGCGCCGCATCCAGCTCGATGCCGCTGACCAGCAAGGTCCCGAGCACTCCGAGCAGGTTGGCGGCGTTGAAGGCACCTACGAGCCGCGTGTTCAGTTCGCCGTGACCCCACGGCGTATCGACCGTCAACGCGAGACCGCGCGCCGTCGAGGTCAAGCGCGAACCCGCGATGTCGGCCGCGCCGAAACCGTAGCTCAGCACCTTGCGGCCTTTCGCCCTCGCTTGATCGATCAGGCTGCGGCCGAAGGCATCGTCGGCATTGATCACGCTCACGCGCAGCCCTGGCCAGGTAAACAGCTGAGCCTTCGCCGCGCCGTAAGCGCCCATCGTGCCGTGATAGTCGAGATGATCGCGCGACAGGTTGGTGAACAGCGCCACCGCAAAATTGACGCCGTTGATGCGACCCTGATCGATGCCGTGCGACGAGACTTCCATCACCACCGACTCGGCGCCCGCGCGCTTGTACAGCGCGAGCATCTCGTGCAGCGCCGCAGCGTCGGGTGTGGTGTTCGCGGTCGGCCGGATCGACGCACCGAGCACGCCATGACCGAGCGTACCCAGCACCGCGGTCCGGCGCCCGCTCGAATGCAGTCCGGACGCGATCCAGTGCGCCGACGAGGTCTTGCCGTTGGTGCCGGTAACGCCGACCATCCACAGGTCCTGCGACGGATGGCCGTAGACGAAATCGGCGATGACGCCCAGACGCGCCTTGAGGTGATCCAGCGGCAAGTGCGGCAGCTTCCAGGCGTGATCCCAATGGAATCCCTGCATTTCCCAGAAAATCGATCCCGCGCCACGAGCGATCGCATCAGGGATGAAGGCGCGGCCGTCGTGGTGCGTTCCCGGATATGCGGCAAAAGCGTCGCCCGGTCGAACTTCGCGACTGTCCGAGGTGATGCGCGATACCGGATGGCCGAGGCGCTTGAGCAGCGCAGCGACGTCGGTGTCGGCGGCGAACGCGACGTTCATGGGACCGCCTTCGCGCTGCGCACCTCGGCATTCGCGCTGGGGCCGCGCATCGCGCTCATGTTTCCTCCCTGATGTCGGTGCCGTCGGGAGGAAGGATCACGTTGTTCACCGGCGCATCGGTGGGCACGCCAAGCATGCGTAGCGCCGCGCCCATCACCGTGCTGAATACCGGCGCCGCGACCGCGCCGCCGTAGTACTGCCCGGCGGAAGGCTGGTCGATCATCACCGCCACGATCAGGCGTGGATTCGACACGGGCGCGAAGCCCACGAACGAAGCGATGTACTGGCTCTCGGAATAGGTCTTGCCATCGAGCTTGTGCGCGGTACCGGTCTTGCCGGCGACGCGATAACCCGCGACCTGCGCTTTCGGCGCGGTGCCGCCGGGCAGCACCACCATCTCGAGCATGTGCCGAACCGCGCGCGCGGTCTCCGCTGTGAGCACCGGCCGTCCGGAGACGGGTCCCTCCACCTTCAGCAGCGACACCGGCTTGAGTTCACCGTCGCTCGCGAACACCGTATAGGCGCGCGCCAGCTGCACCAGGTTGACGGAAATGCCATGTCCGTAGGCGATCGTCGCCTGTTCGATCGGGCGCCAGCTCTTCGCCGGACGCAGTCGGCCACCGACCTCACCCGGAAACCCGGTGCGCGGCGGCGTCCCGAAGCCGGCATCGGACAAGGTCTGCCACATCGTCGACGGCGGCAGCGACAGCGCGATTTTCGCCGCCCCCACGTTCGAGGATTTCTGGATCACCTGCTCGACCGTCAGCGCGCCCTCGCGGTGGGCATCGTGAATGGTCGCGCCGCTGATGGTCAGCGTGCCCGGCGCCGTATCGATGATGGTGGCCGGGGTCACCTTGCCGGAATCGAGTGCCGCGGCGATCGTGAACGGCTTCATCGACGAGCCCGGCTCGAAAGTATCGGTGAGCGCGCGGTTGCGCATCTTGTCCTTCGCCGCCCGCGCGCGACTGTTGGGGTTGTACGTGGGCCAGTTGGCCAGCGCGACGATCTCCCCGGTCTTGGCATCGAGGATGGCGATCGCGCCGGCCTGCGCCTTGTTGGCGTCGATCGCGACCTTCAATTCGCGGAACGCCAGGTATTGCAGCCTGCTGTCGATCGCGAGCGCGAGGTCGCGTCCTTCCTGCGGCGCGCGAATGCTGGCGACATCCTCGACGATCTCGCCGCGACGGTTGATGATCACGCGCCGGCTCCCGGGCTTGCCGCCCAGCCAGGGTTGCTGCGCGAGTTCCATGCCTTCCTGCCCGATATCGTGATCGCCGGTGAAGCCGAGAATCTGGCTCATCACATCGCCGCCCGGGTAGTAGCGCCAGTACTCGGTCTCGTCGTGCACGCCCTTGATCTGCAGCGCTGCCACGCGTTCGGCGACATCGGGCGCGACAGGCCGCTTCAGGTATACGAAATCTCCCGCGCCGGTGATCTTTTGCATCAGCGCGCCCGGCGGCATTTCCAGCGCTGCGGCGAGCGCCTGCAGCTGTTGCGGCGTCGCGTCGATTTTTTCCGGCCACGCCCACACCGCCTTGACCGGCGTGCTGATCGCGAGCGGTTCGCCCAGGCGATCGACGATGCGTCCGCGGTGCGCGGGGACCTCGATGTCGCGGCTGTAGCGCGAGCTCCCCTGCTCCTGCAGGAAGGCGTTGTCGAAGCGCTGCAGGAAAAGCGAGCGCCCGAGAAGAAGAACAAACAGCGCCAGCAGCGTGCCGAACACGAGCGGCGCGCGCAGCGCCGGCAGCCGTGGCGGCGGGAGCGCAGCCGGTTTCATTGCTTCACCTCGTCCATCACTTCGACACGGCTCGCGGCCGGCAACTGCATGCGCAAGCGCTCCCGCGCGATCTTCTCGACGCGCGCCGGCATGGCCCACGTCGACTGCTCGATCTGCAGCTGGCCATATTCGATGTCGTAGTTGCGCGCCTGCGCCTGTTCGCGCTCCAGTTCGACGAACAGCTTGCGCGACTGGTGGCGGGACGTGACCAGCGACAGCGCGCAGACGACGAGCGCGATCAACAGTGCGACGTTGAGCCGCGCCATCACGCGATCATGGCCGTCGTGCGCTCGGCCACGCGAAGTACCGCGCTGCGCGAACGCGGGTTGGCCGCGACTTCCTGTTCGCTGGCGCGGATCGCGCGTCCGACCAGCTTGAGCGGCGCCGGCGGCAACGCATGCTCAGTGATGGGCAACCGCGCGGTCCGCGCGTCGCCGCCGTAAGGCTGGCTATGGCGACGGAAGAACTGTTTCACCATGCGGTCTTCCAGCGAGTGGAAACTGATCACCGCGAGCCGGCCGCCGCTGCGCAGCCGCGGCAGGATGCGGTCGAGCGCTAGCGGCAATTCCTGAAGCTCCTGATTGATGAAAATCCGTATAGCCTGGAATGTCCGCGTGGCCGGATCCTGACTCCAATCACCCCGCCCGCGCGAGCCGATGGCTTTTGCCACGATCGCGGCCAGTTGCCGCGTCCGGACGACGGGTTGGTGCGTGCGAGCCGCAACAATCGCTCTTGCAATCTGTTGAGCAAACCGTTCTTCACCATAGTCCGCGATCACTCCCCTGAGTTCACGTTCTGTGACGTGGCTGAGCCATTCCGCCGCGCTTGGTCCGCGCGACGGGTCCATGCGCATGTCGAGCGGACCGTCGGCGCGGAATGAAAATCCGCGCGCCGGGTCGTCGATCTGCGTTGACGCAATGCCGAGGTCGAGCAGCACGCCGTCGACCAGCGCCATTTCCTCGCTCGCGAACACCTCGGGCAACTCGGAGAACCAGGCGCGATGGAAGCGAAAGCGCGGGTCGTGCCACGTGCGCGCGAGGGCCTCGGACTCGGGATCGCGATCGACAGCGACCAGCGTGCCCTCGGGGCCGAGCGCGGCAAGCAGGCGCTGGCTATGGCCGCCGCGACCGAAGGTGGCGTCGACGTACACGCCGTCGCGCCTGACGGCCAGCGCGGCCACGGCTTCATCGAGCAGGACCGGGACATGGTCGCCATTCACGTCTCAGAGAGAGAAGCCGTCGAGCTCGGGCGGAAGGCCGCCGGCGGGGAACGCGATCGCTTGCGCGGTCTGCTCGGCCCACCTCGCGTCGTCCCAGAGTTCGAACTTGTTGCCTTGGCCGACTAGCACCACCTGCTTGTCCAGCGAGGCGTACTGCCGGAGCGCGGGTGGCACCAGAATGCGTCCCGCGCTGTCGAGTTCAACGTCGTCGGCGTGACCGACGAGCAGGCGCTGCAGGCTGCGGATGCGCTCGTTGAAACTCGACAAGGCCATGAGGCGGGCCTGGATCGGTTCCCACTCGGCGAGCGGATACAGCAGGAGGCAATGACTCGGATCGGCCGTCAACACCACCCGGGTCACCGAATCACCGGTGAGCGCACTCCGGTGCTTCGCAGGAACGGCCAGCCGCCCCTTGTTGTCCAGCGCGAGATGGGTTACGCCTCGAAACACCGCCAATCCTCCTGAGTGTCGGGGCTATGGGTGAGTACCCACTTTGCCCCACTTTTTCCCACCAAACGCCACTATATGCAAATCGATCTGGCGGGTCAACAGGATTGTGGTTTGCGAACAAAGACTTAGCGCAGATGTTGTATCGATGCATGATTCTTAGCATAAATAGATACTTACAGATGATTATGGAAGTAAAGTGGTAGAAATATGCTCAATTTGGGTCCATTGATGGTCCCGGGGCGAGCGAGGTGGTGTCGTCGTGGATTTCCTGACGTGGTGCGAGCTATGCCTTCGTCATCAAGCTGTGTGCTACTGCCCAGGCGACGGGTAACTCCGATGCCTTGAACATACCGTTACAACTGTGAGGTCAACGGTCGTGCTACGTTGGCGTTATCCGAAGAAAATGAGCCCGACGCCTGAGGGGAGCGCCCGGGCCACGCAAAGCCAGGAGGAAAACCATGCCGCCCCCGCATCCCCGTCGTCTGTCGCGCGCGCTGTGGTCCGCAGCAGCCATCGCTGCCGTGTTGACCTGCACGCCGTACGTGCGCGCGCAGGCGCCTTCGCCGGCGCAAGCCTATGCCGATGCGGTACGCCTGCTCGAGCAATCGACATTCGGCCCCAACGACGCGCTCATCGCGCAGGTCATGCGGCAGGGCACGCAGGTGTTCCTGAACGAACAATATGCCGCGCCGCCCAGCCAGTACCCGGCGCTCAAGTACGTGCCGTCGGGCCAGCAGGCGGCTTTCTGTCCGACCGACCCGAATCCGCAGTGCGCCCGCGACTACTACTCGCTGTTCCAGTTGCAGCGGACGTTCTTCACCAATGCCCTCAACGGCGCGGACCAGTTGCGCCAGCGCGTCGCCTTCGCCTTGTCGCAGATCCTCGTCACTTCCGGTCTCACCGTGAACGAAGCCTATGCGATGAGCCGCTACCAGCAGATTTTTCTCGACAACGCGTTCGGCAACTACGAACAGATCCTGACCAAGGTCACGCTGTCGCCGGTCATGGGCGACTACCTGAACATGGTCAACAACGACAAGCCGACGAAGAACGTCGCACCGAACGAAAACTACGCGCGCGAGTTGATTCAGCTGTTCTCGATCGGCGTGTGGCAGCTCAACCAGGACGGCACGCAGAAACTCGACGCGGCCGGCGCGCCGATCCCGTCCTACGGCCAGGACGAGATCGAGGGATTTGCGCATGTATTCACGGGCTGGACGTATCCGATGCTCCAGGGTGCGCCCGCGCGCACGCACAATCCCAAGAATTACCTCGCCGACATGTTTCCGGTCGACAGCAACCACGACAAGAGCACGAAGCTGCTGCTCAACGGCGTCACGCTACCCGCGGGAGGCACGATCCAGGCCGACCTCGCCGCGGCGATCCACAACGTGTTCATGCATCCCAACGTCGGGCCGTTCATCGGCAAGCAGCTCATCCAGAAGCTCGTCACCGGCGATCCCTCGCCGCAATACGTGAGCCGCGTCGCGGCGGTCTTCAACGACAACGGGCAGCGCGTGCGCGGAGACATGCGCGCCGTCGTCAACGCCATCCTCACCGATCCCGAGGCGCGTGGCCCCGTCAAATCCGACAGCGACTACGGCAAGCTGCGCGAGCCGGTACTGTTCATTGCCGCCGCGGCAAGGATGCTGGGCACGCAGAGCGACGGCGTCTACCTCGCGCAGCAAACCGGCGCGCTGGGTCAGCGGCTGTTTTATCCTGCGTCGGTATTCAACTACTACCCACCGACGTATCTGTTGCCCAACACGGACCTGCTCGCGCCAGAGTTTGCGATTGCGAATTCGAGCACCGCGATCAACCGTTACAACTTCGCCAACACGCTGTCGTTCGGCACGATCGTGCCGTTGGCGACGCTGCCCGGTGCCATCGGCACGACGCCGAACTGGACCGCGCTCAGCGCCGTGGCGGGCGATTCGACCGCGCTGCTTGACCACCTGAGCGCACAGATGATGCACGGCACGATGTCGACCGAGATGCGCGCCGCGATTACCCCGGCGATCGCCGCGATACCTGCGACCAATCCGCTGAGCCGCGCCAAGACCGCGTTCTACCTCGTGGTCAGCTCGGCCGAATACCAACTGGAGCGCTGATCATCGCCACCAATCGATCTACCCGCCGCGCGTTCCTGCGCAGCCTCGCGGCGCTGTCGAGCATGGGGCTCGCATCGCGCCTCGACCTGCTCAACGTCGTCGCGTCGGCGAATGCGCAGCAGGCCGGCGACTACAAGGCGCTGGTCTGCGTGTTCATGTTCGGCGGCAACGATGGCAACAACACGCTGATTCCGATCGACAATGCGGGCTATGCGCAGTATGCCGCGGCGCGTCCGGCAGCGTCGGGCATCAGCCTCCCGCAGGCATCGCTGCTGCCGATCCAGCCGGTCAACAGCGGCACGACGTTCGGCTTGCATCCCGCGCTGCCTGAACTGCAAGCGCTGTTCAACCAGGGCAAGATGGCGGTGCTCGCCAACGTCGGCACGCTGGTGCAGCCGGTCACCAAGGCACAGTACGCCGCGGGGCTGCGTCCGTTGTCGCTGTATTCGCATGCGGACCAGCAGGCGCAATGGCAGAGTTCGATTTCCGATACGGTATCGGGAACCGGCTGGGGCGGCCGCGTCGCCGACAAGGTCGCGACCTTCAACGCCGTGTCCGGGTTCCCGGTGGTGACTTCACTTGACGGCACGGTGCTGTTCACGACGGGTGCGTCGACGTCCCCGCTGGCGATTCCCGCGACAGGCTCGTTCGCACTGGCCGGCTACAACGCGAGCACCGCCAGCAATGCGCGGCTGGCAGCCGTGCAGCAACTGCTCGCGCAAAAGTCGGGCAACATCCTGGTCAACGGCGCCAACGCCATCGGCGCGCAGGCGCTGCAGTTGTCGACGACGGTGAATCCGATTCTGGCCAACGCCAATTCGACGATCGCGTCGCTGTTCGCACCGCTGAAGACCAGCACCGCTAACCAGCTGTTCCAGGTCGCCAAGATGATCGAGTCGCGCGCGGCGACCGGTGCGCGGCGGCAGATTTTTTTCGTGCAACTCGGGAGCTTCGACACCCACGGCGACCAGATCAATCGGCAGCAGAACCTGTTCGCCGAACTGTCGCCGGCGCTCAAGGCCTTCTACGATGCGACGGCCGCACTCGGCGTGGAATCACAGGTGACGACGTTCACGTTGTCGGATTTCGGACGCACCCTGCAGCCCGCGTCGGGCGGCGGCACCGACCACGCGTGGGGCAACCATCATTTCATCATCGGCGACGCGGTGCATGGCGGCCGCGTCTTTGGTCAATATCCGCAACTGGTGCTGGGCGGCCCCGACGACGCCGAAAGCGAGGGCCGCTGGCTGCCGACGACGGCGGTCGATCAATACGGCGCGACGCTCGCCAAATGGTTCGGCGTCACGTCCGCGGACATGACTGCGGTGTTTCCCAACCTAGCGCGATTCTCGACGCCGGACCTGGGTTTCGTCGGCTGATCGCAGTACGCGCGATCGGGAATGGCGCGCCCGACAGGAGTCGAACCTGTGACCTTTGGCTTCGGAAACCAACACTCTATCCAACTGAGCTACGGGCGCACGCAGGCGCATTCTACGCGCCACCCCAGGACGAGTCCACCGAGCGAAGGAGCGATTCCCGACGCATTCGCCATCACGATATAATGTGCGCCTTGTCGGGTGCGCACATCCGCGCGACGACCTGCATCCCTCCGCCAGGAACCCCCGATGAGCGACGAGCACACCTCTTTTATCAAGACGCCGAAGCAACTCGCCATCGTCGTGTTGCTGGCGTTCGCGGTACCGATCGGGCTGATCGTGCTGCTGTCGCAACTGGTCACCGGGTTGATGCCGATGGGCAGCACCGACGCGGACAACCAGGTGCTCTCGCGCATCCAGCCCGTCGGCCAGCTCGCGTTCGCGGATACCACGCCTTCCGGAAACAAGACGGGAGAACAGGTGTACCAGGCTGTCTGCAAGACCTGTCACGAGGCGGGTCTCGCGGGTGCGCCGAAGTTCGGCGACAAAGCCGCCTGGGCTGCGCCCATCAAATCCGGATACGCCGTGCTGATCCAGCACGCGATCAACGGCCTGCAGCGCCAGGGCAGGGTGATGCCGCCGAAGGGTGGCAATCCGGAACTGAGCGACACCGAAGTCTCGCGCGCGGTCGCGTACATGGCCAATGCCGCGGGTGCCGCGTTCAAGGAACCTGCGGCCGATGCCACGACGGCGGTTGCTGCAGCATCGGGCTCGCCGATCGCCACTGCCACGGCGGCGACGCCGACCGCCGCAGTACCCCCCGCCGCCGCGCCCGCTGCAGTCCCCGTGGCCGCCGCCGCGGCACCGGCCGCGCTGGACATGAAAACGGCCGAAGCGATGATGCAGAAGAACGGGTGCGCCGCGTGCCACGGCGTCGACAAGAAAATCGTCGGTCCGTCGTACCAGGACGTCGCGGCGAAATACCGCGGCGACAAGGATGCGCTTGCGAAGCTCACACAGAAGGTGAAGGCAGGCGGCTCCGGCGTCTGGGGCGCGGTGCCGATGCCGCCGAACGCGCAGGTTCCCGAAGCCGACACCAAGGCACTGGTGAGCTGGATCCTGACGCTCAAGAAGTGAGTCGGGTAGCGGTCGTGCACCGCCGCCGCCGATGAGTCACTACGTCGTCGGCGACATCCAGGGCTGCCACGACGAATTCAGGCAAGTCCTCGATCTGATCGCGTTCAGCGCAACCGCCGATCGCCTATGGCTGGTCGGCGACCTGGTCAACCGCGGGCCCGATTCGCTCGGCGTGCTGCGCACCGTGAAGGGACTCGGCGCCGCCGCGACGACGGTGCTCGGCAATCACGACCTGCACCTGCTCACCGTCGCCGCCGGGTATCGCCGAGCGCATCGCCATGACACGCTCAACGCGATCCTCGAAGCGCCCGACCGCGATGAGTTGCTGTCATGGCTGCGCACACGGCCGCTCGTTGTCCGCGATCGCGACCTGTTGCTCGTTCACGCCGGCCTCCTTCCGTCGTGGACCGCGGCCACTGCCGTCATGCTGTCGCGCGAAGTCGAGGCCGTGCTCGCCTCCGACCGGCACGATGATTTCCTGCGCCATCTTTACGGCGACCAGCCGTCGCGCTGGGACGCCGCGCTCAGCGGCTACGACCGGCTCCGCGTGATCGTCAACGCCTGCACCCGGCTGCGCTATTGCGCGGCGGACGACACCATGGAACTGGCCGAGAAGCGCGGGCCCGCGCATGCGCCGCCGGGCTTCGTGCCGTGGTTCGCGCAAAGCGAGCGCAGGTCCTCCGGGGTGAGTGTGTTCTGCGGGCATTGGTCGACGTTGAATCTGATGCTTGCGCCGCGCATCGCGATGCTCGACTCGGGCTGCCTGTGGGGCGGAACGCTGACGGCGCTCAGGCTGGACGATCAGCGCGTGTTCCAGGTTCCGAGCCGCCAGCGGCTAGTCCCAATGCCGCGCGAATAGCGTTCTCCGCTTCCTGCGACAATTCGCGCCGATGCCTGCCCGACGCGGGCAGCGGCGGTGGCAACGTAAGTTCGACGACGAGATTGCGCACGCCGAGCACGCGCCAGAACGAAGCCATGAACGTGGTTTCGCCAACATATGCCGGCGCATCGCTGTACGTCCCATCGACATGACAATATCGAATCGCGATCGACTGCACGTGACCCTGCGCATCGACCACGGGCTGCAGCAGCGAGCCGTGAAACGGCAGCAGCGTCGTGCCGTCGGTCGTCGTTCCTTCGGGGAAAATGGTAATGGTGTCGCCCGCCGCGAGCACGTCGCGCGCCCGGCCATTGATCCGGTGCGCGTCACGGCGGCTGTCGCGATTGAGGAACAGCGTTCCGCAGCCGGCAATCAGCAAACCAACCAGCGGCCATTTTTCGAGTTCCGACTTGGCGATGAAGCGGCCTGGCTCTACTGCATTGAGAACGAAGATGTCGAGCCACGAGATGTGGTTGGCGACGATCAGCAGATTGCCTGGCAAGCCTTCCTCGGGCAGTCCGCGAACGCGTGCATCGATGCGCATCAGCTTCAGGAGCTTCGCGCTCCAGCGCCGGATCAAAGCGCGGCGTTTGGGCAGGTCGATCATCGGGAATACGAAGGCGGTGGTCGCGACGCCCTGAAACACGTGAACGCTGACGCGCACGTAGCGGTAAAGGCGCCGCGGCAGCGGCGTGCGGTGACCTGGCGCGCTGCGATCGCTGGCGCTGCTCGCTTTCACGTGCGCAGGACTGCCCCCGGCTACCAAAGCGATCCGCCAAAGTGCTCGTCGTAGATCGCCGCGATCTGGTCACGGTCGACCACGTGATTCTGTCCGCCGCGCGAGGCGATCTTGACCGAGCCCAGGATCGACGCCAGCCGGCCGGTGCGCTGCCACTCCCAGCCATGCGCGATCCCGTAGAGCAGTCCGGCCCGGTACGCGTCGCCGCATCCGGTGGGGTCGACCAGCGCTGCAGGCGTAACAGTCGGCACATCGAGCACGAATCCGTCGGTATAGATGCGCGATCCGTCGCCGCCCAGCGTGACGATCAGGGCGTCGACGCGCGCGGCGAGATCGGCCTGCGTCAGACCCGTGCGTTCGCTGAGCAATCGCGCCTCGTAGTCGTTGACCGCGAGGTACTTGGCGCAATCGATCATTTCCATCAGCTCATCGCCCGAGAACAGCGGCAGGCCCTGACCGGGGTCGAAAATGAACGGGATGCCGGCGGCCGCCATCTGCTGCACATGCGAGCGCATGCCTTCGCGGCCATCGGGTGCGACGATGCCGAGCGCGATATCACCCACATCGCCGACGCGGTTCGCGTGCGCATGGTTCATCGCGCCGGGATGGAAGGCCGTGATCTGGTTGTCGTCGAGATCGGTGATGATGAATGCCTGCGCGGTGTAGGTACCTTCTATCGCCCGCAGTCCGTCGATGGCAATGCCGAGCGATGCCAGTCGCTCCGGATAGGCACGGTCATCGCCGCCGATCGTCGCCATCACGACCGGCTCGCCGCCGAGCGCCTTCAGGTTATATGCGATGTTGCCGGCGCACCCGCCCCATTCGCGGCGCATCTCGCCCACCAGGAAGGACACGGAAAGGACGTGCGTCTGCTCGGGCAGGATGTGGCGTGCGAACCGGTCGGGAAAGACCATGATCGTATCGAGCGCGAGCGAACCGCAAACCAGCGTGCGTGGTGCCATTAGGAGCCGTGAAGGAGTGAAAGGGTGAAGCCGTCACGCACCGGCTTCGCGGCCGATCTCACGCACGATGAATTGCTGGCGCCGCGATACGGGCAAGGCTTCGGTGATGCCGCGCAGCAACACCTCCCAATGCGCGTCGCCGTCGGCGGAGACGCGGCGCTCGAATCCGCGGATGGCGTCGCGCGCGACGAGGCAGTTGCGGTGCACGCGCACGAAGCGCGGTCCGAATTCCTCTTCGAGCCGGGTAAGCGATTCTTCGAGCAGGAATTCGCGGTCGGCGGTGCGGATCGTGATGTACTTCAATTCCGCCTTGAGATAGACGATCTCCTCGAGCGGCACCAGGACGACGCGCGAGCGCTCGGTGACCGACAGAAATCGACGCGCGGCGGCGGGCAGCCGATCGAGCTTGGTGTCGGAGAGCGGCCGCAGCCGGGGCACTTTCTCCAGGGCCGACAGCAAGCGCTGCACGCGCACCGGCTTGACCAGATAGTCGATCGCATGCACTTCGAACGCGGCGATCGCATGCTCGTGATACGCCGTCGTGAAGATCAGCACCGGCGGCACCGGCAGCTTGAGCAGGTGTCGCGCCAGTTCGATGCCGTCCATGTCCGGCATGTGAATGTCGGTAAGCACGAGGTCGGCCGGCGTCGTCCCGAGCAGCGTGAGCGCCTCGCGACCGCTGCTGGCCTCGCCGATGACGCGAAGCGGCACGGCGCTCGTACAGTCGTCGAGCAACTCGCGCAGCCTGCGCCGCGCCGGAGCTTCATCGTCGACGATCAGCACCTTCAGCGGCGTGTCAGGCATCCGCGCCCCTGGCGCCCACAGCGGTGCGGTACGGCATCCGGATATGCACTTCGTAGGTCTCCCTGTTTACCTTGCTCTCGAGACCGGCCTCGGCATCGAAATGCAGCGCCAGTCGTTCGCGGATGTTGGCCAGTGCCATCTTGTTGCCGCCCCGGTGCCGGCTCCCGGACTGATAGGGGTTGCGCAGGATAGCGTGAACCTCGCCGCGACGAAGGAAGATATTAATCGCGATGACCCCCGGTGCGCTAGACGGCTCGATGCCGTGATAGACCGCATTCTCCAGCAACGGCTGCAGGACTAGCGGTGGCACCAGCGCGTCCCCTGGCATGTTGTCGACGTGCCACTCGATGCAGAGGCGGTCGCCGAGACGCAGTTTCTCGAGGTCCAGATACTGCTTGCACAGTGCGACTTCGTTGACCAGCGGCGCCAGTTGTCGATTGTCGCGCATCAGCACGCGGAACAGGTCTGCCATGTCTTCCAGCGCCGACTCGGCCCGGCGCGGCTCGCTACGGATCAGCGACAGCACCGCCGTGATGCTGTTGAACAGGAAATGCGGCCGGATTCGCGCCTGGAGCGCCTGCAGGCGCGCCTCGGAAATCGCCGGCGACAGTGCCTTGGCGCGCAGTGCGAAATAGAACAGCAGCACCGCCGCCATCGCGAGCGCAAGGAACAGCCGGCGCAGCAACACGGCGGTCGTCACCTCGCCGAAGGTCGCCGCCAGCAACGTATTGAAGCCGAGTGTCACTGCAAAGGTCAGCCCCAGGACGACGATCACGCCCGCGCGGTACGGCAGGCTTTCCAGCCACGGAGCGATCGCATACAGGATCAGCAATTCGACCAGCAACTGCGGCTCGACCATCGACGACATCTGCAACCAGGCGTCGGAGATCGCGCGCCATTGCAACTCGCTGGCGACCGCCGCGGCGAAGACCATCGCATTGACCGCGAGCAAAATGCGCAGAATGGTCCCGAGATTGCGGAGGTCCGGCAACGCGAGCGGGTGCGGGTTTTGATTTATAATGGTGCGCATCGTTTGCCGCTCCGCGCTGCACATACACGAACCCGCGCGAACCTGCGGATCGATGCGGCGAGCGCGTCAGTTGCGGCACTCCACGATCGTTGCCGCCCGGCTATTGTGGGGAAGAGGTCCGGGTGAGGCAAGCAATGAGCATACAAGACTCCGACCCAAGGCCCGCACGCCGCTGGTCCGGCCGCTTCAGCGAGCCGGTCGCAGAACTCGTCAAGTTGTACACCGCATCGATCGATTTCGATCAGCGACTCGCCGACGCTGACATCTCGGCGTCGATCGCCCACGCCAGGATGCTCGGCGCAACCGGTGTGCTGACGCCGTCCGATGTGGAGGCGATCGAGCGTGGATTGCAACAGATTCGCGGCGAAATCGAGCGCGGCGAATTCGAGTGGACGCGCGATCTCGAGGACGTTCACCTCAACCTCGAGCGGCGCCTGATCACGTTGATCGGCGACGCGGGCAAGCGGTTGCACACCGGGCGCTCGCGCAACGATCAGATCGCCACCGATCTGCGCCTGTACGTTCGCGCCGCGATCGACGCCTTGGCCGAACGTATCCGTGCCTTGCGCGCGGCGCTGCTCGACCTTGCCGAAGTGCATGCGGCGACGGTCATGCCCGGCTTCACTCACCTGCAGGTCGCGCAACCGGTCACCTTCGGACACCATCTGCTCGCCTACGATGCAATGCTCGCGCGCGACGCCGAACGGCTCGCCGACTGCCGCCGCCGCGTCAACCGGCTGCCGCTCGGCAGTGCTGCCCTGGCCGGCACCAGCTTTCCGATCGATCGCGAAGCGGTCGCGCGCGATCTCGGATTCGACGGGTTGTGCCCCAATTCGCTCGATGCCGTGTCCGATCGCGATTTCGCCATCGAGTTTGCCGCGGATGCGGCGCTGATCATGATGCACATGTCTCGCTTCGCCGAGGAGCTGGTCCTGTGGTCGAGTCCACGCTTCGCTTTCGTCCGTCTCGCCGACCGTTTCTGCACCGGCAGCTCGATCATGCCGCAGAAGAAAAATCCCGATGTGCCCGAACTCGTGCGCGGCAAGACCGGTCGCGTCTACGGCCACCTGGTCGCATTGCTGACGGTGATGAAAGCGCAGCCGCTGGCCTACAACAAGGACAACCAGGAAGACAAGGAACCCGTATTCGACATCGTCGACACGTTGGGGCCGACGCTGGCGATCATGGCCGATATCGTCGCCGGCGGCATGACGGTCGACGCCGAGCGGATGCGCGCCGCGGCCAACGAGGGTTTCGCCACCGCAACCGACCTCGCGGATTACCTGGTGCGCAAGGGCATGCCGTTTCGCGATGCGCACGAGGTCGTGGCGCTGGCGGTGCGCCACGCGGAATCCGAGCGACGCGACTTGGCCGATCTGCCGCTCACGGCGCTGCAGCGGTTTTCGCCGATGATCGAAGCCGATGTCTTTGTCGTGCTCGCGCTCGAAGGGTCGGTGGCCAGCCGCAATCATCCCGGCGGAACGGCACCCGAGCAGGTCCGCGCGGCGATTCGTACGGCACGGGCTTCGCTCGCGTCCGGTTGATCTTCCCGCTTCGCATTCACCGTTAAGGAGCCAAGATGGCAGGCAGCAAGCTGGCGTTTCTGGGACTCGGCGTCATGGGCTCGCCCATGGCCGGACATCTGGCGCGCGCAGGGCACGCCGTGACGGTCTACAACCGGACCGCCGCAAAAGCGACGCAATGGGTGGAGAAGAACGGCGGCAAATCGGCAAACTCTCCGGCGGCGGCCGCTGCCGGCGCCGACATCGTCCTCATGTGCGTCGGCAACGACGACGACGTGCGCACGGTCGCGCTAGGCGCCGATGGCGCGTTGAACGCGATGGCACGCGGCACGATCCTCGTCGATCACACCACGGCATCCGCGAGCGTGGCGCGCGAAGCCCACGCAGCGGCAAAAACGCGCGGGGTGAGCTTCCTCGACGCGCCGGTGTCCGGCGGCCAGGCGGGCGCCGAGACCGGCAAACTCACGGTCATGGTCGGTGGTGACGCCGACGCATTCGCGCGCGCCGAACCGATACTCGCCACCTACGCCAAGGCGGTGACGCTTATGGGTGGCCCCGGTGCGGGCCAGCTCACCAAGATGGTCAACCAGATCTGCATCGCGGGACTGGTGCAGGCATTGTCCGAAGGGCTCAACTTTGCCGCCAAGGCTGGACTCGACGTGGAACGCGTCATCGAAGTCATCGGCAAGGGCGCGGCGCAATCCTGGCAGATGGACAACCGCGGCAAGACGATGGCGGCCGACCAGTTCAACTTCGGATTCGCCGTCGACTGGATGCGCAAGGATCTCTCGATCTGCCTCGCCGAGGCGCGCAACAACGGCGCCGCGTTGCCGGTCAGCGCAGTCGTCGACCAGTTCTACGCGCGCATTCAGGCGCGCGGCGGCGGACGCTGGGACACGTCAAGCCTGATCCGACTCCTGCGCGACTAGCGGCGCGAGCCCGCAGCGAGGGGCCTCGTGCGAAGCACGGGGATCGCGCGTGGCGAGTCGACGCAAGGCGGCCGACACGTTGGGGCAAAGCGTTCGATCGATTCTTAAAGGAGGCCGCGCCGGTCAGGCTGGAGTAGCGCTTCCGGCCTGGTCGATGGCGATCTCGTAGCTGATGTCGGCGGTCTTGGCGAGCATCAGCGTCGCCGAGCAGTACTTCTCCTTGGACAGCTTGACTGCGCGCTCGACCTGCGCCGGATTGAGATTGTTGCCAATGACCCGGTACTTGAAATGGATGCGGGTGAAAATCTTCGGATCTTCGGGGGCACGCTCCGCCTCCGCCTCGACCGTACAGTCGGTCACCGGTTGCCTGCCCTTCTTCAGGATCCAGACGACGTCGAAAGCAGCACACGCCGCGGTGCCTGCAAGAACCAGCTCCATCGGGCGCGGCCCAAGGTTGCGCCCCCCAGC
This sequence comes from uncultured beta proteobacterium, assembly GCA_963821485.1. GTDB lineage: Bacteria > Pseudomonadota > Gammaproteobacteria > Burkholderiales > Casimicrobiaceae > PALSA-1003. The sequence goes on from CAWGEB010000016.1 coordinate 349,830, forward strand.
GTCCGGAGAACCGTCCACGACAACAGCGTGTCCACTCCCCGTCTCTGCGACGAAACTCACACCCTCGACCCACTTGATCCGTACCCTCAATTGCCGCTCCAGTGCCGTAACTCGACAAAACTAACCGTCGGAACTCCATCTTTATGTCATGGACAAAAATGCATATTGCATTGCAAGAAAATCTTGCGTGTTGCAGCGCAGTATGCAAGAATTTGAGCGTTCGTGGTCCGGGATCCTCCTCCTTTCCCTCCATGAACATATTCCTCCATTCTCCTCCTATGGCAGGAATCTTCGCGCGGCCTCATGGCCGCGCCTTTTTTTGTCGCGGCTGGCTCCCCACCGTCATTGCCGCCGGCCGCCAGTTAGCGGCGCGGCCCCTTGGTTTGACAGGGATTCCTGCCATGGATTATCATGGAAGACTTTGCGAAAATTGATTCAGAACGGCATTTTCCCATGAAAACCTACTCCGCCAAACCGGGTGACTTCTCCCGCGACTGGTATGTCGTCGATGCGAGCGACAAGGTGCTGGGCCGGCTCGCCAGTGCGATCGCGCACCGGCTGCGTGGCAAGCACAAGCCGATCTTCACGCCGCACATCGACACCGGCGACTTCATCGTCGTGACCAATGTAGACAAGATCAAGGTCACCGGCAACAAGGTCGAGGACAAGCTTTATCACCGTCACAGCGGCTATCCGGGCGGCATTCGCACGATGAGCTTCGGCCAGATGCAGCAGCGCTTTCCTGGCCGTGCGCTGGAAAAGGCGGTCAAAGGCATGTTGCCGAAAGGCCCGCTCGGCTATGCCATGATCAAGAAACTCAAGTGCTACGCCGGACCTGCGCATCCGCACACGGCGCAGCAGCCAAAGTCCCTCGAACTGTAAAACGCAAGGCTCGTTCATGATCGGCAATTACTATTACGGCACCGGCCGGCGCAAGAGCGCCGTGGCCCGCGTGTTCCTGAAGCAAGGCTCGGGCAAGTTCGTCGTCAACGAGAAGCCCGTCGACGAATTCTTCACTCGCGAGACCGGCCGCATGGTCGTCCGCCAACCGTTGAAGCTCACCAATCACGAAGTCACCTTCGACATCATGGTCAACGTCAACGGCGGCGGGGAATCGGGACAGGCCGGTGCGGTGCGCCATGGCATCACGCGTGCCCTGATCGACTACGACGGACAACTCAAGCCCACGCTGTCCAAAGCCGGGCTGGTCACGCGAGATGCGCGCGAAGTCGAGCGCAAGAAAGTCGGCCTGCACAAGGCGCGCCGACGCAAGCAATTCTCGAAACGCTAGCCGGGAGTTCCTGCCATTGCGTCCGTTCAGGGCCGCCGCAAGGCGGCCTTGGCGTTTGAGGCTGACCAAAGGCAATCGTCTAGGCTAAACGTCCATGCCAATGTCATAGGACGGACTGGCGGTGCTAGAATCTGCAACATGCCACCAAGGACAACGATGATCGAAATCGGCATTGTCGGCGGCACCGGGTACACGGGTGTCGAATTGCTACGCCTGCTGGCCGTGCACCCGCAGGCGTCGGTACGCCTGATCACGTCGCGCAAGGAAGCCGGCATGCCGGTGGGGGATATGTTCCCCAGCCTGCGCAACACGGGCGCGATCAGCAAGCTGCGCTACAGCGATACTGCCACGACCGGCCTTGGCGGATGCGACGTCGTGTTCTTCGCCACGCCGCACGGTGTCGCCATGAGCCAGGCGCGAGAATTGGTCGGTGCGGGCGTCAAGATCATCGACCTTGCCGCGGACTTCCGCCTCAAGGATCCGGCCGAATTCGAGCGCTGGTACAAGATGCCGCACTCGTGCCCTGACCTGCTGGCCGAATCGGCGTACGGGTTGCCCGAAATGAATCGCGCGGCGATCGCCAAGGCAAGAATCGTCGGCAACCCCGGCTGCTATCCGACCGCAATCCAGCTCGGTTTCCTGCCGCTGGTCGAGGCAGGCATCGTCGATCCCGCGCACCTGATTGCCGACGCCAAGTCGGGTGTGTCGGGCGCAGGCCGCAAGGCCGAACTCGGACTGATGTTCAGCGAGGCATCGGACAATTTCAAGGCGTACAACGTCAGCGGCCATCGCCATCATCCGGAAGTCGTGCAGGGTCTCAACGGCTTCTCGAAGTCGCCGATCACGCTGGTGTTCACGCCGCACCTTACGCCGATGATCCGTGGCATCCACGCGACGTTGTACGCCACCCTCACCGACAAGGCGGTCGACCTGCAGGCGCTGTACGAAAAACGCTTCGCCGGCGAGCCCTTCGTCGACGTCATGCCCCCCGGCAGCCACCCCGACACGCGTTCCGTCCGTGCGTCCAATGTCTGCCGGATCGCCGTGCACCGGCCGCAAGGCGGCGACATCGCGGTGATCCTCGCGGTCGAGGACAACCTGGTCAAGGGCGCCGCGGGCCAGGCAATCCAGAACATGAACCTGATGTTCGGCCTTCCGGAAACGACGGGCCTCACCGCGCCGCCGGTATTGCCGTAGCTTCCGCGATGAACATGCGCGTGCTCGGGCGCAAGCTGCGCCAGACCTTTGGCATCAGCGCCCCGCGCATGGCGGTTCGGACGCACCTTTCATGGCGATGGAAGGTACCGGCGCTGCTTGCGCTGGTGGGGCTGGTGGCGGGAATGTGGTGGTGGGGCTTCGACTTCGGCCAGTTCCTGGGTGGATTCAACCGCAGCGCCGTGGCGGAAAAGCAGGCACAGCTCGAGACGGATCTTGCACAGGCCCGGAACGAAAACGCCAGGCTGCGCGCCAAGGCTTCCGAGCTCGAGAGCGACCTCAACATCACGCGCGGCGCGCAAGCGACATTGTCCAAACAGACGCTCGAACTTCAGAGCGAGAACACGCAGATCAAGGAAGAGCTGGCGTTCCTGCAGAAACTGTATAGCGACACCGGCAAACAGGGCACGATCCAGATCCAACGCCTGACCGCGGAGCGCGAGCGCGACGGTGCCTATCATTACAGCCTGCTCATCGTTCGGGGGGGCAATCCGATCGAGGACTTTTCGGGCCAGCTGACGCTGCAGGCAAGCGTCCTGAACGAAGGACGGCCGGTGACCATTGCGCTCCCGGAGGATCAGCCGGACGCTGCCGCCACGCTGAAGCTCAAGTTCAAGTATTATCAGCGCATCGAGGGCACCATCCGCATCCCGCCGGGCAGCGAGCTGCGCACGCTACAGGCCAAGGTGATGGAAACCGGGCAGTCCACGCCCAAGGCGACGCGGAGCTTGAATCTTACGTAGGAGACCACCATGTTCGAACGCAAGAAGTCGCCTCCGCCCCAAAAGCGGCTCGACAGCCTCATCGGCGCCGGAACTACCGTGCACGGAGACATCCTGTTTACCGGCGGGCTGCGCATCGACGGCATCGTCAACGGCAAGGTCGCGACGGTCGACAATCAGTCGGGGACGCTGGTGCTCAGTGAGCAAGCCCGGATCGACGGTGAAGTCCGCGTCTCGCACGTGGTGATCAACGGCGCGGTCAACGGACCGGTCACGGCCAACGACTACCTGGAACTGCAGGCCAAGGCCCGGGTCCAAGGTGACGTGCAGTATCGGTCGCTCGAGATGCATGTCGGAGCGATTGTTCAGGGCAAGCTCGCCCACGCCGAACCGGAGTCGGCGTCCATCGTCGAGCTGAAGCGAGCGTCCGGCAAATGAGTTCCGCAGGGCCGCCCCAAGGCACTCGCCCCCTTTGGGGGAACCGGCGCGCAGCGCCGCACGGGGGACACTGTACGATCACATTGACCCGCCAGCAGGCGCGGCCGATAATTTAGCCATACCAGGCCAGGAGCAAGCCATGAATGCAATAACCGAAATGCCTCCCCCGTTGGTCTTCACGGACGCCGCAGCAAGTAAAGTCAAGACCTTGATCGACGAGGAAGGCAATCCGGACCTCAAGCTGCGGGTGTTCGTCACCGGCGGCGGGTGCTCGGGCTTCCAGTACGGCTTCACGTTCGACGAAGCCGTCAGCGAGGACGACACCGCGATGCAGAAGAACGGCGTCACGCTGTTGATCGACCCGATGAGCTATCAATATCTGGTCGGCGCTGAAATCGACTACACGGAAGGCCTCGAAGGCGCGCAGTTCGTGATCAAGAACCCGAATGCGACGTCGACCTGCGGCTGCGGGTCGTCGTTCTCGCCCTGACCGTTCAGCCGCGCATGAATCCGACGGGGGCCGCGGCCCCCGTTTTGTTGTGTGCAGGTATCACCGCATCCCGCTATCGCACTCAATTTCCACCCGCCCCGCCTTGGCCAACGGCAGCGTGATGTCCAGGGTCGGACAACGCGGTACCTTGGCGGGGCCCAGGACGACGTGAAGGCGGTAGCGACCGGCCGGAGCTTGCACCCGGAATGCGCCGTCGACGTCGGTGGTCGCCGAAACCACGACGCGGCCGTCGCCGTCGCTCAGGCGCACTTCGACCCCAGCCAGCGGGCCCTTGCAGAGCTTGCCTTCAGGCTGCGCGCCGGCGCAATTCGGGCTGATCATGACCACGCCTTCCAGTCGATGGACGGGAGCGTCTGCGGAAGAGGCGACAAGGGAATACATGAGGGCGGTCGCAAGTATCGCCGCAACCCGCTGCGTCATGTCTTGCGGCAGGGCCCGACTATTGGGCGTCATGCAAACCTCGAGCGCGCGAGCCCTTTTGCATTTCAACCTTCGGCAGGCAGGGTGCCCATTGGAAATGAAGAAGGGCGGAACCCGCGCGATGCGGGTTCCGCCCCCAGTGTGGCTGCCTCAGCGGTTTGCCGCAAGAAGCAGGTTGCTCGGTCAGACCTTGTACGTCGTCTTGCGCCGCGTCGTCGCGCCGATCGCCAGCAGGCCCGCGATCAGCAGGGCGTAGGTCTGCGGCTCGGGCACCAGTGCGACCTTGATGTCGGCAATCCAGGTTCCCCAGGTCGAACCGCCCGTGCCGGTGCAACCGGGAATGGGCGGAATCGCTGACCCGCAGCCGGCGGCATTGTTCCAGACTTCGGCGTACTCGCCGATGGCCCAGAAGCTGAGCGGATCGTTCGGATCCAGGGTGACCGCACTGTAATCGCCCCAGCGCTGCCGACCCGCCGCGGGCGCACCTTGCACGCTGCCATTGTGATAGTCGCTGATCGGGCTCACGTGCAGCAGGAGTTCATCGGTCTGGAAGAGCTTGCCGGTCGAGTCGGAGTTGTAGGTTCGGGCAAAGAAGCTGACGTTGCCATCGGCCAAGCCATCGCCATTCAGGTCCGTGGTCTGGAAGCCCGAACGGTTGTAGCCGATGACGACCTGCCCGTATACGTTCACCGCCAGCGATCCCTCGTAGAAATCGAAGTTGGGGTCGCTGATCGAGCCTTGCTGGATGATGGCATTGGTCAGTTCGTCGGTGATGAACCAGCGCACTTCCGTGTGGTCGCCACCAAGCGGTGTGGCTGTGTAGACCGCATAGATCTTGCCGTTCATCTCCCACGCGTTGGCGCCGATGCGCTGGTCGAGCGGATCGATGTTGCGCGTGAGGTCCGGCTGTCGTCCGCCGCCGTTGTTTGCCGCGTAGTCGGCGAGGCCCAGGTACGTCACCGGGGTCAGCGTGGCGCCTGGCGTGCCGGGATTGATGACGTTATATCGAATCGAATCGTTGGCGACGAGGCTGGCCGCGACGATCAGGCCCGAGTTGGAGCCGTTTCCGCCGTTGACGCCCTGGATGGCAAAACCACGGTCGGTCGGAGTGGCAGTGAAGAACTGCTTCACGTTGGCGGCTGTCGGTGCGCCCGCCCCGAGCAGGTCGGACCGGGGAATCACGTTGAGCGTCGTGCCCCTGAAACTCGCGGAGGAACACGATGCATTGTTGCAGGCGAAGTCGTTCGTGCCGATGTACACACCCTTGGCATCGATCGCCAGCGTCGGGTAGTCGGCGACGCCGCCCAATCCACCGGGCGCAAAGCCGGTGAACTTGGTCGACTGCCACGGACCCAGGGCGTTCGATGTGGTCGAGACCGCAATCTGGATGTCCTGAACACTGGCGCCGAACGACGCTACGATCCACCTCTGCGAGGTCTTGTCGAACAGGACGCGCGAGTCGCCGTTGCCGCCGGTCAGGCCTGCAGCCGTCCAGAAGGCGTTATCCGTGACCTTCGACTGCACCGCCCCGGTCGACTTGTTATAGATGGCATAGACGCCGTTGCTGGTCTCCATGAACTGGCTGGCGCCGATCGCGCCCATGGTGTCCGGCGGGATGAAGCTGCTGCCGCCAAGCAGGTTGCGAAGGTCGTACTGCGTAACGCCCTTGAAGCTCAGGCCCACCGTCGCCGCAGCGCCGAGCGGCCCGATACCGCCGCCGGCGGTGATGCCGAACCCGGCTGAACCCGCACCCGACAGTCCGTCGTCGGGGCCCAGGTATTGGGGTGGACCTTCGAAGTCCGTATAAGATTCCTTGGCCTCCTGCGCCATGGCGGACACAGCAATCATCATCATCGCGGACGCGGCAAGCAGCGTCTGCCTGCATTGCGTCATGACGCGCGCAGAACTCATGTTCATCTTTTAACCCCCCTAAACGACCGACTCGGAATATTCACTGCCAATGAATGGCAAGGCGCCCTCGTGGACGAGAGCGCCCAAAGCCCGCGCAAGTCTCGCAATATCGGTGCCAGGGATTTAAAGGCCTGATTTCAAATACATTCAAGTTGTAACAAACGGGAAGTGCCGCTCAAGTTGTAAGATTCTTCGACATGCCGATCGCCCGGATCGGACCATCGCCGACGCTGCCTAGGCGTGATAGATGGCCCCGAGCACGCGCGCGCCACGTGCGCCGGTCACCGCGGGCAGATTCCCCGGGCGCCCGGCCAGCGCCTCCCGCGCCAGCCATGCAAACGCCAGCGCTTCCACCTCGTTGACCGGCACGCCCTGCGCCGCGGTTGTCGTCAGGGTACGCGGATGAAGCAGCGCAGCGAGGTCGCGCATCAGCGTCAGGTTGTGCGCCCCGCCTCCGCAGACCAGCACTTCCGTCGCATCGGCGCAATAGGCGACGATCGCATCGGCGATGGTCTGCGCGGTCAGCGCCGTCAGCGTTCGCTGCACATCCGCAGGCGCAAAGGATGTGCTCAGGTGGCGCTGCAGCCCGCGCAAGTTGAAGTGGTCGCGCCCCGTGCTTTTCGGCGGCGGCAGCAAGAAGTACGGATCCGCCTGCAGCTTGGCCAGCAGCGCCGCGATGACGTTGCCGCGTGCCGCCCACGCGCCGTCCCGATCGAACGCCCGTCCCGTATTGCGCTCGCACCAGGCGTCGAGCAGGGTGTTGCCGGGGCCGGTGTCGAAACCGCGCACGGGTCCCGCGGGCGGCAGGTCGGTGAGATTGGCGATGCCGCCGATATTGACGACCACGCGATGGCGGTCAGCCGCGCGGAACAGCGCCGCGTGGAACGCCGGTACCAGCGGCGCCCCCTGCCCGCCCGCGGCGACGTCCCGGCTGCGGAAATCGGCGACGACGGTGATACCGGTTGCCTCGGCCAGTCGCGCCGGATTGGCAAGCTGCGTGGTATAGCCCTGCTCCGGGCGATGCCGCACCGTCTGCCCGTGCACGCCGATCGCAGCGACCTCTCGCGGCTCGAGACCTGCCCCGGTCAACAGTGCCGCCACCGTCGCCGCGCAGGCATCCATCAGCGCATTGGCGGCCAGCGCGGACCGATGCAGTTCATCGGTTCCCTTGCGCTGCAATGCCGAGAGTTCGGTGCGCAAGCCGGGATCGAAGCCGACGTGTGCATGTGCGAGGGTGCGGCATGGCGGCACCGCGAAATCGGCGACGACGCCATCGACGCCGTCGACGCTCGTGCCGGACATGAGCCCGACGTAGAGCGAGGAAGACAAGGTCCGACGCTGCCGCTAGTCGGCGCCCGCAAGCATTACATTTCGCCCAAGCGACAACTGCGACGCGAGGGGCGCGACGCGCTGGACATACGCGGTCAGTGCGGCGGCAGGTATCGGCTGCGCGTTGGGCAACGCGATCGTGAGGGGATCACGCTGTTCGTTGCCGACGCGAAATTCGTAGTGCAGGTGCGGACCTGTCGCCCAGCCGGTCTGGCCGACGTATCCGATCAATTGACCCTGCGCGACGTGCGAACCCGGTTTGATGCCGGCGCCAAACTGCGACAGGTGCGCGTACACCGTCGAAAACGCGCCCGCGTGCTGGAGGATCACTACGTTCCCGTAGCCGTTCTGCCGAGCGGCGATCATCACATTGCCTTCGCCCGCGGCACGCACTGGCGTGCCGCTCGGTGCGGCGAAATCGACGCCGCGGTGAGCGCGCCAGGTCTGCATGAACGGATGAAAGCGCGCCATCGAAAAACCCGAGGTGATGCGCGTGAATTCCAGCGGCGAACGCAGGAACGCCTTGCGCAGGCTCTTGCCGTCTTCGGCGTAGTAGCCTTCGCTGCCGTCGCCGCCACGCCAGAGGAACGCGCGATAGGCGATGCCCTTGCCCACGAATTCTGCTGCAACGACCTTTCCCGCCCCGGCGGGGTAGCCGTCGATCTCGCGCATCTCGTAGACGACGCTGAAGCGGTCTCCGCGTCGCAGGTCGTGGTGAAAATCGACGTCGCCCGAAAATATGTCGGCGATCTGGCTGGTGACCGCGTCGGGCAGGCCGACCGCGTCGGCCGCGGCGAACAGAGAAGACTGTATCTCGCCGGCGCGCAGCTCGAGGCGCACGGCGGCCTGCGGCACGACGCTCGTTGCCACAAAATCGTCGTTACCGCGCCTGACCGTCAGCAAGTCGCCGCCCTGCGTGAGATAGGACAACGCAAGCAGGCGCCCGAGTTCGTCGGTCTGCACGCGGACCGATTTGCCGGGTTTGAGCTGATACAGGCTACGTGCTTGCGGATCGGTGCGCAGGAATTGCTGCGCAGACTGATCAGCAACCGACAGGCGTGCAAGCACGCTGCCGATCGTGTCGCCGCGCTGGATGTGTTCTTCACGCCAGTAGCCCTCGTCGCGCGCCAGCGGCGCAAGCGCGGGCGCTGCCAAGTCGCGTCGCACGAGCTGGGTCGGCGTGTCCGGAAGCAAGGTATCGGGCGCCAACCCGAACGCCGCGACCATGCCGACACCCATCAGCACCACGACGGCGGCCAGGCGGCCCGGCACCGCGTGGCCACTGGCGTGGTCACCGATGTTCTTCAGGCTTTGCGCTAGAATTCGCAACTTGCTCAAGATTGATTGGTCCCGACCCGCGCCGGCGCCGTGCCTCCAGGCAAACGGCGGGATTGTAGCAGACCCGCCGCATCCGCCATGCTCCCTGACATCGCCCACCAGTTGACCGTGTTCAAGCGCGGCGCCGACGAGTTGATCGTCGAGTCCGAGCTCGTCGAGAAGCTCAAGCGCGGGAAACCGCTGCGCATCAAGGAGGGATTCGATCCGACGCGGCCAGACCTGCATCTCGGGCACACGGTGCAATTCAACAAGCTTCGCCAGCTGCAGGAGCTGGGTCACCACATCATCTTCCTGGTGGGCGACTTCACGGGCATGATCGGCGACCCGACCGGGCGCAACGCGACACGGCCGCCGCTTACGCGGGATGAGCTCGACGCCAACGCGAAGACCTACACCGACCAGGTCTTCCTGATCCTGGATCGCGAGAAGACCGAGGTCGCGTTCAATTCCAAGTGGCTGTCCGCACTCGGCGCCGATGGCATGATCCGCCTCGCCGCGAAATATACCGTCGCACGGATGCTCGAGCGCGACGACTTCGCCAAGCGCTATCGCCAAGGCTTGCCCATCGCCGTGCACGAATTCCTGTATCCCCTGGCCCAAGGTTACGACTCGGTTGCGCTCGAGGCCGACGTGGAGCTGGGCGGGACCGATCAGAAATTCAACCTGCTGGTGGGGCGAGAGCTGCAGCGCCACCATGGGCAGGAACCGCAATGCATCTTGACGTTGCCGCTATTGGAAGGACTTGACGGCGTCAACAAGATGTCCAAGTCGCTGGACAACTACATCGCCATCACGGAAGCGCCCGACGAAATGTTCGGCAAGCTCATGTCAATTTCCGACGAACTGATGTGGCGCTACTACGAACTTCTGTCGTTTCGGCCGCTGGATGCGATCGCGAAATTGAAACGCGAATGCGCCGACGGCCGCAACCCGCGCGACGCCAAGGTACAGCTGGCCAAGGAAATCGTGGCGCGATTTCACTCCACGCAGGCGGCGGAGTCAGCACTCGGTGCGTTCGAGGCGCGCTTTCGCGACCACGCGCCGCCCGAGAACATGCCGGAGGTGACCCTCCATTCCGGCGGTCAGGGGCTCCCGGTTCCGCAGCTGTGCAAGCAGGCGGGGCTCACCGCGAGCACCTCCGAAGCGTTGCGCCTGATCGAGCAGCGCGGCCTCAAGATCGACGGCGACGTCGTCGCCGACAAGGCGCTGACCATCGCCGCGGGCAGGACCGTCGTGGTGCAGGCGGGCAGGCGCAAGTTCGCGCGCGTCACGGTAGCCTGAACCGTCAGCCCATTCCCGGATTGCCCGCGACGCCGATAAGCCGCGGCAGGTTCAGCGCACGCGGCTTAAGCGTCTTCTGCGCGCGCAAATAGCGCGCCATGACATCCCAGATCGCCTCGCCACCCGCGGCCCTGGCCTCTTCCGCCACCGGCGCCCAGCCGGCGACCTTGTATTTCCTGTCGGCCTCCAGCGGCTTGCCGTTCAACGTCATCGCCGAGATGCGGCCGCCCATCGCCGCGCTGGGATCGCACGCGTATTGCATACCACCGACGCGCACCATGTCGCCACCCTGCTGGTAGTACGGATCGGGATTGAACAGGTTGTCTGCAACGTCCTCGAGGATCGTCCTGATCATCTCGCCAGTAAGTTCGTTGACGGTGACGTACGGATACGTGATAGCGGTCTGGTCCAGCAGGCGTTCGTAGGTGATCGCCTGGCCGGGCAGGAGCGAAGTGCCCCAGCGGAAACCGGGAGAGAACGCGATTTCAGCGTTCTTCTCCACCATCAGTCCGTCGAGGATCAACTGGTCAAAGGTGCCGTTGAAGTTGCCGCGACGGAACAGCGTGTCCTCGGTCACGGCGAGCTCCTCTTCGAGCTTGCTGGCGTAAGGTGCGCGCGACTTTGTGATCAGCGCGGCCATCGCCGCATCCTCTCGCAGCAGGTTGGAAAACACCGGCAGCAATTTGTAGCGATAGCCCTGCACGTGGCCATGTTGCACGTCGAAATCGAGCACCGCCAGGAACTTTCCGTTGCACCCTGCATTGGTGACCAGTGTCTGCCCGCGGGCGTTGGCGACGATCGACGGCCGTGGCATGCCGTCGTGCGTGTGCCCGCCCAGGATGGCATCGATGCCGGTGACGCGCGTGGCGAGCTTCAGGTCGACGTCCATGCCGTTGTGCGAAAGCAGCACCACCAGCTGTGCCCCCTTGGCGCGCACTTCGTCGACGACCTTCTGCATGTCCTCCTCGCGGATGCCGAAGCTCCAGTCGGGTACGAAGTAGCGCGGGTTGGCGATCGGCACATACGGAAACGCCTGACCGATGATCGCGATCGGCACGCCCCGTTGCTCCCGCATCGTGTACGCGGGAAACACCGGGTCGCCGAAATCCGCCGTCCTGACGTTCTGCGCGAGGAATTCGATGGCGCCCTGGAAATCGCCGTCGACGACCTGCCTGACGCGCTCGGCGCCGTAGGTGAATTCCCAGTGCCCAGTCATGATGTCGACACCGAGCAGTTTCGACGCGTCGATCATGTCCTGCCCCCGCGTCCACAGCGCAGTCGCGGAACCCTGCCACGAGTCGCCTCCGTCGAGGAGCAAGGCACCAGGCCGCGTCGCCCTGAGCTGCGCGATCAGCGTTGCCAGGTGGGCGAAGCCGCCGGTCCTGCCGTAGATTCGTGCCGCCGCGGCGAACTCGAGGTAGGTGAAGGCGTGGGCATCGCGCGATCGCGCCCTGATGCCGAAATGCCGGAGCATCGCGTCGCCGACCAGATGCGGCGGCTGACCCCGCGCGTTGCCGACGCCGATGTTGACGTTCGGCTCGCGAAAGTACGTTGGCAGCAGCTGCGCGTGACAGTCGGTGAAGTGCAACAGGTGCACGTTGCCGAAGCGCGGGACGGTATAGACCACGTCCGCCGCGCGCTGGGCCTGCGCGCCGTCTGCCGTGGGCGCCATTCCGGCAGCAGCCGCCGCGGAAAGTACTTGCAGAAACTCGCGCCGGTCCATGATCTAACTTGGGTCCTGGCCTTCGCCGGAATTCGTCGCGCGCCACTGCATCCCCGCTTGCGCGGGGGTGACGCAGCTGTTTCCGATCGCGGCGACGCTTTGCGTCTTGCTCTCGGACAGTTGCGTCACTTGTTGACGGGCGATTCCGGGTCCATGAGCAGCGCAGTGACATCCTTGATCTGCTGCTCGGTGAGAATGGCGTTATGTCCGAATCGCGGCATATTGGAGCATGCCGAGAACGCATCGGAATTGTAGATCTTGCCGTACGCGTAACGCTGCGTCTCGACGCCGTAGCCGCGCAGCTTCGCAAACTGGTACAGGGTCGGCCCGATCGTGCCGTACGACAATTCCTGCGGTGCCAGCTGATGGCACGCGTAGCAGTTGGCGCCGACGGGTCCCGCGGGATCGTCGGAGAATTGCTTGCCGCGGCCCTCCTGCGCGATCTTCTCGCCATTTTTCCAGTCGCCGAGCAGCTTGCCGTCCGCCGGATACTTGATCGTCGCCAGGTTCAGCTTCTCGATCATCGCGGCGACGTCCTTCGACGGGGCCTTGCCGTCGAGCGCGCTGCAGACGCGTTGCGTCTCGTCCTGGTCCAGCCGGTCGAGCCCGGCTTGGCCGTTCGCCTTGAACGAGCTCTTGAGCATCGCCGCGGCTTTCGCCGCGGATTCCTCCTTCGACGGCGCGGTCGCGCAGGCGACCATCGCCAGCGCCGTCAACGCCGCCAGGGTCATCGCCATGATCGTGCGCGCGCTTATCTTGCTCATCTTGTCGTCAGCGCTTGATCGCCGGCGCGTCGAACGGCGCACCGTTTGCATTGCGGGCAAGGAACATCGTCAGCGCGATCGACGCGTCGGATCCGAACACGAGTTCCGGAAAGCGTTGCTGGCGGAAGCAGTCGTACAGCCGCCACTGGAACGAACGCAATTCACCTTGCGACACCCGATACGCGGGCCACGTCGTGTACGCCTTCTGTGCACCTTCCTTCGTCGTCAGGTTCGGCAGGTCCTGCAGCCGGATGCGCTTGGCATCGTCGCCGTGGCACGTCGCGCAACCGAAATCATGCGGGCCGCCGCGGAAATAGAAGATGCGTTCGCCGACGCGGTACATCTCGGCTTCCTTCGGGTTCGAGAGTCCGACGTTCATCGGAATCCCGCGCGACTCCGAGGTGACATAGGCCGCCATCGCCTCCATGTCGGACTTGCGCTCGTTGCCGTTGCCGAAAAGCTGCTTGCGCGAGTCGGCGTCGCTCATGCCCTGGAGCGTGACCATGCACCACAGGATCCGCGTCTCGAGGTCCATGACGCGATCGGCGTCGGCGAAGTACCTCGGCAATTGCGCATAGGCACCCTTGACCACGCCGGAACCGAGGCCAAGGTTGCATTGCTCCAGCGATACCTGCTTCGGTCCGCGCTTCTGCTTCCAGAGTCCTTCGCCGCGCACTTCCCACAATTCCGCTGGATTGCCGTCCTGCAACGCGGCGCGATACTTGGCGATCTCGTCGACGGCGGATTTCTGCGCGAGCAGCGTCGGGGCGGCAGCAATCGCCCCGAGCGCGGCGACGAGCATCGTCGTGCGGAGCACGGCCTTCATTCCCGGTGCGCAGGCCGGACCCGCGACGGCGGCGCGCTTCACGCGATGGTCACTTCGTCGGTGCGCTTGTCGCCACGATTGTCGACCCAGGTAATCAGCACCTTGTCGCCCTTCGCGCCACCCTTGAACTTGAACGAGAGGAACGGATTTTTCGACACCGCCGGCCCCCACTGCGCGGTGAGCACCGTCTTGCCGTTCCAGGTTGCCATCACGCTCTGGATGAACCACGCCGGAATCGTCTTGCCTTGCGCATCCTTGCGCTGGCCGGTTTCCATCTCGTGGCTCATCAGCACCTTGACCTCGGTGGTGTCGCCGGTGACGCTGGCGCGGATTTTCATCGGGTCTGCCATGTCATCCTCCGCATCCGCCCAGCGTGACCTTGACGTCCTTCGCCGCGACATAATATTTGCCGTCGGCCTTGACCAGCGCGTAGATGTTCGAGCTCTGGCCCATCTTGACGCGCGTCGTCACCGACGGCTCGGTGCCCGCGGGGATGTCGAACACCGCGGCAAGCATGTTCGGGTTCTTCTCGATCAGGATCGCGATCGACTCGGTCTTGGGAATGTTGCTCGTGATTCCGATCGGAACGACGGCGCCGTTCTCGGCGATGTCCGGCGTCTGGAAGAACACGATATCCTTGCTCTGCGCGGGTTCGCCGCCGCCGAGGGCCTGCATCGTCTCGGCCATGCTGTGCGTGTCGAAGGCTGCCTTGTTCCAGGCCTGCGCGCGCGCGACTTGCGGGCGCAGCCAACCCGCGGCGGCGAGCAGCGCCAGCAGCGTCGCACCGCCACCCGTTTTCAAGGCCGACCTGCGGCCTTGGTCCATGCGTTGCGTATTCATGTACTGCTCTCCTGATTCGATGATCGGTGCCGCTCCAGGCGCGGTTGAGCGATCGCGGCGGCTATTGTGCCCCGCCGAGTATCCATTCGACAACCTTACGTGCATCTGCCTCGCTGACCTGGGCCTGCGCAGGCATCGGCACCGTGCCCCACGCGCCCGCGCCGCCGCTCTTCAGCTTGGCGAGCAGGCGCCCCTGCGCATCGGCCACGCGTGCCGCGGAACCCGGGGCGGCGTAGCGCGCGGCGACCGCACGAAACGGCGGGCCGACCAGCGCGCCGTCCACATTGTGACATGCCAGGCACCCTAGCTTGCGTGCCAGCGGCAACCCGGCCAAGGCGGTCGAAGCGATAGCGACGGTCGCGGCCGGAGCAGCCGCCGTCGGGACTCCGGCGATTGCGCCCATCTCGCGCCGCTGCTGCGACAGGTCACCGTGCGAGTCACGGGCGTACCCGGGGATCTCGGACGACGGCCGGATCGTTGCCACGCAGTCGCGCATGCAGGCGGTATTGTTGGTGTCGGGGCGGCCATCGACGCGCATCAATCCGTGCGCGGTCGTCAGTCCGTGACGGTTCGGCATCATGACCTTTGGCAGCGACGCGCGGTCGAGCACGGTTCCCGCCGGAACGATGTCGTTGAGATTGAGCACGTACGCCGTCAGCGCATACACCTCGTCCGGAGTGAGCGTCTGCGGATTGCTGAACGGCATGGCCCGGCGAATGTAATCCCATAGCGTTGCGGCCTGGTTGAGCTTGCTGCCGGTCGTACGTACCGGCTGCGCCGTTCCGAGCGTGCCGACGCCGCCCGCCAGCTGCAGGTAGCTGTTGGATTCACCGAAAGTCCCGTGGCAATTGGCGCACTTGTCGTCGTAGAGCACCTGGCCCTGTTCGACCGAGCCGCTGCCTGCGGGCAAGCCCGTCCCATCGCCTCGCACATCGATGTCCCAGCCGGCGATCTCGCTCGCGGTGGCAGGCTTGCCGAAGCCGAAGCCGCGTTTCTGTGCTTCGGCCTCGCATAAGCCCACGCCCGCCACGATCGCAGCGAGCACGACGACCAGCGCCATGCCGCGACTACGATGTGACCTGGACATTGCTCACCTCGCCGCTGACATCGACGGCCCAGGTCTGGATCGCGTTGTTGTGGTAGATCGATCGCGTGCCGCGCACTGCGCGCAATTGCCGATACGTGGGCTGGACGTAGCCGGTCTCGTCGACCGCGCGGGACTGCAGCAAGGCCGCGCCGCCGTCCCAGCTCCAGTCCAGGCGAAAGCGCGTGAGCGCCCTGGACAGCACCGGATCCTGCAGCCGCGCGGATTGCCAGTTGCGCCCGCCGTCGGTCGAAACATCGACCCGGCGGACGCGGCCGCGTCCCGACCACGCCAGCCCCGTGATTTCGTGGTAGCCGCGGTCGAGGATCACCTGCCCGCCCGAGGGCGAGGTGATGACGCTCTTGGCTTCCTGGATCCAGGTGTACTGGCGATGCATGCCGCTGGGGAGCAGATCGACATAGTGCAGCGATTCCTCGCGGGAATTCCACGGCGCATCGCCCACCTTGAGCCGGCGCAACCATTTGACGCTCGACACGCCCTGGACACCGGGTACCAGCAAGCGCAGCGGAAACCCCTGCTCGGGCCGCAGCGCCTCGCCGTTCTGACCGTAGACGACGAGGATATCCGCGGCCATCTCGAGCGGAATCGTGCGCGTGAGCGCGGCCGCATCGGCGCCCTCGGCCAGGACGAATTTCGCGCGTTTGCGGTCGATGCCGCACTCGTCGAGAAGCAGCGCCAGCGGCACGCCAGTCCATTCCGAACAGCTCAGCATGCCGTGCGTGTACTGCACCGTGGGGACCGCGACGTTGCCCCATTCCATTCCTGTATTCGCGCCGCATTCGATGAAATGGATCCGCGATACCGAAGGAAAGCGCGTGATGTCGTCCATCGTGAGAATGCGCGGGTTGGCGACCAGGCCGTGCACTAGCAGTCGATGCTGGTGCGGGTCGATGGCCGGGACGCCGGCATGATGGCGCTCGAAATGCAAGCCGGATGGCGTGATGATGCCGAACAGATTCTGCAGGGGCGCGAAGGCGACCGACGATTGCGGCGTTCGGGTAAGGCCGGGGCTCTCCCGGCGACGGACGTTTGCCTCGTATTTCGAGGGCACGCCGTAGGGTGCGGCGAGGATCGGCGCGCCCAGCGTCGTCTGCCATTCGGGAACATTCGGCGGCAGGTTGCGCGACAAATCCTGCGCCTGCACACGCGCACTGCCTGCGACAACGGCACCGCCTCCGAGCGCGAGCGCACGGCGCAGGAACCGGCGGCGGTCGTCGCCGGCGACACCGGTATGCGCGATCTCCGTTGCGGGTCGAACGCGACCCGGTTTGGCGACGTCCTCCGCCATCGACTTCCTCCTTGGCGCGCTAATGCTGCGCGGCGAACTCGAGCAATTCGTTGCGCAACGGCGCACGCTCCTCGATGCGCCCCGCAATCTGCACGCAGACGCGGCGGCAGATGTCGATGAATTCCGGATCGGCTACGCGGTAGTAGACGAGGCTGCTTTCGCGCCGCCGGCTGACCACGCCTGCCTGGTGCAGGAGCCCGAGATGTCGCGACACCGCCGTCTGCGATGCGCCGGTCGCAGCGACGATCGATGTCACCGACTGTTCGGTTTGGCAGATCGAGTGCAGGATTTTCAGGCGGGTGGGATCGGACAGCAGCGAGAAGTAGCGCGCGACCGACATGAACACGCGTTCGAGGTCCTCTCCCGATTGCGGCGCAGGCTGCGGCCGGCGCGACGGCTTCATTCTGGACTTCGCATTCATCTATCTATTAACATATGCGAATATATGCATACTGTCAATACGCGCTGACCCGCCGCGCGGACGGCGGCCCGCCGTCAATGCACGGTAGCGGTGGTCAGGAAGCGCAGCAAAGCGCCTGACTTGAGTCGGTACAAGCCCTCGCCGACGTATTGTGCGTCGTCGAGTTCTTCGCGTGTGAACGCGAGTTCGGTATCGCCATGCTTGAGTTCCATGACGACATCTTCGGCCACGGTCGACTCGTCCGGAACGCGCAGGTATCCGGCCTCAAAGACGATTCCGTTGAGCTGCACGAAATCGGCGTCGAGCATCGCTACGGCAAGGGTGGTCGGCGTCATGTTCATCCTGTGTCGGCCACCCGGTTGCGGGTAGCCATGCTTCCAAGATGAGGGCACCACGCGCGGGTTCAACCCCGCCCGCGACCGGGCGACTCAGACGGGGGCGACGAGGGCGCGAACGAAGTTCGGCAACGCGAAGGCGGCGCGATGCACGTCGCCGTTGTAGTACCGCAGGTCACGGATCCTGCGCGTCGCGACGCGGCGGTCGGCCTCGAGCGAGGTCAGATAAGCAGGGTTGAGTGTCGAAGAAGCGCACGCCATCATCCACAGGCCGCCATAGAGCGGGATCGACGTCAGGTACGGGACCACGACCGCAAACGTGGCGCGCAGATTTGCAATGACAGTGCGGATGCGCTCGGGGTGCGCCACGGGAGATCCGACGTGCAGCGACATGGCGCCGGTGGGATTGAGCCGTGCCGCGCAGGCGCGATAGAAATCGGCGTCGTACAGCGGTTCCGACGGGCCGCCCGGATCGGTGAGGTCGAGCACGATCAGGTCGTAGGTTTCGGCAGTGGCGCGGACAAAGGCCAGGCCGTCCTCGACCTTAAGTTTGAGTCGCGTGTCATTGAGCGCGCCGCGGTGGATCTCGCTGAAATACTTGCGCGCGATATCCACGACGGCCAGGTCGATCTCGACCAGGGTGACAGCCTTCATCGAGGGATACTTGAGCAGTTCCTCGGCGGAGCCGCCGTCGCCACCCCCGATGATCAGCGCGGTTTCCGGCGCCGGGTGCGACATCGCGGCGACGTGAACGAGATTCTCGTGATAGAAGAATTCGTCCCTCTCCGACGTCATGAAGTGGCCGTCGAGCCGGAACAGCCTGCCGAACGATTGCGTGTCGTGCACCTCGACGGTCTGGAACGGCGACGCAAAGCGCTCGAATTCGCGCGTGGACTTGACGAAGATACCGGTGTCTTCGGCCAGATATTCGGTGAGCACCCCGGGCAGCAGGTCCGGGCTGCTGATCGGATCAGGCATCGCGCCCTCCGCGGTGAATCGCCTGGAATCTCGCATCGGCAGGGCGCAAGGCCTCCTCCATCGACTGGAACAGGCGCTCGGCCTTGGCCGTATTGTCCGTCGTGTAGTTGCAGACGAAGACGTCGATGGTCACGAAGCCATGTTCCGGCCACGTATGAATCGCCAGGTGCGATTCGGCGAGCAGCACCGTGCCGGTGACACCGGCAGGCACGAACTGGTGAAAACTTTCGCCGACGACGGTCATGCCTGACGCGCTGGCAAGGCGCACGCATAGCGTGCGCAGGGCGGCCGCGTGCGTCATCTCCGGCATGTCGGCGTTGCAGCCGTACCATTCCCCGAGCAGATGGATGCCGTCCATGATTTTTCCCCCAGCACGATTTGCGAAGGCCGGGTGTTGCGCCGGCTAAACTCGCTATTATTGCCCAAATTCGATGCCTGGGCCATAATTTTACCTCTTTGCCGCAGCACTTTGCGTCGGCCCGCGGTTCCGGCGCACCTTCCAAGCCATCACTTTCCAGCCATGACCACACCGCTCGCCGCGTCGAATCAAGCTTCGGATTCGGCGATGGGCTCGACGCACAACACGAAGCTGCTCGCCAATGCCATTCGCGCGTTGGCGATGGACGCGGTGCAGGTCGCGAACTCGGGTCACCCCGGCATGCCGATGGGCATGGCGGAAATCGCAGTCGCCTTGTGGAATCGCCATCTACGGCACAACCCGGCGAACCCGCGATGGGCAAACCGCGATCGATTCGTGCTCTCCAACGGTCATGGCTCGATGTTGCAATACGCGTTGCTGCATCTGACTGGGTACGCGCTTCCGCTCGACGAGCTTCGCCGTTTCCGCCAGCTGCATTCGCTGACGCCCGGCCATCCCGAAGTCGGCGTGACTCCCGGCGTCGAGACCACGACCGGGCCGCTTGGACAAGGGCTCGCCAACGCCATCGGCATGGCGCTCGCGGAACGCCTGCTCGGCGTCGAGTTCAATCGGCCCGGACATACGATCGTCGATCATCGCACCTATGTTTTCGTCGGCGACGGCTGCCTGATGGAGGGGATCTCGCACGAGGCTTGCTCGCTTGCCGGCACGCTTGGACTGTCGAAGCTCGTGTGCCTGTACGACGACAACGGCATCTCGATCGACGGCGAAGTCAAAGGCTGGTTCACCGACGACACGCCGCGGCGGTTCGAGGCCTACGGCTGGCAGGTCATCCCCGGTGTCGACGGCCATGATGTCGATGCCGTCGATGCGGCGATTCGCAGGGCCCACGCCAGCGTCGGCCGGCCGACGTTGATCTGTTGCAAGACGATCATCGGCAAAGGGTCGCCGAATCGTGCCGGCACCGATCTTGCGCATGGACAGGCGCTCGGCGAGAAGGAGGTTGCGCTGACCCGCGCAGCGCTCGGTTGGACGCTGCCGCCATTCGAGATCCCGCAGGCGATCTACGACGGCTGGAACGCACGTGCGGCCGGCGCCGAGCTGGAGAGCGACTGGACCGCGCGACTTGCCGCATATCAAGCGGCGCATCCGGCACTCGCTGCCGAATTCATCCGGCGCATCTCGAACGAGCTGCCCGCCGCATTCCACCAACGCGCCGCCGCGTTGGTCCAGCTGCAGGACGAGAAGGCCGAAGCGATTGCAACGCGCAAGGCGTCGCAGCAGGCAATCGAGGCGCTGGCACCGGTACTGCCCGAGCTGATCGGCGGCGCGGCCGACCTCACCGGCTCGGTGTTCACGAACTGGTCGGGCAGCAAGGCGGTGGCTTCAAGCGGGGCCGGCAACTACATCAGTTTCGGCGTGCGTGAATTCGCGATGAGCGCGATCGCCAGCGGCCTCGCGCTGCACGGCGGCTTCATCCCGTACGTCGGGACCTTCCTGACTTTCTCGGACTACGCCCGCAATGCGCTGCGCATGTCCGCGTTGATGAAACTGCGCTCGATCTCGGTCTACACGCACGATTCGATCGGGCTGGGTGAGGATGGGCCCACGCACCAGTCGGTGGAACACGCGTCCAGCCTGCGCTTGATTCCGGACCTCGACGTCTGGCGGCCGTGCGACACCGTCGAATCCGCGCTCGCCTGGATCAACGCGATCGAACGCCGCGATGGGCCGACCTGCCTGCTGTTCACGCGCCAGAACGTGTCCTTCAACGCGCGCACTTCCGACCAGATCGGCGCGATCCGCCGCGGCGGCTACGTGCTGTCCGACGCGCCTCACCCGATGGCAGTGATCATCGCCACGGGGTCGGAAGTCTCGCTCGCCATTGGCGCGCAGAAGGCGCTCGCCGACGCCGGCATTCCCGTGCGCGTGGTATCGATGCCCTGCACCAGCGTGTTCGATCGCCAGGACGCGGCGTGGCGCGAGGGCGTGCTGCCGCGCAGCATTCCTCGCGTGGCGGTCGAGGCAGGCGTCAGCGACTTCTGGCGCAAATACGTGGGGGCGGTCGACGATCCCCGGGGCGCGGTGGTCGGCATCGACCGCTTCGGCGAATCCGCGCCCGCCGGCGTGCTGTTCAAGCATTTCGGGTTCACCGTCGAGCATGTCGTGGCGACGGTGAAGAAGGTCATCTGACTCGTCCCGATTCGTCCCGATGGCTAGACATCGGCGCAGTACCACGTACCGGGCCTTCCCGGACGTGAGTTTTCCTGGAGATCGTGCATGACCATCAAAGTCGCCATCAATGGCTATGGCCGAATCGGCCGCAACATCCTGCGTGCACACTATGAAGGCGAGAAGAAACATGATCTGTCGATCGTCGCGATCAACGACCTTGGCAGCCCCGAGACCAATGCGCACCTGACGCGCTACGACACCGTCCACGGCAAGTTTCCGGGCAAGATCGCGGTCGACGGCGATGCGATGGTCGTCAACGGCGATCGGATCAAGGTGCTGGCCATGCGCAATCCCGCGGAATTGCCCTGGGCCGCGCTTGGCGTCGACGTCGTGCTCGAGTGCACGGGCCTGTTCACCACCAAGGAAAAGGCGTCGGCGCACCTCAAGGCCGGCGCGAAAAAAGTGATCATCTCCGCGCCCGGCGGCAAAGACGTCGACGCCACGGTCGTCTATGGCGTCAACCACCACACGCTCAAGGCCACGCACACCGTGATCTCCAACGCGTCGTGCACGACCAACTGCCTGGCGCCGCTGGTCAAGCCGCTGCACGACAGGATCGGCGTGGTGTCGGGACTGATGACCACGGTGCATTCGTACACCAACGACCAGGTGCTGACCGACGTCTATCACGAAGATTTGCGCCGCGCACGCTCGGCCACGATGAGCATGATCCCGACCAAGACCGGCGCCGCGGCGGCGGTGGGGTTGGTGCTGCCCGAGCTCAACGGCAAACTCGACGGCTACGCGATCCGCGTACCGACGATCAACGTCTCGCTCGTCGACCTCTCGTTCATCGCCGCGCGCGACACGACGGTGGAGGAAGTCAACGCGATCATGAAGGACGCATCCGAGAGCGGCCCGCTGGCGACGGTGCTCAACTACAACAGCGCGCCGCTGGTGTCGGTGGATTTCAACCACGACCCGGCATCGTCGACCTTCGACGCCACGCTGACCAAGGTCTCCGGACGGCTGGTAAAGGTGTCGAGCTGGTACGACAACGAGTGGGGGTTCTCGAACCGGATGCTGGATACCACGGTTGCGTTGATGAGCGCCAGGTAACGCCGCCATGAATCCGTTCACCGCGCATCCGGCTTCCGTGGGCGAGACCTATGGCGAGCATTGCCGGTTCGCGCTCGCCTTCGGCGTGCGGATGACCGTCGGCGGCATCGCGGCGATGATTCACGCGGTGCTCCCGTTCATGTTCGTCACCACCGCGAGCCGGACCCTCGACGCGCTGAACGCGCTGCGCGCCCGGGGCGCGCGTGCGCCGCAATGAAATTCAAGCGGCTCGCCGACATCGACGTGCGCGGCAAGCGCGTGTTCATCCGCGCAGACCTGAACGTGCCGCAGGACGACGCGGGAACGATCACCGACGACACGCGGATCCGCGCATCGGTCCCGGGCATCCGTGACGCGCTCGCGCGCGGCGGTGCCGTGATGGTGACCTCGCATCTGGGCCGGCCCACCGAGGGTCAATTCAGCGCCGCCGATTCGCTGGCGCCCATTGCCCGTCGCCTCGGGGAACTGCTCGGTCGCGACGTGCCGCTCATCCGCGACTGGGTCGGCGGCGGCGCGTGGTTCGCGGCGCTCAAGGCCGGCGACGTGGTACTGCTCGAGAACTGCCGCTTCAACGCGGGCGAGAAGAAGGATAGCGATGCGCTTGCACGGCAGATGGCCGCGTTGTGCGACGTCTACGTCAACGACGCCTTCGGCACCGCGCACCGCGCCGAGGCGACCACGCATGGCCTCGCGAAGTACGCGCCCGTGGCCTGCGCCGGCCCGCTGCTGGCCGCGGAACTCGACGCGCTGGGCAAGGCGCTGGCGAATCCCGCACGGCCGCTGGTTGCGATCGTCGCCGGCTCCAAGGTCTCGACCAAGCTGTCCGTGCTGATGCACCTCGCGCAGATGGTGGATACGCTCATCGTCGGCGGCGGCATCGCCAACACCTTCATCCTGGCTGCGGGTGGGCGCATCGGAAAATCGCTGGCCGAGGCCGATCTCGCAGGCGAGGCGAAGGCGATCCTCGATCGGTTTCCCGGCAAGGTTCCCGTACCCATCGACGCGGTTGTCGCCCGTGAATTTTCCGCGACTGCGATGCCGACATTGAAGGCGGTCGAATACGTGCAACCCGACGACATGATTCTCGACATCGGTCCGCAAACCGTGCTGGCGTTGAAGCTGATCATTGCGAAGGCGGGTACCATCGTCTGGAACGGTCCCGTCGGTGTGTTCGAATTCGATGCCTTCGCCGGCGGCACCAAGGCGCTGGCGGAGGCGATCGCTGCGTCGCCTGCGTTTTCGATCGCCGGCGGCGGCGACACCATCGCGGCGATCAACAAGTTCGGCGTCGCGGACCGGATCGACTACATCTCGACCGCAGGGGGAGCCTTTCTCGAATTTCTCGAAGGAAAGACGCTGCCTGCGGTCGCGATGCTCGAAACCCGCGCTACCGGCTGACACATCATCGCCAACTCGGGAGTATCCATGCAACGCGCCACCAAGATCGTTGCCACGCTCGGGCCGGCCAGCAACACGCCCGACGTGCTGACTCGCATGATCGCCGCCGGTGTCGACGTCGTCCGTCTGAATTTCTCGCACGGTGCCGCCGGCGACCACCAGGAACGGGCGCGAATCGTGCGCGAGGTCGCGCAAAAGCTGGGACGCACGGTCGCAATCATGGCGGACCTGCAGGGACCGAAGATTCGGGTGGGAAAGTTCGCCGACGGCAAGATCACGCTGCAGCCGGGACAGGCATTCGTGCTCGACGCGGACTGCGAACTCGGCAACGCGGAACGCGTCGGCCTCGACTACAAGGAGCTGCCGCACGACGTCGCCCCTGGCGTTGTGCTGCTGCTCAACGACGGCCTGATCAGGCTGACGGTGGAATCCGTCAAGGGCAACGCGATCACGACGCGCGTCGAGGTCGGTGGCGTGCTGTCCAACAACAAGGGCATCAATCGCCAGGGTGGCGGGCTGTCGGCGCCGGCGCTGACCGCCAAGGACATGGACGACCTCAAGACGGCCGTGTCTATCGACGCCGATTACGTCGCGGTCTCGTTCCCGAAGAACAAGGAAGACATGTACATGGCGCGGCAACTGCTGCGCGCCGCCAACGGCAAGGCCCTGCTGATCGCCAAGATCGAACGCGTCGAGGCGATCACCGCGCTCGAGGAGATCATCGACGCGTCGGACGGCATCATGGTCGCGCGCGGGGACCTCGCCATCGAGGTCGGCAATGCGACCGTGCCGGCGCTGCAGAAGCGCATGATCCGCGTGGCGCGGGAGCACAACAAGCTGACCATTACGGCCACGCAGATGATGGAGTCGATGATCAACAATCCGGTGCCCACGCGCGCGGAGGTTTCCGACGTCGCCAATGCGGTGCTCGACGGCACCGACGCGGTGATGCTGTCGGCGGAGACCGCGGCCGGACGATTCCCGGTGGAAACGATCGAGGCCATGAGCCAGATCTGCATGGAAGCCGAGAAATCCACGACCGTCGAGCTCGATCGCGATTTTCTCAACCGCACCTTCACGCGGATCGACCAGTCCATCGCCATGGCCGCGCTGTTCACCGCGTTCCACCTGCGGGTCAAGGCGATTGCCGCGCTCACGCAGTCGGGTTCCACCGCGTTGTGGATGTCGCGGCACAATTGCGGTTGCCCGATTTTCGCGTTGACACCCGACATCTCGTCGCAACGCAGGATGGCGCTCTACCGCAACGTTCGCCCGCTGTACCTCGAGCAGAGCAGCGATCGCGAAGCTGTGCTGCGCGCGGCCGAGGACCTGCTGCTCGAGAAGGGACAGGTCCAGCGCGGCGACCTGGTCGTGCTGACGATCGGCGAACCGATGGGCAAATCCGGCGGCACCAATGCCCTCAAGCTGGTCAAAGTCGGCGAACATCGTTAGCGGCGCGAGGCCGCAGCGAGGGGCCCCTGCGAAGCAGGGGATCGCGCGAGCCAGTCGATTTAACAACATACCATCGTAATATTCACCCGCGTGAGCGGTCTGCCAGCAGCAGGGAGGAGCAAGCCATGACGACAACCCGCAAGCGCTGGATGCGCCACGTCATCGAATCCGAATATGCGCGCCCGCTGATCCTGATCGTCGCCGTGTTCGTCCTCTGGGACGTCGTGATCCGCCTCTTCAAGATCCCGCCTTATCTGATTCCCGCGCCGTGGGACGTGGCCAAGATGCTGGTCGCCGAGTGGCCGCGGCTGCTGGCGCGAAGGCCTGTTCACCGCGTATGCGACGCTCGGCGGCTTCGGGCTGTCGATCCTGCTCGGCATTCCGATCGCGATGCTGATCGCGTATTCGCGGCTGGTCGAGAGCTTCGTCTACCCGTTGCTCGTCTTCTCCCAGAGCATCCCGAAGATCGCCATCGCGCCGCTGTTCGTCGTCTGGTTCGGCTTCGGCATCTTCCCCAAGGTCATCTCGGCGTTCCTGCTCGGATTCTTCCCGGTCGTCGTGGCCACGGTGATGGGCTTCAAGTCGATCGAGACCGACATGATCGACCTCGCCCGCTCGATGCGCGCGTCGCGCTGGCAGATGTTCCTGAAGTTCAGCCTGCCGCAGGCGCTGCCCAGCATCTTCAGCGGGCTCAAGGTCTCGGCCACGCTGGCCGTCGTCGGCGCCGTCGTCGGCGAGTTCGTCGGCTCGAACTCCGGCATCGGCTACGTTCTGCAGATCGCCAACGGCAACTTCGATCTGCCGCTGATGTTCGCCGCGCTGTTCGTGCTGTCGATGATGGGCGTCATCCTGTTCGCCCTCGTCGACCTGGCCGAGAAGCTGATGATTCCCTGGCACCAGTCGCGTCGCGCCGACGTGATGACCGCTACCGCCTGATCTGTTCGCTGTTCAACCGCTCCAAGGAGGAGACCATGAAGTCGCTGTTGAGATTCGCCGCGCTCGCAGGCGCCGCGCTGCTGTTGACCGCCGGCAGTGTCCAGGCCCAGCCGAAGGACAAGGTCGTGCTGATGCTCAACTGGTACCTGTACAGCGAGCATGCGCCGTTCTTCCTGGGCAAGGAGCGCGGCTACTACGAGCAGGAAGGCATCGATCTCGATATCCAGGAAGGCCGCGGCTCGGGCGTCACGGTGCAGGCGGTCGCGGCGAACACGGCGACCTTCGGCTATGTCGACGTGCCGACCATGATCAAGGCCGCCGCCAAGGGCGCGCCGGTCAAGAGCCGTCGGCGTCGCGCTGCAGCTCTCGCCGATGTCGGTGATGGGCTTCTCGGAAAAGAACATCCGTGCGCCCAAGGATCATCGTCGGCAAGACCGTCGCCGTCACGCCGGGCGACTCGATGTCGCAGGTCTGGCCGCTGTTCCTCAAGAAGACCGGGCTCAACGAGGCCGACTTCAAGACCGTCTCCGGCGACGCGCAGACCAAGCTCAACGCCGTGATGAACGGGCAGGCCGACCTGCTGCTCGGGCTACGTCATGGACCAGGCGATCAAGCTGCAGGACGCGACCAAGAAGCCGGTCTACCCGATCCGCTTCGCCGACTACGGCGTCAACATGATCAGCTCCGGCATCATCGTCAACACCGAAACGCTGAAGACCAAGCCCGACATGGTGAAGCGCTTCCTGCGCGCGACGACGCGCGCGCTCGAGGAATCGGAAAAGAATCCCGAGGCCGCGGTCGACGCGATGCTCAAGGCCAACCCCAAGGC
The DNA here is from genome assembly GCA_963821485.1 of uncultured beta proteobacterium. Taxonomy (GTDB): domain Bacteria; phylum Pseudomonadota; class Gammaproteobacteria; order Burkholderiales; family Casimicrobiaceae; genus PALSA-1003. The sequence goes on from CAWGEB010000016.1 coordinate 376,854, forward strand.
CGGCGTGCGCGAGACGCTGATCATCGGCCTCAAGCAGACGACCGCGCTCTACCACACCAAGGAGACCGCCAACCAGCGGCCGCTGCGCGTGAGCGATGGCGCAACGTCGGCGAGTCGCTCGACCTGCTCGCGCAATACGGCGGCCTCGACCCGGCCACCAAGGGCAAGCCCGCAGGACTGGGTGATGCTCGACTTACCTGCCCTGATCCGGTCGTGATCGGAACAGCGTGTCGCGCGCGCGGACGCGGCAACGCGTCCGCCGCTGATTCGCATGCGCGGCGTGGCCAAGGCCTATCGCACCGCCGACGGCGACGTCGAGTCGCTGAAGCCGCTGGACTTCGACATCCGCGAGGGCGAGTTCCTGTCGGTCGTCGGGCCCAGCGGCTGCGGCAAGAGCACGCTGCTGAAGCTGGTCGGCGGCCTGCTGCCGGCGACCAGCGGGTCGATCGAGATCGCGGCAAGCGCGTCGACGGTCCCGCCGAGAGCATCGGCATCGTGTTCCAGAGCCACGTGCTGCTCGCGTGGCGCACGGTGCTCGACAACATCATGCTGCAGATCGAGGTCCGCAAGCTGCCGCACGACGCGCGGTCTCGAAGCACGCGCAGCGCATTGATCGAGATGGTCGGGCCTGAGCGGCTTCGAGAACAAGTATCCCGTGGCAGCTTTCCGGCGGCATGCAGCAGCGCGCGTCGATCTGCCGCGCGCTGGTGCACGATCCGGCGATCCTGCTGATGGACGAGCCGTTCGGCGCGCTCGACGCGATGACGCGCGAAAAGATGAATCTCGAGCTGCAGCGCATCTGGTCGGCGGCGAAGAAGACGGTGCTGCTGATCACGCACAGCATCCCCGAATCGATCTTCCTGTCCGACCGCGTGCTGGTCATGACCGAGCGGCCGGGCTCGATCGCCGCGATCTACGACATCGACCTGCCGCGGCCGCGCACGCTCGCGATGATGGGCGAGCCCCGAGTTCGCGCGTCTGGCGCAGACGATCCGCGCGCACTTCTACGCGCAGGGCTCGCTCGACGCCCACTGACCCGCCGATGACCGCGCCGACCTTTCGCGTCACCGACGATCGAGCTCTACGAGCGCGACGTGCGCCTGCGCATGCCGTTTCGCTTCGGCGCGGCGACGCTCACGCATGTCCGCAGGCGTTCGTGCGCGCGCGCATCGAGTGCGCCGACGGCCGCACGGCACGAGGGCGCCGCCGCCGAGCTGATGATCCCGAAGTGGTTCGACAAGGCAGCGCACAAGTCGAACGCCGACAACATCGCCGATCTGCGCACGTCGCTGCGCAGCCGCTGCCGCGGCCTACGCGCGACAGGCGCCACCCGCGAACCGCGTTCGAGCATTTCGCCACGCACTATCGATCGCGCTGATCGCGGCTGGCGCGGCCGCCGGACCTCGAGCCGCTCGTCGCCAACTACGGCGCGGCATTGCTCGATCGCGCGATGCTCGACGCCTTGTGCCGCGCGCACGATGTTTCGTTCGCATGCCGCGATTCGCAGCCAACCTGCCGGGCATCGACGCCACGCCTGACGCCAGATCTCGACGGCTTCGATCTCGACCGATTCCTGGCCGGGCCTGCGCGCCGCCGACGACGATCGCCGCGCGGCATACCGTCGGCATGCTCGATCCGCTGGTAGCTGACGACGTACGCACGCGCGTCGGCGACGGCCTGCCCGAGACGCTGGAGGAAGTCATCGCGAGCTACGGCAACCGCTACTTCAAGCTCAAGCTCGGCGGCGATCCCGACGCCGACATCGCGCGGCTGGTGCGCATTGCCGCGGTCCTCGATCGGCTGCCCCGACTATGCGGTCACGCTCGACGGCAACGAGCAGTTCGCGGATGCAAGCGCGATCGCCGAATTCTGGCGGCGGGTGGCGACGACCGCCTTCGCTCGCGCGGCTCAATGCGGCGACGCTGTACCTCGAGCAGCCGCTGGCACGCGCCATTGCGCTGCGACGTCGACGTCTCGCGACTGGCAAGCGTCAAGCCGCTGCTGATCGACGAGTCCGACGCAACGCTCGACGCCTTTCCATCGGCGCGCGCATGCGCGGCTACGCCGGCGTGTCGAGCAAGAGCTGCAAGGGCATCTACAAGTCGTTGCTCAACGCGCGCGCGCTGCGCGCAATGGAATGCCGATGGCGCGACGCCGCGCTGTTTCGTGTCGGGCGAAGATCTGACCATGCAGGCCGGCCTCGCGGTGCAGCAGGATCTGGCGCTGGTCTCCGCTGCTCGGCCTGCGACATGTCGAACGCAACGGCCATCACTACGTCGACGGTTTCGCGGGACAGGGCGCGGACGAGCACGAACAGCAGGCTTTTCTCGTCGCGCACCCCTGCCTGTACGAGTACAGTCACGGCTGCGTCCGGCTCGCGATTCGCGACGGGTGCGTCGATCTGTCATCGCTGGTGGCGCCCGGGTTCGCGTTCGGGACCGAACCCGGACTGGACGACGCTCGAACCGCTGGGCGTCAACATGGCGACAACAGCGTAGGCCGCTCGCAGCCGCAACCAGGAGAAAGACAGTGGAAACGATCCGACTCGGGATCATCATGAACGGCGTCACCGGCAGGATGGGCACCAATCAGCACCTGGTCCGCTCGATCTGCGCGATCCGGGCACAGGGCGGCGTGACCCTTTGCGATGGTCGCCGCGTGCTGCCGGACCCCATCCTCGTCGGCCGCAACGCCGACAAGCTCGAACACCTGGCGCGCGCCAACGGCGTGTCGCGGTGGTCGACCGACCTCGCCGCCGCGCTCGCGAACACTGATGACACGGTCTATTTCGATTCCGCATCGACCGGATTGCGACCCCGGCTCATCAAGCAGGCGATCGCCGCCGGCAAGCACATCTACACCGAAAAACCCGTGGCGCCGACGCTCGCCGAGGCGCTCGATCTGTATGCGTCCGCCAAAGCCGCAGGCGTGAAACACGGCGTCGTGCAGGACAAGCTGTGGCTGCCGGGTCTGCTCAAGATGAAGATGCTGGTCGACTCGGGTTTTTTCGGCCGCATCTTGTCGGTGCGCGGCGAGTTCGGTTACTGGGTGTTCGAGGGCGACTGGCAGCCGGCACAACGACCCTCGTGGAACTACCGCAAGCAGGACGACGGCGGCATCATCGTCGACATGCTGTGCCATTGGCGCTACGTGCTCGACAACCTTTTCGGCGAAGTCCGCAGCGTGAGCTGTATCGGTGCCACGCACATTCCGAAGCGCTGGGATGAGCAGGGACGCGAGTACGCGGCCACGGCCGACGATGCCGCGTACGCCACCTTCGAGCTTGCCGGCGCGCACGGGCCCGTGATCGCGCAGATCAACAGCTCGTGGGCCACGCGCGTGCGGCGCGACGACCTCGCGACCTTCCACGTCGACGGCACGCTGGGCTCCGCTGTCGCGGGCCTGACCGATTGCTGGACCCAGGCGCGCGTGAACACGCCGAAGCCGGTCTGGAATCCCGACGTACCGCAGACGATCGATTTTCCGGGCACGTGGCAGAAGCTGCCGAACAACGTCGGTCTACGACAACGCGTTCAAGGTCGAGTGGGAACTTTTCATCCGCCATCTTCACGATGGGAGCCCGTTTCGCTGGGGCCTGCTCGAAGGCGCGAAGGGTGTGCAGCTGGCGGAGCTGGGGTTGAAAAGCTGGGCCGAGCGACGGTGGCAGGACGTCGCGCCACTGGCGGTCTGACCCCATGGCCAGCCTTCGCCTCCCGCGCACCGACGGTTCGCTGCACGAGTACACGCTGCGTGCGGCCCGCCGCTGGCCGCCTCCTGCGCCGGGTGCACAATTCAATCGCGTCGCGTACGCCGCCGCGCACGTCGTCGCCGACCCACTGGCCGCGGCCGATCCCTGGGTTCAACCCGCGATCGACTGGGACGCGACACTTGCGTACCGGAGCTATCTCTGGTCGCTCGGTTTCGGCGTCGCCGAAGCGATGGACACCGCACAGCGTGGAATGGGCCTCGACTGGCCGACGTCGCTGGAGCTGATCGATCGTTCGCTGCGACTCGCCCGCGAAACGCCTGGAGCCGCCATCGCGTGTGGTGCCGGTACCGATCATCTTGAACCGCGGGTAACGACCACCATCGAAGACGTCATCGCCGCATACGAATTGCAATGTGAAGCGATCGAGGGTCGCGGCGGGCGCATCATCCTGATGGCCAGCCGCGCGCTCGCGGCGTGCGCGAAGTCGCCCGACGACTATGGGACGGTCTATGGGCGCATCCTCACCCAGGTGCGCGAACCGGTGATACTGCACTGGCTGGGCGACATGTTCGATCCGGCGCTCGCAGGCTACTGGGGACATGCCGCGGTCGAGCAGGCAATGGATGTCTGCCTGTCGCTTATCCAATCACACGTGGCCAAGGTCGACGGCATCAAGATTTCGCTGCTCGACAAGGACCACGAAATCGCCATGCGGAGGCGTCTGCCATTGCGCGTGTGCATGTACACCGGCGACGATTTCAACTTCGCAGAACTGATCGCCGGCGACGAGCTGGGCTATTCGGACGCGCTGCTCGGGATTTTCGATCCCATCGCCCCGGTGGCCGCAGCGGCGCTTGCTGCGCTCAGCGACGGCAATCGCGCAGCATTCGACGAGATTCTCGCACCGACCGTGCCGCTGTCGCGCCATGTCTTTTGCGCACCGACCCGCTACTACAAGACCGGCGTCGTGTTCATCGCCTGGCTGAACGGTCATCAGCGGCACTTCGTCATGGTCGGCGGCCAGCAGAGCGCGCGCAATCTGCTGCACCTGGTCGAATTATTCCGGCTCGCCGACGTTGCCGGCGTGCTCCTCGATCCCGATCTCGCGTGCGAGCGCATGCGCACCCTGCTCGCATTCCACGGCCTCGACATAATGCGATGAGCGCCGCAGGGCCGTCCCAAGGCGCGAATTGCGCCCCCTTTGGGGGCAGCGCAGCGGGCTCGGTCGTCACTGAGGCCGCAAGCGTGGGGGTCCAACAATGAGCGCACCCGACTCGGCGCTGCTTTCGATCAACACCGCCACCGTGCGCAAGCAATGGTCGCTGCCCGAGATCATCTCCGGATGCGCGCATCGCGGCATTCGCTTCATCTCGCCGTGGCGCGACCAGGTCGCTGCGGCGGGCCTGAAGGAAACGGCACAGCGCGCTCGCGATGCGGGGCTGGGGCTGTCCGGTTATTGCCGTGGCGGCATGTTTCCCGCCGCAGACCGCGCGGGACGCCGCGCCGCGCTCGACGACAACAAGCGCGCGGTCGACGAAGCCCTCGAACTCGGCGCACCGTGCCTGATACTCGTTGTCGGCGGGCTGCCGAGGGACAGCGCCGGCAAGATCGCGTCGAAGGATCTCGGCGGGGCGCGGGAAATGGTCCGCGACGGCATCGGCGAGCTTCGTGAATATGCGCAGCCCGCCGGCATGCCGCTGGCGATCGAGCCGCTACACCCGATGTACGCGGCGGACCGTGCCTGCGTCAACACCATGGCGCAAGCGAACGACCTTTGCGACGAACTCGGCGCCGGTATCGGCATTGCGGTCGATGCCTACCACGTCTGGTGGGATCCTGATCTCGAACGTGAAATCGAGCGTGCCGGAGGCCACCCGAAGCGGTTGCTTGCTTATCACATCTGCGACTGGCTCGTGCCGACCACCGATCTGCTGCTCGACCGGGGAATGATGGGCGATGGCGTGATCGACCTCCCGCGCATCCGCTCGTGGATGGAAGCCGCCGGATACCGCGGTCCGCACGAAGTCGAGATATTTTCTGCGAACAACTGGTGGAAGCGCGATCCGGACGAAGTATTGAGCACTTGCCAGATCAGGCACCAGGACTGCACCTAACCGGGACAATGCAGCGTTTTTTGGCGAGGCAGACGGCGCGCAGGCAAGCCGTGGTCTGCCCCCGGTTTAGCAGGTAAAATTAATGGTTACCGATACGTTTTCTGAAGGAGTTCGTCTTGCCACTCGTCTCAATGCGCCAATTGCTCGATCACGCCGCCGACCACGACTACGGCCTGCCCGCATTCAACGTCAACAACCTGGAGCAGGTCCAGGCGATCATGTCCGCTGCCGCGGAAACCGACAGCCCGGTGATCATGCAGGCGTCCGCCGGCGCCCGCAAATACGCAGGCGAAATTTTCCTGCGGCACCTGATCCAGGCCGCGGTGGAATCGTATCCGAATATCCCGATCGTCATGCACCAGGATCATGGGCAATCGCCGGCCGTTTGCGCATCGGCGATGCAGCTTGGGTTTTCGAGCGTGATGATGGACGGGTCGCTGCGAGAGGATGGCAAGTCGATTGCCGACTACAGCTACAACCTGGACGTCACCAAGAAGGTCGTCGACGCGGCGCACGCTATCGGCGTGACCGTCGAAGGCGAACTGGGATGCCTTGGCTCACTGGAGACGATGAAGGGCGACAAAGAGGATGGGCACGGCGCCGAAGGCACGATGACGCGCGAGATGCTGCTCACCGACCCCGACCAGGCGGCGGACTTCGTCAAGAGCACGCAACTCGATGCGTTGGCGATCGCGATCGGGACGTCGCACGGCGCGTACAAGTTCTCGCGCAAGCCCACCGGCGACATCCTCGCAATCGATCGCATCAAGCAGATACATGCGAGGATTCCGAATACGCATCTGGTGATGCACGGGAGCTCCTCGGTGCCGCAGGACCTGCTCAAGGTGATCCGCGACAACGGCGGGGAAATGAAGGAAACCTACGGCGTGCCGGTCGAGGAGATCCAGGAAGGGATCAAGCACGGCGTGCGCAAGGTGAACATCGACACCGACATCCGGCTCGCGATGACTGCCGCGATCCGCAAGTTCTTCCGCGAAAATCCGTCGAAGTTCGATCCGCGCGAGTACCTCAAGCCGGCAACGGCTGCGGCCAAGGCGATCTGCGTCGCGCGCTACCAGCAGTTCGGCTGCGCCGGCATGGCGTCGAAGATCAAGCCTGTGCCGTTGGACAGCATGGCCGCACGCTACAAGGGCGGGGAACTGCGCCAGGTGGTGAATTAGCCGACGGGTGCATGTCGCGATAACGGTGGAAGATCTACCAGGTCGCGAACATCGCCGCCACGGCGGCCGCCATGGTGCCCGTCGCCAGCCAGCCGAGCGCCTTCAACCGTCGCGTGACGATGAACCTGCCCATGACCTTGGCGTCATCGGCGAGCAGCATCATCACCACCATGATCGGCACGGCGATGACGCCATTGATCACCGCAGACCAGAACAGCGCCTTGATCGGGTCGATCGGCGAGAAGTCGAGCGCGACCCCGCCAAGCGTCGCCAGCGCGATGATGGCGTAGAACTCACGCGCCTCCAGCAGCTTCAGGTCGAGACCGCGCTTCCACTCGAAGGTCTCGGCAACCGCATACGCTGCCGATCCCGCCAGGACCGGTACGGCGATCAAGCCCGTGCCGATGATGCCGAGCGAAAACAGCAGGAACGTGAAGTCACCTGCCAATGGGCGCAATGCCTCGGCCGCCTGCGCCGACGTCTGGATATCGGTAATGCCTGCGATATGCAGCGTAGCCGCCGCACCGAGGATGATGCAGAAGGCAACGATATTGGAAAACGCCATCCCGATGTAGGTGTCGATCTTGATCCGCCGCAAGTGCTCGTCCGCGCCTTCCGGCGCCTGGGCGAGAGCACCGGCGCCCGGATCGGCGTCCAGATCCTCGACTTCCTGCGACGCCTGCCAGAAGAACAGGTACGGACTGATCGTTGTGCCGAACACCGCCACGACCACGGTCAGGTATTCCGTCGTCAGCGCGAAATGCGGCGTGACGGCGTGCGCGACAACCTCGCGCCCACGGGATGTTGATGGTGAACACGAGCACGACGTAGGACAGCAGAGCCAGCGTCAGCCATTTCAGGTAACGCACGTAGCGCTGGTAGGTCAGGAATACCTGCAGCAGCAGGCAAGTCAACCCGAACACGACGACGTAGACGTGCGACGGTCCGCCGATCAGCAGGCGCAGCGGCTTCGCCCATGGCCGCGATGTCGGCAGCGATGTTGATCGTGTTGGCGCCGACCAGCAGCATCACGATCGCGTACAGCACCGGCCGCGGAAAATGGCGTCCGATATTGGAGGCCAGTCCGTGCCCGGTGACCCGGCCGATGCGCGCGCTCACCAGCTGGATGCCGACCATCAGCGGATAGGTGAACACGACGGCCCACAGCGTCAGCAGGCCGAATTGCGCGCCAGCCTGCGTGTACGTCGCGATGCCCGACGGGTCGTCGTCGGCCGCGCCGGTGATCAGTCCGGGGCCGAGTTGACGTGCCCAGTCGCGTATCGTGCCTTTCATTGTTGCATCTCCACCGACGGCGGGGCGAGTATAACCCGGGGCCTCTGACGAAATGAAAAAGAGCCCCGGCGGGTGCCGGGGCCTTGGCCGCGGGGAGCCGGACACGGGACATGAAGCGTTCGCCGCCTACGTTCCGCTCGATGCTGTGTCTCGGGACGATCGCGTCGCTACATCAGGCCAATGCCTACCGCCACCATCCCGACCAGCATCGATACCAAGGAGAGCAGGAGCAGCGAATGGCGAGAAACTCGGCTTGGTCGCTGCGAACGTGGAGCACCTTGGTCGCACCGACGTAGTAGAGAAACAACGTATGGCAGAGCGCGAACATCGACACCACGATCATCACCGGCAGTACAAGCGTCGCACCCGAGAGCAGCAGCGGAATCGCGCCATAGGCCGCTACCTTCAACGCTGCGACGTAGTCGCGCTTGCAGTGGTATATCGGTGCGATCAGCGCCATGATCGCCGCCAATGCGAAGATGGAGCCGATGGTGCCGAAAAACGTGGTCGCAGCCGCGTTGAAGATCTGGTCCGCGGGGACCAGGTAGCCCTGTTCGAAGTCCGTAGAAGCGTCGAACACCTTCATACCGATGAACGTTGCGATCGGGGCCAATGCTGACAGCGGAAGGATGTAGCGGCGCAGCAGCGTATCGACAGTCGTCGACTCGTCGGCAATCATGGCCCATTCGGCGCCAGGCCGAAAGACCAAATACACGATTCGCCGTAACACTTCCATAGCGCCTGGTCCTCGCTTAATGCAAACACCGTGCGGCCGCGACGTCCGAACTGGGCGAAGATTGCAATTATACGACCGGCAGATGGCCAGCGGTCAGCAAGCGCCTGGCCACCATCAACGACAAGACGGGTCATGAGGTCGAGCCGCGCTGGCGCGACCGCGGCGGTCGGGAGGCGCGCCGGACGACACCCCCATTGGGTATAACCTGGTGATGGCCCGTTGCGGTAAGATCGTGCGACGGCTGTTGCGCTCGATCGCCAAAGTCAAGTGAGTTGCAGGATGTGCCCAACTCGCGAGGCCGGCGCTCGACCAGCAGTTGACGGAAGGGGTCGTCTGACGCCGCGGCTGCTTGCGTCGTTGTTTGACACGCAGCTGGCGTCCTGGAGCCGGAATGTCCGCTGCAGCCCTGCCGCTCACGCGAAGCGACGTCGATGTGTTGCGCCGCTATCGGCCTTTTGACCGTATGGAAGAGCTGGCGGTCGACTTTCTCGTGAGATGCCTCGTGCCCGTCGACTACGCTGCGGGTAGCATGATTGCGAGTCCGCGCGTCGGCGCCAAGCGACGATTGCACATCGTCTTGCGTGGCGCGGTGCACATCGAGCAGTCCGGGGTCGATGAGGTCTTCGAGGAACCAAATCCGCCGCTCGGGCCGGGAGACTGTTTCCCGATCGGCGCCCTGTTCACCGATACGATGTCCGCCAGTATCTACCGCGCGGTCGAGCCGACGCGGTGCCTTGAGCTGGACGCGCCAGACTTCGCCGAGTTGTTGCAGCTCTCTCCATCTTTCCAGCGCCATTGCGTCACGCGCGTCACGGCCCTGCTGCAGGAGGCGCGGGCGCGAATACACACGCAGCAGACGCATATCATTTCCGAGCAACAATCGATGGCGAGTCCGCTGCGCACCATCGTACGCCACAGGCCGGTGACCTGCCCGGCCGAAATGCCGATCCGCGAGGCGCTGCTGACAATGCGGCAGGCAGAGACGGGCTCCATCGTGATCACCACGCCCGGCGGCGCTCCACTAGGCATCTTTACAGTGCAGGACCTGCTTGACCGCGTCGTGCTCGAAGCCGTCGATCTGTCAGCGCCGATCGCAACGGTGATGACGCCGCGGCCGCTCACCCTCTCAGCCGACGCGACTGCCTACGACGCGGCCTTAGCCATGGCCCAACACCGCAGACGCCATGTGCCAGTGGTCGAGGAAGGCCGGATGATCGGCATGGTGTCGCAACGCGACCTGTTTTCGGTGCAACGGGTCACCTTGCGCCAGCTGCCGGAAACGATCGCCGCGGCGCAGGACGCGGCAGCGCTGGAGCAGGCGGCGCGTGAAATCCGGCAACTCGCGCGGGACATGCTCGCCAACGGCATTGCCGCCGAGCATCTCACCCAGTTTATCGCCGCGCTCAACGACCGCCTCACCCAGCGCGTGCTCGAACTCGAGTTTCCGCAGCATGCGCTGGGCGGGGTCCGGCTGTGCTGGATCGCGCTCGGTAGCGAGGGCCGGCTGGAGCAGACGTTCGCGACCGACCAGGACAACGGCATCATCTTCAGCCATCCGGACGGCACGGCACCGCAGGCAGCGCGCGAGCGGTTGCTGCCTTTCGCCAGCGCCGTCAACCACACGCTCGACCGCTGCGGATTTCCATTGTGCAAGGGCAACATCATGGCGAGCAACCCGCGATGGTGCCTGTCGCTGGAGGAATGGCGGGCGCAGTTCTCGGCATGGATTCGCAACACCGACCCCCAAGCTATGCTCAACTCCGCCATCTTCTTCGACTTCCGCCCGGTGTTCGGGGATGCCACGCTATCCGATTGCCTGCGCACCTGGCTGCTCGACTTCACCCAGGCAACGCCGCGCTTTCTGATGCAGATGGCGCAAGGCGCGCTGAGCACGCGGGTGCCCCTTGGGACCATCCGCGACTTCTTGCTTGACGACGGGCGGGAATTCCCGCACACCATCGACCTCAAACTGTACGGCCTGCGGCCCTTCGTCGACGCAGCCCGCATCAACGCATTGCGATTTGGAGTGGCCCACACCAATACTGCGCAGCGGCTGCGACTGACGGCACCGACAATGAATCTTCGCGCCGACGACGTGCGTGCGTTCGTTGACGCGTACTACTTCATCCAGCTGCTTCGTCTACGCCATCAGCAGTTCGACCCCCATGGCGATCGCGCACCCAACCGCATCGACCCGGATCGACTCAACGAATTCGACCGGCGTATGTTCAAGGAATCGCTCCGGCAGGCGCGCGCGCTGCAGCAGCGACTTGCGCTCGATTACGCGCAGTGAGTCGCCGCAGAATGCTAGCGAAGGGATGCTGCGTGCCGTAATGACCGTCCGATGACCCCGGCGCAGGAAACACGTCCACAGGGCCTTCCTTCGGCCCCCCCGGCGCTTTGCCTCTGGCGAGGCGAATCAGTCCGCGTTTGAAGTTCGCGGTCGCGGTCGGTCTACTGTTTGGGCTCGTCGTCGTGATTGCCGCTGCAGCGGGAGGCGCGCTGTGGTCGCGATTTCCGGCGGAACTGCGGGCAAGTCTGGGACAGGCGCTCAATGACGCCGCCGGCGTCGTGCTCTTGTTCGCGGCCTTTCTGCTGGTCACACTGGGGTTGCTCGTGGACGTGGGCTTCAAGGCGTATGTGCGGGGCATGAATCGTCTTGCGGAGGGCGCTCGCATCATCCTTACTGCCAACCCCATGCACCGGCTGCCGGACGATGGGCCAGATGAGGCCGTGCGCCTCGCTGAGGCAATCAACGGGCTCGCCGACCGCTACCAGTCCGCGCTTGCCGATGTCGAGATGCGCGTGCAGGACGCAAACGCGACGCTCGAAGAGGAGAAGCACCGGCTCGCGGCCTTGATGTCCGAGCACACCGACTGCGAGCTGGTCTGCAACCGGGAAGGCCTGATCCTGCTCTACAACGCCGCCGCGCGTTCGCTATTCAACCGGCCTGAAGCGAACGACGGCGCACCCTCGGGCATCGTCGGCCTCGGTCGCTCGGTCTTCGGGATTATCGACGAGCGTCTCATTGCACATACGCTCGACATCGTGCGCGAACGACTGAACCAGGGGGAAGCGCGACCCGTCTCGCAGTTTGTCACCACCACCGCGGACGGCAAGCTCATGCGTGCGCAGATGGCCCCCGTGCTCGGCGCCGCGGAGGGCGGACGCCAACCGGAGATCACCGGCTTTGTCCTCTCGCTCGACGACGTCACCAGCGTCGTGCGGGAAGGCGAAGAGCGCGATCGGTTGGTGCAATCGTTGGCCGAAGACACCCGCGCGGGTCTGGCAAGCATTCGCGCTGCCGTGGAAGCGATCATCGAATACGGCCGCATGGAGCCCGACCGGCGCGAGGAGTTCACCGCGATCATCCGGGATGAAGCAGTGCGGCTGAGCGACCGTCTCGACACCACGCTCGGGAGCTACGGAAGCCGCCCGCTCGGACCCTGGCCGCTGGAAGCGATGCAAAGCGACGATTTGCTGCGGGCGATTCAGCGCAGTCTGGAACGCCGTGCGGGCGTCAACGTGAAGGCCGAGGCCGGTGGCGGCCACCCGTGGGTGAAGGTCGACAGTTTCGGGGTCGTACAGGCGTTCACGTCGATAGCCGGCCGCCTGCAGCAGGAGTTTGGCATCCACGAGTTCACGCTCAAGCTATCGCCAGGCGTCCGCTTCGCCATCCTGGAACTGTCATGGCGATCGTCGCGGGTCGATCCGGCGCAAGTCGGCGCGTGGGACACAGAGTCGTTTGGGCTGGCCGACGGCCTGGGGCGCCTGTCGCTGCGCGACGTCGCGCAACGGCACGGCGGCGAGCAGTGGTGCCATGCCGATCACCCTGCGGGCAGGGTCGGCTATTGCCTCCAATTGCCTATCGCTACCCACGATCCTGCGGCCGCTGTGCCAGCGCTCGATGGAGATCGTCCCGTATTTTACGATTTCGACCTCTTCCATCGGCCGGGGCAGACCAAAGAGCTCGGGCGGCGACCCCTGAGCGAGCTCGTCTACACGGTGTTCGACACCGAGACGACGGGACTCGATCCCTCCGCCGGCGACGAGATCGTCTCGATTTCGGCAGTACGGATCGTCAACGGGCGACTGCTGCGACAGGAGAGCTTCGATCAACTGGTCGATCCCAAGCGGCCGCTGTCGAAGGAATCGATCCGGATCCACGGCATCACGCCAAGAATGCTCGAAGGCGAGCCCACTATCGACCAGGTGCTGCCGCGCTTCGCCCACTTTGCTGAAGACACCGTACTGATCGGGCATAACGTCGCGTTTGACATGCGGTTCTTGCAGATGAAGGAACGGCAGACCGGCCAGCGCTTCATCCAACCGGTACTCGATACTTTGCTCTTATCGGCGGTTGTACACCCCAACTTGTACGACCATGAACTGGAAGCCAACGCCCGGCGTCTCGGCGTCACCATCATCGGACGCCACACGTCGCTCGGCGATGCCATTCTGACAGGGGAGATCTTCATTAAGCTCATCCCGCTTCTCGCCGGACAGGGGATTGTCACGCTCGAGGAGGCGCTCACGGCCTCGCAGCGGACCGATGCCGCCCGCGTCAGCTACTGACGCAACCAGCGCCCACTTGCCGGGCAGTCCGGATGCTGTAGAATCGCCCGCGGGACCAGTGCGGCAGTTCGAACAAGATGGCGGTCCCAGGATCGTAGTCACAATTCACAATAATGGCGCCGGAACGGCCGATAGATAAACTGCCGTCTCATCCTGGAGGAGGGAAACCATGGAGCTGACTGCTAGGCATCGCGAGTATTGGGACAAGAATCTCGTCATCACCGCAATACTGCTGTTCATCTGGTTCGTCGCCACCTTCGTTGAAGCATGGTACGCGCGCGAGCTCAACACCATCGTCTTCTTCGGCTTCCCGCTCGGCTTTTACATGTCGGCGCAGGGCTCTCTGATCATCTATGTCGTGCTGATCTGGATCTATGCGCGTTACATGAACAAGCTCGACAAGACCTATGACGTCGACGAAGGAGATGACGCATGAGCACCGCCATCAGCCGGGCTGCATTCAAGAGCCAGCTCAAGAAGTACTACAGCTTCTATACGGTCGGCTTCATCGGGTTCCTGCTGGCGCTGGCGGTGGCCGAGCAACTCGGTCTGTCGAAGCGATGGATCGGCTACTGGTTCCTGTTCGCGACCATCGGGCTCTATGCCGGCATCGGCATCATGAGCCGGACCGTCGACCCGGCCGAGTACTATGTCGCGGGGCGCCGCGTCCCGGCGTTCTTCAATGGCATGGCGACCGGCGCCGATTGGATGAGCGCGGCATCCTTCATCGGCATGGCGGGTACGCTCTACCTCGCTGGCTTCGACGGGCTGTCCTTCGTCATGGGTTGGACCGGCGGCTACGTGCTCGTGGCGCTGTTCCTCGCGCCCTACCTGCGAAAGTTCGGCCAGTTCACCATCCCCGACTTCCTTGGCGAACGCTATGGCGGGAACATCGTGCGCAGCGTCGGCATATTCGCCGCGATCTTGTGCTCATTCACCTACGTCGTGGCGCAGATCTACGGGGTGGGCTTGATCACAGCCCGCTTCACCGGGCTCGAGTTCGGCATCGGCGTGTTCGTCGGTCTCGGCGGCATCCTGGTCTGCTCTTTTCTCGGCGGGATGCGAGCGGTGACGTGGACGCAGGTGGCGCAGTACATCATTCTGATCATCGCCTACCTGACTCCGGTCGTCTGGCTCTCGGTCAAGTTCACCGGCGTGCCGGTGCCGCAGTTGGTCTATGGTCAGGTCCTGCAGAAGGTCACCGAGCGCGAGAAGGTGCTCACCAACGACCCGAAGGAGATCGAAGTCCGCACGATCATGAAGAACCGCGCGGATGCCGCGGACGCTGCGCTGAAGGGACTGCCCGGTTCCTACGTAACCCAGAAGGCGGCGGTCGAGCAAAAGCTGGCCGACCTTAAGGCCGCCAACGCTTCCCCGGCCGAAATCGCCAAGGCCGAGAAGGCCGTCAAGGACTTTCCGAAGGACGAGGCGGCGGCGAAAGCCTTCTGGACCAGGGAGAAGGGCTTGGCCGCGCGCGCGGTGCCGCCTAGGCCGCACGCCGAGCCCTATCCGGGCAAGGACGAACAGGCGCGGAACATCGCCCGCCTCAACTTCCTCGGGATCGTGTTCTGCATGATGTTCGGCACTGCGGCGCTGCCGCACATCCTGATGCGCTACTACACGACGCCGAGCGTCGCGCAGGCGCGAAGCTCCGTGTTTTGGTCGCTGTTCTTCATCTTCCTGCTCTATTTCACGGCGCCGGCGCTGGCGGTCCTCGCCAAGTACGACGTGTATACCTTCCTCGTCGGCAGCAGTTACGCTGCACTGCCGGCCTGGGCGGCGAACTGGGCGCAGGTCGATCCGTCGCTGCTGTCGATCACCGACTTCAATGGCGATGGCATCGTGCAGCTCGCCGAGATCGTGCTCGGCACCGACATCATCGTGCTCGCGACTCCCGAGATCGCCGGGCTGCCGTACGTGGTGTCGGGCCTCGTCGCGGCTGGCGGCCTCGCGGCGGCGCTGTCAACCGCGGACGGGCTGCTGCTGACCATCGCCAATGCGCTTTCGCACGATCTCTACTACAAGATGCTCGACCCGACGGCTTCGACGGGGCGGCGCGTCAGCGTGTCGAAGGCCCTGCTGGTGGTGGTCGCGCTTGTCGCCGCCTATGTGACGTCGCTCAAGCCCGGAGATATCCTGTTCCTTGTCGGTGCCGCATTCTCACTCGCCGCGTCGTCGTTCTTTCCGGCGCTCGTCCTGGGCGTATTCTGGAAGCGTGCCAACAAGTGGGGCGCAATCACCGGGATGGCCGCTGGGCTGGGGATCTGTGCGTATTATATGTATGTGACGTACCCGTTCTTCGGAGGCGTCGCGGCCAACCAGTGGTTCAACATGGCCCCGATCTCTGCTGGGGTGTTTGGCGTACCGGTGGGTCTCTTGACGATCATCGTTGTCAGTCTGCTGACCCGCGAGCCGAGTCGCAAGGTGCAGGAGTTGGTCGAGCATGTGCGCTATCCGCATCTGCGTGGGGACATCGCGACGCAAGCCACGTGACGTCGGTCGGCTGCACGTCGTCGTCGTAGTTCGGGGAAGCCCGCTTCGGCGGGCTTCTTGTTTGACGCGACACGACGGCCGCGGTCGTTCCCGACAACACCCTACCGGCGGTCGCGTCGCCATGGGAAGTTCATGACGCTCGATACCTGGTGGCATTTCCAGCTCGCCCGCTTCTGGTTGCTGTTCAAACAAGGTGAGCGTGCCGCAGCCGAACTCAAGGCGTTGCTTGCCGTCGACCCGCAGTCCGCCCGGGCGGCAAGCGCGCTCGGCCATCTCTACGGATCCCGTGGCGAGCACGCGACCGCAGCGCACTATCTCGAGCGTGCACGGGCGATCTCCCCGGAAGATCCGGTGGTCCAGTTCAATCTCGGGTTCGTGCGCGAGCGCGCAGGCCAGCATGAGGCCGCAGTCGCGGCCTTCCGACAGGCTGTGCACCTGCGACCGTCGATCGACCGCGCGTGGTTCGGCCTGGGATTGTCGCTGGCGGCTCTCGGGCGTCATGCCGAAGCGGCGGAAGCGCTGGTGGAGGCCGCCAGGCTCCAACCCATGAATCCGCACGCCTGGTATGCATTGGGGATGGCGTACCACACGCTCGGCCACGGCGACAAGGTGCGCGAAACCATCGAGCGCCTGCGTGGCTTCGATCCGAAGATGACCGCACGGCTCGAGCAGGACACCGCGCGCACCGCGTAGGCGCTACCAGTGCTGCTGCAGCTTGTCATCACCCTCAAGGCGCTCAACGAGATCGCATTGGTGGCCTTGTTCGGGCAAGGCGTGCTCTATGTGATCTGCGGCGCAAATCGCGATCGCAACGCGGTCTATGGATTGTTTCGGATCGTCACCGCACCGGTGATGAAATCGGCGCGGGCGATCGCGCCGCGATTCGTGGTCGACCAGCATATCGGGTTCTTCGCTGTGTTTCTGCTGCTCGCGATCGAAGTGGCATTGATCGTCGCCAAAGTGTACCTGGTGTTGTCCGCGGTCAGGGGGCGGCCTTGATAGGCCCCGGGGCGCTGATCCACGGATGCCCTGTCGCGATGCTGCAGATTTGCGGAATGGGCGGCCGCATGCGCCGGAAGGTACAGCGCGCCCTCGCGCGTACGAGCAGCTGGCACGCGGTTTGCGTGGCGGTCATGGGAATGACGTGACCCTGTACGAGGGAGATCTAAATGGCCGATAACGTACGCTTCGCAAAGACCAAAAAAGGAGCGGAGGAGATCGGCCAGCGCCGCAACAACCTGCGCGGCAAGCTGCGGATCATGCTCATTCTGGTCGACCCAACGAAGACCGCGGAGCAGCTGCGCGTGCAAGCCGCCCGGATTGGCGCTCCGTCAGATTTCCTGGAAACGCTGCAGCACGACGGCTACGTCGCGCCAGTCGGACCAGGCACGGCGGTCGCGAGCGACGTCCCCGGCATTGGCCGTGCGCCGGTTGTGGTGGACGAGTCAGCCCAGTGCGGAAAGGCGAAGACGTTCATGCACGAGACGCTGGCTGCCGGCCTGGGGGCCCGCGCGTCCGACCTTCGTGCTCAAGTCGAGCGCTGCACTACCCTCGCCGAACTCGCGCGATTGCTACCGAAATACGAATCGGCGATTGCAGGCGTCTCAGGGGATGTGCAAGCGGTGATGCTGGTGGAACGCCTGCGCAAATTGCTCAAGTGACTACCACCGCACAACCCGGTCCGGCGCTGGTCTAGGAACGCCTCCGATCGATCGTGCTGGTGCGCGAAACTCGCTAGCGTCGGAATCATACGGTCGTCGCGTCGTGAATGCGCGCCCCGGCTTCGACTGCGCGGCACCATCCTACTAGCGCCTACATAGAGCGGCAGCGACAACGCCTGCAATACTTCGCCGGTCACCGAATCTTCGGGGAATGCCTATGCCCCAACGCCCAAAGTCGCGCCTCTGCATCAGCACCTGCGGCGTGTACACGAATTCGGCGCCCTGGCGCCGCATCGTCATACTGCCGGTCGGTGAAGGCCATGCTCGCGAACCGATTTTTACAGCCAAGGCGATCCCAATAATCCACGTGCAGGGACAGTGCCACCGCCGCTTCGGGACGCAGATTCAAGCTCGAAAGCCAGCGGTCCGTCTGCGGCGAACTCGTGGCGTGGCAGTCGGTCTTTGCAACTGCGGGCAGCGCAGCCAACGTCGCGGCAGCCAGCAGTAGCTTCCAGGGCATGGTCATCGGTCTCCTCGCGGTCGAGTTTGTGAACACCATAGTCGCAGTGCAACGGCAAACGCTTACGGTGCAGTCGAGCGGTTCGTGCTAGCATCTTCGCACCGACGCCGACGCTTCGGCCTGTCCTCTCAACATGGATCACGCAACGCCAACCACGGTAAAGGAGTCCACCGCATGGGCATTTTCGGAATCATCGGCACCATCATTGTGGGGTTCATCGTCGGCTGGATCGCGCGGGCGATCATGCCTGGCGTGGACAAGCTGGGGTTTCTGCTCACGACGGCGCTGGGCATCGGCGGGTCGGTCGTGGGCGGCTTTATCAGCAGCCTGATATGGAAGTCTCCCGACGGCAAGTTTCATCCTGCCGGGTGGGTCATGTCGATCCTCGGGGCGGTACTCCTGCTCTGGGCCTACAACAACTTCATGCGGTAGGGAAACTCCTCCGTAGCTTCGTGCAGCGCCGCCGCAGCGGGCGTTCCAGTCCGCTCAGTGCGACCGTACCGCAGCAAGGATGGTATCGATGACGATCGCCCGCCGGGCGCGAAGCGCGGCGGGGGAGGTCATGTCGCGCTTGAAGATGATGCTGAAGGTGTGTCGATTCGAGACGTTGTAAAAGCACAGCGCGCTGATCGACAGGTGCAGGTCGACCGGATCGACATCGTCCCGAAACACGCCTTCGCGGATGCCAAGGCTCAGCACCCGACGCACCGCGTCGATTGCCGGAACATTCAAGTCCTGGATCGTCCGTGATTTTGCGAGATGCCTTCCCTCGTGGATGTTTTCGATGGCGATCAAGCGCACATACTCTGCGTGCGCAACATGATGGTCGAACGTATATCCGACCAGCTCGCGCAGCGCTTCGATTGCACTGAGGCCATCGAGGCGAAGGTCGCCTTCGATCTGGCGTATGTTGCGATAGGCCTCCTCCAGCACGGTGATGTACAACCCCTCCTTGCTGCCGAAGTAGTAATAGATCATCCGCTTGCTGGTCCTGGTCTGGCCCGCAATGCGGTCGATGCGCGCGCCCGCCAAGCCCAGCTGCGCAAACTCACGCGTTGCAACCTCGATGATGTCGCGCCGGGTCTGCTCGGGGTCGTTCTTCCGCGGCGCACGCTCCTGCATCTGCTCAATGGCTTCCAAGTTCATCTGAACGCGCCTTTCTGGGGGCGGGATGGAAACAACGCGTCCAACACCCTGAATATAAACGAATTGCATGCCGTGGTGACCGGACGCTCATGCAGTCCTTATACCCGTTGCCGGGCATGAGTTGACATGTACGAACTAGTTAGTTTACATTAAATCACAATTCAGGGCCGACGTCTACTTTGGCTGAGAATTCGGCGGAACCGATGGCGCTCCTGCAGGCCCGCGATGGCGTGCACGGGCGCAAAAGATCGTCACCGCCTCGCGCAACCCCAAGAATCACTTTTGATACACGCTCGATTGGCATCATCACACGGAGGAAGACATGAAAACCCATACCGGCCTGCTCGCGCTCGCGCTCGCGGCAACGTTGTCACTGGCAGCACACGCGCAACAGGGCCCGATCCCGATCGTCGGCCTGGTCGAATTGTCGGGTACCGGCGCGACTGCCGGAACCAACTTCGATAACGGAGTGAAGCTCGCGGTCAAGGAAATCAACGCCGCTGGCGGGATCCTCGGTCGCAAGATCGAATACACGTCGATGGATACGCAAACCGCGCCGCAGACCGCCAAGGCACTCGCGCAAAAAGCCGTCGACCAGGGCGCCTATGTCGTGATGGGCCCGGTCTTCTCCGGCTCGATCATCGTCAGCATGGCCGAGACGAAGCGCGCCGAGATCCCCAACTTCACCGGCGGCGAGGCGGCGAATATCACGCAGCAGGGAAACCCTTTCATTTTCCGCACGTCCTTTACGCAATCGACGGCGATGCCCAAGCTGGCGCGCTACATCAAGAGCGACTTGAAGGCGAAGACGATCGCGATCGTCTGGGTCAATAACGACTTCGGCAAGGGTGGTCGCGACGCCATGGCCAAGGCACTCGAGGCCGAGGGCATCAAGGTCGTCGCCGACGTCTCGACCGACCCGGGCCAAGTCGACTTCTCATCTGCAGTGCTGAAAGTAAAGCAGTCCAATGCCGACGCCGCTTTTGTCTATACCAACGAGGAAGAGTCGGCGCGCGCACTGCGCGAGTTCAAGAAGCAGGGTTTCGACAAGCCGCTCATCGGTGAAACGACGCTGACCGGGCAGAAGGTCATCGAGCTCGCGGGCGATGCGGCCAATGGTGCAGTCGCGCACGTCGGCCTCACGGTCGATGCGCCGCAGGCGCCGATCAAGGCCTTCGACGCGAACTTCCAGAAGGAATACAAGTACAAGAGCGACCACAACGGCATGAAAGGCTACAGCGGCATGTACGTGGTCAAGGCGATCACGGAAAGAGCCGGCAAGGTCGATCCCAAGATCTTTGCAAAGACCCTGCATGGCGCGACGATCCTCGCGAAGGACACCCCGGGCGTCCTGCTCGACGTGCGTTTCGACGACGCCGGCGACCTGGACCGCGAAAGCTTCCTGGTCAAGGTCGTCAACGGCAAGCAGGTCGTCACCGCGACACTGCCGCCGGTTCATCCCATCACCAAATAAGACGATGATGACACCCGCCGCGACCGCGGCGGGCGCGATCGGGTGTTTCATTTGCCGCTCAAATGACGGGGCGATAGACGCACACTTTTTCGATGATCGCACTTGACACGAAATCCCCTGCAATCGTAATCTGTTCACGAATCGCACAATAGTTCGATAATCGAACAAACGAAGGGGCCTTAGCTGTGGACAGAGTCCCTAGCGGAACTCCGCGCCGTAGCGATGCTGGCCTGAAGGGCCATCCAACGGGAATGCCCGTCCAGAAGGAGGAATCAACGTGGGCGAACTGATACAGCTAATCGTGTCGGGCACCGCGACCGGCGCGATCTATGCGCTCGCGGCACTCGGCTTCACGCTCTTGTGGCAGGCATCGGGCACCATCAATTTCGCCCAGGGCGAATTCGTGATGGTGCCCGCCTTCGTCATGCTCTTTTTCATGGGCACGGCCGGCGCTCCATTGTGGCTGGCATTCTTGCTGACGTGCCTGGTCGCAATGCTGCTGCTCGGATATACATTCAAGGTCGCGATCGTCGACCCCCTCATCCGGCATGGCGTCATCCCACTGGTCATCGCGACGCTGGGACTGTCGATCGGCCTCAAGCAATTCGTCAAAGCCGGGGTGACTGCGCAGGCCGAACCGTTCCCGAGTCCGTTCCCCGACGGTCTGCTGGCGCTCGGTTCGATCAAGATCTCCTACTCGGACGTCGGAACCCTGCTGATCGCCGGCCTGATCGTCATCTTCCTGCAGATGTTCCTCAACCGCACGGTGACCGGGCGCGCAATGCAGGCCGTGGCGCAGAACACCGACGCCGCCAAGGTCCTCGGCATCAACGTCAAGAGAATGGTGCTCTATACCTTTCTCATCAATGCCGTGCTCGCCGTAGTCGCCGCCCTGCTGGTCACGCCGACGTATCTGGCCAAGTTCGACATGGGTGAGTCGATCGGCCTCAAAGCCTTCTACGCCGCGATCATCGGTGGCTTCAACCAGACCCGGGGCGCGCTGCTGGGCGGTGTCCTCGTCGGCGTGCTCGAGAACCTGATGGGCGCCTACGTCTCTCCCGCCTACAAGGAAGGCGTTGCGCTGATGCTGTTCCTGGTGGTCATTATCTTCCGGCCCGAAGGCTTGCTGGGCAAGACCGAGGAGCGCAAGGTATGAACAAGTCACAGAAAATCGCGCTCGCAATCGGGCTCGTTCTCATCGCCATGCTGCCGCCGTTCCTCAAGAGCTACGGCATCTACCTGATGACGTTGCTGTGCGTGTACCTGATGGCCGCGTTCGGATTGAACCTCATCGTCGGCTACGCCGGGCAGATGTCGATCGGCCAGGCTGCGTTCTACGGCATCGGTGCGTATATCGCCGCGATCCTGACGACCAAGATGGGCATTTCGTTCTGGCTGGTGCTTCCGCTCGCTGCCGTCGTCTGCTTTGTCGTTGGATTGATGCTGGGATTTCCGGCCTTGCGCGTGCAACACCACTACCTCGCCTTTGCCACGCTCGGCTTCAACGTGCTCGTCTATCTGGTGATGCGCAACGAGGAGCAATTGACCGGCGGCACCTTCGGCATCGCCAACATTCCGCGGCCGTCGCTGTTCGGCTACTCGCTGGACGGCGCGCTGCCGTTCTTCTACTTCACCTACGTTTCGGTGATCCTGCTGGCCGCCGTGCTGTGGTACTTGCTGCGCTCGCCATGGGGCCGCGCCTTCGCGGCGCTGCGCGACAACCCGATCCGCGCGGAGAGCACCGGCGTGAACATCACCGCGTATACGTTGCTCGCATTCGCGATCGGCGCTGCCTGCGCGGGCATCGGCGGCGTCTACCTGACGGCGCTGGTCAACTTTATCGAGCCCGGCCAATTCAATTTGTCGGTGTCCCTGATGATGCTGCTGGCGGTCATCGTCGGCGGCTCGGGGCGATTTTTCGGGCCGGTCCTGGGCTCGGTGATCGTCATCCTGCTTCCTGAATGGCTGCGCTTCCTGAAGGACTGGTACCTCGCGCTCTTCGGTTTCGCCGTCATCGTGTTGATGATTTTCCTGCCGGGCGGCCTGCTCTCGCTTGCCGATCGCTTCAAGGTGCGTGGAGGTGCGAAGTGAGCAAGCTTCCGACGTTTCTCGAAATCAAGGAAATGCGCAAGCATTATGGCGCGATCAAGGCAGTGGACGGCGTGAGCATGTCGATCGGACCCGGCGAGATCGTCGGCGTCATCGGCCCCAACGGATCGGGCAAGACGACGTTGTTCAACAGCATCCTCGGACAGATCAAGCCCACCTCCGGCAGTGTCGAGTTCTGCGGCGAGGACATCACCGGCATGTCGCCGCTGGAGCTTTCGCGTCGCGGAGTGGGTCGGACATTCCAGACGCTGCAGGTGTTCGTGAAACTGTCGGTACGGGACAATCTGATCGCCGCGGCGCAGGAGTTCAAGGGCACCATGCCAGGTCGGCTGTTTGCGCCGCCCGATGCTGGTCTCGGGCATCACGCCGACGAAATGATCGAACTGTTCCGGTTGAAGCACGTCGCGCACCTGCCCGCCGGCAGCCTGTCCTACGGCCAGCAGAAGCTGATCGACATCGCGATGGCATTCATGCCGGCGCCCCGACTGGTGCTGCTCGACGAACCGTGCGCAGGGGTCAATCCTAGCCTCGTCGACCAATTGCGCGAGCTGCTGGTCGAACTCAACAAGACTCAGGGCGGCAGCTTTGTCGTCATCGAGCACAACATGGACTTCATCATGCAGCTCTGTCCGCACGTCGTGTGCATGGTGGAAGGCAAGGTCCTGGCCGAAGGCCCCCCGGCCGAAGTGCAGGCGAACCGGCAAGTGCTCGAAGCGTATCTAGGCAACTGAGTGGGCAACCGAGGACGACACCATGGCTGAAAAAATCATCGAGTTCGACAAGGTCGTTGCCGGGTACTCGCCGAGCCTGACGATTCTCAACGAGACCACGCTGGACGCCCGCAAGGGCGAGATCTCGCTGCTGATCGGTCCGAACGGCGCGGGCAAGTCGACGGTACTGAAAACGCTCTTCGGCATGCTCGTCCCCCGTTCGGGCGAAGTCAGGTTCGAGGGCAAGCGCATCAACGGCAAGCCGCCGAGGCAGCTTCTCGCCGACGGCATCGCTTTCGTTCCACAGGGGCGCAATCTGTTCGGCTCGCTGTCGGTGCGGCACAACCTCGAGCTCGGCGGCATCACGCTACCGCGCGGCGAGCTGTCGGGCCGCATCGACGAAGTGCTGCAACGCTTCCCGCGCATCAAGCAGCGGATCGACAACCAGGCATCGACGATGTCGGGCGGCGAGCAGAAGCAGCTCGAGATCGGCCGCGCCCTGCTGCTGCGCCCACGCGTGCTGCTGATCGACGAGCCGTCGATCGGTCTGTCGCCGAAGCTCGTGCAGGAGGTCATGACCATGCTGCGCGGGCTTGCCGACGCCGGCACGACGGTGCTGATGGTGGAGCAGAACGTGCGCACGGCGCTCAAGTATTCCAATCGCGCGCTCGTGCTCGAAATGGGCCGTCTGGCGCTGGACCGACCCGCATCCGAGTTGCTGCACGATCCCAATCTCAACCGCTTGTTCCTCGGCGGCCACGCCAAGCCCGCCGCCGCGGCATGAGCGCGATCGGCGAGTCCATTAGTGCGAATGGCGGCTCTGAGCGCGAATGCATTACCCTGAGCGCGACGGGCGTCCGAGCGCAATTGCCATAGCACGCAGCGCAAAGTTGCCGGAATGAACAAAGTCCGCATCGCCGTGATCGGCGCCGGCGCATTCGGCCAGCGCCACCTCTCCTATCTGCAGCGCGAGCCGCTGTGTGAAGTCGTCGCGATCGCCGATCCGATGCCCGCCGCCGCCGAACTCGCGACGGCACAGGGTTATCGCTACTTCAGCGATTATTGCGACATGCTCGATGTGGTGAAGCCCGACGGCGCCATCATCGCCTCGCCCAACGCGCTGCATGCGCCCATGGGCCTCGCCTGCACCGAGCGCGGCGTGCATATTCTGGTCGAGAAACCCATCGCGGAGACGCTCGCTGCCGCACAATCCCTCGCTGCCGCGGCGGAGCGGGCCCGCGTTTCGCTGCTGGTGGGCCACCATCGACGCTACAACCCGGTGATCGAAAAGGCGCGCGAGATCGTGCGTGGAGGCGGCGTCGGCCGTCTGACGGCGGTAGTCGCGCTATGGCTGATTCGCAAGCCCGACAATTACTTCGACGTTGCCTGGCGGCGCGAGCCCGGCGGCGGGCCGGTGCTCATCAATCTCATCCACGACATCGACGATCTGCGCTTCATCTGCGGCGAGATCGTCAGCGTACAGGCGGCAACGTCTTCCGATATGCGCGGCTTTGCCGTCGAGGATACCGCGGTGATCGCGCTGCGCTTCGCCAATGGTGCGCTCGGCACCGTAACGCTTTCGGATACCGTGCCTGCGCCTTGGAGTTGGGAGATGACTTCCGGCGAGGCGCCGCAGTATCCTCGGCGCCCCGAGAACTGCTATCTGTTTTGTGGCACCGAAGGGTCACTGACCGTGCCGAGGCTCGAGCTGTGGCGCTACGACGGCGAAAAATCATGGACGCAGCCGCTGGTCGATCAGACGCTCGAAGTGACCAGCGAAGATCCGCTCAGCCGCCAGTTGCGGCATTTCTGCCGTGTCATCCGCGGCGAGGAGACGCCGAGAATCACCGGCGCCGATGCGGCGCAAACGCTCGCGGTAACGCTTGCGGTGCACGATGCCGCGCGCAGCGGCCATTCGGTCGCGCTGGCGAGTCCGGTCGAAGCGCACTGAGTCCTCGGTCCAGTCATGGCGCCTCGCCACCTCTCACTCGCCGCGCTCACGGTGATGGAACTGTCACCCGCTGAGATGGTGTCCTGCGCTGCAGCCGCCGGCTATTCTCACGTCGGCTTGCGCCTGATCCCCGCCACCGATCGCGAACCCACGTGGCCGATCATCGGCGACACGCCGCTGGTGCGCGAGATCATGCGGCGTCTTGCCGACACCGGCGTCGTGGTACTCGACGTCGAGATATTCCGGATCAAGCCCGACACGCGGATTGACGACTACCGTGCCGCGCTGGAGACCGGCGCACGCCTTGGTGCGATGCACGTACTCGTCGCCGGCAACGATCCGGACGCCTCGCGACTGACGGAGCGATTCTCGGCGCTGTGCGATCTGGCGGCACCACTGGGCCTTACGATCGACCTGGAACCGATGCCCTGGACCGACGTCAGATCCTTGCAGCAAGCTGCGAAAGTGGTGGCGAACGCCGGACGGCCGAATGCAGGAATCCTGGTCGATCCGATCCATTTCGATCGGGCCGGCAATACCGCCACTGACATCGCCTTGATTCCGCCACAGACTTTTCACTATGCCCAGCTTTGTGATGCTCCCGCCGAACGGCCCACGGATACCGAAACGCTCCTGTATCAGGCGCGTGCGGAACGGCTCATGCCGGGTGACGGCGGACTCGATCTCCAGGGTATCCTGCGCGCGCTGCCGGCGAGTCTCCCGCTCGGTCTCGAAATACCGATGCAGGAGCTGGCCAGGAGCGTAGGTGCCGTCGAGCGGGCGCGTCGCATGCGGGTCAAAGCCGAAGCGCTGCTCTCGGCGCTATAGGCCGTACAGCGGAGAATTTGCCGCCCGAATTTCGACGGCACGCGGTTTTGGCCGACCTATAATCCGGTCATGTCCAGGCTCCCTTCACCGGCGGTAATGTACCGCGCGCTCGCGGCGCGCGACCCGGCCTTCGACGGCATTTTTTTCGTCGCGGTCAAGACGACGCGCATTTTCTGCCGCTCGGTTTGCCACGCACGTACGCCCAGACCCGAAAACGTCGAGTTCTTCGGGAAGCCGCAGGACGCGCTGTACGCAGGCTACCGCCCCTGCTTGCGCTGTCGTCCACTGGACCAGGGTCGCCAGCCGCCCCAGGTGGTGGAGCGATTGCTGGCCGCGGTCGAAGCCGATCCGTCGGGACGCCTGCGCGAATCCGACCTGACGCGCATGGGCATCGATCCGTCGAGTGCCCGCCGTGCATTCCAGCGTTACTGCGGCATGACCTTCCACGCCTATCATCGCGCGCGGCGCATGGGGCTGGCACTCACCGGAATACGAGAGGGAAAAAGCATGATCGATCTGCAGCTCGACCACGGTTTTGAATCGGGAAGCGGTTTTCGCGAGGCATTTGCGCGCGTCTTTGGCACGGCACCCAGCCGCGCGCAGGCGGATGACGTCTCGTGCCTGTACGCGCAATGGTTCGATACCGTACTCGGACCCGTGCTCGCGCTCGCCAACGACGAGGGTCTGCACCTGCTGGAATTCGTCGACCGGCGCGGCCTCGAGCGCGAGCTCGAGACGCTGCGCAAGCGCTTTGTCCATCGCATCGTTCCGGGCACGCACCGATACCTGGAGCAGATCGGCAGCGAGCTCGACGCGTATTTCAGCGGTCGTTCGCTGCAATTCGCTACGCCACTCAAGATCGAGGGATCGCCGTTCCAGCGTGCGGTCTGGGAAGCGCTGCGTGCGATCGCACCGGGCACGACGCGAAGCTACGGTGACATCGCGGCGACGATCGGACGCAATACGGCCGTGCGCGCGGTGGGCCGCGCGAACGGCGACAACAAGCTGGCGATCATCGTCCCCTGCCATCGGGTGATCGGTGCCAACGGCACGTTGACCGGCTACGGCGGCGGGCTGTGGCGCAAGGCCTGGCTGCTCGAGCACGAACGCACGCACTGCGAAATGTCGGCGGCGGCCTGATCCGTGGCGGCCGCCGACCTCGCACGGCTGCTGACGCTCGCGGCACTCTGGGGCGGCTCGTTTGCATTCATGCGCGTCGCCGTCGCGGGTCTGGGTCCGGTGTGGCTCGCCGCGATGCGGGTCTCACTCGCTTTTCTGGCGCTGTTCGCGCTTGCGCTGGCGCGCCGACAGGTACCGGCGCTGCGCGACCGCTGGCCCGACTTTCTGGTCGTCGGCGCCATCAACACGGCGCTGCCGTTCACCCTGTTCTCGTTTGCCGCGCAGTACCTCACGGCATCGACAGCGGCGATACTCAATGCGACCGCCCCGTTCTTCGCGACGATCGTTGCCGCGCTTTGGCTGAAAGACCGCGTCACGCCGGCGAAGATCGTCGGAATGATCCTCGGAATCGCCGGCGTGGCGCTGTTGGTCGGCTGGCAGCCCGAGCCGATGACCGCGAACAAGCTGGTCGCCGTCGGCGCGTGCCTCGCGGCATCATTGTCCTATGGCGTGGCCAGCGTTTACGCCAAGGCGCGCTTGACCGGGCTGCCCAGTTCTTCGATCGCACTCTACAGCCAGATGATGGCCATGTTCATCCTCGTTCCCGCATTGCCCTTCGTACCGCCGCCCGGTGCGGTCACGCCGCTGGTCGCGGCCAACGTCCTCGGCCTTGCGCTGGCATCGACCGCGGCCGCCTATCTGCTCTATTTCAAGCTGATCGTGAACATCGGTCCAGCCCGCGCGCTAACGGTCACGTTCCTGATCCCGATGTTCGGGGTGCTCTGGGGATTGTTGTTCCTCGACGAGAAAATCGGCGCCAACTCGCTGCTTGCGTGCGCCCTTATCGTCGGCGGGACCTGGCTGGCGCTGCGCAACGTGCCCGCACGCGCGACGCGCGCTGCAGGTGCGAGAATTTCCTAGCAGCGCGTCGTTCAGACGAGCTCGGCTGCGGGCCCGAGGATCTGCTCGCGCAATTCGCGGTAGCGCGGCAGTGTGGGCGGATAGACGCAGAGGTACTTTACCTGTGCCGCCTGGAGGCAGCGTTGCTTGATGATCTCGAGCTTCTGATCGCGCGGGTTCTGCACCTGTTCGGGCTCGCGCGCATCGACGATGGCGACGATGGTCATGTCACGATCACAGACGACGAAACCCACGTGCTGGTTGGCGATCTTGCGAAACGCGCGCAACCGCTCCATTCCTTGCGGACCGATCTTGACCTGAAGCACGTCGGCAAGACGAACGCGCGCAAAGATCTCGTGCCGCGGAAATGCCGCCTTCAGCAACAGATACACGACGTTTTCCGCCTTCGATAGGAACCGCGGGCGTAGCAGGTACAAGCCAGGAAGTTCCGCGCTGGACAACAGGCGGGTGGTCTCCCCTTCGGTCCACTGCGCCGTCGTGACGGGGCCTTCCGCCGAAGTCTTGCCCGCCCCGGGAGAGCGCTGACGCCGCATTAGCCCGACGAGGACGGCGACCACCAGCGCGCTGATCGCAAGTGCGAAGAGCATTCCGGAAGTCATCGAAGAAGCTCCTGTATTGGCATCAGCCGGTCAGGCTCGAGTTCAGGGGCGGCGCAGTTGGCAATGGTTGTTGCTGGTAGGCGCGGAGGATGGGCATCGCCATCGCCCGCGTAGTCTAATCCATTTCGCCAGGAAGGTGGCAGCTCCGGCGATGGATGCACTGCATGCAGAAATGCAAAGCCCCGCCTGAGCGGGGCTTTGCTGGAACCTGGATCCCCGCTCGCGCGGGGTTGACCATTCGTTCCCAATCGCGACCCGTGCTTTGCCGGACCGCTCTTGGACGCAGTGGTCACATATCCATGTCGCCCATGCCGCCCATGCCACCCATGCCGCCACCACCACCGCCCATCGGCTTTTCGTCCTTGGGCGATTCGGCGATCATCGCTTCGGTCGTCAGCATCAGGCTCGCCACCGACGCCGCGTTCTGCAGCGCGAAGCGCGCAACTTTGGTTGGATCGACGACGCCCATCTCAACGAGGTCGCCATATTGTCCGGTTTGGGCGTTGAAACCATAGTTGCCTTTGCCCTCGACAACCTTGTTGACGACGACCGACGGCTCGTCACCGGAATTGGCAACGATCTGCCGCATCGGCTCCTCGAGCGCGCGCAGGATGATCTTGATCCCGGCCTCCTGGTCGGCGTTGTCGCCTTTCAGGCCCTTGAGGTTGGCGCGGGCACGCAGATACGCGACACCGCCACCAGCCACGATGCCTTCCTCGACCGCCGCACGCGTGGCGTGCAGCGCATCTTCGACGCGCGCTTTCTTTTCCTTCATTTCGACTTCGGTCGCGGCGCCAACCTTGATCACCGCCACACCGCCGGCCAGCTTCGCGACGCGTTCCTGCAGCTTTTCCTTGTCGTAATCCGAAGTCGCTTCATCGATCTGCACGCGAATGTTCTTCACGCGCGCTTCGATGGCGGTCTTGTCGCCGGCGCCGTCGATGATCGTCGTGTCTTCCTTGGCGATCTCGATCTTCTTGGCGCGACCCAGGTCCTTCAGCGTGGCGTTTTCCAGCTTCAGCCCGAGTTCTTCCGCAATCACGGTACCGCCAGTCAGGATCGCAATATCCTCGAGCATGGCCTTGCGCCGATCGCCGAAGCCCGGCGCCTTGACCGCGCAGGTCTTGAGGATGCCACGGATATTGTTGACGACCAGGGTCGCCAGCGCTTCGCCATCGACGTCCTCCGCGATGATCAGCAGCGGCTTGCCGGCCTTGGCGACTTGCTCGAGCAACGGCAGAAGGTCGCGAATATTGCTGATCTTCTTGTCGTGCAGAAGGACCAGCGCGTCGTCGACAATGGCGACTTGCTTGTCCGGGTTGTTGATGAAATACGGCGAAATGTAGCCACGATCGAACTGCATGCCCTCGACGAGCTCGAGCTCGTTTTCGAGACCCTTGCCATCCTCGACGGTGATCACGCCTTCCTTGCCGACCTTGTCCATCGCATCGGCAATGGTCTTGCCGATCGAGAAATCGGCATTCGCAGAAATGGCACCGACCTGTGCGATCTCCTTGCTGGTCGTGCACGGCTTGCTGATCTTCTTCAGTTCTTCGGTAACCGCGATCACCGCTTTGTCGATCCCGCGCTTGAGGTCCATCGGGTTCATGCCGGCGGCGACGAACTTCATCCCCTCGGCAACGATCGACTGCGCCAGCACCGTGGCCGTGGTCGTGCCATCGCCCGCGACGTCGGAGGTCTTCGACGCGACTTCCTTGACCATTTGCGCGCCCATGTTCTCGAACCTGTCCTTCAGTTCGATCTCTTTCGCCACGGACACGCCATCCTTGGTGATCGTCGGTGCGCCGAAACTGCGTTCGAGCACGACGTTGCGGCCCTTGGGGCCGAGTGTGACCTTGACCGCATTGGCGAGGATGTTCACGCCAACTACCATTCTGTTGCGGACGCCTTCGCCGAAGCGTACGTCTTTGGCTGCCATATTAGTTTCTCCTGAATTCTGTGGTGACTGCGCTACGATCGATCAGGCAACGACGCCGATGATGTCGTCCTCGCGCATGTGCAGGTAGTCCTGGCCGTCCATCTTGAATTCCTGGCCCGAATACTTGCCGAAGAGAATCTTTTCGCCGACCTTGACGCCCATGGGTAGAAGTTTGCCGTTGTCGTCGGTCTTGCCGGGTCCGGCATAAACGACTTCGCCTTGAGAAGGCTTTTCCGCAGCGGTGTCGGGAATAACGATGCCGCCTGCAGACTTACGCTCTTCCTCCAGGCGTTTTACGATCACGCGATCGTGCAATGGACGAATCTTCATGTTAGCGCTCACTCCTTGAACAAAATTTGACTGAAATCAGTTGGTTACGGCTGCCAACCTGGATCACGCCACGGCCGCGCCTACCGCTCGCCGCCGCTATGGTGTTTTGTTAGCACTCGCTGCTGCCGAGTGCTAATAATAGGGGAAGCGTACGCCAAAATCAACCCCTTAAGCCGTCGATGGCGTTCCGCTAACCGCCGTGTGCTATGGTTTTCGGTCGGAGGTCCAGACCACCCGACCCGGAGCAACGACCATGGCGAGCCCCTTTCCTTCCGCTACCCTCCCGCCCGATCCCAGCGGTGCCTTGCCCCCGGTTTCGCCACGCAGCGTCGCGGCCGGGAACGGTGCCAACTGGTGGGCCGAAGCCTGGCGTCTGTTTGTCCCGGCCATCGGGATGTGGCTGCTGATCGTGATCCTGTTGTTCCTGCTGAATATGGTCCTGACCGTCATCCCGGTGGCGGGCAGCCTCGCCACGCAGGTGCTGTTTCCCGTCCTGATGGGCGGGCTGATGCTGGGCTGCCGGGCGATCGACCGCGGCCAGCCGCTGACCGTGAATCACCTGTTCGCAGGATTCAGCGAGCGAGCCGGCCCGTTGCTCATCGTCGGCCTGCTGTATACCGGCATCGCGATCGCCATCGCAATGGCGGTGGCGGGAACGCTGCTCGTTCTTTTTGGCGCGGCGGTCTTCGCCCAGCTTTTCAGGCTGTCCGATCCCTTCGCGGCGAGCGCAGTGCTTGGCGGCGCCCTCATGGTCATCATGGTGGGCGCGCTGCTTTTCCTGCTGCTGTTCCTGCCGCTCGTCATGGCGGTCTGGTTTGCGCCCGCGCTCGTCGTCCTGCGCGGGCTCGAGCCCTGGGCCGCGATGAAAGCGTCGTTCGCCGGGTGCCTGCAGAACGTGCTGCCGTTCCTGATCTACAGCTTGATCGGCATCGTCCTGGCGGTGGTCGCCACGATTCCGTTCGCTCTCGGGTGGCTGGTGGTGGGCCCGATGTCGATCGCGTCGATCTACACGAGCTACTGCGATATTTTCGAGGGCGATGCGAACTGAGCGCCGTCAGTTGAGTCCCGGGCGACCGCCCACCATATCGCGAATCTTGGTTTTCAAAGTCTGTGGCGCTCCGTCGCGCAGGAACCAGCGCATGTGCGTGGTATCGCCGACTGCCGTGAAGCCATGCGGAAGCAGCAGGTGTTGCACCGCGGCGCGATAGCGCGAACTGCGCGGGATGCGCACGACCCAGGTCTTCTTGCCGTGCGTGGTCGCGAACAGCGCATCGATGAGCGCGCGCCCGTGACCGTCGCCGCGGCGGCCGAGTTCGAGACCGGCAAGCCAAAGCTCGTAGCCTCCCTCCAACGCACGAAAGAGGCCGAAACCCACCGGCGGGTTGCCGCTGTGGCGGTCATCGGGCCAGAACACGTAGCCCGGCACCGCCACCGAATCCATGCGCCCGGTTTTCGCGTCTTCCTCGACAAAATAGCCGTGCGACAACGCTCGCTTCAGCTTGTCGTAGAAATCCAGCGACTGCGGGGTGTCCACGGCCAAGCTCGATTCGAAACTGCCCTCTGCCGCGGACTGACGAATCAGCGAACGCAGCATGGCGAGGTGACCAACGTGGGCCGGAGCGAGCATGGATCGAAGTGCCTCTGGAGCCAATGACACCCTAAGCTAGCGCGTGCGCGAAGCCTCGGGGCCGCTGGCTTACGAGCGGTTGTCTCTGCGCTACGAGCGGTCAGTGCGCTTGATCCCAGTTCGGTCCGCTGCCCACGTCGACGACCAGAGGCACGTCGAGTTTCGCGACGCCGCTCATCAATGCGGGCAACTCGACCTTGATCAGGGCCAGTTCGGCGTCCGGCACTTCCAGCACGAGTTCGTCGTGCACCTGGAGCAGCAGCTTCGACCCGAGTCGCTGCGCATCGAGCCATTGCTGGACCGCGATCATTGCCAGTTTGATCAGATCCGCCGCAGTTCCCTGCATCGGCGCGTTGATCGCGGCGCGTTCTGCCGCCTGCCGGCGCGGGCCGCCGCCGGCATTGATGTCCGGCAGCCAGAGCCTGCGGCCGAACACCGTTTCGACGAAGCCCTGGGCGTGCGCGAGTTCCCGCGTCCGCTGCATGTACCCGGCGACGCCGGGGTAACGCGCGAAATACTTGTCGATGAACTGCTGCGCGGCACTGCGTTCGATGCCGAGTTGCGCCGCCAGCCCGAACGCGCTCATGCCGTAGATGAGGCCGAAGTTGACCGCCTTGATGTAGCGACGCTGCTCCGGTGTCACCTCGTCGATAGTCACCCCGAAGATTTCCGCCGCGGTCGCGCGGTGAATATCCGCACCCTTGGCGAAGGCTTCGAGCAGCGATGCATCCCTGGACAGATGCGCCATGATCCGCAACTCGACCTGCGAATAGTCCGCTGACACCAGCACGTGACCCGGCGGCGCGATGAACGCCTCGCGAATCCGCCGCCCTTCCGCAGTACGCACGGGAATGTTCTGCAGGTTGGGCTCCGTGCTGGCAAGCCTGCCCGTCACTGCGGTCGCCTGCCCGAAATTCGTGTGCACGCGGCCGGTGCGCGCGTTCACCATCTGCGGCAGCTTGTCGGTGTAGGTCGACTTGAGCTTGGTCAGTCCGCGATGCTCGAGCAGAAGCTTGGGCAGCGGATAGTCCGCCGCAAGTAGCTGCAGCACGTCTTCGTCGGTCGACGGCTGCCCGGTGGCGGTCTTCTTGACGACCGGCAGCTTCATGCGGTCGAACAGGATTTCACCCAGTTGCTTGGGCGAGCCCAGGTTGAACGGTTGACCCGCAAGCTGGTGCGCTTGCCTTTCCAGTGCGAGGATCCGTTCTCCGAGCTCACGGCTCTGGGCCGCGAGCAGCGTACTGTCGAGCAATACGCCTTCGCGTTCCATGCGAAACAGCACTTCGCGCGTCGGCATCTCGATGCGTGCATACACAAAGTCGAGCTTCGCATCGGCCGCGACCTTCGGATGGAGCACGCCATGCAACTGCAGCGTGATGTCCGCGTCTTCGGCGGCGTACTCGGTGGCGCGATCGAGGGCAACCTGCTCGAATCCGATCTGGTTCGCGCCCTTCCCCGCCACCTCGGCATAGGTGATGGTCTTCACGTCCAGGTGTCGGCTGGCGAGACTGTCCATGTCGTGCTGGCGATGCGACGCGAGCACGTACGACTCCAGCATGGTGTCGTGCGCCACGCCCGCGAGCGCAATACCATGGTTGGCGAGAATGTGCTGGTCGTATTTCACGTTCTGTCCGAGTTTGCCCGCCCGCGCGTTCTCGAACCACGGCTTGAGGCGGGCGAGCACGGCATCGCGCGGAAGCTGCTGCGGCGCACCCGCATAGTTATGCGCGAGGGGAATGTACGCGGCATGTCCCGGCTCGACCGCAAACGACAGCCCGACGATGCGCGCCTGCAGCGGATCGAGCCCGGTGGTCTCGGTGTCGAAACATACGAGCGGTGCGCGCGTGATCGTCGCCACCCAGCGTTCGAACGCAGCATCGTCGAGCACCAATTCGTAGCAGCGCGGCACGGTCTCGCGCTTGGCCGGAGCCGCGTCCGCGGCGGCGGTCGCCGGCTGTGGCGCGGGCGGCGCTGCCGGCGCCATGTTCGGCCCCTCAGGTTTGCCGCCGTCGAGGTCCCTGGCCCAGGTCTTGAATTCGAATCGTTCGTAGAGCTCCTTGAGCTTCTGCGCATCGGTCCGTTGCACCGTGAGGTCCGCGGGCCCGATCGGCAGCGTGCAATCGGTCTTGACCGTCAGCAGCCTCCTGGCCTGCGGCAACCAGGCCAGCGTCGCGCGCAGATTCTCGCCGACGACGCCGCCGATCTCGGCCGCATGCGCGATGATGTTTTCCAGCGTACCGTACTGCGCGAGCCACTTGGCCGCAGTCTTCGGGCCGACCTTGGGCACGCCGGGCACGTTGTCGACCGCATCGCCGGTCAGCGTCAGCAGGTCGAGCACCTGGTCCGCGCGAACACCGAACTTGGCGACGACGCTTCGTTCGTCAAGGACCTCGTTGCTCATTGTGTTGACCAGCGTAATGCGCGGCGAGATCAGTTGCGCAAGGTCCTTGTCGCCGGTCGAAATTATGCTGTCCATCTGCCGCGCTTCGGCCGCGCGGACCAGCGTGCCGATCACGTCGTCGGCCTCCACGCCCTCGACCATGATCAACGGCCAGCCCTGCATGCGGATCAGCTCGTGCAACGGCACGATCTGACGCACCAGATCATCGGGCATCGGCGCGCGATTCGCCTTGTATTGCGGATACCATTCGTCGCGAAATGTCTTGCCCGGCGCGTCGAACACGACACCGAAATGGTCCGGCTTGCCGTCCTCGACCAATCGGCGCAACATCGAAATGACACCGCGTATCGCGCCGGTCGGTTCCCCGCGCGACGTGCGCAGATCCGGCAGCGCATGGAACGCGCGGTACAGGTACGACGAGCCGTCAACGACAACAAACTTGGGCATGAGCGATGATTCTGACGAGCAAGATTCCCGAGATGATCGACCCTCAGGCGATGTACTCGACGAACGGGCAGGAAGCGTGGCGAGTCCTGGGCATTATGGCAGAATTCGCGGTCGCGACCGAACGCCTGCGCGGCGTGCGTCCCGCAGTGAGCATGTTCGGCAGCGCACGCATCAAACGCGGACACCCGTACTACGAAAAAGCCGAGCTCATTTCGCGCTTGCTGTCCGATGCCGGATTCTCGGTGATCTCGGGTGGCGGCCCAGGGCTGATGGAGGCGTTCAATCGCGGCGCGCACGCGGGACGCTCACCCGCGATCGGTCTCAATATCCTGTTGCCGCACGAGCCGGCCGGCAATCCGTTTCAGGATGTCGGAATCAACTTCCGCTACTTCTTCGCCCGCAAGATGATGTTCGTGCGTTTCGCGTCGGCGTATGTTGTGCTCCCCGGCGGTTTCGGCACAATCGACGAACTGACGGAATGCCTTACGCTGGTGCAAACGGGCAAGAGCCGGAAGATACCGATCATCCTGGTGGGTGGCGAGTTCTGGCATGGGCTGCTGGACTGGATGCGCGACAAGCTGGTCGGAGAAGGCATGATCGCGGCCGCCGACCTCGACCTGATGCGCGTGATCGAGGAACCCGAAGCGATCGTCGAGGCGATCTTCGACTACTACGAGAGTCGTGGCTTTCAACCCACACGCTCCGAGCGTGACCAGATGCTCAATCTCTAGTAACACAAGGTACGCCTTGCGTGGGGATAGGACGCCGGAGGGCGGAGCAGGGACCCCGCGCAACGCGCGGGGATGCGACCCCGAAGGCGGAGAAGCCGGCGACTCGCGATACACTGCTGGCCCAACGCAAGTGCGGAGCCGGCACGGGGAATTGCGAGTCGCGGCTGCGGCCGACTAAAAACGTATGGCTTCACGATAACGTTGCGAGGAGGCCGCTGCGCCGCGGTGCTCGCGTTGGTTCTGCTAAAATCGTCGTATGGAAAGATTGGAATCGAAGCCATGCGCAGGTCGCTGACTCGGGCGCTGGCCGTGCTGGCTTTCGCGGCGACGGCAAGCGCACTTTGCGCCGAGGCACCTACGCCGCCGGGTCTCGAGCCGTTGCCCGAGGCCGAACCGCCGCCGCCGGAAATCGCCAACGACCCCGAGCTCGAGCCGCAGGTCACAATCGTGCGCCGGGACAATGTGACCATGGAGGAATACCGCCTCGGTGGCCGCCTTGTCTGGATCAAGGTCACGCCGCAATTCGGGCGCCCCTATTTTCTGGTGGCTGAAGGCACGAACGGTGCGTTGGTCCGCCGCGACAGCCTCGACACGGGACTCCGCGTGCCCATGTGGCTGCTGTTCACATTCTGACCCGGAAGGCCTGAATCCGAATCGCGCAGCGGCGCCACCGCGCCCGGCCGGCGGGTGCGCGGTAATCACTGATGTCTGTCTACACTCACGTTTCCGCCGACGAACTCGCCGCCTGGCTCACGCGCTACGCGCTGGGCGAGGTTCATGAATTCGAGCCGATCGCGGCGGGCATCGAAAACACCAACTATTTCGTCACCGCCGACAAGGGCCGCTTCGTACTGACGCTCTACGAGCGGCTTCCGGCGGAGGAGTTGCCGTTCTACCTGAATCTGATGGCGCACCTCGCGCGCAATGGCGTGCAGGCACCGGCGCCACAGTCCGACCGCACTGGAGCGCTCTGGAGCTTTCTCAACGGCAAGCCCGCCGGCCTCGTGACCCGGCTCGACGGCGTACCGATGATGCAGCCTGACGCCAGTCAGTGCGCCGCAGCCGGCGAAATCTTGGGCAGAATGCATCGCGCGGTCGCGAACTATCGGGGCCGGCTGACCAACCGCCGGGGACCAGGCTGGTGGCGACAGGCCGCGCGGGCGGTACGATCGTTCCTCTCCATCGAGCAGAACGCATTGCTCGCGGCGGAAGTCAGGTTCCAGACCGGATTCGCGCGACTGAAGCTGCCGCGCGGAGCGATCCATGGCGATCTGTTCTGCGACAACGTGCTCTTCGATCACGACAAGGTCTCCGGCGTGATCGACTTCGGTTTCGCCGCGACCGACGCGCTCGCCTACGACCTTGCCATCGCGGTCAACGACTGGTGCACGGTAGCCGACGGCGCGAACGCGGGCGCGCTCGATACCGATCGCGTCGTCGCCATGGCGCACGCCTATGCGCTGGTGCGGGCACCGAACGAGGAGGAGCGCGCGGCGTGGCCCGTGCTACTGCGCGCGGCGGCACTGCGCTTCTGGCTGTCGCGACTGTATGACCTGCACCTGCCGCGCGCAGGTGAGCTGACGCACGCGCATGATCCAGCCGTGTTCGAGCGCATACTTCGCGCGCGAGTGTCAGTCATGCCACGCTTCCCCGAACTGCCGGCGCCGTGAGTCAGCCCCCCATCCGTTTCGCCAGGCGTGACGCGCGACAGGGCATCGCATGGCTCAAACAGGCCGGCGCGATGTTCAGGCGGAATCCTCTGGCGTGGCTGTTGCTGCTGTTCACCTACTACCTCCTGATCGGCGTGGCCGAACTCGGGCCCTGGGCTCGCGTCGGTCAGGTCGTCGCACCGGTGCTGAAGCCGTTGTTCGCGGTTGGATTTCTCGCTGCCGCGTGGACGCAGGAACGCGGCGGGTCACCGAAACTCCAGCATCTGTTCCGCGGCTTTCGCAGCAACCTCTACGCCTTGATCCCCATCGGCATCGTGTTCCTCGCCGGCATCACGCTGGCCGTGCTGGCGACGTCGCTGGTTGACGGAGGCAAGCTCATCGGATTCCTTTCGGGCACGGAAAAACCGAGCGAAGACATGGCGCTCGGCGGGCGGCTTCAGCTCGCCATGCTTTTCGGCGGCCTATGTGCGCTGCCCACGCTGCTGGCATTGTGGTTTGCACCCGCACTCGTGGTATTCGAGGATGCCGGCGCCGGCACTGCGCTGGCGACGAGCTTCCGGGCGGCGGTCGCCAACTGGAGGCCGATCGCCACGTATGGCTCGCTGGTATTTGCCTTCGGGGGGGTGCTGCCAGGCCTGGTGCTTACCATCGGCCAACTGCTAGGCGATACGGTTGCCGGCATGCTGGCGTTATTCCTGGTCCTGCCGTATCTGTTCGCGTTCGTCGCCACGCTGCACATCTCCGACTACGTCTGCTATCGCGACGTGTTCCACCCGGATGAACCCGCGGTGACCGCGGCGGCGGCAGCGTCCTGACGCTGTGCCAGGCGGCGCCGGCAAGTTGTCACGCCGGCTGAAGCTTCGCGTACTCCAGCGCAAGCCATTTGACCCCGGCCTCGCGAAAGTTGACCTGCACGCGTGCGTCGGCGCCGCGCCCTTCGGCGTCGATGATGATGCCGAGTCCGAAGCGCGTGTGCTTGACGCTCTGGCCGATCCGCCAGCCCGGCACGGCGCGCGTATCGACATACGGCACCGATGGCGATGCCGCGCTCGCATGGATTTCCCGCGACTCGCGGCCCGATTTCGGCGACAGCCATTGCACCGTACCCGCAGGTAGTTCGTCGAGGAAGCGCGAGGCGATGTTGTAGCGCAACTGGCCGTGCAGCATCCGGCTTTGTGCGTGCGTGAGGTAGAGCCGCCGCCGCGCCCGGGTCACCGCGACATAAGCGAGCCGCCGCTCCTCCTCGAGTCCGTCGTACTCGGAGAGACTGTTCTCGTGCGGGAACAGTCCTTCCTCGAGCCCGGTGACGAACACGGTATGGAATTCGAGCCCCTTGGCCGAGTGCACGGTCATCAGCTGCAGCGCGGGTCGACCCTCGGCCGCCTGCGTCTCTCCCGCCTCGAGCGCTGCGTGCGAAAGAAATGCAGTCAACGGGTCGAGGACTTCATCGCCGACGGTCCGCTCGGCTTCGCGCACGAAGCTGTTCGCGGCGCTCACCAGTTCCTGCAGGTTCTCGATACGCTCCTGGCCGTCCTTCTCGGCCGTGTAATGCTTGAGCAATCCGCTGGCGTGGATCACCTGCTCGATCGTCTCAGGCAACGGCAGGTCGTGCGTCGCGGTGCGCACGCTCTCGATGGTCTGCACGAACGCGGCCACGCTCGCACCCGCCTTGCCGGCTGGCGGCGCACTGCAGGCGGCCTGCCAGAGGCTGACTCCGGTCGTCCTGGCGCGCTCCTGCAAGGCTTCGATCGTCCGCGCGCCAACGCCACGCGGTGGAAAATTGATTACACGCAGAAACGCTCCGTCATCGCTCGCCGCGGAGACAAGCCGCAAATAGGCGAGCGCGTGCTTGACTTCCGCGCGCTCGAAAAAGCGCATGCCACCATACACGCGGTACGGCATCGCGGCATTGAACAATGCGTGCTCGACGACGCGCGACTGCGCGTTCGAGCGGTAGAGCACCGCGATCTCTGCAGGCGACACACCATCGTCGACCAGCCCCTTGACGATCTCGACGATGAACGCCGCCTCGTCGATGTCGGTGGGTGCGACGAACGCGCGCACCGGCTCGCCACGCGCGTCGGACGTCCACAGGTTCTTGCCCAGGCGCCCCTGATTGTGCTTGATCAGCGCATTCGCGGCATCGAGGATGTGGCCGTGCGAGCGGTAGTTCTGCTCGAGCTTGATCAGCTTGACCGGCTTGTCCGGAGTGCTGAAATCGCGCTCGAGATGCTGCATGTTCGCGACGTTCGCGCCGCGGAACGCATAGATCGACTGATCGTCGTCGCCGACGGCGAACATCGCCGTATCCGGTCCCGCGAGCAGTCGCAGCCATTTGTACTGGAGCACGTTGGTGTCCTGGAACTCGTCGACCAGGATATGCGAGAAGCGGCGGCGATAATGCTCGCGCAGGCCCTCGTGCGCGGTGAGCAGCTCGTAGTTGCGCAACAGCAGTTCCGGAAAATCGACGACGCCTTCGCGTTCGCAGGTCTGCTGATACAGCGCGTAGTGTTCGACCTGCCGGCGCGTGAATTCGTCGTGCGCCTCGACCTGGTTCGGTCGC
This sequence comes from uncultured beta proteobacterium, assembly GCA_963821485.1. Classification (GTDB taxonomy): domain Bacteria; phylum Pseudomonadota; class Gammaproteobacteria; order Burkholderiales; family Casimicrobiaceae; genus PALSA-1003. The sequence continues at coordinate 417,701 of CAWGEB010000016.1, forward strand.
AGCCCTTCCTCCTTGGCCGCATTGAGCATCGACTGCAATTGCCGTGCGGGAAAGCGCTCATCGTCGATGTTGTGCGCCTTGTACATGCGCTTGATGAGCGCGAGCTGGTCCTGCGTGTCCATGATCTGGAACAGCTGCGGCAAGTCGGCGTCCCGATAATGCGCGCGCAGCATGCGGTTGCACAGACCGTGAAAGGTGCCCACCCACATGCCGCGCGTGCTGATCGGCGTCAGCGCCGACAGCCGCGTCAGCATCTCCTTCGCCGCCTTGTTGGTGAAGGTCACGGCCAGCACGGAGAGCGGCGTCGCCTGTCCGGTCGCCAGCAGCCACGCAATGCGCGTGGTCAACACGCGCGTCTTGCCGCTGCCGGCACCCGCGAGGATCAGCGCCGAGGTGTGCGGCAGCGTAACCGCTTCGAGCTGCTCAGGATTCAGGTTGTCGAGGAGGGGCGATGCCATGGCGATGATGTCGCAGGCGGGCGTCGCAATCCGGATCGCCAGCATGTGCGAACCCCGATTATAGGCGATGCGAATTAGGGAACCTCTGAAAAAGTCCCACACGCGGGGCTTATTCGGAGGTTCCTTGGAGCGCGGACGCTATAATCAGGCCCACTTCCAGCCCAGCTACACTCCATGTCAAACGTCACGCGCATCAGCCCAGCCGCGAATTCGGCCACGACGCGCGCCTTCGTGCAGTGGATCCGGTCGGCCGCGCCCTACATCCACAGCCTGCGCGGCAAGACGCTGGTCATCGCCTTTGGCGGAGAGGTCGTCGCCGACGAGACGTTTCTCGGCATCATCCACGACCTGAACCTTCTGCACAGCCTCGGCGTGCGACTGGTGGTCGTACATGGCTCGCGGCCGCAGATCGAGGCGATCCTCAAGCAGCAGAATATTCCGAGCCACTACAACCGCGGTTTGCGCGTGACGGACAGCGAGACGCTCGACTGCGTGCTCGAAGGCACCGGCCATGCACGCAGCCGCATCGAGGCACTGTTGTCGCTGGGTGTCGCCAACTCGCCGATGGCGGGCGCGCGCATCCGCGTCGTCGGCGGCAACTTCCTGACCGCCAAGCCGATCGGCGTGCTCGACGGCGTCGACATGCTGTGGACCGGCGAAGTCCGGCGCGTCGACGTCGAGGCGATGCGTCAGCGCCTGGACGACGGCGACATCGTGCTGGTGTCACCGCTGGGTTATTCACCGACGGGGGAGATCTTCAACCTGGCGGTGGAGGAAGTCGCAACGCAGGTTGCCGTACGCCTGACCGCGCACAAGTTGATCTTTCTGATGGAGACCGACGGCGTGCGCAACGGCCGCCGGCAGCTGCTGAGCGAGCTGTCGACCGGGGACGCAGAGGCGCTGCTCGCGCATCGCGGCAAGCTGCCGGCCGACGTTCGGCATTATCTCCCGTGCGCCATCCGCGCCTGCGACAACGGCGTCAAACGGGCGCACCTGTTGTCGCGTCACAACGACGGCGCGCTGTTGCTCGAGTTGTTCACCCGTTCGGGCGTCGGGACCATGATCGCGGCCTCGCCGCTCGCCCACCTGCGCCAGGCGACGATCGACGACGTCGGCGGCATCCTCGCCATCATCGAGCCGCTCGAGGAACAGGGAATCCTCGTCCGGCGTCCGCGCGAGCGGCTTGAAATCGAGATCGAGCGCTTCGTCGTCGCCGAGCACGACGACTTGATCATCGGCTGCGCCGCGCTGTACGCCTTTCCGGCCGATAAATCGGGCGAGCTCGCGGCGCTGGCGGTGCACCCCGATTTTCGGCGCGAAGGTTACGGCGAAACGCTGCTGCATGAGATCGAACAGCGCGCACGCAAGATGAAGCTGTCCCGGTTGTTCGTGCTTACCACCCGCACCTCCGGCTGGTTCCTGGAGCGCGGTTTCGTCGAGAGCAATCCGAGCCGGCTGCCGCAACAGAAGCGTGATCTATACAATTGGCAGCGACGTTCGCTGGTCTACGAGAAATCGCTCGCCTGACGGTCGATCAACCTGCCCCCACATTCACCGCCGCAAGGACTCAGCCATGGCACGCATTGTTCACTGCATCAAGCTCGGCCGCGACGCCGAAGGCCTCGACTATCCGACCTACCCCGGCGAACTCGGCAAGCGCATCTACGAAAATGTCTCGAAGGAAGCCTGGGCGCAGTGGCTCAAACACCAGACGATGCTGGTCAACGAAAACCGGCTGAGCCTTGCCGATCCGCGCGCGCGAAAGTATCTCGCGGAGCAGATGGAACGTCATTTTTTCGGCGGTGGCGCCGACGTCGCGTCCGGCTACGTGCCGCCGAAGGACTGATTCGCACGCTGGCGGTCGGTGGTCCACCGTTTGCCGTCGCCGCAGCCCGAGCTGAAAGAAATCCCATGGTACTCAAGGTATGTCTTGCCGGCGCGACCGGTTGGGCCGGATCGGAGCTCGCACGCTCGATCGCAAAGACTGAGGATGTCGCACTGGTCGCCGCCGTCTCGCGCAAGCACGCGGGTCGTAGCCTGGGGGAGGTGCTGGGCGAGCCGCTTCTTAGCTGTCCAGTGTATGCCTCTGCCACGGAGGCGCTCGCCCAGCCCTGCGATGTCTTGGTCGAGTACACCAAGCCGGACAGCGCCAGAGGCAACATCATGACCGCGCTGGAACGCGGCGCGCACGTCGTGGTCGGTACGTCGGGTCTCACCGACGGCGATTTCGCCGAGATCGATGTCGTCGCACGCAAGCAGCATCGTGGCGTCTTGGCCTGCGGGAACTTCGCCTTGACGGTCGTGCTATTGCAGAAATTCGCGGAAGCCGCGGCCAGGCTCATTCCGCAATGGGAGATCATCGACTATGCGCACGACGACAAGATCGACGTGCCCAGCGGCACCGCTCGCGAGCTGGCGCATCGCCTGTCGAAAATACGCAAGCCCGAACCCACGATCCCGCTGGAACGGGCGGTCGGCCCGCGCGAGACCCGGGGCGCCACGGTTTCGGGCACCCAGGTTCACTCCATTCGCCTGCCCGGGTATGTGATCAGCGCCGAGGTCATCTTCGGGATGCCGGATCAAAAACTGACGATCCGTCACGACTCGGGCAACAGCGCACGCCCCTACGTGGACGGAGCGCTGCTCGCCATCCGCAAGGTCTCGACGCTCACCGGCGTGCACCGCGGCCTGGATTCCGTGCTCGAACTTTGAGGCATCGCCCGGCCGTAGGGCCAATGCTCGTCACTCGTCGAGTCGGGTGTGCATCGTGCGTTGCTTCAGCTTGTGCGCCGATCGGCGCGAATCATCTCGGCCCCGCGTTCCGCGATCATCACCGTCGGGGAATTGGTGTTTCCGGAGGTGATCGTCGGCATGATCGACGCGTCGACGACACGCAGGTGTTCGAGCCCCAGTACCCGCAGCCGGGAATCGACCACCGCCTCCGGGTCGGATGGCGTACCCATCTTGCACGTTCCGACCGGATGGAAGATGGTCGTGCCGACGTCTCCCGCCGCTCTGACCAGTTCGGCATCCGACTGGAATTCGCGGCCAGGCTTGAACTCGTCCGGTGCGTACTTCGCGAGCGCGGGCTGCGCCGCGACGCGGCGCGCGAGACGGAGCGCCTGCGCCGCCACGATCTGGTCATCCTGCGTCGACAGATAGTTCGGCATGATCGCCGGGTGTGCCCGCGGGTCGGCGCTCTTGATGCGCACGAATCCGCGGCTGGTCGGCCGCAGGTTGCATACCGACGCGGTGAATGCCGGGAACGTATGCAGGGGATCGCCGAACTTGTCGAGCGACAGAGGCTGCACGTGGAACTCGACATTGGGCGTCGCCTGCGAGGGATCGGAACGCGTGAAGCCGCCGAGCTGGCTCGGCGCCATCGTGAGCGGTCCCGTGCGGAAGACGGCGTATTCGAGGCCCATCATTGCCTTGCCGAAAAGGCTGTGCACGCGCTGGTTCAGCGTCACGACGTTCTTCACCTTGAAGGCGGTACGAAGTTGCAGATGGTCCTGCAGATTCTCGCCGACACCGCGCAACTCGTGCGCGACCGCGACACCACGCCCCTGCAGCAACGGACCCGAACCGATACCCGAAAGCTGCAGTACTTGCGGCGAGCCGATGCTGCCCAGGGCAAGGATCGTCTCGATGCGCGACGCTGCGAAGACCTCCTCGGTACCCTGGAAGAACTCGATTCCCGCGGCGCGCCTGCCCTCGAGTCGAACGCGCTTCACCAGGGCCCTGGTCAGCACCGTGAGGTTCGGCCGATTCATTGCCGGCCGCAGGAAGCCTTTCGTCGCGCTCCAGCGCACGCCGCGCTTCTGGTTGACTTCGAACAGTCCACAGCCCTCGTTGTCGCCGCAGTTGAAATCGTCGGTCTTCGGGATTCCGGCCTGCACCATCGCCTCCCCGAACGCGTCGAGGATCTCCCATGACAGCCGCTGCCGCTCCACGCGCCACTCGCCGCCCGCGCCGTGCATCTCGTCCGCGCCCCGGTGCGAGTCCTCGGAGCGTCTGAAAATGGGCAGCACGTTCGTCCAGGACCAAGCCGGATCGCCCGTGAGCCGGGCCCACTCATCGTAGTCGCGGCTCTGCCCGCGCAGATACAGCATCGCGTTGATCGAAGAGCAACCGCCAAGCACCTTGCCGCGTGCATAGAGGAGGGAACGGCCGTTCAGCCCCGGCTCGGATTCGGTCTTGTAGCACCAGTCGGTGCGCGGGTTGCCGATGCAATAAAGATAGCCGACCGGAATGTGGATCCAGATCCAGTCGTCGTATCCCCCCGCTTCGAGCAGCAGCACCGTAACGTCGGGATCGGCCGAGAGGCGATTGGCGAGCACGCAGCCCGCAGTGCCGGCGCCGGCGATGACGTAGTCGAACCCGCGAAGCTCACGCATGGGCCGCCTGAGTCGACGAGTGTCGGAGGTCATCGCTCATCGGCGACGCAACGAGGTGCTCGGTTGCGAGCCGGATACCGATCTGCACGTCGATCGCGTGGCAGTAGCTCCCGTTTTTTGGGCGACATAGGCCGAGGAAATTGCTTGCATGGCATGGTTCGGCATCACAGTCTGCACGCAGGTGAGCCTCTGCTTCAGATCTTCTTCTCGCGCGCAGCCCAGTAAGGCTCGCGCATCTCGCGCTTGAGCGTCTTCCCAGCGGCGCTACGCGGGAAGTCCTTCATGATCACGACTGCCGAGACTCGCTGGTAACGCGCGGCCACGCGTTCGTTGATCCAGTCGCACAGCTCCTCAGCGGTCGCCGTCGCACTTTCTCCGAGGATCACCGCCGCGAGCGGTGTCTCGCCCCACTTGTCGTGCGGCACGCCGAACACCGCGACCTCGCGGACCGCCGGGTGGCACACGGCGATCTCCTCGACGTCTTTCGGGTACACCTTCATCCCACCCGAGTCGATCATGTCCTTCTTGCGGTCGACGAGGTGCAGGTAGCCGTCTTCGTCGACGAAGCCCATGTCCCCCGTGTAGACCCAGCCGTCGCGGATCGCCTGCGCGGTGAGGTCGGGGCGCTTGTAATAGCCCTGCATCACGATCGGGCCGCGGCCGATGATCTCGCCGATCTCGCCGACCGGCAGGTCGCGTGCCTCGCCATCGACAATCCGCATCTCGAAGTACTGTGTCGGGCAGCCGACCGAGCCTGACTTGCGCACCGCCTCGTCGCGATCGAGGATAGTGACGAAGCCCTCGGTACAGCCGTAGAGCTCATAGAACCGGTGTGGCAAATCGGCATTCAGGCGGTCCTTGTGCTCCTGCAGAAGCGGCGCGCCGAGCGACAGGATACACTCGAGTGACGCTAGCCGTTCCGGCCGGTAGTGCTTCGACGCCAGGATCGCGATGATCTGCGTAGGCACAAGCATGATGTGGGTGATGCGCTCGCGCGCGATCGCGGCGATCGTCGCTTCCGGGTCGAACTGCTTTAGCAGCACATAGGTCCCGCCAAGATAGAACGTCGGCATCAACGTCACGTACGCACCGTTGAACACGATCGCCCCGGCGTGCAGCGTACGCGATTCGGGTGTCATCCGGTAGGCGGAGGCCATCAGCAAGCAGTACATCGAGCGCACGTAGTGGCTGTGCATGATGCCCTTCGGCAGCCCGGTCGTGCCACTCGTGTACATGATGTTGAAAAGGTCGTCGGGACCGCAGGGCTCCGGCACGAACGTGTCGCCGTGGGCCGCCGTGAGCATGCCGTAGTCGCTGAAGTCGCCTGCCGCGCCGTCGATCAGCAGGACACGCCCGGGAAGGAGCGGCGCGAGGTCGGCGCGGATCGCCTCGAGCGTTGGCAGCATTGCACGCTCGCTCACCAGGCACTTCGCGTCCGAGTCGTGCAGCAGGGTCGCCAGCCCCGTGGCCATCAGCAGTGGGGAGAGCGGCACCAGCGCCGCGCCCACCGCCGGCACTGCCCAGACGAGTTCGAGCGCCTCGCGCGAGTTGCCGAGCACTGTGGCAACCTTGTCGCCCTTGCCGATGCCGAGCGAGCGCAAGAGATTGGCCACGCGCGCGACGCGCGAGTGGAACTGGGCGTAGGTAAGCCGCTCGTTGCCGAACACCACCGCCGTCGCGTCCGGACGAAAGCGCGCGTGGCGCGCAATCAGCGTGGCCAGTTCGAGCATTTACTCGTCCTCGCTAGTTGTGTCGCGTGCGCCTAAAGAAAGTGCAGTATGGGAGACGCCCGCATTCATGTCCATCGGTCGGATCGGACGACGCGCAGACCTTGCTTGCATGTCCAATTAAGTCTATTCCGTCGACTCGCCCCCAAATCCGTTTTGTGCCGCTTGCGCTTCCGAGATGCACGCGTCGAAGATGCAACCTCAACCGCGGCGCGCCGCCTCGATTGCAGCGATGTCGATCTTTTTCATCTGCATCATCGCATCGAACGCGCGCTTGGCGGCAGCGGGATCGGGATCGGTGATCGCTTTCGTCAGGGCGATCGGCGTAATCTGCCAGGACAATCCCCATTTGTCCTTGCACCAGCCGCACGCGCTCTCCTGGCCGCCGTTGCCGACGATCGCGTTCCAGTAGCGATCCGTTTCGGCCTGGTCAGCGGTTGCGACCTGAAACGAGAACGCTTCGTTGTGCTTGAACGCAGGTCCGCCGTTGAGCCCGAGGCACGGAATGCCCATCACGGTAAACTCGACGGTCAACACGTCCCCTTTCTTCCCCGACGGAAAGTCTCCCGGTGCGCGGTGCACCGCGCCGACGGACGAATCGGGAAAGGTCTTGGCGTAAAACCGCGCCGCGTCCTCGGCGTCGCCATCGTACCAAAGGCAAATCGTGTTCTTTGCTGGCTTCACCATGTCACTTCTCCATCGAGATGAGCCACCCGAGGCCGGAGTCAACGATGTGCTCGCAGTCGAAGAGCATTGGCTCGGCCGACATTTTCGCTCTACTTGCGAACTCAAAGTAGATCGCGTAGCGATGGCTATTCCGATACGCTAGGCCAGATAAGCCAACCCGGTCAACCCTAAGTGTCTGTGCTGACATTCTTTCCCGGACACTAATTGGCCTGGGCGACGATATCCACGGTGTGGAGCTTCGCCGCCCGTTGAAGCCATGATCGACACTAAACTCTTTTCCGAGTGTCTGACCGCTAGCGACCCGTTGCTGCCGGTCGCGCGATGACTGGTGACGGCTACTCGCCTTTGCACAGCGCGAGCGGCGCCGCGACAGCTTCCAGCGAACGTCGCTCGGCATCGATGGCGAAGAAGAAGGCGACTACCGCCGCCGCCAGCATCAGGCCTCCTCCGAGGGCATACCCGATGAATACCTCTCCCCGTTCTCCTGACGCGATCAGGTGGCCGAACACAATCGGCCCCGCGATTCCACCCAGCGCCGTGCCGATCGCGTAGAACCATGCGATGGCACTCGCGCGCACCTCGAGAGGGAAATGTTCGCCCACGGTGAGATAGGCCGAACTCGCCGCTGCGGAGGCGAAGAAGAATACGACACTCCACGCCAGCGTTTGAGTTTGCGGCGTCAACATGTTCGCCTTGAAAAGGAGTCCCGTCATGATGATAAGCGTTCCGGATAGCGCATAAGTCATCGTGATCATGAAGCGCCGTCCGATCTGGTCGAACAATGGTCCGAGCAGAAGTGGGCCAAGAAAGTTGCCGGCGGCGAACGGAAGCAGGAACAATCCGACGCGCCCTTCGGCCACTTCGTAATAGCGAGTCAGGACCAGCGCGTACGTGAAAAAAATCGCGTTGTAGAGGAATGCCTGAGAACCCATGAGGCTCAATCCGAGCACTACACGGCGCGGGTAACGACGAACGAGCAGGCCCAACAGCTCAAACCAACCGACGTGTCCCCTCGGATCGAGGAGGATAGTAGGAGCGGCTTGTCCGTGAAGTACTCGCGCCCTGGATTCTATTGCCAGGACGATGCGTTCAGCCTCGCCGTGGCGGCGCTGCAATAGGAGCCAGCGCGGGCTCTCGGGAATGAACCGTCGAAGCGGAAGAATTCCCAATGCGAGCAAACCGCCGACGATGAACGCGACGCGCCAGCCCCACGCCGGCGCGAACAATTCCGGATCGAGGAAGAGTACCGCGGCCGCCGCTCCGGCAGCAGCGCCGATCCAGAAGCTCCCATTCACCGCAAGGTCGACGCGTCCGCGCAAGCGCGCAGGCATGAATTCCTGTATGGCCGAATTGATGGCTGCGTATTCGCCGCCAATGCCTGCGCCGGTGAGAAAGCGCATCGCCAGAAAGACAGGATAGTTGGGCGCAAGCCCGGAAGTGATTGTCGCCGCAGCGTATACGCCGAGCGTAACGAAAAAAAGCGTGCGCCGACCGTATCGATCGGCGAGCGCGCCGAACAGAACCGCGCCCATCACGGCGCCGGCCACATACGCGCCCGCAGCCTCGCCGACCTCACCCGGCGTGAGTCCAAGCGCGGTGGGCAAGGTCAGCACACTACCCAGTGAACCGACGAGCGTGACCTCCAGCCCGTCAATGATCCAGCTCGTGCCGAGAGCAGCGATCAGGGACGAGTGGAACGACGACCAGCGAAGCCGATCAAGACGTGCAGGTACGCTTGTTGGGAACGGCCCGTCATCCATCACGCCGATTATAGGTGGATGGTCGACGGAGGTAATCCAACGCCGGCTTTCGACCCTGAACCGTCATTCACATCTCTTTGAAGCGGACACTCACGCGGCTAACGATGCAGCGGCTTACTGGATCACCTCGTCCGCGCGCAGGAGCATGTCCTTTGTGGTGACTCCCTAGCGACTTCGCGGACTTCAAGTTGACAACCAGCTCGAACTTGGTCGCCTGCTCGACGGGAAGATCCGCGAGCTTGGCGCCCTTCAGGATCTTGTCCACGTATGTCGCCGCGTGACGGAAGTTCGCGGCGAGGTCAGCGCCGAAGCTAACCAAGGCGCCCGCGACCACGTGCTCGCGCAACGCATAGGCCACCGGCAGCCGGGTCGTCTGCATCAGCTCCTGCGGCTTGGCGCGCTCGGCAAGGTACATTCCACCACGACGGCCTGCGATCGTTGTCGAACGATCTCGCGACGCCTGCGCTCGATTCTGGTTGTACAGGCCGGAGTGTCTCCGGAAACCCGAAGTGACCCCGCGAAGCCGGTAGCGAAGAACCCTTGAGAATATCGAGCTTGGGCGTATTGCAGTTGTCCAAAACTAAGTGTAGCGTGGGTGGGCGATTATGTGCAGCCGATAACAATCGGCCGAATTCTTCGCCTGGTGAGCGTCCTCAAAAGCGCGTCATTTGCGCCCCAAGTTAGGAGTGAGCCCCATGCCTTGGCAGCACCTTTCGAATCGCGCCGAAATTCTCGCCGTTCACGCAGCGTATATGGGGTTTGGGCAGATCCTCTATTTTGGCGGCGATCAGCACGATAAGGATAACGCCGATCGCCATATTTTCGATGCAACGCGGCTATTCGATTGTGGATCTTGGGTGGTTTCGCCAATGAAATCGCCTCCGTTCGATACGTTCTGTTGTGGCCATGCGTTTTTGGGTGCCGCTAACGAAGTCAAATTACTCGTGGCCGGAGGCACGGAACTGTTTAATGAGGAGGCTGCAGGACAGCATCATGTGCATTTCCCTGGGCTGAAAGATGCCGCGATCTACGGTACGCCGAATTTTGCAACTCCGACAAGTGGCGGCTGGGCATGGATCTCGGTGGCGCCAATGAACCCCGGGGTTCTGGCATCGCCCGCACAGGTGCCCTCTCCCGATCCGGCGAAAACCGGGGGCCGATGGTATCCCACACTCGTGACGCTTCCCAACGGCAACGTGATTGCCGTTGGCGGACACCCGGGGTCGAGCGATGAATCCCACGACAATTTTATTCCCGAGATATTTTCCAGGAATCCAGAACCAAGAGGGCAATGGCACCGCCTCGCCCAATACACCAATGGGCCCGCTCGCGCCTACTACGCGCGGCATTCGGTAGAATTGGATCCGCTCTTGTATCCCCGCTTGCACCTTTTGCCTTCCGGGGACATCATTTACACCAACCCAATTCGCGAGGACACGCAAACCCTGCTGCCGAATGTCGGACCCTTCGGCGGAACCTTTTCAATAGTTACGAAGTTTCCTCCCGCTGCGGCGCCAGACTACGGGGGATTTGGCTCGAGTTCTGTACTGCTACCGCTGACTCGGCGCGATCAGCGCAGGGCCCGCGTCATGGTGTGTGGAGGGACCAGCGATACGCCCTTGTTCCTGGACCTCAAGGGCTGGAATCCATCTTTGTCCGGGACCGGGGGTTGGTCCTGGCAGCCGACAGCGCCGCGTGGCTGGCGCAAACGCCGCGTCAACGCCACCACGACGATTCTTCCTACGGGCGAGATCATGATGATGGGTGGAATTGATTCCGGCAGAGGCGAGCCCACACCCGACGCGCGAGCGGTCCTCGAGCCAGAACTCTACGATCCCTATGCGAACAAGTGGCATCTACTCAAAGACCCATCGCCATCTCCGCGAAATTACCACTCCGTCGCCTTGCTGATGCCCGACGGCGCCGTTTGGAGCGCAGGCTCCGACAAAGATGCTGGCCGAGGGCCGGCCGCTCGCAATTTGGACATCGACATCTACGAGCCATGGTATTACAGCGATCCCGGCCGTCCCCATATAAAGGCCGCGCCCAGCCTGATGTATCCCGGCCAAACTTTCTATCTCGAAAGCACATTCGCGACGGAAATCGAGCGCATCGTTTTGGTCCGGTGCGGCTCCTGCACCCACGCGTTCAACCCGGATCAACGGCTCATTGAACTGGATTTTCGCTATGTAACTGGCGACGTGCTCTTGCCGACGGCTCCATCTGACAACAACATCATGCCCGCGGGTCCATACTTTATTTTTACGATACGCCACAAGGACGGTACGCTTGGCCTGCCGTCCAATGGCACGGAAATCTATATCGTCCCGGAGCGCAAGCCGGATGATGGGCGCCCCCCCGGACACTGAGGCATCCAACGACTACTAAACGTCAGAAGGATAAAAGGACGCGGGAGCGGGAATACCAGTCGATGCGGGCAGCGCGGACACGACTTCCTGACCGCGTTCTCGTGCAAGGGGCGCGGCGTGTGCCCCGACTGGGTGGTATGGACGATGGCAGAATTGTTGTTTCTTTTAGGCTTCCCATACCAACCTCAATGCCCATTTCACCCAGAAGTGTTGTGTGCGCGTGGATGGGACCGAGGATGACCGATGAGTTTCCGTCCCTGATGACCAAGGCTGTCGGCGTGCATTTACTGCTTAATTCATTGTGAAAATTGTGAAAGTAACGAGGGTGTTTGTCCGCATATGTGATGATAGTACGCATATGTGATGATAGTACAGGGCGACCAGACCGATGTACTGTCGCGGCCTTAGTTCGCAAAGAGGGAGTGACACTTATCTCCACCGATCATTAACGTGATTGGATGTCCGCTATGGGGCAACCGCTCGACCGCCTGCAATTGGCCGTTCTCTGCCCGTCGGCGAAAACCACGCGCCGCCTCTTCCTGGATTGGTCCGTTCTCGGCTGGTAGACTCAATTGCATGAACACTCCCGCGATCAGCCGCTACCCGGTCCCGAAACTCGAAGACCTACCTGACGACGTCCGCGCGCGAATGCTGGAAGTCCAGGAAAAGGCGGGCTTCATCCCGAATGTTTTTCTGACGCTCGCGCATCGCCCCGACGAGTTCCGCGCGTTCTTCGCCTACCATGACGCACTGATGCTCCGTGAATCCGGACTGACCAAGGCGGAGAAGGAGATGATCGTGGTCGCGACGTCGGGTGCCAACGATTGTCTCTACTGCATCGTCGCGCATGGTGCGATCCTGCGCGTCTACGCGAAGGACCCACGCGTCGCCGATCAGGTGGCGGTCAACTACCGGAAAGCCGACATCAGCGAACGGCAGAAGGCGATGCTGAAGTTCGCGCTCAAGGTGGCGCTGCAATCAGTCGAACTCGTCGAGGCCGACTACCAGGACTTGCACACGCACGGATTCAGCGACGAGGACGTCTGGGACATCGGCGCCATCGCCGCGTTTTTCGCATTGTCCAACCGCATGGCAAACCTAATCGCGATGCGACCCAACGACGAGTTTTACCTGTTAGGCAGGGTCGCCAGGACCAAGTAGCGGGTCGACGCGACGCGTACCTGCGTCGCCAGCTCAATCGAAGCTGCGGCGGTAGTAGATGCCGAAGCTGCCGACGACGCCCGCCTCCGCGCGCAACGTCAGCGTTCGCGATAACGCGTATTCGATGCGCAGCGCGTTGGTGGCGACGGTCAGTCCCTGTTCGTAGACCAGCGTCAAGCGGTCGCTCAGGCGCTTGCCGAAAGTGACGACCTGCCCTCGCGTGACGCCAGTGGCGGTGGTGACGCTGGAATCGCCGAACGAAATATCGTCGAGGCCGACCCGGCTGGCGATCTGCTGGTTCAGCGGACGCTGGCCGCGGCCGAGCAGCGCGGCCGATGCGGCGGAGAGCGCCGCGAGGTCTCCGCCGGAAGCGCGATTCAGCCCCTGTCCGGTGATCAGCCACGCGAGCTTTTCGTTGTCGGGGACCGGCGGATTCGACACCAGCCGTACGCGCGGGAAGCGCGCCGTGCCGGTGACCTCGACGCCGGCCTCGACGGCGAGGTTCTTGCGCAGCGCGACGACGTCCAAGGCTGGATTGTCCAGCGGGCCGTCGAAGATCAATTGTCCATGATCGATGGTGAGCTTCTGTCCGAGCGCGAAATAGGTACCGTTGATCGCCTGGATCGTGCCGAAGCCGGTCAGCGAGCCATCGGGCAGTGTGGCGACGCGTACCTTCCCGCTCAGCGCCGTATCCAGGCCGTCGCCCGAGAACTTGAAATTCGAACCGAGATCGACCTGCACGTCCAGCTTGAGCGGCAGGTCGCCCAACGCGGACTGCGGCGGCGGCTGGCGCGGGCGCCCGACGATCACGACATCGTCGGCGAGGGTTCCGGCAGTCGTCGGCTGGTAGTCGACGAACCCCTCGTCGAACTTCACGTTGCCCAACAGATCGATCTTACCTTCGACCAATGCAAGCGTGCCGCTACCACCGGCGATCAGGCGCAGGTCCGGACGGTTGATCACCCGGAACTGCTCGGCCTGCCAGGTGACCTTCGCCGTCGCGCCGCTCGCCGCCGTCGCGGCCATCGTGCCCTGCGCGCTGAAGCGTCCCTCCCCCGCCGCAATGGAAAATTCGTCGAGCAGCAACTTGCCGTTGTCCAGGCGCGTCCGCAAGCGTCCCGCATTCAGCAGCACGCCGTAGCGCGGCAGGTCGATGCGGATGTCGTCGCCGGTGATTCCGCCGTCGAGCACGACGTTACTCAAGGTGCCGTGCCCGGTCACATCGACGCGCGCGCGGCCGTCGACCACCGCGGTGGTTCCGAGCCAAGGCTGCAGCGGTTGCAACGACTGCATCTCCGCCTGCAGCGACAAGGTCAGCGGCGCATTGCGTCCGATATGTCCCGGCGCGCCGCCCGGTTCCTGGCCGACGGTGAACGCCAGGTTTCCACTGCCGCCCCGCGTCGACTGGAACTGGGCGCGCGCGGTCGTTGCGTCGTCGACGAACTGTGCGACTCACTTCGAGCATCGTGATGCCGAAGCCCTGCGTTGGCGAATCGATCGCAGTGCTGCTCGTGGCATAGAGGTCGCCCTGGTCGCGGCCGACGTGGATGGCTCCGTTCAGCCTGGGCGAGGCGACGACCGACCAATCGCCCTTCAAGGTCAGCGTCGATCGCACGGGCATCTTCTGTCCCGCCATGCGCACCAGAACCGCGAGCGGAATCGCGTTGAAGCTCCCGTGGGAGCTGATCCGTCCATCGTCGAGGGAGAAGTCGGCAATCTGCGCATATCCCTCGGCGATGCGGACGCTGGCATCGGTCAATGCGACATGCCCACCAGTCACCACGAGATTCGCGGGCGCAGTCAGCGCAACCGCGTAGTCGCCGCGGTTGTCGAGTCGATCCAGCGTACCCGACCAGCGCCGCGACATCGCGCTGCCGCTGCCTTCAGGCTCCTGCAATCCTCCGGTGGCGGCGGCCTGCAGATCGACACCCTCCCCTTGCAGCGTGAAGCGCGCCGTGTGCCGCGCCACGCTGCCGGTGACGTCGAGGTGAGTTGCGGTGAACAGGCCCTGCGGCGTCTTGACGCCCGTGGCATTGACGGTCAGCGTCACCGGACGCTCTTCCATGGCAACGGAGCGCGCCGATGCGTCCGGCGGCGCAAGCGTTGCCCGGGCATCGACCGATGTCACCGCAAACAGCGATCCCCACATCAGATCGCTGCCGTGGACATCGACATCGCCGCCGCGCAGCTGCGGCTCAAGTTGCACCATCCCGCTCGCACGCAAAGAACCGCTGACGACCGCGGGCAATCGCGTCGAGATCGTTGGCGGCACGAGCTGGCGCAATGCCGCGAGGTCCGGCGCACGCAGCGCGAAGCTCAGCTGGTCCCCCGCAGCCCCTGCATTGCCCACCGCCGTCAGTGCGCCCGAGGCGATGTGCAGATTCGCCTTCGCGTTGCGGATGCGACGCGGCGCAAGGTCGCCGCGTACGTCCCCCGACAGCGGCACGCCGCTCAGCTTGCTTCCCGCCGCGATGGTCATTTCGCCCGCGGCCGCCCACGTCGGACTGAGCGCTCCGGTGGCGCTGAAATTCGTGTCCAGCGATCCGACGGGGAAGGCGCCGAAACGCGACGGATCGAGACGGCGCGTGCTGCCGTTGACGCTGTAGTTTCGCGCTCCGTCCAGCGCCAACCGGCCGCGAGCCTCGAGCTCGCCAGTGCCGGCGACGACGCGCAAGCGCGCGATGTCCAGCTGGCGATCCCGGACCGTTGCGGCAAAGGCGAAATTCATTCCCGCCTGGCGCAGGTCGCCGCGCACGCTTTGCATGGCACCGCTGACATCTGCGGCGAGTGTCCCGCGCAGTGCAGTGACGACCAGCGCACGGTGGATTTGCTGCAGGTCGACATCGACGACGTCGAGCGCGAACGTCGCCGGTTTGCCGTCGAAGGCGAACGCGGCGCGCCCCGTGACCCGCCCGCGGGCCGGCATCGTGGCCGTCGCGTCGGTGAGTTCGACCCCGTCCGTCGTCCACGAGAAATTCGACTTGAGTGTGGCCAGCGGAATGCGGTCGGCGTCGATCGGCCCCGGCTCGGCATTGCGCACGTCGATCGTCCCGGCAAAACGTTCGGCCGCCGGCGCCGCATCGAGCACGAGGCTCAGCTTGGTCGCCGGCAGCGATGGCGACCATCGTGCAAGGTCGACCCCGTCGACGTTGACCGCGGCGGCGGTCAGCGCGACCGGGCCGAAGGGTTCGAGCTTCGCGCTTGCAGTGCCGCGCGCGCCACGGACGAGCACTTTCGCCTCGACGCCAAGCGCGGCCAACGTTCCGTTCAATTCGGCACGCGCTGAAGCGTCGCGATAGTCGCCATCACCGGTGAACACAAGCGCTGCGGTCAGGGCAAACGGCGACACCGCGCCCAGCGTGAGATTTCCCGAGAGCGTCCCGGCCGGAGTGACGAATTCGAGATTGCGCAGCTGATGTTGCGTCGCGCCACCGGCGTAGCCGAAGGCCAGTCCGGTGACTACGCCGCTGCGATTGCCGGCGATCCAGTCGATGCGGCCGATCCCTGCGCGTGCGATCGTGACCTCGAGCGGAAGTGCCAGGTCGGCCGGAAGCGTGCTCGCTTCGCTCGACAAATTCACCGTCGCCGTCAATTGCTGCGCGGCGAATCCCTGGACATTGAATCGCCGCGAGAACAGATCGAGGGGACTCCACGTCAACGCGATGCCGGCAGCGTCGAGCGCGACGTCATCGCCGCGCCAGCGCAGGCGCTCGATGTGGACGGTCGACAGCAGCGAACCCGTGGCGCCATCGATCGCGAGCCGACCGTTGCTGCGCGCCATCGCGCGCTCGAGCAGCATATCGAGCGCGGCCTGGGTGCCGAGGAACCAAACACCGCCGACCATGCCGGCAATGACGAGCGCCGCGAACGCGCCGACCACGAGCCACCAGCGTCGCGCTGCGCTTCACCGGCGCGTCAGGCTGCGGTCCGGGTGTCATCGCTGCACCCATCAGAACGAAAGTCCTACCGAGAAGTGGATGCGGACCTGGTGCACCGCTTGCCCATAGGCAAGGTCGAGGCGAAAAGGCCCGATGGGTGTACGCACGCGCGCGCCGACGCCGTAACCGTAATCGAAAGTGAAGGAATGCAGCGTGTCGGTCGCATTGCCGGCATCGATGAAAGTCGCCACGCCCCAGCTCGGTTCGAACCAATGCGTGACCTCGGCGCTGGCGACCCCATAATAGCGCCCGCCGACCGTGGCGCCGTCCTGCTGCACGCCGAGGCTGTCGAAAGCGTAGCCGCGAACGGTCGTATCGCCGCCGGTCCGGAACAGGAACACGGAGGGGATGCCCTCGCGCGAGTGCGCGAGCACGGCGCCGCCCTCGCCGCGCAGATAGAGCTCGTTGCTGTGCCCGAGCGGCAGCCAGTACGCGAACTTACCGACAACGCGGCCGAAGCCTTCGGTGGACGCTCCGGGGACGCCGCCGCCTGCGGTGACGTTGGCCATCCAGCCCCGTGTCGGCAGCAGCAGGCTGTCGGTGCGACGCCAGGTGTATTGGGCTTCGCCGTACAGTGCGTGCGAGCTCACCGTGTCGCCGCCCGTTGGCTGCTGGTCGTTGACAAAAAAACCGACGCTGAACGCGGGCGTATTGCGCTCGTCGATGCTTTCGCGGCGCGCGATGATGCTGGCGGTGTGAGTGATCAGGCCTTCGATGTCGGTCCGTTCGATCCCACCCAGAATCGAATCCTGCCAGCCCGCAGCATTCGGCGGCCGCACGAAGCGGAGGTTGGCGTTCTGCACCTTGCTCTCCAGGCGCGCGTCGGCGTAGAACCGCAGGGCATCGCCATTGACGTCAAGATCGCGGTAGCTCGCGCTAATGCGATACTGCGTGTCGGTAGAATACCCTGCGCCGAATTCCAGGTGCTTTGTAGGCGCCTCGATCACCGTCAGCGTCACCGGTGCCGCGTCGGCCTGCGCCGGATCGGTCGCAATGGCAGCCTGCACGCCGGCGAAGTAGCCGGACCCAAGCAAGCGCCGCACGAAGTCGTCGAGTGCCGACTGGCTGTAGGGCTGGCCACGTTGCAGGGTGCTGAAATTACGGACCATCTGTGCGCTGTATCGAGAAAGTCCCTGCACGATGATGTCGCCGACGAAGAACGGCGGCCCGCTGTCGATCGATACCGTCAGCATCGCGCTCGCGGCGTCCGGATCGACGCGGGCTTCGCTCGCCGTGAGGCGCGCCGCGGCATACGCGTTGCCGGCCATCGCGTCGACGACGCTGCGCTTGGCGCCGGCCCATCCGGTCTGGGTGAAAATATCGCCCTTCGGCATCGACCAGCCGTTCCGCGCTGCGGCGATCGCGCGGGTTCCCAGCGGAGAGTCGGTCGCGGCCGCTCCGGTCACGTCGATATCAACCGTCGTGACGCGCGTGGGCACGCCAGGCGTTACCGTGAGCTTGATGCTTACCGGCGTCGTGGTGCGATCGATCGCAATGTCGACGACCGCCGAAAAATAGCCGCTGGCCGCGGCCGCCTCCTCGGCTTGGGGCACTGCTTCGCGCGCCAGCGCGTCGAGCAGCTCTTCGGACATGTCCGCGTAGTCCTGCCAGCGCACCAGGTTGACGCTGGTCGAAACCACGTCCTTGATCGGGTCAGGCGCCACGACTTCGACGCGGTAGCGCACCGGATCGGTCCCTCGCGGCACCGCCGCCGGTGCACTTGCCGGGCTGGCAACGTCGGCGACAGCAGTCGTACTGAACCATGCCAACGCCCACAGCACGCGCGCGCACACGCTGATCCGGCGGGGACGGCGCTCGATCGGGCCGATCGGGCGTCCCGGTTGAACCGATATCCGGTCAGACTCCGCGCTGCTGGATCGACGACCTGCGCTCCTTGGTAAGGGAGCCATTCGCGCTTTATATCATCCGCGCGAAAACAGGTGTTACGGGCCGCGGTCCGGCGCATCGGACATGCCGAGGCCGAGGGCCCCGGTCATGTCCGATCATTCACCAAGTACGATGCCGCGCAGGAACTACTTGGGCTTGCCCGTCAACTGCTCGAGCAGCTTTTCCTGCCGCATGAGAATGCGCACCAATCGACGGCAGCAATCGTCACCCGTGCCATTGCCGCCACCATCGCCGTCGCCTCCATCCGGCGGCCGGCGCTTGTCGTACACGGTCTTGGTTCGATACGACTCGCGGACATACGGCTGGCTCGCCTGCATTCCCTCGGCGCGGAACGTCAGCTGGTAGACACCGGCCACGAATGTCTGGGTGAACAGGTTCGCGTACTCGCCGTCGTCAACCGCGCCGTCGTTGTGCAGACCGTCGTCGTAAAGCTTCAGCGAGAACGCCTGCCCCGTCGGCGATTTGACCGCGACACTCACGTTCGAATTCCGCACCGGCAGGCCCGCCTCACTCACGACCGCCGTGAGCCGGATCGATTCACCGATGTACTTGGTGCCGGGCTCGACGTAGGGCTGCATGCGCAGATTCGATCCCGCGCCGATGGCGATGCCGTAGTTGACCGCCTTGTCGTATCTGCTGCACTTCTTCGGCGTGAATCCCGGGCCGACGTTGTCGCCTTCGATATTCCCGCGGCAAATCCGCTTATCGTGCTTGACGATCACCTGCCAGCGGCCCGCGTAGCGGTCGGGCTCCTTGTGCGGAAAGAAGAAGTCCGCGAAGCGCGCGGTGTCCGTCGAATGGAAGCGGATCGAGAATCCCGGCGGGAGCGATGTTCCCGAAAGTACCTCTCCTTTCGGACTCACCACGTAGAACGGCAGCCTGAGCCCGTCCTGATCGTAGACCACGACCATGGCGTTCACGTCGCCGGGAAAGATGTCGAATTCGTGCACGTGCGTGTCGCCCGGATTGATTGTGTAGAAGGGGTCGGCAATCTGCGACAGCCCGGCGGACTCCATGAAGATCTGCGTGAAATACTTCTCGAGCAGGAAAAAATCCTTGCCGGTCAGATCCACGACGCCAGCGTAGTGCGCGCCGGTCGCCGTCGACATTGCGTCGAGAGCGTTGCCGTCGACCTGTCCAGGTTGCCCGAGACCGACGCCGTAGACCTTGATGTCGTTACCCGGTGTGGGCAGCGGGTCGCTGTCCTGCGGCGTGCCGTTCGGCAGCGGATCCGGACGGCGCATCTGTGGAGTGTCGCCGGAGTCGCGCCCGGTGATCGAAAGCCACGGACCGGTTCCGCCTTCCTGCCAGCAACGATTCTCGATGCCATCGGTCAACACGATCATCGCTTTCTTCAGCACCGGCGGACTTCCGGGGTGCGGCGTGAATTCTGCCTCACCGTCGATGACGCCACCCGCGATATTGGTCCAGCCGTCCGGCGTGAAATTGCCCGCGCTCATGGCGGCGACGAACGCAGGACGATTGCCAAGGATGGGCAGGATGTGCTGTACCGGTTCGGGCGTCGTCGAGAACCGGATCACCGCGGCGCGATCGTCTGCCGTCTCGCGCAGCATCTGTACGAACAGGCTGCCCGCCGCCCGCGCCGCTTCCGATTTGTTGCGCGCGCCGATCATGTCCGCCATGCTGCCGGAGTGGTCGAACACGAGCACGGCATCGATGGGCACCGGCGGCACGATTTCGGCGGTCAGCGGGAAGGTCCACGTCTGGGTCGCCGGGAAATTCGTTCCGTTGTGCTGATCGATGACCAAGTTCGCCGAATACGTGCCCGGCACGTCGTTGGCGAAGAAGCTCACCGCCACCGGCATAATGTTGTCGCCGGTCGCGCCGGGTCCGCAACGATGCGTCGGCAGCACCGAATACATGCGCGTGTCGGGAGCGTCGGTGATGTCCTGGTCCGGCAGCACGAGCCCGAAAAGCGCGGCCTGCGCCGGGACGGCTCCAGCCGTGATGCGGGCGCGAAACTGCAGATCGCTGTCGCCGGAATTGCTCACATCCACGACGCGCACGGTGCGGAACCCGCGCTCGATCGTCGCGTAGTCGACCGGCGCGATACCGGGCACCACGATCTCGGCGTTGGGGATGCAGCCGGCGCCGTTCACGGGCACGTTGCGCGTGGCGCCCAGCGTCGGGACCACGCTGATGGTCTGCTGTGGTGCCGCAAAGTCGCCCGGCGTCGTGAAGTTGACGGTGACGGTGAATGGCATGGCCCCGACCGGCAGCGGCGAATTGGTGGCGGTCGTCCACGTGAAGCTGGGATTGGGCGGTGCGGCGGCAATGCTGAACGCGAGGTTCTTTTCGCCGTTGTTGGAGACCGTGAAGTTCGCGGTGGCCATTCCAGGATGCACGATGGTGCCGAAATTCACCGCGTTGGTGCTGGTGGCGATGCTGGCCACCGCGTCGCGGGCGTGACCGGTGCAGTTGATCGCGGGGTCACCGTTGTTCGGCGTGCGAGTCACGGTGAGCGCGCGGGTGACGTTGCCGGTCACGGTCGGCGCGAACACGATCGTGACCACTTGCTGCTGCGTGGGCTCGAGATGGATGGGCAGCGCGGTGCCTGCCTGCAGACTGAAAGGCGCGTTGGCGGGAATTCCGGTCACGTCGAGGCAATCGTTGCCGTCGTTGCGCAAGGTCACGGTCGCAGTGCGCACATTGAGGCCGGGAACGTCTGCACCCAGCACCGCGTCGCCGAAGGCGGCGGCATTCAACGTGACAGGAATAATGTGGAGCGAGCCCGCAGGGCGCGGGCCGGTGGTCGTGTCGCTGAAGGCGCTCGGATGATGGATGACCAGGTCGCTGCTCGTGATCTCGGCAAATACGGTGCCGGTGATGGTCATCGGCCCGAGCGCCGTCAGGACCGGGTTGCCGTTGTCGCTGCGCACGATCGACATGGTCGTGACTTCGTTGACGTTGCCGGTGCCGCTGAACACGAACGCCAGCGTGCTGCTTCCCGGTGACACGGCGAAATGCGGAAGCGCCTGGCTGTTCGGCAGCGTCAGTTGCAGCAGCTGGACGAGGGACAGGCTGGCGCCCGTGAAGTCGACGATCGACACGGTGCGCGTCGAATTGCCGCCGAGATTGTCGATATGCAGCAGCCCGATGAACTGGTCCGCGCCGAAGACGATGAACCTGAAATCGCCGTTGAGGTTGATCGCGCTGGCGAAGCCGGTGCGCTGGATCGATATCTGCCCGGCAGCTGGGTGCGTGATCGTGACCGCGCCCGCGTTGAAGGTCGCGCTCGCTGTGCTCCAGGTCTGGTCGGAGAAATTGCCGTTGCTGAGGTTGAGGCAGGCCATGGTGTTCTCCCGGAAGGTCGAATCATGATGGCGGGCGGCGCCCGCAGTTCGCGCCGAGTGCGGCGTTGAACGCCTAAACTGCCTCCTATGTTAACGCCAATGTGTAGCGTACAGCGTGAATTTTAGTGGTCGAATGGCCCGAATATTCCTGCGGCCCTGCCCGCTCTGCGGATGGATTCCCGACGATGCCAGACGGAGCTTCAGGCAGATGCCTGTAGGCGACGGACCTGCGGCCCGGAACGTGCGTTGCTACGTCAGTTGCGTCGTCCGACTCGCTCAGGGCTCATGGACAACCAGGCCCGCAACCAGGGTGTAGCGTACGCTGCCGGCCAGCTCCATCCCGAGAAAGGGCGTGTTCTTGCCCTGGCTACGCAAGGACTTCCGATCAACCGTCCACCAGGCCCCCGGGTCGAAGATACAGACATCGGCGGCGGCGCCGAGGCCAAGGTGGCCGGCGTCGATACCCAGCACCCGGGCGGGATCCGCCGTAATGCGCGAGAGCGCCACCGGCAAGGCGACCTTGGCCTCGGCCGCCCACTTGAGCGTCAACGGCAGCAGCAATTCGAGCCCGGTGGCGCCGGCTTCGCTTTCCGCGAACGGAAGTTGCTTGGCGTCGTCGTCGACCGGGGTGTGGTCGGAACAGATGAGGTCGATGGTCCCGTCGGCGAGCCCGGCGCGAAGGCTGTCGCGGTCGCGTCCGCTGCGCAGCGGCGGAACCAGGTGGCAATGCGTGTTGAACCAGCCGATGTCGGTATCGGCCAGATGCACGTGCGTGGCGGCGACATCGCAGGTCACCGCGAGTCCAGAACGTTTGGCCTCGCGCACCCGCACGACACCATCGTGCGTCGACAGTCGCGCAATGTGCACCCGTGCTCCGGTCGCCCGGGCGAGCGCGAAGATCGTGTCGAGGGCGACCGTTTCCGCCCACGGCGGGATGGCGGCCAGGCCGAGCCTGGTTGCGACCTCGCCATCGTGCGCGACACCGCCACGCGACAGATGCGCGTCCTGTGGCCGCAACCACACCCGATACCCGAAGGTCGCCGCGTACTGCATCGCCCGCCAGAGCACCTGCGTATCGGCAATCGGCACGTCGGCCTGCGAGAACGCTATGCAGCCCGCCTCGGCGAGTTCGCCCATTTCGGTGATCGTCTCGCCGCGCAGGCCGACCGTGAGTGCGCCGATAGGATAGACGTGCGCGCGATTCAGCGATCGCGCACGGTGCTTGAGCATCTCGACCAGTCCCGGCTCGTCCAGCGGTGGGTCCGTGTCCGGCGGACAGGCGACACTGGTCACACCGCCCGCCACGGCGGCGTCCATCTCGGATTCGAGCGTTGCCTTGTATTCGAAGCCGGGCTCGCGCAGGCGCACGGCGACGTCGATGAGCCCGGGGCAGACCACGAGCCCCGTCGCATCGATGCTTCGCTGCGCGCGCCAGGACGAGGGAGCGTCGCCGATGGCGACGACTTTTCCCTCGGCGATGAACAGCGACGCCTTGTGGTCCACGCCGTGCTTCGGATCGATCAACCGGCCGTTCCTGATTTCGATTTGCATGACCGCCTACGCACTCCCTGCAAGCATGCTCATCACGGCCATGCGCACGGCGATGCCGAATGTCACCTGCGGCAGGATCACCGAATGCTTGCCGTCCGCCACCGCCGATTCGATTTCGACCCCGCGATTCATCGGGCCCGGGTGCATGACGATCGCGTCGGGCTTGGCCAATGCCAGTTTCTCCGCGGTCAGCCCGTAGTGTTTGAAGAATTCCCCGGCAGAGGGCAGCAGCGAGCCTTTCATGCGCTCGCTCTGCAGTCGCAGCATCACCACCACGTCGGCTCCACGCAGTCCTTCGGCCATGTTGTGGAAAACACGCACGCCGAGGCTTTCGAGCGCGGTCGGCAGCAAGGTCTGCGGCCCGATCGCGCGCACCTCCGGCGTGCCGAGCGTCGTCAGCCCGTGAATCAGCGAGCGCGCGACGCGCGAATGCAGAAGGTCGCCGACGATCGCCACGGTCAGCCCGCGAAAATCCTTCTTGTAGTGGCGGATCGTGAACAGGTCGAGCAGGCCCTGCGTCGGATGCGCATGGCGGCCGTCACCGGCATTGATCACGTGGATGTGCCGACGGCCGGTCCGCGACAAGTGCTGCGCGATCAGGTGCGGCGCGCCGCTCTGCGCGTGACGGACGACGAACATGTCGGCATTCATCGCCACCAGATTGTCGATCGTGTCGAGCAGGGTCTCGCCCTTGCTAGTCGACGACACGCCGATGTTGAGGTTGATGACGTCGGCCGACAGGCGCTTGGCGGCGATTTCGAAGGTGGTGCGGGTGCGCGTGCTGCTCTCGAAGAAGAGATTGAAAACGGCCTTGCCGCGCAGCAAAGGCACTTTCTTGACGTCCCTTTCGGCGATCGACACGAAAGGAACCGCGGTATCGAGGATGCGCCGGATGACGTCCGCCGGCAGGCCTTCCAGCGTCAGCAAATGCGTGAGTTCGCCGCGCTCGCTCAGCTGCGGGTTATTCACGCGGTGCGCTCCCGGCGGGCTCGACCGACAGCGTGAGGCGCGCATCGGGTGCGCGATTGAGCACGATCGAAAGATCGCGGGCAGCGGCAATGCGCGCGCCGACGTACGTGGCCTCGATCGGAAGTTCGCGTCCGCCCCGATCGATCAGCACGGCGAGCTCGATGGATTCGGGTCGCCCGTAGTCGAACAGTTCGTTGATCGCCGCGCGAACCGAGCGGCCCGTATAGAGCACGTCGTCGACCAGCACGATGCGCGCCCCGCCGATGTCGAACGGAAGCGCCGTCGTCTCGACCTTCGCCCGCAGACCCTTCGTACCGTAGTCGTCGCGATAGAACGAGACGTCGATGTAGCCTACCGGATGGTCTCCGGGAAGCAGCACGGCGAGGCGGTCGGCGAGCCACGCGCCGCCGGAATAGATGCCGACCAGGCGGGCGTCGAAGGCGACCGCGGCGCGCATGCGTTCCGCCAGCGCAGCAAGCGTCGCTTCGGCGTCAGGCAGGCCGGTCGTGTGCGGCGCGCTCGTCAAGATACGCCTGCAGGATCAATTGCGCGGCAACCCGATCGCGCACATCGCGTGCTTTGCGCGAGCTCACTCCGCCGCCGGCAAGCGCCTCGCGCGCGGCCTGGGTCGTGAAACGCTCGTCGGCCAACGCGACCACCACGCCGAAGCGCCCCTCCAGTTGACGTGCAAAGCGGCTGGCGCTGGCCGTCATCTCGTGCGCGGTGCCATCGGCGTGCGTCGGCAGGCCGATCAGCACCAGCGTGGGGCGCCATTCCTCGATGAGTTTCCCTATTTCGGCGAAGCGATCGTCCTTGCGCTCCACGGCGATCGTGGCCAGCGGGTGCGCGAGGCCCGTCGCCGCCTCGCCCACGGCAACACCGATGCGGCGGGTACCAAAATCGAAGGCGAGAATGGTGCCCGCGAGGGGCGCGGGCGGAGATGCCGTCACTACCACGCATCACGCGTGTCCGACAGCGCCGGACAGCCGTGAAAAATCGATGCCGAGAAGATTCATCGCCGCCGTCAGGCGCGTCTCCGGCGGTTGCGTGAAAAGCACGTCGGGATCGGCGGCCACCGTCAGCCAGGCGTTCTGACTGATTTCCTGCTCGAGCTGGTCGGCGGACCAGCCGGCATAGCCCAGCGAGACCAGGACGTCGTCCGGTCCTTCGCCGCTGCCGACCGCTTCCAGGATATCCTTCGAGGTCGTCAGGCCGAGATCGTCGTTGATGGCCAGCGTGGACTGCCAGCTACCCAGCGGACGATGCAGCACGAAACCGCGGTCGATCTGCACTGGCCCGCCGTAGTGCACGCGCGCCTCGCGCAATTCCGAATCACCGAGCGGGACGTTGATCTGCTCGAACAGCGCCGACAGCGTCATGTCGATCGGCTTGTTGATAACGATGCCGAGGGCGCCGTTTTCGTTGTGCTCGCAGATATAGATGAGCGTGTGGGCAAAGTGCGGATCGGCCATGCTGGGCATGGCGATCAGGAAGTGGTGGGTCAGGCTGACCCGACTATCGTCCATGCTGTTGCCTCATCGCAACGGTCGTGCAAACCCGGCAACGCAGCGAGTCGGCCGGTTGCCGCCGTCGCCTTGCCGTCCATCCCCGTGCGGGGGACCCTCGCCAGATAGCTCACGCGCCGCATTGTAAACTCCGAAGCCCCACGACACAATGAATTGCCGTCCAGCGGTGCCCGACGGCGCTCACCGGTCCCTAATGCCACGCTTTGCGCGCTCACTCGCCTGGTTTCGTCGCGACCTGAGGGACTTCGACCATGCGGCACTGCACGCCGCGCTATGCGCGTCGCGCGCCGTGTATTGCGCCTTTATCTTCGACCGGGAAATCCTGGAGCGCCTGCCGTCCCGAGCCGATCGCCGTGTGGAGTTCATCCACGGGTCGTTGCTCGAACTCGACGCCAGCCTTCGCACCCGCGGCGGCGCGCTGCTCGTCCGGCACGCGGCTGCGCGCGACGCCATCCCACGGCTTGCCGCCGAGCTCGAGGTGGACGCAGTATTCGCCAATCACGACCATGAACCCGCGGCGATAGCACGCGACGCCGCGGTGGAACGCGCGCTCGCCGCGCAGGGCCGCAGCTTCCACACCTGCAAGGATCAGGTCGTGTTCGAACGCACCGAAATCCTCACGCAGTCCGGGCGGCCGTTCACGGTCTTCACTCCATACCGCAATGCGTGGCTCAAGGCGCTCACGCCGGAGCAGCTCGCGCCGCATTCGGTCGACGGGCTTGCGGGCGCACTCGCCGCACCACCGGCGTCGCTCCAGCTTGCGCCACCGTCGCTGGAAGCGCTCGGCTTCGAACGCACGAATCTGTGCGAACTGCCGGTCGAGCCCGGCATGACCGGCGGCGCGCGGCGCTTCGCCGACTTTCAGCGGCGAATCGACCGCTACCGGGACGCGCGGGACTTTCCCGCGATCAAGGGTCCGTCGTATCTTTCGGTCGATCTGCGCTTCGGCACGGTGTCGATCCGGCAACTCGTGGCCTACGCGCATGCGCGGTCATTGCATCCGGGTGGCGAAGGTGCCAACACGTGGCTGAACGAACTCATCTGGCGCGAGTTCTATGCCCAGATACTGTGGCACAACCCGCAGGTGGTCGATTCCGCCTTCAGGCCCGAGTACAACGCGCTTGCCTTCCGCAACGACTCTCGCCACTTCTCCGCGTGGCGCGAAGGCATGACCGGCTACCCGATCGTCGACGCCGCCATGCGGCAGATCGAGCAGACCGGCTACATGCACAATCGCCTGCGCATGATCGCAGCGAGTTTTCTGGTCAAGGACCTGCTGATCGATTGGCGCTGGGGCGAGCACTATTTCGCGGACACGCTCATCGATTTCGAGCTCGCGTCGAACAACGGCGGATGGCAGTGGGCGGCGTCAACCGGTTGCGATGCACAGCCGTATTTCCGGATCTTCAACCCGGTCGCGCAGTCGGAACGCTTCGACCCCGGGGGCGATTTCATTCGCCGCTACGTGCCGGAGCTGCGCGGCATGCGCGACGGCGAGATCCACGCGCCGTGGCGGCTGCCCGCCGATGTGCAGAAGGCGCGGGGGGTGACGGTCGGGCGCGACTATCCGGCACCAATCGTCGACCACGCGCGCGCCCGCAACGACGCGCTCGCGCTGTTCAAGACGGTTCGTAACGCCACGGATCGCACAGGTCCCTAACCCCGGATCGCGCGGCCGGCCGTTAGTAGCGGCGTCGTCCACACTTCTGCAACTTCCGGAGGATCCAATGCTCACGTCCTGGTCACGCAGCGCCTGCCTCGCGCTGCTCATCGCTTTCGCATCCGCGCCTGCCGCCGCGTTCTGCGGCTTCTACGTCGGCAAGGCCGATGCGAAACTGTTCAACGAAGCCTCGCAGGTGATCCTGGTGCGCGACGGCAATCGCACCGTGATCAGCATGCGCAACGACTTCAAGGGCGACCTGACCGAATTCGCGCTCGTCGTCCCGGTACCGGTCGTGCTCCAACAAGGCCAGATCCACGTCGGCGACCCGAAGATCTTCGATCGGATCGATGCCTACAGCGCACCGCGGCTGGCCGAGTACTTCGATCCGAATCCATGCGAAGTCGACAAGATCGCGCGCAACATGGGCGCCACGATCGCGGCCGCGCCCATGGCGCGCCTGGAAGCGAGAAAAGCGAAGGA
Organism: uncultured beta proteobacterium; assembly: GCA_963821485.1. Lineage (GTDB taxonomy): Bacteria > Pseudomonadota > Gammaproteobacteria > Burkholderiales > Casimicrobiaceae > PALSA-1003. The sequence continues at coordinate 445,609 of CAWGEB010000016.1, forward strand.
CGACGCGCTCGGCGTCACCGTCGAAGCACGCTACACCATCGGCGAGTACGACATCGCGATCCTTTCGGCGACCGAGTCGAACGGGCTGGAAACCTGGTTGCGCCAAAGCGGGTACAACGTCCCCGCCAAGGCGAGCAAGGCGCTGCAGCCCTACATCCGCCAGAACCTGAAATTCTTTGTCGCCAAGGTCAATCTCGCGGAACAGGCCAAGACCGGGTTCTCGTACCTGCGACCGCTGCAGTTCGCGTTCGAGTCGCCGCGGTTCATGCTGCCGGTGCGTCTGGGGATGCTCAACGCACGCGGGCCGCAGGATCTGGTGATCTACGCATTGACCCGGCACGGCCGCGTCGAGACCACCAACTACCGTACTGTCAAGCTGCCGTCGAACGTCGACATCCCGCCCTACACACGGAGCGAATTCGCGCAGGTCTACAAGGCGTTGTTCGATGCGCAGTCGCGGCGCGAGGATTACCGCGTCGTGTGGACCGAATACTTCTGGGACATGGCGTGGTGCGATCCTTGCGCCGCTAATCCGCTGTCGCCTGAGGAACTGCGCTCCGCCGGTGTGTTCTGGCTCGACGGCGACGAGACGCCCGTCGGCATCGCGCCGACGACGTTATCGCCGCCGGTCGCAAGACCGCGCAGCGCGACGGGAGCTCAGCCGGCGATGCTCACGCGGCTTCACTTGCGCTACACGCCGGAGACCTTGCCCGAAGATCTGATGTTCCAGGAAACGCAGGACAAGCAGAACTTCCAGGCGCGCTACGTCCTGCACCATCCCTGGAAAGGCGACCCTACCGCGTGCGCCGAAGCGAAGAACTACCTCGACGCGGTCGCGAAGCGGCAGGAAATCGAAGCGCAGACGCTGGCCGGACTGACCGGATGGGACATCAACCAGATTCGCGGCCGGATGAACCTGCAAGCGACGCCGAACGCGTTGTGGTGGGAGCGGCTGTGGAAGTAGGTGACGCAGCGCGCATGCCGCTGACTGCGATCGCTCGCCAGTGGCTGCCCCGCGACACACGCGTATTCCAGATCGTGTTCCTGGCCACGCTGCTGCTGACCGGCGTGCTGCTGCGCGATTTCTCGATCCAGCCGTTGCAGGTCGCGCTGACCTTCGCCGCCGGACTCGGCAGCCAGGCATGTTGGCTGAGGCGACTGGGCCTGCGGCAAAAGGGCGTGTTGTCCGCGGTGGTGACCTGCTGCGGACTCTCGCTGCTGTTGCGTAGCGACACGCTGTGGGTGCATCCGCTGGTCGCGGCGCTCGCGATGTCGTCGAAATTCGTGCTGCGCGTGCACGGCAAGCACCTGTACAACCCGGCGAACCTCGGCGTCATCGTGGCGATCATGCTGCTGCCCGGCACCTGGGTCTCGCCGGGGCAATGGGGCAACGACGTCGCGCTTGCGGCATGGCTGCTGATGCTCGGGACCGTAGTCACGCAGCGGGCGCGCCGCCTCGACATCAGCTGGGTGTTCCTCGGTGCGTTTCTGGGCCTGGTGGCGCTGCGCGTCCTGCTGCTGGGACAGTCGTGGACGATCTGGTGGCATCAATTCGGCAACGGCGCGCTGCTGCTGTTTGCGTTTTTCATGATTTCGGATCCGATGACCATTCCGAACCGCCGCGAGGCACGCATCGTCTACGCAGTCATCGTCGCCGTCGGTGCGATTGTCTGGCAGTACGTCCTGTTCCGGCCCAACGCGCTGATCTGGTCGCTGTTCCTGCTGACGCCGCTGGTGCCGCTGCTCGATCGCTGGCTGCCAGGCGCGCGCTTCGAATGGATGCGCCCGACTGCGCGCTGACGGTACGACTCACACGCCGGGTCGGGCGCAGCCGCGACTCGCAATTCCCCGTGCTGGCTCCTCAAGATGCTCGTAGTGTGAAGTAAGCCGGGTCGCCAGCCACTCCGCCTCCGGGGTCGCCTCCCCACGCTTAGCGTGGGGCCCCTGCTCAACCCTCCGGCGTCCTATCCCCGCTCCGCGGGGCCCCTCGCCGGGCTCTCGCGCGGCTAATCCTCCTCGTGTTTGCGATGCTTGGCGTACTCGGACGCGAGTTGTTGCTGCAGCGTCGCGGGCGCGGGCTCGTAATGCGACAGTGACATGGTCCACGCGGCATGGCCTGCGGTCATGGCTTTGAGCCGGGCGGCGTAACCGTCCAGCTCGGACAGCGGCGCGATCCCGTTGACGGTCAGCGTGCCGGCCTGCAGCGACCGGGTGCCGGTCACCTGGCCCCGCCGCCCGGACAGGTCGCCGGCGACATCGCCCATGCTGGCCTCCGGACACAACACCTCCAGGCTGACAATCGGTTCGAGAACGATGGGCTTGGCCTTCTCGATCGCGTCGAGAAACGCCTTCTTGCCGGCCATCACGAACGCGATTTCCTTCGAGTCGACCGCGTGGTGCTTGCCGTCGTACACCGTCACGCGCACGTCCTGCAGCGGGAAGCCCGCGATCGGCCCCTGGACCAGGACCTGCTCGACGCCCTTCTGTACCGCCGGGATGAACTGGTTCGGAATCGTGCCGCCCTTCACCGCGTCCTTGAACTCGAAGCCGCTGCCGCGCGGGAGCGGTTCGATGCGCAGGTAGACCTCGCCGAATTGTCCGGCGCCGCCGGTCTGCTTCTTGTGCCGGTGGTGGCCCTCGGCCTTGGCCATGATCGTCTCGCGATACGGAACCCGCGGCGGCCGCGTCTCGATCTCCAGCTTGAACTGGCTGGCCATGCGCTCGAACACGGAACGCAGGTGCAGTTCGCCCAGGCCGCGCAGGACCGTCTCGTTGAGGCTGGTGTCGTGCTCCACCGACAGCGTCGGATCCTCGGCCATCATCTTGTGCAGCACGTCGGAGATGCGCTGCTCGTCACCGCGCTTCTTGGGAGCGATGGCGAAACCGTGCATCGGCGTCGGAAACTCGAGCGGGCGCATGTGAATGTGGTCTTCGTCGTGCGAATCGTGCAGCACGCAGTCGAATTCGATCTCGTCGACCTTGGCAACCGCCGCGATGTCGCCCGGAACCGCGCGGTCGATCTCGACCTGCTTGCCGCCCTGGATCATGAACAGGTGCGAGACCTTGAACGGCTTGCGGCCATCGCCGATGAACAGCTGCGTGTCCTTGGTGACCGTGCCTTGGTGCACGCGAAACACGCCGAGCTTGCCGATGAACGGGTCGATCACGACCTTGAACACGTGCGCCAGCACGTGCTTGCCGGTATCGGGATCCGAGCGAAAATCCACCGCGGTCTCGCCCTCGCCCTTGGTGAACAGCGGCGGATTGCCTTCGGCGGGATTGGGCGCCAGCTTGACGAGGATGTCGAGCAGCTCGGCGACGCCGGCGCCCGATCGCGCCGAGACAAAGCACACCGGCACCAGATGCCCATCGCGCAGCGCCTTCTCGAACGGCGCATGCAGCTGGTCCGGCGAGATCTCCCCCTGTTCCAGGTAGAGCGACATCAACTCTTCGTCGACCTCGACCACCTGGTCGACCAGCGCACGGTGCGCGTCGGCCACCGATGAAAAATCGGAATCCCCGGCCGGATTGAAAAAACAGTCGACGACGCGCCTGCCGCCGTCGGCCGGCAGGTTGATCGGCAGGCATTCCTTGCCGAAGGTGGTCTGTATCGCGACCAGCAGCGCTTCGAGGTCGATGTTCTCGGCATCGATCTTGTTGACGATCACCAGGCGGCAGAGCTTGCGCTGCGCCGCCCAGTCCATCATGCGCGAAGTGATCATCTCGATTCCGGCCGAGGCGCTGACGACGACCGCGGCGGTTTCGACCGCATCCAGCGCGCCGATCGCCTGGCCGATGAAATCCGGGAACCCGGGCGTGTCGATCATGTGCACGCGAGTACCCTGTGTCTCGAAATGCAGTACCGACGCGCGCAGCGAATGCTGCCACGTCCTTTCGAGCGCGTCGAAGTCACTGATGGTGGTCCCACGTTCGACGCTGCCCGGCGCTTGGATTGAGCCGGCCTTGTACAGCAGCGCTTCCGCCAGCGTGGTCTTGCCCGATGCGCCGTGTCCGACCAGCGCGAGCGTGCGGATGTCCTTGGTCGCGAATTGCGGCATGGTACCCCTCCTTCTTGCGTATGGAGGGGATTCTACCTTGGGACAGGATGCGGGCGCAGGTGCGCCGCCGGGCAGAGCCTCCCTAGGCGTCCACCGCCACGAGCTCGCGCAGGTGGCGCAGCAATTCCTCTTCCTGGTACGGCTTGCCGAGATAGACGTCCACGCCGAGCTCCCGCGCTCGATTACGATGCTTCTCGGCGGTTCTGGACGTAATCATGATGATCGGGATGTGCGCCAGCTGCGCGTCGGCCTTGATCGTCTTGGTGAACTCGAATCCGTCCATGCGCGGCATTTCGATATCGAGCAGGATGGCGTCTGGCGTGCGCTCGCCGATCAGCTGCAGCGCATCCAGCCCGTCTTTTGCCGTGACGATGTCGAAGCCTTCACGCACCAGCAGGCGACTGGTGATCTTGCGCACGGTCAGCGAGTCGTCGACGACCATCACCAGCGGGGGGCCTGCCGCGGCCGCGGCGGCGGCCGCGGCCTTGGCCGCCTGCTGGGTTCTCACGACCATCGGCGCCTCGGCCGCCACGTCCATCCGCTGCGCCAGTTGCACCGGGTTGATGATCAGCACCACTTCGCCGTTGCCGAGCACCGTCGCGCCGGCGATGCCGGACACCCGCGCCAGCTGCGGACCGATGTTCTTCACTACGACTTCCTGGTTACCGATCATTTCGTCGACGTGGACGGCGGTCACGTTCTGGCCGCTCTTGAGCAGCACCACCGAGTTGTAGCGCGTGGTTTCGGGATTGTTGCCGGGATCGCCCAGCAGTCGCGGCAGGTAGAAGAACGGGTACTTGCGCTCCTGCCAGACCACCTCGCGCGACAGGTACAGGTTGATCAGGTCCTTGTCCCTGATCTGCTGCACCTGTTCGACCATCGGTGCCGGCAACGCCCACAGCCGCCCGCCCGCACGCACGAGCACCGTTTGCGCGACCGCCAGCGTGAGCGGGAGAAACAGCGTAAAGGTCGTCCCTTTTCCGGAAGTTGTCGCGACCTCGACGCGGCCGCCCAGCGCGGCGATATCGGAGCGCACGACGTCCATGCCGACGCCGCGTCCGGAAATCTGCGTGACTTTGGCGGCGGTCGAGAACCCGGGCGAAAAGATGCATTCGGTCAGTCGTGCTTCGGTCGGCTCCACGTCCGGGGGCAGGAGCCCGAGCGTGCGCGCCTTGTCCGCGATGCCCTGCAGGTCGAGCCCGGCGCCGTCGTCTGCGATTTCAATGGCGATTTCGTTGTTCTGCTGGCGCACCGTGAGCGTGATTTCACCGGTCTCGGGCTTGCCCGATTTACGCCGCGTCTCGCGGCTCTCGACCCCGTGGTCGAGCGCATTGCGCAGCAGATGCTCGAGCGGTCCCACGAGCTTTTCCAGGACCGACCGGTCGAGTTCGACCTGGGTGCCGCGAATCTCGAGGTTCGCGCGCTTGTCGAGTTCCTTCGCAGTCTGGCGCAGGATCCGGTACAGGCGCTCGGACAGGCTCCCGAAGGGGACCGTGCGGATCGAGAACAGCTGCTGTTGCACGTCGCGCGAGAGCCGCGCCTGCGCGAGCAGCGCGGCATCGGCTTCGTCCAGATTCTTGAGCAGCGATTGCTGCACCGTGGATACGTCGTTGACGCCTTCGGCGATGCCTCGCGTCAATTCCTGGAAACGCGTGAACCGGTCGAACTCCAGCGGATCGAATCCTTCCGCGTCCTCGTTCACCATCGACAGGCGCGACTGAATCTGCGAGTCCGCCTGGATTTCGATCTCGCGCACCTGCGACCGCAGGCGGATGACGCTGCCGGTCAGTTCGAGCAAGTTGGACTTGAGAGAGCGCAGTTCACCCTCGACCCGTGCGCGCGCAATGGCCACCTCGCCCGCTTCGTTGACGAGCCGGTCGATGAGGTCGGCGCGCACCCGCAGCTGCGCACGCGCGCCTTCGGCCTCGTTGCCGACGGGTGCCGCCGCAACCACCGCCGCGGCCGGTACCATCGGGATCGTCGCTACGACCGGGGACTTCAGGTCCACGCCATGGGAAGCTTCTGCGGCGGGCTCGACCGCCGGGGCCGTGGCCGTGACTTCGAGCCACGGCAATGCGGTGTTCACTTCGCCCTTCTGCAGTCGGTCGAGCACGAACGCGACGTGGTCGAGATCGTTGTCCAGCATGTCCAGCAGCGCAGGCGATGGTCGCGCCAGCGCATCGGTTTCCGGCAGCCGGCTCTCCATGAGGTGCGTGAGTTCGCCCAGTCGCATCGCCCCCGCCATCCGTGCGCTGCCCTTGAAGGTATGCAAGGTACGCTTGAGTCCATGCGCATGTTGCACGTCGCCGGGCTTCTTGTGCCAGGCGCGCAGCTGTTCGCTCGCCTGCGGGAACAGTTCAGCCGCTTCGTCGAGAAATATCGGCAGCACCTGTTTGTCGACATCGTCGCTGACGCCAAGCAACGACTCGTCCGCCGGGGACGGGACTGCAATCGCCGGCACCGGTCTTGGCACGGGCGCGGGCGCCACACGAGGGGGCGCGGGCGCTTCGGCCAAGGTGATCGGTGGAGGACTTTGCACGACGGGAGGTGGTGCAGGACTCTGCCCGACGGCGGGCGGCGCAACGGCCTCGACCAGTTTCGGCGTCGCAACGTGGGGTACGTGCGGCGCAGCGTCCTGCGCCAGCTCTTCGGCTTCGGCGACGCGCTCGGCAATCGTCTCGCTGTCGTCCAGCGCCGGCTCGGTGGTGGCTTCCTGGCGAAGGGCATCGAGCTCGGCAACGATTTCCGCGGCCTCGATCTCGTCGCCGGCAACAAAGGCTTCACGCCCTTTCACCCGGGCCGCAAGCATCGTCAATCCCGCGATGGCGCGCGCCAGCACCGGAAGCGAGGCGCCCGGCAACGGTGCGCCTCGCGCCTGCAGCCCCAGCAGGCATTGCTCGAGCGCCTTCGCCGTCGCAGCCAGCATGGGAAATCCGCCCGTACGGTGAATCCCGCACAGCGTGTGGCTGGCGCGGACCATCGCCTGTGACGGCGTTGCGGCCGAATCGAACTGGAGGGTCTGCAATTCCGAGTCGAGCGTCGCCAGATGCTGCTGCGCCTCGTCACAAAGAATGCGATACAGCGCCGTCGACAAAGTGACGTCGCCCACCGTGGTTTCGTCGGCTTCGGGCGGTAGTGGTTCCAGCGCTGCCGCCGCGTCGACAAACCGCGTGTCATGGATACTTTCAACGTGCGGCGCTGTCGCGCGCGGCACGAATTCGATGACAGTCGATACGTCTGGCGACGTGATCGTGTCGTCGTTCGACGCCTGCTCTGATTCCGAGGGCGAGCTTTCGTCGAGCTCAAGCACCTCGATCAACGGTGAGGTGAGTGCCAAAGGGTCCGGCGTCTGCACCTCCCCAGCGTGGGACGCAGGCATCGGCGCCACTGCCGGCGGCGGTGGCGGCGGCTCATGCGATGAAGGCAACTCCGCGTTTGCCCGGGCGACCGCGGCACGCAACGCCGTTGCGTCCACCGCGACGCGACCATCGCGGCGCAGCGCGTCGACCCAGCCACGGAAGCTCGTCTGGGCAACGTCGACCAGATCGAGCACCGCCAGGGTGACCGGCAGGTCTTCCTCGAGCAACCGGTTGTGCAGTTTCTCGACCTCGTAGGCGAGCTCGCCCAGGTCGGAGAGCCCGACCATGCGACCGCTGCCCTTGAGCGTGTGAAATCCGCGGCGCACCGTCACCAGCGCTTCGCGGTCGTCAGCGTGTGCGTGCAACCGTGCGCTGTTTGCAGCGACGGTATCGAGGACCTCGCCCGCTTCGGTCAGGTAGATCTCGAGCAGCTCCGCGTCGAACTGCGACGCGTCGGTCTCGAGCAGCCGCATGGTCTCCTCGGACGGCGCCGGCGCCGGCGCGGCGGCGCGACTGCTGGCGATCGCGCCGATCGCCTCTTGCAGCGCGGCGGTGTCGCCTTCGCGAGCGCGCGTCAGTTCTTCCAGCGCCGCACTGGCTTCCTCATGCAGGCGCGTATCGTCGATGAGCTTGGCGTCGTCGATCAGCGTGGTCAGGTCGGCTTCGAGTCGCTCGCGCGCGCCCGCATCGCCCGGCGCACGCTGGAACGCCGCCAGCGTCGCCGGCAATTGCGCTTCCATGTCGGCGACCGCGGTCTCCACGGTGTCGATCTCCGGAGCCTCTTCCAGGGCTTCCACGCCCAACCGCCGCGCCAGCATCGGTTCGATCAGTCGCTCGCGATCCGGCCGTTGCTGCTCGACCGCTTCGATGTAGAAGCCCAGTCCAGACAGCGACTCGGCGAGCAATTCCAGGTCCTCGTCGGCGACCGTCGAATCTGCCTTGGCGTATTCGTCGATCTGTTGCTGGCACAGCGAAAGCAGCTGTTCTGCGCGCGCCAGGCCAAGCATCTTCAATGCGCCCGCGATCTGAGCGCTGTCGTGCGGCAGCGTCGCGAGATCGGCGCGCTTGCTGTGGTCGCGGAAGAACGCGTCCAGGACCTGTTCCATATGCCGCAGGTTCGCCTGAATCTCGCGCGCAACCTGCGCCAGCACCAGCCGTTCCTGCGCGCGCCGGGCCATTTCATCGAGGATGGGCGCCACGGCGGCGTCAGGCACCGGCTGACCTTGCGCCGCGGCGTCGAGCCGCGCGAGCATCGCATCGACCTGCTTCGGAAATTCGGGCGATATCGCGGCGAAGTTGTCGAGCGCGGAGTCGGCGAGCAGCAGGCCGGTCGCATATTCCATCGCCAACGCGTCCGAAACGCTGCCGCTGGGGAGCTTGTCGAGGCGGCCGGCCAGCGCCGACGCGAGGCGCGACAGCGAAGGTTCGCCGATGGCGGTGGTCTTGTCGCGCAACTGCGAGAGGACCTGGCGCAACTTCGGCAGGTTCTCGGGACGTCCCCCGGTCAGCTTGAGCCAGAGATCCTTCGCCGTGGTGAGCAGATCGCGCGTTTCGCGCAGCAGCGGTTGCACGCGCACGACATCCGCCGACAACACGTCCGCGCTCGGAATCAGGCCGTGCAGGCGGAACGCGCGCTGGACCGCCTGCACCTGGGGTCCCACGGGCGCGCTGATCGCGACGTAGTACAGCACCTCTCGCCGCATCCGGTCGGCGACTTTCGCCGAGCCTTCGACGAAGCGCCGGATCTGCAGGTCGACGCGGCCGCACAACTGCTTGACGCCGAATGCGTTCTCGACACCTTTCTCGACGATGCTTTCGAGCAACGCGCCGACCGTCCACCAGTACGAACGCTGCGACGAATGCGTCTGCACGTCCTCGATGCCCTGGATCGCATCGCGCATGACGCGCGCGGCCTCCTCGTCGCCATTGAGCCAGGCGAGCAGGCCCCGTTGGTATTGCCGACGCTGCTTGCGCAGGTACGACGGCAGCTTTTGCGAGGTCACGGTCTTCGCCGTCGCGATCTTCGGCGCCCTCGGCGACAAGTCGGGATAGAACAGGTCGGTCGGAGCCGCGGCCTTCACACCTCGCGCCTGCTGCATCTGCTCGTACTCGGGAAACAGCTTGAGCGGCACCGGATGCGCACCGCCGACCAGTTCATCGAGAAATATGCGCAGCTTGCGGCAGGCGCGGTCGAGCAGATCGCAGGCAGACTCGATGTTGCCGGCAGGCGCCTCCTCGAGCCGCTGCAACTGGCGCTCGAGCTCGTCGGTATACGCGGTGACCGCGTCGAGGCCGACCATCTGGATCGCGCCGGCGGCCTGGTGGATGTGCGTGCGCGCGTGCTTTAGCGTCGTCGGGTCGGCGGGCGCGGCCTTGAACGCGGCGAGCGCTTCGAGCCCGCGCGCGAGCGCCTGGTCGATTTCACCCTGCACCCAGGACAGGGGGCCGAGGTCGAATTCCGGTGCGGTGTCGTTGGTCACGGTGGTGGTCGCCATCAGCTAGGCATGGACATGATCAGGGCAACCCCATGCAAAAACCGCGCCTGCCGAATGCGCGCAGGCCGCGTAATGCCTACACCTTGAAGCCGGCAACGGAGCTGCGCAGCTCCGCGGCCAGCTTGGACAACTGCCCGATGGACACGTTGGTCTGCTTGGTACCTTCGGTGGTTTCCTCGGTGATCTTCAGGATGCCTTGCATCCCTCGCGTCACGTCGGACACCGAGGCGGACTGCTTTTGCGTTTGCGCCGAGATGCCCCCGATCAATTCAGCAAGTTCGCGCGAAACCTTGCGGATTTCGTCCAGCGCCTGCCCCGCCGCGTCAGACAGCTTGGTTCCTTCGACCACGCCGACCGTGCTCTTTTCCATGGCCGCAACCGCGTCCTGCGTGTCGGCCTGAATGGTCTTCACGATCGCCTCGATCTGCTTGGTCGCCTCGCCGGAACGTTCCGCCAGGCGTTGAACTTCCTCGGCGACGACCGTGAATCCACGCCCCGCCTCGCCCGCCGATGCCGCCTGGATCGCAGCGTTCAGCGCCAGCACGTTCGTCTGCTCCGTGATGTCCGAGATCAGTTCGACGATCTCGCCGATTTCCAGCGAGGATTCGCCCAAGCGCTTGATGCGCTTCGCCGTGTCCTGGATCTGGCTGCGGATCTCGTTCATGCCGGCGATCTGGTTGTGCACCGCCTGGCCGCCCTTTTCCGCAGCCGCGAGCGATTGCTGCGCCACTCGCGCCGACTGCGATGCGGTCTGCGACACTTCGTTGATCGACTGCGCCATCTGCAGCACCGATGCCGACGCCTGCTGAATCTCCTTGTTCTGCCGCTGCGACGCTTCGTACAGCCGGTTCGAGATCGCCTGCGCATCGGTCGTCGCCTTGGCCACCTGGTCGGTCGCCGAGTTTATCCCGCGAACCAGCGTGCGCAATTCCTCGATCGTGAAGTTGATCGAATCCGCGATCGCACCGGTGACATCCTCGGTCACCGAGGCCTGGACCGTGAGGTCTCCGTCGGCCAGGTTGCCCATCTCGTTGAGCAGCCGGAGAATGGCTTCCTGATTGCGCTTGTTCTCCTGCTCGCTGTCGAACGCCCGCACGCGCGCGTCGTCGAGAAACACCTTGCCCAGCGCGATCAGCCAGAGCAGCGCGAAGAACGCGAAGGTCATCGCGGCCCAGAAGGTGAAATTGCGCGACGCCGTCTGCCCGTCGTACTCCGTCGTCAGCTTGGTCACGTCGGACAGCAGCGGTTCGGATTCCTGGGTGACGCCTCGGCCTGCTTGCTTGGCAATGACCAGCCGTTGCATGTTCTGCAGTATCGCGTTGACGCCGCCCTCATAGGTCGCGAAGCGCTTCTGCAACTCCACCAGCGTGGTCCGTGCATCGTCGGCATGAACTGCGGGAAGGCGCAGCGCGTCGCTACCCTTGAGCAGGCCGTTCAGAATGTCCTTGAACGTGCCGGTGTCCTTGCCCAGCAGAAACGCCACTTCGGGATCGATCTCGTCCGACGACACCAGCGCATTCGCGTTCTTGGCGATCCGTTGCGACAGGATCGCCAGCTGATTCGTGAAATCGACTTCGCGCAGGCCGCCGCCGCCCTGCGCCACCTGGGTCGCCGCCTGCTGCGCGAGTTCCAGGAGCGCATTGTTGCCCTGGTTGATGCTGTCGAGTCCCTTCGACAATGCGACCAGCGCCGCCTGATTGTCGATGACCGCGGTGGCGTTCTTCTCGACGCGGTCCCAGCGCGTGCTCATCTCGCCGATGGTCGCCTGCAGCGCCTCGTTGCTGGAAGCATCGATGTTCACGCCCCTGACCGTTCCGCCCTTGGCCAGCGCGTCCAGGTCGGCACGGAAGCGGTCGCGCGAATCCTTGACGCCCTCAAATGCGGAGGCGTTACCCTGTACCGCCAGCGCCGTATTTCGCGCGAGGCGCTGCGACAGCATCTGCATTTCGGTCGCCGTCGTCACGCTGGCGGAAACCTGAGTCGCGATGCGCGTATTCAGATACAGCATGATCAGCGCAAGCAGGATGAATGTGACCAGCAGTGCGCCAAGGATCTGGAACTGGCGCACGATCGGGAGATGGCCAATGAGCCAAAGGCGTGTCGGCTGCGCCGCCTCGGTTGACCCGGTGCGCAGCTGCTCCATGATCGACACCGCGCCGAGCGGATCGTAGCCCTTCGGCGTCCCGCTCATCTTGACCTGCGTCGTCGGCTCGTCAAAATCGTCTTCGGCGAGGGTCTGCCCCTGTGCGCCTCCGGCGCCAAAAAGGCTCTTCAAGCTAAACGCCATTTTCTTCCTCCCCCGAAACGGGTAGCAACGCGCACGTCGTTCTGGTCTTCACATGTGCCAGTCGGTCTACAGTCCAACCTGCAGAAAGCCCGGATCCTGCGCCAACAGCGCAAGGTCGATTTCCTGCCACAGCCCGCCCTCCGCGTCGCTCCAGCGCAGGCCGTACCAGGCAGGCGCACCGGCGGGTGCGTCGGCTTGCCTTAGTTCGGCGAGATTGCGCAACCCAAGGACCCGCTGCACGACCAGGCCCGCGCGTAACTCACCTGCGCGTGGTCCGAACAGGACGAGCCTCGAGGTGCTCGCCCCTGCCGCCACGGGTTCAGCGTCGTGACCCAGAAAGCCGGCGAAATCGATGCATCCGTACAAGTTGCCGCGGATGTTCGCGATGCCCAGGTACCAGGGACGCGTCATCGGCACGGTTGCGACCGGCGGCACGGCGATCACTTCGCCCGCATCGGCCAGTCGAATGAGCCACTGCGTTCCGGCACAGGCCAGACCGAGGCGGGACTGCTCGACCTGCGCCGAGGTCTTGGCGGCGAGGCGCGTCGCGAGTTCCTGCTGGAACGCACGAAGGTCGAGTTTGGCGGCGCGAGCCATTCGGCGGCGCTATCCGAGCGCGGTGATTTTCGCGAGCAGTTCCTCGCGGCGCACCGGCTTGACGATGTAGTCTCGGGCGCCCTGGCGCATGCCCCAGATCTTGTCGGTCTCCTGGCTCTTCGACGTGCACAGAATGATCGGCACCAGGCGTGTCTGCGGGTCGCGGCTGATGGCGCGCGTCGCCTGGAACCCGTTCAATCCCGGCATGACGACGTCCATCAGGATCAGGTCCGGCTTGGCCGACTTGGCCTTGAGGATCGCGTCTTCGCCGTTGTCGCTGGCCACGACCTCATAGCCGGCCTTGGTCAACATGTCGTTCAGGACATGCCGCTCGGTCGGCGAATCGTCGACGATCAGTACCCGCTTTATGGTCATGCTCTCCAAACCTTCCCGCCGGCCCCACGCCCCGGCAACGCGGCTTCAGTGCGCCGCGACCTTCACATGCGTCCCGACAGCCTTGAGCAGGCTCTCCTTGGTAAACGGCTTGGTCAGATACTGATCCGAGCCGACCATGCGCCCGCGCGCACGGTCGAACAGTCCATCCTTGGACGACAGCATCACGACCGGCGTCTGGTGAAAGCGCGTGTTTTTCTTGATCAGCGCGCAGGTCTGGTATCCGTCGAGCCGCGGCATCATGATATCGACAAAGATCAGGTCTGGCTGATGATCGGTGATTTTCGCGAGCGCGTCGAAGCCGTCTTCGGCCAGAATGACGGTGCACCCGGCCTGAAGCAGGAAAATCTCGGCGCTGCGACGAATCGTGTTGCTATCGTCGATCACCATCACTTTCACGCCCGACAATGCGGCCGGATCCGGCAACGCGATGCTCCCTGGGTCGTCCGTCAGTACAGCCTGTAGCGCCAATGATTCCATACCCACCTCTGGAAAGTTTGCCATGGTTGCAAGCAAATGACTAGAGCATAATCCTTGCCAGAACCGGGAATCTTGTGGTTTTTGAGCGATTTGCAACAACGGCGGTGTGCAATGCCGTCACAAATGCGCCCATTTTGGGCACTTCGTCCTACGCGCCGCGTCCGGCCGGGCCCAAGGAAGCTTGGCGCCCCCCCCGCGGCAATCATGCTATCGGCCTAAAAACATCCGGTAGGCCGGGTTGCCAGTTTCGTCGACGCAGTGATAGCCGAGGCGGCGCAGGAATCCCGTGAATTCGGCCTTGTCGGACGGCGGCACCTGCATGCCGACCAGCACCCGGCCGTAGTCAGCCCCATGATTACGATAGTGAAACAGGCTGATGTTCCAGCCGCGGCTCATGCTGTCCAGAAAGCGCATAAGCGCGCCGGGCCGCTCCGGAAATTCGAACCGGTACAGGATTTCGTGCTCGGCGTCGGGTGCGTGTCCACCGACGAGATGGCGCACATGCAGCTTGGCCATTTCGTTGTCGGACAGATCATAAGCCTCGATCCGGCGCTTGTGCATCGCGCGCAGCAGACCCGCCGTCTCGCGCCGGTCGATGACTTCGATGCCGACGAAAATATGGGCGGATTTGGCGTCGGCATAGCGATAGTTGAACTCGGTGATGTTGCGCTTGCCGAGCAGCGCGCAGAAGGCGCGAAAGCTGCCCGGGCGTTCGGGGATCGTCACCGCCAGGATGGCTTCGCGCTGTTCGCCGAGCTCTGCGCGTTCCGCGACGAAACGCAGGCGGTCGAAATTCATGTTGGCGCCGCCGGCGATCGCCACGTACGTGCGGTCGCGCGTGCGATGACGTTCGCACCAGGCCTTGACTCCGGCGACCGACAGGGCGCCCGCGGGTTCGAGCACCGCTCGGGTGTCCTCGAACACATCCTTCAGCGCGGCGCAGGTCGCGTCGGTGTCGACGAGCACGATGTCGTCGACCAATTCGCGACAGATACGAAACGTCTCCTTGCCCACCTGCTTGACCGCGACGCCGTCGGCAAACAGGCCGACATGCTCGAGCTTCACGCGCCGGCCGGCAGCGATGGAGCGCGCCATCGCGTCCGAATCGACCGGCTGCACGCCGATCACCTTGATCTCGGGTCGCACGCGCTTCACGTAGGAGGCGATGCCCGCAATCAGTCCGCCGCCGCCGATAGCGACGAAAATCGCGTCGATCGGTCCCTGCCACTGCCGGAGCACTTCTACCGCCACCGTCCCCTGACCGGCGATGACGTGGGGGTCGTCGTAGGGGTGGACGAAGATCGCACCGCTGTCTTTCTGTACGCGCAGCGCGTGCGCGTAGGCGTCGCTGTAGGAGTCGCCGTGCAGCACCACCTTCGCGCCGCGCGCTGCGACGGCGCTAACCTTGATCGACGGTGTGGTGACCGGCATGACGATGGTGGCCCTGCATGCCAGCCGCTGGGCAGCCAGGGCGACTCCCTGCGCGTGATTGCCCGCGGACGCGGCGACCACGCCGTGCGCGCGCTCGGCCGCAGACAGATGCGCCATCTTGTTATAGGCACCGCGCAACTTGAACGAGAACACCGGCTGCTGGTCTTCGCGCTTGAGCAACACGCGGTTGCCGATCCGCTGCGAAAGTGCCGGCGCCGGGTCGAGGGGCGATTCGACGGCAACGTCGTAGACTTTCGCCGTGAGAATCTTCTGAAGGTAGTCGACCGGCATCGAGCAGCGATGGTTGAAGCAAAGCGTCGAGCGTAGCAGAAACGCCCGGAGCGCCAAAGCGCGCCGCTCAAGCGAGCATGGGGCGCGCGTTTTCTGCTAGGCTCGCGTCTGCGTCTCGGAGCGCTGCGCACATCGTGACTACGGCCACCCTCGCTGTCGTCGACCTCGGGTCCAACAGCTTTCGCCTCGAAATCGGCCGCGTCGAGGGCGACCAGATCTACCGGCAGGATACGTGGCGCGAGACGCTTCGCTTCGGTGCGGGCCTCGATGCGCAGGGACGCATCACTGCGCCTGCGATGAAGGCCGCACTGGAGTGCCTGGCGCGCTTCCGCGAGCGCCTTTCCGGGGTGCATCCTTCCGCCGTACGCGCGGTCGGCACCAATACGTTCCGTGTCGCGACGAACGCCAGGGATTTCCTGCGGCAGGCCGAGCGCGCACTCGGGTTTCCGATCGACGTGATCGGCGGGCACGAAGAAGCGCGGCTGATCTATCTTGGCGTCGCCCACGTGCTGCCGCCCTCAACGGCGCCGCGTCTGGTCGTCGATATCGGCGGTGGATCGACCGAATTCATCATCGGCCGCGGTCTCGAACCCGAACGCCTCGAGTCGCTGAAAATCGGCTGCGTGGGATTTTCGCAGCGCTTTTTCCCCAAGGGCCAGGTCACGGTCGCGGCGCTCGATGCCGCCGAGACCACGGCCCGCGCGGAAGTCGAAGCGATCGCGCGGGAATTCGGGCCCGGGCACTGGCGCGACGCGTACGCGTCGTCGGGCACCGCCGCAGCGCTGGCGGAGATCCTGGAGCAAAACGGATTTTCCGGCGGTGGCATTACGCCCGCCGGTCTCGCGCGGCTGCGCAAGCGACTCGTTCTGGCGGGCAACGTCCGCAATCTCAACCTCAATGCGCTCAAGCCCGAGCGCGTGCCGGTCCTCGCGGGGGGTCTCGCGATCATGACCGCAGCCGTCGCCGAACTCGGCGTCGAGCGCATCGAGCCGGTGGGCGGCGCGCTGCGACTGGGCGTGCTCTACGATCTGCTTGGTCGCACTATCGACGAGGATGTGCGCAAGGTTACGGTCGGGAGCTTCGTCGACCGCTATCGCATCGAGCGCGCGCACGCCACGCGCGTCGCGGCGCTGGCCACCGCGCTCTATCGTCGCGCAGCCAAGCGCAAGGACGCCGGCCGCGCGCAGCTGTTGGAGTGGGCCGCGCTCCTGCACGAGACCGGCATGTCGGTCTCGCACCTCGGTTTCCACAAACACGGCGCCTACATTCTGCAACACGCGGACATGCCCGGATTCTCGGCGGGCGAGCAAAGCCGGCTCGCGCTGCTGGTGTACGGCTGCCGGGGCGGGCTGGCGAAGGTGCAGCCGAGCCTGGGTGACGTCGATGTGCGCTGCCAGCTCCTTTCGTTGCGCCTGGCGGTGCTGTTCCATCACGCCCGCACCGAGATCGCTGTGCCGAGAATCAAGTTCAAGGTCGGCGACAGCATCGGCTTAGGCGTCTCCACGCGCTGGCTCACCGCGCATCCGCTCACGACGCATCTGCTGGCAAAGGAGCGGGCGCAGTGGGAGGCGCTGGGTTACCGTTGGAGGAACGCAAAGTAGGTGCCTCCGGACGGGGACGCGCCGTGCCGGAAGCTTGAAGCAAGTCGGAAACAGCCGGCTGATCCGCGGCACCGACTGGCCGCGGGATAGGGATTCGTCGCCTGCCTGCTAGCTTCTGGTCCGGGCACTCTTCATGTCAAGCATCGTCCCGCGACAGCGTGCGGCACCGCAATGACAAGCCATGCCCTTGAGCGCGCGCTTGCTCAGACGGCCATGGAACACCAGCCGATAGTCGTAGGTCAGCTCCTCCCCGGCCTCGATCACCCGCTTGGCATGAATGAAGACCCGGAAATTCCGGTGCTCGATCGGTTCGCAATTCGGCGCGCAGCTGTGGTTGATCCATTTCGCCGCGCTGCCGCGCACGCCCGCATCGATGACCGAGCCGTCGCTGAGTTCGAACAGCAAGGTGTGAAACGGATCCGAGGGATCGCTGTCGGGTTTCTCGCAGGCCTCGTCGTAGTTGGATCGCTTGCCGCGATACTCGACGATCTTGGCGCCCTTGCGGATCTTTCGCGTGGCGAAAGCGCCGCGGCCGTGGGTCGCGGACGCACGTATGGCGTAGGGTCGTTTTCTCTTGGCTGCGAGCATCAACTGTTTATTCTCTTCTGGCGAAATGGGACCTGACCAATTCGCGGACGGGGCCATCGGACAGTTCCTCGACCATCTGTAGGCCACGGCGACCTTCGCGGGTGCGTCGCGGCGACTCAAACGAAGTCGGGGCCAATCACCACTTTGAGCACGACGGCAGAGCCGCTGTCGCGTACCCGGTTGGTCAGCCACCACGCCGCGCCCTTGCGCACGCTCCACGATTCGACTTGACCTGAAAGCAGGAAGGCGGCAACCTCGCCCAGGGTCGGCTGATGGCCGACGATCATCACCGGCTCGCGCGCATCGGGCCAACCTGCCACCGCCAGCAGTGCTGATACGGTGGCACCCGGCGCAATCTCCGGCACCGTCCTGAACTTCCGTTTGAGCGTGAGTGCAGTCTGCTGCGCCCGATCGGCGGGGCTGACCAGGATCCTGCACGTGTCCGGCAGGTGGCCGTCAAACCAGTTTGCCATCCGCTCCGCCTGCTTGATGCCCTTGGCGGTCAGGCGGCGACCCAGGTCCGGCTCGCCCGGCTCGGCTTCGGCGTGGCGCCAGAGGATCAGATCCATCGGAGTGCGCGCATCACGGGCGCGGTGGCGTGTGGTCCGCCAGGCGGTCCAGCAATCCCTGCTGTGCCGAGATCGCGTGCCCGCGTCCTTTGGGTTTCTGGCGATGGTAGCTGCCGTCTACCATCAGCTCCCACGCGTCCCAGTTGTCGGACAGGTAGGGCTTGAGGCCTTCCTCGACGACGCGCGCCTTGAGCACCGGATCGAGCACCGGGAATGCGACTTCGACGCGACGGAACAGATTGCGCCCCATCCAGTCGGCGCTCGCCAGGAAGACGTCTTCGCTGCCGTTGTTCTGGAAATACCATACGCGGTGATGCTCGAGAAACCTGCCCAGGATCGAGCGCACCCGGATATTCTCCGACACGCCCTTGACGCCCGGTCGCAGTGCGCATGCACCGCGCACGATGAGATCGATCTGCACCCCTGCTTCCGACGCCGCGTACAGCGACTTGATGACGGCATCCTCCAGCAGCGCGTTCATCTTCGCGATGATCCGCGCCGCCTTGCCTTCTCTCGCGTGCCGCGTTTCGCGCCGGATCGCGTCGAGCAGGTGCCGATGCATCGTGAACGGCGCAAGCCAAAGGTGCTTGAGCCGGTTCGCCTTGGCGAGACTGGTGATATGCAGGAACACCTCGCTGACATCGGCGCACATCTCGGGGTTCGCAGTGAACAGGCCGAAGTCGGTATACAGTCGCGCGGTGCGCGGATGGTAGTTGCCGGTACCGAGGTGCGCATAAGGCTGCAGCTGGGTCTTGCCGGATGCATCGCGCTCGCGCCGCAGCAACAGCGCGAGCTTGGCGTGGGTCTTCAGTCCGAACACGCCGTAGACGACTTGCGCGCCGGCCTGTTCCAGCCGCTCCGCCCAGTTGATGTTGGTTTCTTCGTCGAACCGCGCCAGCAGTTCGACGACGACCGTGACTTCCTTGCCGCGGCGCGCGGCCTCGACCAGCGCCTCCATCAGCACCGAGTTCACGCCGGTGCGATAGACCGTCTGCTTGATCGCGACGACATCGGGATCGTCGACCGCCTTGCGGATGAACTCGACGACCGGATCGAACGCCTGGTAAGGGTGATGCAGCAGCACGTCATGCTGACGAATGACCGCGAGCAGGTCCGGCTGATCCTTCAATCGGTCCGGAAGGCCCTGCAGGAACGTCGGGTACTTGTGCTCGTCGAGGTCCGCATCGTCGACCAGCGCCGACATCCGCGCCAGGTTCACCGGACCGTCGCAGCGGTATAGATCGAACTCCTGCAGTTCGAATTGCTGCAGGAGCAATTCGGCCACGTGCGCCGGGCAGCCCGCGGCGACTTCGAGGCGCACCGCGAGCCCAAACTGGCGTTGCGGCAATTCACCTTCGAGCGCCTGCCTCAGGTTCTTGACCTCTTCCTCGTCGAACCACAGATCGGCATCGCGCGTCACCCTGAACTGCGAATAGTTGATCACCTCGCGACCGGCGAACAGATCGTTGAGGTGTGCGTGGATGACCGAGGATAGCAGGACAAAGGTGTTGTCGGGCGCGACTTCCTTCGGCAATTGGATGACCCGCGGCAGCAGGCGCGGCGCCTTGACGATGGCGATCGAGCTCTCGCGCCCGAAGGCGTCCTTTCCCGACAGCTCGACGATGAAGTTCAGGGTCTTGTTGACGACTTGCGGGAACGGGTGCGCCGGATCGAGGCCGATGGGCGTCAGCAGCGGTTTGACCTCGCGCCGGAAGTATTCGGCAACCCACGCGCGCTGCTCGGCATTGCGGTCCGCGTGACGCAGCAACCGGATTCCCGCCACCGTCATCGCCGGCAGCACCTGCTGATTCAGCACGCGGTATTTGTCGGCGACCAGCGTCTGCGCTTCTTCGCTGATGCGGGTGAAATTCGCCCGCAATTCATGCATCGTGATGCCCGGCGGGGGGGCCTTGATGCGCAGCTGTTCGCGCAAGCCAGCGACGCGGATCTCGAAGAATTCGTCGAGATTGCCGCTTACGATGCACAGGAAGCGCAGCCGTTCCAGCAGCGGTACGGCAGGGTCTTCGGCGAGTGCCAGAACGCGGCGGTTGAAGGCGAGCAGCGACAGTTCGCGATTGATCGGCGCGATTTCGCGTCCCTTGGGCGGCTCGTCGGGCATGATCGGCGGGGTCGTCGCAGCCGCATGCGAGCTTGCCGGCAGCGCCGCGACAGTATGGCCGGCATCCTTTGCCGTCGTGTTACCGGATTCTGCGTTCATGCACTATTCTCCACCCGCCGCCAGAGCAAGCCATACGCAGGCGCCCTTGGAGGCGATGTTCAGGTCGGCCAGATAGGCATGGTGCGCCGCCATCTCATTGGCCGTCGGCGCGACGATCCGAACCGCGGGCGGCTCTGGGGCGTCGACGCCGACAACGGTCCCGAGGATCGTCGCCGGCGCAATGAGATCGATCGTCAGCGTTTCCTGCCCGCGTGTCATCGCGAGATAGACTTCGGACAGCAACTGGGCGTCGAGCAGCGCGCCGTGCAGCGTGCGATGCGCATTCGCCACACCCAGGCGCTCGCATAGCGCGTCGAGGTTGTTGCGCTTGCCCGGAAACTGCTCGCGCGCGAGCGTGAACGTGTCGATCACGTCCGACGCAAGCGCGGCCGTCGTCGGCAGCTGCAGGCGCCGAAGTTCCTCGTCGAGGAACCCGATGTCGAATGCGGCGTTGTGAATGATCCATTGTGCGCCGCGCGCGAAGCCCATGAATTCGCCGACGACGTCGGCAAAGCGCGGTTTCTCGCGCAGCATCTCCCAGGTGAAGCCGTGGACTTCGGTCGCGCCGGCGTCGATCTCGCGCTCCGGATTGACGTACAGATGCAGGTGCCGGCCGGTCGGGCGCCGGTCGACCAGCTCGACGCCGCCGATCTCGATGATTCGATGCCCCTGCTTCGGGTCGAGTCCGGTGGTCTCGGTATCGAGTATGAGCTGGCGCATGTCAGTACCGCCGGGCCGCCCCAAGGTACTGACCTGCCCCCATTGGGGGCAGCGAGCGTGGGGGTCGTTTCATCCAGTTGGACTTGATCATCGGCGATAGCGCTTGATGGTCGCCTGGATTTCTTCGATCGCGCGCTCGATTTCGTCGTCGGTCAGGTCGCGCTGTGCACCCGTGCGATCGGTCAGCGTAAGCGTGCGGTCGATTTCGGTCTGGAACTCGCCCAGGCCCAGCGTTTCGGTGATGGTCGTGGTCGGCTCGTCGGTCAAGGTTTCCGGGCCCCAGCGCACAGCGATCATCGACAGGTTGTCGCCGTCGGGGCCACCGCGTGCCTCCGCTTCGCGCATTAGCACCGGCGCCGACTTCAAGATCGGCGTGCCGGTCAATGCGCGGGCGATCTCTTCCTGCGGGTAGACGCCCCACAGGCCGTCCGTGCACAGGACGAGCAGGTCGCCATTGCGCAGCGGCGTGCGCCGTGACAGGTCGATGACCGGATCGACGAGACCGCCGAGACAGCTGAAGATCTTGTTGCGATCCGGATGATCGGCCACCTCATGCCTGCCGATGAGTCCCTGGTCGAGCAGATACTGCACCTTGGAATGATCCTTGGTCTGGCCGATCAGTCCGCCTTGACGAAAAAGGTACAGGCGCGAGTCCCCGACGTGCGCCCAGTACGCGTAATTCTGCTGGACGATGCACGCCACGCACGTCGTGCGCGGCGTCTCCAGCATCGAGAACTGGTTGGCGTAGGAGCCGAGCGCCGAATGTGCGCGCAGCATCGTGTCCTGGAGGAACTTCAGCGGGTTCTTCAGCGTCGGCTTGGCGTCCTGCTGGAAGCGCTCGATGAACAGGCGTACCGCGATCTGCGCCGCGATCTCGCCACCGGCGTGGCCGCCCATCCCGTCGGCCAGCACCAGCAGCAGCGTATCGCGGCTGTAGGTATAGGCGAGCCGGTCCTGATTGATCTTGCGCTGGCTCTTGCGACTTTCCTGGAAGATAGTGAAGCGCACGCTCAGTTTCGTTCCGCTACATTACCTCAGTGAACAACCGTTTCTTGATCGAGTCGATGAAGGTCAGCTTGCGCTTCTTCGGCGGAATGTCCCGAATCGCCTTCTGCAGCGCGAACACGCTCTGCGGCCGCTCGAGCGGGTCGAGCCGCAGGCACCAGTCGATGACTTCGAGCAGGTTTTCCGAATAGGCGCCGGCCCAGATCTTCTTGGCCGAGACGAGGTGGTCCTCGGCGACCCGGGCATCCGCCGCCTGCGGCGCGAAGGCCGCGAGGCACGCGAAAATGCTGGCGCCGATGCCGTAGACGTCGGTCCACGGCCCCAGTCGGTCAGGATCGCGATACTGCTCGGGCGCGGCGAATCCCGGCGTGTACATCGGCGCCAGCTTCGGCCGCGAGGAGGTCAGCGTCTGCCGCGCGGCGCCAAAGTCGAGCAGCACGGGCGAGCCATCGGTACGTAGGTACACGTTGGCGGGCTTGATGTCGAGGTGCAGGAGCTTGTGCGTATGCACTTCGCGCAGGCCGTTGAGCAAGTGCATGAAGACGTGGCGCACCAGGCGCTCCGACATCTGGTCCTGCCGCAGCTGGATCTGCTGCTGGAGCGTGCGGCCGCGCTCGTAGCGCATCACCATGTAGACCGTTTCGTTGGCGCGAAAGAAATTCAGCACGCGCACGACGTTCGGGTGGTTGATCTTGGCCAGCGCACGGCCTTCCTCGAAAAAGCACTTCATGCCGTAGCGGAACGACGTGAGGTTCTCCGCCGAACTCGCGCGCACGATGTCGCCTTCGGTGCGCAGCACCAGCGACGAGGGGAGGTATTCCTTGATGGCGACCGGCGCCCCGCTCTCGTCGAAGGCGCGATAGACGATCGAAAAACCGCCGCGGCTGATCTGGCGGTCGATGCGGTAGTTCAGCAGCTGATAGCTGGAGGGCAGTGCTTGATTGGTGACGCCCATGGAGGCCGGCGGCAGCGGCGTAGCGCCCGCTCCGCCTGTACTTGCGCGTAGGATTGATAACCTCTACATTCTCTGCAACCCTGCGCATAAAGTAAAGATTTCATTGACTTTCCCGCCAACGTCCCGGCATCGCCCTCCCCGGAATCGTGACCGATGATCCTTAGCATGACCGGCTTTGCGGCGGTCGGGGCGGATTTGCCCGGTTGCGCACTCAGCGTCGAAATACGGTCGGTCAACCACCGCTACCTCGACCTGCAGTTGCGTCTGCCCGACGAATTGCGCGCGCTCGAAACCTCCGTGCGCGAGCTTCTTGGCGCCGAGCTGAAACGCGGCAAGGTCGACTGTCGCATCGCCTTGACCCGGGCAACGCCTGGCGCGACAACGCTCGCGGTCAACGCCGAGCGCGTTGCGCAACTGCGCGACGCGGCGGCGGAGGTGTTGCGGCATGCCCCGGGCAGCGCGCCGTTGTCGACCGTCGAAATTCTGCGCTGGCCTGGCGTGCTCACCGAGCCTTCGCTCGATCCCGAGGCGCTGGCGGCGAAGGCAATCGCGCTTACGCGCCAAGCGCTGACGGAGCTTGCGGCTTCGCGCGGACGCGAGGGCGAGAAGCTCAAGGCCATCCTCGAAGAGCGCTGCCAGGGCATCGAGACACAGTTGAAACGCGTGGCGCCGCGCGTCCCGGCGATCCACGAAGCATACGTGGAGAAGCTCGGCGCACGGTTGCGCGAGGCGGGGCTCGATCCCGATACCGAGCGGCTCAAGCAGGAGCTCGCACTGTTCGCGACCAAGGTCGACGTTGCGGAGGAAGTGTCCAGGCTCGTCACCCACGTCGCCGAAGTGCGGCGCGTGCTGGGAGCCGGCGGCTCCAGCGGCAAGCGGCTGGATTTCCTGATGCAGGAACTCAATCGCGAGGCCAATACGCTCGGATCCAAGTCGGTCGACGCCGAATTGTCGCAGTCGGCGCTGGAACTCAAGGTGCTGATCGAGCAAATGCGCGAACAGGTCCAGAACATTGAATGATGCGGTTGCGCCATGACGCCCGTCGGTAATCTGTTCGTCGTCGCGGCGCCGTCGGGCGGCGGCAAGACCAGCCTGACGCGCGCGCTGCTCGAGCGCGAGCGCGGCATGCGGCTGTCGGTGTCGTACACGACGCGCGCGCCACGATCCGGAGAGCGCGACGGCATCGACTACCACTTCATCGTGGCCGACCGGTTCATGGCGCTCAAGGTGGCGGGAGAATTCCTCGAGCACGCGCACGTGCATGGCAACTGGTACGCCACCTCGGCCACCTGGCTCAAGGCCGAAGTCGACGCGGGGCGAGACGTACTGCTCGAGATCGACTGGCAAGGCGCAGCCCAGGTGCGCGCCATCCTGCCCGATTCGGTACACATATTCATCCTGCCGCCGTCGCTGGAGTCGCTCCAGCAGCGCCTGGTCAAGCGAGGGCAGGACGACGCCGCGACGATCGCGCGCCGGCTCACTGCCGCCCGCGACGAGATTCGGCATTGCAAGGAATTCGATTATGTTATTATTAATCAGGACTTTGCCTCGGCAGTCGACGACCTGAGCGCGATCGTCAGGTCGGCACGGCTCCGGGGTACGCAGCAACGCGTGCGCTACCGGGCGTTGATCGAACAACTCATCTGAAGGAATACCGCATGGCTCGCATCACCATCGAAGATTGCCTGATCAGAATTCCCAACCGTTTCGAACTCACGCTCGCCGCCACAAATCGTGCGCGCCAGATCAGTGCCGGATCGGCGCCGATGGTCGACGGCGACCGCGACAAACCTACGGTCATCGCTCTGCGCGAAGTCGCGGCCGGCAAGGTCGGCATCGAAATGCTGTTGAAGCCTCAGAGTTGAGTTAGCACACGCCGCCCCAAAGTGACCAAGCATGTCGGAAATCGCCGAATTCACCCGACACCTTGGTCATTACCTTCCCCCTCCTGACGTAGCGCTGGTCGAGCGCGCGTTCGCGTTTTCCGAACACGCGCATCAGGGCCAGTTCCGCAAGTCGGGCGAGCCCTACATCACGCACCCGCTGGCCGTCGCCAGCATCCTGTCGCAGTGGCGGCTCGACGCGCAGGGACTCGCCGCGGCGCTGCTCCACGACGTCATGGAGGACACCAAGGTCACCAAGACCGAAATCGAGACATCCTTCGGCAAGCTCGTCGCCGACATGGTCGATGGCGTATCCAAGCTCGACCACATCGAGTTCCAGTCGCGCGAGGACCAGCAGGCCGAGAGTTTCCGCAAGATGCTGCTGGCGATGGCGCAGGACGTTCGCGTCATACTGATCAAACTCGCGGACCGGCTGCACAACATGCGCACACTCGATGCGATGGCGCCTACGCATCGCAAGCGCATCGCCCGCGAGACGCTCGACATCTACGCGCCGATCGCCAATCGCCTTGGGCTGAACGCGCTGTATCTCGAGTTGCAGGAACTGTCGTTCAAGAACCTCTACCCGATGCGCTACCGGGTGCTGGCCAAGCAGATCAAGGCGGCCCGGGGCAATCGCCGCGAGGTGATGAACCGCATCCTGCAGGCGATCCGCGACGGATTGAAGCAGGCGGGTATCGCCGCCACGGTCAGCGGTCGGGAAAAGACCGTGTACAGCGTCTACAAGAAAATGCGCGAGAAGCACTACACTTTCTCGCAGGTGTTCGATATCTACGGCGTGCGCGTCCTGGTGAAGGACGTGACCGCATGCTACGCGGCGCTCGGCGTGCTGCACGCGCTGTACAAGCCCATTCCCGGCAAGTTCAAGGACTACGTCGCGATCCCCAAGGCCAACGGGTACCAGTCGTTGCATACGACGCTGTTCGGCCCGTTCGGCACTCCGCTGGAAGCGCAGATCCGCACCCAGGACATGCACCGGATCGCCGAGGCCGGCGTCGCCGCACACTGGCTGTACAAGACCGGCGACCAGCTTGACATCGCGGAGGCGCAGCAACAGACGCACCGCTGGCTGCAGAGTCTGCTCGAGATCGGATCCGAGTCGCGCGACTCGAAGGAGTTCCTGGAGCACATCAAGGGCGACCTGTTCCCGGACGCGATCTACGTGTTCACGCCCAAGGGCAAGATCATGGCGCTGCCGAACGGCGCAACCGCGGTCGACTTCGCCTATGCCGTGCACACCGACATCGGCCATCACTGCACGGCGGCCCGCATCAACTACGAGCTGATGCCGCTGCGAACCGAGCTCAAGAACGGCGACCAGGTCGAGATCACGACATCGCCGACGGCGCGACCCAACCCGTCGTGGCTCAACTTCGTCGCCACCGGCAAGGCGCGCTCCCGCATCCGGCATTTCCTCAAATCGCTGCAGCAGCGCGAGTCGGCGGCGCTGGGCGAACGCATGCTCGAACAGGCGCTGGCGTCGCTCAAGGTTCCCGCGGACGCCATCACCTGGGAACGCTGGGAGGCACTGGCGCGCGAATACGGCGCGAAGGGACGTCTCGACATCCTGGCCGACATCGGCGTTGGCAAGCGACTGTCCTTCGTCGTCGCGCAGGCGCTCACCCGCGCGACCAACCGTGGCGCCGACGAGCCGACGTTGCAGCCCGTGAAACCGGGGGCACTGCAGCTGCGCGGCGTCGAAGGCGTCGCGATCCAGTACGGCAAGTGCTGCCGCCCGATTCCCGGCGACGCGATCGTCGGCCAGTTCCGCCGGGGCCAAGGATTGCTGGTGCACACCCGTGACTGCCACACACTGCGCAAGAGCCGCGTCGACACCGACCAGATCGTCGACGTCGAGTGGGCGCCCGATGCGCAAGGCGTGTTCGAAGCGGGCATGCGCTTGCTGGTATCCGATCAGCGGGGCCTGCTGGCACAGCTGGCGACCGCGATCGCCGACGCGGGCGCGAACATCGAATACGTATCCATGGAACGCCCCGACGAGGGTCCCGTGTTCAACATGTTCTTCAGCGTTCAGGTACGCGACCGCAAGCATCTCGCCAACGTGATGCGGGCACTGCACCGGATCCCCGAAGTCAAGCGCGTGCAGCGCGCACGGACATGACGCCGGCAAGTTCGGTTAGGCAAGGCGCGGTGTCGCGCGACCGCAGACTTCCGATTAGTGGGATGTCGACTCGCAGACCACGGTACCCACGTCGGTCATCGCATCGGCGGGATCGGGCACCTTGATGTGTGCCGTGCAGAGTGGATCTGCGTTGACGCGCAACTGATATTCGCCCGGCTCCACATTTTCGGCATAGAACTCACCGCGGCGGGCGGTGAACGACTGAATCACCACATCACCACGCACGAGGGCGATCTCGCGGAACTCGAGCGGCACCGGCTTCCCGTCACGTAACGCCACGAGCGTTCCGACGACAGCGTGGTTTTTGCGAATTGCGAACTGAACGAGTGTGCCGCTGCGCGTCATGGGCGAGATCACCTTTTCCGGAGTGGCAAAGACGTAGTCGAGTGGCAAGTCCTCGGCGTCGAAGACGATGAAGTTGTCGAAGTAGGCGCTAATGTTGGTGGCGAGCGACTTC
Organism: uncultured beta proteobacterium; assembly: GCA_963821485.1. Lineage (GTDB taxonomy): Bacteria > Pseudomonadota > Gammaproteobacteria > Burkholderiales > Casimicrobiaceae > PALSA-1003. The sequence goes on from CAWGEB010000016.1 coordinate 473,160, forward strand.
GCCGCTGCGTTGGTCTTGCCGGCGTACCAGCTGTTAGCGTACACAGGTACATCGGCCAAGCCGGGCAGCCGTACAGCCTGGCGAAGCTGTCTTCGACCGGCAGGGCAGGACACAGCGAGCCGCCGGTATAGCCGATACTGCCCGCCAGAAATACGTTGCTCAGGGAAACACCCGCTTCGGGCGAGCTGGCGCGCGAATAGTTCCCCCCGAAGGTCGTTTGCCGCCGCGTTGACCGAACAAAAGCGCGGCCGAAGTGCCGTCGATCCGTTGCCACCAGCGTGACCAGCCGTGAGTGTATAGCCAACGCCCTCGCCTTGCGGGACCGAGCGCTCCAGCGAGATCCCTTGCGTGTTTTGATTGCGCGTGCCACCAATCGCCGCCGCGACCGACGTAACGGTATCAAAGTAGTACCGAAATGAAAGCAGCCAGGTTGAAGTCGACTGGGGCTCGAGTGTGCGCGTGTAGGAGAGCGAGAGCAGGCCCTTCTGATGGAACCATCCCTAGCGTGTACGAAGCATTCCAGAGCTTAGTGCTCGGGCCGTCGTAGCTGGTGATCGCCGCGTAGGTCGCGCGGAACGTACCAAGGTTCGGCCCGTAGATGGACCCCGACGCGTACTGATTAGTGCGCGTTCGCTGGCCGGGCTCGATTCGGAGAGTCGCCGAAATCGCGAAGAAGGGGTAATCGGCGCCGTCAGTCGAAATTGTTGCCGCGGTAACTATACGCCGCCGATGTCGCGGGGCCTGAACCGCCATCACCCACCCACCGAGACGCCGGCGCCAAAGATTTCCAGCCTGGAAGCTGATACGTGCCAAACGGACCAATGTTGTAAAGACTCTTGGTGGCCTGTCCGCGCAGTCCGAGGGTGAGCTCGTTCGTGAACGCGTATCGGTGGAAGGCCCAGCGGCCAGATCACCGTAGTTGTTGCTTTCGATGCCGTACTGACGACGGAGGAAGCCTACGTTATAGCTGTACTCATGCAGCCCTTGCGCCAATCCGGCATCGGTGGCAAAAAAGAATGGCTGCTGCAGCACCTGTTCGCTGCCGAACGGATCACGAATGGTCACGGATAGATTGTGTCCACCTGTAACACCACTGATGTTGGTGATGTCCACCGGCCCGCGGGGGAACGGGCGTTGCGCCACAAGATTCCCGTCGACGCGGACCTGCACGGTCGACGGGAGATGCGACCTCGGTCCTGAACGCCGCTGTCGGAAACTGGATGAAATACGGGTCCATGGGTGGCGACTTGGCCAGGCTGCACGCCGCCGAGAGGCACCGAGTTCGCCGATTGGCCGACGGTGTGAAGAAGTCGCCCAGCGTCAGGCGTCGCAAGTTCGGTCGATCATCGTACTGCAGGTTCGTCAGCAGCCGCGTGAATCCTGGGCGCTGTGGTGTTACCCCATTGGTCATTGGTGGTATTGTAGAAAAGCCAGTTGCCTACGCGCGCGCCGAACTCGGTCACAAACTGGTAGTTTCGCTGGCCAAATTAGTCGTCGCCATTAGCATTGAAGCCGTAGTTGAAAAAGAAACTGCTCTCGGCTGGATGAGCACCCACTCCAGAGCGCCGTTGCGGCCCCAGGTCGACGGTGGTACCTGGAAACGCCTTTGAAGCGACCTGAAGTTCAGGACTGGTCACGGTCTTCGCGTAAACCTGGCATTGATACCTTCGAGCTGCGACACGGGGATGTAGCGTTCGCCGTTCAGCGTTACTGGCGTTCGCCCGCGAGCGAAAGGCCCCACTCGAAACTCGCTCGCGGGCATAAACACGTTGCCCTGCTCGTCGCGCAGTATGGCGATGTCGCCTCTGATTCACGGTATTCACGATGACGCGCGCGATCGAATCGCGAACGGTCCTTCACCGGAGGGCGCAAGCGCTGCGGTCACCGTGGCGGGCTGGGACCCGCTGGTCGCCGACGCATCATCGCCCGCCGCTGCCTGCGCTGGCGCGGACGGGCCCGGCAACGCGATGACGACTACGGCGACGAGGACGAGTGGGCGACGTCTAGAGGCAAGAGCCCGGGACAACATCGAGTTTGCGCTTCAGCTCAAGGTTCTCGCCGACAACGACGGCTTCGGAGCGCCCGAGTTGGGCACACATGTCGTGTGAGATGTCGAACCGAAGCGTCTTGATTACGCCCGCAAGGAAATAACGCTCTTGGAAAGTCTGTTTCGAACACCTTGCTTCCATCGCGGGCGAGCCCAACGAGTTGCACTCGCTCCGCGCGCAGGTCGACATTCCGGTGTTGGCGACGATCCACTCGGCGGTTGTGCCGCGCAGAGTAAGCAGCGTGATTTCCGCCTTGCGGTCCGGCTGCGCTGGCGCGACGAAAACCGGGACGCCTACCCTGAGCAGAACCTGCAGCGTCGCGCCCGGGGG